>NZ_FNDG01000005.1 GCF_900100535.1 Phytopseudomonas flavescens
GGTTCATCCGGGGCTCCTGGAGTGCTTGGTTGGTCGCACTTCCAGAATTCCGGGAATGCCCCGGATGAACAACCTACTGAGAGATCACACCTAGCCACTCATATACTGTCACAACCGCCAGCGAACCTCAGCACCACTCACCTCGTCGTAGACCATGAGGCCCTTGTTCGGGCCGTCGCGAACTCACCAGCATGAGGAAATGGTTATGCAGGTCATGGTCAACAGCGGAAAGCATGTCGACACCTCGATGGCATTCAAGGCGGATATCAGAGGTCGAGTACGGGACAAGCTGCAGCGCTATGAGGATCACCTCACCCGCGTGGAGATTCATCTCTCCGACGAAAACGCCCTGAAAAGTGGCCCCCAGGACAAACGCTGCAAGGTCGAAGCGCGCCTCAAGGGGCGTGACCCGATGTCGGTATCCTTCGATGCCGGCGAACTGCGGCAAGCCATCGACGGCGCCATGAACAAGCTCACCAGCGTGCTCGATCGCAACCTTGGCAAGAATGCCAAGAAGTGGATTCACTGAGAGCGACAACCGGCTGTACTGCCTCAGCGCAGCAGTCTGCCGACTGCTGAAGCGCGCAGGGTGGGTGACGCTTCTTCACCCACCGTATTTTGATCCCGCGTGCTGGACGGATCGGGCCGCGCAGGTGAAGCGTCAATCTCGCGCGAACTACGCCACCAGGGTAGCGGACAGCATCAACTCCGGCCGCGCCACAGGCGCTCCAGATAGTGCAGATCTTCCGGGCGGGTGACCTTGAGGTTATCCGCCCGGCCTTCGACGAGACGCGGCGATTGACCGGCCCACTCGATCGCCGAGGCTTCGTCGGTCACTGCAACATCCGAAACCAGTGCCTCGGCGAGCGCGCGGTGCAAGGCGCCGAGACGGAACATCTGCGGCGTGTAAGCCTGCCAGATGACCGAGCGATCGATGGTTTCGCGCACACGTCCATCGCTGCCGACACGCTTGAGGGTGTCCCGAGCGGGGACGGCGAGCAGCCCGCCTACCGCGTCGTCAGCCAACTCGGCCAACAGCAGATCGAGATCTGCCTGCGCCAGGTTGGGCCGGGCGGCGTCGTGCACCAGTACCCAATCCTGCTCACTGCCACCCAGTTCTCCCAGGCGCAGCAACGCATTGAGCACCGAGTCGGCGCGCTCGGCACCGCCGTTGGCAATCTGGATGCGCGGGTCGCGGGCACAACTCAGGTTCGGCCAGAACGGATCGTCCTCGGCCAGGCTGACCACCACGCCACGCAGGCACGGATGGTCGAGGAAACAGTTGAGGGTGTGTTCGAGAATGCTCTTGCCGGCCAGCTGCAGATACTGCTTGGGCTTGTCGGCATGCATGCGGCTGCCGATGCCGGCGGCCGGAATCACCGCCCAGAAGGACGGCAGATCAGGAGTGTTCATTCAGCCAACTGATAGAGGGTTTCGCCGTCCTTGACCATGCCCAGCTCATGGCGGGCGCGTTCTTCGACGGTTTCCATGCCTTTCTTCAGCTCCATCACTTCCGCCTCGAGGATGCGGTTACGCTCGAGCAGACGCTCGTTCTCGCCTTCCTGGTCGGCGATCTGCTGCTGCAGATCGCTGACCTGCGCCAGGCTGCCCTCGCCTACCCACAGGCGATATTGCAGCCCTGCAAGTACCAGAACCAGAACGAGGAACAGCCAGTAGGGACTACGCATGGCAGGTGAGGCACTCGGATAAGGAAGGGTCGCTGCTGCGGACATCTGTCGATTCTCCCTGCGTCATCGGCATCCGACAAGACCGTGAAGTCGACTCGGCAGATTTTCACAGTGCCCGCATGGCGAGGCGTTGGCCACCTCGCCGGCGAATCTGCCTTAGCCGCGGAACTCGCTGCGACCACGGTACGGCGCCTTGGCGCCCAGTTGCTCTTCGATACGCAGCAACTGGTTGTACTTGGACACGCGATCGGAGCGGCACAGCGAGCCGGTCTTGATCTGACCAGCGGCAGTGCCCACCGCCAGGTCGGCGATGGTGCTGTCTTCGGTCTCGCCGCTGCGGTGCGAGATGACCGCGGTGTAACCTGCGGCCTTGGCCATCTGGATGGCTTCCAGGGTTTCGCTCAGCGAACCGATCTGGTTGAACTTGATCAGGATCGAGTTACCGATGCCCTTGTCGATGCCTTCCTTGAGGATCTTGGTATTGGTCACGAACAGGTCGTCGCCAACCAGTTGCACCTTGGCGCCGATCTTGTCGGTGAGGATCTTCCAGCCCGCCCAGTCGGACTCGTCCAGACCGTCTTCGATGGAGATGATCGGGAAGCGCTCGGTCAGGCCTTTCAGGTACTCGGCAAAACCTTCGGCGTCGAAGGATTTACCTTCGCCAGACAGGTTGTACTTGCCGTCTTCGTAGAACTCGCTAGCGGCACAGTCCAGTGCCAGGGTAACGTCGGTGCCCAGCTTGTAACCGGCGTTGGCAACCGCTTCGGCAATCGCCGACAGCGCGTCCTCGTTGGAGGCCAGGTTCGGTGCGAAACCACCCTCGTCGCCGACCGCAGTGCTCAGACCACGGGCCTTGAGCACGGCCTTGAGGTGATGGAAGATTTCCGCGCCGATGCGCAGACCTTCGGCGAAGCTCGATGCGCCCACCGGCTGCACCATGAACTCCTGGATATCGACGTTGTTGTCGGCATGCTCGCCACCGTTGATGATGTTCATCATCGGCACGGGCATGGAGTACTGGCCAGGGGTGCCATTGAGGTTGGCGATGTGCGCATAGAGCGGCAGATCCTGATCCTGAGCGGCGGCCTTGGCGGCGGCCAGGGAGACGGCGAGGATCGCGTTGGCGCCCAGGGTGGCCTTGTTCTCGGTGCCGTCCAGATCGATCATGATCTTGTCCAGAGCCTTCTGGTCGACCGGATCCTTGCCCAGCAGCGCGTCGCGGATCGGCCCGTTGATGTTGCCAACGGCCTTGAGGACGCCCTTGCCGAGGTAACGGCTCTTGTCGCCATCACGCAGTTCCAGCGCTTCGCGCGAACCGGTGGAGGCACCGGACGGCGCACAGGCGCTGCCGACGATGCCATTGTCGAGGATTACGTCCGCTTCCACGGTGGGGTTGCCACGGGAGTCGAGAACCTCACGACCCTTGATGTCGACGATCTTTGCCATTCTTGTAAGCTCTCCAGAAATTGTCGAAAACGCACTGCTGCATTCGGCTGCCAGCACCGGGCACGCTCGACGGCAGACCGGGCTGACATGACAAACCCGGCCAGAAGGCCGGGCGGTGAAACAGATAAGCGACCGTGGAAACGCCGATCAGGCGGTTTCGATCGGATCCTGACTCTTGATCAGATCATCCAGCTGCTTGAGCTGCGCCAGGAACGGCTCGAGCTTGTCCAGACGCAAGGCACAAGGGCCATCGCACTTGGCATTTTCCGGATCCGGATGCGCCTCGAGGAACAGCCCGGCCAGTCCCTGACTCATGCCCGCCTTGGCCAGCTCGGTGACCTGGGCACGCCGCCCGCCAGCGGAATCCGAACGCCCGCCCGGCATCTGCAGGGCGTGGGTGACGTCGAAGAACACCGGGTACTCGAAGGCCTTCATGATGCCGAAGCCCAGCATGTCCACCACCAGGTTGTTGTACCCGAAGGAGGAACCGCGCTCACAGAGGATCAGCTGATCGTTCCCGGCTTCGACACACTTGGCGAGAATATGTTTCATTTCCTGAGGTGCGAGGAACTGCGCCTTCTTGATGTTGATCACCGCACCGGTCTTGGCCATGGCCACCACCAGGTCGGTCTGCCGCGAGAGGAAGGCCGGCAACTGGATGATGTCGCAGACGTCCGCCACCGGCTGCGCCTGGTAGGGTTCGTGCACATCGGTGATCACCGGAACGCCGAAGGTCTTCTTCACCTCTTCGAAGATCTTCATGCCCTCTTCCAGGCCAGGGCCGCGGAAGGAAGTCACCGACGAACGGTTGGCCTTGTCGAAGCTTGCCTTGAACACATAAGGGATACCGAGCTTGTCGGTGACCCGCACGTACTCTTCACAGGTACGCAGGGCAAGCTCACGGGATTCCAGCACGTTGATGCCGCCGAACAGCACGAACGGCTTGTCGTTGGCGACATCGATCGCGCCAACGCGGATGGTCTTCTGCGCCATGGGTCAGGCCTTCTGCGCTTGGTGCGCCAGGGCGGCGTTGACGAAACCACTGAACAGCGGGTGGCCGTCACGCGGCGTGGAGGTGAATTCCGGGTGGAACTGGCAGGCCACGAACCACGGATGATCCGCGCTCTCCACCACTTCCACCAGAGCGCCGTCGCCGGAGCGCCCGGTGACCTTGAGGCCAGCATCGAGCAGTTGCGGCAGCAGGTTGTTGTTCACTTCGTAACGATGGCGGTGGCGCTCGACGATCACGTCCTTGCCGTAGCAGTCGTGAACCTTGGAGCCGCTCAGCAGTTGGCAATCCTGGGCGCCAAGGCGCATGGTGCCGCCAAGGTCGGAGGCTTCGGTACGCTGTTCGGTCGCACCGGTGGCGTCCTGCCACTCGGTGATCAGCCCCACCACCGGATGCTGGCTGGCGATGTCGAACTCGGTGGAGTTGGCATCATTCCAGCCCAGCACGTTACGGGCGAACTCGATGACCGCCACCTGCATGCCCAGGCAGATGCCCAGGTAGGGAATCTTGTTCTCGCGAGCGTACTGGACGGTCTTGATCTTGCCTTCCACGCCACGCAGACCGAAACCGCCTGGAACCAGAATGGCATCGACGCCCTGCAGCAGGTCGGTGCCCTGGTTCTCGATGTCTTCGGAATCGATATAACGCAGGTTGACCTTGGTACGGTTGCTGATACCGGCATGGCTCATCGCTTCGATCAGCGACTTGTAGGCATCCAGAAGCTCCATGTACTTGCCGACCATGGCGATGTTGACTTCTTTTTCCGGGTTCAGCTTGGCATCGACCACGCGATCCCACTCGGACAGGTCGGCACCGCGACATTCCAGAGCGAAACGCTCGACGACGAAATCATCCAGCCCCTGCGAGTGCAGGATGCCCGGGATCTTGTAGATGGTGTCGGCGTCTTCCAGGGCGATTACTGCGCGCTCTTCGACGTTGGTGAACTGGGCGATCTTGCGGCGCGACGACAGGTCGATCGGGTGATCGGAGCGGCACACCAGCACATCCGGCTGCAGGCCGATGGAGCGCAGCTCCTTGACAGAATGCTGGGTCGGCTTGGTCTTGGTTTCGCCGGCGGTGGCGATGTACGGCACCAGCGTCAGGTGCATCAGCATGGCGCGCTTGGCGCCCACTTCGAAACGCAGCTGGCGAATCGCCTCGAGGAACGGTTGCGACTCGATATCGCCCACGGTACCGCCGATTTCGACCATGGCGACGTCAGCGTCGCCGGCGCCCTTGATGATGCGGCGCTTGATCTCGTCGGTGATGTGCGGGATGACCTGGATGGTCGCGCCCAGGTAATCCCCCCGGCGCTCCTTGCGCAGTACGTCTTCGTAGACGCGGCCGGTGGTGAAGTTGTTGTTCTGGGTCATCGTGGTGCGGATGAACCGCTCATAGTGCCCCAGGTCGAGATCGGTCTCGGCACCGTCATGGGTGACGAATACTTCACCGTGCTGGAACGGGCTCATGGTGCCCGGATCGACGTTGATGTAGGGATCCAGTTTGAGCATCGTGACCTTCAGGCCCCGCGCCTCCAGGATGGCAGCCAGGGATGCCGAGGCGATGCCTTTCCCCAATGAAGAAACAACACCACCCGTGACGAATATGAAGCGCGTCATGAAAAACCCTAAGAAGTCAGCAGTGGCGGTCGAGCCGCCGGGGAGCAGAGAAGGCCTTGGTTCACCTTAGCAAACATGGCGAACCATGCCGGCAAATAGCAAACATCCACCGCTTCTGAAGAAGCAGCGAATACCTGAATAGAGACGGGAGCGTAGTCTACCGGAAACGTCCTGACGGGGGAAGAACGTGAAGCCCGACGCTCGCTGAAAGCCACGGCAGCGAAGCCTCCATCGGGCGGCCCGAAGCGCTCTGCGGGCAGCCTCTCGGCCACGCCCGCAGCGACGCGAAGCCCTGCATGCCGGCGGCGTCAACGACCCCGTCCGCCATCAGCTGATGGCCGGCGGCTGCCAGTGGAACCTGCCGCAACCTGGGCTGGCGAACAGATTGGCGAGGGCCACGAGTCGCCCATCGCATAGCAGTAAAGGAAGGCGCCCGCGAATGAATGCCGGCACGCCAGACTGCTGCAGGAAGCGCTTCACGTCACGCCGTCCCCGCCCAGGCAACTCGATGACCTCGCCCCCCTGACGGTAACCTACGCTCAACCGCCCCGCCGGGATCGCGCCGTCGAGCCAGACATGACCATTGCCAGGCAGTGTCAGCGGCTGCGTCGCCATATGCCAGGGTTGTGGCTGGCTCGAGCAGCCTGCTGCCCAGCCTGCAGCGAGCCAGAACAGGCAGTTGCCATGGCGCCGCAGTTCGCCATTCTCGAGTCGCCAGACCGGTCCGGCATCGGCTCCTGCATCCCGCAGATCGAGCCACCCCTGCCAATGACGGCTATCGGGCAGGCGACCGAAGTCCGCCAACCAGTGACGCAACAGGTTGCGCTGCCGGGCATCGGACAGCTCGCGCAGGGCCTGCAGATCGAGACAGGGAATATCGAGCCAGTCGAAACCGCTCGACGCACGGGCTCGCTGCAGATCGATTTCGGCCAGCTCCTCCAGCAAGGCCAGTGCCTCGGCCTGATGTTGCGCCGCCCGGGCCACGACCTGGGACGCGCTCGGCCAGCGCCGCTGCAAACGCGGCAGGATTTCCAGACGCAGAAAGTTGCGGGCCGGCCCGCTGTCGGCATTCGACGGGTCCTCCACCCAGCACAGCTCATGCACCTCGGCATGAGCCCGCAGGTCGCTGCGCGGCACATCCAGCAGCGGCCGCACGACATGCCCGGCAGCCAACGCACGGCTAGCCGCCATGGCCGCCAGACCGCGCACCCCAGCACCACGCAGCAGACGATAGAGAACGGTCTCCGCCTGATCATCTTGGTGCTGAGCGAACAGCAGCACCTCACGCGGATTCAGCAGCGCGGAAAACGCAGCATAACGAGCGTCACGAGCCGCTCGCTCCAGACTGGCACCCGGCGCGACCTGAACATGTTCGACATGCAGCGGCACGCCCAGCTCATCGCACAGGCGCTGGCAATGCAGCGGCCAGGCGTCGGCCGCGACCTGCAAGCCGTGATGCACATGGATAGCGGAAATGGGTGGCAGCGCGTGGCTTCGTGCAGCCACTGCCAGCACATGCAGAAGCACGGTGGAATCGAGCCCGCCGGAGAAAGCCACTCGCCAAGCCGACGCCCCACGCCACGGAGCGAGGCGCGCGAGCAGAGCCGATTCGAGGGACATGGCGCGGTTTAGCGGGGCGACCCTGCAGGCATGCGCATCGCCAGAGCGGCGACTTGCATGCCTGCAGGGCAAGCCGGCATCAGGCGATACCGTAGCTCATCAGACGCTCGTAGCGGCGCGCCAACAGCGCCTCGGTATCGAGCCCGCGCAGCTCTTCGAGCTGAGCGCTCAGAACCTGGCGGATGGATTCGGCCGCAGCGGCCGGATCGCGGTGTGCGCCGCCCAGCGGCTCGGCGATCACTTTATCGACGATGCCCAGGCCCTTCAGGCGCTCGGCAGTGATGCCCATGGCCTCGGCGGCATCCGGCGCCTTCTCGGCGGTTTTCCACAGGATCGATGCGCAACCTTCCGGCGAGATCACCGCATAGGTCGAATACTGCAACATGTTGAGGTTGTCGCATACGCCGATGGCCAGGGCACCGCCAGAACCACCTTCGCCGATCACGGTGGAGATGATCGGCGTTTTCAGACGTGCCATGACACGCAGGTTCCAGGCGATCGCCTCGCTCTGACCGCGCTCTTCGGCGTCGATCCCCGGGTAGGCGCCCGGCGTATCGATGAAGGTCAGGATCGGCATCTTGAAGCGCTCGGCCATCTCCATCAGGCGACAGGCCTTGCGGTAGCCTTCGGGCCGCGGCATGCCGAAGTTGCGGCGCACCTTCTCGCGAACCTCGCGGCCCTTCTGATGGCCAATGACCATGGCCGGCTGGCCATTGAGGCGGGCAACGCCACCGACGATGGCAGCGTCGTCGGAAAAGTGACGATCACCGTGCAGCTCGTCGAACTCGGTGAAGATGTGCTGCAGGTAATCCAGGGTGTAGGGCCGCTGCGGATGACGGGCGAGCCTGGCGATCTGCCAACTGGTCAGATTGCCGAAGATGCTCTCGGTCAGCGTGCTGCTCTTGTCCTGCAGACGGGCGATTTCCTCGCCGATGTTCAGGGAGTTGTGATTGCCAACCAGGCGAAGCTCTTCGATCTTGGCTTGCAGGTCGGCAATCGGCTGTTCGAAATCGAGGTAATTCGGGTTCATAGGCATCCGTCATGCGTCGACGGCCACAGGGCCGGGGAGCGTGTATCCATTTGGCGCCTACCTTATAGGAACAGGCGCATTCAGGTCGACACTTGCAAGCGCTTCCGGCAGCGAATATGCCAGCGAATGCACGCTGGCGTTCACTCGGCGAGCAAAATCCACGGGATCCGCCCGCGCCAGCGGCGATCATGCAGTGTCACGGGCGTCGTGCGGAGTCTTCACAGACCGATTAGCCCCGCACTTCAGCGCCGCAATTCTAGCGGTATTGCAGAAAGACGTTGTCTCGCCCGAACTGGTCACGCAAAGCTTGGATCAAGCTGTCGGCCGGATCGATTCGCCAGTCCTCGCCGAACTGCAGCAAGGCCCGTGCATCGGCACCGGTGTAGTCCAGGGTGATCGGGCAGGCGCCACGGTGGCGGCGACACAACTCCCCCAGCCAGCGTAGACGATCACCTTTCAGCGCGCTGGCCTGCACGCGAACACGCAGGCTCTCGGCCAGGCCGGTACGCGCCTCCTCCAGGCTCATCACCCGCTTGGCGCGCAGGCGCATGCCACCCGAGAAATCGTCATTGCTGACCTCCCCTTCCACCACTACCAGGGCGTCGCTCTGCAGCAGCGCCTGGTTGCTGGCGAAGGCGTCGGCGAACAGCGAGGCTTCGATGCGCCCTGAACGGTCGTCCAGGGTAATGAAGCCCATCTTGTCGCCCTTCTTGTTCTTCATCACTCGCAGGTTGACGATCAGGCCTGCCACGGTCTGGGTGTCGCGGGCCGGCTTGAGGTCGACGATGCGTTGGCGGGCGAAACGCCGCACTTCGCTTTCGTACTCGTCGATCGGGTGGCCGGTCAGGTAAAGGCCCAGGGTGTCCTTCTCGCCCTTGAGCCGTTCCTTGAGCGACAGCTCCTTGGCACGGTGGTGATTGGCATAAACGTCCGCCTCAGGGCTGGCGAACACGCCGCCGAACAGGTCCATATGGCCGCTGTCATGGCTGCGCGCAGTCTGCTCGGCGGCCTGCACGGCCTCCTCCATCGCCGATAGCAGCACCGCACGGTTGCGGTCGATGTTGGCCTGATAGGCCTTGAGCTCGTCATAGAAATGCGGGCCCAGGCGATCCAGCGCACCACTGCGGATCAAGGCATCCATGGTGCGCTTGTTGATGCGCTTGAGGTCGACCCGCGAGCAGAAGTCGAACAGATCCTTGAACGGGCCATCCTGGCGTGCCTCGACGATGGCCTCGACCGGGCCTTCGCCAACGCCCTTGACCGCGCCCAGGCCATAAAGAATCCGCGGCACATTATTCGCGTCATGACTGACGGTGAACTTGAACTCGGAGGCGTTGACATCCGGCGGATCGATGCGCAGCTTCATGCTGCGGCATTCTTCGATGAGGATCACCACCTTGTCGGTGTTGTGCATGTCCGCCGACAGCACCGCCGCCATGAACGGCGCCGGGTAATGCGCCTTCAGCCAGGCGGTCTGGTAGGAGACCAGGCCATAGGCGGCCGAGTGGGATTTGTTGAAGCCATAGCCGGCGAACTTTTCCACCAGGTCGAAGATGTTGCCCGCCAGCTCGGCATCGATATTGTTGTTGGCACAACCTTCGATGAAGCCACCACGCTGCTTGGCCATCTCCTCGGGCTTCTTCTTGCCCATGGCACGGCGCAGCATGTCTGCCTGACCGAGGGTATAGCCACCCATGACCTGGGCGATCTGCATCACCTGTTCCTGGTAGAGGATGATCCCGTAGGTCGGCTTGAGCACCGGCTCCAGGCCGGCGTACTGGTAATCGGGGTGCGGGTACGACAGCTCGGCACGGCCGTGCTTGCGGTTGATGAAGTCATCCACCATGCCGGACTGCAGCGGGCCGGGGCGGAACAACGCCACCAGAGCGATCATGTCCTCCAGGCAGTCGGGCTTGAGCTTCTTGATCAGCTCCTTCATGCCCCGCGATTCGAGCTGGAAGACCGCGGTGGTCTCCGCTTTCTGGAGCATCTGGTAGGTAGGCTTGTCGTCCAGCGGGATGAAATCGATGTTGACCAGATTCTCTTCCGGCTCGCCGGCCGCGCGCTGATCGCGGTGGATGGTCTCCAGCGCCCATTTGATGATGGTCAGGGTCCGCAGGCCGAGAAAGTCGAACTTCACCAGGCCGGCCTGCTCGACGTCGTCCTTGTCGAACTGAGTGACCAGGCCGGCGCCTTCTTCATCGCAGGCGATCGGCGAGAAGTCGGTCAGCTTGGTCGGTGCGATCACCACGCCACCGGCGTGCTTGCCGGTGCCGCGCACGATGCCTTCGAGCTTGAGCGACATCTCCCAGATCTCGGCGGCCTCTTCATCGTTCTTGATGAAGTCGCGCAGCGGCTCCTCCATCTCGAAGGCCTTTTCCAGGGTCATGCCGACTTCGAACGGAATCATCTTCGACAGGCGATCGGCCAGGCCATAGGACTTGCCCTGCACCCGCGCCACGTCGCGCACCACCGCCTTGGCCGCCATGGAGCCGAAGGTGATGATCTGGCTCACCGCGTTACGGCCGTACTTCTCGGCCACGTAGTCGATGACCCGGTCACGGCCATCCATGCAGAAGTCGACGTCGAAGTCGGGCATGGATACCCGTTCGGGGTTGAGGAACCGTTCGAACAGCAGATCGTAGGCCAACGGATCGAGGTCGGTGATCTTCTGCACGTAGGCCACCAGCGAGCCAGCGCCCGAGCCACGCCCCGGCCCGACCGGCACGCCATTGCTCTTGGCCCACTGGATGAAGTCCATAACGATCAGGAAGTAGCCGGGGAAGCCCATCTGGATGATGATATCCAGCTCGAAATTCAGCCGGTCGATATAGACCTGCTTCTTCGCGTCGTAGTCCGGGGTGTCCTTGGGCAGCAGAACCTCGAGGCGCTCTTCCAGGCCGTCGAACGACACTTTGCGGAAGTACTCGTCGATGGTCATGCCTTGCGGCACCGGGAAGTCCGGCAGGAAGTATTTGCCGAGCAGCACTTCGATGTTGCAGCGCTTGGCGATCTCGACGGTGTTTTCCAGCGCGTCGGGCAGATCGCTGAACAGCTCGGCCATTTCCTGCGGCGACTTCAGGTACTGCTGGTCGGAGTAGATACGCGGCCGGCGCGGGTCGTCGAGAATGCGGCTTTCACCGATGCAGACGCGGGTTTCGTGGGCTTCGAAGTCGCCCTGCTTGAGAAAACGCACGTCGTTGGTCGCCACCAGCGGCGCCCCCAGCCTGTCCGCCAGGGCCACGGCCGCGTGCACGTGCTCTTCGTCGTTGACGCGGCTGGTGCGCTGCACTTCCAGATAGAAACGCTCCGGAAACACCGCCTGCCATTCCTGCAACAGCGCTTCGGCCTTGGCCAGTTCGCCATCGAGCAGGGCGTGACCGATCTCACCTTCCTTGGCACCGGACAGGGCGATCAGCCCCTCGCTGGCAGCCTTCACCCAGTCGCGCTGGATGATCACCAGGTCGTTGCTCTGCCCTTCGCTCCAGCCGCGGGAAACCAGTTCGGTGAGGTTGCGATAGCCCTTGGGGTTCATCGCCAACAGGGTCATGCGGGTCAGGGGGCCGTCTTCGTAGGCGCTGGCCAGCCAGATATCGGCACCGCAGATCGGCTTGATGCCGGCACCCATGGCGGCCTTGTAGAACTTCACCAACGAGCACATGTTGCTCATGTCGGTGACCGCCACCGCCGGCATGCCCGAGCCGGCCACGGCCTTGACCAGGGGCTTGACGCGAACCAGTCCGTCGACCAGGGAGTATTCGGTGTGCAGGCGAAGATGAACGAAAGAAACAGCCATGAAGAAGCCCTGCAGGAAAAGCGACAAAACGCGGATTGTACCGTAACTGGGAGGCTGGACAGCGGACTGAGTACGCTCAGTTGACGCGCGTGGCTTCCAGCAATCGACGCACCGGCGCGAAGGAGCGCCGGTGGATGGGGGTCGGGCCCAGGCGTATCAGGGCCTCGAGGTGCACGGGCGTCGGATAACCCTTGTGCAGGGCGATGCCGTACCCCGGATAGAGCGCGTCGAGCTCGCCCATCTCGCGGTCACGACTGACCTTGGCGAGGATCGAAGCCGCGGCGATAGCCGGCACCTGCGCATCGCCACCGACCACCGGCGCGCTGGGCACGGACAGTTTCGGGCAGCGGTTGCCGTCGATCAACGCCAGTTTCGGTGTCACGCTCAGGCCCTCGACGGCACGCTGCATGGCCAGCAGGGTGGCATGCAGGATATTCAGCCGGTCGATCTCTTCCACTTCGGCACGCGCGATGCACCAGGCCAGCGCCTTCTCGCGGATTTCATCGAACAGCTTCTCGCGCCGTGCCGGGCTGAGTTTCTTGGAATCGTTGAGACCGAGGATCGGCCGCATCGGGTCGAGGATCACCGCAGCGGTCACCACCGCCCCACACAATGGACCGCGTCCGACTTCGTCGACACCGGCGACCAGCTCTTCGACGGTGGAAAAATCCAGCCCCATTTGCATCAGCGCCGCCCCAGCAGATCGAGCACCGCAGCCGCCGCACGCTCGGAGGCACCGCGTCGCAGGGTGCGGTGAATGGCATCGAACCCCTCGGTCTGAGCGTCGCCGTCGGCCAGCAAGGGTGCCACCGCCTGAGCCAGGGCATCGGCAGTGGCCGCGTCCTGGATCAGCTCGGGTACCAGCAGGCGCTGCGCGAGCAGGTTAGGCAGCGAGATGTACGGGCTCTTCACCAGGCGCTTGAGAATGCTGAAGGTCATCGGCGCCACGCGGTAGGCCACCACCATTGGCCGCTTGTAGAGCAGCGCTTCGAGGGTGGCAGTGCCCGACGCGATCAACACGGCATCGCAGGCGGCCAGGGCATCGTGGGAACGCCCGTCGAGCAACTGCAGGGGGAGGTCGCGATCGCCCAGCATCTGCTCGATCTGCGCGCGGCGCTCGAGGCTGGCACAGGGCAGTACGAAACGCACACCCGGGCGCAGCGCACGCAGCCGCTGCGCCGCATCGAGAAACAGACTGCCCAGCCGCGACACTTCACCGCCGCGGCTACCTGGCAGCAATGCCACCACGGGCGCGTCCAAGGGCAGCCCGAGTAGCTCGCGAGCCGCAGCGCGGTCGGCCTGCAACGGAATGGCGTCTGCCAGCGGATGGCCGACGAAGCACACGGGAACCTGGTGCGCTTCGTAGAACTGCGCCTCGAAGGGAAACAAGGTGAGCATCAGGTCGCAGGCATCGCGAATTTTCAGCACGCGTTTCTGCCGCCAGGCCCACACCGAGGGGCTGACGTAATGCACGGTGCGAATGCCGGCACGGCGCAGCTTGAGCTCGACCCCCAGGGTGAAGTCCGGCGCGTCGATGCCGATGAACACATCGGGCCTGCGCTCGATCAACCGGCTGATGAGCCGCCGACGGCGTGACAGCAGCTCAGGCAAACGGCCGAGCACCTCGACCAGCCCCATGACCGCCAGGCGCTCCATGGGAAAATCGCTGACCAGCCCCTCGGCCTGCATCCGCGGGCCGCCGACTCCGATGAATTCGACACTAGGATGCAGGGCCTTCAAGGCCTGCATCAGACCAGCCCCGAGAATATCGCCAGACGCCTCGCCGGCGACCAGCGCGACACGCAATGCCTCAGCCATGGGTCAGCGGGTGATGCCGCGGCTGGAGGTAAGGATCGAATCGCGGAAAACCGCCACTTCGGAGAACTGCGCGGCCACGTCCTCCAACTCCACCAGCGCTTCTTCGATGGTGAAGCCCTGGCGATAGACGATCTTGTAGGCACGGCGCAGCGCCTGCATCGACTCGGGGCTGAATCCCCGGCGGCGCAAACCCTCGAAGTTCATGCTGCGCGCCTCGGCGGGATTGCCGGATACGGTGACGTAAGCCGGAACATCCTTGCCGATTGCCGCCCCCATGCCGGCAAAGGAGTGCGCGCCGATATGGCAGAACTGATGGACCAGCGTGTAACCGGACAGGATCGCCCAATCACCGATGTGTACATGCCCCGCCAGCGCCACGTTGTTGACCAGGATGCAGTGGTTGCCGACGACGCTGTCGTGACCGATATGGGCGTAGGCCATGATCAGGTTGTGGTCACCGATGGTGGTTTCGTCACGATCCTGAATGGTGCCACGGTGCATGGTCACGCCTTCACGGATGATGTTGTGGTCACCGATGACCAGGCGCGTGGGTTCGCCCTTGTACTTGCGATCCGGGGTGTCCTCGCCGAGCGAGGCGAACTGGTAGATGCGGTTGTGCCTGCCGATACGGGTAGGGCCCTTGATGATCACATTGGGACCCAGCACGCTGCCCTCGCCGATTTCTACGTCGGGCCCAATGATCGACCAAGGGCCGACGACGACGTCGTCCGCCAGCCTGGCACTGGGATCGATGATGGCGCGAGGGTCAATCAAACTCATAACTTGCGTTCCGCACAGATGATTTCGGCCGAGCACACTTCCTTGCCGTCTACCGTCGCCTTGCATTCGAACTTCCAGATACTGCGCTTGCTGCTGAGGAACCTGGCCTCGAGGATCAGTTGGTCGCCAGGCACGACCGGCTGACGGAAGCGTAGCTTATCGGAGCCGACGAAATAGTAGAGCGTGCCGTCGGCAGGCTTCACGTCCATCATCTTGAAACCCAGGATGCCGGCGGCTTGCGCCATGGCCTCGATGATCAGGACGCCGGGCATGATCGGATGCTCGGGGAAATGGCCGTTGAAGAATGGCTCGTTGACGCTGACATTCTTGTAGGCACGAACGCTCTTGCCCTCGATATCCAGCTCCGTGACTCGATCCACCAGCAGGAACGGGTAGCGGTGCGGCAAGTACTCGCGAATTTCGTTGATTTCCATCATTTCCAGAGAAGCCCGTAATAAAAAGAAGAGAGCACGGCGTCAGCCATGCTCAGGCATCAGATGAGGCATTCCCGCTAGAGGTCACGGCAGCCAGTTGTTTTTCCAACTGCTTCACACGCCGTGCCATGTCGTCCAGCTGGCGGATGCGCGCCACGCTTTTCTTCCACTCGCCCGCAGGTTGCATGGCGGTACCGGATGAATAGGCACCTGGCTCGGTGATCGAGCGGGTGACCATGGTCATCCCGGTGACGTAGACGCCGTCGCACACGTCGATATGCCCGACCATGCCAACGCCACCGGCGATCATGCAGTTCTTGCCGATCGAGGTACTGCCGGAAATACCGACGCAGGCAGCCATCGCCGTGTGGTCGCCGACCTGTACGTTGTGCGCGATCATGATCTGGTTATCCAGCTTCACGCCATTGCCGATACGGGTATCGGACAGCGAACCGCGATCGAGAGTGGTGTTGGCACCGATCTCGACGTCGTCGCCGATGCTCACGCCGCCGATCTGCGCGATCTTCTTCCAGACCCCCTTGTGGTTGGCGAAGCCGAAGCCCTCACCACCGATCACCGCCCCCGACTGGATGACCACTCGCTTGCCAATGCGCACATCGTGGTACAGCGTAACCCGCGGCGCCAACCAGCCACCCTCGCCGATCTCGGATCGCGCACCGACCACACAATGGGCCCCCAGCGACACACCTGCCGCGATCTTCGCGCCACTCTCGATCACCACATAGGGCCCGATGGCGGCACTCGGATCGACCCACGCGTCATCTGCCACCAAGGCGGTGGGATGAACCCCCGCCGTCGCCCTGGGCTTGCTCTCGAACAGATGAGACAGCGACGCGTAGGCCAGGTAGGGATTGTCGACGACCAGCGCATTGCCAGAGAAATCGTCGGCGTCAGCGGCGGTAAGCAACACGGCAGCGGCCCGACAGCTTCCCAGGTGTTTGCGGTACTGGGCATTGGCCAGGAACGTCAGCTGAGACGGGCCGGCATCCTGCAAGGTTGCCAGCCCGTCGACCGTCTGTGAGGCGGCACCACGCAAGGTGGCGCCCAACCGCTCGGCCAGCTGGCCGAGGGTGAATACTGGCGAAGACATCATTAACGCAGCTGGTTCATGCGCTCGATGACCTTACGGGTGATGTCGTACTGAGGTTTGACATCGATCACCGCACCGCGCTCCAGCACCAGGTCGAAGTTGCCGGCCTTGATGACTTCTTCGACGGCCTTGTCCAGGTTGGGCTTGAGTTTCTTGAGCATGTCGCGATCAGCGGCGGCCTTGGCTTCATTCAGCTCCTTGGACTGGAACTGGAAGTCGCGGGCCTTCTGCTTGAAGTCCAGCTCGAGACGCTCGCGCTCGGCGGTCTGCATCTTCTCGCCATCCTTGACGACGCGATCCTGAATGCGCTTGGCATCGCTTTCCAGGGTCTTGAGCTTGTTCAGCTGCGGGCCGAACTTCTTCTCGGCGTCTACCGCGTAACGCTTGGCCGCATCGGATTCGAGCAGGGCCATCTGATAATTCAGGACCGCGACCTTCATTTCCGCGAATGCCGGGGTGGCCAGCAGGGTAGCGCTTAACAGAACCAGTTGAGTCAACTTACGCACGGTGCAACTCCTGCAGAAAAACTGTCTTCATGATTCATGAGCAGACGCTTAGAACGTCTGGCCGAGGGAGAATTGGAATACCTGGGTATCGGCGTCGTCCGGCTTCTTCACCGGCATCGCCAGGCTGAAGCTCAGCGGACCGAGGGCGGTGATCCAGGTGACACCCACACCGACCGAACTGGCCAGGTTGCCGAAATCGATATCGCAGCTGTCACCACGAGCCTTCTGTGTGGAACTGCAGTCGGTATCGAACACGTTACCCACGTCCCAGAACAGGGCCGTGCGCAGCGAACGCTGATCCTTGACGAACGGCAACGGGAACAACAACTCGGCGCCGCCCTGGATCAACACGTTACCACCGAATGGCAGCGGATCCTGATCCGTGTCGGTATAGCGGCCAAGCTCATCAGGACCGTTGACAATCTCGCCTGCAGCGTTACGAACAACGCTCGGCGTACTGCGCGGGCCCAGGCTGTTGTCTTCGAAACCCCGTACCGAGTTGAAACCGCCGGCGTAATAGTTCTCGTAGAACGGCAGCTTGCTGGTGGAGCCGAACGCACCGCCGTATCCCAACTGGGTGTGGAAACGCATGGTGTAGGTATCGGTCAGCGGCTTGAAGACCTGGCCGCGGTAGTCGAGCTTGTAGAACGACAGGTCGCTGCCCGGCACGGTGGTTTCGAACACCAGACTCTGCGAATGCCCACGGTTGGCCAGCACGCCACGGTTCAGGGTGGACTCCGACCAGCCAACGGAAGCCTTGAAGTTCAGGTACTTATCGCCTTCCTGGCGGGTGAAGTCGAAAATCTCGTCAACGGTATAGCGACCGGTACTGATCTCATCCTGCTGCACAGTCAGGCCATAAGTCAGGCGAGCGGTCTCACTGATCGGGTAACCGATATTGATACCGGCGCCCAGGCTGTCGACCGAGTAGCTGGACACATCGACATCCAGCTCGTCGTAGTCGGTGGTGCGGTAGAAGGCGTTGTAGCCCAGGCTCACGCCGTCTTCCGTCCAGTAGGGATCGGTGAAGCTGAAGTTGTAGCGGCTCTGGTATTCGCTGCGGGTCAGGCCGAGGCTGACGCGGTTGCCGCTGCCGAGGAAGTTGTTCTGGGTGATCGAGCCACCGAGGATCAGACCGGCATTCTGGGCGAAACCGACGCTGGCGGTAATCGAACCGGAAGCCTGCTCTTCGACGCTGTAGTTGACGTCGACCTGGTCGTCGGTACCCGGCACTTGCGGGGTCTCGACGTTGACTTCCTTGAAGAAGCCCAGCCGTTCCAGGCGCACCTTGGACTGGTCGATCAGGTAGGTGGATGCCCAGCCGCCTTCCATCTGGCGCATTTCACGGCGCAGCACTTCATCTTCGGTCTTGGTGTTGCCACGGAAATTGACGCGATTGACGTACGCCCGCTTGCCCGGGTCGACGACGAAGGTGATCGACACCGAGTTGTCGTCATCGTGGGGCTCGGGCACACCGTTGACGTTGGCGAAGGTGTAGCCTTCGTTACCCAGGCGGCGGGTGATCAGTTCGCTGGTGGTGGTCATCACCTTGCGGGAGAACACCTGGCCTTGCTTGACCAACAGCAGCGCACGAACCTCTTCTTCCGGCACCTTGAGGTCGCCGGACAGTTTCACGTCGCGCACGGTGTACTTCTCGCCTTCATCGATATTGACGGTGATGTAGACGTGCTTCTTGTCCGGGGTGATGGACACCTGGGTGGAGGTGATGTCCATGTTGATGTAGCCGCGGTCCAGGTAGTAGGAACGCAGGCGCTCCAGGTCACCGGACAGTTTCTCACGGGCGTACTTGTCGTCGTTCTTGAAGAACGACAGCCAGTTGCTGGTCTTCAGTTCGAACAGATCGCTGAGATCTTCATCGGAAAAGACCTTGTTGCCCACCACGTTGATGTGCTGGATAGCGGCAACCGTGCCTTCGTTGATATTGATCTTCAGCGCCACGCGGTTACGCGGCTGGGGAATGACTTCCGCATCGATCTCGGCGGAGTAACGGCCCTGGGCCACGTACTGGCGCTGCAGCTCGTTACGCACGCCCTCGAGGGTGGCGCGCTGGAAGATTTCGCCTTCGGCCAGGCCGGACTGGTTCAGGCCCTTGAGCAGGTCATCGCTGCTGATGGCCTTGTTGCCTTCGATCTCGATACTGGAAATCGAAGGGCGTTCGACCACAGTGATGACCAGCACGTTGCCATCACGGCCCAGCTGGATATCCTGGAAGAAACCGGTTTTGAACAGTTCACGCGTCGCTTCGACCAGCGCGCGGTCGTCGGCCGGCTCGCCCACATTGAGGGGCAGCGCGCCGAACAGGCTTCCCGCGGAAACACGTTGCAGGCCGTTGACACGAATATCGGAGATGGTGAAGGACTCAGCGTGAACTTCGGCGATCATCAATGCGGCAAGTACCGCAGGTAGCAGCAGACGTTTCATGAAGTCCTTTCTTATTCCAACTAACGATAAGAAATCAGTCGTTCGAGACGAAAGATATTTAATTCAGCAGGGGTCACAAGCGCCCGAGGTCATTGACCAGAGCCAGCAGCATCACCCCGATCACCAGGCTGATGCCGATCTGCATCCCCCAACCCTGCACCCGTTCGGAGAGAGGACGACCCCGCACCCACTCGACCAGGTAATAAAGCAGATGCCCCCCATCCAGAACGGGGATGGGCAACAAATTGAGAACGCCCAGGCTGATACTCAGGTAGGCGAGGAAATTCAGGAAATCCCCGAGACCCGACTCGGCCGAAGCGCCCGCCACTTTAGCAATGGTTATCGGCCCGCTCAAGTTTTTTACCGAGAGCTCGCCGAAGAGCATTTTCTTCAGCGAATCGAGGGTCAGGACACTCATCGTCCAGGTTCGCGATGCCCCTTCGCCGATGGCTTCCAACGGGCCATAGCTGACCTCGCGAAGCATTTCGGGTGGCCATTGGGCAGCCGCGACACCGGCACCGAGGTAACCGCTGGCCGCCTCACCGTCACCGCGACTCGCCAGGGTAACGGGCACGTCAAGGCGCTGCCCGTCGCGCTCCAGCGCCAGCGATATCGACCGGCCCGGCAGGCCACGCACGCGCTCGACCAGGTCCTGCCAGTCGGCCAGATTCTCTCCGTTCAGGGCCAGCAGGCGATCACCAATCCGCAGTCCAGCGGCCTGCGCAGGCCCCTGCGGGTCGAACTCCGCCAGCACCGGCTCCAGGCTCGGGCGCCAGGGACGAATGCCCAGCGAGGCGATCGGATCCGGCTCGTTGGCGCCGCGCAGCCAGTTGTCCAGTTCGACGCGGTGCAGGGTATCGCCCCCCTCGTCGGCATGACGGGTCGCGATCAGCAACTCGCCACTCTCGCCAAGGCGTCGTACCAGTTGCAGATTGACGGCCGACCAGCCCGACGTCGCCTTGCCGTTGATCGAAACGATTTCCTCGCCAGCCTGCAGACCGGCGACCTGCGCCAGGCTACCCGCCTCCACCGCGCCGATGACCGGGCGCACCTGCTGGCTACCCAGCATGGCCACCAGCCAGAAGAACACCAGCGCCAGCGCGAAATTGGCCGCGGGCCCTGCAGCCACGATGGCGATACGCTGGCCGACGGTCTTGCGGTTGAACGACTGTTCGACCAGAGCCGGGGGCACCTCGCCCTCACGCTCGTCGAGCATCTTCACGTAGCCGCCGAGCGGGATCGCGGCGATCACGAATTCCGTCCCCTGGCGGTCGTGCCAGCGCACCAGCGGCGTGCCGAAGCCCACCGAGAAGCGCAGCACCTTGACGCCGCAGCGTCGGGCCACCCAGAAATGACCATATTCATGAAAGGTCACCAGCACCCCGAGCGCGATCAGGGTCCCGACGATCATATACAGTGCGCTCATGCCACCTCTCCACGATTCAACCACTGCCCAGCCAATTCCCGGGCCCGGCGGTCGGCCTCGAGCACGGCGTCGAGACACTCGACCGCGACAGCCGGCTCGGCCTCGAGAACGCCGTCAATGATACGCGCGATATCGGTAAAGCGAATCCGCCGTTCGAGAAACGCCGCCACCGCCACTTCGTTCGCCGCGTTGAGCATGGCCGGCGCACTACCGCCCGCCTCTGCCGCCTGCCGCGCCAGGCGCAGGCAGGGAAATCGCAAGTCGTCCGGTGCCTGGAAGTCCAGGCGTGCCACGCTGAGCAGATCCAGCGGTGCGACACCGGAATCGATACGCTGTGGCCATGCCAGTGCATGGGCGATGGGAGTACGCATGTCGGGATTGCCCAACTGGGCGAGCACCGAACCGTCGAGGTAGTCGACCAGCGAGTGGATGACGCTCTGCGGATGGATCACCACCTCGACCTGATCGGGGCGCGCATCGAACAGCCAGCAGGCCTCGATCAGTTCGAGCCCCTTGTTCATCATGCTGGCCGAATCGACGGAAATCTTGCGGCCCATCGACCAGTTCGGATGGGCACAGGCCTGCTCGGGGGTAACCGCCTGCAGCGCCTCGGACGAGGTCTCCCGGAACGGGCCACCCGACGCCGTCAGCAGGATGCGGCGCACGCCGACCGCATGCAGGCCACGGGCGTAATCGCCGGGCAGGCACTGGAAAATCGCATTGTGTTCACTGTCGATAGGCAGCAGGACCGCGCCACTCTGGCGTACCGCGCGCATGAACAATGCACCCGACATCACCAGTGCTTCCTTGTTGGCCAGCAGCACTTTCTTGCCTGCCTCCACCGCCGCCAGCGTAGGCTTGAGCCCGGCGGCACCGACGATCGCCGCCATCACGGCGTCTACCTCGGCATGCGCCGATACCTCGCACAGCCCCGCCTCGCCAGACAGCACCCAGGTATCGAGGCCGGCCAGGCACAGGCGAGCCTGCAAGTGGTTGGCGGCCTGCGCATCCGCGACAACGGCAAATGCTGGTCGATGCACCACGCACAGCGCTTCCAGTTCGCTCAGGCGACTGAACGCCGTCAAGGCGAACACTTGGTAGCGAGCGGGATGGCGAGCGATCACATCGAGCGTACTGAGGCCGATGGAGCCCGTGGCGCCCAGCACGGTAATACGCTGCAACTGGCTCATAAGGTGCCCCAGCCGGCGAGCAGCAGCAGGACGGCGAAGACCGGTACCGCTGCGGTCAGGCTGTCGATACGATCGAGCACCCCGCCATGCCCCGGTAGCAGGTTGCTGCTGTCCTTGATACCGGATTGGCGCTTGAACATGCTCTCGGTCAGATCGCCGACCACGGAAATCAGCACCACCAGGCCCGCAGCCGGCAGCGCCAGCACAAACACGCCAGGTGGCCAACCACGGTACAGGCCGACCACCACGGTCAGCAGCAAACTGAGCAGCAACCCGCCGAACAGCCCTTCCCAGCTCTTGCCAGGGCTTACCCGCGGAGCCAGCTTGCGCTTACCGAAGCGCTTGCCCGAGAAGTAGGCGCCTATGTCCGCGACCCAGACCAGCGCCATGACGGCAAGGATCAGCCAATTGGCCAGCTGCCATTGCTTCAACACCACCAGGCCTTGCCAGGCGGGCAACAGAATCAACAGCCCGATCAGCAAGCGTCCCGGCAGGCCGCCCCAGTAGCGGCTGCTATCGGGATAACTGAGCACCAGAAGGGTCGCCAACGCCCACCACGACACGCCGATACCCAGCACCCAGGGCGCCAGCGCCGGCCAACCGTGCAACGCATACAGCAACAGCGCCACCAGCGCCGCATAAGCGACGCGCAGCGCCTGGGTGGCGAAACCGGCCAGGCGCGCCCATTCCCAGGCGCCGAGCACCACCACCACGGCGATGAACAGCGCGAACGCCTCGCCCTCGAGGAGGAAGAAGCCTGCCAGAGCGATGGGCAACAGGATCAGTGCGGTAATGATTCGTTGTTTGAGCATCAGGCGCGGGCCCCGGCTTCGACTTGCTCACTGGTCTTGCCAAAGCGTCGCTGGCGCTTGGCAAAATCCGCCAGCGCTGCGCGCATGGCGTCGTGCTTGAAGTCCGGCCACAGCAGGTCGGAGAAATACAACTCACTGTAGGCCATTTGCCAGAGCAGGAAATTACTGACCCGATGCTCGCCACCGGTGCGAATGCACAGATCGGGCAAAGGCAGCTCGCCCGTTACCAGGCAACCCTGCAACAGGCTCGGGGTGATGTCCTCGGGCTGCAGATGCCCACCCTGCACCTCGCGTGCGAGGCGCTGGGCAGCCTGGGCGATATCCCACTGACCGCCATAATTCGCGGCGATCTGCAGAATGAAGCGCTTTTCGCCAGCAGCACCCGCCGTCTTGGCCTCGGCCTCGCGCATGGCGGCCTGCAGCTCCGGGTGGAAGCGCGAGCGATCACCGATGATGCGCAGGCTGATGCCGTTCTCGTCGAGCTTGCGCGCTTCCCGGCGCAAGGCGCTGAGGAACAGCTCCATCAACGCGCCGACTTCTTCGGCGGGGCGTTGCCAGTTCTCGCTGGAGAACGCGAACAGGGTCAGCACCTCGACCCCCGATTCGGCACACACCTCGATCACCGCCCGCACGGCATCGACGCCCGCCTTGTGACCGGCCACGCCAGGCATCAGGCGCTTGCGCGCCCAGCGGTTATTACCGTCCATGATGATCGCCACGTGCCGTGGAACGGCCATCACGGCACCGACTTTGCAATTGTCCATGGCGACTTCCTGGCCATCAAACGGCCATCAGGTCCGCTTCTTTCTGCTTGACGGCAGTCTCGATCTCGGCCACGAACTTGTCGGTCAGCTTCTGGATGTCGTCAGCGGCACGACGTTCTTCGTCTTCGCTGATTTCCTTTTCCTTGACCAGATCCTTGAGTTGGCTCAGGGCATCGCGGCGAATGTTGCGCACGGCCACGCGGCCATCTTCGGCGGCGTCACGCGCCTGCTTGGTGAAACCGCGGCGGGTTTCCTCGGTGAGCGCCGGCATGGAAATCAGCAGCAGCTCGCCGAGGTTGGTCGGATTGAAGCCCAGACCGGAGCTCTGAATCGCCTTGTCCACGGCAGCCAGCATGTTGCGCTCGAACGCCACGACCTGCAGGGTGCGCGAGTCCTTCACGGTCACGCTGGCGACCTGATTCAACGGCGTATCGGCGCCGTAGTAAGGCACCATCACGCCGCCGAGGATGCTCGGGTGGGCCTGGCCGGTGCGGATACGACTGAATGCGTGGGCCAGCGATTCCAGGCTCTTCTGCATGCGAACCTGGGCGTCCTTCTTGATTTCGTTGATCATTCTTTACTTTCCTCGACCAAAGTACCTTCGGCGCCACCCACCACGACATTGAGCAGGGCACCCGGCTTGTTCATGTTGAAAACACGCAGCGGCATGTTGTGATCACGACACAGACAAATGGCGGTCAAGTCCATCACGCCCAACTTGCGATCCAGTACCTCGTCATAGGTCAGGCGATCGAATTTTTCCGCGTGCGGATCCTTGAATGGATCGGCAGTGTACACACCATCCACCTTGGTTGCCTTCAGCACCACATCGGCATCGATTTCGATACCGCGCAGGCAGGCGGCGGAGTCGGTGGTGAAGAACGGATTGCCGGTGCCGGCGGCGAAAATCACCACCTCACCGGTTTTCAGGTGGCGCATGGCCTTGCGGCGGTCGTAATGATCGGTGACCCCGACCATGGAGATGGCCGACATGACCAGCGCGGGAATGTTGGAGCGCTCCAGCGCGTCGCGCATGGCCAGGGCGTTCATCACCGTGGCCAGCATGCCCATGTGGTCGCCGGTGACCCGATCCATGCCTGCAGCGCTCAGCGCGGCGCCACGGAACAGGTTGCCACCGCCGATCACCACACCGACCTGTACGCCGATGCCGACCAGTTGGCCGACTTCCAGCGCCATGCGATCCAGTACCTTGGGGTCGATACCGAAATCCTCAGAGCCCATCAGGGCCTCGCCGCTGAGTTTGAGCAGAATGCGCTTGTAGCGCGGTTGACGACCACTCACCTGCTGAGCCATTACCAGTCTCTCCTGCGGCGTAAGAAAACGTGCGAGCCCGATGGCTCGCCCATATCGAGCGCTTCGACAGCGCTCACAGCGGTTCGTGCCCGAGGCACGCACGCCGATTGGAAAAAAATCCCCATTTGAAAAGAGGCCGCGCGCATCAGCGGGCAGCCTCTTCTGGGGCCTTGCAGAACCGCCGATTACTGCTTGCTGGCAGCAACCTGAGCAGCGACTTCGGCAGCGAAGTCGTTCTCGGCCTTCTCGATGCCCTCGCCCACTTCATAACGAACGAAGGAGACGACCTCGGCACCAGCCTTTTTCACCAACTCGCCGACCTTGACTTCCGGATCCATGATGAAAGCCTGCTCAACCAGGCTGGCTTCTGCCAGGAACTTGTTGATACGGCCCTTGATCATGTTCTCGACGATGTTTTCCGGCTTGCCGGCGATCTTGTCGGCGTTCAGCTGCAGGAAGATTTCCTTTTCCTTGGCAACCAGCTCTTCGGAAACCTGATCCGGCGAAACCACGGCCGGGTTGGAGGCAGCGACGTGCATCGCAACGTGCTTGGCCAACTCGTCGTTGCCGCCCTTCAGAACGACCAGAACGCCGATGCGGTGACCGTGCAGGTAAGCGCCCACGGTTTCGCCAGCGACAGCGGTCAGACGACGGATGTTGACGTTCTCACCGCACTTCGCAACCAGGCCTTCGCGAGCGGATTCGCGGGCAGCGATCAGCGGTGCGACTTCGGTCAGGTTCTGAGTGAAGGCTTCATCCAGGCTGTCTTTTACGAAGCCCTTGAAGTCATCCTGCAGAGCCAGGAAGTCGGTCTGCGAGTTGACTTCGATGATCAGGCCACGGCCACCTTCGACGCGAGCGGCGATGGCGCCTTCAGCGGCAATGTTGCCGGCTTTCTTGGCGGCCTTGATGGCACCCGAAGCGCGCATGTCGTCGATGGCCTTCTCGATGTCGCCACCGGCGGCAACCAGCGCCTTCTTGCATTCCATCATGCCTTGGCCAGTACGCTCGCGCAGTTCTTTAACCAGGGCTGCAGTGATCTCTGCCATTTTGAAAATCCTCTTGGTAGGTCTTCAAGCATCGTCCGCCGTGCGGGCGATCAAATCTGTGAGTGGCAAAAAGGGGGCCTAGCCCCCTTTTTGCGCAGCGCATAACACTAAATGCTCCGCGTTACCGCTTAGCCTTCGGCAGCTTCTGCAGCCGGTGCTTCTTCGACGAACTGCTCGGTAGCGCCGCCAGCATTGCTGCGACCACGGACAACGGCGTCGGCCATGGCGCCCATGTACAGCTGAATGGCGCGGATGGCGTCGTCGTTACCCGGGATGATGTAGTCAACGCCTTCCGGGCTGCTGTTGGTATCGACAACGCCGATGACCGGGATGCCCAGCTTGTTGGCTTCGGTGATCGCGATGCGCTCGTGATCAACGTCGATGACGAACAGAGCGTCCGGCAGACCGCCCATGTCCTTGATACCACCCAGGCTGCGATCCAGTTTTTCCAGGTCGCGCGAACGCATCAGGGCTTCTTTCTTGGTCAGCTTGGTGAAGGTGCCGTCCTGGGACTGCACTTCCAGATCACGCAGACGCTTGATCGAGGCACGGATGGTCTTGTAGTTGGTGAGCATGCCGCCCAACCAGCGGTGATCGACGAACGGCGAGCCACAACGAGCCGCTTCTTCGCGAACGATCTTGCCAGCGGAACGCTTGGTGCCGACGAACAGGATCTTGTTCTTGCCAGCAGCCAGCTTTTCAACGAACGACAGCGCGTCGTTGAACATCGGCAGGGTCTTTTCAAGGTTGATGATGTGGATCTTGTTACGCGCGCCGAAAATGTACTTGCCCATTTTCGGGTTCCAGTAACGGGTCTGGTGACCGAAGTGCACACCGGCCTTCAGCATATCGCGCATGTTGACTTGGGACATGATAGTTCCTTGATAAGTCGGGTTAGGCCTCCACGTATCCCAATTCCCAACCCTTGCGGGCACCCAGGAAATCGTGTCGATACGTGTGTGGGGTTTGGCTTTCGGGGTCTGCCCCGTAAAGCGGCGCGTTTTATACCACAAGAGGCGGCCATACGCTACAGGCAGAGAGCCTAGAGTCGTGCGACGGGCACCTCGAGCGGGCCGCCCCCCGGGTGTCGCCGTCACTTGACGCTTGCGGCCTGGAGCCTGGAGCTTAGAATGGCGTCCTTTACAGATACCGAGATCACCATGACCGTCACCCTCAAGACGCCCGATGAAATCGAGAAGATGCGCATCGCCGGCCGCCTGGCCGCCGATGTGCTGGAGATGATCGCCGAGCACATCAGGCCAGGTGTCACCACCGATGAGCTGAACACCCTGTGCCACGAGCATATCGTCAACGTGCAGAAGGCCATTCCCGCGCCGCTCAATTATGGCGCCGCCCCAGGCCGCCCGGGGTTCCCCAAGTCCATCTGCACCTCGCTCAACCACGTGGTGTGCCACGGCATCCCCAACGACAAGCCGCTCAAGGAAGGTGATGTGATGAACATCGACGTCACCGTCATCAAGGACGGCTACTACGGCGACACCAGCCGCATGTTCCACGTCGGCAAGGTGCCGGAGTGGGCCGAGCGCCTGTCGCGCATCACTCAGGAATGCCTGTACAAGGGCATCGAAGTGGTACGTCCGGGAGCCCGCCTGGGCGATATCGGCGAAGTGATCCAGAAGCATGCCGAGAAGCATGGTTTCTCCGTAGTACGCGAGTTCTGCGGCCACGGCATCGGTTCGGTGTTTCACGAGGAACCGCAGGTGCTGCACTACGGCCGCGCTGGCACGGGCATGGAACTCAAGGAAGGCATGACCTTCACCATCGAGCCGATGATCAACCAGGGTCGTCCGGAAACCCGCGTACTGGGCGACGGCTGGACCGCGATCACCAAGGACCGCAAGTTGTCCGCGCAGTGGGAGCATACCCTGCTGGTCACTGCCGATGGCTACGAGATATTCACCCTGCGCGGCGATGACACCATCGCACGGGTTTCGCCCTGATCTCGAACCACGCCTATAGAAGGAAGGCCGCCGCATGCCGCAGGTAGACTCCGAGTTGTTCGATCGCGGCCAGTTCCAGGCGGAACTGGCGCTCAAGTCCAGCCCCATCGGTGCCTTCAAGAAAGCTATCCGCCGCGCCCACGACGTGCTCGATGCACGCTTTCGTGACGGCCGCAATGTGCGTCGCCTGGTCGAGGACCGTGCCTGGTTCGCCGACCAGATTCTGCTGGAAGCCTGGAATCGCTTTTCCTGGAGCGCGGACGCCGAAATCGCCCTGCTGGCGGTAGGCGGCTATGGCCGTGGCGAGCTGCACCCCTATTCGGATATCGACCTGCTGATCCTCCTCGGCAGCGATGACCAGGAAATCTTCCGCGACGCGATCGAAGGCTTTCTTACCCTGCTCTGGGACATCGGCCTGGAAGTCGGCCAGAGCGTACGCTCGGTAGCCGAGTGCGGCGAAGAAGCCCGCGCCGACCTGACGGTGATCACCAACCTGATGGAAAGCCGTACCATCGCCGGCCACGAGCACCTGCGCGGACGCATGCAGGAGGTCACGTCCAGTGCCCACATGTGGCCGAGCCAGGCGTTCTTCCTGGCCAAGCGCGAGGAACAGAAGGGTCGCCACGCCAAGTACAACGATACCGAGTACAACCTGGAACCCAACGTCAAGGGATCGCCTGGCGGGCTGCGCGACATCCAGACCATTCTCTGGGTGGCTCGCCGCCATTTCGGCACCCTCAACCTGCACGCCATGGTCGGCCAGGGCTTCCTGCTGGAAAGCGAATACACCCTGCTGGCGTCTTCCCAGGCGTTTCTCTGGAAGGTGCGCTACGCCCTGCACATGCTGGCCGGGCGCGCCGAAGATCGCCTGCTGTTCGACCACCAGAGCAAGGTCGCCGAGCTGCTCGGTTACCACGAAGGCGACACCAAGCGCACCA
This sequence comes from Phytopseudomonas flavescens, assembly GCF_900100535.1. Taxonomy (GTDB): domain Bacteria; phylum Pseudomonadota; class Gammaproteobacteria; order Pseudomonadales; family Pseudomonadaceae; genus Aquipseudomonas; species Aquipseudomonas flavescens. The sequence continues at coordinate 28,754 of NZ_FNDG01000005.1, forward strand.
TCGAACGCTTCATGCAGAAGTATTATCGGGTGGTGATGGGCATCGCCGAGCTCAGCGACCTGATCAACCAGCACTTCGAGGAAGAAATTCTCCGCGACGGTGACAATGGCCCGGCCACGCCGCTGAACAGCCGTTTCCAGGTGCGCAATGGCTACCTGGAAGTCACCCACCTCAACGTATTCAAGCGCACGCCGTTCGCGATCATCGAGATCTTCGTGCTGCTGGCCCAGCACCCGGATCTCAAGGGCGTGCGCGCCGACACCATTCGCCTGCTGCGCGACCATCGTCACCTGATCGACGATGACTTCCGCAAGGACATCCGCAACACCAGCCTGTTCATCGAGCTGTTCAAGAGCGAACAGGGCATCCACCGCAACCTGCGGCGCATGAACCGCTACGGCATTCTCGGCCGCTACCTGCCGGAATTCGGCCATATCGTCGGGCAGATGCAGCACGACCTGTTCCACATCTATACGGTCGACGCCCACACGCTCAACCTGATCAAGCACCTGCGCAAGTTCAAGTGGCCGGAACTGGCGGAGAAATTCCCCCTGGCCAGCAAACTGATCGACAAGCTGCCCAAGCCCGAACTGATCTACCTGGCCGGTCTTTACCACGATATCGGCAAGGGCCGCGGCGGCGACCACTCGGAGCTGGGCGCCCTCGATGCCGAAGCCTTCGGCCAGCGCCACCATCTGCCGGCCTGGGACACCGGGCTGATCGTCTGGCTGGTGCAGAACCACTTGGCGATGTCGACCACCGCCCAGCGCAAGGACCTGTCAGACCCGCAGGTGATCCACGACTTCGCGGCGTTCGTCGGCGACCAGACCCACCTGGACTACCTGTACGTGCTCACCGTGGCCGATATCAATGCCACCAACCCGAGCCTGTGGAACTCCTGGCGTGCCAGCCTGATGCGCCAGCTCTACACGGAAACCAAGCGAGCGCTGCGCCGCGGCCTGGAGAACCCGGTGGAACGCGAAGAACAGATCCGCCTGACCCAGAGCGCGGCGCTGGACACCCTGGTACGCGGCGGCACCGACTCCGACGACGTCGAGCAGCTATGGGCGCAGCTGGGCGATGACTACTTCCTGCGCCACACGGCCAGCGACGTGGCCTGGCACACCGACGCGATCCTCCAGCACCCCGGCGACGGCGGCCCACTGGTGTTGATCAAGGAAACCACCCAGCGCGAATCCGAGGGCGGCACGCAGATCTTCATCTATGCGCCCGATCAGCACGATTTCTTCGCGGTGACGGTGGCCGCCATGGCGCAGTTGAACCTGAACATCCATGACGCCCGGATCCTCACCTCGACCAGCCAGTTCACCCTCGACACCTACATCGTGCTGGAGGCCGAAGGCGGCTCGATTGGCGACAACCCTCAGCGCATCAAGCAGATACGGCAAAGCCTGATCGATACGCTGAAGCATCCCGACGAGTACCCCAACATCATCCAGCGTCGGGTGCCGCGGCAGCTCAAGCACTTTGCGTTCGCGCCACAGGTGACCATCCACAATGACGCCCAGCGACCAGTCACCGTGCTAGAGCTGACCGCGCCCGACCGCCCCGGCCTGCTGGCCAAGGTCGGGCGGATATTCCTGGATTTCGACCTGTCACTGCAGAACGCCAAGATCGCCACGCTGGGCGAGCGCGTAGAAGACGTGTTCTTCGTCACCGACGCCAACAACCAGCCACTCTCCGATCCGGAGCTGTGCACGCGCCTACAGCAGACCATCATCACCAAGCTCTCGGCGACCAGCAGCCCAAGTCCATTGCAGATCGGCATCTAAGCCGTCGTAGAAGCATCGCTGCCGGCGCGAATCGGGGGCGGGCGCACCGCAACCCCGCAGCGTTCATCGCATTCGCTGCGGGGGCTCGGCGCCAGGAAGGCCGAGCCACTGCTGCCGGGTCAGATCCTGAAACTGTCCACCAGTTGCTTTAGACGACCGACCTGCTGATCCAGCTCGGTACAGGCAGCGAGGCTGGACTGCAGGTTGCGTACGCCATCCTGGTTGAGGGTATTGATCTCGGTGATGTCCATGTTCAGGCTTTCGATCACCGAGGTCTGTTCCTCGGTGGCGGTGGCCACGGACTGGTTCATGCCGTCGATCTCGCCGATGCGCCGGGTCACGCCACGCAGGTTCTCGCCAGCCTGCCCACCGATGCGCACACTGTCATCGCTGAAGCGACGGCTTTCGCCCATGGTCGTCACGGCATCACGGGCGCCGGCCTGCAACTGCTCGATCATCTGCTGGATTTCCTGCGCCGAACTCTGCGTACGCTGGGCCAGGTTGCGCACCTCGTCGGCGACCACGGCGAATCCCCGTCCCGCCTCGCCGGCACGGGCCGCTTCGATGGCAGCGTTGAGCGCCAGCAGGTTGGTCTGTTCGGAGATCCCCTTGATCACATCGAGGATCTGGCCGATGTCGTCGCTCTTCTGGCTCAGCACTTCGATATGGCTGCCGGAGGCCTGGATCTTGTCCGACAGATCGCCCATGGAGCCCAGCGTGCGCTCGACCATGTTCTGCCCTTCTTCGGCATCACGACGTGCATCGCTGGCCTGCACCGACGCATCGGCGGCATTGCGGGCGATTTCCTGGGCGGCGGCGCCGAGTTCGTTGATCGCCGCGGCGACGCTGTCGGTGCGCGCGGCCTGCTCGCTGGAGTTGCCCATGGAGGCATTGGAGGCCTGCACCACGGTGCTGACCCGGGCATGCACTTCGCGGGTGGTCGAGGCCACTTCGCGGATCGACTCGTGGATACGCTCGACGAAGCGGTTGAAGGCCCCTGCCAGTTCGCCGAACTCATCCCCGGAGTCGATCTTCAACCGCTGGGTCAGGTCGCCCTCGCCTTCGGCGATGCCACTCATAGCATCGCTCATCACGTGCAGCGGGCGCAGCAGGATGCGGATCAGCATGCCGAGCAGCAGCAGGATGGCGATCACGCCGATCACCGTGGACATCAACGCCGAAAGGCGGAATTCCTGGAGCGCGGCGAATGCCTTGCCCTGGTCGACGGACAGGCCGACGTACCAGCGCACCCCGGCCAGGCCCTGCACCGGCAGGAAGGTGACCATGCGTGCGCTGCCGTCGACGGCCGAGACCTCCTGCAGGCCTGATTCCAGGCGTGGCGCACCCGTGGAGAACAGATCGGGCAGTTTCTTGAGCACCAGGCTCTTGTCCGGATGCACCAGCACCGTGCCTTTCTCATCGACCAGGAAGGCATAGCCCATACCGCCTAGATCGAAGGAGTTGAGAATGTCGTCGATGGTCTGCAGCTTCAGGTCGCCGCCCACCACGCCGCGCAGGGTGCCGTTGGCGGTGACGGGGCGGGTGATGGTGATCAGCAGGCCGTCCCGTGGATCGGCGGCCAGGTAAGGGTCGGTCAGCCCCGGCCCGCTGCCACCCACGGCGCTCTTGTACCAGGGCCGCTGACGCGGGTCGTAGCCGGCGGGCAGCTCGCTGGCAGGAAACTGGGTATAGGTGCCGTCGGCCCGCCCGAAATAGGCATACAGGAAGGCGGCGGCGATGCTGCGGTGCTGCAGGTTTCTGGCCAGCGAATCGGCTGCGCTGTCGTCCTGAACCGTCTCGGCGAGGTTGTCCAGCAGTTGCATGCGGCCGTTCAGCCAGTGCTGGATGTTGCCGGTGGATACCTGGCCGACATCGTTGAGGTAGTTCGCCAGGTTGTCGCGAATCGAGGTACGTTGCAGGTAGTCGTTGTACAGCGCGAACGACGCGAAGGCTGCAATGACCACCAGCGACGCAGCCAGCATGATCTTGTGGCTGAACTTGAGGGTGCGCATAGAGGGTCTCGCTGAAAGGGGGCGGAAAACGGCTTGCGCACAGGCTATCGGCTCCTAGTGGCCAGCCTTTAGACGCACCGGCAGCGACGAGGCGGGCCGATCCCGCCTGTGCCGGCGGGGCGAAAGGGAATTTTCCTGGGAGCGCCCCACGTGCTAGTGTCGGCAGCTTTGTCGCCGCCCCACAAAGGACACGTTGGATCATCATGAACCACGCCCTCGCCCAGTTGCAGCCCTACCCGTTCGAGAAACTCCGCGCCCTGCTCGCCGGCGTGCAGCCTGCTGCCGACCGCTCGCCCATCGCCCTGTCCATCGGTGAACCCAAGCACCGCTCGCCGGCGTTCGTCGCCCAGGCGCTGACCGACAACCTCGAACAACTGGCGGTCTACCCGACCACACAAGGCATTGCGGCATTGCGCGAAGCCATCGCCAGCTGGTGCGAGCGCCGCTTCAGCGTACCGGCCGGCTGGCTGGACCCTGCGTGCCACGTGCTGCCGGTCAATGGCACCCGCGAGGCACTGTTCGCCTTCACCCAGGCGGTGGCCCAGCGCGACGTCGACGGTCTGGTGGTCAGCCCCAATCCGTTCTATCAGATCTACGAGGGCGCAGCGCTGCTCGCCGGCACCCAGCCGCATTACCTGCCGTGCCTGGCCGAACATGGCTTCAATCCGGACTTCGAGGCGGTGGCGCCGCACGTCTGGCAGCGCTGCCAGATCCTCTTTCTCTGCTCGCCCGGCAACCCGACCGGTGCGCTGATTCCGCTGGCAACGCTGAAAAGACTGATCGCCCTGGCTGACCAGTACGACTTCGTGATTGCCGCCGACGAGTGCTACAGCGAGCTGTATTTCGACGAAGACACTCCGCCCCCTGGCCTGCTGAGCGCCTGTGCCGAACTCGGCCGCAACGACTTCAAGCGCTGTGTGGTCTTCCACAGCCTCTCCAAGCGCTCCAACCTGCCGGGCCTGCGCTCTGGCTTCGTCGCCGGTGACGCCGACATCCTCAAGGCCTTTTTGCTCTACCGCACCTACCATGGTTGCGCCATGCCGGTGCACACCCAGCTGGCCAGCATCGCGGCCTGGCAGGACGAGGATCACGTACGCGCCAACCGCGACCTGTACCGTGAGAAGTTCGAGGCCGTGCTGGCAATCCTCGCCGGCGTGCTCGACGTGCAACGCCCGGATGGCGGCTTCTACCTGTGGGCCAGGACGCCGGGCGACGATGCCGAATTCACCCGCGCGCTGTTCGCCCGCGAGCACGTCACCGTGGTGCCGGGCTCCTACCTGTCGCGCGACGTGGAGGGTTTCAATCCTGGCAGTGGCCGTGTACGCATGGCGCTGGTCGCACCGCTCGACGAATGCGTGGAAGCCGCACGGCGTATCCGCCGCTTCGTCGAACAGGCCTAAGCCGCATGGCGCCCCCTCCAGGAGGCGGCGCTGCCGTCAACTCGCCGTGCGAGTGACGGTGAGAACCACCGCCGCAATCCGTTGCACATCCTCGTAGCCGGGCTTCGACAGCTCTTCGCCGAACACATCGGGATCCACTTCCTCGTAGCGCCATGCCAGCGTTGAGGTGCCGAGGGTACGCTGCAGGTAGGCGAGGAAAGGATCACCGCCAGCGGTCATCGCCACACCGGTGTAGAGCAGCAGGCTGCCCCCTGGCGCCAGCCGGGTCGACGCGGCTGCGACGATGGCCTGCGACAATCCCGCGCCAAGGTCACCGCCTCCGTCACGGTAGGCGCGACGCTCGCTGTCGAGCATATAGGGTGGATTGGCGACGATCAGATCGAACTCGCCATCCACACCGCCGAGCAGATCGCTGGGCTGGGCCCGCAGGTTATCCACGTTCGCCAGGGCGGCATTGACCCGAGTGAAGGCCAGGGCGCGGGAGTTGATGTCCACGGCCAGCACCTGCGCCGCCGGCCGCGCCAGGGCGATGGATTGCGCACCGGGGCCGGCACCGCAGCCGATATCCACGGCACGCTCGATCGTCGTGTTCGAGGATAACTGCAGAAACGCCTCGATGGCTCGCACGAAGCGGTAACTGTCGGGGCCGAAAAATACCGCATCGGTCTGCTGCGTCGGGTAACAGGAATGCACGAACAACTGCTCGCCGAGGCTGGAGTAACGTACGGCGCTACGCAGTTGCCCGGACTCCTCGACCAGCACATCGGCCGCCCGCATCAGCCCGAGCAGCTCGGCATCGAGCAGGCCAGCCGCGAAGGGGCGACTCCAGCCGAAAACGCCTTGCAGATCACGGGCCTGCGCATTGCCCGCACGGGTGGTGACCCGCTCGTGGGTCAGTGGCGTGACGGTGGTGAATCGGTAGCCCCGCTCACTGAGCGCCTGGCCCAGCCTGAGGAGTGCCTGCTGGGGTTCGTCAAGCATCGCTGCTCCGGCAAGGGTCATTGGAGATAGGCATTGAACAGGCCCGTCGCCAACAACCCTGCCGGGGTGAAGTGACTGGCGGGAGACATCAGTTCGATCAGTTTTTCCGGCTGCTGGCGAGTCGGCAGTGTGCGCAAGGTGGCGCGCAGAGCCTGGGCCTCATCGTCCAGGCCAACCACCTGCGGTGCATTGGGGCGAGCCACGCTTCGACGGCTGTGGGCACGGCTAGGCGGCGGCATCCAGTCACCGGCGATCCAGTCGTGCAGGAGCTGCAGCTCGTAAGCGCTGAACACACCGAACATGGCTGCCCGGTCGCCCTGCACGAGTTGCCAGAACCGGCTGTTCTGCGGGTCTTCGTTGCGACGGATCCAGCCACGCTTCTGCAACGCTTCGAGCAGGGCGGGTACCTGGCCCGGCTCGCTCAGCCATTGATTGATGGTGCGCCCCTCGAGCCGACAGTAGTCGGAATGCACCTGGGTGGCCACCTGGCGCTTGCGTTCGAGCATGTCGCACAGCTGCTCCTCGAGATCGAAGGCGGCGATCACCGCGGTACTGCCCACGCCCAGGTCGTTGAGCCGGTAGCCGCGCATCACCCGGCGGTAGAAGGCCTCACGGTCGCCGACCAGCGGCAGGTTGTCCAGCAGCGCCTGCACGGCCTTCTGCGCATGCCCGGTACCGGCGTTGTCGATGGTCACGTGCAACTGGAAATAGTAAGGATCGATATCCAGCTCGGTGAGTTCGTAGCGGGTGATCAGCAGGTGCAGGGGCAACTGTTCGTAGCCGAGGTTGTAGCCGATCACCTCGGGCAGGTAGTGGTCGGCCAAGTGGCCAAGGGCAAGCTGCTGGGCGCCCTGGAGGAAATGCCGGTCTTCCAGTTCGGCCAGCTCGTCGCAGCCGTGCTGACTGAGCAACTGCTTGTACAGCAGCACATGGTTCATCCCGGCAACACCATCGCCCAGTTCTTCGAGGTAGGTGCGCAACAGCGGACGCAAGCGCAGCTCCTGCCAATGCTTGAGCAGGCCATAGAGCCAGGCACCATCGACCAGTTTGGTGGGCGCCACGTGACGCAGGAAATACAGGGCATGAGCGCGGTTGCTGAAATAACGCCTGGGCGCGCCCTCGCGTCGCTCTTCCAGGTACTGCCCGTAGGCCTGCGTGGTGCGCTGTGCGGCATCGCGCATCCAGCCCAGCAAAGCGTCCGGCTGTACCGGCATGTCGCAAGGCAGTTGCTCGGCTGCGTCCAACTGTGCCTCGAGAAAACTGCGTGCCTGCTCCAGCACTTCATCAGCCAGTTGCGGTTGCAGCAGGCCTTCGTAGAGCGCGTGAGCGGAGCCGGATGGCAGCAAACGGCAGGGTTCCCGAGACGTGGTGAAGATCGGCGTCAATGTAGTCATGGTCGTAGCCTTGCGTGGGCAGTTCGAAGGCGCTTGTTCGAGAACAGCGCTCGGGAGTGATCCCCGGATGTGGCCGTGTTGCCATCGGCAGGCTCTCGCCCCCTCCCGTCAGCCATGGCCTTATGCAATAAGGGAGGATGCTGGACGAGGAAAGATTCAACTTGAAGGATCGGCGGTAGCGGCAGCCCCGACCTGCATGCAAGGCGGCATCCCGCCGGTCAGCACCAATACCGCTCAGGCGGCGGCACTCAGTGGTGATCGAGACGTGCGCACAGCACCCAGTCGTGCAGCAGTACCCGCAGTTCGTCGAACTTCACCGGCTTGGCCAGGTAGTCGCTCATGCCAGCCGCCAGGCAGCGCTCGCGGTCGCCAGACTGGCTGTGGGCCGTGATCGCCAGCACCGGCAGCTCGGCGCAACCGGGTAGCAGGCGCAGTGCCCGGCAGGTGGCGAAACCATCCATCACCGGCATCTGACAATCGAGAAGCACGGCATCGACCGACTCGCGCTGCAGGCACTCCAGGGCTTCGCTGCCGTTGTCCGCGGTGCGTACCCGGTAACCGAGCTTGAGGAGCATGCCGCGAATCACCAGTTGATTGATCGCGTTGTCCTCCACCACCAGCACGGTACATTGCTCGGCCACGCGCACCGGGCTGCCGCTGGCACGGCGCACCACCGGTTGGCTACCGCCCTTGTGCACCGGCAGCGCCAGGGTCAGGCTGAGCCTGAAGATGCTGCCGCCGTCACCCGCACGATTGGGCTCGTAGGCCAGGTTGCCGCCCAACAGTTCGACCAGTTGCCGGCAGATGCTCAGGCCGATGCCCAGGCCACCGTATTGACGGGTCATCGAATTGTCGAGTTGATGGAAACGGCGATACAGGTCGGCCTCGCGCACCTGCTCCAGGCCGATCCCGGTGTCGATCACCTCGAAGCTCAACGGCAGGCTATCGAGGGTCGGCTCGCCCACGCCGCGCACGCGCAGACAGACCTTTCCCGCCGGGGTGAACTTGATGGCGTTGTCGAGCAGGTAACCAAGGCCCTGCGCCAGTTTCAGCGCATCGCCCTCCACGGTGTCGGGCAGCCGCTCGTCCAGATCGAGGGAAAACATCAAGCCCTTGTCGCGGGCGCGGCCTTCGTGATTGGCGCACACACCGTCGAGCAGGCCGCGCAGGCTGAAGGTTTCACGCCGCGGATACAGTCTGCCGGACTGCAGTTCGGTGAGTGCGAGGATGTCGTTGACCATCTGCATCATGTCCCGCGCCGACCGCGTAGCGGTCTTCTGGTACTGCTCGACCTCCGGGTCCAGGCGCAGGGTCTGCATCAACTCCAGGCAGCCGATCACCCCGTTCATCGGCGTGCGCAACTCATGGGTCACGGTGGCCAGGAAGTCGTCCTTGAGGCGGTTGCTGTCGGCCAGCTCGTGGTTCAGGGCCTCCAGTTTGGCACTGGCGCTTTGCAGGATGCGCGCGCGCTCCTCCTTCATCGCGTTGATACGGTCGGCCAGCGCCAGGGACAGCAAGGCGACCTCGATCGCGCTACCGATCTGGCTGGCGTACATGGTCAGGAACACGTTGGGCAGGTAACCGAGCACCATCAGCGTATTGACCACGCCACCGAGCAGGAAGGCCGCCCAGGCGATGATGAAGTAGCGTGCCACCCGCATGCCGCGCAGCCAGGCGAGCCCCCCGGCGACGGACACCACCAGGGTGAACACCAGCGCCAGCACGGTGGCCAGGCGCAGCGAAACGGCATAGCTGACGGTCAACGCCAGTGCCATCACCAGCGTGCCCCAGACCACCAGCAGCAACAGGCAGCGATCCACCCAGGGGCTATGTTGGCGGGTCTGCAGGAAACTGCGCGCGAACTGGCAGCCGAACAATGCCGTGGCGCCGATCAGGAAGGGCGTGGCGACGTTCGCCCACCAGGGATTGTCGGGCCAGAAGAACTCGATGCCGGCACCGTTGACCGAGACCTGGTAGAGCCCGAACGAGGCGATATAGCAGATGTAATACAGGTAACTGGTGTCGCGCACGCTGATGAAGATGAACAGGTTGTAAATCAGCATCACCAGCAATACGCCGTAGATGATGCCCAGCACGTAGATACGTGCCGGCTGCTCTTCCAGGTAGGCGGTGGGCGACCAGAGGGTCAGCGGCGCCTGAATGGAGCCCTGGCTCTCGAGCCGCAGGTAGATGCGGCGTACCTGTTCCGGCTTGAAATCGAGGGGGAACAGGTAATTGTTCTGGCGGATTTCCCGGCTGGAAAACGGCAGCGCGTCACCGGTGCGCTGGGTCAGGCGAAAGCGGCCATCTGCGCCCTCCTCGTAGAGCTCCAGCCGATCCAGCGGCGGATAGGCCAGCTCCAGCAGCCAGTGCAGATGATGACGGGCCTGTTCGGCATGACGAGGCTGGTATTGCAGGTCGATGCGTACCCAGAAGGCCGACCGGGAATAGCCCGCATTCAATACCGGTTTGTCGTGTTCGCGGAAACTGCCTTGCAGGGCACTGGAGGTGATGTCGTCGATGCTCCTGTCACCGCGCACGTCCTCGAACACGGACATCAACTGCCCGAGCGGCAGGGCCCGGGTGGTGTCGTCGAACACGGCCGGTCCCGCAGCACTCGCCAGTATCGGGCAAATGGCCAGAACAATGATCAGAAAAGAACGCATGCAGCCCCGCTGATGACCCTGGTGCACGGTACCGGAGAGCCCTATGCCCTCTTCGTGATACCGGCTTGCACGGTTCGAATTGCCAATGGGGCAACTCTAGGGTCTGTTGGCGTTTCAGCGCAAGCCGCGTTGCTGCGAGAAATCTCGCCACGCCGGGCAGCGATCCGCCTGGTAGAGGGCTAGAGAGCGGAATGGCCGTGCGCATCGTCCCTTGCCGAGCCCACTCAACGCGCGGGGAGCCGCAGCAACGCCTCGGTAATCGCTTCGGCCAGGTATTCGATGGAAAACACTCCGCCGTAGGTCCAGGTCGAACGCATGGCGGCGAAGCGCCCGTCACGCACGAATGGCATGGCTTTCCAGAGAGGCGTGGCGAACAGTTGCTCCTGCCCGGCGAAGGGCTCTATATGCAGAATCACCCCGTCGTCGATGCGCCCCAGGGTGGTCACCGGGACCTGCACGATCCCCCAGGGGCTGCGTGGCAACGGATAGGCCGGTTGCAGATGCAGCAACTGCATGGCGTGATCGGCCATGGAATTGGCGCCATTGATGAATACCGCAGTGGTTGAGGAAAAACGGATGACCGCGACCTTGGGCAGGCGCCCGCGGAAGTGTTCGACCAGGCGCCGGTGCAGTTCGTCGACCCGTGCCTGCATCGCCGCCAGCTCACGTAGCGCCTGATCCTCGCGCCCGAAGCGCTGGGCCAGGGCCAAGTAGTTGTCACGAGCGGCGAGGTAGTTGTCGTGCTGCTGGCTGAAGCTGCTGTAGACGGCCACCGGGGCAATGCGTTCGAGCTTGCCGCGGATGTCCTCGAGCAGCGGCGGTATAACGATCAGCTCCGGCTTCAGTTGCGCCAGCAGCTCCAGGTTCGGCTCGGTGCGCGAGCCGGCGCTTGGTACTGCGTCAGGCAGCGCTGGACGCACCACCCAGGTGCGGTAATCCTCGGCATCGGCCACGGCGATGGGGGTGATCTGCAGTTTCAACAGGTGCTCGGCCGCCTCCCAGCTCAGCGCTATCACCCGCGGCTGTGCCCCGGAAAGACCGCTGACCAGGCAGAGCAGCAACGAAACAGCGCGTAACAGACCTTTCATGCCAGGCGTCTCTTGACCAGCAGGTAGACGAAATAGCTGCCGCACACCACCGAAGCGACGATACCGACCGGCAGCTGCCGTGGGAAAATCAGCACGCGGCCGAGCCAGTCTGCCAGCAACATCAGCACACCACCCAATGCCGCCGCGAGCAACAGCTGCGACACCACCCGCCGCGCGCCGAGAATCGCCGCCATATGGGGTGCCAGCAGGCCGAGAAAGGCCACCGGCCCCATCAGGCTGGTGACCAGTGCACAGAGTAGCGACACCAGCACCAGCAGTGCCAGACGGGCCGTCCGTACCGGCAGGCCACGGCTCAGGGCAACCCCATCGCCGATGGAGATCAGCGTGAGCGCGCGGTGGCAGAGCAGGCTGAGCACGCCCAGCAGCAGCACGCCGAGGGCCAGCCACAAGGATTGCGCCGCCGAGACCCGATAGGTCGAGCCGGCCAGCCAGCCGAGCAGTGCGAAGGAATCGGCCGTGCCCTTGGCCAGGCCGAACTGCAAGGCTGCATTGAGCAGCGCCGTGAGGGAAATACCCACCAGCGCCATCGGCGCCGGGGAATACTGGTGGCGACGGCCGAGCAGCAACAGCACGGCGAGTACCGCGAGGCTGCCGATGAAGGCGGCGATCGGCGCGGTGAACCCCAGCAGCGAGCCGCCGAAGAGCATCAGCGCCAGCATCACCGCCAGGGTCGCTCCTGCCGAGAGGCCGAGAATGTCCGGGCTGGCCAGCGGGTTGCGCAGCAGGCGCTGCAGCACTACCCCGGCGATGGCCAGGCCATAGCCCGCCGCCGCCGCAGTGAGCAGCCGCGGCCAACGCAGAGCCCAGATCAGCGATGACGGCCACTCGAACTGCCAGCCTACGCTGTTACGCCCCATGCAGAGGCTCAGCAGGACGGCGGCCAGCGCCAGCATCGCCACCAGCACGGCATGACCGCGCCGCATCTGCTCCAGCCCCTGCGGCAGTTCCAGGCCACGGGCGTCATCGGCCGACAGCTGGCGCCGCGACAGCCACAGCAGGGCCGGTGCGCCGATCAGTGCCGCTGCCGCGCCGCTGGGCAGCAGATCCGCCGTCCAGCGGTTGGCCAGCAGTGCCAGGGCATCGGTGGCGAGCAGCAGGATGGCACCGAGCAACAGGCTGTAGAGCAACTCGTCACGGGAACGACGGGCGCCGAACAGCCGCGCCAGATTGGGGGTCAGCAGGCCGATGAAGCCAATCAGGCCCACCGCGGTGATCGCCACGGAGGTCATCCAGATCGACACCATGAACAGCGCCAGCATCACCGGCCACAGGTTCAGGCCGCGGGCCTGAGCGCCCTCGCTGCCCAGCTGCAGGAGGGTCAACGGACGCGGCGCGAGGAAAATGACCAGCAGGCCGATCAACAACTTGGGCCACAACCAGCCCACCCAGTGCCAGTCGATCTGCGCGAGATCACCGGCGCCCCAGACGAACAGACCGCTGGTGTACTGGTTGTTGAGCAACACCAGGCCTGCGGCCAGGGCGCCGAGCAGCAGATTCAGGGCCATGCCCGCCAACACCACCGGCAAGCCGGCGATGCCGTTGCGCCCGGCGATCACCAGCACCAGGCCGACCGACAGCAGGGCCCCGCACAGCGCTGCCCAATGGCCATGGGTAGCGGCGAACGTCGGCACCAGCAAGGTGGCGCACACCAGCCCCAGCCAGGCACCGGACGAAGCGCCGATGGTCATCGGCGACACCAGACGGTTCTGCGTCAATTGCTGCAGCACGCTGCCGGACAGCCCCAGCGCCGCGCCGACCAGCAGGGCCATGACCAGCCGTGGCAGCGCCGAGAGGTTGAATTGCACGGCATCGAAATCATCCTGCACCGCGCCGCCGAGTACCGCCCACTGTCGGGCCAGCGGCAAGGTGGTACTCAGTTGCAGGTGCGCCACCATCAACGCCAGCAGCAGGCCGACGCTCAGGCCGTAGCGCAGCGCCTGCCTGGCCGCTTCGCTGGCGAGCGGGCGCGTTCCGCAGACGTCCATGCTCACGCCACCACGGCGATCTTGCGGGCACTGCCCGGCTGCTCGATCAGTTCGATATCGATGTCGTAAAGCGCGCTGAGCAACGGGGGGTTCAGCAGCGCGTCCGGCGAGCCGTCGAAGAACACCCGCCCCTGCTTGAGCGCGACGATGCGGTCGGCATAACGGGCGGTGAGGTTGATGTCGTGGAGGATGGCGACGATGCCGCGGCCGGTGCCCAGGTTGAGTTCGCGCAGCAGCGTCATCAGTTCGTACTGATGCGCCAGATCCAGCGCCGAAGTGGGCTCGTCGAGCAGAATCAGCGGCGACTGCTGGGCCAGCAGCATGGCGATCCAGGCACGCTGGCGCTCGCCGCCGGACAGGCTGTCGGCGAGGTGGTCGGCGTACTGTTCGACATCGGTCTGCGCCATGGCCTGTTCGATCATCTGCTGATCCTCGGCCTGCCAGCGGCCAAGCAGGCCACGCCAGGGAAAGCGTCCGAGGCGCACCAGCTCGCGCACGGTGAGCCCGGCGACATCCGGCAGGCGCTGGGGCAGGAACGCCACCCGACGGGCGAATTCACGCTGACTGAAACGCTCCAGCGGCTTGCCGTCGAGCTGCAGGGTGCCGGTGTCCGGCTGCAACTGCCGGGCGATCAGGTTCATAAGCGTCGATTTGCCCGAACCGTTATGGCCGAGGATCACCGTGAACTGGTCACCGGCCAGTTGCAGGTCGTCCAGTGCCAGGGTCAGGCGAGCGCCGCGGCATACCTGGATGTCCTTCATTCGCAACATTCGAGACTCAGCTCCTGGCGCAGGCGCGACAGGCGCTCTTGCTGCTTGAGTTTCGGACAGGTGCTGCACAACTGGCCATCGGCGCGGCGAAAGTGCTGGCAACAGACCTTGCGGCCCAGGGCCAGGCGCTGGCGGCCATCGTCCAGGCGCACTTCGATCAGCGAGCTGCTGCCGCGCAGATCGAGCGCATCCAACCAACGCCCTTCCAGCTGCTGCAGGCGCTCGTTGGCCAGGGACTGTTGCCGCTGGATCATCAGCAACGCGCCCAGCACGCAATCGGCCTGCAGGCGCCGAGCCAGCTTGTGGTGAATAGCGGCCACCGCGTCGAACTCCTGCCACTGGCGCTCCACCAGTTGCTGCAATTGCCCGGCGGCGAAATCGATAAGCCCCTCCTGGGTGGCGCGGCGCGGGCAGTGCTCAGGCAGGCAGAAACCGTAGACCATGTTGTCGCACACGGTCTGCCCCATGCCGTCGAGGCAAGGCGCACGCTCGGCGAGATGCACACCGAACAGGCTCAGGTAGATGGGTTGCCAGATCAGCAGTGTCCAGGTGCGCACCGTCCAGTAATGCGCCCCGGCCTCGGGAAAGCTCGACTGCAGGTGCCCGTAGAAGGCAGCGATTCGCGCCTGGTTGCCAGCCGCGCCACAGGCAAGTTCGTCATCAGCGCTGACACCCACTCGCGCGGGAATGCCCGGCAGGGTACGCGCGGTGATATCGAGTAGTTGCGCGAGGTCGCTGTTGGCCTGGTGCATCGTGAATCGGCCCCGAAGAAAATGCCTGACGGTCACGCTGCGCCAACCTGAAGCCTGCCCAGCGGATCACGAATTTAACCACGGCATTTGCGAACGCATCAAATTATCATTCGCGGACGGTCACTTCCGGCGACTTGCCAATCAGCAGCGGGAAGACCGCCGCGGTGACCAGCAGCCCCAGCGCACCGACCCAGAACGGCATGTGCTGGCCATAGTGGCTGACCAGCAGACCCGCGCCATAGGAAGCCCCCATGGTGCCCAGGCACTGGAAGATATTGATCTTGCTGAAATCCACCGCGTAGTTCTCCGGCGTGCTCAATTCGAACAGCAAAGCGTCCAGGCGCACCGTGACCTGGTACAGCGCCCAGCCGAACAGCACCCGTCCGAGCAGAATCAGCCACTGATTATCGAAGCCCTGGATGAAGGTCGCAGCCGCCCCCAGCAGCAGGCCGGCAAGGATGCCATCGCGGGTCGCTCCCCTGGCCGTCGAACGCCGGCTCCACCACAGGGCGAACACCGCCACGGCGCCCGGCAGGGAATACACGAAACCGGCCATCAGCTCGCTGTTCCAGGTCGCCACCTGCTGCCAGTACACCGCGAAGAACGGCCGGGTGACATAGGCGACGAAATAGAACAACAGCATCACCACACAGAGCCGGTAGATGGCCAGCAGGCTGCGGGGCGCGGTGCCGGCGACCGTTTCGCCCTCGCCGGGGGCCGCTTCGACAGGCTCACCACTGCGCGGCAGGTGCCCGCGAATCAGGTGCATGCAGATGGCCATCTGGATGAAATCGCCGGCCGCCATGATCAGGAACACATCGCCGATGGCCAGCACCTGCAGCACCAGCCCGCCCGCCGCGGCGCCGAGAATCGCCCCGAAGTGCACCACCACCGACAGCGTGCCGATGGTCTGGGTGTGGCTGTCGTGCTGCTGCAGGCTCATCACGTAGGGATACATCAGCAGATAACTGCCCTTGAACACGATCATCGTCAACGACACCACCCAGAATAGCGGCAGCGAGTCGATGAAGGTCAGCGCCGCGGTCAGGGCGCCGGCCATGAACTGCGCGCCGACCAGGATCCGCACCGGATGAAGACGCTTGGCCAGCCGCGCCCATAGCGGGAACACGGCCATCACCGTCAGGCTGATCGCCGCCAGGTAGAGGCCCGCATGCTCGGGCGGCGGATAGTCGAAACGCTCGGCGAAATACTGCGGGTAGAAGGGAATGATCAGGTTGTCGGTGACCACCGCCAGGGCGGTCATGGCAATCAGATAGAAACGCAGGTTCATGGTTCGGCACAGCAGCGGGCTGGGCGCTGCATGATGCATGGGCCGACGTATAAACGCGAACCGCTACGCTCAATGGTGAGGCTGCGTCACTGCCCTCGCGAGACGATCCGGACTCACTACGACGCATTAAATGTTAAGCTCGCACCCCACGAAAATGCCGCCGGCCACCCGCTGGCGCGAGCCCGATCAACCAGGTAGGGCGCCTGCCGCCGTACCCGTAAACCGGAATCCGCGACACAGATGATCGACTTCGGCCTCCCTGACTACCAGCGCAGCAGCGCCCGCCTCGCCCCCTCACGCCCGGTGGTGCTGTGCCTCTCCGGCCACGACCCGAGTGGTGGTGCCGGCCTGCAGGCCGACATCGAGGCGCTGCTGGCCCAGGGCTGCCACGCCGCTCCCGCAGTCACCGCGCTGACCGTGCAGGACACGGTCGATGTCAGCGACTTCCGTGTGCTCGACCGCGACTGGGTGCTGGCACAGGCCCACGCAGTGATCGCCGACATGCCGGTGGCGGCGGTCAAGCTGGGCATGCTCGGCTCGCTGGAGATGGTCGAAACCGTGCTGATGATCATGGACAGCTTGCCAGGGGTGCCCCTGGTCTGCGACCCGGTACTGCGTGCCGGCGGTGGCGGCGCCCTGGGCAAGGACGAAGTCGGTTTCGCCCTGCGCGAACGGCTGTTCGCGGCAGCCACCATCGCCACGCCCAACCTGCCGGAAGCGCGCATTCTCGCCGAACTGCCGGACGGCACGGCCGATGAGTGCGCGGCCAGGCTGCTGCCACATATCAGTCATCTGCTGATCACCGGTGGCCATGGCGACGAAAGCGATCAGGTGCACAACCGGCTGTACCTGCGCGATGGCAGCCGGCACACCTTCACCTGCCCGCGGCTACCCGGCAGCTATCACGGCTCCGGCTGCACCCTGGCCAGCACCCTCGCCGGTCGCGTGGCCCTGGGACAGGAGCTGATCAGTGCAGTCGAAACCGCCCTGGATTACACCTGGCGCACCCTGCGCGACGCCGAGCAACCGGGTCGCGGCCAGTACGTGCCCCGCCGCCTGCCGCTGGACTTCTGCTGATGGCCGCGCCCAGGTTGCGTGGCCTGTACGCCATTACCGACAGCCAGTTGCTCGCCGGCGGCAAGCTGCTGCCCTATGTCGAGGCCGCTCTGGCTGGCGGCGCGCGCCTGCTCCAATACCGCGACAAATCCGCCGACGAGGCCCGTCGCCTGCGCCAGGCCGAAGCCCTGCGTGGCCTCTGCGAACGCTACGGCGCGGCGCTGATCATCAACGATGATGCCGAGCTGGCCGCCCGCCTGGGCGTCGGCCTGCACCTCGGCCAGGAGGATGGCTCGCTGGCCGTGGCCCGTGCCCTGCTCGGCCGCCAGGCGATCGTCGGCGGCACCTGCCACGCCCGCTTGGAACTGGCCGAACAGGCCGCCCGGGAAGGCGCCAGTTACGTGGCCTTCGGACGGTTCTTCAACTCCCATACCAAACCTGGCGCAGCGGCCGCCACTGTCGAGCTGCTGGCCACTGCCAAGGCGCGGATTCAGTTGCCGATCGTCGCCATCGGTGGCATCGACCTGCACAACGCCGCACCCTTGATAGAAAGCGGTGCCAGCATGCTCGCGGTGATCCACGCCCTGTTCGCCGCCGATTCGGCTGCCGAGGTCGAACGCCGCGCGCGGGCCTTCAGCGCCCTGTTTCCGACGGCCTAATTCATTTTCAAGAGGCTCCATCATGTCCCGCTCCGAAATCCTCTTCGCCAACGCCCAGAAACACATTCCTGGAGGCGTCAACTCGCCGGTTCGCGCCTTCAGGAGCGTGGGTGGTACGCCGCTGTTCTTCAAGCACGCGCAAGGCGCCTACGTGACCGATGAAGATGACAAGCGCTATGTCGACTACGTCGGCTCATGGGGGCCGATGATCCTTGGCCACAGCCATCCCGACGTGATCGACGCGGTACGCCGCCAGCTCGACCATGGTCTGTCCTATGGTGCGCCGACCGCCATGGAGACGGAAATGGCCGACCTGGTCTGCGCGCTGGTGCCGTCCATGGAAATGGTGCGCATGGTCAGCTCCGGCACCGAAGCGACCATGAGCGCCATCCGCCTGGCCCGTGGCTATACCGGCCGCGACAGCATCATCAAGTTCGAAGGCTGCTACCACGGCCACTCCGACAGCCTGCTGGTCAAGGCCGGCTCCGGGGCGCTGACCCAGGGCGTGCCGAACTCCGCGGGCGTGCCGGCGGCCTTCGCCAGGCACACCTTGACCCTGCCGTTCAACGATATCGACGCGGTCGCCGAGATGCTCGGCAAGGTCGGCAGCGAGGTCGCCTGCATCATCGTCGAGCCGGTCGCCGGCAACATGAATTGCGTACCGCCGGCACCCGGCTTCCTCGAAGGCCTGCGCAGCCTCTGCGACCGGCACGGCGTGGTGCTGATCTTCGACGAAGTGATGACCGGCTTCCGCGTCTCCCTCGGCGGCGCCCAGGCGCATTACGGGGTGATGCCGGACCTGTCGACCTTCGGCAAGATCATCGGCGGCGGCATGCCGGTGGGCTGCTTCGGCGGCAAACGCGCGATCATGGAGCGCATAGCCCCTCTCGGACCGGTCTACCAGGCCGGTACGCTGTCCGGCAACCCGCTGGCCATGGCCGCCGGCCTGACCACCCTGAAGCTGATCAGCCGCCCTGGCTTCCATGCCGAACTGAGCGCCTACACCAGCAAGCTGCTGCAAGGCCTGCAGGATCGCGCCGATGCCGCCGGCATCCCCTTCGTCACCACCCAGGCGGGTGGCATGTTCGGGCTGTACTTCAGCGGCGCTGACGACATCGTCACCTTCGACGACGTGATGGCCAGCGATGCCGAACGCTTCAAGCGCTTCTTCCATCTGATGCTGGAAGGCGGCGTCTACCTGGCGCCCAGTGCCTTCGAGGCAGGGTTCACCTCCATCGCCCATGGCGATGCCGAGCTGAAACAGACCCTGGATGCCGCCGAGCGTGCCTTCGCCAGCCTCAGCCAGGCGTGATCGTCGGCACGCTTGCCACGCAGCAGTGCCGAGCGGCTTGCATGCAGGCACTGGCGGCCGCCAGTTTGAGCCGCCCCGGTACGCACTTCGCAGCCAGTGGTGACCTGCACGCGCTGCGATGGGTCAGAAAAGCCGGCAAACACTTTGTAAGAACGGTGCGGCTTATTTCATAATGCGATGACCAATCATGTGGCTCGCCATTCATCCACCTTGTAGACACCCCGAGGTATCCGGATCTTCATGAACCGCACCGGCCGCACCCTGTCCCTGGGCTGCCTGTTGCTCCTCCTGCCATTGCTCGCACTGGCGGATGGAAACTCATTGCTGATCCCGGCGACCGGCAGCTGTTCGCTGAATGTCGGCCGTGAAGACCTGGCCGATGCCCTACAGGCTTGCCGGCAGAGCGCGGAAGGTGGAGACGCCCAGGCGCAATACGAGCTTGGCGAGTTCTATTACGACGACCGGGCCACCGAGCGTGACCTGCCGCAGGCCCTGGCCTGGTTCGAGCGGGCATCGTTGCAGGGACACGCCCAGGCGCAATACCACCTGGGCATGATGTTCTTCCGTGGCGAAGGGGTGGCCGCCAACAATGTGCAGGCCTACATCGTGCTGAAGATGGCGGCGGTCAATGGCTCGGACGAAGCCATGGACAGCGCTGACGAGGTGTCGCTGCAGATGCCCAGAGCGGAACTGGAAGTGGCCACTCAGGTACTGGGGCAGATCTTCCGCAACTACCTGCAGGAACTGCAGGCTGCCGACGGCCTTTCCCCCTTCGCACCGCTGAAGTGACCCTGCACACCGGCTAGCAGCCGCGCCCGCGCGGCGCTTGGCGGCATCTGGACGGCGCAACATGACCACTGTCGAGTTACCCCCGAGACCCGGGCGGCCACGTCTGCCTTGCCGCGGCTATTTATCCGGCAGCGGCGGCATCGGAAACGCCATCACGTTGCCGCCCCCCTTGGCCTCGCTGATCTTCGGCGTGCCCAGGCGCTCGACCTCGTCGATGCGCACGATCGAATGCATAGGCACGAAGCTGCGCACCACGCCATCGAATTGAGCCTTGAGCTTTTCCTCGCTGGGGTCGACGACGACCTGGGTACGTTCGCCGAAGACGAACTCCTCGATCTCCAGGAACCCCCACAGATCGCTCTGGAAGATCTGCTTGGCATACATCTCGTACACCTGGCCCTGGTTGAGGAAAATCACCTTGTAGATCGGTTCACGCTTGGTCATGGGTAACGATTGGCTGGCAGTCGAAAAGGGCGCGAATCTTAGCACGGCTCTCGACTGCTTCGTCGCCCCTCTTGTCCATGGATTGTGGCCTCCGTCGGCCAAGCCCCCTATAATGCGCGGTCATTTTCCGGGCAGGCCTGCATGGCCGTCGCCGAGGCGACGTCGGAAATGTTTCCTGAACACCTTTTCAATCATTCCAGGCAGTGCCATGACCAAGAAGCTCTATATCGAAACCCACGGTTGCCAGATGAACGAGTACGACAGCTCGCGCATGGTCGACCTGCTGGGCGAGCATCAGGCTCTGGAAGTGACCGACCGCCCGGAAGACGCCGACGTCATCCTGCTCAATACCTGCTCGATCCGCGAAAAGGCCCAGGACAAGGTGTTCTCCCAGCTCGGTCGCTGGCGTGAGCTGAAGCTGGAGAACCCGGACCTGGTGATCGGTGTCGGTGGCTGCGTGGCCAGCCAGGAAGGCGCGGCGATACGCGACCGCGCGCCCTACGTCGACGTGGTGTTCGGCCCGCAGACCCTGCACCGCCTGCCGGAGATGATCGATGCCGCGCGCAGCACCAAGATCGCCCAGGTGGACATCTCCTTCCCGGAGATCGAGAAGTTCGACCGCCTGCCCGAGCCGCGGGTCGATGGCCCCAGCGCCTTCGTCTCGGTAATGGAAGGCTGCAGCAAGTACTGCACCTTCTGCGTGGTGCCCTACACCCGCGGCGAAGAAGTCAGCCGTCCGCTGGACGACGTCCTGGGGGAGATCATCCACCTGGCCGAGAATGGTGTGCGCGAAGTCACCCTGCTCGGCCAGAACGTCAACGGCTACCGCGGTACGACCCGTGAAGGCGGCATCGCCGACTTCGCCGAGTTGCTTTACCTGGTGGCGGCCATCGACGGCATCGACCGCATTCGCTACACCACCAGCCACCCGCTGGAATTCTCCGATGCGCTGATTCGCGCCCATGCCGAGATCCCGGAACTGGTGAAATTCCTCCACCTGCCGGTACAGTCGGGCTCCGACCGCATTCTCGCGGCGATGAAGCGCAACCACACCGCACTGGAATACAAGTCGCGCATCCGCAAGCTCAGGGCCGCGGTACCGGACATCGTCATCAGTTCGGACTTCATCATCGGCTTCCCCGGGGAAACCGAGAAGGACTTCGAGCAGACCATGAAGCTGGTGCAGGATGTCGCCTTCGACTTCTCCTACTCCTTCGTCTACAGCTCGCGCCCCGGCACCCCGGCAGCGGACCTGCTCGACGACACCCCTGAAGAGGTGAAGAAGCAGCGCCTGCAGATCCTGCAGAACCGCCTCAACCAGCAGGGCTTCGAAAACAGCCGACGCATGGTCGGCAGCGTGCAGCGCATTCTGGTCAGCGACTTCTCGAAAAAGGACCCGGGCAAGCTGCAGGGCCGTACCGAGAACAACCGCTACGTCAATTTCCCCTGCGACAACCCGCGCCTGATCGGCCAGTTCGTCGACGTGCACATCGACGAAGCGATGCCACACTCCCTGCGCGGCACGTTGATCGAGCGCCACTGAGCCTTCGCGAAGCGAAGGCAGCGAGCTGGTGGATGACGCTGTTCTCATCCAGCCTTGCCACACCGAACCGGTTCGGTGGATCGATAAGACGCGATCCACCTGCGGGTAGCCTGGCGTTGAGCGCAGCGTTACTCAGAAAGAAATCCCAGGCGTGTCGATCAATCACCCGCAACGCGGTCATCGGCCGCGCTTTCCCCCAACGGCGGCTAGCGCTATCCTCTGCCTTCAACCCAGCCGACTGGCGGCCAAAATACGACTTTGAATACTTCCATAGAACCTCATCGCTTCACCCTCGAGCCCTTCGAAGCCAAGCGCTTCGCCAACCTCAGCGGGCAATTCGACGAACACCTGCGCCTGATCGAATCACGCCTGGGGATCGAGATCCGCAACCGCGGCAATCAGTTCGAACTGCTCGGCGCACCCGAACAGACCACCTCTGCCGAAAACCTGCTGCGCCGCTTGTACCGTGAAACTGGCAGCAGCGAGCTGTCACCGGACATGGTGCACCTGTTCCTGCAGGAGTCGGGGATCGAGGAATTGAACAACCCTGGCGCCCACCTGAACATCGCCTTGCGTACCCGCAAGGGCATGATTCGTCCGCGGGGCGCCAATCAGCAGCTTTACGTCAAGGCGATCCTCGACCATGACATCAACTTCGGCATCGGCCCGGCCGGTACCGGCAAGACCTACCTGGCCGTGGCCGCCGCAGTGGATGCCCTGGAACGCGAGCAGATCCGCCGCATCCTGCTGGTGCGCCCGGCGGTCGAGGCCGGCGAGAAGCTCGGTTTCCTGCCTGGCGACCTGTCGCAGAAGATCGACCCCTACCTGCGCCCGCTGTACGACGCGCTCTACGAGATGCTCGGCTTCGAGCAGGTCGCCAAGCTGATCGAGAAGCAGGTGATCGAGGTCGCGCCGCTGGCCTACATGCGCGGTCGCACGCTGAACAACAGCTTCATCATTCTCGACGAGAGCCAGAACACCACCATGGAGCAGATGAAAATGTTCCTGACCCGCATCGGCTTCGGTTCCACTGCGGTGATCACCGGCGACATCACCCAGGTCGACCTGCCGCGCGGCACCAAGAGCGGCCTGACTCACGTGATGGACGTGCTCAAAGGCGTACCCGGCATCAGCTTCACCCATTTCAAGCCCAAGGACGTGGTGCGCCACCCGCTGGTGCAGCGCATCGTCGAGGCGTACGAGCGTTTCGACGCCGAACACCAGCCCTTCGACCGCCGGCCGGCGGACAACGACCCGGGTGCCAGGTCCGACCGATGATCGAGCTGGATCTGCAGGTCGCCAGTGACGGCGACCACCTCCCCGCCACGGGTGCCTTTCTAGCCTGGTGCGAGCTGGCCCTGCGCCAGCGCACGGCGGACTCGGAGCTGACCATCCGCCTGGTCGACGAGGCCGAAGGCCGCGCGCTCAACCATACCTGGCGACACAAGGACTACGCCACCAACGTACTGTCCTTTCCCGCCGACGTGCCTGATGAGTTATTGGATATTCCGCTGCTCGGCGACCTGGTGATCTGCGTGCCAGTGGTCGAGCGCGAGGCCATCGAACAAGGCAAGGCACTGGAGGCGCATTGGGCGCATCTGGTGATACACGGCTGCCTGCACCTGCTCGGCTATGACCACATCGATGATGAGGAAGCCGAGGAGATGGAAGCGCTGGAACGATTATTGCTCGCCGAGCTGGGTCATCCCGACCCGTACGCCGGCGACGAATAGAAGCAAGGATCCCGAGTAAAACCCCATGAGCGAAGACCGATCGAGCAACGAGCAGAAGTCCTGGTTGAACAAACTGACCCAGGCTTTTGCTCATGAGCCGAAGAACCGCCAGGAACTGCTGGAAGTCCTGCGCGATGCGCACCAGAACAAACTGCTCGACAGCGAGGCCCTGGCCATCGTCGAAGGCGCCATCCAGGTCGCCGACCTGCAGGTTCGCGACATCATGGTGCCGCGTTCCCAGGTGGTCACCATCAAGGCCACCCAGTCACCGAAAGAATTCCTCCCGGTGATCATCGAGGCCGCGCACTCGCGCTACCCGGTAATCGGTGAGAGCCTCGATGACGTGCTCGGCATCCTCCTCGCCAAGGATCTGCTGCCGCTGCTGCTCGGCGACCAGCCCGACTTCAACATCCGCGACATGCTGCGCCCGGCCACCTTCGTGCCCGAGTCCAAGCGCCTCAACGTGCTGCTACGCGAGTTTCGCGCCAACCACAACCACATGGCCGTGGTGATCGACGAATACGGTGGCGTCGCCGGCCTGGTGACCATCGAAGACGTGCTCGAGCAGATCGTCGGCGACATCGAGGACGAACACGACGTCGAAGAAGACAGCTACGTCAAGCCACTGCCCAGTGGTGACTTCCTGGTCAAGGCGCTGACCCCCATCGACCACTTCAACGACGCCTTCGGCACCGACTTCTCGGACGATGAGTTCGACACCGTCGGCGGTCTGGTGATGAGTGCCTTCGGCCACCTGCCCAAGCGCAACGAAGTGACGGTGATCGGCGAGTTCCGCTTCCGCGTGCTGAACGCGGACAGCCGCCGCGTGCACCTGCTGCGTCTGACGCCCTTGGCGCGCTGACGCGTCGTGGCGCCCTGTACGCGGGGCGCCTGCTTTCCCCCTCTCTCGAGCGTTCCGATGACCCGACTGTTCCGCCCGGGCTGGCCCGGCAACCTGATCGCCCTGCTGGCCGGCGCGCTGACCACCCTGGCCCTGGCACCCTACGGCATCTGGCCGCTGGCACTGCTGTCGATCGCCCTGCTCTATCGCGGCCTGCGCGAGCTGACGCCGCGCCAGGCCGCGTGGCGCGGCTGGTGGTACGGCTTCGGGCTGTTCGCCTCCGGCACCAGCTGGGTGTACGTGAGCATTCACGACTACGGTGCTGCTTCGCCCCCCCTGGCCGCCTTCCTGACCCTGGGCTTCGTCGCCGGGCTCGGCCTGTTCTTCGCACTGACTGCCTGGCTGTGGGCCCTGTGGTTACGCCGTGATGCCGCGCCGGTGAGCGACGCCCTGGGGTTCGCTGCCCTGTGGGTCGGGCAGGAAGCGTTCCGCGGCTGGTTCCTCACCGGCTTCCCCTGGCTCTACGCGGGCTACAGCCAGCTTGACGGCCCGCTGGCCGGCCTCGCGCCGGTAGGCGGCGTCTGGCTGCTGTCCTTCGCCCTGGCACTGAGCGCCGCACTGCTGGCCAACCTGCCACGTCTGTATCGCAACAAGCCACAGCTGGGCGCGGCGCTCGCGTTGCTGATCGCCCCCTGGCTGGTCGGCGCGCTGCTCAAGGGCCATGCCTGGACGGCGCCCGCCGGCCAGCCCCTGAGCGTCGCGGCGATTCAGGGCAACGTGGCGCAGAATCTCAAATGGGATCCGGTGCAGCTCAACGCGCAACTGGCGCTGTACCGTGACATGAGCTTCGCCAGCCAACCGACCGACCTGCTGATCTGGCCGGAAACCGCGATACCGGTACTCAAGGAGCAGGCCACCGGTTACCTGAGCATGATGGACCGCTTCGCCAGTGACCGTCGGAGCGCACTGATCACCGGTGTGCCGATCCGCCAGCCCAACGAGCGTGGCGAATCGCGCTATTACAACGCTGTCAGCGTGATCGGCCAGGGCAGCGGCGACTACCTCAAGCAGCGCCTGGTGCCTTTCGGTGAGTACGTGCCGCTGCAGGAAGTGCTGCGCGGCCTGATCGCCTTCTTCGATCTGCCGATGTCCGACTTCGCCCGTGGCGAGCACGACCAACCCCTACTGGAAGCCAAGGGTCATCGCATCGCGACCTTCATCTGTTACGAAGTGGTGTACCCGGAGTTCGCCGCCGAGATGGCCGCCCACAGCGACCTGCTGCTGACGGTGAGCAACGACACCTGGTTCGGCACCTCCATCGGCCCGTTGCAGCACCTGCAGATGGCGCAGATGCGCGCCCTGGAGGCTGGCCGCTGGATGATCCGCGCCACCAACAACGGTGTGACCGCACTGATCGACCCGTTCGGGCAGATCACCGAGCGCCTGCCACAGTTCGAACAGGCCACGCTGTACGGTGAGGTGCAACCCATGCAGCACCTGACGCCATACCTGCAATGGCGCTCCTGGCCGCTGATCAGCTTGAGCAGCCTGCTGGCGGCATGGGCGCTGTTCCAGCGTCGCCGGGACCCGGTGTAGCGCCCAGGGGCAGCCTGGATTGTGCTGAGCGGTGGGCTGAAGCTCACTCCACAGGGGACGCGCGTGTCGCAGAGTGGCTCACGCGTCAACGACCCACCAGGCCATCCAACACTGATGGTGGCCGGCAAACATCGATACGCCTTTGAACCGTACTCCGAACGGGGATCGCAATGGTGGATGAAAAGAGCGTCATCCACCCTACGCGCTGGGTTGGGCCTTGGCCCGATGGCGTAACGGCTGAACGGCGGCCAGAAGGCGGGAGCGGCCATTTGTAGGGTGGACGACGCTTCATCCGTCCACCGCTCTGCGATCGCTATGGTGGATGAAAAGAGCCTCAGACTATCGAAACCCGGATTACGCCTTCGGCTAATCCAGGCTACGGCCCATAGGCCAACGGATAGGCCAGGGCACCGATCACTTCATTGAACAGCAAGGTGCTTTGCCAGAACGCCTTGCCCTCCGGCAGCCAGCCGCCCAGCGGGCGGTCGTTGGGCACACCGATGAAGCCCACGGGGGCGGCGACCACCCTGAAGCCCGCCTGCTCGAAACTCCAGCGCGAACGGGGCATGTGCCAGGCCTGGGTAACCAGCACCACGCGGCGGATACCCTCGGGCTGCAGCATGGCGGCGCTTTCCAGGGCGTTTTCCCAAGTGGTGCGGCTGCGCTCTTCCCGCCAGCGAACGTCGACACCCAGGTCTTCGCCCATTACCTCGGCCATCAGCGCCGCCTCGCTCGGTGGACGGCCGAAATGCAGGCCGCCGCTGGTCAGCACTGGCAGGCCGGACGCCTTGGCCAGGCGCGCCGCATAACGGGTGCGCTCCAGCGCCATCGCGCTGGGCTGATCGCCGCCCCAGGCCGGATCCGCCGACTCCCGCCCGCCGCCCAATACGATGATCGCATCCGCGCGCTGCGCCAAACCGGCCCACTGCGCCTGGCTCAGCGCAGGCTCCGTCTCGATCAGCCGCGCCGTCCCCTCGACGGCCAGCGGCAGGCTCATCAGCCACAGACCGCCCAGACCGAAGGTGAAACAGCACGCCGCCAGCCGTGGGAAGCGCCGACGCAGGAACCAGGCGAACAACAGCAGAAACAGCAGAATGCCAGGCGGCATGAAGCATTGCTTGAGCAGGTAGCGAAGCGGCATCGGGCACCTCCGGGAAAGGGTCGAAGCCTAGGGTCTGATGACGTTTCAGCGCAAGCCGCGAGCTCAGGCGCAGCAGCCCTGGAGGGCTGGCGACAGCGGCTACAATGGCAACCCGCCCGATGCGCAGCGTTGCGCGGACATGGCATACCAGACCTTCAGCCAGTCCCGGTCATTGGCCAGATAGGCCATGATCAGCGCCAGCTCGGCAGCCGACAGGCCACGCACCTCCATATCCCCGGACGGCGCGTCGGACAGACGCGCCAGGCTGTCGGCCTCGTCGAGCGCCGATGTCAGCCGCTGCAGCAGCCGTCCACAGGGATCGTCCTCGTTTGCATCGTCTGTTGAATGCTCCATCGCACACCTCGTGCCGGCACGCCATCAGGCAAGCTTAGCGTTCGTCACGTGCCGAGCCGGGTACCGCGACAAACGGTGAATGCCGCCAACCGCCGGAGCAATCAGCGTTTCCCTCCGTCAAGGGGGGTCATGTATGCTACGGCGTTTTCCGAAAGCCCCTTTCCCTAGCGCAAGTAGCCATGCACGAACAGTATCAGCCACGCGAAATCGAAGCCGCCGCGCAATCCCACTGGGATGCGCAGAACTCCTTTGCAGTCAGCGAGCAACCCGGCAAGGAGACGTTCTACTGCCTGTCGATGTTCCCCTACCCGAGCGGCAAGCTACACATGGGGCACGTGCGCAACTACACCATCGGTGACGTGATCGCGCGCTATCAACGGATGCAGGGCAAGAGCGTGCTGCAACCCATGGGCTGGGACGCGTTCGGCATGCCGGCGGAAAACGCCGCGATGAAGAACAACGTGGCGCCGGCCAAGTGGACCTACGAGAACATCGAGTACATGAAGACCCAGCTCAAGAGCCTGGGCCTGGCCATCGACTGGTCCCGTGAAGTCACCACCTGCAAGCCGGACTACTACCGCTGGGAACAATGGCTGTTCACCCGCCTGTTCGAAAAGGGCGTGATCTACCGCAAGAACGGCACCGTCAACTGGGACCCGGTCGACCAGACCGTGCTGGCCAACGAGCAGGTCATCGACGGCCGCGGCTGGCGCTCCGGCGCGGTGATCGAGAAGCGCGAAATCCCCATGTACTACTTCAAGATCACCGCCTACGCGGATGAACTGCTGAGTAGCCTGGATGAACTCGATGGCTGGCCGGAACAGGTCAAGACCATGCAGCGCAACTGGATCGGCAAATCCCGCGGCATGGAAGTGCAGTTCCCCTACGATCAGGCGTCCATCGGCGAAGCCGGCACCCTGAAGGTCTTCACCACCCGCCCCGACACCCTGATGGGCGCGACTTACGTCGCCGTGGCCGCCGAGCACCCGCTGGCCACTCTGGCGGCGCAGAACGACCCCGAATTGCAAGCGTTCATCGCCGAATGCAAAGGCGGCAGCGTGGCTGAAGCCGACGTTGCCACCCAGGAGAAGAAAGGCCGGCCGACCTCGCTGCTCGTCGAACACCCGCTGACTGGCGAAAAGCTGCCGGTCTGGGTCGCCAACTACGTGCTGATGCACTACGGCGACGGCGCAGTCATGGCCGTACCCGCTCACGACGAGCGCGATTTCGAATTCGCCATCAAGTACCAGTTGCCGATCAAGGCCGTGGTACGGACCAGTGCCGGTGACGAAACACCTGCACCCTGGCAGGCCGCGTACAACGAACATGGTCAACTGATCAATTCCGGCGAATTCGACGGCCTGGACTTCGAAGGCGCATTCGACGCCATCGAGGCGGCGCTGATCCGCAAGGAGCTGGGCAAATCCCGCACCCAGTTCCGCCTGCGCGACTGGGGCATCAGCCGCCAGCGCTACTGGGGCTGCCCGATCCCGATCATCCACTGCGATACCTGCGGTGACGTGCCGGTGCCGGAAGATCAACTGCCGGTCGTGCTGCCCGAAGACGTGGTGCCGGACGGCGCCGGCTCGCCCCTGGCACGCATGCCCGCGTTCTACGCATGCAACTGCCCGAAATGCGGCGCACCGGCCAAGCGTGAAACCGACACCATGGACACCTTCGTGGAATCGTCCTGGTACTTCGCACGCTACGCCTCGCCACACTACACCGGCGGCATGGTCGACCCGGCCGCAGCCAACCACTGGCTGCCGGTAGACCAGTACATCGGTGGCATCGAACACGCGATCCTGCACCTGCTCTATGCGCGCTTCTTCCACAAGCTGATGCGTGACGAAGGCCTGCTGTCGTCCAACGAGCCGTTCAAGAACCTGCTGACCCAGGGCATGGTGGTTGCCGAGACCTACTACCGCACCCTGGATAACGGCGGCAAGGACTGGTTCAACCCGGCCGATGTCACCGTCGAGCGTGATGCCAAGGGCAAGGTGATCGCTGCCAAGCTGGCAAGCGACGGCCTGCCGGTGGAAATCGGCGGCACCGAGAAGATGTCCAAGTCGAAGAACAACGGCGTCGACCCACAGGCGATGATCGATGCCTACGGTGCCGATACCTGCCGTCTGTTCATGATGTTCGCATCGCCACCGGACATGAGTTGCGAATGGTCCGACGCCGGCATCGAAGGCGCCAACCGCTTCCTGCGCCGTGTCTGGCGCCTGGCCCAGGGCCACGTCAGCCAGGGCCTGCCGGGCGTACTGGATACCGCCAGGCTGGACGACGCCGGCAAGGACGTGCGCCGCGCCATCCACTTGGCGATCAGACAGGCTTCCCAGGATGTGGGCCAGCACCACAAGTTCAACACGGCCATCGCCCAGGTGATGACCCTGATGAATGTGCTGGAGAAGGCGCCTCAGGACACCGATCAGCAGCGCGCCCTGCTTCAGGAAGGCCTGGAAGCCGTCGCCCTGCTGCTCGCCCCGATCACCCCGCACATCAGCCACGAACTGTGGCAGGAGCTGGGTCACGAGGAAGCGATCATCGACGCCTCCTGGCCAGCCGTGGACGAATCGGCGCTGGTGCAGGACAGCCTGCAACTGGTGATTCAGGTCAACGGCAAGCTGCGCGGCCAGATCGACGTACCGGCCGACGCCAGCCGCGAAGCGGTCGAAGCCGCTGCGCGCAGCAACGAAAACGTACAACGCTTCACCGAAGGGCTGACGATCCGCAAGGTCATCGTGGTGCCCGGCAAGCTGGTCAACATCGTCGCCAACTGAGGCGACAACTGAGGTATCGGCGTACTGCCGATACCGGGTCAACGTATCGGCAATGCAGGCACCCGTGCCTGCCCATGCCGGCCAGCGGAGCCGGCGGGACAAGGGGATAACGAGATGATCAAGCGCAATCTGTTGGTAATCGGCCTGGCGGGCCTGCTCGGTGCATGCGGCTTCCAGCTG
Organism: Phytopseudomonas flavescens; assembly: GCF_900100535.1. Classification (GTDB taxonomy): domain Bacteria; phylum Pseudomonadota; class Gammaproteobacteria; order Pseudomonadales; family Pseudomonadaceae; genus Aquipseudomonas; species Aquipseudomonas flavescens. The sequence continues at coordinate 59,341 of NZ_FNDG01000005.1, forward strand.
CGCGGCACCGGTGACGTGCAGTTCGCCCTGAAGGAGCTGGAAGTCAGCGCCCGGGACAGCTACGGCGATACCGTACGCGACCTCCGCGAGGTGTTGGAGAACAATGGCGTTCGCGTATTCCCGGGGGCTGCCTACAAGCTGTACCTGGCCAGCGAGCAGGAAAGGCAGCGTTCCGCCAGCTATACCAGCTCCGCTCGCAGCGCGGAGTACGAGCGCACCCTGACCCTGAACTACGAAATCCGTGGCGCCAAGGATCTGTTGCTGCTGAGCAATCAGCTGGAAGTGCAGACCTACTACGTGCAGGACTCCAACAACCTGGTCAGCAATGACCAGGAGTCGGCTCGACTGCGCACCGAAATGCGCCGCGACCTGATCCAGCAACTGGCCCAGCGCCTGCAGCAGATCACGCCGCAACAGCTCGACGCCCTGCAACAGACTGCCGAAGCCAAGGCCAAGGCTGAAGCCGACGCCCTGGAAGCCGCACGCCAGCGCGAAGCCGCACAGCCGCAGCAGTCACCCATCGAACTGCCGGTGCAGTAAGAACCTGCTTACGATCTGCTGCGCGTCGGCCCTGCAGCGCTGAAAACAGGCTGGATCGCCAGCCCGGTCGGATAGCCGCTTGCGGCCGACGCTCTTTAGAGCGGCCCGGAAGGCGAGCGGAGCGAGTAGTGCTCATGTACAACAGTCGTAGGGTGGACGGCGCTTCATCCGTCCACCACCACGCGATCACAATGGTGGATGAAAAAAGCGTCAGCTACGCGCCCCGACCCACCCTACGACTGCTTCAGCCGCTTTGCTGCCACTGCAGGTGAAGGCTCGTCGAAATCGTGAACAGGCTCCAAGACGGATGGGGTCGCTCCTTCGACCCTCAGGTTTAGAGACTCATGAAACTCGCCCCCGCCCAACTCGGCAAACACCTCCAGGGTTCCCTGGCTCCCGTCTACGTGGTCTGCGGCGACGAAGCGCTGCTCTGCCAGGAGGCCACCGATGCCATCCGCAACGCCAGCCGTGCTCAAGGCTTCACCGAGCGCGAGGTGTTTCATGCCGAAACCAACTTCGATTGGGGCATGCTCTATGAGGCCGGCGCCAGCCTGTCGCTGTTCGCCGACAAGCGCGTCATCGAACTGCGTATTCCCAATGGCAAGCCAGGCGACAAGGGTGCTGCAGCGATCATCGAATACCTGGGCAGGCCACCGGAAGACACCCTGCTGCTGATCAGTCTGCCCAAACTCGACGGCAGCGCGCAGAAGACCAAGTGGGCCAAGGCGCTGATCGACGGACCGCATTGCCAGTTCGTGCAGATCTGGCCGGTGGACGCCAACCAGTTGCCGCAATGGATTCGTCAGCGCCTGGCCCAGTCCGGAATGAATGCCACTGCCGACGCGGTGGACCTGATCGCCGCCCGGGTAGAAGGCAACCTGCTGGCCGCCGCCCAGGAAATCGAGAAACTCAAGCTGCTCGCCGATGGCCAGCAGATCGATGCTGGCACCGTACAGGCGGCCGTTGCCGACAGTGCCCGTTACGACGTGTTCGGCCTGATCGACGCCATCCTCAATGGCGAAGCCGCCCATGCCCTGCGCATGCTCGATGGCTTGCGTGGCGAAGGCCAGGAATCGCTGTTCATCGTGGTGATGCTGGCCCGCGAACTGCGCCAGCTGGCCAACCTGGCCTATCAGTTCAGCCAGGGCGTGCCGCTGGACAAGGCCTTCGCCTCGGCCCGCCCGCCGGTCTGGGACAAGCGTCGGCCGCTGGTGAGCAAGGCCCTGCAGCGCCATTCGCCGGCACGCTGGAACGCGCTGCTGATGGATGCCCAGCAAATCGACGCCCAGGTCAAGGGCCAGGCGGCGGGCGACCCCTGGACGAGCCTGTCGCGCCTGGTGCTGATGATGGCCGGGCAGCGCCTCAGGCTAGGCGCCTGAAGCCACCAGCAACTGTGGACATCGCCCCCGCAGCGGCGCATCATTCGGGCCGCTCGCATCGGCGCGAGCGCTGATCGAGGACCTGCCATGAGCAAGAAAGCACGCCCCAACAAGGCCAAATCCATCATCGCCCAGCCACTGTTCCGCTCACGCCAGGAACGGCCCGGCAAAGGAAAAGGCAGCTACCGCCGCCAAGCCTCCCAGCAGAACTGGGAGGCTTTTTCGTTTCTGGAGCCGTTGAAAAGTCTCGCTTGAACGTTCCTCCAACCCGCACCGCTACTCATCCGTGCTAAGGTGGTCGCCTGCAAAACGTGTTGAGATGACCATGCCCAACCTGTTCATTCGCGGCCTGCCTGCCACCGCTGCGGCCAGCTTCCTGCTCTTGCTCACCGCCTGTGCCGATGCCCCCGCCCAGCCCTTGGCCACCTCGAGCGCTACGCCGGGCAATCCCCCTGCCAATGCCGCCCTCGCCCAACCCGCCCAGGCGCCGTTGAGCTTCGAACAGTGGCGTGACCTGTTGCGCAGCGATGCGATCGCCGCCGGCATCAGCCCGACCCTGTTCGACCGCGCCTTCGCCGGGGTCGTACCGAATCCCGATGTGGTCAAGGCCGACAGCAGCCAGCCCGAATTCAGCCGCCCGGTATGGGAATACCTGAACGGTGCCGTTTCCCCCAGCCGCATCGCCCGCGGGCGTATCCTGCTGACGCAGAACCGTGCCCTGCTCAACCAGATCGAACAGCGCTATGGCGTCGATGCGGAAACCCTGGTCGCCATCTGGGGCATGGAAAGCAACTTCGGCAGCAACATCGGCAGCCACAACGTGGTGCGCTCCCTGGCCACGCTGGCCTATGAGGGCCGCCGCCAGGCCTTCTGGCGCAGCCAGTTGCTGGCCGTGCTGCAGATCCTTCAGCATGGCGACATAGCCCCGGAAAGCCTGGTCGGCTCCTGGGCCGGCGCCATGGGCCAGACCCAGTTCATGCCCACCACCTACAACGAGCATGCGGTGGACTTCGATGGCGACGGCAAGCGCGACGTATGGACGTCCTCGGCCGATGCACTGGCCTCGGCCGCCCACTACCTGCAAGGCTCCAGCTGGCAACTGCGCCAGCCCTGGGGTTTCGAGGTGCAGTTGCCGCACGGCTTCGACTACGCCCTGGCCGACCCGGACGTTCGCCGCAGCCTGAGCGAATGGCGTGCCCTGGGCATTCAGCCGGTGAGCCAGCCGCTGAGCACCCCGCGGGACGACGCCAGCGCCACCCTGCTGCTGCCCGCCGGGCACCGTGGGCCGGCTTTCCTGCTGCTGGGTAATTTCCGCAGCATCCTGCGCTACAACAACTCCACCTCCTACGCCCTGGCCATCGGCCTGCTGTCCGACAGCCTGCGCGGTGGCAGTGGCGTGCAGGGCGCCTGGCCGGAAGGCGACCGGCAACTGGGGCGCAGCGAACGCGTCGAGCTGCAGGAGCGCCTGAACGCCCGTGGCTTCGACGCCGGCCATGCCGACGGCATCATCGGCGCCAACACCCGCAAGGCGATCCGTGCCTTCCAGCTGCACCTGGGCTGGCCGGCCGATGGCTATCCGGACAGCAACCTGCTCGACCGCCTGCGCCAGCAGAACTGACCCTAAGGCGGTGACGACCGTCACCGCGCGCCCTCCAGGGTTTGCGATCATCCCTTTCCTGAGCGACGCTGTAGTCAGGCCAGCCGCGCGATCCGTGGCGGCCTCGCCTGCCCGTACGCCGTGATCCGGCGCGGGCCAATGATAAGAGAGAGGTCGCCATGCACGACAGCGAACTGAACGACGAGCAACGCATGATCCGCGACTGCACCCGGCAGTTCGCCCGCCGCGCCATCGCCCCCCACGCCCAGCAATGGGAAAAGGCCGGCTGGATCGATGATGCGGTGGTCGCGCAGATGGGCGACATGGGCCTGCTGGGGATGATCGTCCCGGACACCTGGGGTGGCAGTTACCTCGACTATGTGGCCTACGCCCTGGCCGTGGAGGAAGTCTCCGCCGCCGATGCCGCCACCGGCACCCTGATGAGCGTGCACAACGCGGTGGGCTGCGGCCCTCTGCTCAACCACGGCAGCGAAGCCCAGAAGAACGAATGGCTGCCGCGCCTGGCCAGCGGTGCGGTGATCGGCTGTTTCTGCCTGAGCGAACCCCAGGCGGGCTCGGAGGCCCACAACCTGCGCACCCGTGCCGAACGGCGTGACGATCACTGGATCCTCGATGGAGCCAAGCAGTTCGTCACCAACGGCCGCCGCGCCGGCCTGGCCATCGTCTTCGCGGTCACCGATGCCGCGCTTGGCAAACAGGGCATCTCCGCCTTTCTGGTGCCGACCGATACCCCTGGTTTTCGCATCGAAAGAAACGAACAGAAGATGGGCATTCGCGCCTCGGACACCTGTGCCATCGTCCTGGAGAGCTGTCGCATCCCGGCCGGCAATCTACTCGGCGAGCGCGGCAAGGGGCTGGGCATCGCCCTGTCCAATCTGGAGGGCGGGCGCATCGGTATCGCCGCCCAGGCCGTCGGTATCGCCCGCGCCGCCTTCGAAGCGGCGCTGCTCTACTCCCGTGAGCGGATACAGTTCGATAAACCCATCGGCGAACACCCGAGCATCGCCAACCTGCTCGCCGACATGCACACCCAGATCAACGCCGCCCGCCTGTTGACCCTGCACGCAGCACGCCTGCGCAGCGCCGGCCAGGCGTGCCTGTCGCAAGCCTCACAGGCCAAGCTGTTCGCCTCGGAAATGGCCGAGCGGGTGTGCTCCAAGGCGCTGCAGGTGCATGGCGGCTACGGCTACCTGGAGGACTTTGCGGTGCAGCGCTATTACCGGGATGCCCGCATCACACAGATCTACGAAGGCACCAGCGAGATCCAGCGCCTGTTGATTGCCCGGGAGCTGAAGCATTACCAACCCTGACCAGGGTCTGTTGATGTTTCAGCACGACCGCGCCGGCCCGGCCCTACGGGTTGCGCTGAAACCTCAACAGACCCTAACCCTTGAGCAGGCGCGCCTCGGCGTTGTCCAGGTCGCGAAGGATTTCCGCCAGCATGTCATCGTCCAACTGGTTCTCCTTGCGCATCCGGTACAGTTCCAGGCGCTGGGTGCGCAGCGCATGCAGGCGCATGCGGTACTCCAGCTGGTCGGCTTGCTGCTGGTGGTCGCGAGACGCCTCGGCACCGCGCGTGCGGGTGCGCTCGAGCAGGTCGCGGTATTCGCTCATCAGCTTGGCACGGATCTCAGCGGCGGCGATCGCGCCGTCGGCATCCACGGCCTTTTCGTCGTCGGCCTCCAGGCAGCGAATGGCCGCCTGCAGCACTTGAGCGCGGTGACGGTTGAGCTCGCCCTCCTGGAGCGCCACGTTGTCCTGCGGCAACAGCGGCAAAATTCTCGGCAAGGCGACACTGGCGACCAGCAGCGACAACAGGATCACCCCAGCGGCGATGAGGATCAGCAGGTCGCGCTCGGGAAACGCCTCGCCATTGTTGAGCAGCAGTGGCAACGACATCACGCCCGCCAGGGTCACCGCGCCACGCACGCCTCCCAGGGTCAGCACGCTGGTCAGGGCGATGCGCGACTGCCCGGCGAAGCGGGTCGGCTTGCCCCGCCAGCGGCGCAGCATGCCGGAGGTGCGCCAGTAGCTGTAGACCCAGACGAAGCGCAGTGCCATCAGCACGGCGTACACCGCCAGCACATAGCCAAGTGCGGGCAGCAGCAATCGCCAGGCATCGGTGTGGTCACCAACGACCGCTTCGAGGATGTCCGGCAACTGCAGGCCCAGGAGCAGGAAGATCAGGCCATTGAAGGTGAACTCGAGCATCGCCCATACGCTGCGGTTGAGCAGGCGCGTGGTGGTCTGCCGTGGCAGCAGGTCGAGGCGGCTCTGCATCATGCCGGCGGCCACCGCCGAGAGAATGCCTGACAGCCCCAGGTGTTCGGCAGCCACGTAGGCAGCGAAGGGCAGCAGCAGCATCAGCAGCACGTGGGGTGCCGGTTCCTCCCAGCCACGGGCGATCATCCAGGCCCGCAGACGCCCCAGCAGATAACTCAGCGCCATGCCGATCAGCAGCCCGCCGACCGCCACCAGCAGGAATTGCAGGCTGGCGTCGCCCAGGGAAAACACCCCGGTCAGGGTCGCAGCCACGGCAAATTTGAAGGCGACCAGGCCCGAGGCGTCGTTCATCAGCGCCTCGCCCTGCAGCAGGTTGTTCAGGGTGCTGGGCAGGCGCCCATGGGCGATCGCCGACACTGCGACGGCGTCGGTCGGCGACAATACCGCCGCCAGCGCGAAGCAGGCCGCCAGGGGCACCTGGGGAAGTAACCAGTGAATGAAGTAACCCGCGCCGAGAATGGTGAAGAACACCAGCGCGAAGGCGAGAAACAGGATCGGTGTACGCAGCTTGCGGAACTGCCCCTTGGGCATGCGCCAGCCATCGACGAACAACAGCGGCGGGATGAACAGCAGGAGGAACAGCTCGGGGTCGAGCCTGACATGCAGCCCCAGCGCCGGAATCGCCAGCAGGGCACCGATCAGAATCTGCAGGATCGGCAATGGCAGGGGAATGAATTGGGCGCTGATGCGCGTACCACTGACCACCAGCAACATGATCAGGATGGTGTAGAGAAGCTGCATGACGGGAAGGATCCTTGGCGAACGAGGCCGCATGACGCGCACGGGCCAGGCATTCTAACCTGTCTAGGTGGGCCGGCCACCTGACAGCGCCGCAAGCCGGGTCGACGTGGCATAATCCACCACGCGGAATTAACAAGGTATTGAGAGGGATTCGACGAGTGGAATCCTTCCGAGGAAAATCAATGACTAACGTCCTGTATGGCATCAAGGCCTGCGACACCATGAAAAAGGCCCGTACCTGGCTCGACGAGCGGGGTATCGGGTACCGGTTTCACGACTACAAGACCGCCGGCATCGACCGCGACAACCTGCAGAAGTGGTGTGACGAGCACGGCTGGGAAACCATCCTCAACCGCGCCGGCACCACCTTCCGCAAACTCGACGACGCCCGGAAAAGCGATCTCGACCAGGCCAGGGCCATCGAACTGATGCTCGCCCAGCCATCGATGATCAAGCGCCCCGTGCTGGATCTGGGCGCCCGTACGCTGGTCGGCTTCAAACCCGAGCGTTATGCCGCCGAACTGGCCTGATACCGCCACCTCAATCGAATTCGTTGCAAGGAAAAACCCATGTCCAACACCCTGTTCAGCCTGGCCTTCGGGGTCGGCACGCAAAACCGTCAAAGTACCTGGCTGGAAGTGTTCTACGCACAGCCGCTGCTCAACCCGGGCGCCGAACTGGTCGCCAAGGTTACCGAGAAGCTTGGCTACAGTGGTGGCAACCAGGCCATCACACTGACCAACCAGCAGGCTGGCGAACTGGCCAGCGCCCTGAAGGGCATCGACACCGTGCAGAGCGCCCTGCTCACCCGCCTGGCGGAAAGCGCCAAGCCCCTGGTGGCCACCCTGCTGGCCGACGATACCGCCCTGACCAGCACGCCCGAGGCCTACCTCAAGCTGCACCTGCTGTCGCACCGCCTGGTCAAGCCCCACGGCCTGAACCTGACCGGCATCTTCCCGCTGCTGCCCAACGTCGCCTGGACCAGCCAGGGCGCGGTCGATCTGCTGGAACTGACCGAGCGCCAACTGGAAGCACGCCTGAAGGGCGATCTGCTGGAAGTCTTCTCGGTGGACAAATTCCCGAAAATGACCGACTACGTGGTCCCCACCGGCGTGCGTATCGCAGACAGCGCGCGTATTCGCCTGGGCGCCTACATCGGTGAAGGCACCACCGTGATGCACGAAGGCTTCGTCAACTTCAACGCCGGCACCGCCGGTCCCGGCATGATCGAAGGCCGCGTTTCCGCAGGCGTATTCGTCGGCAAGGGCTCGGACCTGGGCGGCGGCTGCTCGACCATGGGCACCCTCTCCGGTGGCGGCAACATCGTCATCTCGGTCGGCGAAGGCTGCCTGATCGGCGCCAACGCCGGTATCGGCATTCCGCTGGGCGACCGCAACATCGTCGAGGCCGGCCTGTACGTGACCGCGGGCACCAAGATCGCCCTGCTCGACGACCAGAACAACCTGGTCAGGGTGGTCAAGGGTCGTGACCTGGCGGGCCAGGCCGACCTGCTGCTGCGCCGCAACTCGCAAACGGGCGCGGTGGAGTGCAAGACCAACAAGTCGGCCATCGAGCTGAACGAAGCCCTGCACGCTCACAACTAAAAGAGGCAGCGCCAAGCTGCAAGTCACACGCTGCAAGCCGCAGCCTGACTTGCAGCTTGCAGCTTGAAGCTCATGGTTCTCACTTCCCCCTGGCGTGCCGATTTTCCCGGCCTGCTGGCCCTCGAACGCGAAGGCCAGACCTACCTCGACAGCGCCGCCACAGCGCAGAAACCACAAGCGGTGCTGGATGCCTTGCTGGCCTATTACGCCGGCGGTGCCGCCAATGTGCACCGTGCCCAGCATCTGCCTGGCGAACGCGCCACCCGTGCCTTCGAAGACACCCGCCGCCATGCCGCGCGCTGGCTGAATGCCGCGGACAGCGAAGAGATCGTCTTCACCCGCGGCACCACGGAAGCCCTCAATCTGCTCGCCTATGGGCTGGAGCACCTGTTCGCGGCTGGCGACGAGATCGTCGTCAGTGCCGCCGAACACCACGCCAACCTGCTGCCCTGGCAACAACTGGCAGCCCGCAAGGCCCTCACCCTGGTAGTGCTGCCGCTGACGGCCCAGGGCGACATCGACCAGCAGCGAGCCCTCACGCTGATCGGCCCGCGAACCCGGCTGCTCGCCCTCAGCCAGCTGTCCAACGTACTTGGACGCCGGCAAGCGCTGCCTGCGCTGCTCCGGCACGCCCGCGAACAGGGCGCGCTGACCGTCGTCGACGGCGCCCAGGCCAGCGTGCATGGCCGCCAGGACATGCAGGCACTGGGCTGCGATTTCTACGTCTGCTCCAGCCACAAGCTGTATGGCCCGGACGGCGTCGGTCTGCTCTATGGCCGGCGTGCGGCCCTGCAGCGCCTGCGCCACTGGCAGTTCGGCGGTGAAATGCTGCAGCAGACGGATTACCACACCGCGACCTTTCGCGATGCACCGCTCGGCCTGGAGGCCGGCACCCCACCGGTGTCCGGGGTCATCGCGTTCGGCGCAGCGCTGGATTACCTCGGCAGCCTCGACCCCGAAGCCATCGCCGAGCACGAGGCCGCACTGCACCGACTGCTGCTGACCGGCCTGCAACGCTATGCGGGCCTGCACCTGCTCGGCGAGCCGGAAACCGCACTGGCCTGCTTTACCGTGGCGGGCATACACAGCGGTGACCTCGCCCACCTGCTCAGCGAGCAAGGCATTGCCGTGCGGGCGGGTCATCACTGTGCGATGCCGTTGCTGCAACGGCTTGGGGTGAGCGGCGCAATTCGTGTGTCCCTGGGCCTCTACAACGACGAACGCGACCTGCAGCGTTTCTTCGCGGCCCTGGACAAGGCCCTGGAGTTGCTGCGATGAGCCTACCCGACAGCGCCCGCGAAGCCCTCGACGCATTCGCCGCCTGCCCCGGCTGGGAACAGCGCGCACGGCTGCTGATGCAATGGGGCGAGCGCCTCGAGCCGCTGGCCGGCCGCCACGAAGCCGACCGTGTGCACGGCTGCGAAAGCCAGGTGTGGCTGGTCGGCGAACGCCACGACGGCGCCTGGCACTTCCGCGCCAGCAGCGATGCCCGCCTGATTCGTGGCTTGCTCGCCGTATTGCTGGCCAGGGTCAATGGCCTGAATGGCGGGCAGTTGGCGGAACTGGATGTGCCAGGCTGGTTCACCCAGCTCGGCCTGTCGCGTCAACTGTCGCCCTCGCGTGCCAGTGGCATGCATGCGGTGGTGCTGAGGATGCGCCAGTTGCTCGACGGCTCGCCGTACTGACAACCGAATCACCAAGCCTGCCGATCCGGCAGCGCCGCAGAAACCCTGGCTGCAGCGATGCCACGCTCGCCGATAGCGGAATCGCCCATGACGCTGTCCCTGGCGCTTGCGAACTGGCCTGATCGGTCCGATTCTGCCCGCCTACCGGTCAGGATCGCAGCACCGGTAGATCGGAAAAACAGCGCTCTGTATCGGCTCGAACCGCCATACGTTGGTGCCCCGCCGGCCGCCGTGCCCACAAAGATTACCGCCATGCGAACCCGAGCGGCACAGAGGATCAAGTTCTCGGCATACAGAATCAAGCAGCAGCGCTCGGCCCCCATTTAACTCAGGCCATCTGGCGAACGCTTCTCGTCACAGCGCCAGCCGTGGATCAGCGATCACCCGGCCCAACACCATCATGAAGGCATAACAATCATCAGAGGCTCATCATGGTTTTCCCGATCAGGATCGGCCGCCGAACGCGACCAGGGTTGCCTACCGTCTGGACGCAGCGGGTCTGCGCCCCACGAGCCCGAATTGACCTCGCAAACCGAGGGGAAGCACTGCTCGCCGCGCAAAACGATACAAATACACGATTAACATAAAAAATACTGTATCTAGAAAACCTCGTTTTCAGGTGCTCTCGAGCGCCATCCGGCGGGCAGTCGCGCCGGCCCCGCATCATGCGATGGACGGGCGGCTCACGAGATCGTGGCGGACCCTGTCCGGTCTCGTGGGTTCAGGGCGTTCGAGTCTTGGCCTCCAGGCGCGCGCCCGGCGTCATCCAGCGATTGGCTTCCCACTCCAGCCAGTGCCGCGCCTCGGCATCGTTGCGCAGGCAGGTGTCGAGAAAGGCGACACTGGTCGCCAGGAGGATAGCGGCGCGCCGGGGATCGACTTCGCCTTCGCCGCCTCGCCCATACCTTTCGCGACCGCCACCCTCGTTGCGACGTTCAGCGGAGCGGGCCGATCCGCCCGGTTCACCCTGGCCACCCCCCATACCCGGGCCACCGCCAGGTGCGCCACCCGTGCCGGGGCGGGCATGCGGCCTGTCGCCGGCCGCCCTGCCTGGCTCGGCAGCGAACGTACCGCCCAGCTGGGCATGGGTCATGCGATCCAACAGCAACTGGTAGCTGCCGGCGGCCTCGATGTGCTGCCAGAACATCTGATGGCGTTGCGCAGGTGTCACCCAGTTGCTGAACGGGTCCTCGTCGGCTTGGCCGCTGACACCCAGCAGCGGAATCGAGACCTGCCGGGCCAATTCGGGTGCCGGGGCGTAGGGGCTGAGCAGGATCGCCACACGGGGCGCCCAGCCATGCTGGCCGGTCGACAGCGCGACAGCGGTCTGTGTACCCAGGTCGAAACCGGCGACCGCCTGCCGGTGCCAATCGACACGGCTGAAGGCATCGTCCCCGGCGGACGCGCGACGGCGCGCCTCGCGCAGCACCAGGTCGAGCTGCACGAGCCGCCGTTGCAGCGCATCCGCCGCATAGGCACGCCGGGCGATGCCCTGGAATGCGCCGGCTTGCGCTTCCTTGCTGGCGTAGATGCTGCGTCCATCGCGGTGCGCCTGCACGGACAGCACCGCATAACCGGCTTGCGCCCAGGCACGCCGCCAGGGCTCGCCAGCGCGGCTGTCCTCGCCAAGACCCGGCAGGTAAAGAATCACCGGCAATGCGCTTGCCTGGGCCGGTGCCAGCCAGTCGACGTCCATGACCTCGTCGTCGAGCGTCCATTCGGCATGCCAGCCTTGCACCGCCAGCCGCGGAGGCTGATAGGCCCCTGCCACGAGCTGGTCGATACGCGAATCGAGCGAAGCCGGTGGCTCCGGGTGATGAGAGCAGGCACTGAGCAGCAACAGCGAGGCCAGCCAGGAGAGGGGTCGCAACATGATGCAGGTGATCCTCGAAAATAATCGGTGATGCCAGGGTCTGTTGTCGTTTCAACGCGAGCCGCGTTGAAACGACAACAGACCCTAGCAAAGCAGGCGGCTGGCGAGGGTCAGCATCAGGTAATGAAAAGGTAAAGAATCACGGGTTCGGCGCACGCCGCTCGGCCGGCCGGCGAGCACCGCCCACCAGCTTGTCGACGATGCGCGCCGCCGCCACCATGCCGAAGGTGGCGGTCACCATCATCACCGCACCAAAGCCGCCGGCACAGTCGAGCTTCACGCCCTCGCCGACGAATGCCTTGCTCAGGCAGATGCCGCCACCCGCATCGGGGTAGCGCAACTGTTCGGTGGAGAACACGCAGGGCACGCTGTAGTTGCGCCCCGGCGTGCGGGAGAAGCCGTAGTCGCGGCGCAGCGTGGAGCGCACCTTGGCGGCCAGGGGGTCGTTGAAGGTCTTGTTCAGATCGCCCACCTGCACCTGGCTCGGATCGATCTGCCCGCCGGCACCGCCGGTGGTGACGATGGTGATCTTGCGGCGCTTGCACCAGGCAATCAGCGCCGCCTTGGCCGCCACGCTGTCGATGCAGTCGACCACCGCGTCCAGTTCGACGGTGATGTAGCCGGCCATGCTGTCGCGGGTCACGAAGTCGGCCACCTCATGCACCACGCAGGCCGGGTTGATGGCCCGCAGCCGTTCGGCCATCACCGCGACCTTGGCACGACCGACCTGGCCCTGCAGGGCGTGGGCCTGCCGGTTGGTGTTGCTGAGGCAGACGTCGTCAAGGTCGAACAGGGAAATCTCGCCCACCCCGGAGCGCGCCAGCGCCTCGGCCACCCAGGAACCCACGCCGCCGATACCGACCACCGCCACGTGCGCAGCCGCCAGCCGCTGCGCGCCTTGGCGGCCATACAACCGGGCAATTCCGGCGAAACGTTGCTCATCGAACGACATGCGGGCTCCTCCTGATGGGCGCGCATTATAGAAAGCCTGGCCGCCCATCCCAAGCACCATCTGCCCGGCACGCCGCGTTGAGGCCCAGCGCCGTCGGAAACCCTGCGGCCCATGCGCAAACAGCCGCCCCGAGCTGTGCTATACAGTCATTCAACGACGGAGTAGCATGCGCGCCAACCGGCGCTCGCCGGCCTTCTCCCCGTTCCACCTTTCGGAACCTGACACAGCATGCTTTCGCGCAAGTTCGGCCTCAATCTGATTGTATTCCTGGCTATTGCCGCCCTGTTCACCGGTATCTGGGCGCTCTACAACCGCCCGGTCACGGCACCGGACTGGCCCGAGCAGATATCCGGCTACTCGTTCTCGCCCTTCCGCCAGGGACAGAGCCCGCAAACCGGCGTCTACCCCAGTGACGAGGAAATGCGCTCGGATCTTGAACTGCTCGCCAAGCAGACCGACAGCATCCGTACCTACTCGGTGGACGGCGCGCTGGACAAGATCCCGTTGCTCGCCGAGGAGTTCGGCCTGCGCGTGACCCTGGGCGTGTGGATCGGCACCGACGAAGAACGCAACGAACGCGAAGTTGCCAAGGCCATCGAGATCGCCAATACCTCACGCAGCGTCGTGCGCGTAGTGGTCGGCAACGAGGCGCTGTTTCGCCGCGAGGTCACCACCAAGCAACTGATCGGTTACATGGACCGCGTGCGCGCGGCGGTCAAGGTGCCGGTCACCACCTCCGAGCAGTGGCACATCTGGGAGAAGTACCCGGAACTGGCCGACCACGCGGACCTGGTCGCGGCCCACGTCCTGCCGTACTGGGAATTCATTCCGATGAAGGACTCCACCCAGTTCACCCTGGATCGCGCCCGGGACCTGAAGAAGCTGTTCCCGAAAAAACCCCTGCTGCTCTCCGAGGTCGGCTGGCCGAGCAACGGTCGCGTGCGCGGTGGCGCCGAGGCGACCCAGGCGGATCAGGCCATCTACCTGCGCACCTTGGTCACCACGCTGAATGCCCAGGGCTACAACTACTTCGTCATCGAGGCGTTCGACCAGCCGTGGAAAGCCGGTGATGAGGGTTCGGTGGGCGCCTACTGGGGCGTCTACAACCTCGACCGCAACGCCAAATTCAACTTCGAGGGCCCGGTGGTAGCCATTCCCCAGTGGCGCTTGCTGGCGGTTGCCTCGGTGGTCATGGCGCTGCTGTCCCTGGCGCTGATGCTCATCGATGGCAGCGCCCTGCACCAGCGCGGACGCACTTTCCTGACCTTCGTCGCGTTCGCCGGCGGCTCGGCCCTGGTGTGGATCGGCTACGACTACAGCCAGCAGTACAGCACCTGGTTCAGCATGCTGGTCGGCCTGCTGCTCGGCGTCGGCGCCATCGGCGTGTTCATCGTCCTGCTCACCGAGGCCCACGAACTGGCCGAGACGGTATGGACGCAGCGACGGCGCTCCTTCACCCCCGTGCTGGGTGACAGTGATTACCGTCCCAAGGTGTCGATCCACGTGCCCTGCTACAACGAGCCGCCGGAGATGGTCAAACAGACCCTCGACGCCCTGGCCAACCTCGACTATCCGGACTTCGAAGTCCTGATCATCGACAACAACACCAAGGATCCCGCGGTGTGGGAGCCGGTACGCGACTACTGCGCAGAGCTCGGCCCGCGCTTCCGCTTCTTCCATGTGGCGCCGCTGCATGGCTTCAAGGGCGGCGCACTGAACTACATCCTGCCGCACACCGCGGCGGATGCCGAGGTGGTGGCGGTGATCGACTCCGACTACTGCGTCGATCGCAACTGGCTCAAGCACATGGTGCCGCACTTCGCCGATCCATCGATCGCCGTGGTGCAGTCGCCGCAGGACTACCGCGACGGCGAGGAAAGCACCTTCAAGAAGCTCTGCTACGCCGAGTACAAGGGCTTCTTCCATATCGGCATGGTGACCCGCAACGACCGCAACGCGATCATCCAGCACGGCACCATGACCATGATCCGCCGCACGGTGATGGACGAGCTGAAGTGGGCCGACTGGACCATCTGCGAAGACGCCGAGCTGGGCCTGCGGGTGTTCGAGAAAGGCTACTCCGCCGCTTACGCCCATGACAGCTTCGGCAAGGGGCTGATGCCGGACACCTTCATCGACTACAAGAAGCAACGCTTCCGCTGGGCCTATGGCGCCATCCAGATCATGAAGGGGCACGCCCGTGAACTGCTCGCCGGCAAGGGCAGCGAACTCAAGCGCGGCCAGCGCTATCACTTCATCGCCGGCTGGCTGCCCTGGGTCGCCGATGGCCTGAACATCTTCTTCACCGCAGGCGCCCTGCTCTGGTCGGCAGCGATGATCATCGTGCCGCAACGGGTCGACCCGCCATTGCTGATCTTCGCGATCCCGCCCCTGGCCCTGTTTCTGTTCAAGGTGGGCAAGATCATCTTCCTGTATCAACGGGCGGTCGGGGTCAACCTCAAGGATGCGGCCTGCGCCGCGGTGGCCGGACTGGCGTTGTCGCATACCATCGCCAAGGCGGTGTTGTACGGCGCGTTCACCAAGAGCATCCCGTTCTTCCGCACGCCGAAGATGCGCTCCAGCCATGGCCTGATGGTGGCCCTCGCCGAAGCCCGCGAAGAAGTCTTCATCATGCTTCTGCTGTGGGGCGCCGCCCTGGGTATCGCCATCGTCCAGGGCCTGCCCAGCTACGACGTGAAGTTCTGGGTGATCATGCTGCTGGTGCAATCGCTGCCGTACCTCGCCGCGCTGATCATGGCGCTGCTCTCGTCGCAGCCCAAACCGCTGGAGATCCCGGTGGTACAGGCCGAGGCAGAGAACGCCTGATTCTTCAGGCAACACGACAACGGCGGCCAATTGGCCGCCGTTGTCTTTTCGGCTTGCTGAGCGGCAACCACGCGAACAATCCCCAGGGACCTTTCCATGCTGTGTCAAAAGGCCGAACGCCTACGAGGCCGGCGCGTTTTGCTTTAAGCTATGCGCCCTTCCCGCCCCGCACTGCTTGACGAGCATTACTTTACCGGAGTTCCCATGACGGCCCTGTCCCCCACCCTCGAGCTCGCCTGCGATCTGATCCGCCGGCCATCCGTCACGCCACTGGATGAAGGCTGCCAGGAGCTGATGATGCGTCGTCTCGCGGCCCTGGGGTTTGCCATCGAAGCGATGCGCATCGAGGACGTGGACAACTTCTGGGCCAGCCATGGCAGCCAGGACGGTCCGGTGCTGTGCTTCGCCGGGCACACCGATGTGGTACCCACCGGCCCGCTGCAGGCCTGGCAGCACGGCCCGTTCGAGGCGCTGATCGACGACCAGGGCATGCTCTGCGGCCGTGGCGCCGCCGACATGAAGGGCAGCCTGGCGTCGATGATCATCGCCGTCGAACGTTTCGTCGCCGAGTACCCGAACCACAAGGGCCGCATCAGCTTTCTGATCACCAGCGACGAAGAAGGCCCGGCCCACCACGGCACCAAGGCCGTGGTCGAACGCCTGGCCGCGCGCAACGAGCGCCTCGACTGGTGCATCGTCGGCGAACCGTCGAGCACGTCGCAGGTCGGCGACGTGGTGAAGAACGGGCGCCGCGGCTCCCTGGGCGCGACCCTGACCGTGCGCGGGATCCAGGGCCACGTGGCCTACCCGCACCTGGCGAAGAATCCGATTCACCTGGCCGCCCCGGCCCTGGCCGAACTGGCCGCCGAGCACTGGGACGACGGCAACGCGTTCTTCCCGCCGACCAGCTTCCAGGTCTCCAACCTGAACGCCGGCACCGGAGCGACCAACGTCATTCCTGGCGAACTGACCGCAGTGTTCAACTTCCGCTTCTCCACCGAATCGACGGTCGAAGGCCTGCAGCAGCGGGTCAACGCCATTTTCGACAAGCACGGCCTGGACTATCACATCGAATGGGCGCTGTCGGGACTGCCCTTTCTCACCGAGCCGGGCGCCCTGCTCGATGCGGTCAGTGCCAGCATCCGTAGTGTGACCGGTCGTGAAACCACGCCAAGCACCAGCGGCGGCACGTCCGATGGCCGCTTCATCGCCACGCTGGGAACCCAGGTGGTGGAGCTCGGCCCGGTCAACGCGACCATCCACCAGGTCAACGAACGCGTACTGGCCAGCGATCTCGAGGTACTCACCGAGATCTACCATCAGACCCTGGTCAAGCTGCTCGCCTGATGCTCAGTTGCCCGATCTGCCAGGCGCCGCTGCAGGCCGCCGACAACGGCGTGGCCTGCCCGGCCAACCACCGCTTCGACCGGGCCCGCCAGGGTTACCTCAACCTGCTGCCGGTACAGCACAAGAACAGCCGTGACCCGGGCGACAATGCCGCCATGGTCGAGGCACGCCGACGCTTTCTCGATGGCGGCCACTACGCGCCGCTGGCTGCCCGGCTGGCACAGCTGGCAGCCGGTTACGGCCCGCAGCAGTGGCTGGATATCGGGTGCGGCGAAGGTTATTACACCGCGCAGATCGCCGCGGCGCTGCCAGAGGCCGATGGTTATGCCCTGGATATCTCCCGTGAAGCGGTGAAGCGCGCCTGCAAGCGTGCCCCCCAGTTGAGCTGGTTGATCGCCAGCATGGCCCGCGTGCCCCTGGCCGACGCCAGCTGTCAGTTGCTGGCCAGTGTGTTCAGCCCGCTGGACTGGCAGGAGGCCAAACGCCTGCTCGCCCCCGGTGGCGGCCTGCTGCGCATGGGGCCGACTCGCGACCACCTGATGGAACTGCGTCAGAAACTCTACGATGAGGTGCGCGATTACGATGACCAGAAGCACCTCGAACTGATCCCGCCGGGCATGCACCTGGCGCACAGCGAAACCCTGAGCTTCCCGCTGCTGCTCGACACACCGCAAGCACGAGCCGACCTGCTGGCGATGACACCCCATGGCTGGCGCGCCAGCGCGGAACGCCGCGCTGCGGTGATTGCCGAAAGCTTCGAAGTGACCGTCGCCATCCGCTACGATTGGATCGAGCGTGACGCCCCCTAAAAACCTGTGCACGATCTTGCGAGCTGGAGCCCTACAATGCCTGCGGCCCCGCAAAAACAGACGAGGAAGCGGAGTGTACTTTTGTACATGAGCATGACTCACTTCGTTCGCCCCTTCGGGGGCCGCACTGAAGTGCGTTAGTCGCAAACAACTTCCGAGTCTGTTTTTAACGCGGTAGGGCCGACGCGCAGCAGATCGAGATGAGGATGAAAATGCGCCAACCGGATATCGAGATATACCTCAAGGACGCCGATCACCAGGCCATCGCCGCCTGGCTGACTAAAGCCCTGGGCCCCTGCTCCGACTGGCAGCAGAAAGGCCAGACCTTCCAGTGCCGCGCCGGCGATGTCCCGGTGACCTGGCTGCCCAAGGCGGTGGGCAAATGGCACAGCCTGTACCTGGAAAGCGACGCCACGCCTTGGCAAGACGACCTGGCCTGCGCACAGGCGGCCTACACCGCACTGGACGTGGAAATCCGCTGCGCACCTGGCAGCTGGGAAGAAGAAGAAAGCGACGAGCAGGCCGATCAGTGGCTGCGCATCAGCACCGACGGCGTGCAGGAAATCACCTGGCGCACGGGCTGATCGCATCGGCTGCTGCGACCCGGGTATCGCGTCGCTCAACCCAGGCTACGGTTGGCCGATCAACCGTGCATGCGTGCCATTGGGCTGCGTATCTCTCAACCGCCTTACCAACAGCGCCGCTCGCGAGCTGCGCATCACCCTCGTGGCCTGACGTCGAGCGAAGCGACAGCCGGGTCGCGCTGACCTGAGATGACGCTTCCACACCTTGTAGCAAATTAAAAACATCGCTACATAAAACCCAAAAATGCCGTTCAACCCCCTGTAAATGATATTGAACACTGTGACACCGCGTCGCACTCGGGAAAAATACAATCAACCTAATTTTAAGAAATTTATTCCTGATAGCGCATACTTGAGCGAACTTAGCGACTTAATTTGCTTATTTATCACAATAATTCCGCATGAAAAATAACAATATCTCCAATAACTTGTAGTCATGACAAATAAACACTCCATGAATATTGCTTACTGATCCGCTTCCTTTGCAGAATGCAGGCTATCGACTTTAGTCGATACCGTACTCCGTCACCCTCGGGTGAATCTGCAACGATCGCAGGAGATGCAAGCGTGCACATTGGTGTTCCCCTCGAAACCCATGCAGGCGAGACGCGGGTTGCCGCGACGCCGGAAACCATCAAGAAGCTGATTGCCCAGGGCCATCAGGTCACCGTTCAGAGCGGTGCGGGCATCGCAGCCAGCATCACCGACAGTGCCTATGCAGCCGTGGGTGCGAGCATTGGCGATGCCACTGCAGCATTCGGTGCGGCGCTGATACT
This sequence comes from Phytopseudomonas flavescens, assembly GCF_900100535.1. Classification (GTDB taxonomy): domain Bacteria; phylum Pseudomonadota; class Gammaproteobacteria; order Pseudomonadales; family Pseudomonadaceae; genus Aquipseudomonas; species Aquipseudomonas flavescens. The sequence continues at coordinate 78,358 of NZ_FNDG01000005.1, forward strand.
CAAGGTGGTGGCACCAGACGACGCCGAGCTGGTTCTCCTGCAGCCGGGCAGCGTGCTGGTCGGCATGCTCAACCCGTTCAGCAACGAGACCATTGCCCGCCTCAACGGCGCCGGCGTCACCGCCTTCGCCCTGGAAGCCGCGCCGCGCACGTCCCGCGCCCAGAGCCTGGACGTGCTGTCGTCCCAGGCCAATATCGCCGGCTACAAGGCGGTGATGCTGGCGGCCAACCATTACCCGCGCTTCATGCCGATGCTGATGACCGCCGCCGGCACGGTGAAAGCTGCCCGGGTACTGATCCTCGGTGCCGGTGTCGCCGGCCTGCAGGCGATCGCCACCGCCAAGCGCCTGGGCGCGGTGATCGAGGCCTCCGACGTGCGTCCTGCAGTGAAAGAGCAGATCGAGTCACTGGGCGCCAAGTTCGTCGACGTGCCGTTCGAGACCGATGAAGAGCGCGAATGCGCCGAAGGCGTCGGCGGTTATGCCCGCCCGATGCCCGCCTCGTGGATGGAGCGCCAGGCCAGGGCCGTGCACGAACGCGCCAAGCAGGCCGACATCGTTATCACCACCGCGCTGATTCCCGGCCGCAAGGCCCCCACGCTGCTGCACGAAGCCACGGTCGCCGAGATGAAGCCAGGCTCGGTGGTCATCGACCTGGCGGCCATCCAGGGCGGCAACTGCCCGCTAACCGAGCTGGACAAGGTGGTGGTCAGGCACGGCGTGACCCTGGTCGGCCACGGCAACCTGCCCGCGCTGGTCGCCGCCGATGCCTCGGCGCTGTATGCACGCAACCTGCTCGACTTCCTCAAGCTGGTGATCGACGAGAACGGCGCCTTCCACCTCGACCTGGAAGACGACATCGTCGCCGCCTGCCTGATGTGCAAGGACGGCGAGATCGTGCGCATCAACCCATGATGGCCCTCCTCTCTTTATGGAGAGGGCCAATCACTACCAAAAGGATCACCCCGATGGATCTGATTTCCGACGGCATCTATAACTTGATCATCTTCGTGCTGGCCATCTACGTCGGCTACCACGTGGTGTGGAACGTCACCCCGGCCCTGCACACCCCGCTGATGGCGGTGACCAACGCGATTTCCGCCATCGTCATCGTAGGCGCCATGCTCGCCGCCGCGCTGACCGTCACCCCCCTGGGCAAGACCATGGGCACCCTGGCCGTTACCCTGGCGGCGGTCAATGTGTTCGGTGGTTTTCTGGTCACCCGGCGCATGCTGGAAATGTTCAAGAAGAAGGCCCCGAAAGCCCCGGTGGAGAAGTAATCGATGAGCATGAACCTGATCACCCTCCTCTACCTTGTGGCTTCGGTGTGCTTCATCCAGGCGCTCAAGGGCCTGTCGCACCCGACCACCTCGCGGCGCGGCAACGCCTTCGGCATGATCGGCATGAGCATCGCCGTGCTCACCACCCTCGGCCTGATCTACAAACTCGGCAGTGAACTTGCCGTGCAGGGCATCGGCTATGTGATCGTCGGCCTGCTGGTCGGCGGTACTGCGGGCTCGATCATGGCCAAGCGGGTGGAGATGACCAAAATGCCGGAGCTGGTCGCCTTCATGCACAGCATGATCGGCCTGGCCGCCGTGTTCATCGCCATTGCCGCGGTGGTCGAACCGCAGTCGCTGGGTATCGTCGCGACGATCAGCGAGCCGATCCCCCATGGCAACCGCCTGGAGCTGTTCCTGGGCGCAGCGATTGGCGCCATTACCTTCTCCGGCTCGGTGATCGCCTTCGGCAAGCTGTCTGGCAAGTACAAGTTCCGCCTGTTCCAGGGTGCGCCAGTACAGTTCGCCGGCCAGCACCTGATCAACCTGGCTGTTGGCCTGGCGCTCCTGGCGCTCGGCGCGTACTTCACCTTCACCGGTAACCTGACCGCGTTCGCCGTGCTGGTGGCCCTGGCCTTCATCATTGGCGTGCTGATCATCATCCCGATTGGCGGCGCCGACATGCCGGTGGTGGTGTCGATGCTCAACAGCTACTCGGGCTGGGCGGCGGCTGGCATCGGCTTCTCGCTGAACAACTCGATGCTGATCATCGCCGGCAGCCTAGTCGGCTCGAGCGGCGCAATCCTCTCCTACATCATGTGCAAGGCGATGAATCGCTCGTTCTTCAACGTCATTCTCGGCGGCTTCGGCGGCGCCACGGATGCCGGCCCGGCAGCGGGCAGCGGCGAGCAGCGGCCGGTCAAATCCGGCTCGGCCGACGATGCCGCCTTCCTGCTCGGCAATGCCGACAGCGTGATCATCGTCCCCGGCTACGGCCTGGCCGTGGCCCGCGCCCAGCATGCCCTGAAGGAATTGACCGAGAAGCTGGCGCACAAGGGCGTCACGGTCAAATACGCGATCCATCCGGTAGCCGGACGCATGCCCGGGCACATGAACGTGTTGCTGGCCGAAGCCGAAGTGCCGTACGACCAGGTGTTCGAGATGGAGGATATCAATGCCGAGTTCGGTCAGGCCGATGTGGTGCTGGTGCTTGGCGCCAACGACGTGGTCAACCCGGCGGCGAAGAACGACCCTAAATCGCCCATCGCCGGCATGCCGATCCTCGAAGCCTTCAAGGCCAAGACCATCATCGTCAACAAGCGCTCGATGGCCAGCGGCTATGCCGGCCTGGACAACGAACTGTTCTATCTGGACAAGACCATGATGGTATTCGGCGACGCCAAGAAGGTCATCGAAGAGATGCTCAAGGCCGTTGACTAGGGCCTGGCAATGCGCCCCATCGCGGGGCGCATTCGATGCCGCGCACTGCCCAAGTGCATATAGAGGGAATCGTCGAGCCGGGCCTTGGCTGCAGCGATGATGACCAGCCAGGGTGGTCCGGCAACTGCTGATGCCTGGCGAAGTCGCTGGCCGCGCGGCTCCGACGCGACTGCAAGGTGCGGCGATGGCAACGCAAGTCGGGTTCGCCCCCTGCTGACACTTTCCTCCATGCTCGCGCCCAACCGCGCATCCTTGCACAGGCTCTGCCAACACACACAGTTCAGCACGCCACGTACCCCCACAAGCAAAGATAAAAATAATTAGCCATGCATCGAAAGCACACAATCCCAACTGTATCGCAATGGAACCACTGAAAATCCTTGCATATAGAGGTAAAAAAACTGCAAAACGTAGCGAGTCACGGTTAATCCACAAACACCGGTACAGTTGAAGACTAAATCAGCCAAACAGTTACAAAGCAACCTATCTAGTACCCTGATTATTTTCTTCAGCTGTGACTACTGTCCACCCCGCGCGAGGACCAGAATAGGCTCCAGAACTTACCAACCCCGCCAAAAGCGGAAGGATGCACACCATGGAACGTACCCTCAGTTCCGACCTGCTTATCGACAACTCGTCCAAATCTGCCACCAGCCTGCCGCTGAATTTCCTCGCTACTCTGCTGCTGTGGCAGCGTCGCATCGTCAGCCGTCGCCAACTGGCGCGTCTCGACACTCGCCTGCTGGCCGATGCCGGCATCAGCGAAAGCCAGCGTTACGCCGAGCTGAGCAAGCCGTTCTGGCGTTGATCGCGATCGTTTAGTTTCTCCCGCAGAACCCCGCCGGCATGCAGCGCCTGCGGGGTTTTGTCGTTTCCGGCTGCGCTGACTTGCCCGAACCACAGGCCGCACAGGTACTGACATAAAGGGTGCAGGTCTTTTTTCAACGCTGCACCCCAGAGCGGTTAGAATGCTCGCTTTCAGTGAGCCCTGGAGCCCAGACCATGCCTATCGCCCGTACCCTCGCGTTGTTCAGCCTGCTCAGCCTGGCCGCAGGTGCCTCTGCCAGCAGCTTCCTGGTGACCACCGACACCCTGGTCGATGCCCTCGCTGCCAGCATCGAAGGCACCTCCAATGCCTCGTCCTCGGTGGTCGACAACAAAATCGTGCTGGCCGCCAAAGACGACGCGGCCGGTTTCGTCGCCAGCCAGGGCGCGCTGCGTGGCGCGCACCTGGAGGCCGCACTGCAACACATACGCGGCCGCCTGCCGGCGCTGCAAGCCAATGATGCGCAGCTGGCACAAGCCATCCTGGCGCTCTAAACACCTGTCATAGCCGGAACTGCGGCAGGTGTTCCTCGTCCAACCAGCGATTCCAACCCCATTCGGAGACCCGTTCATGAAGCGTCCGTTGCTCGCCGCCGCCGCATCCCTTGCCTTGTTCGCCGGCGCCGTTCAGGCCCAGACCCTGGTGGCCACCAGCAATATCATCGTCCGCGCCCTCGACCGCACCATCGACTTCACCTCGGATACCACCACCTCGGTGCGCGACATGAAAGTGGTGATCGAGGCCCGCGACGACGCCGCCAGCTTCGTCGCCAGCCAGGGCGATATCCGTGGCGCCCAGCTGGAAGCCGCGTTCGGTGCCCTGCGCAGCCAGCTTCCCGAAGCACAGAATGCCTCCGATCAGGTGCTGGCCGAAGCCATTCTCGCTCTGTGATGCCCCCCCGCGGCTGGTTACTGCTGCTGACCTTGCTGCTCAGCACGGCCAGCCACGCCCAGCTCAAGCTGACCCTGGATGACAGCCAACTGGATGGCGCCGAGCGCCAGGCCAGCCAGGAGCTGCTCGACGAAGCCCTGCAGGCCATGCCGGCGCGCCTGCGTGACGCGCTGGATCGCGACGTCACCGTGAGCTGGGTCGCGATGCCTCCACGGATCTATGGCCGCGCTGGCCGTTTCAGCGGTATCGAACTCAATGCCGGCCTGCTGCCTGCCCTTGCCGACGGCAATGCAGCACGTACCGCCACTGGCCGCCCCCATGGCAGCGTGCGCCGCGAGTTGCTGGCGACCGTGCTCCATGAAGTGACCCATTTGTACGATCGTGGCGCCTACTGGGGCGCCGCACAGCGCACACTGCTGCGACGCTGCCAACGCCAGAGCGGCAACCTCGGCATGGTCGGCCTGCCGCCCGAATGCCGCGGCCAGACCGAGCGCCGCTTCACCCTCAGCGACGACCCCCGCCTGCTCGACCTGGCCGGCTGGCCGCAACGCGTCGGCAGCCGTGGTCAACGCGAAGCCCATAACGGCCAGGTGGCGCGCAGCCCGGACAGCTACGAGCTGAGCAACGCCCGCGAGTTCGTTGCGGTGAACATGGAGTACTTTCTCCTCGACCCCGAATATGCCTGTCGCCGCCCTTCGTTGGCCCGCTTCTTCAGCGATCATTTCGGTTGGTCACCGGCGCACGGCGCGCCTTGTGGTACCGGCTACGCCTATCTCAACGCGGGCCGCGATTTCGACAAGCAGGCACTGGCCAACCTCGACCCCGAGCGGGTCTATGAAGTGGATTACCTGCTCGCCGAAGCCAATCAGAACATGGCCAGTCGCTGGGGCCACAGCATGTTGCGCCTGGTGATCTGCGCGCCGGGCCGGCCACGCGGATCGGACTGCCGGCTGGACCTCGATCAGCACCTGGTGCTGTCCTACCGGGCCTTCGTCGGTGACGTACAGTTGTCGAGCTGGGACGGCCTCACGGGCGCTTATCCGTCGCGCCTGTTCGTGCTGCCGTTGGCCCAGGTGATCGAGGAATACACCAAGGTCGAGTTGCGCAGCCTGGCCTCGGTACCGCTGACACTTCCCCGCGAAAGCCTCGAACGACTGGTCGCCCGCGCCATCGAGCAACACTGGAGCTACGACGGCGACTACTTCTTCGTCTCCAACAACTGCGCCGTGGAAACCCTCAAGCTGCTGCGCAGCGGTAGCGATCTGCCGCGCCTGCAAGATCTCGACAGCATCACGCCCATCGGCCTGCTGCAAGTGCTGGAGGCCCGCGGCCTGGCCGACCGCAGCCCACTCGAGAACGCCCGTGAGGCACTGCGCCTGGGCTACCGCTTCGACTCCTTCCGCGACCGTTACCAGGCCATGTTCAAGGTGCTGCAGCAGCGCCTGCCGATCCGTGAACAGCGGGTGGAAGACTGGCTGGAACAACCGTCCAGCGAACGGCGGCACTGGTTCGAGAAGGCCGACCTGCGCGCCAGTGCCGCCATGCTGCTGCTCGAGCAGGCGGCGATGCGCCGTCAGTTGCTGCTCTCCCAGGATGAACTCAAGCAGCGTTACCTGAGCGGCAGGGCAGCCAAGGATCCGAACCTGGACAAGGCCGGCGATGCCCTGGAACAGATCCTCGCCGGCACCGGGTTCCTCAGCCGCCCAGCCGAACTCCTCGAGGGCGGCTACGGCCTGCCGCAACAGGGCGAATGGCAGCGCCTGGAAAGCGAAACCCGCCATCGCCAGCAGCAACTGAGCCTGCTCAGCGCCGACCTCGACGAAGAGGTGCGCCGCCTGCTGGAACCTCAGCGCCTGGCCGAGCTGGAGGCCAACGAGGCCAACCTGAAGCTGCTTGGCGAGCACCTGCGCGCCCTGCACAAGGCCAGTGGCGGGCTGCAGCTGTAGTATTCGGCCCGGCATACACCCGTGGCGTCACGCGTCGGAAACTTGCAGCGGAACTTGTACAGAAACGCTTTATGTAGAACTTTTCGAAGTAAGCCCCAGTCGGACGGCTGCCCCCTGACTGGAATAGCCGATGACCGAATTGACCATTCGCATCGCTGAAGTTGCCCCAGGCCACGATGCGCGCCTTTCTGTCGCCACTCGTTTCAGCGATCTGCCCTCCCTGCTGCAAGCCCCGGCTTTCGACGTGGTCGTGCTGAGCGCCAGCGATACCGAAAACCTGACCATGCTGCAGGCGCTGCGTCGCCACCCGGCCTACCGCCTGGCGCTGATCTACTGCACCAGTCCCGGACCATTGGCCGCCGCCCTGGGCGATGGGCCACCGCCGCTGCAGGCCAGTGTGATCCAGCAGGCCTGGCAACAGTGGCGCGAGCGCCTCAACGTCTTCAATAACGGTCGCGCTCCCGAAGGTCTGGAAGCACAGTTGCTCGCCTACCTGTGGCTACGCGCCCCCGGTACGCTCACCGCCGTACGCGCGCCGCAGTCGGCCCGGCATTACCTCTACCCGCTGGCCGAGGCCTTGGGCGACGACCAGGTCAACGGCCAGGTTCTGGTGCAGAACCTGGCGCAACGCAACCTGCTCGACAGCCGCGCGCTGGTCGACCGCATTCGCCTGTGCCGCTGCTGCGGCAGCGGCCACCTGAATTACGTCGACGTGTGCGTGGAATGCAACTCCCTGGACATTGCCCGTCAGCCGTCGTTGCACTGCTTCACCTGTGGCCACATCGGTGCCCAGACCGAGTACCTCAAGGATGGCGCGCTGGTCTGCCCCAACTGCCTGACCCGCCTGCGCCATATCGGTAGCGACTACGACCGGCCACTGGAAAACTACAACTGCAACAGCTGCGATGCCTTCTTCGTCGATGCCGACGTACAGGCGCGCTGCCTGGATTGCGGCGAACACCACGCACCGGACGAGCTGCAGGTCCGCGAGATCCGCGACTACCAACTTTCCGAAGGCGGTCTGCTCACCGCTCGCCAGGGCCTGGAGCGCAACACCGACAACTACTTCAATGGCCTGTCGGTGGTCGGTGCCAATACCTTCAAGACCCTGCTGGACTGGCAGCTGGAATTGATCGAGCGACACAAGGCACCGACCTTCGCGCTGCTCGGCATGCGTTTTCGCAACCTCGGCCGGGTGCTCGAACGTCTCGGCCCGCAGCGTGGCCACGCCTTGCTCGACACGCTGATCGAACGCATTCAGGTGGCCATTCGCGACACCGACCGCTGCACCCGCACCAGCGAGGAGCACCTCTGGCTGCTGCTGATGTACACCGACTCCGCAGGCCTGCGCCGGGTGACCGAGCGCGTCAATGAAATCAGCGGGCTGTTCGTTGGCGAGGATCTGCAGGACATCCGCCTGACCACCAGTGGCTGCGTCGCTCCCGCTGGCCTGATCGACAAGGAAGACGCCGAGCTGCTGATGGCGCGCCTCGCCGGAGAACTGTGATGAACGCGCTGGTCGAGCACCTGCACGCCTGGCTGGGCGAAATCTACGGCGCCAACGGCCACTGGCGGCTGTTTCTCATGGTGTTCCCGTACTTCCTGCTGCTGGAAGTGCCGCTCAACCTGATGGTGCTGCTCGGTACCCTGCGCTGGTTCGTGCGCAAACGCAGCGCGCTGCCGGTGCACAGTACCTGGCACCCAAGGGTGTCGTGCATCATCACCTGCTACAGCGAAGGTCGCGATGTCGAGCTGACCCTGCGCAGCCTGGCCGAGCAGACCTACCCCGGCATGATCGAGATCGTTCCGATCGTCGATGGCGCCGCGGCGAACGGCGCGACCACCGAGGTGGTGCGCCGCTTCAAGGCCGAGCAACGCCTGCCGCGCAATCGGGTGATCCGCCCCATCGCCAAATGGCAGCGGGGCGGCCGGGTGTCGTCACTCAATACCGGGCTGGCCTACAGCCGCGGCGAAATCCTCATCAACGTCGATGGCGACACCTCGTTCGACAACGACATGGTGGTGCGCATGGTCGGCCACTTCCGCGATCCCAAGGTGCCCGCCGTCGCCGGCAGCCTGCGCGTACGCAACGCCCGGCAATCCTGGGTGGCACGCATTCAGGCGCTGGAATACCTGCTGTCGATCCACATGTGCAAGATCGGTCTGGCCGAGTGGAACCTGGTCAACAACGTGTCCGGAGCCTTCGGCGCCTTCCGCCGCAGCTTCCTCCAGCAGATCGGCGGCTGGGACACCCACACCGCCGAAGACCTGGACCTGACCCTGCGCATCAAGGCGTACTTTCGTCGCTACGGCCTGCGCATTCCGTTCGAACCCCAGGCCATCGGCCACACCGATGCACCGGCGACCCTGCGCAGCTTTCTCGACCAGCGCCTGCGCTGGGACGGTGATCTGTTCTTCGTCTACGTCCGCAAGCATCGGCATGTGTTCACGCCACGCCTGCTCGGCTGGCCGAACTTCCTGATGCTGATGGTCAGCGGGCTGTTCTTCCAGCTGGTGCTGCCCTTCATCATCCTCGGCTACAGCCTGGTGGCGGTGATCATCCTGCCGTTCACCGCACTGATTTTCTATTCACTGCTGATCTACGCGCTGTACCTGATGATGAGTTCACTGCTGTACCTGGGCCTGATGCTGATGGTCAGCGAGCGGCCACGCCAGGACCTGGCGCTGATCTGGGTGCTGCCGTTCTACCCCCTGGCGATGTACGCCCTGCGCTGCTGGAGCGTGGTCGCCATTCTCAATGAAACCCTGCGGCGCGGGCACGAGGAATCGAGCATGGCGCCCTGGTGGGTTCTCAAACGGGCCAACCGCTTCTAGGGCTTTGATATTCGATGACTGCACCACGACCCTCACGTCTGCTGCCGCTGCTGTGCTGCGCGCCGCTGCTGGCCAGCGCCGCGCCACTGACTCTGGAGCAGGCCTTGCAACAGGCCGGTGACGGCAACCAGGCGGTCAATGCCGAACTGCAGGCGCGCTATGCCGCTCGCGACCAGCGCGAAAGCGAATCCGGCTGGGAGATGTTCGGCAATGCCAACGTCGGCCGTTACCGCGAACTGGTGACCGACGACCTGCGCAACGACTACTACGGGCGCAGCTTCGCGGTTGGCGTGCGCTACCCCCTGCTTGGCAGCCTGCGCCGCCGTGTGGATGCGGTGCGCGACAGCGAACGCGACATTCGTCTTGGCGAGATCGAACAGGGCTACCGGCGTGCCCAGCAGCGTCTGGCGATCCGCAGCACCTACGCGGACTGGTGGCGCGCGACGGAGGAACAGAACCTCTGCGAAGGCGTTCAGCAAACGGCCCGTGATGCCGACCAACAGGTGCAGACGCGTCTGAAAGGCAGCTGGATCCTGCCCTCCGACGCGCAACTGATGCGCAGCGAATGGACGGCAGTGACCCGCCGTTGCGCCATGCAGAATGGCCTGCTGGAAGATATCCGCGCCAGCCTGCAAAGCCTCGGCGTACAGGTCGATGCCCATGACACACCGGTCGCAGCGGCCCTGGCCAGTGAGCCACAACCGTTGCAGGCCTGGCAGACGCAACTGGAGGACAATCCGCGCGTGGCCGGGCGCAACGCCGAGTTGGCCAACGCCGAACTGGGCCGCAAGCAGCCCTGGTACAGCTCCATAGAATCCTATGTGAACGTCGCTCAGACCCTGGAACAGCGCAGTGGCGCCAGCGATGACGGCAGTGGCTTGAGCGCCGGTATCACCTTCTCCGCGCCATTCGACCTGCTCGACTACGGCTCAGCCCGTGGCCGCGAAGGCGAGGCGCGCTACCAGGCCGCCGTGCAGGCGCTGGAGCGCGAGCGCGGCAACGTGCTGCGCGAGCTGGGCAAGGTGCTGGAACAGCAGCGCCGCGAACTCAATGAGTACCAGTGGCGCAGCGAGCGCCGCGACGCGCTGGACACGATCATCGCCGAACGGCGCCAGCGGGGCCGCCTGGACGCGGGTGAAGCCAGCCTGCGTCTGCTGCAGGCCCAGGTCGATCAGTACAACGCCGGGTTCGCGCAGATCGCCGCCTGGCACGGTGCCTGGCTGCAGGACTCGGCGCTGCGCCTGTTCGGCGATGACAGCGCCGGTTTCGAACGCTTGCTCGGTAACCGTGTGGTGCACTGGCAGGGCGAAAACACCGTGATGCCCGCCCAGGTGGCTACACGAACCGAGTGGAACCAGGGCGTCTACATCTGGGACAGCACGGCGCTGCTCGACCCCGGCCAGCGCCCCGGTCAGTTGAGCGCCTTGCAGCAGGCCGGCATCAGCCAATTGCACGTCGGGCTGACCAGCTTGCAGCTCGCCGATGTGCGCAACACCCGACAGGCACTGACCGCACTGCTGCAGGCCGCTCACGCACAGGGTATGCACGTGACCCTGCTGCTCGGTGATCCGGACTGGATGAAGCCGCGCCAGCGCCAGGGGTTGATCAGCCTGATCGGGCAACTCAGGGAGCTGCCTTTCGACGCCCTGCATCTGGATCTGGAAGTGGAGCAACTCGGCTGGCCGGTCCCGGATCAACGCCTGCGCGACTGGCTCGACACCCTGCGCGAAGCCAAGGCTGCTGCGCCCTGGCCGATCAACCTGTCCAGCCACCCACGCTGGTTCGCCGAAGAGGCGGCCCGCCGTCCCTGCGTACCGTGCGAACTGCAGCGCATCGGGGTCGGCGAGATCAGCCTGATGATCTACACCCGCAGCCCGCAGAGCAGCGCCAACCGCGCCCTGGCCATCGCCAGGCAATGGCCGGCGCTGAAGCTGCGTCTGGCGCAGAGCGTGGAGGTCGATCAACCCGCCGAGCTGAGCTGGGCCGACGCGTCCCATGAGCAATTGCAACAACAGGTACTGAGCTGGCAGAACGTTCTGCACCCGGCTGGATTGGGCGGAATCGACTGGCAATCCTGGACCGATTACCCGAGAAGCCGATGAAGATACGTTTCAATAGCCCCAAGGAAAGACACCCCACCCAGGACAACGGCGTGGAGGTGCTCTATGCCCCCGGCAAACGCCTGGCGTTTCGCCTGCGCTGGTACCTGATCCTGTTCCTGATCCTGCTGCCGGCCCTGTGGCTGGCGGGTCGCTACGTGCTCGAACTGGTGCGTATCGAAGCGCCGGCACTGGTGCGTTTGCCGACCATGGAGGTGCGCGCCATGCAGCCGGGCCAGGTGCAAACCATCCGGGTACAGGCGGGCGACCACGTTGAGGTCGGCACCCCGCTGGTGGAACTCGACAACCCGGAGTGGCGCCTGCGCCTGAACCTGCTGCAAAGCAGTACGGCGCCTGCCGCCGCCGTACCGCTCGGCGACCTCGGCGCGCGCAACCGCGCGGTGCTGCAGAGCCTGGTCGAGCGGGCGGCACAGCGTGTCAACGAAACCCGGCGGCTGGTCCGGCAAGGGGCCGCCACGCGCGGCGAGCTGGCCGAAGCGCAGAACGCCCTGGACAGCCGTCAGGCCGAATGGCTGGCTTTCGAGCGCAGTCTGAGCGGTGGCGGCAGCAGCGAAAGCGAGCGCTATGAGCGTCAACAACACCTCGAGCGCCAGTGGCTGACCGGCCAGTTGAACCACATGAAGGTCAGCGCCAGCGAGCCTGGCCGGGTCGCCGAAGTGATCGCCGTTCCAGGCGAGAACGTCGGCCCCGGTACCCTGCTGATGCGCCTGGAGCGCAGCGGCCCGGCGCAATTGTGGGTGTACCTGGACCCCAAGGACGTCGAGCACGCCACCCCCGGTTCGCAGCTCGACGTGCGCCTGCCCGACGGCGGCTGGACCAGGGCCGAAGTGATCAACCCCGCGGAAAGCGCCAACCCGCTGCCCAGCGACCTGCGCCAGCCGTTTCGCAGCCCGACCCGCGGCCTGATGGTGCCGGCACGCTTCAGCGAACCGTTGGCCAACGAGTGGCGCGTCGATTCGCTGCCGGTTCGAGTGCGTTTCCCCAACGAGCGTTTCAGCCTGTTCGGCAAACGTTTCTGAACGGCCGTTGCGGCCTGCCGTCAGTTCAGCGGATCGGGGAACCTGACCACGGCACTGAAGCCCGTCGGGCTGGCATTGCTGAAACCGATGGAGCCGCCCAGGTGCCGGGCGATCATCGCGACGATGGCCAACCCCAATCCCGCCCCCTGGGGGTTGCCGGCACTGTGGAAGCGCTCGCCCAGGCGTGGCAGACGGTTTTCTTCCACGCCGGGCCCCTGATCGACGACCTGCAGGCGCACGCCCTGGCCTTCGCGGCGAACCCGCACGCTCACTTCGCTGCCGGGTGACGAGAAGGCCAGGGCATTGCTGACCAGGTTCTGCAGCAGGATGACGATCAGGCCGCGCTCGCCCTTAATCACCACGGCCTCGTCGGCCTCCAGCGCCACTTCGATACGGCGGTTCAGGGCCAGCGGTGCCAGGTCGGCCAGCTCCTCGCGCACCACCGCCGTCAGGTCGAGGGGCTGCAGGTTCTGCGAGGGGGCCTCCAGACGCGCCATGGTCAGCAGCTGGCTGGCGATGCGGGTGGCACGATGCACGCCCTGCTGCAGGAAAGACAGGGCCTCGTCGCGTTCCTGCACGCTGCCGGCCTGCAACGCGTTGCGCACATGGATATCGAGGATCGCCAGGGGGGTGCGCAGCTCATGGGCGGCATCGGCGATGAAGCGGCGCTCCCGTTCGAGCAGCGCGCGCAATTGGCTCAGCACGTCATCCAGGGCCAGGCGCATCGGCTCCAGCTCCGGCGGCAGCGGGCCGGTCGGCAACGCCTCGAGACTGTGCTCGGGGCGCTCGCGCAGTTGCTGCGCCAGGCGCTGCAACGGTCGCAGCCCCCAGCCCAGCAGCAGCCAGATGAAGGCGGCCAGCAAGGGCACACAGACCAGAGTCGGCATCAGGGTGTGGTGAAGAATCTGCTGGATCAGGTCCTGGCGCAGATCTTCACGCTCACCGACCCAGATCAACAGGCCCTGCCCGGCGTCTTCCAGCAGCACCCCGCACCATTCCTGATCGTTGAGAAAGAAGTCGTGGATCCCTGGTGCGGGCGGCGACGCCAGTGGCGGTGCCTGTTCGGAGCGCACCAGCAGCGTGCCGTCTGCGGCCCACACCTGGAACGCCAGGTTGATTTCATAAGGGTGCGAAAAGATGCCTTCGGCGGAGAGGTCCAGAGCGTTGTCCAGCGCGCGCCGGACGAACGGCCAGTCGATCGGTTGGCCATCCGGCTGCTGCAGCATGCCTTGCAGCACCCGGGCGGCCTGTACCAGCTGGGCATCATAGACCGCCTCGGTTTGCCGATGGCTGTCACGCAGGGCGAGCAGCACCAGGGCCAGGCTGCCGGCGAGCACCAGGGCGATAGTCGGCGCGAGGATGCGTGTACGGATGGAAATCATGGCGCTCGCTCCACCAGGTAACCGACCCCGCGTACGGTGCGGATGAGATCGCTGCACAACTTGCGGCGCAGATTGTGAATCAGCACTTCCAGGGTGTTGCCCGGGCCGCTTTCCTGCCAGCCATAGAGGGCATTGCCGAGACGCTCACGGGTGACCACCACCCCAGGGCGGATCAGCAACTGGTGCAACAGCTGATACTCCATGGGCGTCATCGGCACACTGCGGCCCTGATAACGCACTTCCTGAGTCGCCGGGTCGAGGCTCACACCGGCGAACTCCAGTACAGGCTGGGCCCTGCCCTGGCTGCGACGCAGCAAGGCACGGATACGCGCTTTCAACTCTTCGGGATCGAAGGGTTTGACCAGGTAGTCGTCGGCGCCGGCATCCAGACCGAGGATGCGATCCTCCATGGCGTCACGGGCGGTGAGCACCAGCACCGGTACGGCATTCTCGCTGCGCGCGCGCAACTGGCGCAGCAGCGTCATGCCATCCAGGCGCGGCAGGCCGAGGTCGAGCAGCACCAGATCGAACTGCTCGCTGCGCAGGGCGTGGGCGGCTTCGACGCCGTCCTCCAGCCAGTCCAGCGTATACCCTTCGCCACGCAGGGCGACCCGGATTCCGCGCGCCAGGGCGCGATCGTCTTCAACCAGCAGGACACGCACGCGACGCACCTCGTCAGAAATGGCGTCCGCCATGATGCGCCGCCTGCCGCCCGATTTGCACGGACAGATGTTACCGAGATTTGCCCCTTAAGACTTTCCTAAGCTTCGCGCCGCAAGGTGGTACTCACCATCTCAGGAGAGTCACACCATGCGCTACTTCGCCCTTCTCGCACTGCTGCTAGGCAGCCCGCTGGCCCTGGCCAGCACCGAATGCACCACCGCCGACCGCTCGACCTGGCAGGACCCGGAGAAATTCCAGGCGCAACTCAAGGAACAGGGTTACCAGATCAGCAAGTTCAAGATCACCAAAGGCAACTGCTACGAGATCTACGGCTTCGACAAGGACAAGCGCAAGGTCGAGATCTATCACGACCCGGTATCCGGCAAGGCGATCAAGACCGAGATCGAAGACTGATGCACGCGGCGACGATACGACTCTGGGATCCGCTGATCCGGCTGTTCCATGTGTCGGTGGCCGGGGTCTTCGTCGCCAACTATTTCTTCACCGAAGCAGGTGACGACTGGCATACCTGGCTCGGCTACTACGCCTGCGCCTGGCTGGCGGTTCGCCTGGTGTGGGGCTTCGCCGGCCCGCGTAGCGCCCGCTGGGCAGACTTCTGGCCGACGCGCGCGCGCCTCGCCGAACACCTGGGTCACCTGCTCGGGGGCAAAGCCTATCGTCGCCTCGGCCATTCGCCGCTGGGCGCCCTGGTCATGCTGCTGATGATGGCGGCCATCGCCACCCTGGGCATCAGCGGCTTCCTGATGCAGGAAGTGGACGCCCTGTGGGGCGCCGACTGGCCAGTCACGCTGCATGGCTGGGTGGCTGACGGCCTGGCCGCTCTGGTGGCCATCCACATGGCCGCCGCACTCATCGAAAGTATCCACCTGCGCGAAAACCTGCCGCTGTCGATGATCACCGGCAAGCGCCGCGCCCATTCCGAAGACCGCTGATCCCTCAGGAAAACCCCCATGCTGCCCATACGTGCGCGTTTTAGCTCTGGAGCGCTGCGCTCCTGGTTGTCGCTCGTGGCCCTGGCCACCCTCAGCTGTCTGTTGCTGCTCGCCGATGATTTTCTGCAGCAGTTGTTCACCCCCAACAACCGCGCCGAACTGGAATTCGGCTATGTCACGGTGCTCTGGCTGTTCAGTGCCGGGCTTTGGCTATGCAACCTGCGTTGGCTCAGCGCAGCCATCCTGATGCTGTTCGCGGCGATGCAACTGATGCAACTGGCCAACATCAGCTTCTTCGGCGAGCCGCTGACCGCCATCGATATCCAGTCGCTGCTCAACGACCCCGGCGAGGTTCGCGAAACCGCGGCGCACAGCTTCGCTCAGCACTGGCCGGTGCTGCTCTGCGTGGCTATTCCCTACGCCCTGCTGCTCGCCCTGCACCTGCGTCTGCCGGGCACGATCAGCCTGCCGGAGAGCCGCTGGGCACTGGTGCTGATCGCCGTGGTGCTGCTCTCGAAACCCTATCGAGCCACCTACCGCAACCTCGACTCCTTCGCTGCCAGCCCCAGCCGCAGCGCGCTGCACAATAACCTCAACGTGTTCTCCGCCTGGGCCGTGCGCCTGGCGTTCAAACCGGAGGCCGAGCTGCCACCTGCGCCTTTCGCGCCCTACGCGCTCAGCCCCAGCCTGAGCGAGGCGAAACATGTCTGGCTGGTGGTCGCCGACTCGCTGCGCAGTGATCGCCTCGGGGTGTTCGGCTACGGCCGCGATACCACGCCACAACTGGCCAGCTACCTGCGTGACCACCCCAGCGCCTTCGTACGCCCCGGCATCGCCGCCGGGGTGGCCACCGATGTCAGCCTGCCCTACCTGATCAATCCCATTCGCGAGCCGGGGCAGGACTCGCTGCTGCGCACGGGTGACATCAACCTGTTCCGCTTCGCCAAGCAGGCGGGCTTTCGCACCCATTGGATCTCTTCCCAGGAATCCAAGTTGCTGGCCAATCTGGGCAGCCGCTACCTGGACGTGTCGATCACCCGCGAGGATCACCCGGTACGTTTCCTCAAACAGCAGGATCGCGCCCTGCTCGACGTGGTCGACAAGCAGCGCTGGGGCGAGCGCAACTTCGTGGTGCTCAACCTGCGCACCGCCCACCTTCCCTATGCGCAGAACTATCGCCATGAAACCAAGCCGGCGCCCTGGGCCGACCAGGGCGCCAACGGGCAAAGCAACGCCTATGACAATTCGGTGCACTACCTCGACAGCCTGCTGGCCGAGGTCATCGCCGATTTCGACCGACTGGAGGGTGAGCGTTACCTGATCATCACCGGCGACCATGGCCAGCGCCTGGGAGAGGGAGGCCATTGGGGCCACAACGATCTGGTGCCGGAAGTCAGCGACGTACCGGTGATCGTCATCGGCCGCGAGGCGCAGCCGCAGGTCATGGCGAGCCTGTCAGCGGAACGCTGGATCAGCCACTACGAGGCCGGCAAATGGCTGGCGGCGCGCCTCGGCACGCGCATCGACAACCCCAACCTGCGCGCCAACGAGCACTTCGTGCACGGCAAGCTGCTGTTCACCGACAATTTCATCCAGCGCGTCTGCGAAACGCCGGCGGGCCTGATCCATCATCCTCCCCAGCAACTGAGCCTGTTGCTCAAACAGCCCGAGGCCCGCTGCGAGGGCTGAAGCCCGTGGCGCGGTTTTCCTGCACGCAAAAAAAACGCCTCGTATAGAGGCGAAGAACCAAAGAATGAACCGGAGCGACCATCGGCCTCTGAAAGAGGCCAATGACCATACGTTCATCGCCACGGATGATATCGACAACCCCGGGCCAGCAGCATCATTTTTATCGATAGTAATAATCGATTCGGTGCTTCCCCGCGCGGCCACCCCGTCAGTGAGGAGCGGCCGGCCCCTGCCGCCAGTGGCAGGGCAGTGCTGTGCCGCACGTCCGACTCGACGAGCAGCTCCTGGGCAAATCGACGACGAGGGTCCGTGCGCTGGTGGCAGTTGGCGCTGCTGCCTGCTCATTGGCGTTGGCCAGGGCTCGCAGGCACTGAGGCCGGGTCGAGCAGGCGGCGCAGCCGTTGCAGGTCATCGCAGGTATCGATGTCGATGAGAATGCCCGCATCCTCGACCGACAGTTGCAGGGCGCTCCCCCTGGCGCGGTAACGCTGGACCACTGACGCGGCGCCCGCCTCGCCGCTGAGGGCGGCCAGTTCTTCGAAGCAGGCCCGGGCGAACCCGACCGGATGGCCTCTGTTGCCGCCGAAGACCGGCACCACCACGGCATGGCTCGCCAGGGCATGCGCCACACGGCACAGACTGTGCGCCTGCACCAGCGGCAGGTCGCCCGGCAGCACCAGCCAGCCCGCCGCACCGGCCGTGGCACGCACACCCTCGGCAATCGAATCGCCCATGCCGTCGCCACGGGCGCTGCGCACCACGTGAACGTCGAGCCCGGCGCGTTCGACCGCCGCCAGCACATGCTCGAGAACCGGCTTGCCGTTCAGATCGGCCTGCAACTTGTTCACCACACCGCCGGACGCCCTGAAGCGCGAACCACGCCCGGCGGCCAGCACGATCACCACGGGGGCATTCGCTGGCATGCCTAGACCGCGCAGCGTTCGATGCCGTTGGCGACCCTGAGCACGTCGGCCATGGTCGCCAGGGCGATTTCCGCCGGCGACTTGCTGCCCAGTTGCAGGCCGATCGGGGCATGAATCCGCGCCATCGCACTGGCCTCGAGCCCGCCCAGGCGCGCCAGCCGCTCCAGGCGTTTGCCGCTGGTGCGCTGCGAGCCCATGGCGCCGATGTAGAACGCCTCGGTGCGTACCGCTTCGATGAGTGTCAGGTCGTCCATGCGCGGGTCGTGGGTCAGGGCCAGAACCGCGGTCGCGGGATGGGTGCCCTGCTCGGCGATGAAACGTGACGGCAGCAGCTCGAGCACCTGCACGCCTGGCAGCGTCAACCCGGCGATCACCTCGCGGCGCGGATCGCAGAGGATCACCTGGTAACCGAGCGACGTCGCGAAGCTGGCGCAGAACTCGGCGACAGGTGACCAGCCTGCCAGGAGCACCCGCAATACCGCACCAACGCGGATCGACACATGTGCGTCGCCACGCTGGATCCTCGCATCGCTCAGCGTGCCGCGCCGGCACGCGCCCAGGCCATTGCCGAGCGGCACATCGCGGATCAGCAGCTCGGCCCCGGCGAGTGCCTGCTCGACCCGACACAGCATGGCGTCGGCGTCTTCACCCGGCTGGATGTATTCGACCAGCACGTCCAGCACACCGCCACAGGGCAAGGCACGGGTCGGCGGTAGCCCGCCTTCGCCGTAGCGCACCACCTGATTGCGGGTGGCGATCCCGCCGCTGGCCAGGCGCTCGAGAAAATCCTCTTCCACGCAGCCACCGGACAACGAACCGCAAAAGGCACCGCAAGACAAGGCCACCAGCATCGCACCCGGTGCACGGGGCGCAGAGCCGAAGGTCGACAACACGGTGCACAACCACACCGTTCGCCCTTCTGCCAACCAGGCACGTGCCTGCTGGACGACCTGCTGGTCAAGCTGCTTCATCGTGACCTCTCCCCATCAACTCAGGCAGCGCAAGCCACCGACGACCCTGGCTCGTCCGGCTCGGAAACGACTGCGCCAGGCATTGAACTTGGTAGCTGTGCCTCTCTCTTCGGTTCACTGTTTTTACTGGCAGGCGCAGGCTCCGCAGGGCAACAGCGATTTTCGCTCATCGGATGGAGGGGCAGGTGCATCCACGCCGCAGCGCGGCAGGCCCAGTAGAAGTGGCGCCGACTGATACGACACGGCTGCAGAAAATGCACGAGCCAGGTGGCTCATGGAAGGCAGGGCGGCCTGTGAGCGCTGCCGAGGGGCGCCTCGACGCCCCTGTGGGCGCGCCAACGCGCCGGTGTTCATCGCCGCGCAGGCGACTCGGGGTAGCTCGCCCCCCCCTCAGACATACGCCTGGCGAGCGGCGCCGCGTGGCAGCCGGTTGCGGCCGGGGATCTGCGCCAGCTTCTGCCGCCATGCCTCACGCACGCTCAGCGCCGCTCGTGGCTCGGGTTGTTTGACCGCGGCCTTGGTCGCGCGAGCAGCCGCACGCAGCTCGGCCAGGGTCGGCGTGCGGTTGACGGCGGCGGCCGGGGCCGCGCCCTTGTCCAGCGAGCGAAGGCAGAGCTTGCAGGATACCTGCGCCTGGTCCTGGGTGGCACTGAGGCTCGAGCCGGTACGGCCACAGGCGACGGTGTCGGGGGAAGGCGAGTAGTGAATGGCCAACGTGAGATCTCCAGCAGTAAAACGGGGCGGCGATTTTACATAGCCGCCGGCGTTTCTGTGCAGTCATCTGCGAGACCTGTTGTGAGCCGGCAAGAAGGCCAGTCTATCGGCGCCGAAACGGCTTTATCGCCGCGCGCGCCTCACCCCGTCAGCCCTGCTGAATGCCAGCCTGTTTTCCGCGAGTCACCGACGCGCACAGGGCAAGAAGCTGGCTGACCGTCCAGGGTTTGGGGATCACCGCCACGTTCAAGCCTTCGAAATCAGTCGTGCCTTCCAGGAAGCCGGAAGAGATGATGATCGGCAGGTCCGGGAAACGATCGCGGATCAGGTGGGCGAGAAAGATACCGTCGATGTCGCCGGGCATGCTGAAGTCGGTCAGCACCATCTGTACCTGCCCGTCACTGCTGGAGAGAAACTCCCAGGCGTCATCGGCACAGGGAAAGGCTTTCACCTGATGACCTTCTTCTTCGAAGATCTCCACGAGCAACTCCCTGATGGAGCGTTCGTCTTCGGCTATGACTATCAGTGGCATCGGATGGATCCGGCAGTAAGGGTCAGGCTCTGACCCGCGTCCACGAGCAAGATTTCATAAATATCCGCGCCCTGACGACTGGCGGCTGCAGCGCCGGCAATCGAGTTCCCTGCAAGGGAACGGCGCAGAGAAAACCGCTAGGCTGCCAGGCAAGGATCAGCAACGGCTGGAAGCTCGACGACGGGAGCCACGGTCACTCGATCAACTCCTGGGCTTGCTCCGGCAAGTGCGTGTCCACCTGCAACCAGGGCAGCCGGCTGTCGGTCCAGATATGCCGGTCCGCAGGCGCCAGTTCCGGGTGGTCCAGGGTGGCGATGGTCACGTCCAGCAAATGCGGGCTGAGGCTGGTGAACAGGGCCAGGTGCGCACCACAAGTGGAGCAGAAATAACGCGTGCAGGTCGTCGACGAGGCGTAACGCGCCGGCTCGCCCTGCAGCCAGGTGAACCCTTCCAGCGGTACGCTGATCCAGGTCACCAGAATGCCGCCGGTGCTGCGCCGGCAGATCGAGCAGTGGCAATGGGCGATATCGCTCAATGGCGCCTGAAACTGATAACGCAGTGCGCCGCACTGGCAGCCGCCGTTGTGTAGGTCGTTCATGGTCCTCTCCGAAAACCTGCCGGTATCCTGCTTGCCTGATCGGGCGGCACTGGCGAAGATGCGCCTTCACCACCACCGGGGGCTCCCGTGACCGACCTGCTTCTGGCCCTCTGGCCACTCTTCGCACTGATCGTTGGCGGTTATGAACTGCGTCGTCGCGGCTTCCCCAGTGAAGCCTTCTGGCCCGGTGCCGAACGCCTCAACTACTTCATTCTATTCCCCACCCTGCTGTTCAACAGCCTGGCCAGCGCGCCGCTCGACAACCCGCAACTGCCGCGCCTGGCCCTGGCGGTGCTGCTGGGCCTCGGTATCGCCTGGCTGGGCCTGCTGGTCGTGCGCCGCCTGCGTGGCTGGCCGGCATCGCGCTTCGGCGCCTTCAGCCAGGGCATTCTACGCTTCAATACCTACCTGGGTCTGGCAGCGGTGGGCAGCCTGTTCGGCCAGCAGGGCCTGACCCTGGCGGCCCTGATGCTGGCGCTGATGGTGCCGGCCGTCAACGTGCTGTCGGTGTGGTCGCTGACCGCCGAGCGCGGCGTCAGCGTACGCAGCCTGCTGCTGCCGATCATCCGCAACCCGCTGATCCTCGCCTGCCTGGCCGGCGCGCTGTTCAATCTCGGCGGGCTGGCCTTGCCGGGCGGCAGCGACCGCTTGCTCGGCCTGCTCGCCGCCGCCAGCCTGCCGCTGGGCCTGCTGTGCGTGGGGGCGGCGCTGAAACCGCAACAGCTGGGCGGTGAAGTGCCGGCGCTGGCCTGGAACAGCCTGCTGCGCCTGCTGGTGATGCCGCTGCTGGCCTTCGCGGCCGCATACGCCCTGCAGCTGCCGGCGATGGAAGCCACGGTGCTGGTGCTGTTTTTCGCCTTGCCCACCGCACCGACCGCCTATGTACTCACGCGTCAGTTGGGCGGCGACGCCAGCCTGATGGCCGGCATCATCACCCTGCAGCACCTGCTCGCCGCCGCCTCGCTGGTGGCGACGCTGTATGTGCTGGAGCACGTGCTTTAGAAGCTGTTGATGATCGTTTGGCATTCAGGCCACAACGGGGCGGTAGCAGACGCTCCCCCGTAGCATGGCGGCCTGCGCTTTGTAGCATCCCATGCCTGTCGTCCCTCCCTGGCCTCGCGGGTACGCAAGAGGGCGTGAACGGCCCCTGAGCTTCGCACCACCGTGCCCGAACTCACGTCCAACGCCCCCGAGGCTCGAACGATCGCCTCCATTTGGCGAAAGCTGGCTGAAAGGTTCGTGCTCTAGCATCGCCCCACTGACCGACGAAGATCGGTCGATGAGCTGCCGCCAGAGAGGCCCGCAGCTGCCGTCAACAAGAACAAAACAGGTGATTAACCATGCTCCGCCCTAGTTCTCCACGCCTGCTCCGCCCCCTCCGTTCGCCCCGTCGCTAACGCTGACCGCCTTTTCGCACCGTAGCCGAATCACGTCCGGAGAATCTCCATGCTGACTTTCCTTGGCTTTGCCATGGTTTCGACTTTCATGTACCTGATCATGAGCAAACGCCTGTCGGCGCTCATCGCTCTGATCATCATCCCGATCATCTTCGCCCTGCTCGGCGGGTTCGCCACCCAGATCGGCCCGATGATGCTCGAGGGCATCAGCAAGCTCGCGCCGACCGGTGTGATGCTGATGTTCGCCATCCTGTATTTCGCCATCATGATCGACTCGGGCCTGTTCGACCCGCCCGTGCGCATGATCCTCAAACTGGTCAAGGGCGATCCGCTGAAGGTCGCCGTCGGCACCGTGGCCCTGGCCCTGATCGTCTCCCTGGACGGCGACGGCTCGACCACCTACATGATCTGCGTCGGCGCCATGCTGCCGCTCTACAGCCGCCTGAAGATGAGCCCGACCATCATGGCCGGCCTGATCATCATGGCAGGCGGCATCATGAACATGACCCCCTGGGGCGGCCCCACCGCTCGCGCCGCCAGCGCCCTGCACGTCGATCCCTCGGACGTGTTCGTGCCGATGATCCCCGGCATGGTGGTGGGCGCCATCGTGTTGTTCGGCGTCGCCTACCTGTATGGCCTGCGCGAGCGCAAGCGCCTGGGCGTGCTGCAACTGCCGGAAGGCAAGATCACCCAGGACGAGATCAGCGTCTCGCAGTTCCCCGAGGCCCGTCGCCCCAAGCTGATCCTGATCAACGCGGCCCTCACCGTGATCCTGATGACCACGCTGATCGCCGGCCTGTTGCCGATGCCCGTGCTGTTCATGATCGCCTTCAGTATCGCCATGATCATCAACTACCCGTGCCTGCAACAGCAGAAGGATCGCATCGCCGCCCATGCCGGCAACGTGCTGGCGGTAGTCGGCCTGATCTTCGCCGCGGGCATCTTCACCGGCATCCTGACCGGCACCGGCATGGTCGATGCCATGTCCAAGAGCCTGCTGGCCGTGATCCCCGATGCCCTGGGCCCGCACCTGGCGGTGATCACCGCGCTGGTGAGCATGCCGTTCACCTTCTTCATGTCCAACGACGCCTTCTATTACGGCATCCTGCCGGTACTCAACCAGGCCGCCTCTGGCTACGGCATAAGCGCCGTGGAAATGGCCCGCGCCTCGATCGTCGGTCAGCCGGTGCACCTGCTCAGCCCGCTGGTGCCCTCGACCTACCTGTTGATCGGTCTGGCGAAGATCGAGTTCGGCGACCTGCAGCGCTTCACCCTGAAATGGGCGGTTCTGATCTGCATGAGCATCCTCACCGCTGCCCTGGTACTGGGTGTGTTTCCGCTGTTCGGCAGCTAGTGGGGGCTGAGGCTGTTTCAGCACAAGCCGCGTTGTAGCGTCAACAGACGCCCAGCTCAGACATTTTGACGCAACTTTCACACGTCTGGCGCTAAGATACGGCCCCTTGGCCGCATCCGCGCCAGTCGCCCCATCATCTGCAAGGAACCTCTAATGGAATGGCTGACCAACCCGGAAATCTGGGTTGCCTTCTTGACTCTGACTGCCCTTGAAATCGTCCTGGGCATCGACAACATCATCATGATCGCCATTCTGGTCAGCCGCATGCCGGCTCACCTGCAGGCGCGCACCCGGTTCTTCGGCCTGGCCCTGGCGATGGTCACGCGCATCCTGCTGCTGCTTTCCATCACCTGGATCATGCGCCTGACCACCGACCTGTTTCACGTCTTCGGCCAGGGCATTTCCGGCCGCGACCTGATCCTGTTCTTCGGCGGCCTGTTCCTGCTCTGGAAGAGCAGCACCGAGATCTACCACGGCATGGAAGGCGAGGAAGAGAGCGTCGACCAGCCCAAGGGCGCGGCCAAGCACTTCATCGGCACCATCATCCAGATCGCCATCATCGACATCGTGTTCTCGCTGGACTCGGTGATCACGGCGGTCGGCATGGTTTCCCATGTGCCGGTCATGGTCGCGGCCATCGTCGTCGCCGTCATCGTGATGATGATCTGCGCCGGTACCATCAGTGACTTCATCGAGAAACACCCGAGCCTGAAGATTCTCGCCCTGTCGTTCCTCATCGTGGTCGGGACCGTACTGATCGCCGAAGCGTTCGAAGTCCACGTGCCGAAAGGCTACGTCTACTTCGCCATGGCCTTCTCCCTGGGCGTGGAAGCGTTGAACATCCGCATGCGTACCGCCCGCCGCCGCAAGGAAGGCCTGGACGACGTGGAGCCGGTAAAACTGCGCAAGGACGTTCCTGGCCAGTGATCGGCTGACGCTGATGGATGGAAAACGGGGCCTTTCGAGGCCCCGTTCTTCATTGTGCCGTTGCTCAATCGGCGTCGGGCTCGAAACGCTCACCGCGAAACACCTGGCGCGGGTTGCCCCGCTCGATCTGCAAATGGGCCTCGCGGCGCTGCGCACGCACGGCATCGGCATGCGCCCGGGCCTGCAGTTCCAGGCGCTGAGCGATCAGCAGAACGGCCAGGCGCTTGTTGGCGTGCTGGCTGCGCTCGCTCTGCACCTTGACGCTGATGCCGCTGGCGATATGCGTCGCGCGCACCGCCGAGTCGGTGGTGTTGACGTGCTGGCCGCCCGGCCCCGACGAACGCAAGGTTTCGAAACGGATCTCGCTGGCCAGTTGCGCTGCGGGCGCAGCGAACCGCGCGCCGCCGAAGAACCAGTTCTTGCGGGCATGACCTGGCCGATACGGGCTCGGGCAGATCCATTGCAGCGACCCGGTCCAGCGTTCGACCAGGCTGTGCGCCTGCTCGCCTTGCAGCGCCAGCAGCACCGAGCGCAGGGTGCCGCGTCGCGGCCCCGGCTCCTCGTCGACAACCCGCACCCGCACAGCCCGGGCCTGCGCTTCGTCCTGCAGCCTGAATACGGCCTTGGCCACTGCCAGGGCGCATTCATCAGGCCCCTGGGCCGCCGATAGTTGCAGGAGAATCATCAGCAGCAACCTCCCCGGGTCTTGTAGGTGAGTACCGGCTTGAGCCGTGCCAGCACGCGCACCAGCCCGGCACCCTGCAGTGCGCCGATCACCGAGTCGATGGCCTTGTAAGCCTCAGGCGCCTCCTCGTAGATCAGCGCCCGGTCGGCGCAGATGACCCGACTGCCCAGGCGGGTGCGGCCCAGTTGCTCGACGCTGTAGCGAGCGGCAAGACGGTCCTTGCACTCGCTGCGCATCCATTTGCGACCGGCACCATGCGCCAGCGAGAACAGGCTGCGTGGGTCGGCCAGCGGTTGCACCAGATAGCTGTAGTCGCCACGGGAGCCGGGAATCACCACAGCTCCCTGATCCGATGGCGTCGCGCCCTTGCGGTGCAACCAGCCCTGTACGCCATCGACGCGGGCCGACGAAACCAGGTTGTGGTTGATATCCAGCACCGCCTGGCCGTCGCTACGCAAACGCTCGAGGATGCGCCGCGCGATCAACTGGCGATTGGCCTCGGCAAAACGCAAGGCGCCGTCGTGGCGACCCAGGTAATGGGCGCAGGCATCACTGCCCGCCTCCAGCCCCTGATGCCCGAACAGGTCGACCTGCTCGCGCAGAATCGACTCGCCCAGCCCGCGCGAGCCGCTGTGTACCAACAACAGCAGGTGCTTGCGGTCGATGCCCAGTGCCGCCATCGCCTCGTCGTCATAGCTTTCATCGAGCAGTTGCAGCTCGGCGAAATGGTTGCCGCCACCGATGGTGCCCAGCGAGCGCTCATGGCCGCTGAGGGGAAGATCGAAGGCGTCGATGGCCTCACGCCAACTGTCGTCCAGCGGCGCGTCTAGGTTGCCGATGCGCTTTTCCAGCTTGTCCAGATTCAGTTTGGCGATAGCGCTGTCGGTACGCCACAGCGCCATTCCACACCCGATGTCGTTGCCAACCAGGGCCGGGTACAAGCGGCCCACGGAAAAGAATGCCGCGCCGACCGGATAGCCACGCCCCGGGTGCAGGTCCGGCATGCCGGCAACCCGCTGCATGCCCGGCAGGCGAGCGGTTGTTTCGAGTTGCTGGATCGCATTTCCTTCGATCCAGGTGTCGTCCGCGGCGACCAATACGGTGCCGTCGGACAAATTGCGAATGCAAGTGCCCATAGTCCAATCCTGATGGGTTGAAACGAAAAGATGTTCGGATTGGCAGGCCTTGGGCCGGGTGTTGCGCAGCCGCTAGCGAATAGCGGAAACAGCGATCAAGCCAGGCGCGACCTGCAAAGGGTAGTCAGTAGCTGCATGATGTACCTCCTTTGCCGTCGGTTGAGAGAAGGCGCGCATCGTAGACTGATCGCACGAGCCTTGCAACGCCCGGCAGCACCTGGCACGGTGGGTTCGCGCAGCCAGGGCCCACGCTTGGCAAACCGGCGATCTGCAGCTACAGCTAAAAAGAGACCTGCCTGGAGGGTCGACTGTGACCCCAGGCAACCGCACTCCGTCATCGGCAGTATCCCAAGCATCGGGATCCAATCTGCGTATCAGGGAGATGCGTGATGTTGACTCTGCTCAATCTGCTTTCCGCCATTGCCCTGCTGATCTGGGGCACCCACATCGTGCGTACCGGCATCCTGCGGGTGTATGGCTCGCAGTTGCGTCGCGTGCTCAGCCACAACGTCGGCAAACGGCCCATGGCGTTCGTCGCCGGTATCGCCGTGACCGCGCTGGTGCAAAGCAGCAACGCCACCGCGCTGCTGGTCACCTCTTTCGTCGGCCAGGGTCTGATGGCGCTGACCCCGGCGCTGGCGATCATGCTCGGTGCCGACGTCGGTACCGCGCTGATGGCGCGGGTGCTGACCTTCGACCTCAGTTGGCTGTCGCCGCTGCTGATCTTTCTCGGCGTGGTGTTCTTCCTGTCGCGCAAGCAGACCCGTGCCGGCCAGCTCGGCCGCGTGGCCATCGGCCTGGGCCTGATGATCCTGGCGCTGCAACTGATCGTGGCCGCTGCCACGCCGATCACCGAGGCCAAGGGCATTCACGTGCTGTTCGCCTCGCTCACCGGCGACCTGCTGCTCGATGCGGTGGTCGGAGCGCTGTTCGCGCTGATCTCCTACTCGAGCCTGGCCGCGGTGCTGCTCACCGCCACGCTGACCGGCTCCGGGGTGATCGGCCTGCCGGTGGCCATCGGCCTGGTGATCGGGGCCAATATCGGCAGTGGCGTGCTGGCCTTTCTCAATGCCAGCATGCAGAGCCAGGCTGGGCGCCGCGTCGCCCTGGGCAGCCTGCTCTACAAGCTGATCGGCCTGCTGCTGGTGATGCCGGTGCTGGACCCGCTGGTGCACTGGCTGGACAGCCTCAAGTGGCAGCCGGCGGAGCTGGTGATCGGCTTTCACGTGCTCTACAACAGCCTGCGTTGCCTGTTGATGCTGCCGACCCTCGGGCCCATGGCACGCTTCTGCAACTGGCTGCTGCCGGATCGCCCGGACGTCAACGCCGTCGCCAAGGCCCGCCACCTGGATCCCACCGCACTGCCCACGCCGAGCCTGGCGCTGTCCAACGCGGTGCGCGAAACCCTGCGCATCGGCGATCTGGTCGACAGCATGCTCGGCCACCTGCAGGGCGCCCTGTGCGGCAGCCAGCCAATTCTCGGCAAGGACCTGCGCCGTCTCGACGACGACATCGACGCGCTGTACACCGCGGTGAAGCTGTACCTGGCGCAGATCCAGAAAGAGGAACTGAGCGAGCACGACAGCCGGCGCTGGGCTGAGATCATCGAGTTCTCGTCGAACCTGGAGCGTGCCGGCGACCTCATCGAACGCATGCTCGGCAAGATTCAGGACGAGAAAACCTCCCAGCGCCACGCCTTCTCCGACAGTGGCCTGGAAGAACTCACAGAACTCCACGAGCGTCTGCTGGGCAACTTGCGCCTGGGCCTGTCGGTGTTCTTTTCCGCTGACGCCGATGCTGCTCGCCAATTGCTGCGCGAGAAGCGCCGCTTCCGTATTCAGGAGCGCCGGCTGACCCATTTACATGTCGAACGTCTGCACAAGCAGGTGGTCAAGAGTCTGGAAACCAGCTCTCTGCACCTGGAACTGATCGACGACATGAAACGCCTCAATTCGCTGTTCTGCGCCAGTGCCTATGCGGTGCTCGGCACCCATGAAACCGGCGCCCTGCTCGCCGAAGAAGGTGGCGAGTAGTGCTTTCCACCCGCCGCACGCTGACGTTGCTCCTGGGCCTGTTGCTGTGCAGCCACCTGCTGGCGGTGGATCGTTTCAAGGTCGAAGGCTACCCCCTGGACAATGGCCTGCAGGTGATCCTCAAGCCCACCAGCGACCGTGATCATGTGTCCATTCGGCTGGTCATCGGCGTCGGCTTCGACCAGTTCGACTGTCGCCACAAGGAGCTGCCGCACCTGCTCGAACACCTGCTGTTCAGCGGTATCGACGACAGCGGCGAAGCCGGTCTGGAAGCGCGTATGCAGGCGCTGGGCGGCGACTGGAACGCCTACACCCGCGACAGCGACACCACCTTCGTCCTCGAGGTACCGGCCGGCAATCAGCGTGCAGCCCTCGATCTGCTGCTCGCCGCGTTGTTCAACACCGAGCTGAACGACGCACGTATCGACGCGGCCAGGAGGGTCATCGCCCATGAGAATGGCGAACGTCCCGCTGCCTGGCAGCGCCTGCTCGGCAGCGCCGCCAGCAGCGATGATGCCACTGCTCGGCTGGCGGCCGAACAAGGCCTGGCCTGCACCGGGCCGGACGACCTGGAACAGCTGACGGCCGACGCCCTGGAGCGCCTGCGCAGCGACTGGTATGTCGCCAACAACATGACCCTGATCATGGTCGGCGACCTGGATCGCCGCCTGCCCGCCTACCTCGAACGGCGCTTTGGCGACCTGCCGCCCGGCCCCATGCCCGAGCTGCGCGAACTGCCGGAGAGCACCGGCAAGGCCGAGCCTGCCCGCACGCTGAACAATGCCCTGCTCGGCGAAACCGCGAAGGTGCACCTGATCTTCGCCGAACCCTGGATCGGCGAACTCGACCACGGCACCTGGCAATTGCTGCGCGACTATCTGCAGTGGGCGGTATATCGCGATCTGCGCATCGAGCACGGCCTGGCCTACGGCCCCAGCGTCGAGCGTAGCGGCTACGGCAGCAGCAGCTTCTTCAGCATCAACGCCGAGGTGGCGCGCGACGATGTCGAGCCAACCCTGCAGCGCCTGCACGACCTGCTGCAGCGGCTGGCCCGTGACGGCGTCGATCCCGACACCGTAGAGCACCTGCGTGGCGTCGCCCTGGCCCGCCAGAACTGGACGGTTCAAGGCAACAGCGCCCTCGCCGACTACTACTGGAGTTCGCTGGCCGACTATGAGGACGGGCGTTTCGCCGATCCCGCCAAGGAGCTGCGCCAGATCCATCCCGCCCAGCTCGACGCGGCGTTGAACCTGCTCCTCAAACAGCCCAGCTACCAACGGGTGGAACAACCGCTGCTCGGTACCACCGGGCTCTACGCGAGCGCCGCCGGCCTCGCGCTGCTGCTGGTGCTGGCCGTGCTGGGCCTGGTCGGGCTGTTGCGCCGCCGTTGAGCAAAAACCCCGGAAAACCGGGGCCTTGTCGCTGCCAATGACGCTGCCATCCCTCACTCGATGATGGTGAACTCGCTCAGATACTCGGTGGAGATCTCCAGGCCCAGCCCGGGCGTGTCGTCGTCCAGCTGGATGTAGCCGCCCACCGGCTGTGGCTCGCCCTTGAACACGTAGTAGAACAGTTCGTTGCCGACCTCGACGTCGAACACCGGGAAGAATTCGGCCATCGGCGAAGCGGTGCTCGACAGGGTCAGGTGGTAGTTGTGCATCTGCCCGGCATGGGGGATCACCGGTACCGACCAGGCCTCGGCCATGGCGTTGATCTTGCGTGCTGCGGTGATGCCACCGACACGGTTGGTGTCGTACTGGATCACGTCCACGGCGCGGCGTTCGAGCATGTCCTTGAAGCCGTAGGAGGTGAACTCGTGCTCGCCGCCGGAGATCGGCATGATGCCCATCTTCTTCAGCTCGATGTAGCCTTCCAGGTCATCGGCGATCACCGGCTCTTCCAGCCAGCGCGGCTCGAACTCGGCGAGTTTCGGCAGCATGCGGCGGGCGTATTCCAGGGTCCAGCCCATGTAGCACTCGAGCATGATGTCGACGTCCGGGCCGGCCAGTTCACGCAGGGCGCGTACCTGCTCGATGTTGCGGCGCATGCCCGCCGGGCCATCCTTGGGGCCGTAGCCGAAGCGCATCTTCAGGGCGGTGAACCCCTGGTTGAGGTAGCCCTGGGCTTCCTCGAGGAACAGGTCGAGGTCGTCGTTGGCGTAGAGCTTGGAGGCGTAGGTCCAGATCTTTTCCTTGGTGCGCCCGCCAAGCAACTTGAACACCGGCTTGCCCACCGCCTTGCCCATGATGTCCCAGATGGCGATGTCGATCGCCGAGATCGCCGCCATGCCGATGCCCTTGCGGCCCCAGGCGTGGCTCTGGCGGTACATCTTCTGCCAGATGTATTCGTTGTCGAAGGGGTCTTCGCCGATGGCGATGGGCGCCAGGTAGGTGTCGATGATCTGCTTGGCCACACGGGGTGCCAGGGCGCAGTTGCCGATACCGACGATGCCGTTGTCGGTCTCCACTTCCACCACCAGCCAGCCATGGAAACGGAACGAGCCCATGGCATCGCCACGTTCGAAAAGGATGTCGCTGGCGTTGGTGCAGAAGTGGGCCTGGGGCGGCACGACCTTGCCCTTCCACTCGAAAACACGGGTACGGATGGATTTTATTTTCATGGTACGGCTCCTTTTTCAATGCACGAGTCAGCCCGCCCGGCTGCTGGAGCGAGCCGGCTAGGGTCAAACGAAATCAGGCGTGGCGGTGCTAGCGGCGGCTGCCCATGCGGCAGGCGATCTCGAACGCCTGGCGGGTGGCGCCGACATTCGCCTTGCCCTGCCCGGCGATGTCGAACGCGGTGCCGTGAGCCGGCGTGGTGATCGGGATCGGCAGGCCGCCCTGTACCGTCACGCCGCGGGAGAAACCCATCAGCTTGATGGCGATCTGGCCCTGGTCGTGGTACATGGTCACCACCGCGTCGAAGGCCTGGCTGTCGCCCTGCACCTTGAGGAAGATGGTGTCGCCCGGGTAGGGGCCGATGGCCTCGATGCCCTGCTCGCGCGCCTGCTCCACCGCCGGGCCGATGATGTCCAGCTCCTCGCGGCCGAAGCTGCCGTTGTCACCGTTGTGCGGGTTGAGGCCGCAGACGCCGATGCGGGGTTTCTCCAGGCCGTTGCCCTTGAGCGCGGTGTCGATCAGTTCGATCGCCTCCACCACGCGCTGCTGGCTGAGCAGCCCCGGCACCTCGGCCAGGGCCACGTGGGAGGTCACCCGGGAGGTCCACAGATTGTCGAGCACGTTGAATTCGCAGAACGGGCCGTCGAAGCCAAGGTACTCGGCGAACCAGTGCAGTTCGTCGCTGTGGCCCATGCCGGCCATGTGCAACGAGGTCTTGTTCAGCGGGCCGAACAGGATGGCGTCGGTGACGCCGTCGGCGGTCAGGCGCAGGGCCTGCTCCAGGGTATCGAGGCTGTAGCGACCGCCGACCACGCTGGCCTCACGGCGCGCAAACTCACCTTCGGCAGCGCCACGAAACGGCAGCAGCAACGGCGTGTCGTCGGCGAAGTCCAGGGCGTCGGTCGAGTCGATCAGGCGATAAGGGAACGACAGCCCGGCGATGTCCATGCCGCGGCGTACCTCGGCCTCGTCGGCGATCAGCAGCACGTTAGCCCGGCGCCGTACCTCGGGTTCGGCCAGCAGGCGGGCGATCAGCTCGGGGCCGATGCCGGCAGGGTCGCCCAGTACCATGGCCAGGCGTGGAAGGGTCGGGTTGCTCATACGGTTGTCCTCAGGTCGGAAGATGCGTCCGGGATACGGATGACGTCGGGCACGGTGCGATAGAGCCGCCGGGCGTTATCGTGGAAAAGTTGTTCCTGCTGCGCCCTGGGCAGGTCAGCGACGATGCGCTTGAAGCCGCCATAGATGGCGTCGAACGAGCCACACAGGCTGTCGACCGGGAAGTTGCTGGCGAACATCACCCGCTCGACACCGAACATCGCCAGGGTTTCGCGGACGATCCAGGCGTTGTCTTCGGCGCACCAGCGCTTGCCCGGCAGGCCGAGGCCGGACACCTTGACCGCGACGTTCTCGCACGCAGCCAGCCCCGCCATGGCAGCGTGCCAGGCGGCCAGCCCCTGTGCGCTACGATCCGATGGCAGCCCGGCATGGTTGAGAATCAGCTGGGTGTCGGGGAAGTCGTGGGCCAGTTCGACGGCCTCGGGCAGGTTCCACCAGGGCGCCTGCAGGTCGAAATGCAGGCCATGGCGGGCCAGCTCGGCGTAGCCGCGACGCCAGCGTTCGTCGCTCATCAGGCTGCGCCCCGTGCCGACCTCGGCGGGCGACGCCGGGCCACCGGGCTTGTGGCGCACGCTGCGCACCCGTTCGAACCCGGCCTGGGCGGCCAGCACCTCGGCGGCATCCGGCGCATCCAGCCAGGCTTGGGCGACCACCGCGTTGGGTGCGCCGTAGCGCTCGGCGACCTGATGGATGAAGCGGGTCTCGCCAATCGGGTCGCGCGGGTCCCACTCGGTTTCCACGTAGACGGTGGCCACCACCCGGTGCGCGCCGGCATCGGCCAGGTAGTCATCCGGAAAATAGCGGCGCTTGATGGCGCTGTAATCACCATAGCGGAACGGGATGTTCGCCTCGCCCGACAGCCAGGGGTGGTGGTTGCGCTGGGGGTCCCAGAAATGATGGTGGGCATCGATGATCGGCCCGTCGTACAGATCAGCCATGGGCCACCTCGGCCTTGTCCAGGGAGATCAGCAGCGTGCCAGCGATGAACAGCCCCGAGCACAGTGCGAAGAAGCCCAGCACCGCGGCGTAGCCACCGGCATGTTGCAGCAGCAGGCCGACCAGGATCGGCACGGCGATGCCGCCGAGGCTGCCGGCCATGTTCATCACCCCGCCGATCAACCCCACCCGGGCCGGCGACGCCAGCAATGCCGGGAAGCTCCAGTACAGGCTGCCCCACATCAGGAAGAACGCGGTCAGCGACAGCAGGCCGACCGCCAGGTAGGGATCGCTAAGCCGCGGCAGCAGCAGGAAGGCGCCCAGGGCCACCAGCCCGGATGCGGCCAGCAGGCTCTTGGCGGCCAGACCACGGCGCACGCCCCGTTGGATCAGGCGGTCACAGAGGAAGCCGCCGGCCAGCGAACCGGCCGCCCCACAGAGGAAGATCACAAAGGTCGCGGCGCCGATGCCCTTGATGTCGAACCCCCGGGCCTGGGCCAGGTAGCTCGGCCCCCAGGTCAGCAGGCCGAAGAACACCATGGCCCAGCTGGCGCGACCGATCAGGATGCCGGCCAGCGAGCGACGGGCGATGCCCAGGCCGCGCACGCCTTGCCTGGCGGCTTCGGCCATGGTCACGGCGCGCCCTTCATTGATGGCCTCCAGCTCTGCGGCATTCACGCCAGGGTGCTCGGCCGGATCGTCACGCAGGTAGTGCCAGGCCACCCAGCCCATGGCCAGGGTGGCGATGCCGGCGAGGAAGAAGGCGATGCGCCAGGAGTCCAGCACGGCGATCAGGTAGGCGATGAGCAAGCCGCCCAGGGCCACGCCGAGGGGGCCGCCACAGTCCATCAGCACCGCGCCGCGGCTGCGCTCGCCGGAACCCAGCCACAGCGAATTGAGCTTGCCGCCGGCCGGGAACAGAGGAGCTTCGGCGGCGCCCAGGGCGACCCGGGCGACCATCAGCGACAGACCGCTGGTGGCGAACGCCGCCAGGGCCTGGAAGGTGCCCCACAGCCCGGTGGACCAGCCGATCACCCGGCGCGGGCCATAGCGGTCGATCAGCCAGCCGCCGGGAATCTGCAACAGGGCGTAGGCCCAGAAGAAACTGCTGAGGATCAGCCCCTGCAGGCTCGGGCTCAGGCTGAACTCGCCGGCGATGACCGGCATGGCGATGGACAGCGAAACACGGTCGACCAGGTTGATCACCGTGAGCGCGAAGATGATGGCAAAGATGCGCCAGCGTACCCGGGATGGTTTGCCGGCCAGGACATTGGCCGAAGGGGTGCGTACCGGCAGGGCGACAGGTTGGGCCTGAGCCATGGAAAGTACCTCTGCATTGTTGTTTTTGTAGTAGCGGGCAACCAGCGGTCGACCGGCTCGAAGCGCACTATCGGCCCGCTCGCCGATAACCGTCTAATCAAAGCTACTCATACGGACATAGCCTGGAGTTATCGCCCCCAGGGTCGGCGGCATAACCTGAGGCTATCGGAGTATCAGTTCTTTTGAGTAGACGCTTATCGACTCCCTTCGCAGACTCGGCCCATAACAACGACAACAATGAGGCAATCCCATGTACATCGCCCGTACGCATCATGTTTGCGCACTGCTCGCGGCCCTGCTCTGCGCCGCTCCCCTCGCCGCCCTGGCGGACTGGAAACCCGAGAAGAACGTGGAGATCGTGGTGGCCGGAGGCCCCGGCGGCGGTACCGATCAACTCGGCCGGGTGATCCAGTCGGCGATCAGCCAGCACAAGCTGCTCGACGTCAACACCGTGGTGCTCAACAAGGGCGGCGGCAATGGCGCCGAAGCCTTCCTCGAGATGAAGCTGGCGGGCGGCGACCCCCACAAGCTGGTGATCGGTACCAACAACGTCTACCTGCTGCCGCTGGTGGCCAGGCTGGGCTACCAGTGGACCGACCTGACCCCGGTCGCCGCGGTGGCCGAAGACGACTTCATCCTCTGGACCTACGCCGGCTCGCCCTGGCAGGACGCGGCCGCCTTCAAGGCGGATCTGGCCAAGAATGCCGCGAAGATGCGTATCGGCGGCAGCCAGTCCAAGGATGTCGACCAGACCCTGACCCTGCTGCTCGGCCAGCAGGTCGGCAGCAAGCTCACCTACATCCCCTTCAAGAGCGGCAGCGAGGCCTCGACCCAACTGGCCGGCAAGCATATCGCCGGCAATTTCAACAACCCGGCCGAAAGCCTCAGCCAATGGCGTGGCGGCCAGGTGGTGCCGCTGTGCGTATTCAGCCGGCAGCGCATGATCTACACCGCGAAGGTCACCGACAGCCAATCCTGGGCGGACGTGCCGACCTGCAAGGAACAGGGTCTGGGCATCGACCAGTACCGCTTCCCGCGCACCGTTTTCCTGCCCGGCGGCGTCAGCGACGAACAACGTGCCTTCTACGTCGAACTGCTGCGCCAGGTCAGCCAGACGCCGGAGTTCAAGGCCTACGTCGAGCGCTCCGCCCTGGCCCCGACCTTCCTCGCCGGCCAGGAACTGGTGAACTACATCGAGCAGGATCGTCAGCGCGTCATCCCTGTATTCAAGCAGGCCGCCTGGCTGCGCGAATGACACGGCCCGCCGGTCGCCACACGGGGTCGGCCCACAGCGAGGAAACACGCATGTCCAACACCACGGATACACCGCTGGTCGCCACCCGCTGGGTGGAAAGCGGCCTGGCACTGTTCACCGCCGCACTCGGTGGCATCGTCATGCTCGGCAGTGTCGAGATAGGCATCGGCTGGGGCGATACAGGCCCCGAGGCCGGTTATTTTCCCTTCTATATCGGCCTGCTGATGGCCGCCGCCAGTGCCGGCAACCTGATCCTGGCGCTGTTGCGCAGCCCGGCGATGAGCGCCGCTTTCGTCGGTCGCCGGGCGTTTCGCCAGGTACTGGCGGTGTTCGTGCCCATCGCCCTGTACGTCACTGCCATGCCGTTCGCCGGCATCTACCTGGCCTCGGCGGTATTCATCGCCTGGTTCATGTGGAGCGACCGCCAGCGCAGCAAGCCTTATGCAATACCTACCATGGCGGCGATTTCCTGTGGCGCGGCGCTGGCCAGCTACCTGATCTTCGCCCTGTGGTTCAAGGTGCCGCTGGACAGCGGCGTGCTGGGTGACCTGGTAGCCGTTGCCGGAGGAATGCCGCGATGAGCGAAATCGACTCCCTGATGCAGGGCATGGCACTGATCCTCACCCCCCATCACATCGGCCTGATGGTGATCGGCGTGCTGCTCGGCATCCTGGTCGGCGTGCTACCCGGCCTTGGTGCCCCCAATGGCGTGGCGCTGTTGCTGCCGCTGACCTTCACCATGCAACCGGTGTCGGCGATCATCCTGCTGTCGTGCATGTACTGGGGTGCGCTGTTCGGTGGTTCGATCACCTCGATCCTGTTCAACATCCCCGGTGAACCCTCGTCGGTGGCGACCACCTTCGACGGCTACCCCATGGCCCGCAACGGCCAGGCCGGCGAGGCATTGACCGCGGCCTTCACCTCGGCGCTGCTCGGTGCCCTGGTCGGGGTATTGCTGCTGACCTTCCTGTCCACGCGCATCGCCGAATTCGCCATGCAGTTCAGCTCGCCGGAATTCTTCGCGGTGTACCTGCTGGCGTTCTGCACCTTCATCGGCATGAGCAAGAACCCACCACTGAAGACCGTGGTGGCGATGATGATCGGCTTCGCCATGGCCGCCGTCGGCATGGACACCGTATCCGGCGAACTGCGCCTGACCTACGACCAGCCCTGGCTGCTCTCCGGCCTGAGCTTCGAGGTGGCGGTGATCGGCCTGTTCGGTATCGGCGAGATCCTCTGCACGGTGGAGGAAGGCCTGGTGTTTCGCGGCGAGCGCGCGCGCATCACGCCGATGACCATCCTGCGCACCTGGGCCAGGTTGCCACGCTACTGGCTGACCTGGCTGCGCAGTGCTCTGGTCGGCTGCTGGATGGGCGTCACCCCCGGCGGGCCGACCGCCGCCTCGTTCATGAGCTACAGCCTGGCGCGCCGCTTCTCGAAGAACCGCGACAACTTCGGCAAGGGTGAAATGGAGGGCGTGATCGCCCCGGAAACCGCCGACCACAGCGCCGGCACCAGTGCCCTGCTACCCATGCTGACCCTCGGCATCCCCGGTTCGGCGACCGCTGCGGTGATGCTCGGCGGCCTGATGATCTGGGGCCTGCACCCGGGGCCGACGCTATTCGTCGAACAGCACGACTTCGTCTGGGGCCTGATCGCCAGCATGTACCTGGGCAACGTGGTCAGCCTGATCGTGGTGCTGGCCACCGTGCCGCTGTTCGCCTCGATCCTGCGCATTCCCTTCTCGATCATCGCGCCGATCATCGTCATGGTCTGCGCCATCGGCGCCTACTCGGTGCACAACTCGATGTTCGACGTTGGCCTGATGCTGGTCTTCGGCGCCCTGGGCTACCTGTTCAAGAAGCTCGGCTACCCCATCGCACCGCTGATCCTCGCCGCAGTACTGGGCGACAAGGCGGAGGACGCGTTCCGCCAGTCGATGCTGTTCTCCGACGGGCAACTGTCGATCTTCTGGTCCAACCTGCTGGTCGGCAGCCTGACCAGCGCGGCCCTGGTGATGCTGTTCTGGCCGTTGCTGGCAAGCGGTTTCAGGGCGATTGCCGGCCTCGGCCGAGCCCGACAGGCTCGCCATGGCGCGTGATCGAGGCCAGGCGGGGCTGTTCCTGGCCACCGCGCCGGGGCGCTCGCTGATGACTGGCGGGCCCCGGGATTTCTTGTCACCCTTGCGCGGTTCCCTCACCACGAGCCGTGCCATGTCGCGCATTCCCGAACCCAGCATCATCCATAGCCGTCTGCGCCTGCGGCAACTGCGCCTGATGCTGGCCCTGCAGGAGTTCGGCTCGTTGCGCCGGGCCGCCGAAGAAATCGGCATGACCCAGCCGGCGGCGACCAAGATGCTCCACGAGGCCGAGAGCCTGCTCGGCGTCGAGCTGTTCGAGCGCCTGCCACGCGGCATGCGCGCCACCGCCTTCGGCGAGACGGCGATCTACTACGCCAAGATGATCTTCGCCGAGCTGTCGGGCATGCGCGAGGAGTTCGTCGCCCTGGAGTCGGGGAACCTCGGGAGGGTCACCATCGGCGCCATTCCGGCGCTCGCCTCGGGCCTGTTGACGCGCACCATCGCCACCCTCAAGCAAAGCCACCCGCGGCTGTCCATGAGCATCCAGGTCGACACCAGCGACGTGCTTGTACAGGCCCTGCAGCAGGACCAGCTGGACGTGGTGCTCGGCAGGATTCCCGACCGCGCCCGCGCCGACGACCTGCTGTTCGACAGCCTCGGCGAGGAAACCCTGTGCGTGGTGGCCGGCGCCCAGCACCCCATGGCCACCGCAACCAGCCTGAGCTGGGAGCAACTGCAGGACATGACCTGGGTGCTGCAACAACACCCAAGTCCCATGCGCACCATCATCAACCAGGCGTTCCACAACGCACGGGTCGACATTCCCAGCAGCATCGTCGAAACCACCTCGATCATGACCCTGCTGTCGCTCTTGCAGCAGACCGACATGATCGGCGTGACGCCCGTATCGGTGATCAACGACTACCCCGGCAAGCACCTGCTCAAGGTGCTGCCGATCACCTTCGTGCCGCGCCTGCCGCCTTATGGCCTGATCACCCGTCGCCATCGCATCCAGTCCTCGGCGATGCAGGCGTTCATCGATGCGGTGAAGGATCAACACGCGGCACCTTAGGGCCTGTTGACGCTTGCGCACGAGCGGGAGGAGTCGGCGCAAGTCCCGTGAAATGGCCGGGCTGACTCGCCAGACCGCGTTTCCGGCCGCTGCGCTCCCTCGCTTGTTCAGCCCGCTGGCCACGGTCGCCGGCGAACTGGATCAGGCTGACCACCACCACCACCACCAGGGCGACGATCACGCTGAACATCATCTGGCTGCAGCAGGTCTCCGGTCTCGTTTTCATCGCCTTGGGCATCACTTTCTGGGTGCTGACGCAACAAAGGCCAGCACTTGATCAACCTGACCGCGCTGGAGCAAACACTCAAGGCCCGCGACGGCAAGCTGGGGTTCAATGTCAAACTGCTGCTGGAAATGGGCGAAGAAGAAGGCTCGCCAGGCTTGAATGCATTCTGTGCCACGCACGCTGAAGAACTCGCGGCGGATATTTTCATCGCCTCGGACGGCCCGCGCCTGGCGGCGTCGCGACCAACGATCTTTCTCGGTTCGCGCGGGGTGTTCAACTTCGAGCTGGCGGTCTGTTTACGCGAAGGTGCTCATCACTCGGGCAACTGGGGCGGGTTGTTGGCCAACCCCGGCATTATTCTGGCCAATGCCATCGCGAGCATGGTCGACGAACACGGTCGGGTGAAAGTTGCAGGCCTGACGCCTGAGACAATACCCGAAACAGTGCGACAAGCACTGGCCGATATTGACGTCGGTGGAGGACCGGGCGATCCGCAAATCGACGCCAACTGGGGCAATCCAGAGCTCTCGCCGAGCGAAAAGGTGTTCGGCTGGAACACCCTCGACGTCATTGCCTTCAAGACCGGCAACCCGGAAGCGCCCGTGCATGCGATCCCTGGCAAAGCCAGTGCCCACTGCCATATCCGCTTCGTGGTGAACAGCGACTACACGACCTTTATCCCGGCTGTTCGGGCCCACCTGGATGCTCATGGCTTCTGCAATGTCGAGGTCATACAAAGCCGCATCGATGTGATGCACGCCACCCGGCTCGATCCGCAAAGCCCGTGGGTCAATTGAGCGCTTGGTTCCCTGGCGCAGACCACCGGCAAAAAGCCTGCGCTGCTGCCGAATCTCGGCGGCTCGCTGCCCAACGACGTGTTCGCCGAGGTGCTCGGTCTGCCAACCTTGTGGGTACCTCATTCTTACCCGGCCTGCTCGCAGCATGCCCCAAACGAGCACTTGCTGGCACCAGTGGTCAAGGAAAGCCTGCAAATCATGGCCGGGCTGTTCTGGGATCTGGGCAACGACGCGGCACGCCTGACGCATGAACATCAGTTACGGGCGCATTGGCAATGAGCGCCACTCAACAGCGGGCACTCGTTGACGCTTCACGCACGGCCGCGCCGGAGCCCGTTTTGCCGCGAGGCAAGGCACGAGCCGCGAAGAGTTGTAAATGAGCATTCTGAGCCGGTTTTTAACGCCGCATGACCGAGCGCAGTCGTTTTCACACAGTCTGTCGGGCGAGGCTTTTCACTTGTTCTACTGCCGAAATGACGGAACGCTCAGCCACCCCGCCCGATGCTATCGGGTAGATGCAGGGTTCACCAATGGACAGGTCATGCAATAAACGCTCGTCAAGTTCACCGAACACCACGAAACGGTAGTCACCCTTGGTCACTCGCACTTCAACGAGCTTGCCGGGCACAGTGCGCACAGCATCGACATGGATCAACGCAACAGTGTCAAAACAGCTGAAACCTTGATGGATCAGATCGATATGATCGCTCTCGAGCCCACACGCGATGACCACGACACGCGTGCAACTTGAAGGCTCGCGTATCCACTTCATTGCGTTGCTACAACGATCGGCAGTTTGGCTCATAGGCTTTGCCATTCTCGTTGCATTTGGCGAATTGGTGAGGGACATCGGTTAAATGACGCCGCGTGCCTGCAGCACGCTTTTCGCCAGACTCCGCGTCGCCGACAACACCTCTTCCACCTGTCGATTCATCGCCTCGGTAGATGAGGCTATTTCCCCAAGCTCGACCACGCGCAGCGGGTGGCCGCGGACGGAGCCCAACCAGGTAAGGCCAGGAACCGTGCCAACTTCGACATCCAGTAAGAAGCTTCCGTGGGAGACGGAGCGCAACAGTTGGCTGGCATAACAGGCGTCGCGCCCAGCAGATTGTTCCGCGCCAGCTCCGACACGCAACCAGTCGACCATCAACGCCTCGGATTGCTTGACGGCCAGATAAGCCACCTGGCTCCAGTCATCTATCGCCATGTGAAGCTTGTCGATCAGATAGTGGGGCAACGCAGCGCTGGTAATGATGACCACCCCGACATCCGCCGAAGGTTCCTTTATCCAGACTGCGGATTGCGATATGGCATGCATGGCGGTACTCCCGGCGGCTCGGTAGACGCAGCTTGCTCCGGGCGACGATCCGACGATGAAGGCGTGACTCCGACATCGATGCCGACTCGTCCAGCGCCTCGTGAGCAAACTCGCGCCTACAGGCAATTGACGTCAATCAACCGTTGCGGA
The DNA here is from genome assembly GCF_900100535.1 of Phytopseudomonas flavescens. Taxonomy (GTDB): domain Bacteria; phylum Pseudomonadota; class Gammaproteobacteria; order Pseudomonadales; family Pseudomonadaceae; genus Aquipseudomonas; species Aquipseudomonas flavescens. Next base: position 119,561 of record NZ_FNDG01000005.1, read on the forward strand.
ACAGGAAGCTGTAGGCACTCAGCGCAGGTGCACCGCCCAAATGTGCGTAAAGCACCTTCGAGCCTTCGGGGAACTCGCCACGGCGGACCATTTCAATCATTGCGTGCATGGATTTCCCCTCGTACACCGGATCGGTGAGCACGCCTTCCAGGCTCCCGCACAGACGAATGGCTTCCAGCGTACCTTCGTTGGGCAAACCATATTCCGGGTAGGCGAAGCGCGTATCGAGCACCACGTCGTCTTCTGTGATCTCGCGACCCAGCTCCACCAGCTCAGCGGTGTGCCGGGCGATGCGCAGGATCTGTGCCTTGGTTTTCTCCGGCTTGGCCGAGGCATCAATGCCGATAACGTTCTTCGAACGGCCGTCCGCAGCGAAACCCACGACCATGCCGGCCTGGGTACTGCCGGTCACGGAGCAGACCACGATGTAGTCGAATTTGAACCCCAGTTGTTTTTCCTGCTCCCGCACTTCCTCGGCAAAGCCGACGAACCCGAGGCCGCCGTAGGGATGTTCGGAACAACCCGCCGGTATCGGGAATGGCTTGCCCCCCCGCTCCACCACGTCGTTCATGGCCTTCTCCCAGCTGGGCCGGATACCGATATCGAACCCTGCGGCGTCCAGTCGTACGTCCGCCCCCATGATGCGGGACAGCTCTATGTTGCCGACCCGGTCGTACACGACATCGGAGTAATTCACCCAGTTTTCCTGCACCAGCACGCACTTCATGCCCAGGTGAGCGGCAACGGCGGCCACCTGGCGGGTCTGGTTCGACTGGATGCCCCCGATGGAGACCAGGGTATCGCAGCCTTGCTCGATCGCTTCGGGAATCAAATATTCGAGCTTGCGCGTTTTGTTCCCGCCGAAGGCCAGGCCACTGTTGCAGTCTTCGCGTTTGGCATACAACTCGACCTTGCCACCCAGATGCTCACCGAGGCGCTTCAACGGTGTGATGGGGGAAGGACCGAAGGTCAACGGATAACGTTCAAAACGATTCAGGTTCATGACACTGCTCCTTGGCTATTGGATATCCAAGCGCCTGCATTCCAGACTCTTTCAGGCTGGCTTCGATGGAATTCAATACTAAGAAATATTCGAAGAATTCGTGTTGCAAATTACCAACGAATAAAGAAATATAAGAAATATAAATATTTATTAAACACAATTTTATTATGAAAAACCCTATATGAGCACAACAAACAACCACAACAAGCCAGGCGAAACAGGCTCGCGGCCACAGCCGCTGGATCGAACCGACCGTGCCATTCTCAAGGCCCTGCAGCGAGATGCTTCCATCTCCAATGTGGCGCTTGCAGAGAGGGTGAAGTTGAGTGCGCCGGCTTGCCTCAGGCGCGTCGAGCGGCTCAAGCAGGTGGGTCTGATCAAGGGCATCGTCGCACTGCTGGACAATGAAGCGCTGGAGGCGGGGATGGTGGTGTTGATCGGCGTGGTGCTGGATCGCTCCACACCGGAATCCTTCGCTGCATTCGAAGCGGCCGCACAAAAAGTGTCGGGCTGCATGGAGTGCCATGTGGTGACGGGGGAGTTCGACTACTTCATGTTGCTGCGCACCAAGGACAGCAACAGTTTCAACCGGCTCCACGCGGAGCAATTGCTTTACCTGCCCGGAGTTCGCCAGATTCGCTCGTTCATGGGGTTGCGCCAGGTTCTGTCGACGACCCACATCCCCCTTTGAAGCTCAAGACAACCCGAAGCCAGGTTGATTGTTGGTGCGTACGCGCATCAGCACAGCGAACACCGCGAACCGGTGTTGCGTGACAGTTCAAAGGCAGAAGCACTCATTGGCCTGCTGTTGTGGGGGGCACGCCATGCGCACGAAATGGCGGGCGTGGCCCGCTCCCACAATGGCTCGCAGAAGGCCGCTCGCACCTTATGGCTGCCATCCCCCGCAGCAGGTTCATCTGCCCCCAAGGCCGACACATGACCGTTGTCACGACACTCTTTTCATCCGCCCCTGCGATTGCAGAGCGGTGGCGGATGAAGCGACGTCCATCCTACGACTTGAAGCTTTCTGGCCACCCCTAGGCCCGCTTGTTCAGCCCCCTGGCCAGGCGGTCGCCGGCGAACTGGATCAGGCTGACCAGCACCACCAGGGCGACGATCACGCTGAGCATCACCTGGCTGTCGAAGCGCTGGTAGCCGTAACGGTAGGCCAGGTCGCCGAGGCCGCCGGCACCGATGGCGCCGGCCATGGCCGAGGAGTTGATCATGGTCACCAGGGTGATGGTGAAGCCGCCGACGATGCCCGGCAGTGCCTCGGGCAGCAGCACGTGCCAGACGATGTGCCAGCGCCGACAGCCCATGGCCTGGGCCGCTTCGATCAGGCCATGGTCGACCTCGCGCAGGCTGACTTCGGCAATCCGCGCGAAGAACGGCGTGGCGGCGATGGTCAGCGGCACCACGGCGGCCCACACACCATAGCTGGTGCCGACCACCCAGCGGGTGAAGGGGATCAGCGCGACCATCAGAATCAGGAAGGGAATCGAGCGGAACAGATTGACGAAGCTACCCAGCAGCTGATTCAGGCGCGGCGCCGCGAAGATCCCGCCCTGGCTGCTGGTGACCAGGAACACCGCCAGCGGAATCCCCGCCAGCAGGGCCAGCAGCGACGACACGCCGACCATCAGCAGGGTGTCGAGAAACGCCTGCCAGAGACGCTCAAGCAGCAGCGACATAACCCAGTACCTCCACGTGATCCGCCAACCGACGGGCATTGTTCACCAGTGCCTCGCCGTCATGCGGGGAGGCGCTCACCGCCAGCAGCAGGTAACCCAGGGCATGCCCCTGAATGCGTTCGATGCCCCCATCGAGCAATGCCAGGCGGCCGCCAAGTGCACCGGCCACCGCGCCAAGGTCCGGCTCGGGGTTGCTGCCGGAAAACTGCAGACGCAGCACCACGGCATCGTCCGGTCGTTGCTGGCGCTCGCTGAGGCGCGCCTGTACGTCCGCCGGCAAGCCGTGGCGCAGCGGCGCCAGCAAGGTGCGGGTGACCGCATGGCGTGGTGCTCCGAAGACCCGCCAGACCTCGCCCTGCTCGACCACTTCGCCCTGCTCGAGCACCACCACGCGGTCGCAGATGTCGCGGATCACCGCCATCTCGTGGGTGATCAGCACGATGGTCAGCCCCAGGCGCCGATTGATCTCGCGCAGCAGGGCGAGGATCGCCTGGGTGGTTTCCGGGTCGAGGGCCGAAGTGGCCTCGTCGCACAGCAGGATCTGCGGGTCGTGCACCAGGGCACGGGCGATGCCCACGCGCTGCTTCTGGCCGCCGGACAACTGCGCCGGGTAGGCGCCGTGCTTGTCCTGCAGGCCAACCAGCTCCAGCAGCTCGCGCACCTTGCGCTGGCGCTGCTCGCGCGGCACCCCGGCCACCCGCAGCGGCAGCTCGACGTTCTGCCACACGGTCTTGGCCGACATCAGGTTGAAATGCTGGAAGATCATGCCGATGCGGCGGCGCAACTGCACCAGATGATCCTCGTCGAGCAGGCCGATGTCCTCGCCGTCGATCAGCACCTGGCCGTCGCTCGGCCTCTCCAGGCGATTGATGGTGCGGATCAGCGACGACTTGCCGGCGCCGCTGCGGCCGATGATGCCGAACACCTCGGCCCGGGTGATGCTCAGGTCGATGTCGCGCAGCGCCTGCACCGGGCCCTCGGCGCCCTGGTAGACCTTGTTGAGGCCGACGAAGCGCAGTTGCGCTTCGCCGTCCTGGCGGGCCCGGGCGACCTGCTGCAGGTGGGGATCGAAGCCGCTCATGCTCAGTGTTCCCAACCCGGCTGGTAGAGCGTGCCATAGGCCTTGTCGAGGGCCGCGCGCACGACCGGTGAATGCTGGTAGATGTCGACGAACTGGCGCAGCCGCGGGTCATCCTTGCTGGCCGGGCGGATGACGAACTGGATGATGTACTCCGGGTTCTCGACGCCGTCGAACAGCAGCGCCGACTCGGGATCGTGAGTGCCGGCCAGACGGATGTAGTGCGGGTAGCCCTGGGCCAGGTCGACCTCATCCAGCGCACGCACCAGTTGCACGGCCTCCAGCTCGATGATGCGAATGTCCTTCGGGTTGCTGGTGATGTCCTCCAGGGTGGCGCGGTAGCCAACGCCCGGCTTGAGGGTGATCAGCCCGGCACGCTGCAACAGCAGCAGGCCGCGCCCGCCATTGACCGGATCGTTGGCGATGGCCACCGTGGCCCCCTCGGGCAAGCTGGCAAAGTCCTGGTACTTCTTGGAGTACAGGCCGAGCTTGTTGATGATCCCCGGCGCATAGGGCACCAGGTCGTAGCCGCCGTCCTTCTTGGCGTTCTCGAGGAACGGCACGTGCTGGTAGTAGTTCACGTCGATGTCGCCGTTGGCCAGGCTGACGTTGGGCGCGATCCAGTCGCTGAACTCGATAAGCTCCACCTCCAGGCCCTGCTTTTTGGCTTCGGCCACTGCCACTTCCAGCGCCGGGGCGAAGGCCGCGGTGGTGCCGAGCTTGAGCGGGGGCGCCGCCAGGGCCTGGCCGCATAGGCTCAGCAGGGTACCCAGTGCGAGGGTTTTCAGTAACGTAGACATGGGTGTCATCCTTGGTCGATCAGTGAGAGTTGTCTGCAGGACTGGCAATCGCGGGCCAGTACCTGGCAGGTTGTCCCGCAGGGGCGTGCACACGCCGCGACGAACAGGCCACGGCTGGCCCGCCGGGCCATCACAGGGTGCCCCGGCGTGGTGGCAGGGCGTCGTTGAGGTAGTAGTTACCCACCGCGTGGTACTTCCAGCGCACCGGGTCGTGCAGGGTGTGGGTACGCGCGTTGCGCCAGTGGCGGTCCAGGTTGTGTTCGGCCAGGGTGCCGCGGCTGCCGGCCAGTTCGGGCAGCTTGCTGGACAGCGCCAGGGAGGTTTCGGTGCCGATCGCCCGCGCCTCAGCCACGGCGATCGAGGCCGCCGCCACGCTCGCCACATCGGGCTCAGCCTGGGCCAAATCGACCGCTTCGCCGGCACGTTCGAGCAGCGCCTCGGCGGCATGCAGGTGAATCGCCAGGCGGCCTATCGCCTTGAGGGTCAGCGGATCGTCGCTGGCCTTGTCCACGCCCGCGTCGATCCACGGCCGTGAACTGTTGCGCACGAAACTCAGGGTGTCTTCGTAGGCGGCGCGGGCGATGCCGATATCGATGGCCGCATGCAGCAGCTGGGCCAGGGGCCCTACCGCGGTGGGCCGCTCGAACGCGGCCTGGAACGGCACCACGTCCGCGGCGTCGACCGGCACCTGTTGCAACAGCACCGAGCCGCTGCCCGTGGTGCGCTGGCCGAAGCCGCTCCAGTCGTCGATGATTTCCAGCCCTGGCGCCTCGCGCGGCACGAAGGCCAGGTGGCCGACGCCCTGCTCGTCCACCGCCAGGGTGGGGATTCGCTGGGCGTACAAGGCACCGGTGGCGTAGAACTTGCGCCCGTCGATACGGAAGTTTTCACCTTCGGCGATCAGCCGCGTGGCGCGATCCTGGGAGGTCCTGGTGCCCAGTTCGGCCAGAGCGTTGCCGAAGCGTGCGCCCTGCAGCACCTCGCCGTACAGACGGCGCTGCTGCTCGGGGGTGCCGGTGTTGCGCAGCACCTCGAGGGCATAGAAATGGTTCTGCGGGATCTGCCCCAGGGAGCCGTCGGCCTGGGCGATGCGGGCGATCACCCGGGCCAGGGTGACATTCGATACGCCGGCGCCGCCGAACGCCCTGGGGACGCTGATGGCCCACAGCCCGGAGCGGCTGAACTGTTCCAGCTCGTCGTGCGGCAACTGGCGGTCGCGGTCGCGCCGGGCGGCACCGGCGCGAAACGCCTCGGCCAGGCCATTGGCGACCTGCAGGGCTTCGGCGTCGCTGCCGATCAGGGCCGGCGCGGGATTCAAGGCTGCATTCATGGCTCAGATCCAGGAGTGACGGGCGGGATGCCGCCCATTGAGGTGGTAGGCGCCGACCGCGTGGTACTTCCAGCGCACCGGGTCGTGCAGGGTGTGGGTACGGGCGTTGCGCCAATGCCGGTCGAGGCCGAACTCGGCCAGGGTGGCGCGGCTACCGGCCAGTTCCAGCAGTTTCTCGCTGGCCAGCAGACTGACCTCGGTGGTCAGCACCTTGGCTTCGGCGACGGCGATCGAGGCGCGCGCCGCGGCATCGGCGTCGATGGCACCGGCACTGACCTCGTCGAGCACCTGGGCAGCCTTGCGCAGCAGCGCTTCGGCAGCATGCAGGTCGACATGCAGACGGCCGATATCGGCGATCACGTAGGGGTCGTCGCTGGCTCGCTCGACATTGGCATCGACCCAGGGCCGCGACTTGTCGCGGATGAAGGCAATCGCATCGTTCAACGCGCCGGCGGCGATACCGGCATCGATGGCGGCCTGGATCAACTGCGAAGCGGCGCCCTGGATACTGGGCCGCTCGCCGAACTGCCAGAGCGGGACCAGGTTGTCTGCATCGACCTCGACCCGATCCAGCAGCACCGTGCCGCTGGCGGTGGTGCGCTGGCCGAAGCCGGACCAGTCGTCGACGATACGCAGTCCCTGGCGCCCGCGCTGGATCAGCGCCAGCACCGGCCGCTCCTGCTCGTCGAGCACCTTGACCGCCACCCAGTGGGCGAACAGCGCACCGGTGGAGTAGAACTTCTCGCCGCTGACCACATAGCGCTCGCCGTCGCGCTGCAGGCGGGCACGCAGGTCGAGGGTGTGCTTGCTGTGACGCTCCGGCCCGGCATTGCCGATGCGCCAGCCTTGCAGCACGCTGCCGAACAGACGCTGGCGCTGCGCAGGGGTGGCCAGCAACTGCAGCAGGGCGAGCATGCCGAACTGGTTCTGCGGAATCTGCCCGAGCGCCGGATCCACCGCGGAAATCAGGCGGAACACCTCGGCGATGGTGCTGTAGGCCACCTGCGGCCCACCGTACTCACGGGGCACCGCGATGCTGCCCAGGCCACTGGCGGTGAACTGCTCGACCAGTGCCCAGGGCAGGCGTCGCTCTCGGTCACGCACCACCACCTCGGCGGCGGCCGCCTCGGCCAGGGCGCGGGCGGCGAACAGTGCCTCCTCGTCGTTCTGCAGGATACGCGCCGGGAGCAGTCGCGGCGCGACATCGGGTTCGGCGTCGCGGGCCGTGGCCTGGGAGGGATCGCCGCGCTCGGCAGCCGTCGGAACAACCATACACACCTCGATCAACGGGAGGGGCGCAGGCAGGACAACGGCCATGCCGGCGCAGAATCCATATACCCTAATTGAAGGTATGCAAATTAATTAAATAGCTTTTTAGAATAAACTTATACGGTCAGGCGCGCTTCTCACAGTGCCCCTGTGAACCACCTCGCCAGCTGGCCTAATGACGCCGATCAATGGTCGGGGCCACACCTGAGCCTAATATGAAGTGGCTTTTCGCCATCTCACGACATCGCCTCCTCCTGCACGCCATGCCCTCCAGCGCCCAGCGCAGCGCGGGCTGTGTGACGAGCGGGGAGGCGGTGCGTGGCGAAGCGCATGGTCTGTCACGCCGCCCATCTGCCGCCAATGGTCTGGCGGGCGGACTTCTTCCTCGCCGCGCAGAGATCCGCCATGAGCCACGAACAGGAATTCCAGGAATTGCTGCAACACCTCGGCCTGGGGCAGGATGAAATCCAGCAGCGCTTGCAGTTCCTCGACTGGAGCCTGGCCGACAGCGCGCGCCTGGGCCGTGACAGCGCCAGCGTGCTGCCTGGCCACGGCGCCTTTCTCGAGCGGCTCTACGACCGCCTGGGCGAATTCCCGGTGCCCGCCACCCTGATCGGCGACAGCGACACCGTGACCCGCCTCAAGCACAGCCAGAGCGATTACTATCGCCGCCTGTGGCAGGGGCCACACGACCAGGGTTATGTGCTCGACCGACTGCGCGTGGGCTGGGTACACCAGACGATCGGCCTCGACCTGAAGTGGTACCTGGGCGCCTACCGCCTGTATCTGCACGAAATGCTGCATGCGCTGCTCGGTACGCAACCGGCCTGCGACACCTTCGCCAGCCTGCTCAAGGCGGTGTTCTTCGATATCAGCCTGGCCCTGGATACCTACGGCGCCGCCCAGCGCAAGGCCCTGGAAGACAGTGAAGCGCGCTTCGCACGGGCCCTGCGCGGGGCCAACGACGGGATCTGGGACTGGCACATCGACCATGACCACCTGTACTGCTCGGAACGCTGGGCGAGCATGCTCGACCTGCACCGCGACCAGCTCGGCGAGCGCAGCGCCAGCTGGTTCTCCCGGGTGCACCCCGACGACCTCGGCGGCCTGCGCCTGGCCATCGACAATCATCTGCAGGGCCGCAGCCCTTCGCTCAACCACGAGTACCGCATGCGCCGCCGCGACAACAGCTACCTGTGGGTGCTGGTGCGCGGCGTCGCCGAACAGGTCGCTCCCGGCGAGCGGCGCATGGCCGGTTCGCAGACCGACATCAGCGAACGCCGCCAGGTCCAGGAACAGCTGCAGTACGCCGCCCGCCACGATCCGCTTACCGGCTTGTCCAACCGCACCCGGCTGCACGAGCTGCTCAGCCAGGCCATCCGCCGCCAGGGCCGCCCCGGCGCGCGGGAAACCGCCTTGCTGTTCATCGACCTGGATCGCTTCAAGCTGATCAACGACAGCCTCGGCCACCAGGTCGGCGACCAGGTGCTGGTGGAGGTGGCCCGCCGTCTGCAGCATTGCCTGCGCCCCGGCGACCACCTGATCCGCTTCGGCGGCGACGAATTCGTCGTGCTGCTCGACGACCTGGCCAGCAAGCAGGATGCCGAGTCGGTTGCCCAGCGCATGCTCGACAGCCTGCAACCGCCGATTCGGGTACAGCAACACCTGCTGGTGGTCAGCGCCAGCATCGGCATCGCCACGCTGGACGACAGCACCCCCGGAATGGACGCCCTGCAGGCCGCCGACCTGGCGCTGTACCGGGCCAAGGCCGCCGGCAAGGCGCAGTTCGCTCACTACAGCAAGGAATTGCAGAACCAGGCGCAGCAGAAACTGCTGCTGCAGAACGCCTTGAACCAGGCCCTGGCCCGCAACGAGTTCAGCCTGTGCTACCAGCCGATCTGCCGCATCGACCGCGAACGCCCGCAACTGGTCGGCGTGGAAGCCCTGCTGCGCTGGCAGCATCAGGGCCTGACCATCTCGCCCATGGAGTTCATCCCCGGCCTGGAAGAATCCGGCGCCATCCTCTCCGTCGGCGACTGGGTGCTGGAGCAGGCCTGCCGCCAGGTGCGCGCCTGGCAGGTGAACGGGCAGGCACGCCTGCGCTGCTCGGTCAACCTGTCCAGCCGGCAATTGCAACAGGGTGACTTCGCCGACCGGGTGCAATGCATCCTGCACAAGACCGGCCTGCCCGCCGCCAGCCTGGTGCTGGAGATCACCGAAAGCCAGTTGATGGAAGACAGCGCGCAAACCCTGGCCTGCCTGCGGGAGCTGGCGGCTCTGGGCGTGCAACTGGCCCTCGACGACTTCGGTACCGGCTATTCGTCCCTGGGGTATCTCAAGCGTTTCCCGCTGCACATCCTCAAGGTGGACAAGAGTTTCATCTGCGGCACGCCGCGCGACCCGGACTCGCGGGTGATCAGCCGCGCCATCATCGGCCTGGGCCTGAGCCTCGGTCTGGAAGTGGTAGCCGAAGGGGTCGAAGACACCAGCCACCTGGACTTCCTGCGCCTGGAGCACTGCCGCCTGGCCCAGGGATTCTGGTTCAGCCGGCCGCGCTCGGCCCCCGACATGCAACGCCTGCTCGATGGCGAGGACAGCTTCGAGGGCCTGGCAGCGCTCTTGCCATCCTCGATCGCGGCGGACTGGCTGGGCACGGCCAAGCCCGGAGGATGAGCCGCAGAGCGGTGGCGGGCGCCTGCGCGGGTGGCCCGCTGCCGGCAGGCGGGCCATGCGCAGCGTGGATCGATTACAAGTTTTTGCCGGTGCCCCACGCATCCGGCACACTAGCCGCTCCCGGGCCTAGGCTCGTCGCCACTGTCAGAGCCGTATGACCCGCAACCCACTCCGCCGCCTCGCCTTCGGAACCCTGCGCCGCCTGCTGTACCTGTGGGTACGTTCGGAAACCATCAACCAGTCGGCGTTCAGCCTCAAGCTCGATCGCAGCCTGCCGGTGTTCTACGTGATGCAGCAGCCTTCGGTCAGCGAACTGGCGGTGCTCGACCACGAATGCACCAAGGCCGGCCTGCCCAGGCCCGTACTGCCCGTGGCGCTGGGCGAGCAGATCGAGCCCGCTGCGTTCTTCTACCTGACCCCGGAGCCCGACTGGCTCGGTCGCCAGGACAAGCGCGGCATCTCACCGACCTTGCAACGCATGGTCACCGCCCTCGGCGAGCACCGTGCCGAAGAGGCGCAGATCATCCCGGTCAGCGTCTTCTGGGGCCAGTCACCGGATCACGAAACCAGTGCCTGGAAGCTGCTGTTCGCCGACAGTTGGGCGGTCACCGGCCGCCTGCGCCGCCTGGTCAGCATCCTGATCCTGGGCCGCACCACCCGTGTACAGTTTTCCACCCCCATCCAGCTGCGCGAACTGATCGCCCAGAACAAGGGCCAGGAACGCACCCTGCGCATGGTGCAGCGCATCCTGCGGGTGCACTTTCGCAACCAGAAGGCAGCGGTCATCGGCCCGGACGTGTCGCACCGGCGCAACCTGGTCAAGGGTTTGGTACATGGCCCGCAGGTCCGCCAGGCGATCGCCGAGGAGGCCGAGCGCGAGAACATCTCGGTGCACAAGGCCGAGGCCCTGGCCCTGCGTTATGGCAACGAGATCGCCTCGGACTACACCTATACGGCGATCCGCTTTCTCGAGCTGATCCTCTCCTGGTTCTGGAACAAGATCTACGACGGCATCAAGGTCAACCATATCGAAGGAGTGCAGGACATAGCCCAGGGCCACGAGGTGATCTACGTGCCCTGCCACCGCAGCCACATCGATTACCTGCTGCTCTCCTACCTGTTGTTCCGCAATGGCCTGACGCCGCCGCACATCGCCGCCGGCATCAACCTCAACATGCCGGTCATCGGTGGCCTGCTGCGCCGTGGCGGCGCCTTCTTCATGCGCCGTACCTTCAAGGGCAACCCGCTCTATACGGCGGTGTTCAACGAGTACCTGCACACCTTGATCAGCAAGGGCTATCCGGTGGAGTACTTCGTCGAGGGTGGCCGTTCGCGCACCGGCCGCATGCTGCGGCCGAAGACCGGCATGCTCGCCATCACCCTGCGCAGCTACCTGCAGAACCATCGCCTGCCGGTGGTGTTCGTGCCGGTATACATCGGCTACGAGCGCGTGCTGGAGGGCCGTACCTACCTGGGCGAACTGCGTGGGGCGAGCAAGAAGAAGGAATCGATCTTCGACATCTTCAAGGTCATCGGTGCACTCAAGCAGCGTTTCGGCCACGTGTGGGTCAACTTCGGCGAACCGATCAAGCTCGGCAGTTTTCTCGATGGCCAGCAACCCGACTGGCGCGACCAGAACCTGGGGCCGGACTATCGCCCTGCGTGGCTCAACGAGACCACCAACCGCCTCGGCGAGCGGGTGGTCCAGCGCCTCAACGAGGCGGCGGCGATCAACCCGGTCAACCTGGTGGCCCTGGCGCTGCTCTCCACCAGCAAGCTGGCGCTGGATGAACGCGCGCTGACGCGCATCCTCGACCTCTACCAGAGCCTGCTGCGCCGCGTGCCCTATTCACCACACACCACCCTGCCAGACGGCGATGGCCTGGCCCTGATCGAGTACGTGCGCGGCATGCAGCTGCTGTCCGAGCAGAAGGATGCCCTGGGGCGCATCCTCTATCTGGACGAGCAGAATGCCATCCTGATGACCTACTACCGCAACAACGTGCTGCACATCTTCGCCCTGCCCGGCCTGCTGGCGAGCTTCTTCCAGAGCAGCGGGCGGATGAGCCGCGAACAGATCCTGCGCTTCGTTCACGCGCTGTATCCCTATCTGCAGGCCGAACTGTACATCCGCTGGTCGGCGGACGAACTGGAAGGCGTGGTCGATCAGTGGCTCGAGGCATTCGTCGAACAGGGTCTGCTCAAGGTCGAGAACGACTTGTACGTGCGCCCGGCACCCAGTTCGCGACACTTCGTGCTGCTGACCCTGCTGTCCCGCGCCATCGCCCAGACGCTACAGCGCTTCTACATGGCCAGCGCACTGCTGCTCAATGCCGGGCAGAACAGCATCAGTGCCGAGGAGCTGGAGGACCTGTGTACGGTCATGGCCCAGCGCCTGTCGATCCTGCATGGCCTGAACGCGCCGGAATTCTTCGACAAGAGCCTGTTCCGCCACTTCATCCAGACCCTGCTCGACCAGGGCGTGCTGCGCCAGGACGACGCCGGCAAGCTCAGCCATCATCCTGAATTCGCCGAGCTGGCCGAAGGCGCCGCCAAACGCGTGCTGCCGGCGGAAATTCGCCTGTCCATCCGCCAGGTCACCATGGACCGCAGCGAGGGGTTGCTGGACGGACTCTAGGCCCGGCGGCCGGCCCGGGCCGTCATGCCGGCCGGACGCGACGATAGCATCCGCCCGTTATTGAGCTTTATCGCCACAGTCCCTAAGATGCGTGGCTGAGGCCATTCAGGGCAGGGATTTTCGTGCGTTACTACACAATTCTGGGATCACTGGCGATCATGGTTTCGGGTTGCGCCATGCAGCCTTCGGCCACATTGCCCCATAACGAAGAAAAGCCGGTACAACCGGCACCGGCCGCCCAACAGGCCTCTAGCGCGCCGATGGCAGCGCAATCGGCAGCGCAGGATGCGTCCGCCGCCGCGCCGGCTGGCCAGACGACCCCGGCCATACCGCCAGCGGCTGCGGCGAACGCCCAGGAGCCCCGGGAATACGAGATCCAGCCCGGCCAGTGCTGGGTTCAAGCCCAGGTCCGGCCGCGGCCGGTGCAGAGCACCCAGGAAATCGTGATCAAGGACTCGGTGAACAAGATCACCGTCACCCCTGCCGAGCTCGAAAAGGGCTTCAAGCAGGTGGTCACCCGCGAAGGTACCAAGACCTACCGCATCGAGCCGCCGACCTACCGTGTGGTATCCGAACAGGTGAAGGTGCGTCCGGAGGTCAAGCGCTACATCGTCGTGCCGGCGGTCTACGAAAACACCCAGCAAACCGTCACCCTCGAAGAAGCCAAGACCGTGCTCGACCAGTGCCGCGCCGCCGGCACCCGCTACTCCAGCGGTACCGGTGCCATGTCGTTCTGTGCACGCCAGGTACCGGCCAAGCAGGAAGTGGTCAAGGTCAAGAAGCTGGTGTCCCCGGAAACCGTGCGCGTCGAAACCGACCCGGCCGAGTACAAGAGCGTGACGCGCTGGATCGTCGACAAGCCTGCGCGGGCCGTCGAAGTGACCCTCGATCCGGAATACACCAAGGTCGCGTCCAGCGAGGTGGTCAGGCCGGTCGAGGCCAACCAGATCATCGTGCCGGAAGAGAAGCGCCACCTGCAGGTCACCCGCTTCGAGGGCAACGCGCGCATCGTTTCACGCCAGACCCTCTGCGATGGCGATATCAATGAAAACCTGGTGACCCGCCTGCAGCAGAGCCTGGTCAAGCAGGGCTTCAACCCTGGCAGCGTCGACGGCCTGCTCGGCAAGCGCACCCTCGACGCGCTGACCGAATACCAGACCGCCAATGGCCTGGCCGTCGGTGCGCTGACCCTGGAAAGCCTGACCGCCCTCGACGTGCAGTGACGCTGCCCCCGGCACGCCTCTGGGCGTGCCGGATACCCGCCGTTTTCCCCCGCTCCGCCCTGCAACCTTCGCCGCGAAGCGCGCCAGCCTGCTAAGCTCGCCGCCTATCTTAGCGTTCGAAGGTTACCGCCATGCTCCGCATTCCTGTTCTCGTCGCCGGCCTGCTGCTGTCCGCCAACGTGTTCGCCCTGTCGCTTTCCGACCTCAGCCAGCAGGACGCCAGCGGCGGCCTGAAGGATGCCCTCACCCAGGGCGCCAAGGTAGCCGTGCAGCAGCTCGGCAAGCCCGGAGGCTTCAGCGGCAACCCCGAGGTGCGCATCGAACTGCCGGGCAAGCTCGGCAAGGCGGCCAAGACCATGAAGATGATGGGCATGGGCACTCAGGTCGAACAGCTGGAAACCAGCATGAACCAGGCCGCCGAAGCTGCAGTGCCGCAAGCCCAGGCGCTGCTGGTCGACGCGGTGAAGAAGATGAGCGTGCAGGACGCCAAGAGCATCCTCTCCGGCGCGCAGGACTCGGCCACGCAATACCTGGACAAGAGCAGCCGCGAGCAGATCCGCGCCAAGTTCCTGCCCATCGTCAAGCAGGCCACCAATCAGGTTGGCCTGGCCAAGCAGTACAACAGCTTCGCCAGCCAGGCCGCCACCTTCGGCGTACTCGATGCGAAGAGCGCGAATATCGAAAGCTACGTGACCGAACAGGCCCTCGACGGCCTGTTCGAGATGATCGCCAAGCAGGAAGCCGGCATCCGCGAGAACCCCGCTGCCGCCGCCACCAGCTTGGCGAAGAAGGTGTTCGGCGCACTCTGACAGCAACCGGAGGCTGCCGCGCACCCCGGCGCGCTCAGAGCCTGTTCACCATCATTCGCCTTAATTCCATATGCAACGACCGCAAAGTGGCGGAAGCAGCCGTAGGGTGGATCGGGGCGCGTAGCCGACGCTATTTTCATCCACCATCGCGATCGCAGAACGGTGGACGGGTCGGGCCGCGTAGGTGAAGCGTCGGCTACGCGCCCCGATACACCGGTTATGAAGCCCGCCAAATCGAATGTCCGCTTCTGCCGCCAAAAGCGGACGATCGATTTTACTATCGAACGCGAACGTTAGACCTGTTTCTGAGCACTTGCTTAGAACACCTAGGCGTCCATGAAGACACAGTCGCCACCTTCCCCTTTTCTGGGACTGATGAGCAAACCTCATGAAGCCTTGCCGATTTGCCGTCTAGTACTCATTCGTTAGCCCGCTTACTGTTCCCCAACGCCATATTCGGGAGAACGAAATGCACAAACGTACACTTGGCAACAGCTCACTTGAAGTATCGGCACTCGGTTTCGGCTGTATGGGCCTGAGCCATGGCTATGGTCCGGCAACGGACACTCAGCAAGCGATCTCGCTGATTCGCTCGGCGGTGGATCGCGGCGTCACGTTCTTCGATACCGCCGAATTCTATGGCCCCTATATCAATGAACAAGTAGTCGGCGAGGCGCTGGCGCCAGTTCGCGACCAAGTCGTGATCGCTACAAAATTCGGCTTCGCCGTCGGCGCCGACAATACAAAGCAGACTCTGGACAGCCGGCCCGAACGTATTCGAATAGCCCTCGAGGGTTCGTTGCGTCGACTGAAGACCGATTACATCGATTTGCTCTACCAACACCGCGTTGATCCGGACGTGCCGATCGAAGACGTCGCCGGCGTAGTGAAGGACTTGATTAGCGAAGGCAAGGTCAAGCACTTCGGCCTGTCGGAGGCCGGTGCGCAAACCATTCGTCGCGCCCATGCGGTACAGCCGGTCACGGCGCTGCAAAGCGAATACTCGCTGTGGTGGCGCGAGCCTGAGCTGGAAATCCTGCCGACCCTTTGGGAGCTGGGCATCGGCTTCGTACCGTTCAGTCCATTGGGCAAAGGCTTTCTCACCGGCACGGTGTCGGCCGAGGCCACTTATGGCAGTGACGACTTCCGCAGCATCGTCCCGCGTTTCAGCCAGTCGGCGCTGCAGGCAAATCAGGGTCTGGTGGTGTTGATCCGCCAGATTGCTGCGCAGAAACAAGCGACACCGGCCCAGATCGCGCTGGCCTGGCTGCTCGCGCAGGCACCGTGGATTGTGCCGATTCCGGGCACGACCAAACTGCATCGCCTGGAAGAAAACCTCGGCGGCGCGAACATCACCCTCGACGCCGCCGAACTCAAGGCCATTGATACGGCGCTGACGCAGATCCGCATCGAAGGCGAGCGCTATCCCGAGGCACTCCAGGCGCGCGTCGGTCGATGAGTAACGATCACGATCCGCTGCGGCGCACGGTCATCGCCGCACTGGCGAGCGCCCCGCTGCTGTCGCTCGCCGACACGCAAGGCGCCAGTGAAACACCGCGTTCGGGCTCGCGGATTCTGGTCGCGTATTTCTCGCGCTCGGGCAATACCCGCGTGATTGCTGGGCTGATCCAGCGTGGACTGGGTGCCGATCTGTTCGAGATTCGCCCCGCCCACGCCTACCCCGAGGACTATCTGCAAACCGTGGAACAGGCGCGCCAGGAACGTGATAGTGGCTTCGAACCCGAGCTGCAAAACACGGTTCACGCCCTCAGCGACTACGACACGATCTATCTCGGCTTTCCGATCTGGGGTGAAACCGCCCCGCCGATCGTGCGCGCATTCCTCAGCGCCCACGACCTGACCGGCAAGACCCTCATCCCCTTCAACACCCATGGTGGATATGGCCTGGGCAACAGCCGCCGTGTGCTGGTCAAGCACGCGCCGAAGGCCAAAGTGCTGGAAGGTTTTGTGGTGGAGGGTGAGCAGGAGCGCAAGACCATGGAACGCGTGAACGGCTGGCTGAACGATCACCACCTCACGCGCTAATCGAATTCTGTACGGAGTAACTCCATGAAAATCCGCACGTTGGGTAATGGCCTGGAAGTGTCCGCTTTGGGTCTTGGCTGCATGAGCATGACGTCGGCCTACGGGCCGGCTGCCGACCAAGCCAGCATGATCAAGCTGATTCGTTCGGCCCACGAGCAAGGCGTCACCTTGTTCGACACCGCCGAAGCGTATGGCCCGTTCGCCAATGAAGAGCTGCTGGGTGAGGCCTTGCAGCCGATCCGCGAGCAGGTCGTCATCGCCACCAAGTTCGGCTTCGATATCGACCTGATCACCGGCGCACGTAGCGGCGGCACCAACAGCCGCCCGGAGCATATACGCGCCGTGGCCGAAGCGGCGTTGAAGCGTCTGCGCACCGATCGCATCGACCTGTTTTATCAGCACCGCGTTGATCCGCAGGTGCCCATCGAAGACGTCGCCGGCACCATCAGGGATCTGATCGCCGAGGGCAAGGTCAAGCATTTCGGCCTGTCTGAGGCGGGTGTGGAAACCATTCGCCGGGCTCACGCGGTGCAAGCAGTCACGGCGGTGCAAAGCGAATATTCGCTGTTCTGGCGCGGCCCGGAACTGGAACTGCTGACAGTGCTGGAAGAACTGGGAATCGGCTTCGTACCGTTCAGCCCGCTGGGCGCCGGTTTCCTCACCGGTCAGATAGACGAGCACACGCAGTTCGACGCCAGCGATTTCCGTAACTTCGTCCCGCGCTTTTCCCCTGAGGCGCGCAAGGCCAATCTGGCGCTGGTCGACGTGGTGAAAGCCGTCGCGCAACGCAAGCACGCCACGCCGGCGCAAGTGGCGCTGGCCTGGTTGCTCGCACAGAAACCGTGGATTGTGCCGATCCCGGGGACGACCAAACAGCATCGCCTGGAAGAGAACCTGAGCGCGGTCGGGCTGCAATTGACCGGCGACGAACTGCGCGTGATCAACGAGCAGATGGCGCAGATTCAGGTGCACGGTGAACGTCTACCGGAGTCGGCACTGAAAATGACCGGACTCTGAGTCTGCCCAACGCGGCGCTATGTGCGGCGTCGCTTTCCCTGTCTGACCGGAGAGCTGATCCGATGAACCGATTGATTGCGCCACTCGTTGCTTTGTCTCTGATGGCGGCGGAGTCCCAAGCCGCCAGCGAAATCCGTATTTCGCCAAACGGCTCGCAGCCCTCGGTCAAGGGCACGGCGCAAAACTTTACCGGCACGGTGCGCGTTGATGGCCTGTTCAAAGGTGATGCGCCCGCGCGCATCGGCGGCGGCACGGTGACCTTCGAGCCGGGCGCACGCACGGCGTGGCACACCCATCCGCTAGGGCAAACGCTGATCGTAACTGCCGGCGTCGGCTATGTGCAGCAAGAAAGTGGCGCGCGTCAGGAAATCCGTCCGGGCGACATTGTCTGGATTCCACCGAACACCCGTCACTGGCACGGCGCCACGGCCAACAACGGCATGACCCACATCGCCATCGCTGAAGCCGAGAACGGCAAAACCGTCACCTGGGCGGAGCAGGTATCGGAGGCGCAATACGCCGGCCAATAAAGTTACGGAATGTGTCGAAGCTGCTCGACCGGCACGTTCGCGGCAAACCGCCACGCAACCTCAAGGCCCCGTAACAACAGGCCCGCACCGGGATTCCAGCGGTTATTGCAACGTCGACTCATGAGCTCTGCTCAGGAGTCCATGCGCAATTTCGGGGTTAATCGCCACAACCATCCTCCTTACGATCCAGCCACACCGCAGCGCCCCGCAATGGATGGAGCCCTTCACGATGATCACTGACACCCGCAACAGCACTGCCCTCCCCACACTCATGGCGCTCTGCCTGAGCGTCGGGGCGATGATCAGCGTTACCACTCAAGCAGCCGAAGCCTCGCCCACCATGACCAGCACATCTGCCGGCGCAGCCAACTTGTCGAGCCAGCAACAAGCCATTCCACTGATCGCGGCGTTCATGGCGACCAGCGACATGCCCAACCTCAACACGGCGCTCAACCAAGGACTCGATGCTGAGCTGAGCATCAGCGAAGCCCGGGAAATTCTCGTGCAGCTCTACGCCTACGTCGGCTTCCCACGCAGCCTCAACGCCTTGAATGAATTGATGACGGTGGTGCAGGCGCGCAAACAGCGCGGCATCGAAGATTCGCCGGGGCGTGAGCCGAGCCGGGCGATTCCGGTCGGGGATGAGTTGCTGGCCGCCGGCACTGCGAATCAAACCAAGATCTCCGGCGCCCCGGTCAAAGGCCCGGTATTCGAGTTCGCCCCGGTGATCAACCGGTTCCTGCAAACGCACCTGTTCGGCGACATCTTCGAGCGCGACAACCTCGACTGGCAAAGTCGCGAACTGGCGACTGTCGGTGCGCTGGCAGCGACGCCGGGGGTCGAGCCTCAGTTGCGCTCGCACATGGCGGCGAGCCTGCGCGTCGGTCTCAGCGCGGCACAGTTGCACCAAGTCACCGAGCTGCTGAAAAAGCATGGCGATGCACAGACTGCCGAGCGGGCCAACGCAGCGCTGGCCCAAGCCCTCACGGCTTCGAGGAAATGACATGAGAACTGCAAAACATTTGCTAAGCGTCACGCTGTTGAGCCTGTTGGCGGCCTGCGCGAACCACTCCGAAGGCCCGCTGCTGATCCAGAAACAAGGCAGCTTCGCCGCCGGCGGAACGATGACCACGACACCGGGCACCTTCAACCCGCGCCAACCGATGACGCCCGACGGCCAGACCTACCACGGTGACCACGCCTACGCCTTCTATCAGATCCCGGTGGACGCGCGAAAACTGCCCATCGTCATGTGGCACGGCGCCGGTCAGTTTTCCAAGACCTGGGAAACCACCGCCGATGGCCGCGCAGGCTTTCAGAACATTTTTCTGCGCCGCCACTATGGCGTCTATCTGATCGATCAGCCCCGGCGTGGTGATGCCGGGCGCAGCATGGTCGAGACCACCATCAAGCCTGTGCCGGACGAACAACTGTGGTTCAACCAGTTCCGCATCGGCCTGTGGCCCCACTACTTCAACGGCGTACAAGTGGCACAGGACTCAGAAACCCGCGAGCAGTTTTTCCGGGCGATGACGCCGAACACCGGGCCGTTCGACATGGACGTGATCTCCGATGGCGTATCAGCGCTGTTCGACAAAATCGGCCCGGGGATTTTGTTCACCCATTCCCAGGGTGGCGGACCAGGCTGGTTGACGGCGATCAAGAACGACAAGGTCAAGGCCATCGTGGCGTTCGAGCCTGGCAGCAGTTTCGTGTTTGCTGACGGTGAAGTGCCGGCGCCGATCCCCAGCGCGTTCGACACGGTGCAAGGCGCAGCGGTGCCGATGGAGCAATTCATGGCACTGACGCGTATTCCGATTCTGATCCTCTACGGCGACAACATCCCGGAACAGGCCATAGACCTACCCGCGCAGGACAGTTGGCGCGCGCGCCTGGAGATGGCCCGCGTGTGGCGTGATGCGGTCAATCGGCACGGCGGTGACGTGCGGCTGATCCACCTGCCGGAAATCGGCATCCACGGCAATACCCACTTCCCCATGTCGGATCTGAACAACGTGCAGATCGCTGACCTGGTCGCGCAATTCCTCAAAGAAAAACAGTTGGACTGACCCAACACTTTTGCAACTGCCGCCCTTTTGATTGCTACGGAGCTTCACGTGAAGAACTCTCTCAAAGCCACGTTCATGTCGGCATTGGTCGGCCTCTCGGCAGGCGAAGCCTTGGCCGCCGACTACAAGAAGAACCCGTTCACCCTCGCCTACGACGGCGCGATCACCCGCAACGAACCCGGCAAGGTCAACATCCACCCGGTCAGCTATAAGCTCAACGGTCTGGACATCGCCGCCAACGTCTACACTCCTGCCAATTACGACGCGAAGAAGATCTACCCGACCGTGGTGGTTGCGCATCCGAATGGCGGCGTAAAAGAGCAAGTCGCCGGTCTGTATGCCCAGCGCCTCGCCGAACAGGGCTACATCACCATCACGGCCGATGCGGCGTATCAGGGCGCCAGTGGTGGTCAGCCGCACAGCATCGATAAACCAGCGTATCGCATCGAAGACATTCATGGCATGGCCGATTTCATCGGCCAGTTTGCCGGTGTCGATGACAGGCGTCTGGGCTTGCTCGGCATCTGCGGTGGTGGTGGTTATTCGTTGGCGGCGGCGCAAACCGACAAACGCTTCAAATCGCTGGCGACGGTGAGCATGTTCAACTCGGGCCGCGTGCGCCGCAACGGCTACAATGACTCGCAAATGGACAGCATCCAGCAACGTATGCAACAGGCGTCAGAAGCCCGCGCGCAAGAAGCGGCCGGTGGCGCGGTGCTGTATTCGGGGGATGCCAACCTCACCGACGAGCAGATCGCCAAACTGCCTTTCGAGCTGTATCGCCAAGGTTATGAGTACTACTGGAAGACCCACGCGCACCCGAACTCGACCTTCAAATATACCACCAGCAGCCTGATCGATTTGATGCGTTTCGACGCCACTGACCATATCGAGCTGATCAATCAACCATTGCTGATGATCGCCGGCAGCAAGGCCGACAGCCTGTACATGACTCAGGATGCGCTCGCGAAAGCCAGCGGTACCACCGACAAGGAAGTGTTCATCCTCGACGGCGCCACGCACATCGAAACCTATTGGGTTCCGCGTTATGTCGATGCCGCGATTGGCAAACTGACCGCGTTTTACACCCGCACCTTGTAATCAACTCTCTAGGTGCCGCGCATCCGTGTGCAACCTGCTTTCATGGATTAATCCCGCGCCCCTCATGAGAGGTTCTCATCAATGTCCCGCGCCAATCTCAATGACCTGCAAGCCTTCGTGGTCATCACCCGCGAAGGCAGTTTCACCCGCGCCGCCGCCCAGCTTGGCGTCTCGCAGTCGGCGCTGAGCCACACCCTGCGGGCACTGGAAACCAGGCTGGGCGTGCGCTTGCTGACGCGCACCACGCGTAGCGTTTCCCCGACCGAGGCCGGTCAACGCTTGTATCAATCGATGGCGCCGCGCTTTGATGAGATTGAACTGGAACTGGCGGCGGTCAGCGAGTTTCGCGACACCCCGGCCGGCAATGTGCGAATCCAGGCGTCGGAACACGCGGCGAACAATATACTCTGGCCGAAGCTGCTGAAGGTGCTGCCCGACTACCCGGACATCAAAGTCGAAATCACCGTCGACTACGCCCTCTCCGACATCGTTGCGCAGCGTTATGACGCGGGTGTACGCCTGGGTGAACAGGTGGCCAAGGACATGATCGCCGTGCCGATCGGGCCATCGTTGCGCATCGCCGTTGTCGGATCGCCGCAGTATTTCCAGCATCGGCCTTACCCGATGGAACCGGGAGATCTGGCGGCGCACAACTGCATCAACCTGCGCCTGCCGACTCACGGCAGCCTGATGCAATGGGATTTCGAAAAGGATGGCCACGAACTCAAGGCCCGCGTCGAAGGCCAATGGACATTCAACAGCAGCGTGCCAATTCTGCGTGCGGCCTTGGCAGGATGTGGCTTGGGTTTCCTGCCGGAGGACATGGTGGCGAAGGAGCTTGCCGACGGTAGTCTTGTGCGGGTGCTGGAAGATTGGTGCCAACCCTTTGCCGGTTACCATCTCTACTATCCCAATCGCCGTGAACATTCATCAGCGTTTGGCGTTGTAGTTGAAGCGTTACTCTACAAGCGCTGAGTCAGCGACCTTCGAGGCGTCTGATTTTTACCCGACCCACAAACCCGTGAATGAGCAGATGCTTTTGATCGATTGCAGTCGAACGCGACCGGCTGCAATGGGTGGCGATTGCAGACGTTCGCTGCTTTGGCTTTTGATGTTTCTCCTGCACCGAAATAACAGGCGACACCAATCGCCCCCTTCAGGAGGCTGAATGGAGTCCCTGTGCAGGGGGACGAGCCGCATGGATGCGGCGGGAGACCTGATGGGCCAGGGATGGCCATTCCAGGCCGGCCCCCGGAACGACGATGAAATGGGGGAACCCCAGCGAAGCTGGGGTCGGATGTCGGGGCTAGACCTTTTGGTTTCTTTTGGCGGGGCCGGCCATCCGGGCAATTCCAAAAGAAACCCGCTCGCCAGAGCGGAACTGAACCTACGAACAACGCGATAACTCTGGCAAACCGCAGGCCTTAGGGTAGATGACGCTCTTTTCATCCACCATTGCGATCGCTGGGTTTGTGGACGGATAAAACGTCGTACACCCTACGGACTAACTCGCTTGTGGGAGCGGGCCATGCCCGCGAAAAAATCACGGGCATGGCCCGCTCCCACAGGTAAAACAACAATGACCGCTTTCGCCTTCTATCTGCAAAAAGGGGCTGATGCATTGCGCACCAGCCCCTTTTTTACTCCGTGCTGCGGGCGCTGTCGCTCGGCTTGACCCTGAACCACGCCGCATAAAGCGCCGGCAAAAACAGCAGGGTCAGTGCCGTGGCCACCACCAGGCCGCCCATGATCGCCACCGCCATGGGCCCGAAGAACACGCTGCGCGACAGGGGAATCATCGCCAGTACCGCCGCCAGAGCGGTCAGCACGATGGGCCGGAAGCGCCGTACCGTGGCTTCGACGATGGCATTCCAGGTGTCCAGCCCCGCTGCTCGGTCCTGCTCGATCTGGTCGACCAGAATCACCGAGTTGCGCATGATCATGCCTGACAGCGCGATGCTGCCGAGCATGGCCACGAAGCCGAACGGTTGGCCGAACAGCAGCAGGAACAGGGTCACGCCGATCAGCCCCAGGGGCGCGGTAAGAAACACCATAATCGACCGTGAGAAACTCTTGAGCTGCAGCATCAACAGCGTCAGCACCACCACGACGAACAGCGGCACGCCGGCATTCACCGAGGCCTGGCCCTTGGAAGAGTCCTCCACCGTGCCACCCACCTCCAGCAGATAGCCATCGGGTAGGCTCGCGCGTACTTCGTCCAGCGTCGGCAGAATCTGCTGGGTCAGCGTCGCCGGCTGCTGCGGGCCGTATATATCGGCGCGCACGCTCACCGTCGGCAGGCGATTGCGGTGCCAGATCACACCTTCCTCGAAGCCATATTCGAAGGTGGCGATCTGTGCCAGCGCCACGCTCTTGCCGCTCTCGGTGGGCACCGCCAGGCTCGGCAGCCGTTGCAGGGCCTGACGTTCCACTGGCGTGCCGCGCAGGAGGATCTCGATCAGCTCGTTGTCTTCGCGGTAATCGCTGACCGACGAGCCATTCAGTGCACTGCGCAGGAAACTCGCCACGTCGGCTGTGCTCACGCCCAGGGCCCGGGCGCGATCCTGATCGATGTTCAGGTACACCACCTTACTTGGCTCTTCCCAGTCCAGGTGCACGTTGACCACATAAGGGTTGTCACGCACCTTGTCGGCGACTTGTCGGGCCAGCCCGCGGACTTCGTCGATATGCTCGCCGGAAACCCGGAACTGCACGGGGTAGCCCACCGGCGGCCCGTTCTCCAGACGCGAGATGCGCGTGCGCAGGCTTGGGAACTCATCATTCAACACGCCGATCAGCCAGTTGCGCAGCGCCTCGCGATCCTCGATGGTTTTCGCCAGCACCACGATCTGCGCGAAGCTGGTCGCCGGCAGTTGCTGATCCAGCGGCAGGTAGAAGCGCGGCGAGCCGGTACCCACGTAAGCCACGTAGTTATCCACACCGGGATGCCCGGCCAGGCGCTCTTCGAGACGCCGCACCTCGGCCTCGGTGGCGATCAACGAAGCGCCCTCGGCCAGCTTGAAGTCGACCATCAGCTCCAGCCGCCCCGATGCAGGGAAGAACTGCTGCGGTACGAAGCGGAACAGCAGGATCGAGCCGACGAACAGCGCCAGGGTCAGCATGATCACCGTCTTGCGGCGTTGCACGCACCAGTTGACCACGCGCCGGACGCTTTCGTAGAAGGCCGTGTCATAGGGATCGTGCCCTGCACCGCTGCCACCGTGTTTCTGAGCCGCCTGCTTGGCCAGATCCGGCAGGAAACGAGCGCCCAGATAGGGCACGAACATCACCGCAGCGACCCAGGACATCAGCAGCGCGATGGTCACCACCTGGAAGATCGAACGGGTGTACTCGCCGGTGGCCGATTGCGCCGTGGCGATCGGCAGGAAACCTGCAGCGGTGATCAGGGTGCCGGTGAGCATCGGGAACGCCGTACTCGTCCAGGCGAAGCTGGCCGCCTTGAGACGGTCGTAGCCCTGCTCCATCTTGATCGCCATGATTTCCACGGCGATTATCGCGTCGTCCACCAGCAGGCCCAGCGCCAACACCAGTGCTCCCAGGGAAATCTTGTGCAGGCCGATGTTCAGGTAGTACATGGCGGCGAAGGTCATCGCCAGCACCAGGGGAATCGACAGTGCCACCACCAGCCCGGTACGCATGCCCAGGGAGAAGAAGCTCACCAGCAGCACGATGATCAGCGCCTCGGTGAGCACCTTGACGAACTCACCGACGCCGGTTTTCACCGCTGCCGGCTGATCCGACACCTTGCGCAGTTGCATGCCCGCCGGCAGGTTATTCTGCAAACGCGTGAACTCACCTTCCAGCGCCTTGCCGAGGAGCAGAATGTCGCCGCCGGGCTTCATCGACACCGCCAGGCCGATGGCATCTTCACCCATGAAACGCATGCGTGGCGCGGGTGGATCGTTGAAGCCACGCTTGACCTCGGCCACGTCGCCGATGCGCAAGGTGCGATCGGCCACGCGGATGGGGAAATCGCGGATCTGCTCGACCGTCTCGAAACTGCCGCTGACCCGCAGCTGCACGCGGTCGGAGCCGGTCTCGAAGAAGCCCGCCACGGCCATCGCGTTCTGCTGGTCGAGGGCCTGCTGCACGGCGGCGAGGGGCAGGCCAAGGGTGGCCAGCTTGGTGTTGGACAGTTCGATCCAGATCTTTTCGTCCTGCAGGCCGACCAGTTCGACCTTGCCGACGTCCTTGACCCGCTGCAGCTGCAGTTGCACGCGGTCGGCGTAGTCCTTGAGCACCGCGTAATCGAAGCCGCTGCCGGTGAGCGCGTAGATGTTGCCGAAGGTGATGCCGAACTCGTCGTTGAAGAACGGCCCCTGGACACCGCCTGGCAGCGTATGGCGGATGTCGCCGATCTTCTTGCGCAACTGGTACCAGAGTTCGGGGATCTGGTTGGAGTGCATGGAATCCCGGGCCATGAAAGTGACCTGGGATTCACCGCTTCGCGAGAAGGACACGATGCGCTCGTACTCGCCGGTCTCCATCAGCGTCTTCTCGATACGCTCGGTGATCTGCCGCGCCACCTGCTCGGCCGTGGCGCCGGGCCAGCTGGTTTTCACCACCATGGCCTTGAAGGTGAACGGCGGATCCTCGCTCTGGCCGAGCTTGGAATAGGACAGCGCACCGACGATGCCCAGCAGCAACATGAGGTACAGGACGATCTGACGGTGATGCAGCGCCCAGGCGGAAAGGTTGAAGGACATCGACGCTTACTCCTTCGCCGCCAGGTCTACCGCTCGGTTGTCTCGATCCACCGGGCGTATCTGCTGTCCGTCCAGCAGCACCTGTACGCCGGCCACCACCACCCAGTCGCTGACCTGCAGGCCCTCCAGCACCGGTACCAGCTTTTCACCATAGGGGCCGACCCGCACCGCAGTACGCTTGAGCGTCGAGGTGTGCGGATCGACTACCCAGACGTAGGGCTGCCCCTTTTCGGCGGTCAGGGCCGAGAGCGGTACGGCCAGCGGCACATCGCCGTTGCGGGCGATGAGCACCCGGGCGCTCTGGCCAAGCTCCACCTGCGCGTCGCGCTGCTGCAGGGCGATGCGTGCGGCGTAGGTACGCGAACGCGGATCGGCCGCCGGCGACAGCTCACGGATGCGCCCGGCCAGGCGCTCGTCAGGCTGCGACCACAGCTCCACGGCGACCTCCTGGCCGATGCCCAGGCTTCCGATCACCTGTTCGGGCAGATCGATCGCCACCTCACGCTCGCCGTCGGCGGCCAGCACGAACACCGTCTGGCCCGCCGACACCACCTGGCCAACCTCGGCGCGGCGCTGCACGATCACGCCACTCCGTGGCGCCTTGAGCACCGCATAACCGGCCTGGTTGTCGGCGACGTTGAGTTCCGCACGCACCTGGCGCAGACGGGCTTCGGCGGCACGGAAGCTGTTCTCGGCGCTATCGGCCTGCGACTTACTGATCATCCCGCGCTGCTGCAAGGTGCGGTAGCGGTCACGCTCCACGCTGGCCAGTTGCAGAGCCGACTGCGCCGCTTGCAGCTGGGCGCGGGATGCATCCCGTTGCAGGCGCACGTCCTGCGGATCGAGCTCGGCCAGGGTGGCCTCCTTGTCGACCCGCTGCCCGACCTCGACCAGGCGCCGGGTCACCTTGCCGCCGATGCGGAACGCCAGCTCGGGCTCCAACCGCGCCCTTATCTCGCCTGGGTAGGAATCCACCAAATCGTGCGCCAGCTGAGGCTGCACCACCATGGCAGGGCGAACGCCCTGCGGCGGCGCCGGTTCATCGCTGCAGGCGACCAGAAACAGGAAAAGACAGGCAGGCACAACGCGACAGCGTGCAGTGCAGAACATGATGAGCGTCCTTTCAGGGAACTTTTAATACTTGTACTGCTCGGTATAGTAGAAATAGCGTACCCGCCAGTCCAGTATTAAGATAGCGCCATGCCGAATGCCTCATCGCCGCCCAGCGGCCCCGGTCGCCCCAAGGATCCCGCCAAGCACCAGGCAATCCTCGATGCCGCCAAATGCCTGTTCCTGCGCCATGGCTACGCCGGCAGCAGCATGGCCGCCATCGCCGCTCACGCCGGCGTGTCCAAGCTCACCGTGTACAGCCACTTCACCGACAAGGAGACGCTGTTCAGCGCCGCGATCAAGGCCAAGTGCGCAGAACAATTGCCTGAATTGTTGTTCGAGCTGCCCGAGCATGCCGATGTGGAGGCCGTGCTGTTGAACATCGCCAGCGGCTTCAACCGCCTGATCAACAGCGCCGAATCCGTCGAACTGCATCGCCTGATGATCAGCCTTGGCGCTCAGGATCCACATCTCTCGAAGGTGTTCTTCGAGGCCGGCCCCCAGCGGCTGCTCGAGGAAATGGAGCGCCTGTTGAGCAAGGCGGTCCAGCATCGCCACCTGCGCATCGAGTCCGCAGCGGTGGCGGCGGATCAGTTCTTCTCGCTGCTCAAGGGCTGCGCCAATTTCCGCCTGCTGATCGGCTGCAGCGCCCCCCAGGACGAAGCGCAACAACAGCGGCACGCCGAGGCGGCCGTGCAGACGTTCCTGCGCGCCTACCGGCCCTGAGCACACAGCCGCGCGCCCTGCCCGGCCAGCGCATGCGGGCCACGGCTGGCTAGCCGGCCGCAGCCACCAGCCAGTTGCGCAGGTCACTCGGCGACAGGGGCCGGGCGAAGTAATAGCCCTGCCCTTCGTGGCATCCCCAGCCCCGCAGCAAGTGGTAATGCAGCTCGGTCTCCACGCCTTCGGCCACGACCTTGAGGTTGAGGTCATGGGCCAGGCTGATCAGCCCCCGCACGATATGCCAGTCGCTGTTGCCGGGGTGGAGGTCTTCGAGCAGCGAACGGTCGAGCTTCACGCTGGTCGCGGGAATCTGCCGCAGGTAGGTCCAGTTGCTGTAGCCACTGCCGAAGTCATCGATGCCGATGGCCACCCCCAGGCTGCGAAAGCGCTTGAGTTGTTCGCGCACCGCATCGAAGTCGGTCACCAGCGCACTTTCCGTGAACTCGAGCTCGATGTACTGCGGCGCGACGGCGAACCTCTCGAGCATCTGGTTGAGTTCTTCGAACAAACGCCCATCGGTCAGGTCCAGCGCCGAGACGTTGAGCGATACCGTCATCGTCAGCCCCTGGGCCTGCCACTCGGCCAACTGGCGGCAGACATGCTCCACCACCCAGCGGGTGATATGCCGGATCGAAGCGGTGGTCTCGGCCAGCCCGATGAACTCCGCCGGGCTGATTTCACCCAGGCCAGGGTGAGTCCAGCGCAACAGCGCCTCCACCGCCACGCACTGGTTGCTGGCCAGGTCCACACGTGGCTGGTAGACCAGCCGCAACTGGTCGGGCGCGATCAGCGCCGACTCGATGGCATTGAGCAACACCGTGCTGCGCCGCAGGCTCGAGTCGATCACCGGGTCGTAATAAAGCCATCGGTGCTCATCGCGGCGCGCTGCATCGGTGATGCTGGCCATCAGGCGAAAGCTGTCGACCGGTACGTCCGTGTCGGGGCCCATCTTCAGTACGCTGATGCCGACATCGGCGAACACCGGTATGTTTTCGCTGTGCAGTGGCTTGGCCATCGCCTCGGTGATGCGCTCGAGCAGCGCCGGCAGGGCCAGGGCGGACGAGCGTTCGATCATGGTGGCAAAGCTCAGGGTGCTGGATCGGTAGAGCTGCGTCCCTTCCGGCAACACCTGCAGCAGCACCTCTTTGACCGCCAGCATGAAGTTGACGAAGAAGTGCAGGCCCAGCGCCTTGACCAATCGATCCATGCCCAGCGCCGACAGTGGCTCGATGAGGATGGCAACCCGCTCGGTCTGCGCCAGCTCGTTGCTGTGAATGTCCATCTCGAAACGCTGGCGGTTCGGCAGCCCGGTCATCGGGTCGAAGAAATGCTGTCGATGGATCGACTGCAGGTGAGCCACCACCACCGCGGCCGCATCCTGCAAAAGTCGTTTGTCCCCGTCGCTCATTGGCAGCCGTACATCGCTGTCGAGTATGCACAGGCTACCCAGCGCGAGACCGGGCTGGATCACCAACGGGGCACCGGCGTAGTAGCGCACGAACGGCGCGCCGCGCACCAGCGGGTTCTCGGTGAAGCGGGGATCCTGCAGCGTGTCACACACTTCCAGCACGGACGCGTCCGCCAGGCCGTGGGCGCAAAACGAGAACTCACGGGGAGTGCGTTGCAGCTCGAAGCCGACCTGAGCCTTGAAGACCTGATAATGACGGTCGACGACGCTGACCAGCGCGGTGGGCACTCCGAAATGGGCCGAGATCATCGACACGACACGGTTGAGAACCGGATCAGAACCGTTTTTCAGATCCGCAGTCAGTCGATCCACCTCGGCCAGGCGCATCGGCTCGTCGACGGGTGAAGTGAAGTTGCGCATGCCGCGCTCCTGATGCGAGTCTTTGTCGGTAATGCGAAAACCGCTGTTCACTGATGCGCCAAGTTTGCCGATACTAGCTCCCAGCATAGCAACCTTCTGGCTTGGGAGCCGAGCCGCTGAACCCCATGCCAGAGGTGCTGCGAAGAATACGATAGACCTTGCGATTTCCAGCATCGGTTAAAGCACAGCGCAAGTCTAGCCGATATGCTTTACGCATTGCTGGGGGGGCGCCATGCCCGGCAATGGCTCGCGCCCCCGGAATCCCACGACCCCGTTCGCTCGGCTTGCGCCGCTGGAGTGCTGCTTGACTCGTTTCCCATCCTGGATAACCGGCCCCGTCCGCCGCCTGGCAAACAGACGCCTGGGACGCCCCGCTCGCTACGCGGGCGCGGTGATCTTGGTGGTCCTGTGCTGTGCCTTGCGGGCGCAGCTACCCAGCACCGCCCTGCCCTATCTGTTTTTCATCCCGGGCCTGATGGTCTGCGGCTTCAGCTTCGGCGTCGGCCCCTCGATACTCGGTTGTACGCTCGCGGTGCTGGCCGCGCAGTACTTCTTCATCGGCCCGCTCGGCTTCGAAAGCGACCTCACCAGTTGGATCAACAGTGTCAGCTTCGGCCTGGTCACCTTCGCGATGGCGGCCGTCTGTGCGCTGTTCAGAAAAAACCTGGACACCCTCAACAGCCTCAACCAGCACCTCGAAGAAGAGGTCGAACGGCGCACCCAGGAGCGCGACGGCATCTGGAGCGTTTCTCCCGACCTGATCTGTACGCTGTCGGCGAGCGGCGAACTGCTGGCGATGAACCCGGCCTGGCAGGTGGAGACCGGTTGGAGCGAGGAGGAGCTCAAGGCGGGGGTGTTTTCCCGATTGATCGGCCCTGAGCAGCTGTCCGAGGCGCTGGGGCGCCTGAACCGGCAGCCGATCATCGAACTCGATACGCAAGGGGTGCGCAGCGATGGCCAGCAGTTGCACCTGAACTGGCGGATCGCTTGCCGGCCGGGACAACTGCTCGCCGTGGCCCGCGATATCACCCTGTTCAAGGAGCGCCAGGATGCCCTCGAGCAGGTTCGCTCACAGCTGCAGCAGAGCCAGAAGATGGAAGCCATCGGCCAGTTGACCGGTGGCCTTGCCCATGACTTCAACAACCTGCTCACGGTGATCAGTGGCAGCCTGGAAATGCTCCAGCAGCGGGTGACCGAAGGTCGCTCAGGAGAGTTGCAACGTTACCTGACACTGGCGCAGACCGCCTCGGAACGGGCCGCCTCCTTGACCCACCGCCTGCTGGCGTACGCCAGGCGCCAGCCCCTGACGAGCAAGGTGGTCGACCCTGCCCGGCTGATTCTGGAAATGAAGGAATTGATCAGCCGGACGCTGACCCCGCGTATCGAACTGCAACTGCTGGCACCGGAAAAACCGGTTCTCTGTCAGTGCGACCCACACCAGCTGGAAAACGCGATCCTGAATCTGTGCATCAATGCCCGGGACGCGATGCCCCTTGGCGGCCACCTGCAGTTGGAGGTCAGCCTGACCCACATCGATAGCGGCAAGGGCAAGCCCGGCCTGAGCGCCGGAGACTATGTGCTGATCCGTGTCAGGGACACCGGCAGCGGCATGCCCGCCAGCGTGGTGGAGCGGGCCTTCGACCCGTTCTTCACCACCAAGCCGCTGGGATCGGGCACCGGGCTGGGGCTGTCGATGGTCTACGGTTTCGCCCGGCAATCGGCGGGCGAGGCGCAGATTAGCTCGCAGGTCAGCAAGGGCACCACGGTGAGCCTGCTGCTACCGGCTCATCCGGGGGAAATGCCATCCCCTTCCCCGAGCGCAGCGCCCGCCAGGCAAGCGCCCGCCCGTTCCCAAGGGACGGTGATGATCGTCGACGACGAGGCCGCCATCCGTGACCTGGCCAGTGAAACGCTGACCGACGTCGGCTTCCATGTCATCAAGGCCGCCACCGCCGCCGATGCGCTGCAGCGCCTGGACAGCCTCGCCGATCTGGATCTGCTGGTGACCGACATTGGCCTGGCTGGCGTCACTGGAGGCGATGCGCTGGCCAGGGCGGCCGTCGAGGCAAACCCTGGGCTGAAGGTCCTGTTCATTTCCGGCTTCTCGGAGAGCGCGGCGCCCACGGCATCCTTCCAGGAAGGCCAGGCGCGGTTGCTGTTCAAGCCTTTCTCCATGGGCGAGTTCAAGGCCACCGTCGAGCAACTGCTCGAGTCACGCTGATCCCTGCCGCAGGCAGTTTGCCGCGCACAGAACCAGAGCCGTCATGGGACGACGGCCTATCCCCGCGGACGCGGGCTCACGCTCCCCGGCAAAAAAGCCCTGGGCGTACCGCCGGAAATAGGCTGTATTCAAGGTATTTTTGAGCGACAGCGTCGGTACGGCTGTGCGATCCATGAAAGCCGCCAAAAGAAGGCGCTCGAAGAACGCGTTCCGGGAATGGCTCTGAACGTGATTGTGGACTACGGCACATTCCACGATGCGCGTCTCGATAATCAGCTGGCGACGGATTCGTTGGTTCCCGATGACGTGCAGTTGCAGACCCTGCACGACTACCCGCGCTGGAAACAGGAGGGCGCGCTGGCGCGCTACTAAACCTGCCGGCCGGGACAAGATCTAGCCTCCCTTTCGCGACCCGCGAGGGGCATGGGCCGGCGTATTCGTCGATGCGTTCGGCAATGTCGTGAACACCACCCTCGTCGAGAAGAAGGCATGGCTCCGTGAAGCGAAGGAGTACCTGCGTGCGGGCCTGAAAGGAAAAACGTGGCGACCTGTCCGAACGACGATGACACGGTGCTCTTCTGGCTCAAGCAGATCGCCGATCGATAGGGCTGGGACTACCTGGCCAGTTTCGCTGCCCAGCGGCGTGAAACGTCAACAGGCCCTAGGCCAAGCACTCCGAGGCGGCGAAGCTTTATTTGAACTGGCGGCTGGATAAGCAGACCCAGTCGATGCTCTGGTACATGTGGCCGGCGCGAACCAACGTGGCCCCACCCAACGCTACAGGCACACCTGGGAGTATGAAAACGCCGATTTGCCAGCCTTCGTCGACTTCATGGAAGAGCACGCGGCGGTGGAACGCTTCCACGCTCAGGTAGGCCTTTATCGGAGTGAGGACAAAGGCGACCCCTATCCCGCCTGGCTGGGCGTCCATCCGCGCCACGCCTCGCCGCATTGGCAGGCCACAGGGGCTCGCCGAGCAGGGCCTGCCAGCGTGTGGCGCACCCACGGCCCCGACAGTCGAGCGGGGCCGTGTCGAGGGTCAAAGCAACTTGTCGAGGGTGATCGGCAATTGGCGAATACGCTTGCCGGTGGCGTGATAGACCGCATTGGCCACTGCCGCGGCGACGCCGACGATGCCGATCTCACCGACGCCCTTGGAGCCCAGCGGGTTGACGATCTGGTCATCCTCCTCGACGAAGATCACCTCGATATCGCCGATGTCCGCATGCACCGGCAGATGATAGTCGGCCAGGTTGTGGTTCATGCAGCGCCCCAGTTGGTGATCGATCATCGCCTCTTCGTGCAGGGCCATGCCGATGCCCCAGACCACGCCGCCGAGAATCTGGCTACGGGCGGTCTTGGCATTGATCACCCGACCTGCGGCAATCACGCTGACCACCCGGGTAACTCGCACCGAGCCCAGGGCCTCGTCCACCTCGACCTCGACGAACACTGCCGAGTGGGTAGCGCTGGCGTAGCGCTCGCGCTGTTTGCCCGGCTGTGCCTGCACCTCCACTTCCAGGCTGCCATGGCGAGCCAGCAACGTAGCGAGTGCGACCGAGCGGCCTGCGTCGTCGCCCTGCTGAACGCGGTCACCCACGAAGCGCAACGCGCTGGCATCGGTGAACGGCGCCCCCGGCAGTTGCCGTGCCGCATCACAGAGCTGCTCGGCCAGCGCCAGGCAGGCCTCGCGTACCGCGCTGCCAACCGACGACACAGTGAAAGAACCGCCCTGCAGTGGCGCCTTTGGCAGGTTGGAATCACCGAGCCGGAACTCGACGTGGGCGGGGTCCATACCGAGAACATCGGCGGCGATCTGGGTCATCACCGTGGCGGTACCAGGGCCAATATCGCAGGTCGCGCTGGCGACGATCAGACGACCATCGGCGGTCAGCGTGGCGCGGGCACTGGCCGGCATCTGCATGGCTTCCCACACGCCGGTGGCCATGCCGTAGCCGATCAGTTGATCACCCACGCGCATGCTGCGCGGTTGCGGGCTGCGCTTGCTCCAGCCGAAAGCATCCGCCCCTTGCTGATAGCAGGCGCGCAGCTCCTTGCTGGAATAGGGCTTGCCTTCGTTCTGGTTGGTTTCGGCATAGTTGGCCAGGCGCAGCTGCACGGGGTCGACGCCGGTCGCCCAGGCCAGCTCGTCCATCGCCGACTCCAGGGCGAACAGCCCCGTCGCGGCGCCCGGTGCGCGCATGTCCAGCGGGGTGTACACGTCCAGTGGCGCCAGACGGTAGGCCAGGCGCAGGTGGTCGCAGTGGTAGAGCATGCCCGACCACTCGGCGACGTGTTCGGTGAAGTCCTCGAAGCGCGAGGTCTGGCCGATCACCTCTTGCACCAGCCCCTGCAGCCTGCCGTCGGCCGTGGCACCCAGCTGCAGGCGCTGCACGGTGCGTGGGCGGTAGCCGAAGGTGAACATCTGCTGACGGGTGAGCGTGACGCGCACCGATTGCTGCAACTGCAGCGCCGCCATGGCGGCCAGCGGCAGCTGGTATTGCGGGCGCAACCCCGAGCCGAAGGCGCCGCCTACGAAGGACGATAGAATGCGTACCCGCGCCGGGTCGAGCTTGAGTACGCTGGCCAGGTACTGCTGGCTGTTCTGCGGCCCCTGAGTCTTGTCATGCACCAGCAGGCTGCCGTCGGCCTGGTAGATCACCGTCGAGGCATGGGGCTCCATCGGGTGGTGGTATTCGTTCGGCAACTCGTATTCGAGTTCCAGGCGTACCGGCGCCCCGGCAATGACCCCATCGGCGTCACCGCGCCGCTCCGGCAGTTCGGCTGGCGCGGCATGGGCACTGTCCAGGGCCTGCAGCAAATCCGTGGCATGAGGCTGCTGCTGGTACTCGATGCGCACCAGGGAAGCGGCATGGCGAGCGAGCTCCAGGCTATCGGCGACCACCAGTGCCACCGGCTGGCCGCTGTAGCGCACGCGTGCATTGAACAAGGGGCGAAACGGCGAGCCATCGGCCGCATCGTCGTCCTCATAGCTCTCATCGTCCTGCGCCATTGGCGGACGATCTTCGTGGCTGAGCACCCGTTTCACGCCCGGCAGGGCCAGCGCGGCCGAGGTATCGATGCGGATGATGCGGCCCCGGGCGATCACGCTGCAGATCACGCTACCGTGCAACAGACCATCGCTGGGGTATTCAGCCGCATAACGGGCCTGGCCGCTGACCTTCAGCGGGCCGTCGACACGGTCGAGGGGTTTGCCGAGTGCAGGCGCGTTCATGGGCGGGCTCCTTGTGCTGCGGTGCTCAGGGCGCGAACGATGGCGCGGCGCGCCAGTTCCACCTTGAAGCCGTTGTGGATCAGCGGCTGAGCATCCCGGAGAAGCAACTCGGCTGCTGACTCGAAGTGCTCGTTGCTGGCGGTCAGGCCGACCAGGCTGTCTTCCACCTCGGTGCGCCGCCAGGGTTTGTGCGCAACCCCGCCCAGGGCCAGGCGGGCCTGGCGGATCTGCCCATCGGCGTCGAACTTCAGCGCCGCCGCCACCGATACCAGGGCGAAGGCGAACGAGGCCCGATCACGCAACTTGAGGTAGGCATGATGGGAGGCGAAGCCCTCGGCCGGCAACTCGATGGCCAGGATCAGCTCACCTGCCTCCAGCACGGTGTCCTGCTGTGGGGTATCGCCCGGCAGGCGATGAAACTCGGCGAAGGGCACGCGGCGCTCGCCGCCGGGACCGATGATCACCACCTGAGCGTCGAGCGCGGCGAGCGCCACGCAGAAGTCCGAGGGGTGCACCGCCACGCAGTGCTCACTGGCACCGAATAGCGCGTGGTAGCGGTTGAGGCCCTCGCGCGCCGGGCAACCACTGCCGGGCTCGCGCTTGTTGCACGGCACCTGGCTGTCGTAGAAGTAATGGCAGCGGGTACGCTGCAGCAGATTGCCGCCGGCACTGGCCATGTTGCGCAACTGCGGCGAGGCACCGGACAACAGCGCTTGGCTGAGCAACGGATAACGGCGTTCTACCTCGGGGTGCCAGGCCAGATCGGCATTGCTGACCAGCGCACCGATGCGCAGGCCACCATCGGCGGTGGACACCACGTCGCGCAGGGGCAAGGCATTGATGTCGATCAGCCGCTTGGGCCGCACCAGGTTTTCCTTCATCAGGTCGACGATATTGGTGCCGCCGGCGATGAACAGGCTGTCCGGCCCGGCCAGGCGCACGGCCTCGTCGATGCCCTGGGGTTTGCTGTAGGCGAAAGGTGTCATGGGCGCACCGCCTTCTCGCAGACCGGCAAGGCTTCCTCGATGGCCGCGACGATGTTGCTGTAGGCCCCGCAGCGGCACAGGTTGCCGCTCATCCGCTCGCGAATGTCGCCGACATCGTCGATGCGCCCCTCGGCCGCCAGCCCGACCGCCGAACAGATCTGTCCGGGCGTGCAATAGCCGCACTGGAAGGCATCGTGCTTGACGAATGCGCGCTGCATCGGGTGCGGCTCACCGTTCTGCGCCAGCCCTTCGATGGTCGTCAGCTCGTGGCCGTCGAGCATCACCGCCAGGGTCAGGCAGGCGTTGACCCTGCGGCCGTCGAGCAGCACCGTGCAGGCACCGCACTGACCGTGATCGCAGCCCTTCTTGGTGCCGATCAGGTCGAGTTCTTCACGCAACAGATCGAGGGCGGTGATCCACGGATACACCTCGACGTTAAGGGGGCTGCCGTTCAACGACAGGGAAATCGCACGGCGTTGTGAGCCGTCAGTGATGGTCTCGCTCATGGGGCTACCTCGGTTCGCTCGGATGTCTGGTGCATCCGTTCAGAATCTGAGGTGGGCCTCCGCGAATCGTTCAGGTTGGTTCAGCCGCGCCAGCGTATCGCCATCCGTGGCAATTCGCCGCTCGCAAGGGCATTTTTCAAGAGGAGAGTTTCTTCAGCGGATAGATGTCGTAACGGCTGGATTTGCCTTCCAGGGCATAGCCCGGTTTCGCTCCCTCGATGATCGGCGCCTTGCGCGGGCGCTTGACCACCACCCGATGGCTGGCCAGCGCGAGAGCCGCCTGGAGCAGCGCGGGGGCGTCGGAATCGTCCCCCACGAAGGGGCGGAACAGGCGCATCTCCTTCTTCACCAGAGCGCTCTTGTCGCGATGGGGAAACATCGGGTCGAGGTAGATCACCTGGGGCACTTCCTCCTGCCAGTCGGCCATGATGGAAATGGCGTTGCCCTGCAACAGACGCATGCCCGCGACGATGGCTGCCACCTCGGCATCGGCGCCAGCCCGCTGCAGGCCATCCTCGAGCAGCGCGCCGACCAACGGCTGGCGTTCGATCAGGCTGACGGTGCAGCCGAGGCTGGCGAGCACGAAGGCATCGCGTCCGAGGCCGGCGGTGGCATCCAGCACACGGGGCCGGATGCCCGGTTGGATGCCGACGGCCTTGGCGATCATCTGCCCGGCGCCGCCACCGAACTGACGCCGGTGCGCGACCGCCCCCTCGACGAAATCCACCCGCACCGGCCCCGGCGCCTGAGGGCCAAGTTCGACCAGTTGCAAGCCGGCTTCGCCCAGCTGCAGCGCGAACTCGGCCTCCCCCTCCACCGGCAACCCGAGGCGCTGCGCCCACTGTTGCGCTGCTTCATGCAGGTGCGGGGCGAGGGCCTCCATGCGGATACGCGCGGCGGGCTGTCTTTCACTCATTGCGGATCGTCCATCGATAACGGTAAAGGGCTCAATGTGGGCCTTGATCGGCCGATAGCCTGTCTATGCGATAGTTTGCCAGAGCCAGCCGCCTGATGTTCGATGTCATCTCCCGTATTCCCGGTGATACCCGGGTCGCGTCTCAGAAAGCCGGTACATCCTCGAGTGCCAGCTCGGCGCTGTACGACCAGATTCTGCGTAGCGTGCTGTTGTCGATGGAGAGCCCTGCCAATAGCACGCTCCCGCTCCCAGCGCCGGCAGCAGCGGATGAGGCCCCGGTACAAGGCATTCGCACCCTCGAAGATGTGATGATGCAGCGCCAGTTCGTCTGTTCGGTGCACGACACCGACAGTGCCCTCACCCTTGATCAGTTGGCCCTGCAACCGCAGTCTCTGACAACCCGTGATGAAAGCGAACAGAGCAAGACCAACGGGTTGCTCACGGAATCACTGAATCCCTGGGAACTGCTGCTCGGCCGCCTGACGCTGCAACAGCGCCTGGCAGGCTGATCGCTCAGCGGCACATCCGGAACATGCCCATATCCAGATGGAAGTGGTCGCGATGCGCGGCGTTGTAATCAGGCCCCAGGGTGGTGTTGAAACTGGCGCAGGCCGCCTGTTGCACCTGGCGCAGGAACAGTGACGTGTCGTCGCTGCCCGGCCAGTCGCGCAGCACGCTGATGCGCCGGCCATCGGCCAGGCGGAAACCGACGATATCCAGGGCATTGGCCGAGGCATGCTGGCTACGCCGCTGACTGCCGGCGATGGTCCGGCAGGCGAAGCTGCCGACATGATCGACCTGGGTGACGCGCTGGCCGAACACCTGCTGCGCCGCTGGCTGCAAGCCATGCCGTTCGAACAGGGCGAATGCCGCCGCCACCGGGCAGGTGGCGATGAAACTGCTGCTCAAGCGTATATCGCTGCCCTGCACGCGCACCGTGTTGGTCAGCGGGCAGTCGGCCGCTGGCGTGCTGTCGGCCAACGCCACATAGCGCAGCGACGAGGTATCCAGCACCGTGCGGCACAGCGCCGGATCGTCCTGCAGGCGCCCGAGCTTGTAGCCGGTCAGCCAGTTCGGTGCATCACGCAGATCCAGCGGTGCCCAGGGGTTCCAGCGTGGCGGTACGTCGAGCCACTGCCGGTAAAGCGCCAGCGGGCCACCGACCACGATGAACAGCAGCAGCGCGGTCAGGAAACGACGCATCCTCAGCCGCGAAACAGATCGTTGATGCGATCGAACGACAGTGCCTTCTGCGCGCCACGCAGGTCACCTGCGTCGGCAAGCCCCGTAGCGGCCTGCAGGAACGCGCCGTAGGCCACCCGCGCCAGGTTGGAGCCGAGGCTCACACGCTTGACGCCGAGTTCCGCCAGTTCGTCCAGGGACAGGCTCAGGCTCGCAGAGCCGACCAGCACGTTGACCGGCCGCGGCGCCACCGCCTGCACCACCGCGCTGATCTCCTCGCGCCTTGTCAGGCCTGGCGCATAGAGCACGTCGGCTCCTGCCTCGGCGTAGGCCACCAGGCGGCGGATGGTGTCGTCAAGATCCGCGCGGCCGTGCAGATAGTTCTCCGCCCGCGCGGTCAGGGTGAAGGGGAAGTCCAGGCTACGAACGGCGGCGACCGAAGCCTGGATGCGTTCCACCGCCAGCTCGAACGCATAGATGGGGGCGTCGGCTCGCCCCGTGGCATCCTCGATGGAGCCACCGACCAGGCCCAGCGCAGCCGCCAGGCGCAACGTCTCGGCGCAGGTCTGCGGGCTATCGCCGTAGCCGTTCTCCAGATCCGCGGCCACAGGCAGGGCCGTGGCTGCGACAATGTCCCGTGCATTGCCCAGCGCTTCGTCGCGCGATACCGCGCCTTCGGCATCACACCGCCCCAGAGAAAATGCCAGCCCGGCGCTGGTGGTGGCCAGCGCCTGGAAGCCGAGGCTCGCGAGCATCTTCGCCGAGCCGGCATCCCACGGGTTGGGCAGCACCAGCAGGCCATCCTGCCGATGCAACTGACTGAAACGTTCGCCGAGACGCTGTGCTGTGGACATGCGGATTCTCCCTGAAATCTGGCCGATGGGATCGGGTCAGTGCGCAGGGTAGCGAAGTTTTCCCGCACTGGAGAAATTCATTGGCTGGTAAGCGGGGACGTGAGGCGCCATCAACCTTGTGGCCGCATACCCTGAGACAGGCCCAGCACCAACCAGAGCAGATTCTGACCCGCCTGTGCCTGGGCTGCCGGAGCACGCTTGAGATCGGGATTGGCACAATAGCTGCGCCCATGGCTGCTGACCACACCGTGACCGGGCTCATACCAGGAAGCAGCCGCTGCCACCGACACGCTGAGTGCCATAGCAGCGAACAAACCTCGTACTATTTCTAACCTCATGACTGCAACCTCTTGATAGCACTGCCAACACCGTCCGCTAACACTAGATCACGATAGGTGGTTGCAACTTTCAGCAAGACGAACGGTATACGCCGATGGCGGTCGCCAGAAACTACAGATAAAAAAACCCCGCGGCAAGCGCGGGGTTTCTCTTTGCTGCAGGGGCCGGGTGGCTTACATCATGCCGCCCATACCACCCATGCCACCCATGTCCGGCATGGCTGGTGCGGCCTTGTCTTCCGGCAGCTCTGCAACGATCGCCTCGGTGGTGATCAGCAGACCGGCGATGGAAGCAGCAGCCTGCAGCGCGCTGCGGGTCACCTTGGCCGGGTCGATGATGCCGAACTCGATCAGGTCACCGTACTCGCCGTTGGCGGCGTTGTAACCGTAGTTACCGGTACCTTGCTTGACCTTGTCGAGAACCACGGAGGCTTCGTCACCGGCGTTGGCCACGATCTGGCGCAGCGGCGCCTCGATGGCACGACGCAGGATGTTGATACCCGCATCCTGTTCGAGGTTGATGCCTTTCAGGCCGTCCAGAGCGGACTGAGCACGCACCAGGGCAACACCGCCGCCAGGCACCACGCCTTCTTCCACTGCAGCGCGGGTGGCGTGCAGGGCATCTTCGACGCGGGCTTTCTTCTCTTTCATCTCGACTTCGGTGGCAGCGCCAACCTTGATCACGGCAACACCGCCAGCCAGCTTGGCCAGACGCTCTTGCAGCTTCTCTTTGTCGTAGTCGGACGAAGTGTCTTCGACCTGCTTGCGGATCTGCGCCACACGACCTTCGATGTCGACCTGCTGGCCGGCACCGTCGATGATGGTGGTGTTTTCCTTGTTCAGGACCACACGCTTGGCTTGACCCAGGTGCTCCAGGGTGGCGCTTTCCAGGCTCAGGCCGATCTCTTCCGAGATCACGGTACCGCCGGTCAGGACAGCGATATCCTGCAGCATGGCCTTGCGACGATCACCGAAGCCCGGTGCCTTGACGGCAGCGACCTTGACGATACCGCGCATGTTGTTGACGACCAGCGTCGCCAGGGCTTCGCCCTCGACGTCTTCGGCGACGATCAGCAGCGGACGGCCGGCTTTGGCAACGGCTTCCAGGACTGGCAGCAGCTCACGGATGTTGGAGATCTTCTTGTCGACCAGCAACAGCAGCGGGCCGTCGAGCTCGGCAACCATGGTGTCCGGCTTGTTGATGAAGTACGGCGACAGGTAGCCACGGTCGAACTGCATGCCTTCTACGACGGACAGTTCGTTTTCCAGGCCCGAGCCTTCTTCAACGGTGATCACGCCTTCTTTACCGACTTTTTCCATGGCTTCGGCAATGATGTTGCCGATGGATTCGTCGGAGTTGGCGGAGATGGTACCGACCTGAGCGATGGCTTTGCTATCGGTGCACGGCTTGGAGAGGTTCTTCAGCTCG
Organism: Phytopseudomonas flavescens; assembly: GCF_900100535.1. Classification (GTDB taxonomy): domain Bacteria; phylum Pseudomonadota; class Gammaproteobacteria; order Pseudomonadales; family Pseudomonadaceae; genus Aquipseudomonas; species Aquipseudomonas flavescens. The sequence goes on from NZ_FNDG01000005.1 coordinate 160,893, forward strand.
GCGACGATGGCCGCGGTGGCCTTGTCGATGCCGCGCTTCAGGTCCATCGGGTTCAGGCCGGCTGCAACCGACTTCAGGCCTTCGGTCACGATGGCCTGGGCCAGCACGGTGGCCGTGGTGGTGCCGTCACCGGCAGCGTCGTTGGCCTTGGAGGCAACGTCCTTCACCAGTTGGGCGCCGATGTTTTCGATCCTGTCCTTGAGCTCGATTTCCTTGGCGACGGAAACGCCGTCCTTGGTGATCAGCGGCGCGCCGAAGCTGCGCTCCAGGACTACGTTACGGCCTTTCGGACCGAGGGTGGCCTTGACGGCGTCGGCCAGAACGTTGACGCCAGTCAGCAGTTTCTTGCGAGCGGCGTCGCCGAATTTTACGTCTTTAGCTGCCATGTTATTTGATCCTCAATTCTTGACGATTAAACGGAATTCGCGGGCAATCAGGCTTCGACGACGGCGAGGATTTCGTTCTCGCTCATCACCAGCAGGTCTTCGCCGTCGACCTTGACGGTGTTGCTGCCCGAGTAAGGGCCGAAAACCACTTTGTCGCCGACCTTGACGGCCAGCGCACGGACTTCACCGTTGTCCAGAACACGGCCAGTGCCGACGGCAACGATTTCACCCTGATTCGGCTTTTCCGCAGCCGAGCCCGGCAGCACGATACCGCCAGCGGTTTTAGTTTCTTCTTCGCTGCGACGGATCACGACGCGGTCATGCAAAGGACGAAGCTTCATTGTCGATCTCTCCCAATAGTTGTTGACTTCAACCGGTGCTCTCACCGGCAGGATCGGGGTGCTGCGCATCACACGTAGCACCGAAATATGTTTCAGCGCAGATACGCTGAAAAACCTTGCGGTGACCGCTACATAAGGTCGCTGAAAGGTAATTCAAGGGCGCAGCGCGAAAAAAATTCCAGTAGTGGCCGTGCAAATCGCCTGCACGAAAACACCGAACCCCGATTCGGCACGCCGGATCGGGGTTCGGATACAGCCAACGGCTCGCTCAGTCGCGGCGTTCGTATTCGCCTTCGAGCACGTTGGGACGATTCCCGCCGGGCCCTGGCTGACCGTTGCGCGCCGCCAGATCATCGGCGAAGGCACGCTGGCGTTGCGCCTGCTCGGCAGCTCGACGGCGCACGCGCTCGACCAGTCTGCGGCGAGTGAACGGCAGCAGAAACAGCAGGCCAACGAAGTCACTGATGAAGCCGGGAAGCAGCAACAAGCCACCACCTACGGCCATCATCAGTCCCTGCAACACCTCCTGATCCGGCATTTCGCCACGGGCCAGCCGTTCGCGGGCACGCCAGGCAGTGGTGATGCCGGCGACACGCAGAATGAGGCCACCGAAGATCGACGTGGCGATCACCAGGGCAATGGTCGGGAATACACCGATGGCGCTGCCTACCGAGATCAGCACGGCCAGCTCGAGAATCGGGAACAACAGGAACAACAACATGAAAATGCGCATCGCGGTTTCCTAGGCGGAAGAACGACTTCCGATGGGAGAGAAGTATGGGGTGTTGCGCTTAATTCAAGCTGAACCCTCGAATTCCTTTGCCCGCACATCGGTGGACGCCGGTGAGGACGGGGCCTGGCCCGCCTTGCTGGCAGTGTTGCAGAATGTTCGAAGACCAGCCGGCAGCGGCCATCAGCGCTCTGCAGATGAAAACCGCCCCCCACGAGGCCAAGGATTTTCATCGCCAGGATAGCGCACGGCGACAGAATCGCAGCGCGCCGATACGCGCTGGGCTGGCCTGCCAAGCTACCAGCAAAGATGCACTGACGCCTCGCTTACAGGCTTCGGCCGCCTGCTAGGATAGTGGCTACAGTGCGTCAACGGCATCCAGCCGGCTGATTCGAAGGGGATGGATATGCAACTCGAAGACAAGGTGATCATCATCACGGGCGGCGGCCAGGGGCTTGGACGAGCCATGGCCGAATACCTCGCGGAAAAACGCGTTCGCCTGGCCCTGGTCGACCTCAACCAGGAGAAACTCGACGAGACCGCGGCTGCCTGCCGGGCGCTCGGCGTCCAGGCCCGCACCTACCTGTGCAACGTCGCCAGCGAGGAACAGGTGACCCAGACGATCACCCAGATCGCCGAGGACTTCGGCTCGATCAATGGCCTGGTCAACAATGCCGGCATTCTGCGCGACGGACTGACCATCAGGGTCAAGGACGGCGAAATGAGCAAGATGAGCCTGGCGCAATGGCAGTCGGTGATCGACGTCAACCTGACCGGCGTGTTCCTGTGTACCCGGGAAGTGGCCGCGAAGATGATCGAATTGCAGAACGAGGGAGCGATCATCAACATTTCGTCGGTTTCGCGGGCCGGCAATATCGGCCAGGCCAACTACTCCGCCGCCAAGGCCGGTGTGGCTGCCGACACCGTGGTCTGGGCCCGTGAGCTGGCCCGCTATGGCATCCGCGTGGCCGGTGTGGCGCCGGGCTTCATCGAAACCGATATGGTCGCCAGCATGAAGCCTGAAGCGCTGGAACGCATGACCGCGGTGATCCCGCTCAAGCGCCTGGGCCAGCCCCGTGAAATCGCCCATTCGGTCGCCTACCTGTTGGAGAACGACTATTTCACCGGGCGTATCCTCGAACTCGACGGCGGCGTTCGGCTGTAACACCGACCAGTGCCAAAGGGTCGTAGCGCCGTCACATGGCTTGCAAACGGTGCTGCAGAGGATGCGCCGCATCCCGTCGATGGCAGCTAGAAAAAAGCCCTGCGCATGCAGGGCTGTTTGGGGAGCATCCCGCAGGCTGGATTACCAGCCCACACCAAAGCCGATGGTGTAGCGGGTTTCGTCCTTGTCGCCTTCCGAACCGCTGACTTGGTCCTTCGACGCCTTCATATTGAGCGAAGCCCAATCGGTGACCTTGTAGCGAAGGCCGACTTCGGCATCCAGCGCATAATCGGCGACGCTTCCCAGTGGTTTGCCCACTTCGCCGGTACTGAACAGCTCGAACGTCTTGCCGATCAGATAACGGTTGTAGTCCCATCGCACGCTGATGGCGTAGAAATTGTCCTTCTCGCCATTGGCATACTCGTAGTCGGAACGGTTGAGCAGGGTGGCCATGGAGAGCGCGCCAAGCTCGTTGTCCCAGAACTGGTAACCCGGACCGGTACCGATGGTGCGCTGGCGCTCCAGATCTTCGATCTTGTCGCGCTTGTACTCCAGGCGCCCCTGCCAGAACCACTGTTCGTCGAGGAAACGATCGAGGGCATACTCGGTTCCCCAATTGTCAGTGCTGACCACGTCGTTCCTGAGCTCGCGGTTGTAGTCCACCGTGGCGTTGTGACGCCATTTACCGTGACGCGCCTGGGTCTTCAGGTCGACGTCGTAGTCATCGGTGTCGCTCTCGGCGCGCTTGTAGTCCATGGCCACGTCGATGTTGCCCTTCCAGAGGAAGTCCTCGACGAAGGGCTTGGGTTTCATGATCTGCTTGATGCTTGCCAGTTCCACGGTCCTCGGCGCCTCGCCGTTGGCCAGGGTCACCTTGCCGGTGTCGGAAGCCTTCAGGGACTTGGCACGCTCCCCCTCCACTTCGTTTTCCTTGACCAGCAATTCCTGATCGCTGTCCAGGGTGGCGATCTTTTTCCAATCCAAGGGAATGGAACCGCCATACTCGGTCTGCAACAGCAGCTTGCCGCCGTCGAGCAGCTTGATGGTTCCGGTCAGGCGATCGCCATTCTTCATCCAGACGGTATCGGCCATCGACGGCATCGCTACCGCACCGAGGCTCAGGCACAACAGGGTTCGAGTAAACATAAGCGGATACTACTGCTCCGGTTCGCGATAAATCGGGCATTATCCGCATACCCGTTATATGAGCAAGAAGTGACCGACGGAATTCATCCGAGTTCACCACAGGCGGGAGAAAATGCCGCGCTAGACGCTCGATCACGCCCTCAGGAGCCTGCCATGGCCAAACGACAGCCGGATTACAGCATGCCAATGGCCGACGCTGGTCAACAGGCTCGCCGTGATGCGCTGTACCTGGCGCTCGCCCAGGTACCAACCGGCAAGGTGGTCACTTACGGCCAATTGGCGGCCCTCGCCGGGCTGGGTCGCGCCGCCCGCTGGGTGGGCCGTACGCTGAGCCAGTTGCCTGACGGTACTTCCCTGCCCTGGCATCGGGTGGTCGCCGCAGGCGGCCGTCTGAGCCTGACAGCCGACACGCCAAGCGGCGTTGAACAACGCGCCCGATTGCGCGTCGAAGGGGTGCTATCCCACAACGGTCGAGTGGATATCCGCTGCCACGGCTGGCATCCCCTGGAGCATGAGGCCTGACACCTCGTATGCGGGCGCAGCTCGGCTGGCTTGCACTGACCCACCCTAGCCCCTAGAGTGCGCCATTTGTCCATGTCTTCTCCCTCCAGGCCGATCCCGTTCAATGCATCGTAAAAGCTGGCGCGACGCGATCGCCGCCTATTCCAGTCCTTCGACACTGGTTCTCCTGCTGCTCGGGTTCGCCGCTGGCCTGCCTTACATGCTGGTGTTCTCGACACTTTCCGTGTGGCTGCGCGAAGCGGGCGTGGCGCGGGAAACCATCGGTTTCGCCAGCCTCATCGGCCTGGCCTATGCCTTCAAATGGGTGTGGTCGCCACTGCTCGACCAATGGCGCCTGCCACTGCTCGGCAAGCTGGGCAGGCGACGCTCCTGGCTGGTGTTGTCGCAGATACTGATCGCCATCGGCCTGGCCGGCATGGCGCTGTGCGACCCGCATACGCACCTGACCTGGCTGATCGCCCTGGCGGTGCTGGTGGCCTTCGCCTCGGCGACCCAGGACATCGCTGTCGATGCCTACCGCCTGGAGATCGTCGACGACACCCGCCAGGCCGCCCTGGCGGCCAGCTACATGGCCGGCTACCGGGTCGCCGCACTGCTGGCCACCGCTGGCGCGCTCTACGTAGCCGAAGGCCTGGGCTCCACCACCCTGCTCTATCAGCATGCCGCCTGGGCCGGTACCTACCTGCTGTTCGCCCTGCTGATGCTGCCGGGCCTGCTCACCAGCCTGTGGATGAAAGAGCCGGATGTGTCCCTGAAAACCCAGCTGGCAGCCGCCAAGTACGGCTTCAGCCACCAGATCGCGTCGGTACTGGTGCTGATCGTCCTGCTGGTCTCGGTACCGGCCATGTTCACCCAGCTGTACAACACCGACTTTCCCAGCCTGGTCAGCGGTGAAGCCACCCTGCTTGATCTGCTGCTCGAGGATCGCGCCTTCCTGCGCGCCATCCTCTACACCATCCTCACCGGCCTGTGCCTGTCGTCCTTCGGCCGCCGTGGCCTGGCGCCCGTGCTTACCCCGGTCAATGATTTCATCCTGCGCTATCGCTGGCAGGCGCTGCTGCTGCTGGGGCTGATCGCCACCTACCGCATGTCCGACACGGTCATGGGGGTGATGGCCAATGTGTTCTACATCGACCAGGGCTTCACCAAGGACCAGATCGCCAGTGTCAGCAAGCTGTTCGGGCTGATCATGACCCTGGTGGGCGCTGGTGCGGGCGGCCTGCTGATCGTGCGCTTCGGCATCATGCCTATCCTCTTCATCGGCGGTGCCGCATCGGCGGCGACCAACCTGCTGTTCCTGATGCTGGCCGGCATGGGCGCGGACCTGCAGATGCTGATTTTCACCATATCCGCCGACAACTTCAGCTCCGGGCTGGCCACCGCCGCCTTCGTCGCCTACCTGTCGAGCCTTACCAACCTGAAGTTCTCGGCCACTCAGTACGCCCTGCTCAGCTCGATCATGCTGCTGCTGCCAAGGCTGATCGGCGGTTATTCGGGCGTGCTGGTGGAAAAGTACGGCTACGCCGACTTCTTCCTGATCACCGCGCTGATGGGGGTGCCAACCCTGATACTGATCGTCGTGCAATGGCATCGCCAGGGCGGCCGACCGATCACGCCAAGCAGCGAACCGGACAAGCCCGCGGCTTGATTCGAAACATGAAAAAGCCGACGAGAGTCGGCTTTTTCATGTTCGGCAACGGGGCTGCGATCAGTCAGCCTTGCCCTGCTGCAGCACCTGAACCATGCGCGGTGGTTGCGCCAGCTCGACGCCTTCGGCACGCAGTCGATCACGGACGCTTTCATTGAGCATGAAGATCACCGGCCAGTAGTCAGCGGCCGAGGTCCACATGCGCAGCGACAGGTTGATCGACGTATCGCCCAGGCTGGACACCACCACGACCGGAGCGGGGTCCTGGTGCACACGTGCGTCCTGCGACAGCGCCAGCAGCACTTCACGAGCCTTCGACAGGTCAGCCTCGTAATCGAGTTTGACGTCGTACAGCACCTGGCGGGTGCTCTGCCGCGAGTGATTGGTGATGATGCCGTTGGACAAGGTGCCGTTGGGCACGATGACCACCTTGTTGTCGCCCGTACGCAGTACGGTGTGAAAGATCTGAATGTAATCGACCGAACCGGAAATGCCCTGGGCCTCGATGAAGTCACCGGCCTTGAAGGGACGGAACAACATGATCAGCACTCCGCCGGCGAAGTTCGCCAGGCTGCCCTGCAGGGCCAGGCCGATGGCCAGGCCGGCGGCACCTATCACGGCAATGAAGGACGTGGTTTCCACACCGATCATCGAGGCCACGCTGATGATCAACAGCACTTTCAGCACGATGCTGGCCAGGCTGCCGATGAAACTGCTCAGCGCACGGTCGACCTTGCGGCCATCCATCAGCGCGCTGACCTTGTTGGTGAGCTTGGTGATCAGCCACCAACCGACCAGCAAGGTGAAGACGGCCAGGGTCAGTTTGCCGCTGTACTGCAGCAGAACCGGGATCCAGGCCTGTGACATGACGACCAGTTGGTCGACGCTCATATCCATCTGGGACTCCTTCTAGAGGTTGAGACGAGCACATCACCGCGCAGGCAGGACACGACGGTTGCTCGAGCGTTGGAAACTGTGCGACGCCGCTGCCGCGCCCGGGTTCAATAATCCAGCCCCCGGGAACACTGGCGTGTGGTGGTCAGTCGCGGAAGTTGTTGTACTGCAGGGGCATGCCGAAATCCTTGCCACGCAGGGAGGCGATGCACTCCTGCAGGTCATCGCGCTTCTTGCCGGTGACCCTTACCTGCTCGCCCTGAATGGCGGCTTGTACCTTGAGCTTGGCGTCCTTGATGTGAGCGACGATCTTCTTCGCCAGCTCCTTGTCGATGCCTTCGCGAAACTCGACCTCCTGTTTGACCACCTTGCCGGATGCGTAGGCATCCTTGCTCTCCATGCACTGGCTGTCGATCTTGCGCTTGATCAGGCAGGAACGAATGATGTCGAGCATCTGCTCGAGCATGAAATCGGCCTCTGCAGTCAGCGTGACGGCTTTGTCCTTGGCCTCGAAGCTGCACTTGCCGCGCAGATCGAAACGCCGCTCCAGCTCCTTGGCCGCGTTGTCCAGGGCGTTGGTGAGTTCGTGTTTATCCAGCTCCGACACCACGTCGAACGAGGGCATGGAATTACTCCTGATAAAAGGCGCGATTGTGCTAGGGATGCCATTCCCGGTCCAGGCTGGCCTGAGCCGAAGGCCTGCGGGTACCTCGTCGGCCAGGGTTGCCTGGCGCGAGGCCGTGAATAAGTTTCCCCGCAAACCGCGCGGATGGCTTGACGACAAAATTGGCGCGATCATTATATCCGCTCTGATACAGAGCGTTCGGCGTTGTATTGGTTACTCCCCTTCCTCGACCCGTTTTCTTGCCTGCGAGTACCCTCCATGCCCAACCCCCATCTCAGCATTCTGGTGGTGGACGATGCCAAGTTCTCCAGCGCCATGATCGGCCGTGCGCTGAGCCAGGCTGGTTATCAGGACATACGCTTCGCCAGCAGTGCGGCGCAAGCCATCAGCAACCTCGAAGAACGTCCCGCCAGCGTACTGCTGGCCGACTGGCTGATGCCCGAGATGGACGGCCTGGAGCTGACCGGCAAGGTGCGCCAGCTCGACGAAGCGGCCGAGCACTACACGTACATCATTCTGCTCACCGGCAAGGAGGGCGAGAATGTGCTGAGCGAGGCTTTCGACCGCGGCGTCGATGACTTCATCAGCAAATCGGCGATGAACGAACAATTGCTGCCACGGGTGTTCGCCGCCGACCGCCTGTGCAACTCGCTGCAGCGCCTGCTGCAGGAAAATGCCCTGCTGATGCAGAGCATCGCCAGCCTGGAAGAACGTAATCTGGTCGATCCGCTGACCGGCCTCGGCAACGGCCGTTACCTGACCCAGAAACTGACCGACAGCCTGCGCCAGATGGAGTCACGCGGTGGTGCGCTGTGCTTGCTGCTGATCGGCCTGCAGGGCATCGACGAGTTGCGCGCTCGCCATGGTGCCGGAGTCTACAACGAGCTGCTGCGCAGCGTGGCCCGCCGCCTGCAACAGTTGGTCCGGCCGCTGGACGTGCTGGTGAGCCTGGACGACCGCCATTTTGCCCTGATCACCCTGCTCGACCACCTGCACGAATGCTCGTCGAGCAGCTTCAAACGCCTGCATGAAGGCCTCAACCTCAAGGCCTTCAAGACCAGCGAAGGCTTCATCTCGCTCAGGGCCGGTATCACGGTGGTCGGGCTGGATGGCAAGGCCTTGCCCATGGAGCAGCAGCAACTGCTCGACCTCGCCATGCGCCTGCTTCCCGAAGCCCATGCCAGTGGCCGCGTCACCGCGGTGCGTTTGCCCCGCCCATGAGCTGGCACGTGCTCGGCGCCGGCAGCCTGGGTGGGCTGTGGGCCGTACGACTGTTCCGCGCCGGCGTGCCGGTGCAACTGATCCTGCGCGATGAGCGACGCCTGGCCAGCTACCGACAGGCGGGGGCGCTGACCCTGGTCGAGCAGGGCCAGGCCAGCCGCTACGCCATCCCGGCACACCGTCTCGACGATGACACGCCCATCCAGCGCCTGCTGCTGGCGTGCAAGGCCTACGACGCAGCGAGCGCGATCGAGCGTGTCGTCCATCGTCTCGCGCCGGGCGCCGACGTGGTCCTGTTGCAGAACGGCCTTGGCAGCCAGGACGAGGTACTCGAAAAGCTCCCCGGCCGGCGCTGCCTGTTCGCTTCCAGCACCGAAGGCGCCTTTCGCGAAGATGACTGGCGCGTGGTGTTCGCTGGCCAGGGGCATACCTGGCTCGGTGACCCCGCCGATAGCACCCCGCCAGGCTGGTTGACCGACCTGCAACGCAGTCGCATTCCTCACAGCTGGAGCCCGGACATCCTCGCGCGCCTGTGGCGCAAGCTGGCGCTCAACTGCGCGATCAACCCACTGACCGTGCTGCATGGCTGCCGTAACGGTGAGCTCGCCGGCTACCGCGAAGAAGTCAACGGGCTATGTGCGGAGCTGGAGGTGCTGCTGCGGAGTTGCGGTCAGGGCGAGGCGGCTGAAAACCTTCAGGCCGATGTCTGGCGGGTGGTCGAGGCCACCGCCGCCAACTATTCATCCATGTACCAGGATGTAGCCCGGCGCCGGCGCACCGAAATCAGCTACCTGCTCGGCTACGCCTGTACGGCGGGTGAACGAACCGGGCTGCAGCTGCCGCGACTGCAGGCCGTGCGCCAGCGCCTGTTCATGCACCTGGACGCCCACGGATTGCCGCGCCACTGAGCCGCCACGCGGAATCCGTCGGCGCTTGCACACAGCGGTTGCCAGGCCCTAACCTGCCCGCTCGACCGCCAATACGACGAAGCCCAATGCGCCTGCGCCACCGCCTGAAGAACCTCCCCGTTGGCCGTAAACTGCTCGCTGCCCTGCTGGTACTGCTGGCGGCGGTGCTGGTGGTAGCCAACATGACCTTCATCAGTGCCGCCTACTGGATCTCCCAGGAAAGCGTCGCCCCTCAGGCTCTGCAGACCCTCAGCCGACTGATCGCCAGCCCTGCCCTGAGCCGCGAGGCCCTCAGTTCCCCGCAGGCGGCAGGTGAACTGCTGAAACGTCTGGACGGCTACGCACCGCTGCGTGCCGCAGTGATCTACGACGCCAACGGCGACAGCCTGGCGCAGTTGCAGCGTGGCGAAAAACTGCAACTGCCATCGCGGGTCGACGACCTGGCCAACTGGCGCCTGAGTGAGTTTCGCGCCAATCAACTGGTCGAGTTGCCACAGGCCGAGGCGCCACCCGGCTACCTGCTGCTGGTCGCTTCCAGCGAACTCCCCGGTGCCTTCTACCGGGGCACCGTCACCGCCAGCCTGGTGATCCTCGGCTTCAGTCTGGTGCTCTGGCTGCTGGTGGCGCGGCAGATCCGCCGGCTGGTCACCAGCCCGATCAAGCGCCTGGAAGAGCTGACCCGCCAGGTCACCCGCGAAGAGAACTACTCGCTGCGGGCGCGGCGCGGCAACCAGGATGAAATCGGCAGCCTGGCCGAAGCCTTCAACACCATGCTGACCCGCATCGAGGCCCGCGAGCAGCAGCTCAAGCGGGCCCGTGACGACTCCGAGGAAGCCTACAACCAGGCCCAGGGTCTGGCTGAGGAAACCCGTTTGTCGAACCGCAAGCTGGAACTCGAGGTGCAGGTACGCAGCAAGATCGAGAAGAAGCTCACCGGCTTCCAGAACTACCTCAACAGCATCATCGACTCCATGCCCTCGGCGCTGATCGCCCTCGACGAACAGCTCTACGTGGCGCAGTGGAACCAGGAAGCCAGCGCCCTTTCCGGCACCTCCCTGGACGAAGCGGTGAACCAGCCGGTATTCCTCGCCTTTCCCCTGCTCAAGCCTTACCTGTCCAAGCTCAAGCGCACCGCCGAGCAGCACCGGGTGGAGAAGATCGAACGGGTGACCTGGATCCGTGACGACGAGCCACACCATTACGCCCTGACCTTCTACCCGCTGATCGGCAGCATCGGCCGCGGCGTGGTGATCCGCATCGACGACATCACCCAGCGCCTGAACCTCGAAGAGGTCATGGTGCAGTCCGAGAAAATGCTGTCGGTCGGCGGCCTGGCGGCCGGCATGGCGCACGAGATCAACAACCCGCTGGGCGCCATCCTGCACAACGTGCAGAACATCCGTCGACGCTTGTCACCCGAGCTGCCACGCAATCAGGAGCAGGCCGACCGGGCCGGCATCAGCCTGCCGGCCATCGACAGATACCTGACGGCGCGGGAGATTCCCATGCTGCTCGACGGCATCCAGCATGCCGGCACGCGGGCTTCGAAGATAGTCACCCACATGCTCAGTTTCAGTCGACTGAGCAACCGACAGTTGGTGCCGTGCCAGCTGCCGGCGTTGATCGATCAGGCCGTGGAAATCGCCAGCAACGACTTCGACCTGACCGAGAGCTTCGACTTCAAGAGCCTGCTGATCCAGCGCGAGTTCGACCCGGCACTGGGTCCGATACCGAGTATCGCCAACGAACTGGAGCAGGTGCTGCTCAACCTGCTGAAGAACGCCGCCCAGGCCATCCACCTGCGCGATGATGACAGCGTGCCGGGCAGTATCACCCTGCGTACACGGCTGGCGCCGCCCTGGGCCGAAGTGCAGGTGGAGGACAATGGGGTGGGCATCCCGGAGGCCGTGCGCAAGCGCATTTTCGAACCCTTCTTCACCACCAAGGAAGTCGGCCAGGGCACCGGCCTCGGGCTTTCCGTCTCGTACTTCATCGTCACCAACAACCACAAGGGACAGATGGAAGTGCACTCACGCACCGGACAGGGCACCTGTTTCACCCTGCGCCTGCCCATCGGTGCCAGCACCTGAACCCTCACCACGGAGCCACCCATGGGCTATCGACTGTCGAAAATCTACACCCGTACCGGCGATACCGGGCAAACCGGGCTGGCCGACGGCCGCCGGGTGGCCAAGGATCACCCACGCATCGAAGCCATCGGCGAGGTGGACAGCCTGAACAGTCAGCTCGGCCTGTTGCTCGCCGAGCTGATAGAGCAGCAGCGCCTATGCCCGGGCCTCGCCGAGCTGATCGAGGTGCTGGCGCCCTGTCAGCATCGCTTGTTCGACCTGGGCGGCGAGCTGGCCATGCCGGATTACCAGGCCCTGCAGGCCGTCGAGATCGAGCGCCTGGAAGCGGCCATCGACCGCTGGAACGAGGAAGTCGGCCCACTGACGAACTTCATCCTGCCTGGTGGTTCGCGGCTGATCGCCCAGGCGCACCTGTGTCGCAGCAGCGCGCGCGGGGCCGAACGCCGTTGCGGGCAGCTCCATGCCATCGAGCCGCTGCGCGGCGAGCTGCTGGCCTACATCAACCGACTGTCAGACCTGCTGTTCGTGGCAGCACGGCTGATCGCCAGGCGCCAGGGAATCGACGAAGTGCTCTGGCAGGCGGCCGCTAAAGCCTGAGGCCGCTCTCGAAACGCCTCAACTCACCGCTCAACGGATCGGCAAACGACAAACGGCGGGCCAATAGCTTCAGCGGCCGGCTGTAGTCGTCGGGATCACCTTCGCTGCTGCTTACCTCGGGATAGAAGGGATCGTTGAGAATCGGCGCGCCGAGTGCCGCCATATGCACCCGCAGTTGGTGCTTCTTGCCGGTCACCGGCTCGAGACCATACAGCCAGCAATCAGCGCGCCGTTCGATCACGTCGATGCGCGTGCGGGTATTGGCCGCGCCCGGCGCTTCGCGCATGCGAAAGAACGGCTCGCCCGCCTCGAAGCGGGTCTCGCGTAACAACGGAAACCGCACCTGCGACAATGGCGCCGCCAGCGCTTCGTAACGCTTGTCGATATTGCGCTCGCGAAACAGCGCCTGGTAACGCCCGCGCGTCCGCGCGTTGGTGGAAAACAGCACCAGCCCGGCAGTGTGCCGGTCGATACGGTGCAGCGGCACCAGATCGACATTGCCGGTGCGCTTGACCAGCCGTGCCAGCAAGGTCTGCTCGACATAGGCGCCCGCCGGCATCACCGGTAGGAAATGGGGCTTGTCGGCGACCAGCAGATGGTCGTCGGCATGCAGGATCGCCTCCTCGAAGGGAATCTGCGGCTCGGCTGGCACCTCGCGAAAATAGTGCACACGCAAGCCGACCCGGTAGGGGTGATCGGCAACGACGGGCGCGCCCTGGGCATCCAGCACCCTCCCCCGCGCAATGCGCTCCAGCCAGATTTCTCGTGAAATCGCCGGGAAGTGCGCGCACAGGCAATCGAGCACGGTCGCCCAGGGCCCTGCCGGCAGATGCAGGGTGCTGGGACGCAAGGAGCCAGGCGGATGATCGGATGCGGACATGCAAAGGCTCCGGGCGCGGTTATCGGGGGGCGATCAGGTACAGGCAGACCGACAGCGTCACCACCGATCCCAGGGTCGACAGCAGAATGGTACTCGACACCTGGGTACCTTCACGCCGGTAGAACTCGGCAAGCATGAATGGCCCGGTGCCGGTAGGCAGTGCGCTGAGCAGCAACGCGGCATGGGTCCACATGGGCGGCAGGCGGAAGACATGGACGGCAAGCATCCAGGTGATCAGCGGGTGAGCGATCAGCTTGATCAGCACCAGGCTGGTACCACGGGCCTTGGCTCCGTCATGCCGCTGGGCCAGGAACAACCCGAGGGCGATCAGCGCACAGGGGCCGGTGGCGGCAGCCAGTAGTTTGAGAAACTGATGCAGCGGGGCCGGCAGCGGCTGCGCCGTCGCCGCCCATAGCGCGCCGAGCAACGGCGCCATGACGATGGGGTTCTTCAGCAGCGCGATGGAGACCTTGCGCACCGCCAGCAGGACGCTCTTTTCGCTCTGCAAGCCGACTTCGATACACACCACCGCCAGGGCGAACAACACGCAGATGACGATCAGGCAGGCGATCAGCGCCGGCTCCATGCCTGCTTCGCCGAACACCAGCAGGCACAGCGGGATGCCCATGTAGCCGGTATTGGCATAGGAAGCGCTGAGCCCCTGCACGCTGGCATCGGCCAGGCTGCCGCTGCGGCGCAGGCGCCACAGCAGCACCGCAGCAAAGATGCCCAGGGTGGCGATGCCATAAGCGAGGATGAATCCCGGCTGCCAGATTTCGTCCCAGACGACCGTGGCCATTGCCTCGAACAACAGCGCCGGCAGGCACAGCCAGACCACCATGCGGTTTATCTCGGACGCCGCCGTGGCCCCAAGCAGGCCCAGCCGCCGGCAGGCGAAGCCGGCGAGGATCAGTGCGAAGACCGGCAGGATGACAGTGAAGACCGAGGCCATGGGCCGGAGCACTCTCTTTGAAGACTCGACGAAACACTGCCCCCCGAAACAAGCGGTGGCAGCCAGTGGTTATTGCTCGGGCCAGAACGCGCGGATCCCCGCGACACCCTGCGCGCCAGTCTGCCAGGCCTGCTCGCGATGCTGCGGGCCGACCCCGCCAAGCAGGTAGCAGGGCTGGTTGAAGCGCTGCAGCAGCTCGGTAGCCAGCTCCCAGCCCAGGGGCTGCGCATCGGGATGGCTCTGGGTCGCCTGCAAGGGCGACAGGGTGACGAAATCGGCGCCGATCTGTGCCGCCAGCTGCAACTCCTCGGCGCTATGGCAAGACGCCGCCAGCCAGCGATCCACCGCCAGTGGACGCCCTTTGGCGGCATACTTGCGCAACTGCTCGGCCGTCAGGTGCCAGCCGGCAGCGGGAAAATCGCCAAGCCACTCCAGGGGCCCCTTGAGCATCAATTGCGCCTTGCCGGCGCACAGCCCCTGGATGTCCACGGCGAGATCCCGGTACTGAGCATCGAACATCGCCGGGGCACGCAACTGGATCAGCCGCGCGCCACGGCCGATGGCCGCGCGAATGCCGGCCAGCAGCTGCGGCCCATCAAGGCCGTCCGGGGTGATCAGGTACTGCTCGGGCAAACGGGCGGCCGCCACGATCGGCCGGTTGGCAGCCGGGAACTCGTAGTCGCCAAGCTGCCGGGCACTTACCCAGGCCAGCGGCTGGCCTTCGGCGCCGTGTGGCTCGCCGCTGAAACGGCTGACTTCCCAGACGTCCAGCAGCACGTGCTTGTCGGCATAGTCGTGGCGCACCTGGATCAGTGGCCGCGCGCTTTCCGGGAGAATGCCCAGCTCCTCGTGCAGCTCGCGGGACAACGCAGCCAGCACGGCCTCGCCCTCCTTGACCTTGCCACCCGGGAACTCCCAGAGCCCACCCTGGTGCTTGTCGTCGGGACGCCTGGCGATGAGGATGCGACCATCCTCACCACGAATCACCGCTGCCGCTACATGCACGCGTTTCACGTTCACTCCTTCAAGGCTGCCTGCAACCAGCGCTGGATCGCCGGCTACTGAAAAATGGTTTGACGTAGGACGAAACCGCTGTGCATTTGCGCACAGACGCAACGCGCCATGGCGCGAGCCGCCACGTTGCGCGGCCACAGGGCGGATTCAGGAAAACCCTCGGCCAGGTACCCGGCGATGGCCAGGGAATCCCAGACGCCCCCGACGTCGTCGGTCTTGAGCACTGGCACCTTGGCCGTCTGCGAACCGCTCAGCAGGCGGGCACGGCTATCGACCGCATAGAGCGGCACCCGGGTTTCCACATAAGCGGCGCCACTGAGTTCGATCGCCAACCCGTCACGCAGCGCCCAGGACGAGTCGTTCTTGTTGCCTATGAGCAATTGCAGTGACACGAGCGCTCTCCAATCTGCCATGAATACTCATGCAGCGTCCGCCGGGGTCGGCCCGGCAGCAAATTCCCCTCGTTACATGGGGCCATGCACGAAGGGAATACGAACGTTGGATCAGGTGCGGTACTCGGCGTTGATCTTCACGTACTCGTGGGACAGGTCAGTGGTCCAGATGGTCTCGCTGCAGGTGCCGCGACCCAGCTCGATGCGGATGGTGATCTCCTCTTCGGCCATCACCGCCGAGCCCTGCTCCTCGGTGTAGCTGCTGGCCCGGCACCCCTTGCTGGCGATGCACACGTCACCGAGGAACACATCGATCTTGCTGACGTCGAGCTGCGCCACGCCGGCACGGCCGACGGCCGCGAGGATGCGCCCCCAGTTGGGGTCGGACGCGAACAACGCGGTCTTGATCAGCGGCGAATGGGCCACCGCATAGCCGACGTCCAGGCACTCCTGATGCGTCGCCCCGCCGTTGACCTGCACGGTGACGAACTTGGTCGCGCCCTCACCGTCACGCACGATGGCCTGGGCCACATCCATGCACACCTCGAAGACCGCTTGCTTGAGCGCCGCGAACAGCGCACCGCTGGCCTGGGTGATTTCCGGCAGCGCAGCCTGACCGGTGGCGATCAGCATGCAACAGTCGTTGGTGGAGGTGTCACCGTCGATGGTGATGCGATTGAACGACTTGTTCGCCGCATCGCGCAGCAGATCCTGCAGCACGCCCTGGGCAACCTTGGCGTCCGTGGCGATGTAGCCGAGCATGGTGGCCATGTTCGGTTTGATCATGCCGGCGCCCTTGCTGATCCCGGTGACGGTGACCGTCACGCCTTCATGGCTGAACTGGCGGCTGGCACCTTTGGGCAGAGTGTCGGTGGTCATGATGCCGGTGGCGGCATCTGCCCAGTTGTTCACCGACAGGTTATCCAGAGCGGCCTGCAGGGCGCCCTCGATCTTTTCCACCGGCAGTGGCTCACCGATCACGCCGGTGGAGAACGGCAGCACTTCGCTTTCGTCCACACCGGCCAGGGCGGCCAGGCTGGCACAGGTACGAATGGCGTTCTGCAGGCCCGGCTCGCCGGTGCCGGCGTTGGCGTTGCCGGTATTGGTGAGCAGGTAGCGGACGCTGCCCGAGGCGCGTTTCTTGGCCAGGATCACCGGCGCCGCGCAGAACGCGTTGAGGGTGAAGACGCCTGCCACGCTGCTGCCTTCGGCACAGCGCATCACCACCACATCCTTGCGCCCGGGGCGCTTGATGCCGGCGGAGGCGATGCCCAGTTCGAAACCTGGAACCGGGTGCAGGGTAGACAGCGGGCCAAGACCAACAGCCATGGGAAAGCTCCTCGAGTTAGGTGGAATTGCACAGCATATTCGAAGCGAAAACGCCGCGGAGGGGTAGACCCTTCGCGGCGCTTGGACGTACAGCCAGCTCAGGACAAGAGCCTGTCGACGGCCATGCGGGCCAGTACCGGTTTGCAACGCCCCAGCACCGACACGCAGCTATCGTGGTCAGTCTTAGCTGACCTGACCGTGGCAGTGCTTGTACTTCTTGCCGGAACCGCACGGGCAGAGTTCGTTGCGACCGATCTTCTGCTCGGCACGCACCGGGGCAGTGGCAACGGCAACGTCGCTGCCATCCTGCGCTTCGGTTTCAGGCGCTTCGAGCGCGGAAACTTCGTCGTGCTGGAACTGCATGCGCTGGGCCAGCGCTTCGGCATCGCGACGCAGACGGGCTTCTTCCTCCGCCGGATCCTCGCGGCGAACCTGTACGTGAGAAAGCACGCGGATGGCATCGCGCTTGATGGAATCGAGCAGTTCCTGGAACAGGGTGAAGGACTCGCGCTTGTATTCCTGCTTGGGGTTCTTCTGGGCGTAGCCGCGCAGGTGGATGCCGTGACGCAGGTGATCCATGGTCGACAGGTGATCTTTCCACAGGTCGTCGAGAACACGCAGCAGAATCTGTTTCTCGAAGGTACGCAACGCTTCGGCGCTGGCCTGGGTCTCCTTCTCGTTGTACGCCTCGACCAGCTCCTTGAGGATGCGCTCGCGCAGGGTGTCCTCGTACAGCTTGTCGTCTTCGTCGAGCCACTGCTGGATCGGCAGGCGCAGGTTGAAGCCAGCGTACAGCGCCTCTTCCAGACCGGCGATGTCCCACTGCTCGGGCAGCGACTGCGGCGGCATGTGCGCGTTGATGGTGTTGTCCAGCACTTCCCTGCGGAAATCCTCGATGGTTTCGCCGACGTTGTCGGCGGTCAGCAAGGTGTTGCGCATGTGATAGATCACCTTGCGCTGTTCGTTGGCCACGTCATCGAACTCGAGCAGTTGCTTGCGCATGTCGAAGTTACGGCCTTCGACCTTGCGCTGTGCCTTCTCGATGGCGTTGGTGACCATGCGGTGCTCGATGGCCTCGCCGGCCTGCATGCCCAGTGCCTTCATGAAGTTCTTCACCCGATCGGAGGCGAAGATGCGCATCAGGCTGTCTTCCAGCGACAGGTAGAAGCGGCTGGAGCCGGCGTCACCCTGACGGCCGGCACGGCCACGCAGCTGGTTGTCGATACGGCGCGATTCGTGACGCTCGGACGCGATCACGTGCAGACCACCCGACTCCAGCACGGCCTGGTGGCGCTTCTGCCAGTCGCTCTTGATCTGCGCGATCTGCTCGGCAGTCGGATCTTCCAGGGCAGCGACTTCCACTTCCCAGTTGCCACCCAGCAGGATATCGGTACCGCGACCCGCCATGTTGGTGGCGATGGTCAGCGCCCCCGGGCGACCGGCCTGGGCGATGATCTCGGCTTCCTTCTCGTGGAACTTGGCGTTGAGCACCTTGTGCTCGATGCCTTCCTGCTCCAGCAACCGCGAAACGTACTCGGAGGTTTCGATGGTCGCGGTACCGACCAGGATCGGCCGGCCCTGGGCCTGGCATTCCTTGATATCGTTGATGATCGCCGCGTACTTCTCTTCCTGGGTCAGGTAGACCAGGTCGTTGAAGTCCTTACGGGAAATCGGCTTGTTGGTCGGAATGACCATCACGTCCAGACCGTAGATCTGGTGGAATTCGAAAGCCTCGGTGTCGGCGGTACCGGTCATCCCGGCCAGCTTGGTGTACAGGCGGAAGTAATTCTGGAAGGTGGTCGACGCCAGCGTCTGGCTCTCGGCCTGGATCTGCACGCCTTCCTTCGCTTCGATGGCCTGGTGCAGGCCCTCGGACAGGCGACGGCCCTGCATGGTACGACCGGTGTGCTCGTCGATCAGGATCACCTGGCCGTTCTGCACGATGTACTCGACGTTGCGCTGGAACAGGGTATGCGCGCGCAGGCCGGCATACACGTGGGTCAGCAGGCCGAGGTTGTGCGCCGAATAGAGGCTCTCGCCTTCGGCCAGCATCCCCGCCTGGGTCAGCATGTCCTCGATGACCTGGTGGCCTTCCTCGTTGAGCTCGACCTGACGGCTCTTCTCGTCGACCTTGTAGTGGCCCTCCTGGGTGACCACACCCTCTTCTTCCTCGATGTGCAACTTGAGGCGAGGAATCAGCTTGTTGATCTCGGTGTACATCTTCGAGCTGTCTTCGGCCTGGCCGGAGATGATCAGCGGCGTGCGCGCCTCGTCGATGAGGATCGAGTCGACCTCGTCGATCACGGCGAAATTCAGCTCGCGCTGGAATTTCTCTTCCACGCTGAACGCCATGTTGTCGCGCAGGTAGTCGAAACCGAATTCGTTATTGGTGCCGTAGGTGATGTCGGCCGCGTAGGCCGCGCGCTTCTCGTCCGGCGGCATGAAGGGGGTGACGATGCCGACCGACAGGCCGAGGAACTCATACAGCGGCCGCATCCAGTTGGCGTCGCGACGAGCCAGGTAGTCGTTGACCGTAACCACGTGCACGCCCTTGCCTTCCAGGGCGTTGAGATAAACGGCCAGGGTGCCGACCAGGGTCTTGCCCTCACCGGTACGCATCTCGGCGATCTTGCCTTCGTGCAGGGTCATGCCACCGATCAACTGGACATCGAAGTGGCGCATGCCCATCACACGCTTGCCGGCCTCGCGGGCCACGGCGAAGACTTCGGGCAGCAGTTGATCCAGGGTTTCGCCTTTGGCCAGGCGGGCCTTGAATTCTTCGGTCTTGGCGCGCAGTTGCTCATCGGAGAGTGCGAGCATCTGCTCCTCGAATGCATTGACGGCCTGAACCGCCTTGAGCATGCGCTTGACCTCACGCTCGTTCTTGCTTCCAAAGAGTTTTTTCAACAAAGGCGCAAACATATCGACAGGATCTTCCACGCTATGGATGGAGGGCGGCCCCGTGAGTCGCCCATGCAGCCCTCATGGCTGCGTGCGAAGGGGGCATTCTACCCGGAAACGAAATGGATGAAAGCGGCGTTATTGGCACCGGGCCATCGGCTGCCCAGGGAAATCAGCAGCCACTACGCCGTCAATCTTCGTCGCTGACTCGCGCGATGTAACTGTGCGGATTGACCAGTTGCCCGTTACGACTGACTTCGAAATGCACGTGATTACCGGTGGAGCGCCCGGTACTGCCCACCGTGGCGATGGCCTGCCCACGCTGGACCAGATCGCCGACCTGCACCCGATTGCTGCGGTTGTGTGCATACAAGGTGACGTAGCCGTCGGCATGGCTGATTTCCACGGTATTGCCATAGCCATTGCGGCGCCCGGCGAAGGTCACCACGCCAGCACCGACGGCAACCACCTCACTGCCGGCCTTGGCCGCGAAGTCGACGCCCTTGTGCACGCTGGCACGGCCGGTCAGCGGGTCGACCCGACGACCGAACGGCGACGATACATACCCCTGCAACACCGGATGCCCGGACAGCATCGCGGCCTCGTCGAGGCGCCGATCCGCCAGCAGTTGTTCCAGCACTTCGAGCTGCTGCTCGCGGCTGTCCATGCGTAACGCCAGCTCATCCAGCGTACTCATGAACGCCGGCGGCGCGTAGGCGGCACCGCCGATGGGTTCTTCAGGCCCACCCTGGCCGACGCCGAGGGAGAAATCGAACTCGCTGGCGTCCAGCTCCGCCAGCTCGGTAAGCCGCTCGCCCAGGGCATCGAGGCGGATCAAGCGGGACTGCAGCTCGGCGACATGGGCGGCGAATGCATCCAGTTGACGCTGAGCGTCGATACGCACCGCACCCACTTCGTCACGCTGAGCATCGAGCGCCTGGGTAACCTCGACGCTTTCCGACAACCCTAGCGGTTTCGGCGCCAGCCAGGCGCCCACTGCCACACCTGCACCGATCGCCAGGACGATCGCCAGTGCCAGGCCGATCGTCAGCCAGCGCAGATCGAGACTGAGCGAACGCGCGGCACCGTGGCGGCGGCTGAGAAAAATGACGTGCATGACATCCCCATGTCGAAAAGGTGGAACCCGAGTGGGCGGCAAGGTTCTGCTACCATGACGGCCCCAAGAAATTGCAGGCTCCGCCATGAGTTTTCGTCCCTTGCCGGCCAAGGCGCCCGCCGCACTGCTGCGCGAGGCGAAGCCCCTCAAAGCCCTGTATAACCAGGCTCAGCGCATCGACCATCTGCAGCAGTTGCTGGAAAGTCAGCTGCAGCCTGCCGCCCGGGAACACTGCCACGTGGCTTCCTGGCGGGAGGGCTGTCTACTTTTAATCGTCACCGACGGCCACTGGGCCACTCGGTTGCGCTATCAACAGCGACGCCTGCAGAGGCAGTTGCAGGCGCTCGAAACGTTCGCGACCATAACGAAAATACTCTTCAAGGTGCAACCTTCCACCGCCGAAAGGCGTGCACCTGCCCGCCCCTTCGAACTTTCCGACAGTGCTGCGGACAGTATCCAGGCAACCGCCGAGGGCGTCAGTGACCCCCGCCTGCGAGACGCCCTGGAGCGCCTGGCCAGCCATCGCCGACGCAGTGATTGTTAAGCCGTCACCGGCTCAATCGGCAATAAACGAAGCGGCCATGTTCGCATCGAACGTTGACGGGCGGTGCGACCTGCGGGACGTGCAACCGCCCACGCAAACATAGCCAACGGCGACCTGTCTCTTGTCTACCGTGCTGACTGCTGCTGCGCGAAAGCGCCATGCGCAGGTGAGAAAACCGGTATAAAAAAGGCCACCCGAGGGTGGCCTTGAAGATAAAGCAAAGGAGAGTGTCTTACATCGCCGCGGCCGGGCGCATGTAAGAAATCGGTGCGGTATCGGCGTCTTCGAATGTCACCATTTCCCAAGCCTCCGGCTGTGCGATCAGAGCGCGCAGCAGGCGGTTGTTCAGGCCGTGGCCGGACTTGTAGCCGCGGAACTCACCGATCAGGCTGTTGCCGAGCAGATAGAGATCACCGATGGCATCGAGAATCTTGTGCCTGACGAATTCGTCCTCGTAACGCAGGCCGTCTTCGTTGAGCACACCGAATTCGTCCACCACGATGGCATTGTCCACGCTGCCGCCGCGGGCCAGATTGTGCGAGCGCAGGAATTCGATATCACGCATGAAACCGAACGTGCGGGCGCGGCTGACCTCTTTGACGAACGAAGTGCTGGAGAAATCCACACTCGCCGTCTTGGTACGATCATGGAATACCGGGTGATCGAAGTCGATCTCGAAGCTCACCTTGAAGCCATCGAACGGAACGAAGGTGGCGCGCTTGTCGCCGTCCGTCACGGTCACTTCACGGGTGATGCGGATGAACTTCTTGGGGGCGTCCTGCTCTTGCAGACCAGCCGACTGAATCAGGAAAACAAAGGGCCCAGCGCTGCCATCCATGATTGGCACTTCGCATGCGGAGAGCTCGACGTAGGCGTTATCGATGCCCAGGCCAGCCATGGCCGAAAGCAGGTGCTCCACCGTATCCACCTTGACATCACCATTGACCAGCGTGGTCGACATGGTGGTTTCACCGACGTTCAGGGCATGGCCGGCGACCTCGACCACAGGGTCGAGGTCGGTGCGACGGAACACGATGCCGGTGTCCACCGGAGCCGGCTTCAGGGTCAGGTAAACCTTTTCCCCGGAGTGCAGGCCGATACCCGTGGCGCGGATGATGTTCTTCAGGGTGCGTTGTTTGATCATGGCTCTGGCCGCTATAGCGCTAGGTGCGAATTGTTTTCAACAAAGGCTGGCGATGATAGCAGAACCGACCTTTGCTGAACACCAATCACCCTTATACTCCTGATAGATTTCATCAATCCGCCTGACGACGCAGGAAAGCGGGAATGTCCAGGTAATCCAGGTCATCCTGCGGATTCATCTTCGCCGCCGTGGCAGCGCCACCATGGCTCTGACGCTGTACGGTCGGGCGCTCGTAGTCCTTGTAATTGACGTTCTGTTCGCTGCGAACCGGCGCGGCCAACGGGGCGCTGGACTGGGCAGCCGCCACCTGAACGGTGTTGTCGACGACCTTGACCGGCTTTTCGATACGCGCGCCCAGCCCGGTGGCGACCACGGTCACGTGCAGTTCGTCGCGCATGTCCGGATCGATCACGGTGCCGACCTTGACGGTGGCGTGATCGGAGGCGAACTGTTCGATGATGTTACCGACGTCGGAATACTCGCCCAGGGACAGATCCGGGCCGGCGGTGATGTTCACCAGGATGCCGCGAGCGCCCTGCAGGTTGACGTCTTCGAGCAGCGGGTTGCGAATGGCCGCCTCGGTGGCCTCACGCGCACGGTTCGGACCGCTGGCGCAGCCGGTGCCCATCATGGCCATGCCCATTTCGCTCATCACCGTCTTCACGTCGGCGAAGTCGACGTTGATCATGCCAGGACGCTTGATGATGTCGGAAATGCCGCGTACGGCGCCGGACAGCACGTCATCGGCCTTGGAGAAGGCGGACAGCAGGCTGGCATCCTTACCGAGGATGGTCAGCAGTTTTTCGTTGGGGATGGTGATCAGCGAGTCGACGCTTTCCGACAGCGCGCGGATGCCTTCGTCGGCGATCTGCATGCGCTTGCGGCCCTCGAACGGGAACGGACGGGTCACTACCGCGACGGTCAGGATGCCCATTTCCTTGGCCACTTCGGCGATCACTGGCGCAGCACCGGTACCGGTACCACCGCCCATGCCCGTGGTGATGAATACCATGTCGCAGCCCTGCAGCACTTCGGCGATGCGCTCACGGTCTTCCAGAGCGGCCTGACGGCCCACTTCCGGGTTGGCACCAGCGCCCAGGCCCTTGGTCACGCCGGTGCCGAGTTGCAGCACGGTGCGCGCACCGATGTTCTTCAGTGCCTGGGCATCGGTGTTGGCGCAGATGAATTCGACGCCTTCGATGTTGCTCTTGGCCATGTGATTGACGGCGTTACCACCACCACCACCGACACCGATGACCTTGATGACCGCGCTCTGCGGAAGGTTGTCTACGAGTTCAAACATGGTCTCTCTCCTGTACTTTCTAGTTTTTAACGCCTATTGCCTGATGACGCCGCACACGCCCGTGCACACGTCGCCCAACATTAGAAATTACCCTGGATCCAGCGTTTGAGCCGCTCCAGTACCGGGGTTTTCGTTTCATCGCCGTAGCTACCGTTGCCGGGCATCGGGATATCGTCGGACTGCTTGCGCAGGCCGTACATCAACAGGCCAACGCCGGTCGAATAAATGGGATTGCGCACCACGTCGCTGAGGCCCTTGACGCTATGGGGCACGCCGAGGCGTACCGGCATGTGGAAGATCTCTTCGGCCAGCTCGACCGCACCCTCCATCTTCGCCGTGCCACCGGTGAGCACGATGCCCGCCGGGATCAGGTCTTCGTAGCCACTGCGGCGCAGTTCGGCCTGAATCAAGGTGAACAGCTCGTCGTAACGCGGCTCGACCACTTCGGCCAGCGACTGGCGCGACAGGTCGCGGGGCGGACGATCACCCACGCTCGGTACCTTGATGGTTTCCCCTGCACCGGCAAGCTTGGCCAGGGCGCACGCATAGCGGATCTTGATCTCTTCGGCGTACTGGGTCGGGGTACGCAGGGCCATGGCGATATCGTTGGTGACCTGATCGCCGGCGATCGGGATCACCGCGGTGTGGCGGATCGCGCCTTCGGTGAAAATGCAGATGTCGGTGGTACCGCCGCCGATATCGACCAGGCACACGCCCAGCTCCTTCTCGTCGTCGGTCAGTACCGCGTAGGCGGAAGCCAGCTGCTCGAGGATGATGTCGTCGACCTCGAGGCCACAACGGCGCACGCACTTCTCGATGTTCTGCGCCGCGTTCACCGCGCAGGTCACCACGTGCACCTTGGCTTCCAGGCGCACACCGGACATGCCCAGGGGCTCGCGAACGCCTTCCTGGTTATCGATCACGTAGTCCTGCGGCAGGGTGTGCAGCACGCGCTGGTCTGCCGGAATGGCCACGGCCTGGGCGGCGTCGAGCACGCGCTCCAGGTCGGCGTTGCTGACCTCACGGTCGCGGATGGCGACGATGCCATGGCTATTGAGGCTACGGATGTGGTTGCCGGCAACGCCGACGAACGCCGAGTGGATACGGCAACCCGCCATAAGCTGGGCCTCTTCCACCGCGCGCTGGATCGAGGCCACCGTGGACTCGATATTGACCACCACGCCCTTCTTCAGGCCACGCGATGGGTGGGTACCGATGCCGACGATTTCCAGCTGACCATCAGCGGTCACCTCACCCACCAGCGCCACCACCTTGGAGGTGCCGATGTCGAGGCCGACGATCATCTTGCCGCTCTGCACGTTTGCCATGACTCTTGCCTTCTCTCCTGATTCACTGCACCGCAGCGGTTTCAGCCGCTGCGGGTGCCGGCGGCTCGTGCCACGCAACGGCCAGGCCGTTGGCGTAGCGCAAATCGATCCGCGCGATGTTGTCTTTCTGATCCTTCAGCGCCTTGCTGTAGATGGCGCCGAAACGACGTATTTTTTCCACCAGGTGGTCGCGCCCCAGCAGCACTTCGATCCCCTGCCCGGTGGACAGGAACCAGCTGCCGCGCTCACGCAACTCCAGGCGTGCCACGGTGAATCCCATGGGGCGCAGCATCTGGCTCAACACCTGGTACTGCTGCATGACTTGTTGCTGGGCCCGCTTCGGGCCGTACAGCTTTGGCAGATTCTCGTAGTGCGCCAGCTCTTTCGGCGCGAAGGCCTGCCCCTGGTTGTTGAGCAAGGCTTCGTCACCCCAACGGGCGATCGGCAGTTGCTCTTCCAGGCGCACCATTACCTGATCGGGCCATACTCGACGCACTTCGGCGTGGGCGATCCACGGCATCTGCTCCAGTTCGTGGCGCATACCGACCAGGTCGACACTGAAGAAGCTCGCGCTGACAAAAGGTTCAATGCGTTGCTGCACCGATTGCTGGCTGATGTAGCTCAGATCGCCTTCCACACTGATCTTGGCGATCGGCCGATCCGCGTAAGGCAGCAGGCGCAGCGACAACTCATAGGCACCGAACCCCAGCACCAGCAACAGCAACGGCCAGGTGATGCGCTTGAACAGGCTGAAATTGGGCCGTGGCAGACGCAGGCTGATCGGCTCCTTGGCCACCAGACGACTGGCACCGCGCGGCACGGCCTTGCCACGCATGGGCGCCCCTGTACCTGGCTGATGACGCAAGACAGCGCTCATGATTACCCCCGGGCCTCGACACTGTCGGCAAGAATCGCCAGCACCAGTTGCTGGAAGTCCAGGCCGGCGGCCTGCGCGGCCATCGGCACCAGGCTGTGATCGGTCATGCCCGGCACGGTGTTCACCTCGAGCAACCAGAAACGCCCTTCGCCGTCCTGCATCACGTCGGCACGGGCCCAGCCCTGGGTGCCCACGGCCTCGCAGGCCCTGGCGGTCAGTGCCTTGAGTTCGGCTTCCCTGTCGGCATCCAGGCCACAGGGAACGCGGTACTGGGTATCATCGGCCAGGTACTTGGCGTCGTAATCGTAGAAGCTGTGCGGCGTGCCCAGGGCGATAGGTGGCAGCACCTGACCACGCAGCATGGCGATGGTGAACTCGGGACCATGGATCCATTGCTCGACCATCACCTGGCTGTCGTAGACGGCGGCGTCCTGCCAGGCGGCGATCAGCGCCTCGACATCGGCGACCTTGGCCATGCCGATGCTGGATCCTTCATGGGCGGGCTTGACGATCAACGGGAAGCCCAGTTCGGCAGCGGCACGGCGGCAATCCTCGGCACTGGCCAGTACGGCATGACGCGGCGTGGAAAGGCCGAGGCTCTGCCATACCTGCTTGGTACGCAGTTTGTCCATGGCCAATGCCGAGGCCAGGATGCCGCTACCGGTGTAGGGAATGCCGGCGCACTCGAGCAGACCCTGCATGCTGCCGTCTTCGCCACCACGGCCGTGCAGCACGATGAAGGCGCGATCGATCCTCTCGGCGAGCAGGCGCTGCAGGAAGTCGTCACCGACATCGATGCCGAAGGCGTCCACACCCGCGCTCTGCAGCGCAGACAACACGGCATTGCCGGATTTCAGCGAAACGTCGCGCTCGGCGCTTTTGCCGCCGAACAGCACGGCCACGCGGCCGAACGCCGCGACCGGCAGTTGCGATTTCAGGGTATCGGCACTCATTTCCCTTGACCTTGCACGCTGAAAAGCGGGCTTTGCAGCAGTTGTGGGGCAACCCCGCCGATGTCGCCGGCGCCCTGGCAAAGCAGGATGTCGCCGGCACGCAGCAGCGGCTTGATCAGCGGCGCCAGCTCGGCGCCACGTTCGACATAAATCGGATCCAGCTGACCGCGCTGGCGAATGCTGTGGCACAGCTGGCGGCTGTCGGCCCCCGGAATCGGCTCTTCGCCGGCCGGATAGACCTCCATCAGCAGCAGCACGTTGGCGTCGGCCAGCACCTGGACGAAATCGTCGTACAGGTCACGGGTACGGCTGAAACGGTGCGGTTGGTAGACCATCACCAGACGACGCTCGGGCCAGCCGCCACGTACGGCCTTGATCACCGCCGCGACTTCGCGCGGGTGATGGCCATAATCGTCGACCAGCATCACCTGGCCGCCTTCGACCGGCAGCTCGCCGTAGACCTGGAAGCGGCGACCGACACCCTGGAACTGCGACAGCCCCTGCACGATGGCCTCGTCGCTGATGCCTTCGTCGGTGGCGATGCAGAGGGTCGCCAGGGCGTTGAGCACGTTGTGATTGCCCGGCATGTTCACCGACACGTCGAGCGGCTCGCAGTCCGGGCGCAGCACCGTGAAGAAAGTCTGCATGCCCTGCTGACGCACGTTGATGGCGCGCACGTCGGCGTCTTCGCTGAAGCCGTAGGTCACGGTCGGACGGCCCACCTGAGAAAGGATTTCGCGTACCACCGGATCATCCACGCAGACCACGGCCAGGCCATAGAACGGCAGGTTGTGGAGGAACTCGATGAAGGTCTTCTTCAGCTTGTTGAAGTCGCCCTCATAGGTGCTCATGTGGTCCATGTCGATGTTGGTGACCACCGAGACCATGGGCTGCAGGTGCAGGAAGCTGGCATCGCTCTCGTCGGCTTCGGCGATCAGGTAGCGGCTGGTGCCGAGCTGCGCGTTGGTACCGGCGGCGTTCAAGCGCCCGCCGATCACGAAGGTCGGATCCAGGCCAGCGGCAGCGAACACCGAAGCCAGCAGGCTGGTGGTGGTGGTCTTGCCATGGGTACCGGCCACGGCGATGCCGTGCCGGTAGCGCATCAGCTCGGCGAGCATCTCGGCACGCGGCACCACCGGAATACGGCGTTCGAGAGCGGTAGCAACCTCTGGGTTGGAGGTGTTGATGGCGCTGGAAACCACCAGCACATCGGCACTCTCGGCGTTCTCGGCACGGTGGCCGATGAAGATATGGGCACCGAAGTTTTCCAGACGCTCGGTAACCGATGTGGTCTTCAGGTCGGAGCCGGAGACCTCGTAACCGAGGTTGAGCAGCACTTCAGCGATGCCGCACATGCCCGCACCGCCGATACCGACGAAATGAATGCGGCGGATACGGCGCATGCGCCGCACTTCTGCCTTGACCGCTGCGGGAGACTTAGCCACGGGCCACCTCCAGGCAGACATCGACAACACTACGGGTGGCATCGGGCTTGGCCAGGCGACGAGCCGTGCTGGCCATTTCTTTGAGTCGTTCGGGGTGCATCAAGACCTCGGTCAGCTGCGCTGCCAGAGCGGCAGCGTCAGTGGAGCGTTGTGGCAGAAGGACGGCGGCGCCATCCTTCGCGAGATAGCTGGCGTTGCGCGTCTGGTGGTCGTCGATCGCGTGAGGCAACGGCACCAGGAAAGCCGGCAGACCGGCGGCAGCCAGTTCACTGACGGTCAGCGCGCCGGAGCGGCAGACCACCAGATCGGCCCAGGCGTAGGCGCGGGCCATGTCGCTGATGAACGGCGCGACTTGCGCTTCGACGCCCGCTGCACTGTATCGTTCGCCGGTCACCTCGGCGTGTTGCTTGCCGGCCTGGTGGAAGACTTCCGGACGCAGCTCCGCAGACACCTGCGCCAGCGCCTCTGGCAGCAGCTTGTTCAGCGGTTCGGCACCCAGGCTGCCCCCCAGAACCAGCAGGCGTGGCCGACGACCGGTCAGCGAATCACGGGGCGTTTCCAGGAACAGCTCCTCGCGCACCGGATTGCCGGTGGTACGACGCTTGTCCGACGCCGCGAAAGTATCGGGGAAAGCCTCGCAGACCCGGCTGGCTAATGCCACCAGGCTGCGATTGGCGGTACCAGCCACGGCATTCTGTTCGTGAATGATCAGCGGCACGCCCGCCAGTCGGGCAGCCAGGCCGCCCGGGCCGGTCACGTAACCGCCCATGCCCAGCACGCAGACCGGCTGCAGCTCACTTACCACCTTGCGTGCCTGGAACAACGCCTTGAGCAGCTGCAGTGGCGCCTTGAGCAGCGACAGCTTGCCCTTGCCACGCAGGCCGCTGACGTTGATCAGGTGCAGCGGCAGGCCGGCAGCCGGTACCAGCTCGTTCTCGATGCCGCGCGGCGTACCCAGCCAGTGCACGCGATAACCGCGGGCCTGGAACTCACGCGCGCAGGCCAGGGCCGGGAATACATGGCCCCCGGTACCGCCCGCCATGATCAGCACGTTACCGGCCATGCTGCGCCTCCTTGCCGATAACCGGCTCGGGGAAGTCCGACTCATCGAACTCGACGTCCTCGCTACCCAGCTGGTTGCGCGACTCCCACTCGATGCGCAGCAGCAGCGCCAGGCTCACGCAGCAGATCACCAGAGAGCTGCCGCCATAGCTGAGGAACGGCAAGGTCAGGCCCTTGGTCGGTAACAGACCGATGTTCACACCGATATTGATCAGGAACTGGCCGATCCACAGGAAGGCCAGGCCGAAGGCTACATAGGCGGAGAAATACTGTTTGGCCCGCTCCGCCCACAGCCCGATATACAGGGCGCGCACGCTGACGAACACGAACAGGCCGACGGTCGCCAGCGCACCGACCAGGCCAAGTTCCTCGGCCAGCACGGAGAACACGAAGTCGGTGTGCGCTTCCGGCAGGTAGAACTGTTTCTGGATGCTGTTGCCCAGCCCCACGCCCAGCCACTCGCCGCGACCGAAGGCGATCAGTGCCTGGGTCAGCTGGTAGCCGGAACCGTACTGGTCGGCCCAGGGGTCGGTGAAGGTGATCAGCCGCTGCAGGCGGTATTCCTGGGTCTGTACCAGCACGAACACCGCGCCCACTGCCAGTGCCACCATCAGGCCGAAGCGCAACAGGCCGACGCCACCCAGGAACAGCATGGCCATGGCTGAGCCCATCATCACCACGGTGGCACCGAAGTCCGGCTCCAGCAGCAGCAGGAAGGCCATCGGCAGCAACACCACGAACGGCTTGAAGAAACCGGCCCAACTCTCGCGCACTTCCTCCTGGCGCCGCACCAGGTAACCGGCGAGGTAGAGCACCACGAAAACCTTGGCGATCTCCGAAGGCTGGATGTTGAAGGCGCCAAAGCCGATCCAGCGCCGTGCACCGTTCACCTCACGGCCGATACCGGGTACCAGTACCATCACCAGCAGGGCGATGGCGATCAGCAGCAGCAACCAGCTGTGACGCTGCCAGGTGGCCAGCGGAATCATCAGCATCACGCCAGCGGCACCGAGGCCGATCACCAGATACACCAGGTGACGGATCATGTAGTAAAGCGGGCTGCCAGTGTTGACCGCCGCCACTTCGGTGGAGGCTGAGGAGATCATCACCAGACCCAGGCCGAGCAGCGCCAGGCAGCCGGCGAGCATCGGGAAGTCCAGGTCCAGGCCACGACGGCTGAACAGCGGGGACGGATAGGGGCGCAGGAAGGACAGCATCAGACGAGCGCCTCCACGGCCTGAGCGAACAGACGCCCGCGTTCTTCGAAGTTCTTGAACATGTCCAGGCTCGCGCAGGCCGGCGACAGCAGTACCGCGTCACCGCGCTGTGCGAGGGCCGCGGCCTGCTCGACCGCTGCCTGCAGACTGTCGACACGAACGATGTCCACCACAGCTTCCAGCACCGCCGCCAACCGCTCGGCATCACGACCAAGCAGCACCACCGCGCGGCAATGGGCCGCCACCGGCTTGCCCAGGCTGGAGAAATCGGCGCCCTTGCCGTCGCCACCTGCGATCAGCACCAGCTTGCCGGCGATGTCAGCGCCCAGGCCTTCGATGGCCGCCAGGGCGGCACCGACGTTGGTGGCCTTGGAATCGTCGTAATAGCTCACGCCCGCGTGTTCACCGACCCACTGGCAGCGGTGCGGCAGGCCCGTGAACCCCTTGAGGGTATCGAGCATGACCGCCATCGGCAGGCCCACGGCATGGCCGAGCGCCAGCGCCGCCAGGGCGTTGGACTGGTTGTGGGCACCGCGCACCTTCAGTTCGCGCACTGGCAGCAAGGCTTCGAACTGATAGGCCAGCGCCTTTTCGCCGTTTTCTTCGAGCAGGCCGAAGCGCTTGAAGTCCGGCTTGCCGAGACCGAAGCTCCAGCAAGGCACCTGATCGGCGATCATCGGCCGCGACAGCGGATCGTCACGGTTCACCACCACTTGCCGCGCGCCGCGGAACACGCGGTGCTTGGCCAAGTGATAGGCCGGCAGATCGGCATAGCGATCCATGTGGTCTTCGCTGACATTCAGGCAAGTAGCCACTTCAGCGTTGAGCAGCTCGGTTGTTTCCAGCTGGAAGCTGGACAGCTCGATGACATACAGCTCGACGTCATCGGCGAGCAGATCCAGCGCCGGCGTGCCGAGGTTGCCGCCAACGGCGACCTTGCGACCGGCCGCTGCGGCCATCTCGCCGACCAGGGTGGTCACGGTGCTCTTGGCGTTGGAACCGGTGATGGCGATGATCGGCGCCTTCGCCTCACGGGCGAACAGGTCGATGTCGCCGGACAGCTTGGCGCCACGTTTCGCCGCTTCCTGCAACGCCGGAGTAGCCACGGCCAGGCCGGGACTGATCAGCAGCTCGCTGGCACGGCCGAGGAACTCCACGTCCAGCTCGCCACAGCGCACGTCGACCTGCGGGAACTGCTCGCGCAAGGTGCTCAGCTCCGGCGGATTGGCGCGGGTATCGACCACGGCGAAGCGCATGCCCTGGCGCGCCAGGTAGCGCACCAGGGACATGCCGCTCTTGCCGAGGCCGACAACGATGCGGAATTGGTCGGAAGCGATCAGGCTCATGCCGTCCTCAACGCAGTTTCAACGTGGCAAGACCGATCAACACCAGAATCACGGTGATGATCCAGAAACGAACGATGACCCGCGGTTCGGGCCACCCCTTCAACTCGAAATGGTGGTGAATCGGTGCCATGCGGAACACACGCTTGCCGGTCAGCTTGAAGCTGGCGACCTGGATGATCACCGAGAGGGTCTCCATGACGAACACGCCGCCCATGATGAACAGCACGATTTCCTGGCGCACGATCACCGCGATGGTGCCCAGTGCAGCGCCCAGCGCCAGCGCACCCACGTCGCCCATGAACACCTGAGCGGGGTAGGTGTTGAACCACAGAAAGCCAAGGCCCGCTCCGATCAGTGCGCCGCAGAACACGATCAGCTCGCCTGCACCCGGCACGTAGGGAATCAGCAGGTATTCGGAGAAATTCACGTTGCCCGACAGATAGCAGAAGATGCCCAGGGCCCCACCAACCATGACGGTAGGCAGAATGGCCAGGCCATCGAGGCCATCGGTCAGGTTCACCGCGTTGCTGGAGCCGACGATGACGAAATAGGTCAGGATCACGAAGCCGATGCCCAGCGGAATGCTGACATCCTTGAGCAACGGCACGATCAGGGTGGTCTCGATCGGCGTCTGCGCGGTCATATAAAGGAAGGTCGCCGCGCCGACGCCGAATACCGACTGCCAGAAATATTTCCAGCGGCTGGGCAGGCCGCGGGAATTCTTCTCGATCACCTTGCGGTAGTCGTCGACCCAGCCGATGGCACCGAACAGCAGGGTGACGATCAGCACCACCCACACGTAGCGGTTGCTCAGGTCGGCCCACAGCAACGTGCTGATGGCAATCGCCGAGAGGATCAACGCACCGCCCATGGTCGGCGTGCCTTTTTTCGACAGGTGCGACTGCGGACCGTCGTTACGCACGGCCTGGCCGATCTGCCGGATCTGCAGGGTACGGATCATCCACGGGCCCAGCAGCAGCGACAGCGTCAGTGCCGTGAGCACGCCGAGAATCCCGCGCAGCGTCAGGTACTGAAAGACCGCGAAGCCCTTGTGGAACTGTTGCAGATACTCTGCCAGCAGCAGCAGCATTTAGTGAATCTCCCCACTATCGCCACACAGCGCGGCGACGACGTTTTCCATCGCGGCGCTGCGTGAACCTTTAATTAGAATGGTGCTGTCGCCTGGCTCGGCGCGAACCGCATCGATCAGCGCGGCCTGGTCGACGAAATGCCGCCCCGCGGAGCCGAACGCCTGTATGGCATGTTTCATTTGTGGCCCGACCGCGTACAGGGTGTCGGCCCTGCCGATCGCATACTCGCCGACATCGCGATGGCCCTGCTCCGACCAGGCACCCAGTTCGCCAATATCGCCCAGCACCAGCACCTTGCGACCGGAGAAACCGGCAAGGATGTCGATGGCTGCGCAGATCGAGGCGGGGTTGGCGTTATAGGTATCGTCGATCACCCGGGCACCGTTCTGCGCCAGCTGGGCCACGGCACGCCCCTTGACCGGCAACACGCTCTCGAGCCCGTTCTTGATGGCCACCAGCGGCACCGACAAGGCATGGGCGGCCGCAGCCGCAGCCAGGGCATTGGCGACGTTGTGCTCGCCGAGCAGATTCAGTTGCACGCGGGCCTGCCCCTCGTGGCAAGACAGGCTGAAGGCCGGGCAACCGCGCGGATCACGGCTCAGCTCGCTGGCATGGAAATCAGCCCGAGGGTCGCGCAAGGCGAAGCTCAGCACACGACGACCGGCAGCGCGTTTGACCCAGCGCTCGAAGGCCACATCATCGCGATTGAGCACGGCCACGCCACCTTCGACCAGCCCTTCGAGGATCTCGCCCTTGGCCAGCACGATGTTCTCAGGCCCGCCGAACTCCCCCACATGGGCGCTGCCGGCATTGGTGATGATCGCTACCTGGGGCTGAGTCAGGCCGACGGTGTAGGCGATCTCGCCGATACCGGAAGCGCCGAGTTCGATCACCGCCCCCTTGTGCTCGGGCGCAAGTTCCAGAAGCGTCAACGGCACGCCGAGTTGGTTGTTCAGGTTGCCACGGGTGGCCAGCACCGTGCCGCCCAGATCCATGAAGGCAGCGCGCAGGATGCTGGCGAGCATTTCCTTGACCGTGGTCTTGCCACTGGAACCGGTCACGGCTGCCAACGGACCACCGTATGCCTGGCGATTCAAGGCAGCCAGCTGACCGAGGGCGAGGGTCGTATCGCTGACAACCAATTGTGGCAAACCGGCATCCGCGATTTCGCGCTCGACCAATGCAGCAACGGCGCCCTTGGCCGCGACCTGCGCCAGGTAATCATGGCCGTCGAAACGCGGGCCGCTGAGGGCGATGAACAATTGGCCGGGCGCGATGCTGCGGCTATCGGTGCTGACCGCATCGAAAGCGCGATCTTCGCCAACCAGGCGTCCATTCAATGGCCCGGCCACTTCGCTCAAACGCAGCGCCTTAAGCATGTGCCGCCTCCCATGCCGCGAGTGCGCGAGCCGCTTCCTGCAAATCGGAGAAGGGCTGACGCACGCCATCGATTTCCTGGTAGTCCTCGTGGCCCTTGCCAGCCAGCACCACCACGTCGCCCACTGCCGCTTCGCCGATCAGTTCAGCGATGGCACGGCCACGGCCATGGACGAAACGCACCTGATCCACGCTGCGCAAACCGGCACGGATATCCTCGAAAATCTGCTCGGGCGCCTCGCTGCGCGGGTTGTCGTCGGTGACCAGCGTGGCATCGGCCAGGCGCTCGACGACTTCGGCCATAAGCGGACGCTTGCCGCGATCGCGGTCGCCGCCACAGCCGAACAGGCACAGCAGGCGACCGGTGACATGCGGGCGCAGCGCACTCAGTACTTTTTCCAGGGCGTCCGGGGTGTGGGCATAATCGACCACCACCAACGGTGCCTGCTGGCCACCCAGACGCTGCATGCGCCCGATGGGGCCCTGCAGACGCGGCAGGGCCTTGAGAATTTCGTCCAGCGGGTAGTCCATGGCCACCAGCGCCCCGACCACCGCCAGCAGGTTGCTGAGGTTGAAGCGCCCCAACAGCGAGCTGCGCAGGCTACCTTCGCCACGTGGCGTGCCCAATGTGGCACGCACGCCCTGATCATCGAAATGGATGTCACGGCAGAACAGGTAGGCGCTTTCGTTTTCCAGGCTGTAACCGATCAGTCGCGACTCGCGCTCTTCCTCGGCCAGTTTGCGGCCTGTTGCGTCGTCCAGATTGATCACCCGGGCGCGCAGACTCGGCCAGGCGAACAGGGCCGACTTGGCAGCCTGATAGGCATCCATGGAACCGTGATAGTCCAGGTGATCGCGCGACAGGTTGGTGAACACTGCCACGTCGAAGTCCAGAGCGGCGACACGACCCTGATGCAGACCATGGGAAGATACTTCCATGGCGATCGCCCGGGCACCGTTCTTCTTCAGCCCGGCCAGGGTCGCCTGCACACCGATAGGATCGGGTGTGGTGTGAAGCCCCTGGGCCAGAGCGCCATAAAAACCGTTGCCGAGAGTGCCGACGATGCCACAGGGCTCACCGAGCAGATCCAGCGCCTGGGCCAGCAACTGGCTGACACTGGTTTTGCCATTGGTGCCGGTGACACCGACCATGTGCAGGCCACGGCTCGGCTCGCCGTAGAAACGACCGGCGATCGCCGAGAGCTGCCCGGCCAGCCCTTTGATAGCGACCAGTTCGGCGCTCTCCGCGGTCATTGGCAGCGAACCATCGATTTCGTAGGCAACCGCAGCGGCACCACGGGAAATCGCGTCAGCGATATGCACGCGACCGTCCTGGCGAGTACCCGGCACGGCAAGGAACAGGTCGCCCGGACGCACCTGGCGGCTATCCAGGGTCAATTCGCGAATCAACACGCCGGCGTTAGCCTGTGGCAGCAACTGGTTCAATGGCATGGGCATCAGCCGCGCCCTCCATTGCTGGCTGCCACTGGCGCTTCGGCTTTCGCCGCTGTGCTCTCGGGCAGGTTGTCCGGGGTGATGTTCATCAGTCGCAAGCCACCGGCCATGACGCGACTGAATACCGGCGCCGAAACCAGGCCACCGTAATAACCGCTCTTGCTGGGCTCATCGATGACCACGGCGATGGCGATACGCGGATTGTTCGCCGGGGCGAAGCCGGCGAACAGCGAGCGGTAGGCATTGGCCTGGTAGCCCTTGCTGCCGGAGGCGGTCTTGCGCGCGGTACCGCTCTTGCCAGCCACGTGGTAACCCGGCACCTGGGCACGGAACACACCGCCAGGCGCTTCGATCACTTGCTGCAGCATGCCCTGCATGGTGCGGGCGACCTCTTCCGGGATCACCTGCACGCTGTCGCGGACGCGGTCGGTTCGGGTCAGCGACATCGGCACGCTGCGCCCGCTGTTGCCGAGTACCGCATAGGCATGCGCCAGCTGCACGGCGGTGACCGACAGCCCGTAACCGTAGGACAGCGTCGCGGTTTCGGCCTTGCGCCACTCACGGTGGTTGGGCAGGTTGCCGACACGCTCGCCGGGAAAGCTCAGGCCGGTATCCTGACCAAGCCCCACCTGTTGCATGACGTCATAGATGGCGGCGCCGCCGATGTCGAAGGCGACCTTGCTCATGCCGACGTTACTCGACTTGATGAGAATACCCGTCAGGTCGAGCACGCCTTCCGGCGCGCGGGAGACGTCCTTGATGGTGTAGCGACCGATCTGCAGCGTACCGCCCTGCACGTCGACCTTGTCGGTAGGCTTCCAGCGACCGGTCTCCAAAGCGGCGCTCATGGAAAACGGCTTCATGGTCGAGCCCGGCTCGAATACGTCGATCATCGCCCGGTTGCGCATGGCCGCCGGCTGCAGGTTGCGGCGGTTGTTCGGGTTGTAGGTCGGCTGGTTGACCATGGCGAGGATCTCGCCGGTCTTCACATCGACCATCACCAGGCTGCCGGCCTTGGCACCGAACTCGACCAGCGCGTTGCGCAGTTCGCGGTGGGCCAGGTATTGCAAACGCAGGTCGATGGAAAGCGCCAGCGTCTTGCCGGCCTTGGCGTTCTGGGTGACCTGGACATCGCGAATCAGTCGACCACGACGGTCCTTGAGCACCTGACGCTTGCCGGGCACGCCGGCCAGCCAGTCCTCGAACGCCAGCTCGACGCCTTCGCGTCCGCGGTCGTCGATATCCGTGAAGCCGACCATGTGCGCGGTCACTTCACCGGCCGGATAGAAACGGCGAAACTCTTCGATCGGGTAGACGCCCGGCACCTTGAGATCGAGCACCCGCTGGCCCTGCTCCGGGGTCAGGCCACGCACCAGGTACATGAACTCGCGCTCGGCACTGGCCTGCAGGCGCGCCGCAAAGGCAGTGGGCTCCTGGCCGAGCGCCGCAGCGAGAACCGGCCACTGGGCCTTGCCGGCCTGCAGTTCCTTGCCATTGGCCCACAGGGTAACGACCGGCGTGCTGACGGCCAGCGGCTCGCCATTGCGGTCGGTGATCAGGCCACGGTGCGCGGGGATCGGAATGTGTCGAACACTGCGCGCATCACCATGGGCCTTGAGGAAGTCATGGTCGAACACATGCAGCTCGAAGATACGCGCAGCGATCGCTGCGACCATCACCGCCAGCAGCAGCATCACCAGGCGGAAGCGCCATGGATAGAGAGCCCCCTCGAGCTTCATCATGGCGCCACCATGCGCACTTCGGCGGCGTCGGGAATGCGCATTTTCAGCTGTTCGCTGGCCAGGGTCTCGATGCGGTTGTGGGCGGTCCAGGTGCTCTGCTCGAGAATCAGCCGGCCCCACTCGGCCTGAGCCTTGTCACGCACACTGAGCTCGGCGTACAGGCCGTTGAGCAACTGGCGATTCCAGTGCGCGCTGTAGGATACGGCCAGCGCCGAGCCGAGCACGGCAACGAAGAGCACCAGCATCAGCAGGCTGCCCTTGGGAAAACGCTTGGCCAGTACGCCACTCATCGCAGCTTCTCCGCAACACGCATGACGGCGCTACGCGAACGCGGGTTGGCCTTCAGTTCGGCCTCCGAGGCGAACTGCGGCTTGCCGATCAGCTTCAGGCGCGGTTCGAAGGCCTTGGGAATGATCGGCAGGTCGCGCGGCAGCGTGTCCATCTCGCCCTTGGCGTGCTTGCGCATGAACAACTTGACGATGCGGTCTTCCAGAGAGTGGAAGCTGATCACCACCAGACGCCCA
Organism: Phytopseudomonas flavescens; assembly: GCF_900100535.1. Taxonomy (GTDB): domain Bacteria; phylum Pseudomonadota; class Gammaproteobacteria; order Pseudomonadales; family Pseudomonadaceae; genus Aquipseudomonas; species Aquipseudomonas flavescens. The sequence continues at coordinate 199,159 of NZ_FNDG01000005.1, forward strand.
CCGACTTCCAGGCTTTGCAGCGCGGCATCGAGGCCTCGCTGCAAGTCACCCAGTTCGTTGTTGACGTGGATGCGCAGCCCTTGGAATGCCCGGGTAGCCGGATTCTTGCCCTTCTCCCAGGCGGGATTGGCGACGGTCAGCACCTGCGCCAGATCGGCGGTACGTTCGAATGGCTGCTCGGCGCGACGCGTTACCACGGCACGGGCCATGCGCTTGGCGAAACGCTCTTCGCCATATTCCTTGAAGACCCGCGCAATTTCGTCGGCATCGGCAGTGGCAATGAACTGTGCCGCACTGACGCCGCGCGTCGGGTCCATGCGCATGTCCAGCGGCCCGTCATTGAGAAAACTGAAACCGCGCTCGGCATCGTCGAGCTGTGGCGACGATACGCCCAGGTCGAGCAGCACACCGCTGACCCGGCCACCGAGGTCGCGGACAGCGAGTTCATCGGCAAGTTCCGCAAAGCTGCGCTGCACAACGACAAAGCGGCCGTCTTCGGCCGCCAGCGTCTGTCCAGTCGCGATTGCGAGGGGATCCTTGTCGAACCCCAGCAAGCGACCGCCTGGCCCGATCCGATCGAGGATCAGCCGACTGTGCCCCCCTCGCCCGAAGGTACCGTCCACGTAACAGCCATCCGCACGCAACGAGAGGCCTTCGACGGCCTCCTCGAGCAACACGGTGATATGGCGGAAGGTACTGGTCATGGTCACAGAATCAGGTCACGTAAGTCATCGGAAAGAGCACCCGGTTGCTTGATGGCGGCCAGATCGGCATCGGCCACCGCATTCCAGGAATCCTCGTCCCACAGTTGAAATTTATTGAGCTGCCCCACCAACATCGCGCGCTTGTCCAGCTTGGCGTACTCGCGCAAACGCGGCGGAACCAGAAAACGACCACTGCCGTCCAGCTCGAGGTCGACAGCATTACCAATCAGCAAACGCTGCAGGCGGCGGTTTTCCTCACGGAAGGAGGCCAGCTCACGCAGCTTGTTTTCGATGATTTCCCACTCCGGCAGCGGGTAGACACACAGGCAAGGATCGATGGCATCAATGGTGACGATGAGCTGGCCAGCCGAACGCGACACGAGCTCGTCCCGATACCGGCTAGGCATCGCGAGTCGCCCTTTGGCGTCGAGACTTATGGCGTTAGCTCCGCGAAACACTGCAGCGTTTCCTCTTTAAATGGCCATCTGCATCCAAAAAAACCCACTTCATGCCACTTTTCACCACCGGAGCACACTATAGAAACGCGCGCACCCCACCGTCAAGGCGCGCCAGAAGGGAAAAGTCCTTATAGAACGGCGATTTAGCGGATAAAGGAGGGAGCAGGAGGGAGGTATTGGAGCAATAGAAGAGGCAAAAACAAGCACATACAGAAACCTACCCCACAAACTTAAAGTGGTTTGTTAAGAGTAAGATCTTTTCGGTATTAGAAAGCGGGGAATTGAATGTAAAGCGGGATGAGGTGGAGAGTCGATCTATAAGCCGGGTTCTGTCGAGGACAGTCATTCCTCTACGACGGACATCACTGTACGTCTTTAGCAACCTACCCGGTTCCAGCGCGGGCCACGCCAATGGAACCCTATTTGGTCTTGCTCCGAGTGGGGTTTGCCTAGCCACGGACTGTTACCAGCCGCGCGGTGCGCTCTTACCGCACCTTTTCACCCTTACCGGCGCCGAGGCGCTTAGGCGGTTATTTTCTGTGGCACTTTCCGTAGGCTCACGCCCCCCAGGCATTACCTGGCACTCCGCCCTATGGAGCCCGGACTTTCCTCCCCCGCACGTCGCGAACGATGCACGGCAGCGACTGTCCGATCGACTCTCCGCTGACTAGGGTAACCGCAGGGGGACGCCGAGAACAAGTTCAAACGTGCTGCTGGCGCTCTAAAGCGGCCTGATACAGCAGGTTCTTGCGCACCCCGGTGATCTGCGCCGCCAGGGCTGCCGCGCGCTTGAGCGGTAACTCGGCGAGCAGCAGGTCAAGCACGCGCAGCGCTTCGACACTGACCGGCGCCTCGTCCTCAGGCGCCTGCCAGCCTGCCACCAGCACCACGCACTCGCCACGCTGCTGGTTGGAGTCCGCCGCGACCCACTCGCACAACTGGTCGAGCGGTAGTCCCTGCAGGGTCTCGAATGCCTTGGTCAATTCACGTGCCAGCAGGGCCTGGCGATCACCACCGAACACGTCACGCATGTCCTCCAGGCATTCGAGGATGCGATGCGGCGCCTCGTAGAAAATCAGCGTGCGCGGCTCTTCGCGAACCCGCTCCAGCCGGGTACGCCGCCCCACGCCCTTGGCGGGCAGGAAACCCTCGAAGACGAAACGGTCGGAAGGCAGACCGGCGACGGACAAGGCGGCGATCAGCGCACAGGCGCCCGGCACCGGCACCACGCGAACGCCCGCAGCGCGCGCCTGGCGCACCAGGTGATAGCCGGGATCGGAAATCAGCGGGGTTCCCGCGTCGGAAATCAACGCGACATCTTCCCCCCCACGCAGACGCTCGAGAAAGCGACTGCCCTCGTCGCGCTCGTTGTGCTCGTGACAGGCGGCCAGCTGCGTGCCGATACCGAAGTGCTGCATCAGACGTGCGGAATGGCGGGTATCCTCGGCGGCGATCAGCGCAACGCTGTTCAGCACCTTGAGCGCCCGCGCGCTGAGGTCGTCGAGATTGCCGATGGGGGTCGCCACCACGAATAAGGTGCCCGTGGCAGAACGGGGGGCTTCACTAGCAGTCACGGCGGCGCCTCATCCAATCAGAAAGCGGCCATTGTAGCGCGTACGACAAACGAGGCCAGGCTCCCCCGGGCGATGGCGCCGCTTCAGCACCTGTACAGCGGTCGACACCTTCGAGATCGCGCGGACGGCGTGCCTTGGGTACAATCGAGCGTTCATTTGCTCAAGAACCGGAATCGCTTACATGATCGCCTGCCTGCGTCCGCTCTCTGCACTCTGCCTAGCCGGCTTGCTCGTTGCCTGCAGCAGCTCGCCCACCTCCAACCTCGGCGAATTGCCTCGCACCCCCCAAGCCAGCCTCGAGCAGATGCTCCAGCAGGCCGGCACCAGCCAGAGCGAAGATGCGCAATTGCTGCGCCTCAGCGCCGCCGACCTGGCCTACAAGCAAGGCAATGCCGAACGCGCCAGCAGCATTCTCGCCCAGATCGACCTGCAGACCCTCAAGCCGGCGCAGCAGATATACGCCAGCACCCTCGCGGCCGAACTGGCGCTGACCCGCCACGATGCCAAGGCAGCGCTCAGTGCCCTCGCCCATCCCAGCCTGGCGCGCCTCGGCGAACTGCCGGTCGAGCAGCAGACACGCACCCAACTGGTACGCGCCAATGCGCTCGAGAAAGACGGCCAGTTGCTGGCGGCAGCACGCGAGCGGGTATTCATCGCTCCGCTGCTGAGCGGCGACGAGGCAAAGGGTAATCAGGACCACATCTGGAGGCTGGTCTCCAGCCTGCCTGCCGAGCCGGCCCCCAGCGCCGACGACGCCGACCTGGCCGGCTGGCTGTCCCTGGCACAGGCCGCCAAGACAGTAGGCACCCTGCAACAACAGCAGAATGCGATCGACAACTGGCTGGCCCAGCACCCGAGCCATCCCGCCGCACAGCAACTGCCGAAAGCCCTGGCCGACCTGCAGGCGCTGTCCAGCCAGCCATTGGAAAAAATCGCTCTGTTGCTGCCCCAGGAAGGTCAGCTGGCATCGGTGGCCCGCGCGCTGCGTGACGGCTTCCTCGCCGCTCACTACCAGGCTCAGCAGAGTGGCGAGAAGCAACCGCAGATTCAGCTCTACGACAGTGCCCGCCTCACCTCTCTGGATGACTTCTACCGCCAGGCCCAGGCCGATGGCGTGCAGCTGGTTATTGGCCCGCTGGAGAAGAACCTGGTGACCCAACTGGGCAGTCGCCAGCAACTGCCGATCACCACCCTGGCCCTCAACTACAGCGAGTCCAGCGCACGCAGCCCGGATCAGCTGTTTCAGTTCGGCCTGGCCGCCGAAGACGAAGCACGCGAAGTCGCCCGCCGTGCCTGGGCCGATGGCAAGCGCAGCGCCGTGGCGCTGGTGCCGAAAGGCGACTGGGGCGATCGCGTCCTGGCAGCCTTCCAGCAGAGCTGGCAGGCCGCTGGCGGCACCTTCCTCGGCGCCGAACATATCGATCAGCCGGTGGACATGGCGCGGCAGATCGCCAACCTGTTCCAACTCAGCGGCAGCGGCTCGGCGTCCAACGCACCCGGTCGCCGTCAGGATGTCGACTTCATCTTCCTGGCCGCCACTCCCCAGCAGGCCCAGCAGATCAAACCGACCCTGGCCTACCAGTACGCCGGTGACGTGCCGGTCTATGCCACCTCGCACCTGTTCAACGGCAGCATGAACGCCGCCCAGTATCGTGACCTCGACGGCATTCTCTTCTGCGAAACCCCCTGGCTGCTGGACGTCAATGATCCGCTGCGCCAACAGGTCGACAGCCAGTGGCCACAGGCTGGCGGCAGCATGGGCCGACTGTATGCAATGGGCGTCGACGCCTTCCGCCTGGCGCCACGCCTGGGGCAACTCAAGGCCTTGCCGGATAGTCGCGTCGACGGCCTTTCCGGCAGCCTGAGCCTCAACCCCGCGCAACGGGTCGAACGCCAACTGCCCTGGGCGGAAATCCGCGGCGGGCAGATCCAGCGCCTGCCCGACACGACACCTTGAGCGACGACCCTCGTCACGCCAGCGGGCGAGCGGCCGAAGCCCTCGCCCGGGAGCATCTCGAAAGCCACGGCCTGCAGCCGATCGCCCAGAACTGGCGGGGTCAGCGCGGCGAACTCGATCTGGTCATGCTCGATGGCGATACAGTAGTATTCGCCGAAGTGCGCTACCGCAAGCACAGCGCCTGGGGCGGTGCGATCGAGAGTGTCGACAGGCGCAAACGCGACAAGCTGGTCGCCACGGCAACCCAGTTTCTGCAGCAGGAAAAGCGCTGGGCCAAACATCCCTGCCGCTTCGATGTCATAGCCCTGGGCAATGGCAAACCCGCATCACTGGAGTGGATAAAAGACGCCTTCGACAGCTGATGCCCCGGCTCGCTGCGAGCGCCCCGCTTCATCGCCATTTTCAACGACAGCGCTGCGTGCCACCTGGCTCGGCGTACCGTTACAGTCAAGGTCAAACATCCACATGGATATGCAAGCCCGTATTCGCCAGCTGTTCCAAGCCAGCATAGAAGCCAAGCACCATGCGATGGAGGTGCTGCCGCCCTTTATCGAGCACGCCAGCCAGGTGATGGTTCAGGCACTGCTCAGCGAAGGCAAGATTCTCTCCTGCGGCAACGGCGGCTCCGCTGGCGATGCTCAGCACTTCTCCTCGGAATTGCTCAACCGTTTCGAGCGTGAGCGCCCGAGCCTGCCGGCCATCGCACTGACCACCGACAGCTCGACGATCACCTCGATCGCCAACGACTACAGCTACAACGAAATCTTCTCCAAGCAAATTCGTGCACTGGGCCAACCCGGAGATGTGCTGCTGGCCATATCTACCAGTGGCAACTCGGCCAACGTGATCCAGGCCATTCAGGCCGCTCACGACCGGGAAATGACCGTGGTCGCCCTCAGCGGCCGTGACGGCGGCGGCATGGCGTCGCTGCTGCTGCCTGAAGATGTGGAAATTCGTGTGCCGTCCAAGGTAACGGCACGCATCCAGGAAGTGCATTTGCTGGCCATCCACTGCTTGTGCGACCTTATCGACAGTCAACTGTTTGGGAGTGAAGAATGACCCGTTCACCACTGATCTTCGCCGCCTTGGCAATCAGCCTGATCCTCGGCGGTTGTGGTAGCCGCAGCATCGGTAACAAGATCGACGACCAGTTCGTCGGCCCCGATGTCGCCAACGCCATTACCCGCGCCCATGCCGACCTCGCCAGCCCCACCTCGCACATCGTGGTGACCAGCTACAACGGCGTGATCCTGATCGCCGGGCAGACCCCGCGCGCCGAGCTGAAGAGCACCGCCGAGCAGGCCGCACGTACCGTACAGGGCGTTCGCAAGGTGCATAACGAACTCCAGGTTCAACAACCCAGCTCGCTGCTGGCGCGCAGCAACGACTCGCTACTGACCACCAAGATCAAGACCCAGATGCTCGCCGACAGCGGCGTTCCGGGGAGTCGCATCAAGGTGATCACCGAAAACGGCATCGTCTACATGCTCGGCGTGGTCAGCCGCCAGGAAGCCAACGCCGCGAGCAACGTGGTGCAGGGCACATCGGGCGTGCAGAAGATCATCAAGCTGTTCCAATACACCGACTGATCGAACAGCCAGGCGCTGCAGCAGAACGCCAGCCAGGTATGCCCTGGTTGGCGTTTTTTTATGACCGTTCTGTTGCGAGCGCTCTGCGGATGCCAGGACATGGATCTCCACCTCGGCACTAGGCGCCGGGCAAGGTCGTTTACTTCGATCACTTGACTGGTAACTGCCCGACTTGCGCTTGCCGGGGTAGAGAGGCACGCCCTGGAACACGCTGGGGGAAACGGACAAGCACCGTTGCCTGCTTTTCGCCGCCCATGAAAAAAGCCAGTCAGGTCACCCTGACTGGCTTTCTCGTAGCAGCGGCGCTAGCCCGGATCAGACACCCGAAGCCTTGGCAGCAGCAACGTCCTTGATGGACAGTTTGATACGGCCGCGGTTATCGACGTCCAGTACCAGCACTTCCACTTCCTGACCTTCCTTGAGGATGTCGGTGACTTTCTCGACGCGCGCATCGCTGAGCATGGAAATGTGCACCAGCCCATCCTTGCCGGGCAGGATATTGACGAAGGCACCGAAGTCGACGATGCGCTCGACCTTGCCGACGTAGATCTTGCCGATCTCGGCCTCCGCAGTGATGCTCAGCACGCGCTGACGCGCGGCCTCTGCTGCGTCCTTGGTCTCGCCGAAGATCTTGATCGAGCCATCGTCTTCGATGTCGATCGACGCCTTGGTCTCTTCGCAGATGGCGCGGATGGTGGCACCGCCCTTGCCGATGACGTCGCGAATCTTGTCCTGATCGATCTTCATGGCGATCATGGTCGGCGCGTTGGCCGACAGCTCACTACGCGATTGAGCGATGACCTGGTTCATCTGGCCGAGGATATTCAGGCGCGCTTCCAGGGCCTGGCCCAGCGCGATTTCCATGATCTCTTCGGTGATGCCCTGGATCTTGATGTCCATCTGCAGCGCGGTGACGCCATTGGCGGTACCGGCGACCTTGAAGTCCATGTCGCCCAAGTGGTCTTCGTCACCGAGGATATCGGTCAGCACGGCGAATTTCTCGCCTTCCTTGACCAGGCCCATGGCGATACCGGCTACCGGTGCCTTCATCGGCACACCAGCGTCCATCAGCGCCAGGGAAGCACCGCAGACCGAAGCCATGGAGCTGGAACCGTTGGACTCGGTGATTTCCGAAACCACGCGGATGGTGTACGGGAACACGTCGGCAGCCGGCAGCATGGCCTGCACCGAACGACGAGCCAGGCGACCGTGACCGATCTCGCGACGGCCAGTGGCACCCATGCGACCACACTCGCCCACCGAGTACGGCGGGAAGTTGTAGTGCAGCATGAAGGGGTCTTTACGCTCGCCTTCGAGGGTGTCCAGCAGTTGTGCGTCACGGGCGGTACCGAGGGTGGCCACGACCAGCGCCTGGGTTTCACCACGGGTGAACAGCGCCGAACCGTGGGTCCTGTCCAGTACACCGACTTCGATGTTCAGACCACGTACGGTGCGGGTATCACGACCATCGATACGCGGCTTGCCGTTGACGATGTTCTCGCGCACGGTGCGGTATTCGATTTCGCCGAAGGCGTCTTTGACTTCAGCAGCGGAAGGCTGGCCTTCCTCACCGGAAAACTTGGCGACGATCTGCTCGCGCAACTCGCCCAGGCGCGCGTAGCGGTCCTGCTTGATGATGATGGTGTAAGCCTGGGAAATCGCCTCACCGAACTCACCACGAATGGCCGACAGCAGTGCGGTGTTTTCCGCTTTCGGCTGCCAGTCCCAGGTGGGTTTGCCGGCTTCGGCAGCCAGCTCGGTGACCGCCTGGATGACGGCCTGGAACTCATCGTGGGCGAACAGCACGGCGCCCAGCATCTGGTCTTCGGTCAGCTCCTTGGCTTCCGACTCGACCATCAGCACGGCATCCTTGGTACCGGCAACGACCATGTCCAGGCTGGAAGCCTTGAGCTGCTCGTAAGTCGGGTTCAGCAGGTAGCCGGTTTCCGGGTGGAAAGCGACGCGGGCAGCGCCGATCGGGCCATTGAACGGGATGCCGGAGATCGCCAGCGCAGCCGAGGTGCCGATCATCGCCGCGATGTCCGGATCGGTTTTCTTGCTGGTGGAAACCACGGTGCAGATCACCTGCACTTCGTTCTGGAAGCCTTCCGGGAACAGCGGACGGATCGGCCGATCGATCAGACGAGAGGTCAGGGTTTCTTTCTCGCTGGGGCGCGCTTCACGCTTGAAGAAGCCGCCGGGGATCTTGCCCGCTGCGTAGGTCTTTTCCTGGTAGTGCACCGACAGGGGGAAGAAGCCCTTGCTCGGATCGGCACTCTTGGCACCGGTGACGGCGACCAGCACGCTGACATCGTTGTCGACGGTGACCAGCACGGCGCCGGAGGCTTGACGGGCGATACGGCCAGTCTCGAGGGTGACGGTCGACTGACCAAACTGAAATGTCTTGATTACCGGGTTCACGGTGTTTTCCTTCTCTCTGTTGCCTTTGGGGAAACGGTTTCTTGCGAATTCGTGGGCAGCTGCTTCGGGAGTCGGCCCGGAACTGTCCATGGCGATGAAGCGTAGCCACTGTGCGACGCACGTGGCTTATAAACACAAAAGCTGGAAGCGAGGCGAGCTCACTTCCAGCTTTTGTGGTCAACGGCGCATAAGCATTGCTTAGCGACGCAGACCCAGGCGACCGATCAGGGCGCTGTAACGGCTGGTGTCTTTACCCTTCAGGTAATCCAGCAGCTTACGGCGCTGGTTGACCATACGGATCAGGCCACGACGCGAGTGGTGGTCTTTACCGTTGGCCTTGAAGTGGCCTTGCAGCTTGTTGATGTTGGCGGACAACAAAGCAACCTGGACTTCCGGGCTACCGGTATCGCCTTCGGCTTGCTTGTAGTCGTTAACGATCTGAGCTTTTTCTTCAACGCTGAGTGCCATGTGGGCATCCTCTCATCTGGAGACCGTCGCGAGCGACGTTCTCAATAGGCCGGGAATCGCTTCCCGTGTTTTTAAAGGAGCAATGACCGTGCCTATTGACAGCCACCCTCGATACGAGCCGTTTGAGCGACTCGCCACGGTCACGCAGACCGAATCAGACGACGCGGCGCAATGCGCCCGTCTTCGCTCACTTCACCGATACCGATGAAGCGACCGTTGTGATCTTGTACCCGCACCATGCCGAACCTCGGCGCGTCCGACGCACGGACGGGCTGCCCCTGCAGCCAATAGAACGAGCTGTGCTCCGAGAAGCTCAGCAGCGGCCAATGTTCGAGGCCACTGTCCACCGGTTGCAGGAAGCGATCGACCGCTTCGTTGCCACCTTCGGCATGCACACGTTCGAGCTCTTCGAGGCTGACCGTCTGAGCCAGGCTGAACGGACCAGCCTTGACCCGACGCAACTCAGCGACGTGAGCACCGCAACCCAGCAACTGACCGATGTCCTCGACCAGGGTACGAATATAGGTGCCTTTGCTGCAGTCGACCGCCAGGCTCGCCCTGTCGGCGGCACAATCGAGCAACTCCAGGCGCGCAATAGTAACAGAACGCGCCTCGCGCTCCACTACTTCTCCTGCCCGCGCCAGCTTGTACAGGGGCTGGCCGTCGCGCTTGAGTGCCGAGTACATCGGCGGAATCTGGCTGATGTCACCGCGGAAACGTGGCAACAACGCTTCGATATCGGCCGCCGCGACATTCACTTCACGGCGCTCGAGCACCTCACCCTCGGCGTCGGCCGTGGTGGTGGTGACGCCAAGCTGCATGACCGTCTCGTAACCCTTGTCGGCGTCGAGCAGGTACTGGGAGAACTTGGTCGCTTCGCCGAAGCACAGCGGCAGCACCCCGGTCGCCAAGGGGTCGAGGCTACCGGTATGCCCGGCCTTCTCGGCATTGAGCAGCCAGCGCACCTTCTGCAGCGCAGCGTTGGAACTGAAGCCCTTGGGCTTGTCGAGCAGGATGATGCCGTCGACCTTGCGACGAATACGCTTTACCTGAGCCACGTACTTACTCCTTGGCTTCGGTATCGGTGTCGCCGTGCTTGCTGTCCTCGGTCACCGCACGCTCGATGAGCGCCGACAGCTGAGCACCGCGAATCACGCTCTCATCGTAGTGAAAACGCAGGTTAGGCACGCTACGCAGCTTCATCGCCTTGCCCAGCTGCATGCGCAGGAAACCGCTGGCGTCATTGAGCACCTTGAGGCTCTGCACGATGGGGTCGACACCCTCTTGCGGCTCGGCCCCCATGATGGTGACGAACACCTTGGCATGGCTGGCGTCGCGGCTGACATCGACCGCCGTGACGGTCACCAGGCCACCCAGGCGCGGGTCTTTGACTTCGGTGCGAATCAGCTGCGCCAATTCGCGTTGAATCTGGTCGCCGATGCGCTGGGCACGGCTATAGTCTTTTGCCATCTTTGCTACCTTCCACTCGCCTCGACGCCTGAAAAAGCATCGGACTCAAAAGCGGCAAACGCCCGGCCGCGCGAATGCGGGGCCGGGCGTTGCGTGTTGCGACTCGCGATTACAGGCTGCGAGCCACCTGGACTTTCTCGAACACTTCGATCTTGTCGCCGACCTTGACGTCGTTGTAGCTCTTCACCGCGATACCGCACTCCATGCCATTACGCACTTCGGCCATATCGTCCTTGAAGCGACGCAGGGATTCCAGCTCGCCTTCGAAGATCACCACGTCGTCGCGCAGTACGCGGATCGGACGGTTACGGTAAACGGTACCTTCGACCACCATACAACCGGCGACCGCGCCAAACTTCGGCGAACGGAACACGTCACGGACTTCGGCGATACCGAGGATGTTCTCGCGAACGTCACTGCCGAGCATACCGGTGAGCGCCTTCTTGACGTCCTCGATGATGTCGTAGATGACGTTGTAGTAACGCATGTCCAGACCTTCCTGCTCGACGATCTTGCGAGCGCCCGCATCGGCACGCACGTTGAAACCGAACAGTACGGCGTTGGAAGCCAGCGCCAGGTTGGCATCGGACTCGGTGATACCACCGACCCCGCCACCGACGACGCGCACTTGCACTTCGTCGTTACCCAGACCGCCGAGCGAACCCTGCAGCGCTTCCAGCGAGCCACGGACGTCGGATTTGAGGACGATGTTGAGCGTCTTCTTCTCTTCCTGCCCCATGTTCTCGAAGATGTTCTCCAGCTTGCCGGCATGGGCACGCGCCAGCTTCACTTCGCGGAACTTGCCCTGACGGAACAACGCCACTTCACGCGCTTTCTTCTCGTCAGCGACGACAGTCATGTCGTCACCGGCTTCCGGCGTACCGTCGAGACCGAGGATCTCGACCGGGATCGCCGGGCCAGCCTCCTTGATCGGCTTGCCGTTCTCGTCGAGCATGGCGCGAATGCGGCCATAGTTCGAACCGACCAGCACCATGTCGCCCTGACGCAGCGTACCGTCCTGAACGAGCACGGTAGCGACCGGACCACGGCCCTTGTCCAGACGGGACTCGACCACCACACCACGGCCTGGGGCCGACGGGGTTGCCTTGAGTTCCAGCACTTCGGCCTGCAGCAGAACAGCCTCGAGCAGCTCATCCACACCGGTACCGACCTTGGCCGAGACAGGTACGAACGGCGTATCACCGCCCCACTCTTCCGAGGTCACGCCATGCACGGACAGCTCGCTACGGATACGATCGAGATCGGCGCCCGGCTTGTCGATCTTGTTCACGGCGACAACCAGCGGTACACCGGCAGCCACAGCGTGCTGGACGGCTTCGATGGTCTGCGGCATCACGCCGTCGTCCGCCGCAACCACCAGGATCACGATGTCGGTAGCCTTGGCACCACGAGCACGCATCGCGGTAAATGCCGCGTGCCCCGGGGTATCGAGGAAGGTGACCATGCCGCGCTCGGTTTCCACGTGGTAGGCGCCGATGTGCTGGGTGATACCACCCGCTTCACCGGAGGCAACCTTGGCACGACGGATGTAGTCGAGCAGCGAGGTCTTGCCGTGATCGACGTGGCCCATGACGGTCACCACCGGCGCACGAGAGAATGCTTCACCCTCGAACTTCAGGGACTCGGCCAGGGAGTCTTCCAACGCGGTATCGCTGACCAGGGTCACTTTGTGGCCCAGCTCTTCAGCAACCAGTTGGGCAGTTTCCTGATCCAGCACCTGGTTGATGGTCGCCGGCGTACCCAGCTTGAACATGAACTTGATGATTTCAGCAGCCTTGACCGACATCTGCTGGGCGAGGTCGCCCACAGTGATGGTCTCGCCAATCTTCACTTCGCGCACGATAGGGCCGGTTGGGCTCTGGAAACCGTGGACGTTGCGTTTCTTCAGCTTGGCCTTGCCACGGCCACCACGACGGAAGCCATCGCTTTCTTCGTCGGTGGTACGCGGAGCGACACGTGGAGCAGGCGCCTTTTCCTTGACGGTCGGGCGATGCTGGGTGGTCTTGCGATCACCACCACGGCGATCAGCATCGTCGTTACGGGCTTTGTCCGGGCGACGCGGCTCGTCCTTCTTGCGCTCATCGGCAGCAGGAGCTGCGACAGGGGCAATGGTCGGCGCCGGCGCAACGGCTTCAGCCACAGGAGCCTGCTCGGCGGCTGGCGAAGACGTCTGGCGCTTGGCCTCTTCTTCGGCCTTGCGCTTGGCCTCTTCTTCGGCCTTGCGCTTGGCTTCTTCCTCGGCTTTCAGGCGAACGGCTTCCGCCGCAGCGCGCTGCTCTTCGAGCTCGCGCTGTTTCTCGGCTTCGATCTCTTCGTTGCTGCGCTTGACGAATGTCTTTTTCTTGCGCACTTCAACGCTGATGGTCTTGCTACCAGCGACCCGCAGGGTGCTGGTGGTCTTGCGCTGCAAGGTAATCTTGCGCGGCTCTTCGGCTTTCTTGTCGCCGTGGCTACTCTTCAGATGAGCAAGCAAAGCCTGCTTCTCGTTATCGGTGACAACTTGCTCGGCACTGCTGTGCGGCAAACCCGCCTCTCGCATCTGCTGCAGCAGGCGCTCTACCGGTGTGTCGACCACTTGGGCCAGTTCTTTCACCGTGACTTGCGTCATGCACTTCTCTCCTCAGGCCGTAAAACTTACTCGAACCAGTGGGCTCGGGCGGCCATGATCAGCTTGCCGGCACGCTCTTCGTCGATGCCGTCGATGTCGAGCAGGTCGTCAATAGACTGCTCGGCCAGGTCTTCGCGGGTAACCACACCGCGCACTGCCAGTTCCTGCGCCAGGCCTTTGTCCATACCCTCGAGCTCGAGGAGGTCTTCGGCCGGCTGGGCATCTGCCAGCTTTTCTTCGGTGGCGATGGCTTTGGTCAGCAGACGATCCTTCGCTCGCGAGCGCAGTTCGTTGACGATTTCTTCGTCGAAACCGTCGATGCTGAGCATCTCTTCCATCGGCACGTAAGCGATTTCTTCCAGGCTGGTGAAGCCTTCTTCGACCAGCACCTGGGCCAGCTCTTCGTCGACTTCCAACTCGTCGATGAAGCTCTGCAGGATGTCGCCGGTCTCGGCCTGCTGCTTGGCCTGAATGTCCGCCTCGGTCATCACGTTCAGCGTCCAGCCGGTCAGTTGGCTGGCCAGGCGAACGTTCTGACCACCACGGCCAATCGCTTGCGCCAGGTTGTCTTCGCCAACGGCGATGTCCATGGCGTGAGCGTCTTCGTCGACGATGATCGCCGCGACTTCGGCCGGCGACATGGCGTTGATGACGAACTGCGCAGGGTTGTCGTCCCACAGCACGATGTCCACGCGCTCACCGACCAGCTCGCCGGAAACCGCTTGCACACGCGAACCGCGCATACCGATGCAGGCACCCTGCGGGTCGATACGCTTGTCCTTGGAACGAACCGCGATCTTGGCTCGCGAGCCCGGATCACGAGAAGCAGCCTTGACCTCGATGAGGCCTTCGGCGATTTCCGGCACTTCGATGCGGAACAGCTCGATCAGCATTTCCGGCGCGGTACGCGACAGAATCAGCTGAGGGCCGCGGTTCTCGGTGCGGATTTCCTTGAGCAGCGCACGCAAGCGCACCCCAACCCGGAAAGTTTCACGCGGAATGATATCTTCGCGAGCCAGCAACGCTTCAGCATTGGCACCCAGATCGACGATGACATTGTCACGGGTGACCTTTTTCACGGTGCCGGCGATGATCTCGCCAAGACGCTCGCGGTAGGCTTCGACGACCTGAGCACGCTCGGCCTCGCGCACTTTCTGCACGATGACCTGCTTAGCGGTCTGCGCAGCGATGCGCCCGAACTCGATGGAGTCGACTTTCTCTTCCAGTACATCGCCAACCTTGGCATTCGCCTCGACAGCACGCGGCATGTCGGTGGTCACCTGATGCGCCGGATCTTCGAAGTGCTCCTCTTCCACGACGGTCCAGCACCGGAAAGTCTCGTAGTTACCGCTTTGGCGATTGATCGCCACACGCAGCTCGACCTCATCCTCAAAACGTTTCTTGGTCGCCGTGGCCAGCGCCAACTCGAGCGCCTCGAAAATCACAGCGGCCGGTACACCCTTTTCATTGGATACCGACTCAACAACCAGCAGTACTTCTTTGCTCATCGTACGCCTCGCCTTTCGCAATCCATTAGGATCCACGCATTCCGCGAACCCCGCGGGATCCGAGTCTCAATCAAACCGGGGGATAATGTTGGCCTTGTCGATCAGATCGATCGGCAAAAGGAACTCGTGGTCATCCACCTGTACCACCACGTCCTCCTCCTCCACACCGCGGAGCAGACCCTGAAAGTTGCGGCGCCCTTCGAACGGCGCGCGCAACTTGATTTTTACCTGCTCGCCGGCGTGACTGGCGAACTGAGCCAAGGTGAACAGCGGTCGATCCATGCCCGGCGACGACACCTCCAGGGTGTACTCCGCCGCGATGGGATCCTCGACATCGAGAACACCGCTGATCTGCCGACTGACCTTCTCGCAATCGTCGATAAGAACGCCATTGGCGTGATCGATATAGATACGTAACAGCGAATGCCGCCCCTGAGACAGGAACTCGATACCCCAGCATTCGTAGCCAAGCGCCTCGACTACCGGGGCCACCAAGGCCTGCAACTGTTCTAGCTTGCTCGACACTCGAACCCCCTCGCGCATGCAGTGCAAATGAAAAATGGGCGAAACGCCCATCCATAAAACCGTCCGTGCGACGGCGAATCTGTCAGCCAGCTAGCAAAAAGCCCCTTGAAAGGGGCTCCGCTACGACTGGACGCGGTTACTGGAGCGAACCAGCGACTTTCAGGCCATGAGCCTGACGAGCGATAGACCGCTCCACCCGCTTCAAAACTGGGAGCGGATTATACGGCTGAACCGCCCCACGGGTCAACCAACCCCCCAGATACAGAAAAGCCCGCATACTGCGGGCTCCTCTGTTCAATTGGTACCGAGAAGGGGACTCGAACCCCTACAGCCTATGGCCACTACCACCTCAAGGTAGCGTGTCTACCAATTCCACCACCTCGGCAAATTAACGCTTACTGCTCTTCAGGGGTTTGAGGTACGTCTTGCTGCCCCGAAGCTGGCGCTTGCTGTTGCTCAAGCACCGGCACATCTTCTGCTGCAGGCTTGCTTTCCTGCGGCACTTCCATCACTGCCGGATCAGGCAGACCAGCCTGGCCAAGCGTATCAGACTTTTGATTAGCAAAGTAAGCTAACCCCAAGCTGGTAATGAAAAAAGCGGTGGCGAGTATAGCAGTAACCCGACTCAGAAAGGTAGTGGTTCCTTGACTACCGAATACGGTATTCGAAGCACCAGCACCAAACGAAGCACCTGCATCGGCACCTTTACCCTGCTGCAGCAGAACCAGCACAACCACACCGATCGCACCCAGCAGATGAAGAACCACAACGACTGTTTCCAGCATATTCTTAGTTTCCTGCAGCGCGACAGATCGCACCGAACTCATCCGCATTCAGAGAGGCCCCACCCACAAGCCCCCCATCGATATCTGGCATGCCGAAAAGCTCGGCTGCATTGGCGGCCTTGACACTGCCGCCATAAAGAATTCTCAAAGCACCTGCCACATCTGCATCTTTGCCGGCGACCCGAGCACGAATTGCTGCATGCACGTCCTGGGCCTGCTCGGGCGACGCCGTCAGCCCGGTACCAATGGCCCAGACCGGCTCGTATGCCACCACAGCGCTCGACAGCACCGCAACGCCCAGCGCGTCGATCACGCTGTCGAGCTGACGCCCTACGACCGCAAGCGTCTCGCCCGCTTCGCGCTGCTCGAGGGTCTCCCCCACACACAGCACCGGAACGAGCCCGGCAACCTGGGCCGCCGCAAACTTGCGCACCACCTGCTCCTCGCCATCGCCCAGCATCAGGCGCCGCTCGGAATGGCCGATCAGCACGAGCCTGCAACCAGCGTCACGCAACTGCTCGCTCGACACCTCTCCAGTCAATGCACCCTGCCCTGCCTCGACCGCACAGTCTTGTGCACCAATCGATACGGCAACACCGCCCAGCCCCTCGACAACCTGACCGAGATGAACACTGACAGGAAATACGGCAACATCGACATCGGCAGGCAACACCTGCCGATTCAGACCATCGATCAGCTCTGCGACACTGGCGCGGGTACCGTGCATTTTCCAGTTACCAGCAACCATTGGGCGGCGCATGCTTTACCTCGTTGGTCAAAGAGGGCGCAGATGTTACCCAACCGATTGTGGACTGGCAAGCCGAATCAGACACAGACGCGAGAGACAACCTCAGCCAATTCATCGGCATAGGCCCGCACCTGGACTTCGTCCTCACCCTCGACCATGACCCGGACCAGCGGCTCGGTGCCGGACTTGCGCAGCAGCACACGGCCACGCCCCTCCATGCGCTCGGTCACACTATCGCTGGCGGCCTGCACATCGGGATGCTTGAGCGGATCGACACCGCCACCGAAACGCACGTTGACCAGCACCTGCGGACATTTGCGCAGGCCCTGACGCGCTTCGGCAAGGCTCTGCCCACGTCGACGGATGGCGAGCAGTACCTGCAGCGCCGCGACGATCGCATCCCCCGTGGTGACGTGCTGGAAGCACACCAGATGCCCGGAGTTCTCGCCACCCAGCTGCCAGCCGCGCTCCAGAAGCTCGGCGATCACGTAACGGTCACCCACATTGGCGCGCACAAAGGGAATCTGCAGTTCGTCGAGGGCCAGTTCGAGGCCCAGGTTGCTCATCAGGGTGCCGACCACCCCACCCTGCAGCTTGCCACGCGCCTGCAGATCACGAGCGATGATGAACAGCAATTCGTCACCGTCCACCACTGCCCCGGTGTGATCGACCATCAGCACCCGATCGGCGTCGCCATCGAAGGCGATACCCAGATCCGCCTGGCGCGACACGACCTCGGCCTGCAGGTTTTCGACATGGGTAGAGCCGCAATCGGCGTTGATGTTCAGGCCGTTGGGCTGAGCGGAAAGCACCGAAACTTCGGCACCGAGCTCCTGGAACACAGCCGGCGCGACCTTGTAGGCCGCACCATGAGCACAGTCGAGAACGATCTTCAGGCCAGCGAAATCGGTACTGGTCGGCACGCTGCTCTTGCAGAATTCGATGTAGCGACCGGCGGCGTCATTGATCCGCGATACCTTGCCGAGCTGTTCGGACTCGACCACCGTCATCGGCGCATCGAGCAGCTCCTCGATCATCAGCTCGACCTCGTCAGGCAGTTTGGTGCCCTGCCCGGAGAAGAACTTGATGCCGTTGTCATGATGCGGGTTGTGCGATGCACTGATGACGATGCCTGCCTCGGCATGGAAGGTACGCGTCAGGTAGGCGATCGCCGGCGTCGGCATCGGCCCCAGCAGCATGACGTCTGCACCTGCGGCAGACAGGCCGGCCTCCAGTGCCGACTCGAACATGTAGCCAGAGATGCGCGTGTCCTTGCCAATCAGGATCCGGCATTTGCCCTGCTTGCGAAAAGCCATGCCCGCAGCCCAACCGAGCTTGAGCATGAAGTCAGGCGTGATGGGGTAATGACCGACGCGCCCACGAATACCATCGGTGCCAAAATACTTGCGACTCAAACGACAACTCCCTTTTCCTGATTACTGTGCCGCTTCGACGGCAGCGACCATGCGCACGACGTCGACGGTCTCCGCCACATCATGGACACGCAGAATGCTTGCGCCCTTGGCGACGGCCAGAGCCGCCAGGGCCAGACTGCCATACAGGCGTCCGTCGACCTCGCGGCCCAGCACGGCACCAATCATACTCTTGCGCGAAACGCCCACCAGCAACGGCAGACCAAAAGCCTGCAACGCCGGCAGACGCCGGAACAGGCTGAGATTATGCTCCAGCGTCTTGGCGAAGCCGAACCCCGGATCGAGCAGGATACGCTCTACCGGAATACCTGCCGCCTCGCAGACCGCCAGACGCTCGCGCAGAAAGCCCGCCACCGCATCCAGCACATCATCGTACTGTGGGCTCTGCTGCATGGTCGTGGGCTCACCGCGCATGTGCATCAGGCAAACCGGCAAGCCGCTCTCCGCAGCCGCCTGAAGCGCACCGTCGCGCTGCAGGGAGCGCACGTCATTGATCAGTCCCGCCCCCAGCCTGGCCGACTCACAGATGACCGCAGGGGTCGAGGTATCCACGGAGATGATCACGTCCAATTCGGCGGCGATGGCTTCCACCACTGGCGCCACGCGCGCAAGCTCCTGCTCCACGGACACCGGATCGGCACCCGGCCGGGTGGACTCGCCGCCGATATCGATCAGCGACGCGCCGGCCAGCACCATGCTTTCGGCATGGCGCAGCGCCGCGTCGCGCATGGCGAAGCGGCCACCGTCGGAGAACGAATCGGGGGTTACGTTGAGGATCCCCATCACCTGGGGACGGGTCAAATCAAGAAACCGGCTGCCACAAGGCAGCCGGTTCCGGGGTATTGCATGGGACATGAAAAGCCTTACAGCTCGGCAGCAGGACCGCCGATTGGTTTTTCGGGACGATCGGCCTCATCCGACTTGGCGATCGGCGTACCGGCATCGTTACCGCCGCCCGTCCAGTCACGCGGCTCGCGCGGCGTGCGACCGCTCATGATGTCATCGATCTGATCGGCATCGATGGTCTCGTACTTCATCAATGCTTCGGCCATGGCGTCGAGCTTGTCGCGATTCTCTTCGAGCAGGCGCTTGGCCGTGTCGTAGCAATGGTCGATGATGCTGCGCACCTCGAGATCGATGAGCTTGGCGGTTTCGCCAGAGATGTTGCTGCTCTGACCGCCGCCACCACGCCCCAGGAACACTTCACCTTCTTCCTCGGCATACAGCAGCGGACCGAGCTTCTCGGACAGGCCCCACTTGGTGACCATGTTGCGAGCGATCTGGCTGGCCCGCATGATGTCGTTGGACGCACCGGTGGTGACACCGTCGAAGCCCAAGGTCATTTCTTCCGCGATACGGCCACCGTACAGCGAGCAGATCTGGCTGATCAGCGCGCGCTTGGACAGGCTGTAGCGGTCTTCTTCCGGCAGGAACATGGTCACGCCCAAGGCACGGCCACGGGGAATGATCGACACCTTGTAGACCGGATCATGCTCGGGCACCAGGCGACCGACGATGGCGTGTCCCGCCTCGTGGAAGGCGGTGTTGAGCTTTTCCTTGTCCGACATGACCATGGTCTTGCGCTCAGCGCCCATCATGATCTTGTCCTTGGCCAGCTCGAATTCCTTCATCTCGACCAGACGCTTGCCGGAGCGAGCGGCGAACAACGAAGCTTCGTTGACCAGGTTGGCGAGGTCGGCACCGGAAAAGCCGGGCGTCCCACGGGCAATGACCGCTGCCTTGACATCCTCGCCCATCGGCACCTTACGCATGTGCACGTTGAGGATCTGCTCACGGCCACGGATATCGGGGAGACCGACCACTACCTGGCGATCGAAGCGGCCCGGGCGCAGCAGCGCCGGGTCGAGTACGTCGGGACGGTTGGTCGCGGCGATGACGATAATGCCATCGTTCATCTCGAAGCCATCCATCTCGACCAGCAACTGGTTGAGGGTCTGCTCGCGCTCGTCATGACCGCCCCCCATGCCGGCACCGCGATGGCGACCGACGGCGTCGATCTCGTCGATGAAGATGATGCAGGGCGCATGCTTCTTGGCCTGCTCGAACATGTCGCGCACACGGGATGCGCCGACACCCACGAACATTTCCACGAAGTCGGAACCGGAAATGGTGAAGAACGGCACCTTGGCTTCGCCGGCAACGGCCTTGGCCAGCAACGTCTTGCCGGTACCCGGAGAGCCGACCATCAGCACGCCGCGAGGGATACGGCCGCCAAGGCGCTGGAACTTGCCAGGGTCACGCAGGAATTCGACCAGTTCGCTCACTTCCTCCTTGGCCTCGTCGCAACCGGCGACATCGGCGAAGGTGGTCTTGACCTGATCTTCGGAGAGCAGGCGCGCCTTGCTCTTGCCGAAGCTCATCGGCCCGCCCTTGCCGCCGGCGCCACCCTGCATCTGGCGCATGAAGAACATGAACACCGCGATGATCACCAGGATCGGGAAGCTGGCGACCAGCAACTGGGTCCAGATGCTTTGCTGCTCCGGCTGCTTGCCGACGATCTCGACGTTATTGTCCATCAGGTCCTTGATCAGGCCATTGTCCTGGATCGCCGGGCGTACGGTTTCGAACGACGTGCCGTCGGAGCGCATGCCGCTGATGATGTAGCCATCGACGGTCACTCGCTTGACCCCACCATCCTGAACCTGCTGGATGAACTCCGAGTAATTGAGCTTGTTGGTCTCGCTCGGGCTGGAGAAATTGTTCATCACCGTAACCAGGACGGCGGCGATGATCAGCCACAGGATCAGATTCTTTGCCATGTCGTTCAATTAGCTACCCTCTGAAGCAGGCCTCTTGTCGAAGCGTGCCTCGCATGACGACCAGTTATATACCGATCTAACTTACTACAAACGCCCGCTCGCGGCTGACACCGTCTGTAACCCTTTATGAGATACTGCCCGTTACGATGCGCGTATCGGCTTGGACTGCCAACCAGGCCTTTGGTTTTACTCTTCGCGCCCCCCTTTGAATCCGCGTGCCAACAGGTATTGCTCACGGGAGCGACCACGCGACGACAGGGGCTTGCGCATCTGTACCTTCTCGAACAGACCACGAACCTGCTTGTGGTACTCATCGAAACCTTCGCCCTGGAAAATCTTGATCAGAAAATCTCCACCGGGACGCAGAACTCGAGTGCCCAGATCCAGCGCCAGCTCGCACAGGTACATGGCGCGCGGCTGATCCGATTCCCTGACTCCACTCATATTGGGGGCCATATCGGAAATCACAAGGTCTACCGGATGATCGTCGATGGCTTCGAGGATGCGCGCGAATACCCCATCGTCGGTGAAGTCGCCCTGAATAAAGGTAACGTCTGGAATGCTGTCCATTTCCAGGATGTCCGAGGCGATCAAGCGCCCCTTGTCGCCGATCACCCGGCTGGTGACCTGAGACCAGCCACCCGGCGCAGCGCCAAGGTCGACCACGGTGATACCGGGACGCAGGATGCGATCCTTCTCCTGCACCTCCAACAGCTTATAACTGGCACGTGAACGGTAGCCGTCCCTTTGCGCCATTTTGACGTACGGATCGTCGAAATGCTCTTTCAGCCAACGCTGGCTGGTTTTGGAACGGGCCACACAACACCTCGGAAGAACAAAAATGAATAACTGGGCGGTCTTCAAGCGGCTCGGTTAAAATAGCCCGCTTTCCCAGATCAAGACGCAGGGTTCAGATTATGCCGCTCACTCAAGAGCAGAAGAAACAGTTCAAATCTATCGGCCACCACCTGAAACCGGTATTGATCGTTGCCGATAACGGTGTTACCGAAGGCGTATTGGCAGAGCTGGAGCGCGCCCTGAACGATCATGAACTGATCAAGATTCAGCTGCGCATCACCGAGCGCGAAAGCCGCCTGGCGGTGATCGATGAGCTGTGCAAGGCCAGCAAAGCCGACCTGGCGCAGGTAATCGGGAAAATGGCGCTGATCTACCGCAAGAATCCCAAGGCCAATCGCAATCTGTCCAACATCAGCCGCTTTCAGGGCTGAATCAGCGGATCAGCCGACCGGCGGGTCGGCTTTCGCGGCCTTTCTCGGCACAGGCTGCAGCACCAGCAGCAGGCCGAAGAACGCCAGCAGCCAGTAGCTGAACAGCTGCCAGCGAATGGCATCTGGCCAAAGCACGAGCGAAGCCAGCAAGGCCGAGGCAGTCGCCAGCGCCGCGAGCAGCAACTGCCCACGACGCTCCCCCCATAGAGCCGAGAAGCGGCGTAGCCTGACCAGCAGGCCTGCCTGAATCATCACGCAAACCAAGGCGACCCACGCCATCTGCGGCATCAGCACGCTGGTGATCTCCTCGATCAACAACAACGCCAGCCCTGCGCTGTACAGCCCTGGCAACACCAGGAAATGCAGTATCCAGATGCCACCCACCCAGAGGGTCTGCAGCAGCATCCAGAAACCTGCCGTCAGGTCGGGCGTCGCGACGGGATCAGATGTGACGAACTTCGACAATCTCGTACTCGATCAGACCACTGGGGGTGTTCACCGCCACCACGTCGCCCTCTTCCTTGCCGATCAGGGCACGGGCGATGGGTGAGCCGACGGAAATCTTGCCCTGTTTGATGTCGGCTTCGTCTTCACCGACGATCCGGTAGGACACGCTTTCATCGGTCTCGACGTTGGCGATTTCCACGGTAGTGCCGAAGATCACCTTGCCGGTATGGGCGATGGTGGTCACATCGATCACCACCGCGTTCTGCAGGCGGCCTTCGATATCGCGAACGCGCGCTTCGACCATGCCCTGCTGCTCGCGGGCAGCGTGGTACTCGGCGTTTTCCTTCAGGTCACCCAGCTCGCGCGCCTCGCCGATGTCCTGACTGAGCTTGGGCCGAACCACCTTGGTCAGGTGGGCCAGCTCTTCCTCCAGGGCACGCGCGCCCTGGATTGTCATGGGGTATTTAGTCATGCCTTGATTCCTGCGTGCAGATCCTGCAGACGGCGAACGGTCTTCTCGGGACCGAACTTGAGCGCCTCGCAGATCGCCTGCCCCGCCGCAATGGTGGTGGTGCAGTAGATCTTGTGCTGCAGAGCGTTACGGCGGATGGAGTAGGAGTCCGCGATGGACTGACGGCCTTCGGTGGTGTTGATGATCAGCGTGACTTCGTCATTCTTGATCATGTCGACCACATGTGGACGGCCTTCGGTCACCTTGTTGACGCGACGCACCGGCAGCCCGGCAGCCTCGATCACCTTGGCGGTGCCGGAGGTGGCGACCACGTCGAAACCCAGACCGATCAGGTCGCGGGCAACCTGCTCGGCCAATGGCTTGTCGTCGTCGCGCACACTGATGAAGGCGCAACCGGTATTCGGCAGGATCTCGCTGGCACCCAGCTGCGCCTTGGCGAACGCCTCGCCGAAGCTGTCGCCGACACCCATCACCTCACCGGTGGACTTCATTTCCGGGCCAAGAATAGGATCGACGCCCGGGAATTTGTTGAACGGGAACACCGCTTCCTTGACGCTGAAGAATGGCGGGATGATTTCCTGGGTGAAACCGACCTCAGCGAGGGTCTTGCCGGCCATGACGCGGGCCGCGACCTTGGCCAGGGACTCGCCGATGCACTTGGACACGAACGGCACGGTGCGCGAGGCACGCGGGTTGACCTCGATAACGTAGATGTCCTCACCCTGCACAGCCATCTGCACGTTCATCAGGCCGACCACATTGAGCTCCAGGGCCATTTTCTTGACCTGGTCGCGGATCTCGTCCTGGATGTGTGCCGGCAGCGAGTACGGTGGCAGCGAGCACGCCGAGTCACCGGAGTGCACGCCAGCCTGTTCGATGTGCTGCATGATCGCGCCGATAACCACGGTTTCGCCGTCGCTGACGGCGTCGATATCGACTTCGATGGCGCAATTGAGGAAGCGATCGAGCAGCACCGGGCTGTCGTTGGAGACCTTCACCGCTTCGCGCATGTAGCGCTTGAGTTCTTCTTCCTGATAGACGATTTCCATCGCCCGGCCGCCCAGCACGTAGGACGGACGCACGACCATCGGGTAACCGATGCTCTTGGACAGCGCCAGGGCTTCCTCTTCGCTGCGTGCGGTAGCGTTGGCAGGCTGGCGCAGGCCAAGGCGCTGCACCATCTGCTGGAAGCGCTCGCGGTCTTCGGCGCGATCGATGGCGTCCGGGCTGGTGCCGATGATGGGCACGCCGGCCTCCTCCAGCGCACGGCACAGCTTCAGCGGGGTTTGCCCGCCGTACTGGACGATCACGCCCTTGGGCTGCTCGACGCGGACGATTTCCAGTACGTCTTCCAGGGTCACTGGCTCGAAGTACAGGCGATCGGAGGTGTCGTAGTCGGTGGAGACGGTTTCCGGGTTGCAGTTGACCATGATGGTCTCGTAACCGTCTTCACGCATGGCCAGGGCGGCGTGCACGCAGCAGTAGTCGAACTCGATACCCTGGCCGATGCGGTTCGGACCGCCACCCAGGATCATGATCTTGTCGCGCCCGCTCGGATTGGCCTCGCACTCTTCCTCGTAGGTCGAATACAGGTAGGCGGTATCGGTCGCGAACTCGGCGGCACAGGTATCCACGCGCTTGTAGACCGGCAGCACCTTGAGCTTGTGGCGATGGCTGCGCAAATTCTTCTCGGTGACACCGAGCAACGCGGCCAGGCGCGCATCGGAGAAGCCCTTGCGCTTGAGGCTGAACATCAGGTCGCGGTCGATGCTCGACAGACCCAGGGTCTGGATACGCTGCTCGTCCTTGATCAGGTCCTCGATCTGCACCAGGAACCACTCGTCGATGCGCGTCAGCTCGAACACTTGCTCGACCGTCTTGCCGGCACGGAAAGCATCGCCGACGTACCAGATGCGGTCCGCGCCCGGCACGATCAGCTCGCGCTTGAGGGTGCTTTCAGCTTCGGGGTCGGCCGGGTCGAGCTTGGGATCGAAGCCGGACACACCGACCTCCAGACCACGCAGCGCTTTCTGCAGGGACTCCTGGAAGGTACGGCCGATGGCCATGACCTCACCCACGGACTTCATCTGGGTGGTCAGGCGGGCGTCGGCCTTGGGGAACTTCTCGAAGGCAAAACGCGGGATCTTGGTGACCACGTAGTCGATGGCCGGCTCGAACGACGCCGGGGTACGCCCGCCAGTGATGTCGTTGGACAGCTCGTCGAGGGTGTAGCCCACGGCCAGCTTGGCGGCGATCTTGGCGATCGGGAAGCCGGTGGCCTTGGAGGCCAGGGCCGAGGAGCGCGACACACGCGGGTTCATCTCGATGACCACCATGCGGCCGGTGTTCGGGCAGATGCCGAACTGCACGTTGGAGCCGCCGGTTTCCACGCCGATCTCGCGCAGTACCGCCAGGGAGGCGTTGCGCAGGATCTGATATTCCTTGTCGGTCAGGGTCTGGGCCGGTGCGACGGTGATCGAGTCACCAGTATGCACGCCCATCGGGTCGAAGTTCTCGATGGCGCAGACGATGATGCAGTTGTCCTTCTTGTCGCGGACCACCTCCATCTCGTATTCCTTCCAGCCGATCAGCGATTCGTCGATCAGCAGCTCTTTGGTCGGCGACAGGTCCAGACCACGGTTGCAGATTTCCTCGAACTCTTCACGGTTGTAGGCGATGCCGCCACCGGTGCCACCCATGGTGAAGGACGGACGGATGATGCACGGGAAGCCGACCTTCTCGAGCACACCGTAGGCCTCTTCCATGCTATGGGCGATGCCAGAAACCGGGCAGGCCAGGCCGATGTCCTTCATGGCCTTGTCGAAGCGCGAACGATCTTCTGCCTTGTCGATGGTGTCGGCGTTGGCGCCGATCATCTCGACGCCGAACTTTTCCAGCACACCATGACGCTCGAGGTCCAGGGCGCAGTTCAGCGCGGTCTGGCCACCCATGGTCGGCAGCAGGGCATCAGGACGCTCCTTCTCGATGATCTTGGCCACGGTGGCCCATTTGATCGGCTCGATATAGGTGGCATCGGCCATCGACGGGTCGGTCATGATGGTGGCCGGGTTGGAGTTCACCAGGATGACGCGGAAACCTTCCTCGCGCAGGGCCTTGCAGGCCTGGGCGCCGGAGTAGTCGAACTCGCACGCCTGGCCGATGACGATGGGGCCGGCGCCGAGGATCAGGATACTTTTGATGTCTGTACGTTTTGGCATGTTCTCTCTCGAATCCTTAGGCCAGCCGGCGAGTCATCTTGACAGCTACTGCGCGCAGCCTGGGCTGCGTTGCGCAGTACTCACTTCCTCGCCGTACTAGCACATGTACTGTCTCGTCGTTGCGTGCCGGGCACCGTGCCCAGACAGCGCTCGCTACGTTTTCCAGATGCCTCGCCTATTTACGCTTGGCCATGGCTTCGATGAAGCGGTCGAACAGCGGGGCGACATCGTTGGGGCCCGGGCTGGCCTCGGGGTGACCCTGGAAGCTGAAGGCATCCTTGTCAGTGCGTTCGATGCCTTGCAGGGTGCCATCGAACAGCGACTTGTGAATCGCGCGCAGGGTGCTCGGCAGGGTCGCTTCGTCGACGGCGAAACCATGGTTCTGGCTGGTGATCATCACCACCCCGGTATCCAGGTCTTGCACCGGGTGGTTGGCACCGTGGTGGCCAGTGCCCATCTTCACGGTCTTGGCGCCGGAGGCCAGGGCCAGCAGTTGGTGGCCGAGGCAAATGCCGAATACCGGGATGTCGGTTTCGAGCACGTCCTTGATCGCCTGGATCGCGTAGTCGCAAGGCTCGGGGTCGCCCGGCCCATTGGACAGGAAAACGCCATCAGGGTTGAGCGCCAGCACGTCCTTGGCAGGCGTTTGCGCTGGCACCACGGTGAGGCGGCAGCCGCGAGCAACCAGCATGCGCAGGATGTTCAGTTTGACGCCGTAATCGTAGGCAACGACGTGATAAGGCAGCTCGCTGGCGGCGATCTCTGGATGGCCGTCATCCTTCAGGCCCCACACGCTGGAGCGCCACTCGTAGCGCTCGCTACAGCTGACTTCCTTGGCCAGATCCATACCCTTGAGACCGGGGAAGCCACGCGCCAGCTCGAGGGCTTTTTCCTCGGTGGCCTCGGTACCGACCAGAATGCAGCCGTTCTGCGAGCCTTTCTCACGCAGAATGCGGGTCAGGCGGCGAGTATCGATACCGGCGATGGCGACGGTGCCGTTTTCCTTGAGGTAATCAGGCAGGGACTGCTTGTTGCGCCAGTTACTGGCCGTCAGCGGCAGGTCGCGGATGATCAAGCCGGCGGCCCATACGCGATCCGACTCGGCATCGATCGGGGTGGTGCCGGTATTACCGATATGCGGATAGGTCAAGGTGACGATTTGCTGGGCATAGGACGGATCGGTGAGAATTTCCTGATAGCCGGTCATGGCGGTGTTGAACACCACCTCTCCGACAGTCTGGCCGTCGGCCCCGATGGCCTCGCCGCGAAAAATGCTGCCGTCAGCAAGGGCGAGTATGGCTGGCTTACTCAAGAAGACCTCCCGTAGATCGTGGAGCGAACGCAGATTGTAAAAAAGCGGGATGACGTGTGAAGGTCATCCCGCTTTTTTGATTGGTTCATTCTGCGCAACTTTTAGTGGACACACTAAAGCGGAAAGCTTACAGGAAAACCGGTTTTTTCGAAAGGCATCTACGGTCAAAAACCTCAATTCCACAGCTGGCGGTGCGAGCATGCCCAGGAGAACGCCCATCCCCAGGGCTCATCCTCCTGGTTAGCCGCATCGAAATGACGAAAAAGATCGCCATGCATGCGCCCCGCGAATCATTTCAGACCCAGCACATCCTGCATGTCGTACAGACCGGCAGAACGACCGCGCAGCCAGGAGGCCGCACGGACGGCGCCCCTGGCGAAGGTCATGCGACTGGAGGCCTTGTGGGTAATCTCCACACGCTCGCCGTCGGCAGCGAACAGCACGGTGTGATCGCCTACCACGTCGCCGGCGCGCACCGTGGCGAAGCCGATGGTTTCGCGGGCACGTGCCCCCGTCTGGCCTTCACGCCCGTAGACCGCGACCTTGTCGAGATCACGCCCCAATGCATTGGCGATGACCTCCCCCATGCGCAGCGCCGTACCGGACGGTGCGTCGACCTTGTGGCGGTGATGGGCCTCGAGAACCTCGATGTCCACGTCATCGCCCAGCACGCGCGCGGCGGTATCGAGCAATTGGAGGCACAGATTGACACCCACGCTGAAGTTGGCAGCGAAGACGATGGGAATATCCTTGCCCGCTTCGACCAGCAACGCCTTCTCGGCAGCACTGAAACCGGTGGTACCGATGACCATGGCTTTGCCTGCCTTGCGGCAGATCGCCAGGTTCTTCAGGGTCACCGAAGGATGGGTGAAGTCGATCAGCACGTCGAACTGATCAAGCGCGCCCTGCAAATCGCCGTCAACCGCTACGCCCAGCTTGCCGACAGCGGCCAGCTCGCCGGCATCAGCACCCAACAGGGTGCTTTCGGGACGCGCCAGCGCAGCGCCAAGGCTGACACCCTCGGCTTGCTGCACGGCTTCGATCAGGTTCTTGCCCATGCGCCCCGCGGCGCCTGTAACTGCAATACGCATAAAAACAGCTCCACGCTGCAAGCCTCAAGCTACAAGCCAGGCACGCCACCAATGGCCGCCCGGGACTTGCAGCTTGCGGCCGGTTTCAGAGATCGCCGAAGAAGCGCTTGACGCCTTCGAACCAGCCATTGGCCTTGGGCGAATGCGAGCTGTTGCCCGCCAGGGACTGGCGGAACTCTTCGAGCAACTCGCGTTGACGGCGATCCAACTGCACGGGCGTCTCCACCGCCACCTTGCACATCAGGTCGCCGGCGCCACCACCCCGTACCGGTGCCACGCCCTTGCCACGCAGGCGAAACAGCTTGCCAGTCTGCGTACCTTCCGGAATTTTCAGCTTGACGCGACCGTCGAGGGTCGGCACCTCCAGCTCGCCCCCCAGGGCGGCATCGGCGAAACTGATCGGTACCTCGCAGTACAGGTGCTTGCCGTCACGCTGGAAGATCGCGTGTTCGCGCACGTTGACCACCACGTACAGGTCGCCAGCCGGGCCACCCATGGCCCCCGCCTCGCCCTCGCCTGATAAGCGAATGCGGTCGCCGGTATCGACGCCAGCCGGTACCTTGACCGACAGCGTCTTGTGCTCTTCGACACGGCCGTGACCGTGGCAGGAGCCACAAGGATCGGTGATCATCTTGCCACTGCCGTGGCAGCGCGGGCAGGTCTGCTGCACCGAGAAGAAGCCCTGCTGCATGCGCACCTGGCCGATACCACCGCAGGTAGTGCAGGTAACCGGACTGGTCCCCTTCTTGGCACCAGAGCCCTCGCAAACCTTGCAGTTGACCAGGGTCGGCACGCGAATGGTCACCGTGGTGCCACGCACAGCCTCTTCGAGATCCAGCTCAAGGGTGTAGCGCAAGTCACTGCCACGCTGAGCACCACCGCGCTGGCCGCCACGCTGGCCACCGAAGAAATCGCTGAATACATCGCCGAAGATGTCGGAGAAGTTGGCGCTGCCGCCGCCACCAAAGCCGCCACCGCCCCCCATCTGCGGATCGACGCCGGCATGACCATACTGATCGTAAGCGCTGCGCTTGCCCGCATCGGAGAGCACTTCGTAGGCCTCGTTGGCCTCCTTGAAGGCGTCTTCGGCAGCCTTGTCGCCAGGATTGCGATCGGGATGATGCTTCATCGCCAGGCGACGATAAGCCTTCTTCAGCTCCGCCTCGCTGGCACCGCGCTCGACCCCGAGCACTTCGTAGTAGTCACGTTTAGCCATGGATTTCTAACACTCTCAAAATTCGTACCGTCCAGACACGCCAACGCGGGAGCAAGCCCCCGCGCGGCGGATCGCCCTGGCGCGCAGCAGTGCGGCAGGGCGCAAACACAGGTAAGCCGGGGCTTACTTGCTGTCCTTGACTTCCTCGAACTCGGCGTCGACCACGTCGTCCGCAGAGCCCTTGGTTTCACCGGCATCCGCCGCCGCGCCGGCAGCGCCTGGCTGCGGCTGTTCGGCATACATTTTCTGCGCCAGCGGCGTGGTCGCCTCGGACAAGGCATTCATCTTCGCTTCGATGGTGGCCTTGTCGTCACCCTTGACGGCAACTTCCAACTCGCCGAGGGCAGTTTCGATGGCCGCTTTCTCGTCCGCAGTGGCCTTGTCGCCCGCTTCGGTGAGCATCTTGCGCGTGGCGTGAACCAGCTGATCACCCTGGTTACGGGCAGTGGCCAGTTCTTCGAACTTGCGGTCTTCCTCGGCATTGGCCTCGGCGTCACGCACCATGCGCTCGATTTCGTCATCGGACAGACCGGAGTTGGCCTTGATCACGATGGACTGGGTCTTGCCGGTCGCCTTGTCCTTCGCGCCGACGTGCAGGATACCGTTGGCATCGATATCGAAGGTCACTTCGATCTGCGGAACGCCACGTGGAGCCGGCGGAATCTCGGCCAGGTCGAACTTGCCCAGGGACTTGTTCTGACCGGCCTGCTTGCGCTCGCCCTGCAGCACGTGAATGGTCACCGCGCTCTGGTTGTCGTCGGCAGTGGAGAACACCTGCGACTTCTTGGTCGGGATGGTGGTGTTCTTCTCGATCAGCGCGGTCATCACGCCACCCATGGTTTCGATACCCAGGGTCAACGGGGAAACGTCCAGCAGCAGTACGTCCTTGACGTCACCCGCCAGTACCGCGCCCTGGATGGCAGCACCCATGGCAACCGCTTCGTCCGGATTGACGTCCTTGCGCGCTTCCTTGCCGAAGAACTCGGTAACCAGCTTCTGCACCAACGGCATGCGGGTCTGACCACCGACCAGGATCACGTCATTGATCGAACCCACGTCGATACCGGCGTCTTTCAGCGCGATGCGGCACGGCTCGATGGTGCGCTGCACCAGATCCTCTACCAGCGACTCCAGCTTGGCGCGGGAAATCTTCACATTGAGGTGCTTGGGACCGCTGGCATCTGCAGTGATGTACGGCAGGTTGACGTCGGTCTGCTGGCTCGAGGACAACTCGATCTTGGCCTTCTCGGCAGCTTCCTTGAGGCGCTGCATGGCCAGCGGATCGCCCTTGAGGTTCATGCCGGTTTCTTTCTTGAACTCGTCGACGAGGTAGTCGATCAGGCGGATGTCGAAGTCTTCACCACCGAGGAAGGTGTCACCGTTGGTGGCCAGTACTTCGAACTGGTGCTCGCCGTCGACTTCAGCGATCTCGATCACCGAGACGTCGAAAGTACCGCCGCCCAGGTCATAGACGATCACGGTGTGGTCACCCTTGGCCTTGTCCATGCCATAGGCCAGCGCCGCCGCGGTCGGCTCGTTGATGATGCGCTTGACGTCCAGACCGGCGATGCGACCCGCGTCCTTGGTGGCCTGGCGCTGGCTGTCGTTGAAGTAGGCCGGCACGGTGATGACCGCTTCGGTGACCGCTTCGCCGAGGTAGTCTTCAGCGGTCTTCTTCATCTTCTTGAGAATTTCAGCCGAGATCTGCGGCGGCGCCATCTTCTGGCCGTTGACTTCGACCCAGGCATCGCCGTTGTCCGCCTTGGCGATCTTGTACGGGACCATCTGGATGTCTTTCTGCACGACTTCTTCGTCGAAGCGGCGGCCGATCAGGCGCTTCACCGCGTACAGGGTGTTGTGCGGGTTGGTCACGGCCTGACGCTTGGCGGACTGGCCGACCAGGATCTCGCCATCGTTGGCGTAAGCGATGATCGACGGCGTGGTACGCGCGCCTTCGGCGTTTTCGATGACCTTGACGTTGCCGTTTTCAAGAATGGAGACACAGGAGTTGGTGGTCCCCAGGTCGATACCGATGATTTTGCCCATTTCACTCTCCCGAAACTTTGATATATCCGCAGCGTTGTCGTGACCGCTGCGGTAGCACTAATACGCTTGACTTAATAGATGGGGGCTCGCCCGCCGATTTCAAGCCTGCTCGTCGATGGACGGCGGCGTCTCGGCCGGTGCCTTGCTGACCACGACCATGGCCGGGCGCAGCAGGCGACCGTTGAGCATGTAGCCCTTCTGGAACACCTTGAGCACGCTGTTCGGCTCGACATGGGTGCTCTCCTGCAGGGCCATGGCCTGATGGTGCTCCGGATTGAATGGCGCACCATGCGGGTCGATGGCTTCCAGCTGGTGGCGCTTGAGGGTGTCGAGCAGCAACTTGAGCGTCAGCTCCATTCCCTCGCGCACCGCCTTGATCGACTCGTCGTCGGCACTGGACAGCTCGAGACCGCGCTCCAGGCTGTCGACCACCGGCAACAGGTCGTTGGCGAATTTCTCGAGAGCGAACTTGTGCGCCTTCTCGACATCCTGCTCAGCGCGGCGGCGCACGTTCTGCAGATCGGCAGCCATGCGCAGCGACTGATCCTGCGCAGCCGCCAGTTGCTCTTCAAGCGCCTGAACGCGAACAGCCAGGTCTTCACCCAGCGCGGCGTCATTCGCTTCAGCCTCGGAAGTCTGCGGATCCAGGTTCTGTTCGTCAGCCATGCATTTCTCCTCTGAATGATTCGACGAGCCTCAACTCGCGCGTCTGCCGCCTATATAAGGACGATTCATGGGGTTTCAAGGGGCGCACCGGCATCCAGCGCGACGGAAGGCGCAGGATTGCCACCCGCAGACAAAACACTGTATAAATAACCAGACAAACCCTGGGAGGCCTCGCCATGCTGGTGCACCTGTCCGTACACAATTACGCCATCGTCGAACATCTCGATCTTGAACTGGATCGCGGCATGAGCGTCATCAGCGGCGAAACCGGCGCTGGCAAATCGATCATGCTCGACGCCCTCGGCCTTACTCTGGGCGATCGCGCGGACAGCGGCGTAGTGCGACCCGGCGCCGACAAGGCCGACATCCTCGCCAGCTTCGACCTGGGCGACATTCCCGAAGCCCACAGCTGGCTCGCCGAGCGTGATCTGGACACTGACGGCCCCTGCATTCTGCGTCGCGTGATCACCGCCGAGGGCCGCTCGCGTGGCTATATCAACGGCACGCCCTGTCCACTTGGCGACCTCAAGGCGTTGGGCGAGCTGCTGATCGACATCCACAGCCAGCATGAGCATCAGTCGCTGCTCAAGACCGACACCCATCGCCGCCTGCTCGACGAATATGCCAACGCCCAAGAGCTGGCCCGCCAGGTGCATCTGGCCGCGCAACGCTGGAAGCAGACCCGCAGCGAACTGGAACGCCTCGCCTCCCTGGGCGATGAGCAGCGTGCGCGCCATCAACTGCTCAGCTACCAGCTGGAAGAACTGGAGAACCTCGGCCTCGGCGACAACGAGCTGGAGCAACTCGAACAGGACCACAAGGCCCTGACCAATGCCGAGGGCCTGCTCGCCGCCTGCCGCCAGGTCATCGAGCAATGCAGCGAGAGCGATGCCGGCAACGTGTTGTCCGCCCTGACCAGTAGCCTGAGCCGACTCGGTGGCGTGCAAGGCCAACCGGGGCCGCTCAACGAAGCCGCCAACCTGCTGGCCAGCGCACAGATCCAGGTCGAAGAGGCGGTGGGCGAACTGAACCGTTTTCTCGATCACTTCGAGGCCGACCCTCAGCGCCAGCAACAACTGGAAGAGCGCCTGGACACCATCTACACCCTGGCACGCAAGCACCGCATCCAGCCCGGCGAGCTGCCCGCCATGCAGCAGCAGTTGTTCGATGAGCTGGAAGGCCTGAATGCCGATGACCAGGCCAGCGAACGCCTCAGCGAAGAACTGGCCTCCTATGGCCGGCATTATCAGCAGAAGGCCGCCGAGCTGAGCGCCCGCCGGCAGAAAGCGGCAGGCAAGCTGAGCAAGGCGGTGGAAAAGGAAATGCAGACACTGGGCATGCCCGGCGGGCGCTTCAGCATTCAACTGCAGGAAAACACCAGCAGCGAGCCGACCGTCAGTGGCCTCGAGCAGGTGGAGTTCCTGGTCAGCGCCAACCCGGGCCAACCGATCAAGGCACTGGCCAAGGTGGCCTCCGGCGGCGAGCTGTCGCGCATCAGCCTGGCGATCCAGGTGATCACCGCGCAGACTTCACGGGTACCGACGCTGGTGTTCGACGAAGTGGACGTGGGCATCGGCGGACCTACCGCCGAAGTCGTCGGCCAATTGCTGCGCCGCCTGGGCAACCGCGGCCAGGTACTCACCGTCACCCACTTGCCCCAGGTCGCCGCCCAGGGCCACCAGCACCTGTTCGTACACAAGGTGCGCGGTAATAACGCGACCCGCACGGCTGTCAGCAAACTGAGTGATGCGCACCGCGTCGAGGAAATTGCCCGCATGCTCGGCGGCATCGACCTCACCGAGGAGTCGCTGGCCCACGCCCGCAAGCTGGTCAGCAACGCGCAGAGCTAGCATTCACAACAGGTTATTAAAGGCATGAAAAAGGCGACCCGGAGTCGCCTTTTTCATGCGGGCTGCTAGTTACTTTTTAACACCCGTGGTGCGTACATAGAGCACCAGGTTGTGATCGACCAGTTCAAAACCGTGCTCACGAACGATTTCCTTCTGGCGCTTTTCGATTTCGGCATCGAAAAACTCGATCACGTCACCGGTATCCACGCACACCATGTGATCGTGGTGACCGCCATCAGCCAATTCGAACACGGCATGGCCGCCGTCGAAGTTGTGGCGCACCACCAGGCCAGCCGCCTCGAACTGGGTCAGAACCCGGTAGACGGTAGCCAGACCGACGTCTTCACCGGCATCCATCAGAGACTTGTAAACATCCTCTGCGCTCATGTGGCGCTGCTCGGCAGAGTCGAGCATCTGCAGGATTTTGACCCGTGGCAGGGTCACTTTCAGGCCAGCTTTGCGGAGTTCGCTATTTTCAACCATGGTCTGCTTTCTCGCGGAAGCGCTTCGCAGCTTCCCTTATTGCGGGTATGATCGGGGTTTACGTTGCCCAGCCAAGATAGTGGAAGACGCCCACCGATGCAAAAAACCAAACTCCTGCTGACCAGCCTCACCTTCATGGGGCTCATCGCACTCGCCGGTTGCTCATTCCCCGGGGTTTATAAAATCGACATCCAACAGGGCAATGTCGTCACGCAGGACATGATAGACCAGTTGAGGCCGGGAATGACCCGACGCCAAGTACGGTTTATCATGGGCAACCCTCTGTTGACCGACACCTTCCATGCCAACCGCTGGGATTACCTGTACAGCATGCAGGCAGGCGGCAGCCAACGTCAGCAAGAGCGTGTAAGCGTCGTATTCAACGGCGACGATCAACTGGTCGGTCTTTCCGGCGACTTCATGCCGGGCGTCAGCCGTGATGATGCCATCCTCGGCCGCGACGGCGCGCCACAGACGGCACCGACCCAGCAACAGGATGAACCGGCAGCGCCTGGCTCGCTGCTCGAGCAGATCCAGCGCGATGTGGATAACGTCGAAAGCGTACCGGTACCGACGCCGGAGCCACTGGAAACTTCTCCCCAGTAAGTGCTCCCGCACAAAAAAGCCCCGGCCAGTGCCGGGGCTTTTTCGTCGTGTTCGAGCAGGTCGCAGCGCCTCGCCTGCCCCGCCCATTTTCCCGCTTCAATGCCTGTCGCTTTCTCCCGCCAGCTTTGCCCGCTCGGCAGCCTGGGCCGCTCGACGCTTGCGCACCTCCTTGGGATCTGCGAGCAGCGGCCGGTAGATTTCGACGCGATCGCCCTCTTCCAGCAGGCGGGTCTCGGGCGATGCCACCGTCCTGCCGAATATTCCCAGGGGGGCGCCGGCCAGATCGATACCGGGAACGTGCTCCTGCAATCCCGATTGCAGCGCGGCCTGGCGTACCGTGCTGCCGGCAGGCAGCCGCAGACTTAAAAGGAATTGCCTGTCGGGCGCAGCGAAGACCACCTCCACCGACACCCACTCACTGGCCATGAAGTTCCTTGGCGCGTTGACAGAATGCATCGACCATGGTGTTGGCTGCCTGATTGAACAAGGGGCCAAGGGTCGCGCGCATGATCGGCCCGGCGTAATCGAACGTCAGGTCGAGACTGATCTTGCAGGCTTTATCACCCAGTGCCTTGAATGCCCATTGCCCATGCAGATTCTCGAAAGGACCGCTTTCCAGATTCAATTCGATGGACTGACCCGGCACCAGCACGTTGCGGGTGGTAAATCGCTGACTCATCCCGGCCTTGGCCACCTCCAGACTGGCGCGCATGTGCGTGTCACTGGCCTCGAGCACCTCGCTGGACGCGCACCAAGGCAAAAACTCCGGGTAGCGCGCAACATCGTTGACCAGGTCATACAGGGCCTGCGCCGGATAAGGCAGCAAGGCCGAGCGTTGGATATGAGTGCTCATAACAATAGGGTTTCCACGGTTGGCGACTTCGCATGACCGCGATGTCGCAGGGCGATACGGCATACCAACGAGCATCGACCGCAAGACGAGAAGTGGACACATTGTCGAGGATTCACCGCAAGGGCTCAAGCGCACCACGGCCATCGCCCCGCTGATGCAGCCGCCCGACCACATCGGAACCTTTCGGATTGGGCCACCGCTTTCAAAGACCCCCTGCTTTTATCATGAGGATGAATGGCGCGCCGACGCCATACTCCATATAATGCGCGGCCTATGGCTAAACAAACGAAACACCCGCAAGGCAGCATCGCGCAGAACAAGAAGGCGATGCACGACTACTTCGTCGAGTCCCGCTTCGAGGCCGGCCTGGCGCTGGCCGGCTGGGAAGTGAAAAGTCTGCGTGCCGGCAAGGCGCAACTGGTCGACAGCTATGTGCTGCTCAAGGACGACGAAGCCTGGCTGATGGGTTGCCACATCACGCCACTGAAAACCGCCAGCACCCATGTCATCGCCGATCCAACGCGTACGCGCAAGCTGCTGCTGAACAAACGCGAACTGGAAAAGCTGTTCGGTTCCGTACAGCAGAAAGGCTACACCTGCGTGGCCCTGTCGCTGTACTGGAAGCAGCATCTGGTAAAGTGCGAAATCGCCCTGGCCAAGGGCAAGAAGGATTTCGACAAGCGCCACACCGAGAAAGAGCGCGACGCCGACCGCGAAGTGCAACGGGCCATGCGCAGCAAAGGCAAGGACGAGTAACGGCAGCTCCCGGCAGAGCTGTTGTATCGATCCACCTGCATTGCCTGCCGGGTGGGTCAGCCGCCCCCTCATCCGTCAACCAGCCGACTTATTACGCACCTCGACGCCCCATGGGACTGGCCGGATATCGCTCGGTGGGTTATCTGGCAACCTGTCGACTGGCGTTTCGCGCCATTACCCTACGC
The DNA here is from genome assembly GCF_900100535.1 of Phytopseudomonas flavescens. Classification (GTDB taxonomy): domain Bacteria; phylum Pseudomonadota; class Gammaproteobacteria; order Pseudomonadales; family Pseudomonadaceae; genus Aquipseudomonas; species Aquipseudomonas flavescens. The sequence continues at coordinate 236,638 of NZ_FNDG01000005.1, forward strand.
GTTTTGTGGAACCACAGCCCCGTAACACGGGTTGAGCGGAGCGCCGCCCCAGGACAATGCCCAGGCCTGGTTAGAGCCCCTGGCGCCGCTGCGCGCGCAATTCGCGGACCTCTTGCTGCAGCACGTCGGCCAGGACTTCCTGAACGTAGTCGATATGCTGGTTCGACAAGGCCCGCGCATCTTCCGCCCGCCCTTCGACGATCGCCTCGTAAAGCGCCCGGTGCTGCGCGTTGAGCATGCCGCGGGTTTCACCACGTATGGCATACATGCCGCCGATGTTGGTCACCACGTTACGCTTGAGGAGGTCGAACAGTCCGCGGATGGTGTGCAGCAGCACGGCATTGTGGCTAGCCTCGGCGATCGCCAGGTGGAAGCTGGCGTCGGCTACACCTTCCTCGGCACGCGTCACTTCGCCAGCGCGCGCATAGCAATCCTGCAGTCGCTGGAAGGCTTCGCCCAGGCGCTGGCGATCCACATCGGTGGCGCGCAGCGCGGCGTAATAGGCACAGGAGCCTTCCAGGGTATGGCGGAACTCCAGCAGGTCGCGCTGGGCGTCGGAATTGCTTTCCAGCAGATGCAGCAGCGGATCGCTGAACGTCGAACCGAGATTCTCGCAGACGTAGGTGCCACCACCCTGCCGACTGCTCAGCAGGCCCTTGGTGGCGAGCTTCTGGATGGCTTCACGCAGCGACGGCCGGGAAACACCGAACTGTTCGGCGAGCACGCGCTCGGCCGGAAGACGTTCACCGGCTTTCAGGGTGCCTTCGAGGATCATCGCTTCGAGGCGCGCAACGATGTCGTCGGACAGTCGCCTCTGCCGCACCGGGCCAAAATTCATGCTTTTCAATGCTCCACTGCACCGCGAAGACGGCGCCAGATCGGTCGTCCGCCAGAAACCCCGTGCAGCCTAACCAGAGCCCCGTGCTACCACAAGCGCAACGCCTGACTACGCACCTGCGACCAAAGTAGCAATGACACAAATTGACGCACCCGCAGAAAAGAAATTATCCTGACTCTGCTAATTTGTAAATTGGTCTTACCAATAATAACGATCTGGTCGCAGCGCCACCTGCCGTCCCCGACACCCCCACTGGCAGCTTGCGACCCGGCACTACCAACAACAATCAGCGAGCCTTCACCATGCAAACATGGCAACAGTTGTACACGCCGCTCGGCAGCCTTGGCCTGTCCGCACTGGCGGCCGTCGTTCCGATCATCTTCTTTTTCCTCGCCCTTGCCGTGTTCCGCCTGAAAGGCCACGTAGCGGGCAGCATCACCCTGGCGCTCTCGGTGATCATCGCCATCGCCGCATTCGGCATGCCGGTAGACAAGGCCCTGGCCGCCGCCGCTTACGGCTTCGCCTATGGCCTCTGGCCCATCGCCTGGATCATCGTCGCAGCCGTGTTCCTGTACAAACTGACGGTCAAGAGTGGCCAGTTCGAAGTCATCCGCAGCTCGGTATTGTCGATCACCAACGACCAGCGCCTGCAGGTGCTGCTGATCGGGTTTTCGTTCGGCGCATTCCTGGAGGGTGCTGCCGGTTTCGGCGCACCAGTGGCCATTACCGCTGCCCTGCTGGTCGGCCTTGGCTTCAACCCACTCTACGCCGCCGGCCTGTGCCTGATCGCCAACACCGCACCGGTGGCTTTCGGCGCACTGGGCATTCCCATCATCGTCGCCGGCCAGGTCACCGGCATCGACGCTTTCAAGATCGGCGCCATGACCGGCCGCCAGTTGCCGCTGCTGTCGATCATCGTGCCGTTCTGGCTGGTGGCGATGATGGACGGCTGGAAAGGCATCAAGGAAACCTGGCCGGCTGCCCTGGTCGCCGGCGTGAGCTTCGCCATCACCCAGTACTACACCTCCAACTACATCGGCCCGGAGTTGCCGGACATCACCTCGGCCCTGGTCAGCCTGGTATGCCTGACTCTGTTCCTCAAGGTCTGGCAGCCCAAGCGCGCCGCCGACAGCCAGATCACCGGCGTTTCCGGTGGCGCGGCCGTGGCCGGCGGGTTCGGCGGTGTACGCAGCACCACGCCGTCGCCCTATAGCCTGGGTGAGATCCTCAAGGCCTGGTCGCCGTTCCTGATTCTCACCGCCATGGTCACGGTGTGGACGCTGAAACCCTTCAAGGCCCTGTTCGCGCCAGGCGGCGCACTGGAAAACCTGGTGTTCATGTTGCCGATTCCGTACCTAGACCAACTGGTGGTCAAGGTCGCGCCGATCGTCGCCAGCCCGACGCCCATCGCGGCCGTGTTCAAACTCGACCCGATCTCGGCCACCGGCACAGCGATCTTCCTGTCGGCAGTTCTATCGATGCTGGTATTGAAGATCAATTTCAAAATTGGTCTTACCACGCTGAAGGAGACCTTCTACGAATTGCGCTGGCCGATCCTGTCCATCGGCATGGTGCTGGCGTTCGCCTTCGTCACCAACTATTCGGGCATGTCGACCACCATGGCGCTGGTACTCGCCGGCACCGGTGCGGCCTTCCCGTTCTTCTCTCCCTTCCTCGGCTGGCTCGGGGTTTTCCTGACCGGCTCGGACACCTCTTCCAACGCCCTGTTCGGCTCGCTGCAAGCCACCACCGCGCACCAGATCGGGGTCAGCGACACCCTGCTGGTGGCCGCCAATACCAGCGGTGGCGTGACCGGCAAGATGATCTCGCCGCAATCCATCGCCGTGGCTTGCGCCGCGACCGGGATGGTTGGCAAGGAGTCCGACCTGTTCCGCTTCACCCTCAAGCACAGCCTGATCTTCGCCACCTTCGTCGGCCTGATCACGCTGGTGCAGGCCTATTGGCTCACCGGCATGCTGGTGCATTGAGCCGTTGGCAGGGCGGCGCATGGAGCGCTGCCCTCTGAAATCCAGGCGAGAAGATAGATCCATCGAACACCGCCGCAACACATGCAAAGCCCTCGGCAAGGCCAGGGTTTTGTCGCTGACACCCGGTTGACGCGTCAGCCCAGACACGGAATCAAGCCATGATCATTTCTGCCTCCACCGATTACCGCGCCGCCGCGCGGCGCCGCCTGCCGCCATTCCTGTTCCACTACATCGACGGCGGTGCCTATGCCGAGTACACGCTCAAACGCAATGTCGAGGACCTCGCCAGCATCGCCCTGCGTCAGCGTGTACTGAAGAACATGTCCGAGCTGAGCCTCGAGACCACGCTGTTCGGCGAGACCTTGTCGATGCCAGTGGCACTGGCACCCGTCGGGCTTACCGGCATGTACGCCCGCCGTGGCGAAGTGCAGGCAGCCAAGGCCGCGGCCGACAAGGGCATTCCTTTCACGCTCTCTACCGTGTCGGTCTGTCCGATCGAGGAAGTGGCACCGGCGATCAGCCGCCCGATGTGGTTCCAGCTGTACGTATTGAAAGACCGCGGCTTCATGAAGAACGCCCTGGAACGCGCCAAGGCGGCCGGCGTCACCACCCTGGTGTTCACCGTCGACATGCCAACGCCGGGCGCCCGCTACCGCGACGCCCATTCAGGCATGAGCGGTCCCAACGCCGCCATGCGCCGCATGCTGCAAGCCTTCACTCACCCGGCCTGGGCCCTGGACGTCGGCCTGCTGGGCAAGCCCCATGACTTGGGCAATATTTCCACCTATCGTGGCCATCCCACCGGCCTGGCCGACTATATCGGCTGGCTGGGCGCCAACTTCGACCCGTCGATTTCCTGGAAGGATCTGGAATGGATCCGCGAGTTCTGGGACGGCCCGATGGTGATCAAGGGCATTCTAGATGCCGAAGATGCCCGCGACGCGGTACGTTTCGGCGCCGACGGCATCGTCGTCTCCAACCACGGCGGGCGCCAGCTCGACGGCGTACTGTCCAGTGCCCGCGCCTTGCCGGCCATCGCTGACGCGGTGAAGGGCGACCTGAAGATCCTCGCCGACTCGGGCATCCGCAGCGGCCTGGACGTGGTGCGCATGATCGCCCTGGGTGCCGATACCGTGATGCTCGGCCGGGCCTTCGTCTACGCACTGGCTGCCGCCGGCGGCGCCGGGGTAAGCAACCTGCTGAGCCTGATCGACAAGGAAATGCGCGTAGCCATGGTGCTGACCGGTGCCAGATCCATTGCGCAGATCAGTGCCGAGTCGCTGGTTAGGGAGCGCTGAGCCATGGCTTCGATCAGCCGCGACACCCTGCTGGCGACCCTGCGCGAAGCCGTGGGCAAAGACCATGTGCTCACCGACGAACAGAGCACCCGCCGCTTTCGCAAGGGCCACCGCACCGGCGCCGGCAACGTACTGGCCGTCGTACGCCCCGGCACATTGCTGGAGCAATGGCAGGTACTGCAAACAGCAGTCGCAGCCGACCGCATCGTCATCATGCAGGCGGCCAACACCGGCCTGACCGGCGGTTCGACTCCAGATGGCAATGATTACGACCGCGAAATCGTGTTGATCAGCACCCTGCGCATCACCGGCGTGCAACTGATCAACGATGGCGAGCAGGTGGTGTGCCTGCCCGGCGCCACACTGGATCGTCTGGAACAGGCGTTGGCACCGTTCGGCCGCGAGCCTCATTCTGTGATCGGTTCTTCGTGCATCGGCGCCTCGGTACTCGGCGGCGTGTGCAACAACTCAGGCGGCTCGCTGGTTCGCCGCGGCCCGGCCTACACCGAACTGGCGCTGTATGCGCAAGTGAAGGAAGACGGCACCCTGGAACTGGTCAACCACCTGGGCATCGACCTGGGCGACAGCCCCGAGGAAATCCTCAGCCGCCTGCAGCGCGGCGACTACAGCCCGCTTCAGATCAGTAACGAGGGCACTGGCAAGGCTTCGGACGGGCGCTACGGCGAACACGTGCGGGACGTGGATGCCGATACCCCGGCGCGCTTCAACGCCGATCCGTCGCGGCTGTTCGAGGCCTCCGGCTCGGCCGGCAAGCTGTGCCTGTTCGCCGTGCGCCTGGATACCTTCCCCAAGGAGCCGAGCACCGTCTTCTATATCGGCAGCAGCGACCCGCACGATCTCACCGAGGTGCGCCGCCACCTGCTCAGCCAGCTACCTAGCCTGCCGATTGCCGGTGAATACATTCACCGCACTGCCTTCGATATCGGCGAAAAGTACGGCAAGGATACCTTTTTGCTGATCGACAGGTTCGGCACCGCCAGGGTCCCTGCGGCCTTCGCACTGAAGAGCCGTGTCGATGGCTTCTTCGAGCGCTTCGGCCTACGAGGCATCAGTGACCGAGCGATTCAGCTGTTGATGAATCTGCTGCCCAGCCACCTGCCACTGCGCATGCGCCAATACCGCGACCGCTATGAGCATCACCTGCTCGTCCGGGTGGCCAACGACAGCCTGGAGCAGACCCGCGTCTTTCTGAGCGAATACTTCGGGCAACGCAGCAGCGGCGCCTTTTTCGAATGCGACGCCGACGAGGGCCGCAAGGCATTCCTGCACCGCTTCGCCATCGCCGGCGCGGCGATTCGCTACCGTGAGGCGCACCGCAGCAGCGTCGAAGACATCCTCGCCCTGGATATCGCCCTGCGTCGCAATGACCGTGACTGGGTCGAGACGCTGCCGGCGGCGATGCAAGAGCAGATCATCCACAAGCTCTACTACGGGCATTTCTTCTGCCACGTGTTCCATCAGGATTACATCGTCAAGAAGGGCGTCGATCCGATCGCCATGGAGCACGCCATGTGGACGCTACTCGATGAGCGCCGCGCCGAGTACCCGGCCGAACACAACGTTGGTCACCTGTATATCGCCAAGCCGGCGCTGGCGGATTTCTACCGCGAGCTGGATCCGACCAACGCCTTCAACCCGGGCATCGGCCAGACATCGAAGAAGAAGCACTGGGAGAAGTGCTGCGGCGGTCATTGAGACACGCAAAGAAGAAAGGGGAGACCTCTCGGCCTCCCCTTTCGTAGCTGTCCTGTGCTGGCAATTCTGTCGCCGCCTTCCTCGCCCGCCTGGTTGGGCAGTGCGGACCCGGGTGCCGTGACGACCCGGTGGGGTCGGCGGCGCCAGCTCTCCTGATTGGGCGAGCCGGGTGGACCTGTCGTCCGGGCCTTGAAACTGAGATAAAGCTTACGCCCGCCGGCGCGACCATAAATTGCAAACATTGCTCCGATAATTAGCACTTGCGCAATTTTACGCCAATCAATCAACATATAGCGCAAGCAAACCATAAATAAGCCTAAACATGAACAAACTCGACCGTTACGACCTGAACATTCTCGCCGAATTGCAACGCGACGCGACCCTGTCCAACCAGGATCTGGCCGAGCGCATCGGCCTGTCTCCTTCGCCCTGTTCGCGACGGGTCAAGCAACTGGAGGATGACGGCTATATCGTGCAGCAGGTCGCCCTGCTCGATCGCAAGAAACTTGGCCTGAGCCTGACCGCCTACGTGCTGATCGGCATGGATCGCCACACGCCCGAGCGCTTCGAGCATTTCCAGGAAGAGATTCGCAAGTGCCCCGAAGTGCTGGAGTGCTGCCTGGTCACCGGCATGGACGCCGACTACCAGCTCAAGGTGGTGGTGCCCGACATGGATCACTACCAGAAGCTGCTGCTCGGCACCCTGACCCGCATCGATGGCGTTTCCAGCGTGCGCTCGAGCTTCGTGCTGCAGCAGATCCTCTCCAGCACGCAGCTACCACTCCAGCACTTGCGCAGCTAAAGACCATACGACCAATAGGGAGCTACGCATCGGAGCATGCCAGCGTGTAGTATCCACACGCTTTTTGTGCCTTGCTGACAACTGCTTGTGCGAGTCCTGACGCGCACATGCCTGCCATTGGCCATGCAGTCGCCCGGCAACGGCCTGCCGCGCTGCCCCCCTGTTGCCATCGCCTCGCCCTATTGGAGAAACACATGAACGCCACCGATTGCGTCATGCAGAGTTACGGACGCTGCTGTGCCAGCCCGGCCTTCTTCGACGATTTCTATCGACATTTCCTCGACAGCTCGCCAGCGATTCGCGAGAAGTTCGCGCATACCGACATGCCTGCGCAAAAGCTGTTGCTGCGCCAGGGCATCCTCAACCTCGTCATGCATGCCCGCGGCATGCCGGACAGCAAACTGCGCGCCCTGGGCTGCACCCACGCACGTGCCGCCATGGATATCCGCCCAGAACTCTACGATCTGTGGGTGGACTCACTGCTGGCGACCATCGCCCGCCACGATCCTCACTACGCCCCGCAAACGCGCCATGCCTGGCTGGGTGTGTTGCGCCAAGGCATCGCGGTGATCAAGGCGCAGTATTGATCGTTTCGTTACCGTCGCGTCGTTGCTGCAGCCACTCGATCAGCCTGGCCAGCGGCATGGGTCGCGCAAACCAGAAGCCCTGGCCATGGCTACAGCCCAGCGCACGCAGACAGTCGAGCTGGCGTTGATTTTCCACCCCCTCGGCGATCACCTGCATGCCCAGGTCATCGGCGAGGCTGAGGACGGCACGAATGATCGCCTCGTCATGCCGACTGCACGGCAACCTGAGCACGAACGAGCGGTCGATTTTCAATTTGCTGAAGTGCAGGCTTCTCAAACGGCCCAGGGATGAATAACCCACACCGAAATCATCCATGGCCAGGCGAACCCCCGCTTCGCGCAGGTGGCGGGCATGGGCCTGGATGCACTGCGGGCTCTTCATCGCCTCATCCTCGGTGATCTCGAGTTCGAGGCGATCCGCCGTCAGCCCGGTCTGCGCCAGCGTGCCATGCACGAAATCGAAGAAGTCCGCTTCCCCGAACAACGAGGCACAGACATTCACCGCCACCCCTACATCCAGCAGCCCACATTCAGCCAGGTACCTGGCGTCCTCACAGGCCTTGCGAATGACCCAGCGACCGATCTCCGGCATCAGCTCATGCTCGATGGCCAGGCCAATGAATTGCCCGGGGGCGACCAGCCCTCGCGCGCCATCACGCCAGCGCAGCAACGCCTCCATGCCCGATACCTCCAGGCTGTGCAGAGCGAACTGCGGCTGGTAATGCAACTCCAGCTCGCGACGAGTGACAGCCTGACTCAACCTGGTGACCAACTGCCGAGTGTGCTCGGCCTGCTCGCTCGCGGCCCTCTCGTCCAGGTTGGCGACTTCCCTGGCGAGTGGCCGACCCTGCCGGCGTGTCCTGGGCTCGTCGTCGACGAGCTGGGTGGCGTATCGCGAATCGGGATGAGCGGCCAATCGCTCTCGCAGCCCCGGCAAACGGCTCTGCTCGCTGAGGCGACGGCACTCGCCGGGCTCATCACAGATGAACAGGCAGCGCCGCTGCTTGCCCGCCACCAGCACTCTGCTGCGCAGGCGCAATGGCAGGTGACTGCCGTCGCGGCGTATGCCCGCGCAGCACCATTCACGATCGCCCGAATCCTCGCCGGTTTCGCTCCAGGGAAGCCCAGGCACTTGGCTCAGCAAGCACTGGACCGGTTCACCGAGCATTTCCCCGCGCCCATAACCGAAGGCCTCACACGCGCCCTGGCTCAGGGCTCGAAGCCTGCCCTGGGCGTCGCTAAGCAGAATGCAGTCGGCCGTCAGCTCGAAGATGACCGCCAGCACGGCGTCTACATCGAAGCGCGAGCCTTCGACGTGCCCGCTGGCGGCCTTGTCCCGGCAATCATTTCCTGCGCTCACGCCACCTCCCTCCATTGCTTGGGCTCTGCGTTCCGCGAGGCGTACACCGGCCACGCCAGAACCGAGCCCCTCGGATATCCATGCAGTCACCGGGAGGCTGGGCGAGGCCTGGTACTCAACCCCGCTGGCATGTTCAAAAAGTCGTGACGCTTTGCCGCGCTCCCGGTCAGATGAACATCGAGCAGCCAGAACCATCATGACGACGATAAATGAACGACAGGCCGATCATGGCGCCCGGCACAGCGTATGCACCGCCCGATTCCAGTGGCACTGGAGGCCCATGACGCCGGTTGTCAATGACCATGAGAGGAGCACGACTTTGATCTCCCGTCATGGCACCATGAAAGCATGCAGCGTAACCAAAAGTCACGTAACCAAGTTAACTGAAGCCTCACGACTTGTTACGCCACGCCCACCCTATCCTCCGTAGTGTTTCGGGCATGGAAAAGACTCGCCAAAAATTCGCCGCTCGCCTGCGCACAGCGCTTGGCAACGCTGGCTATGCTCCGAAACCTGCAGTGCTGGAGCGTGAATTCAATTTGCGCTACTGGGGCAGGCCAGTGACCTTGCACGGAGTGCGCCGCTGGCTGAAGGGCGAAACCCTGCCCACGGAAGACAAGCTGCTGGTATTGGCCGAATGGCTGAACATCGACCCCCATACCCTGCGATTCGGCGAAGAGGTCTCCACGCGGATCGACAACCAGAAACAGCGACACGAGCTCCTGCTCAATCAGGAGCGAGAGATCATCAATGCCTTTCTGGAACTCTCGGAAACCCGCCGCAAGCTGATTCGGGATCTGATCACCACCTGCGTGCAGGCCGAGCGCGGCCAGGCCCACCTGCTCAACGAGCGACTTGCGCACACGGCCCAGGAAAGGCTGGAAGGCAGCAGCGACTGAGCGACGCTCAGTCGAGCAGCGCCTCGCACCATTCACCCGGCTGCAAGCCGTCCAGTGCCCAAGGACCGATACGCACGCGCACCAGGCGCAGGGTTGGCAGCCCTACGGCGGCGGTCATGCGCCGCACCTGACGGTTGCGCCCCTCACGGATCACCAGCTCCAGCCAGGCAGTCGGCACGCTTTTACGAAAGCGCACCGGAGGGTTGCGTGGCCATAGCGCAGGCTCATCGAGCAGACGCGCCTCAGCTGGCAGGGTCGGCCCGTCATTGAGCTGCACACCCTGTTGCAATTGCTGCAACTGTTCTGCACGGGGCTCCCCTTCGACCTGCACCCAATAGGTCTTGGCCAGCTTGTGGCGGGGGTCGGCGATCCGCGCCTGCAACTGGCCATCGTTGGTGAGCAGCAGCAACCCTTCGCTGTCGCGATCCAGTCGCCCTGCCGGATACACCCCTGGCACGGCGACGAAATCCTTGAGCGTGGCGCGGCCCTGGTCGTCATTGAACTGGGTGAGCACGTCGAACGGCTTGTTCAGCAGGATCAGGCGCGGCTCGGCGGGCGGCGCCTTGGGCACACGATAGGGGCGTGACGCCGGGCGGGACGGTCGGGACATGCAACGAAGCCATCGGCAAAGCGGGGCGCGCAGTTTACCGCAAAGGATCGGCGCCTGTAGCCGGCCCACTTCGGTCGATGACCGGTGCGTGCAGCGCCATCAACTCGATGACCCAGTCGATGAACACCCGCAGCTTGGCACTGACGTGGCGGTTCGGCGGGTAGGCGAGGTACATCGGCATCGGCTCGAACCGCCAGCCCTCGAAAACCGCGACCAGCTCGCCGCGCTGCAGGTGCTCGCGCGACATGTAGTTCGGCAACCAAAGCACGCCCAGCCCTGCCAACCCGGCTGCCAGGTAGGCATTGCCATCGTCGAGCGCCAGCACGTAGCGCCCCTCCACGTCCAGGCTTTCGCCATCGCGGTGCATGAGGTAGGAAAACAGCTTGCCGCCCCGCGCCCGCTTGAAACCGACGATGCGATGGTGACTATCGGCAAGTTCCTGCGGGTGCACGGGAGTGCCGCAGCGCTGCAGGTAACTGGGAGCCGCATAGACACCCGATTGCAGGTCGCCGACACGGCGCGCCATCAGTGACTGATCGGTGATCTCGCCGCCACGGATCACGCAGTCGACGTTCTCACCCAGCAGATCGACGAGACGGTCGCTCACCCCGAGATCGAGCTGGATATCCGGGTAGCGTGCATGGAAGGCTGGCAACGCCGGCACCAGGATCATCCGCGCGAACGGGCTGGGCACGTCCACCCGCAGCCGCCCACGGGGCATGCTGGTGGCGTTCGAGAGGCTGGTTTCGGCGTCGTCCATATCGGCCAGCAGACGCACCACCCGCTCGTAATAGGCGGCGCCGTCGGCAGTGACGTTGACCCTGCGCGTGGTGCGGTTCAGCAGCCGTACCCGCAGCCGCGCCTCGAGCTGCTGCACAAGCTGCGTGACGCTGGCCTTGCTCATGTGCAGCGTGTCCGCCGCCTTGGTGAAGCTGCCAGCCTCCACAACACGGGAGAAGGCCCTCATCGCATCGAATCGATCCATGTTGTCAGCCAGTGATTGTTTGGATTTCCCAAACAGTGTTGATCGAACAGGCCGGTTTATCCAGCAGGTCGGCACTCCTAGAGTGAGCCCATCACTGCAACGGGGCCAATGCCCACAGGAACCGACATGACTACTCGCGACGTGGTTTTCCCCGCAGGCCGCCAGGCCCTCTATGAACGCAACCGCTATTCACCGGCCGTACGCTCCAATGGTTTACTATTCGTATCCGGCCAGGTCGGCAGCCACCCCGACGGCTCCCCCGAGGCGGATCTGAAAGCTCAGGTTCGCCTGGCGTTCGACAACCTCAACGCGGTTCTCGCCGCCGCAGGCTGCACCTTCGATGACGTGGTCGACGTGACGGTATTCATCGTCAACCCTGAAGAACGCTTCGAGACCATCTGGGAGGTCGTTGCAGAATACTGGGGCGAGGCACCGCATCCGAACATCACCTGCGTGGGCGTGACCTGGCTGTACGGCTTCCAGTTCGAGATCAAGGTGATCGCCAAGCTGCCAACGGCCTGACCGACGGCCCTGCACGCGGCAACGGGGGTGGACGGTCAGGCGCTTGCCGCGGCGGTGTGTGATACACTTTGCGGCAGCCAGAAGCTGCCGATCCGCCACAGCAGCCCCTACCGGAGCCGAGATTTTCGATGCCCGATACCGCCTCGCCCAAACCCGTTGCCAGCGGCGACAAATTCCGTACCGCGCAGGGTATTACCGCGATCAAGGACGGCCAGAAACGCCGTGCCTCGACTGAAGCCAAGGTCTATGAGCCCAAGCCGAGCTGGTTGCGCGTCAAGGCGCCGGGCGGCAGCCGTTTCGAAGCGGTCAAGCGTAACGTCGGCGAGCACCGCCTGAGCACCGTCTGCCAGGAGTCCCACTGCCCGAACATGGGCGAGTGCTGGTCCAACGGTACGGCGACGATCATGCTGATGGGTTCGGTGTGCACCCGCGCCTGCCGCTTCTGCGCGGTGGACACCGGCAACCCCAACGGCTGGCTGGACAAGGAAGAGCCGCAGAACACCGCCAAGTCGGTGGAGCTGATGGCGCTGCGTTACATCGTGCTGACCTCGGTGGATCGCGATGACCTGCCAGACGGCGGCGCCGCGCACTACGCCGCCTGCGTACAGGCGATCAAGGCCAATACGCCACACGTGGTGGTGGAAGCGCTGACGCCCGACTTCGACGGCGACCTGCCGTCCATCGAGCGCGTGGTGGACTCCGGCCTCGAGGTGTTCGCCCAGAACGTCGAGACAGTCAATCGCCTGACCCGCGAAGTACGCGACCCTCGCGCCGGCTACCGGAAGACGCTCGATGTGCTGGCCCACGCCAAGCGCCATCGTCCGGACGTGCTCACCAAGACCAGCCTGATGCTCGGCCTGGGCGAGACCGACGATGAAGTGTTCGAGGCGATGGAAGATATGCGTGCCGTGGGCGTGGATATCCTCACCCTTGGCCAGTACCTGCAGCCGACACGCAATCACCTGCCGGTCAAGCGCTGGGTCAGCCCGGATGAGTTCAACCGCTTCCGCGAGATCGGCCTGCGCATGGGTTTCATGGAAGTGGCGGCCGGTCCGCTGGTACGCTCCAGCTATCGGGCGGACAAGGTATTCGAGAAGAACAATCTGGGCCTGGCAGCGCCCGTGCCGGTACCTGGCCAGCAGATCGACAGCAGCCTGATTCCCGCACTCAACGTGAATTGATGCAAAGGCTTATGCCTTCCCGCCAGGCGCCCCGGTCTACGCGGGCGTCAGTTGGGGCACTGCAGCGGATGGCCGCCAGAGCGACCCCGACCAATGTCAGTCGGTAACCCGGGTTACACAGACGAGTCTGGCGATACCCCGCAAATCTCTGCGACGATGGGGCAGGCCTGTTATTCCCCATACCCCAGGCGCTGACGAAGCGCCTTTTCGAGGCGCTGGGCGACCTCGCCGAGTACCGGTGGCGTTGCCACCCGATCCCTGAGCTGGGTCATCTTCAAACCGGCATAACCGCACGGGTTGATACGCTGGAAAGGCAGCATGTCCATGTCTACGTTGAGCGCCAGGCCGTGGAATGAGCAGCCACGGCGCACACGCAGCCCCAGCGAAGCGATCTTGTCGCCATTGACGTACACGCCTGGCGCATCTGCCTTTGGCGCCGCCTCGACGCCATAGCTCGCCAGAACGTCGACCAGCGTCTGCTCCATGGCACTGACCAACTCCCGCACGCCCAGATCCAGACGACGCAGATCCAGCATCAGGTAAGCCACCAGTTGGCCTGGCCCGTGGTAAGTCACCTGGCCACCGCGCTCCACCTGAACCACCGGAATGTCACCGGGCGCCAGCAGGTGTTCGGGCTTGCCGGCCTGGCCCTGAGTGAACACCTGCGGATGCTGCAACAGCCAGATCTCGTCGGGTGTGGCCTCGTCGCGCTCGGCGGTCAGCGTGCGCATAGCCTCCAGGGTCGGCAAGTAATCCACCAGCCCCAGATGCCGCACGACAAGGTCGGCTGCGGCCACTACAGCACCATTTGCACGCGACCGGTGGCACGCAGGTCAACGTGGATCGCTTCGAGCTGCTCGACGCCAGTGGCGGTAATCAGCACCTGCACGGAAACGAAGCGGCCCTTGCTGCTATCGCGACGGACCAGTGTGCCGGCATCCAGGTCCGGTGCATGGCGCTGGATCACTTCGATCACCATGTCAGCAAAACCGTCGCCGGCCTCGCCGATCACCTTGATCGGGTAGTTCTTGCAGGGAAATTCGATTTTTGGAGGTTGTACGTCGGTATCGGTCATGGCAGTTACTGCGGGCTTTTCGCCTGTCCAGTGCAAGACGCCCTCAGGTCGAGGGCGTCCGTGATTTTAAAGCCAGATTAGAACCTGTTCATGATATTGCGAACTGGAGCCCTGTGCAGGGCCGGGGCGCTCCCCAAAAACAAGCGAGGAAACGGAGTTGCTTTCATGCACTCGCATTACTCGCTTCGCTCGCTCCTTCGGAGCAGCCCTGAAGGGCATTGGCTGCAAGTGGCCTTCCGAGCGGGCTGGCGACCCAGCTCGTTCAGGGCCGACGCTCAGCAAGTCATGGGCTGGTTCTCAGTTGAACAATCCGTAGAAGAACAAGCGAATGCTATCCCACAGCTGGCGGAAGAAACCACCCTCCTCGACGGCTTCCAGGGCCACCAGATCGGCACTGTGCACCACCTGATCGCCCATCTTCACCTCGACCTTGCCGATCACATCGCCCTGAGCGATGGGAGCGGTGATCTGCGGGTTGAGGGTCATGCTGGCCTGCAACTTCTCCAGCTGGCCTTTCGGCAGGGTCAGGGTCAGATCCTGGGCCAGCCCGGCCTTGACCTGGGAAGTCTGGCCTTTCCAGACCTGTGCCTGGGCCAATTCGGCGCCCTTCTGGTAGAAGGTGCGGGTTTCGAAGAAGCGGAAACCATAGGTCAGCAGCTTCTGGGTTTCAGCGGCCCGGGCGCTCTCGCTGTCGGTACCGAACACCGAGGTGATCATCCGTGCACCATCACGCACCGCAGAGGCGACCAGGCAAAAGCCGGCTTCCTGGGTATGGCCGGTCTTCAGGCCGTCGACGGTACGGTCGCGCCACAGCAGCAGGTTGCGGTTGGGCTGCTTGATGTTGTTCCAGAGGAACTCCTTCTGCGAGTAGATGGCATAGTGCTCGGCATCCTCGTTGATGATCGCACGGGCCAGAATCGCCATGTCGTGGGCACTGGAATAGTGCTCTGGATTCGGCAGGCCGGTGGCGTTCATGAAGTGGCTGTTCTTCATGCCCAGGCGCTCGGCGGTCGCGTTCATCATGTCGGCGAACGCATCTTCACTGCCGGCGATGTGCTCGGCGATGGCGATGCTGGCGTCGTTGCCGGACTGAATGATCACGCCGTGCAGCAGGTCACCGACCGTGGCCTGGCTGTTCACCGGCAGGAACATGGTGGACCCGCCCGATGCGGCACCACCGGTGCGCCAGGCATGCTCGCTGATGGTGACCATGTCCTGCTCGGCGATCTTGCCGTTGCGGATCTCGAGGGTGGCGATGTAGGCAGTCATCAGCTTGGTCAGGCTGGCAGGCGGCAAGCGCTCGTCGCCATTGTTCTCGACCAGGATGTTGCCACTGGCACCATCCATCAGCACATAGGACTTGGCTGCCAGCTGCGGCGGAGCCGGCAGCGGCGCCTGGTTGGCCCAGGCACCCGAGGTGCCGAGCAGCATAAGTGACAGGAAGATGCGTTGCGCGAAACTGGTGATTTTCATCCGTCTCTCTAGATCGCTGATGGTCGAACAGGCCCTTGCGGGCGGCTATTAACTGCCATCGCCGCGCGCTGGCGGCGATTCACTGCTTAGTCAGGCGGCTGGCCGATTAGTTGCCAGCATCGATGGGCTGCGCCCTTCAGTCCGCCTTGACCAGGGTCGCTTGCCCGAGGTTGGCGACGCGAATGCTGTCACGCACCCGGTCAGCCTCGCCCTGGCTGTTGATCGGGCCCAGCCGCACGCGGTGCAGTATCTGCTGGTTGCGCACCACCGAGTTGATGAATACCGGCGCACTCACTGACTCGCTCAGCTTGGCCTTGAGAAGTTCCGCAGCGTCGGGATTGGCGAAGGCTCCCACTTGGAGATACAGGCCAGAGGCTGCGGCTGAAGCGTTTTTTTTTGAGTCGATCTGCACCGGCAGGGTGGCGGCGGCGTGCTGCTGAGTGGGCGGCGAATACTGCTCCACCGGGGCGCTGGCTATCTGCAATTGGGCGGCCTGGGCGGGCTGGACCTTGGCCATCTGCGGCTGCGCCATCACCATGGGCACCGGACGGCCCTGCTGGGCCCACCACTCGGTGGGGTCGATACCCTCGACGCGAACCTGGGCGGTGCCCTTCTCGGCGTAGCCTAGCTTCTTGGCCGCCGCGAAAGACAGGTCGATGATGCGGTCGGAGTAGAACGGGCCGCGATCGTTGACCCGCAGGATCACCGTCTTGCCGTTTTCCAGGTTGGTCACCCGCACGTAGCTGGGCAGCGGCAGGGTCTTGTGCGCGGCGGTCATGCCATACAGGTCGTAGGCCTCACCGTTGGCGGTGGCCTGGCCATGGAACTTGGTCCCGTACCAGGAGGCCGGGCCGGTGGCCTTGTAGCGGCGGGCATCGGAGAGCGGGTAGTACTGCTTGCCGAAGACCACATATGGGCTGGCTTTCACCGGGCCGTAGTGCGGCATGGGGATGGCGTCCTGGATCTTCGAGACATCGACGTCCCACCAGGGCGCGCCGTCCCTGTGCGGGCGGTTGAAGTCGCTCGGCCCGGAAGCCGACCCGGCTGAAGACTGCGCCGGCGCCGAAGCTGTCGGCGCACGGCTGGACGAGCAGCTCGCCAAGGTCAGCGCGATGATGCCGCATACGGCCAGTTTGAACGGCAACCCCGTCATTGATTGGCACCTCGGGCCTGAACCAGCAACTCGGACAACTGACTGACCGCCATGGCATACATCACGCTGCGGTTGTAGCGGGTAATGACGTAGAAGTTCGGCTGGCCGATCCAGTATTCGGCGCCCTGCGCACCGTCGAGGCGAAACGCGGTGACCGGCAGGTCGTCGGCCAGTACATCATTGCTCGACCAGCCCAGCGCGCGCAGCTCGCCTACGTTCTTTTCCGGATCGAGGCCGGCGCTCAGGCCCTGCTCGGCCTGCTCGCCCTCGACAGTGGCAAGACTGGCCACCGGCTGCCCCGGTTGCCAGTTGTGGCGCTTGAAATAGCTGGCCACGCTGCCGATGGCGTCGGTCGGATTGCTCCAGATGTTGATATGGCCGTCGCCATCGAAGTCCACCGCATAGGCGCGGAAACTGCTCGGCATGAATTGAGGAAGGCCCATGGCGCCAGCATAGGAGCCTTTCAGGCTGGCAGGATCGACCTGTTCCTCACGGGTCAACATGAGGAATTCGCGCAGCTCCTTGCGGAAGAAGGGCGCGCGGGGCGGGTAATCGAACGCCAGGGTGGACAGCGCATCGATCACCCGATAATTGCCCGTATTGCCACCGTACGAGGTTTCCACACCGATGATGGCGACGATGATCTCGGCGGGCACACCGTATTCCTTTTCCGCCCGCGCCAGGGCTTCGGCATGTTCGTTCCAGAACGCCACGCCCTTGCTGATACGGGCATCGGTGATGAAGATCGGCCGATACTCCTTCCAGGGCTTGACCCGCTCGGCTGGGCGCGAGATGGCGTCGAGGATGGCCTGCTTGCGTTCCACGGCGGTGAACAGCGTGCTCAGTTGCTCGCTGGCGAAACCATAATCACGGGTCATTTCACCGATGAACTCGCCGACTTGCGGCGAATTCGCGTATTCGTTGGCAGCCATCGCCTGTGGAGCCCCAAGCAGACCGGCAACCGCCAGCCATTGTGCATGTCGTGCGGCCCAGCCACGCAAAATCTGCATTGAATTCATAACCCCAATCAAGCCTGAGCAATCCACTTACGGTGCGTGTGGATGGACATCAGAATTCCGAAACCCGACAACAACGTAATCAATGACGTGCCGCCATAACTGATGAACGGCAGCGGCACACCCACCACCGGCAACAAACCACTGACCATGCCGATATTGATGAACACATAGACGAAGAAGGTCATGGTCAGACCACCGGCGAGCAGCTTACCGAACAGCGTCTGCGCTTGCACGGTAATCACCAGACCGCGTGCAATCAACAGAATGTACAAGAGCAGCAACAGACAGACACCAATCAGGCCGAATTCTTCGGCGAGAACGGCAATGATAAAGTCCGTATGGCTTTCCGGCAAAAAGTCCAGGTGCGACTGGGTGCCCAGCAGCCAGCCCTTGCCGAACACGCCTCCGGAGCCGATCGCCGCCTTCGACTGGATGATGTTCCAGCCTGCTCCCAGCGGATCGCTTTCCGGGTTGATGAAGGTCAGCACGCGGCGCTTCTGGTAGTCGTGCATGACGAAGAACCACATGGCCACGGCAATCGGCGCGATCGCCGCGACGGCACCGGCGATCCAGCGCCACTGCAGTCCGGCAATAAACAGTACGAAGGCACCGGAGGCGAGAATCAGCAGCGAGGTGCCGAGATCCGGCTGCAACAGGATCAGCACGAACGGTGTGACGACCAGCCCGAGGCTTACCGCGACATGCTTGAAGCTCGGCGGCAGCGTGCGCTTGGCCAGGTACCAGGCCATGGTCGCCGGCATCAGGATCTTCATGAATTCGGACGGCTGGAAGCGGATCACCCCAGGGATGTTGATCCACCGCGTGGCCCCCATGGCGTTGTGACCCATGACGTCCACCACCACCAGCAGGCCGACGCCACACAAGTAACCCAGCGGCACCCAGCGAGCCATGAAACGCGGTTCGAACTGGGCGATGACCACCATCGCCACCAGCCCGATGCCGAAGGAGCTGGCCTGCTTCATCAGCAGATCCAGGTTCTTGCCGCTGGCCGAATAAAGGACGAACAGGCTGCCGGTGGCGAGCAGCAACAACAGCAGCAAGAGAATGCCGTCGATGTGCAGGCGTTGCAGCAGGCTGGAGCGACGGCGCAGAACATCGTCAGTGGAAAGCGTGCGATCGAAGCTCGCGGTCAGGCTCATGGGTGCTTCACCTCTGCGTTGGACGGTGCCGCAGCACCTGGCGTGGCGTATTCAGCCTTGAGCTGGCCGTTCTCGTCGAGCAGCCAGGCGTCCATCACCTGCTTGACCACCGGCGCGCCGACGCCAGAGCCCGACTCGCCATTCTCGACCATCACCGCGACGACGATCTGCGGGTTGTCGGCCGGGGCGAAGCCGACGAACAGGGCGTGATCGCGATGACGCTCCTGCACCTTGCTGCGGTCGTACTTCTCGCCCTGCTTGATCGCCACCACCTGGGCCGTACCGCTCTTGCCGGCAATCCGGTAGGCGGCCGCATCGCCGACCTTACGCGCCGTACCCCGGGCCCCGTGCATCACCGCCTCCATGCCGAGACGCGCGTAATCCCAGGCTCTGGGATCGCGCAGCACGATATCCGGGATCGGGTCTTCGTCGTGAGGCAACTGGCCGTCGATGGTCTTGGCCAGGTGTGGACGGATCCACTTGCCCTTGGTCGCCACCAGTGCGGTGGCCTGGGCCAGTTGCAGGGGCGTGGCCTGCATGTAGCCTTGGCCGATCCCGAGGATCAGCGTCTCGCCCGGGTACCAGGGCTGGCGATAACGCGCCCGCTTCCACTCCCGTGACGGCATCAGGCCGGCGGTTTCCTCGAACATATCCAGGGACACTCGCTGACCGATGCCGAAACGGCTCATGTAGTCATGCAGTCGATCGATGCCCATCTTGTGGGCCAGGTCGTAGAAGTAGGTGTCGTTGGACCGCATGATCGCCATGTTCAGATCCACCCAGCCGTCGCCGGTACGGTTCCAGTTGCGATATTTGTGGCTGTTGTTGGCCAACTGGTAGAAGCCCGGGTCGAAGACCCGCGACGTCGGGGTGACCACCCCGGCATCCAGGCCAGCCACCGCCACCATCGGCTTGATGGTCGAACCCGGCGGGTACAGCCCGCGTAACACGCGGTTGTAGAGCGGTCGGTCGATGGAGTCGCGCAGCTCTGCATAAGCCTTGAAGCTGATCCCGGTGACGAAAGGGTTGGGGTCGAAGCTCGGCTGGCTGACCATGGCCAGCACTTCACCGGTGGCTGGCTGGATCGCCACCACCGAGCCGCGCCGGCCACCAAGCGCCTTTTCCGCCACTTCCTGCAGGTGCACGTCGAGGGTCAGGATCACATCCTTGCCAGGCAAGGGGTCGGTGCGGTTGAGCACACGCAGTACACGGCCGCGGGCGTTGGTCTCGACCTCCTCGTAGCCGACCTTGCCGTGCAACTGATCTTCATAGAAGCGCTCGATACCGGTCTTGCCGATATGGTGAGTACCGCTGTACTCGACCGGGTCGAGCTCCTTGAGCTCGCGTTCGTTGATGCGCCCCACGTAACCGACCGAGTGGGCGAAGTGCTCACGCTGCGGGTAGTGACGCACCAGTTGCGCCACCACCTCGACGCCGGGCAGGCGGAACTGGTTCACCGCCAGCCGGGCGATCTGTTCCTCGCTGAGTTCGAACAGCACGGGCACCGGTTCGAAAGGCCGACGGCCCTGGCGTACCCGTCGTTCGAACAGTTCGCGATCATCGGCGGTGAGCTGCAGAACCTCGACGATGACGTCCAGCACCTGCTCCCAGTCGCCCGCTCGCTCACGGGTCAGGCTCAGGCTGAAGCTGGGCCGGTTATCGGCGATGATCACCCCGTTGCGGTCGTAGATCAGCCCGCGATTGGGCGGAATCGGTTGCACGTGGATGCGGTTGTTTTCCGCCAGCGTGGAGTGGTACTCGTACTGGATCACCTGCAGGTAATACATGCGAGCGACCAGCAACAGGGTCAAGGCCAGAAAAGCCACGCCACCGACCAGCGCACGCTTACGAATGAGGCGTGCGTCCTTCTCGTGGTCTTTGAGGCGAATCGGCTGGGGCATCGGGGCTGTTGACTACTTGTGATAAGGGTGACCGGACAACACTGTCCAGGCACGATAGATCTGTTCGCCGACCAGTATCCGTACCAGCGGGTGCGGCAAGGTCAGGGGCGACAGCGACCAACGCTGCTCGCTGCGCGCCTGGACCTCCGGCGCCAGCCCCTCCGGGCCGCCGACCATGAGGTTGACGGTGCGTGAATCGAGACGCCACTTGTCCAGCTCGACCGCCAGTTGCTCGGTACTCCAGGGTCGCCCTTCGACTTCCAGGGTGACGATGCGTTCCCCCGGCTGCACCTTGGCCAGCATGGCTTCGCCCTCCTGGCGGATCATCCGCGCCACGTCGGCATTCTTGCCACGGGTGGTGAGGGGAATTTCCAGCAGTTCCAGGGACAGCTCGGACGGCATGCGCTTGGCATACTCCTGCCAGCCGTCTTCGACCCAGCGCGGCATGCGCGAACCGACGGCGATCAATTTGATGCGCACGACAGCCCTACCTCACTCGCGCTCGATACCTTGCTGCGCCCGGCTCTGCTCGGCGCCCTGCCACAGACGCTCCAGGTCGTAGAACTGGCGAGCGGTCGGCAGCATCACGTGGACGACGATATCGCCCAGGTCGAGCAGTGCCCATTCGCCGCTGTCCAGGCCTTCGCTGCCGATCGGCCGCACGCCCTGCTCCTTGGTCTTTTCCAGCACGTTGTCGACCAGCGACTTGACGTGGCGGCTGGAGGTGCCGCTGGCGATCACCATGTAATCGGTGATGCTGGTCTTCTCGCGCACATCGATGGTGATGATGTCCTGCGCCTTGATCTCTTCCAGTGCTGCGATGGCCACTTTGACCAGGTCTTCACTGTGCATGGTTTGCTTCGTCATAACTCACTCGTTTGCTCGTGTTCGATTTGCCCACGGTACAGTCCATGGGCGTTGATATAAGCCAGTACCGCATCGGGCACCAGAAAGCGCACCGACCGACCGCTCGCCAGCAACGAGCGGATCTGCGTGGCAGACACCGCCAGCGGCGTCTGCCAGATGAAAGAAATCTGTCCCGCCGGCCCTTCGAGCGCCAGCGGGTCGGCGATGTTGCGCGCCGCCAGCAGGTCACGCAGCGGCTCGCTCGCCTCGCTGTCGGCATCCGGGCGCTGCAACACCAAGATGTGGCAGTGGCACAGCAGCTCGTCCCAGCGGTGCCAGGTTGGCAAACCGCAGAAGGCATCCCAACCCAGGATCAGAAACAGCTGATCATCCACCGCCAGTTCGGCACGCAGCGACTCCAGGGTGTCGATGCTGTAGGACGGTTTGTCGCGCCTCAGCTCACGATCATCCACCCGCAGCGGCACCAGCCCCGCCACGGCCTGCTCGACCATCGCCAGGCGGTCCTGCGCGCCGACCTGCGGGGTTTCACGGTGCGGCGGCCGCGCACTGGGGATCAGCCGCAGCTCGTCCAACGCCATGAACTCGGCCACCTCCAGCGCGCCGCGCAGATGACCGATATGCACCGGATCGAAAGTACCGCCCAACAGCCCGATGCGTTTGCGGCTTGCCATCAGGTGCGCACGTGACCGTCGCCGAATACCACGTATTTCTCGCTGGTCAGCCCCAACAGACCGACCGGGCCACGGGCGTGCAGCTTGTCGGTGGAAATGCCGATCTCCGCGCCCAGGCCGTACTCGAAACCATCGGCGAAACGCGTCGAGGCGTTGACCATCACCGAGCTGGAATCCACTTCGGTGAGGAAACGCCTGGCGTCGCTGAAATTTTCGGTGACGATCGCGTCGGTGTGCTGCGAACCGTAGGTATTGATGTGTTCGATGGCAGCGTCCAGCGCATCGACCACACGGATCGCCAGGATCGGCGCATTGTACTCGGCGTACCAGTCGTCTTCGCTGGCCTCCAGCACATCGCCGCCCAGCAGCGAGCGGGTCTGCGCGTCACCACGCAGCTCGACGCCCTTGTCACGGTAGATGGCAGCCAGCGCAGGTAGCAGTCGCGCGGCGATATCGGCATGCACCAGCAGGGTTTCCATGGTGTTGCACGGCGAATAGCGCTGGGTCTTGGAGTTGTCGCAAATACGGATGGCCTTATCGAGGTCAGCGGCGCTATCCACATACACGTGGCAGACACCATCCAGGTGCTTGATCACCGGCACCTTGGCTTCGCGGCTGACACGCTCGATCAGGCCCTTGCCGCCACGCGGCACGATCACGTCGACGAACTCGGGCAAGGTGATCAGCGCGCCAACGGCGGCCCGGTCGGTGGTTTCCACGACCTGCACCGCGCTGGCGGGCAAGCCGGCCGCTGCCAGGCCGGCCTGGATGCAGCGGGCGATGGCCTGGTTGGAATGGATGGCCTCGGAGCCGCCTCGCAGGATGGTGGCGTTGCCGGACTTCAGGCACAGGCTGGCCGCATCGATGGTCACGTTGGGCCGCGACTCGTAGATGATGCCGATCACGCCGAGCGGCACGCGCATCTTGCCGACCTGGATGCCGGACGGCAGGTAACGCATGCCCTGAATCTCGCCGATGGGATCGGGCAGCGTGGCAACCTGACGCAGGCCTTCGATCATGCTGTCGATGACCTTGGGGGTCAGCGCCAGGCGGTCGAGCATGGCCGGCTCCAGACCGTTGCCACGGCCAGCGGCCAGATCCAGTTGATTGGCGGCGACCAGCTCGACGCGGGAGGCGTCGAGCGCGTCGGCAGCGGCCTGCAGGGCGTGGTTCTTCTGCGCGGTGCTGGCCCGCGCGAGCACGCGCGATGCCTGGCGGGCGGCGCGACCCAGACGGGTCATGTAGTCAAGCACGGACTCGGTCATGGCAACTCAGGTCTGGCAGTTGGAAAAAGTTGCTGATTATAGCGGTCATGCCGCCCCGCGCACAGCGGCGCCTGGCAGATGGTTGTTTCCAGCTGCAAGCGGCGCATCGAAACGGTTCTCGCTCGCGGTTTTTTTGACTGCCTCGGTGACGGGGCTTGTTGCTACTATCCCCCGCACCAGCCCCATCGGCCATGACGCACACCGCGAAGGAACCGCATTTCGGGTGGATGGGTCGAAGGCTGCGATTTCTCATTGATAAGGTGTCCACCCCATGGGCCAATGGCTCGATAGTCTGACGACCTGGCTCGCGGCCAACCCGCAGTGGCTGGGCCTGGCGATCTTCCTCATCGCTTGCGTCGAGTGCCTGGCCATCGCCGGCATCATCGTTCCCGGTACCGTGCTGCTGTTCGCCGTTGGCGTGATGGCCGGCAACGGTGCCCTGAGCCTGTGGGAGACCCTGATACTGGCGTATCTCGGCGGCCTGCTTGGCGATGCCATTTCCTACGCACTGGGCCGCTACTTCCACCAGGACATCCGCCGCCTGCCGGGCTTGCGAAGCCATCCGCAATGGCTCGATGGCGCGCAAACCTACTTCGAGCGCTATGGCGTCGCCAGCCTGCTGCTCGGTCGCTACATCGGCCCACTGCGGCCGATGCTGCCCATGGTCGCCGGCATGCTGAGCATGCCGGTCGGCCGTTTCGCTGCCGTCAGCATGCTCGCCGCTGCGGGCTGGGCGGTCGCCTACCTGGTTCCGGGATGGGCCGCCGGTGCCGCCCTGCGCCTGCCTCTGCCCGAGGGCTTCTGGCCTCAGGCCGCGGTGGTCGCCGCAGGCCTGGCGCTATTGCTGGTACTGACCATCCAGAGCAGCCTGCGCGAACAGCGCCAGGCGAGTCTGATCGCCGCGGGCCTGGGCAGCATTCTGCTGATTGCCCTGTTCATCGGCTGGCCCCATCTGATCCAACTGGATCAGGGCCTGATGACCTTGATCCAGGAAGAACGCAACCCGCGCTTCGACTACGTAGCGGTAGCGATCACTCACTTCGGCGATTTCGACGTTCAGTTGGCGGTCGCAGCCCTGCTCTGCGTGTTGTTGCTGGTCGCCCGCAAGTGGCAGGCACTGCTGTTCGCAGGTGGCGCCATGCTCAGCACCGCCCTGGCCAACGGCGCACTCAAGGGGCTGTTCGAGCGGGCACGACCCGACGTGCTGCTCGAACCCCTGCACACCTACAGCTTTCCCAGCGGGCACAGCTCGGCGGCCTTCGCCTTCTTCCTCGCCACCGCAGTACTCGCCGGCCGCGGGCAACCCGCTCGCCTGCGCCTGACCTGGATACTGCTCGCCTGCCTGCCGGCACTCAGCATCGCCTTGTCGCGGGTCTATCTGGGCGTCCACTGGCCGAGCGATATCATCGCCGGCGCCTTGCTGGCCAGCAGCCTGTGCGCATTGAGCCTGACGCTGATGCAGCGCTTCGCCTCGCTGCCTCCATTGCCCGCGAGGGTCTGGTGGATGATCGTGCCGAGCTGTGCGCTGCTGCTCACCAGCATGGCGCTGTGGCGGATGTCGGCAGGGGTGGAGATCTACCGTTATTGAACGGAGCCGTCGCCCTGTAGCTGCTCGACCAGGTCCTGGAGCATATCCAGGCGCTGTGCGGCATCTGGCTGGGCCAGCAAGGCGACCTTCTGTTCGGCACCGAACGGCAGCAGATAGCCGAGCTTGTCGGCCAGTTCCGCCTGGCTGCCGGCAGTACCGCCCATGCTCAGGCTGGCGACCATCGGGTGTTCGGCCAGGGCACCGAGCAACGCCAGCAGGTCGGCATGCTCCTCATCCAGTGGCCGCTCCGGTTCCTCTTCGAGCCACTCGACCTGAGCCACCGTCAGCTTGTCGGGCAGCACTTGCGCCTGGCTGACGCGGAACCGTCGGCCACCCTGCACACGGATGCCCAGCAGGCCATTGGGACGTTGCTGAAAATCACGGATCAGCGCCTCGCAGCCCATCTGGGCAATGCGTTCGGCGGCTTCGCCCACTTGGGCACCCTCGACGATGCACACCACGCCAAACCCCTCGCCCTGCTTCATGCAGCGGCTGACCATGTCCAGGTAACGCGCTTCGAATATCTGCAAATCCAGCATGCAGCCGGGAAACAGGACGGTGTGCAACGGGAATAGAGGTAGGGTCATGGGGGCTCTCAATTCAGGAAGACGATGGCCAATGGCAGCAGGATGGCCGTGAACACGCCCATCAGGCTCATGGCCAGGGCCGCGAAGGCACCGCACTCCTCGCTCTCCTGCATGGCCCGCGAGGTGCCGACCGCGTGGGCGGTCATGCCCAGGGCCATGCCCAGTGCGGCGTGGTGACGAACACCGCACCAGCGCAGCAGCGATGGCCCGATGATCGCACCCAACACGCCGGTGATCATCACGAACACCGCCGCCAGGGCCGCCAGCCCGCCGATCTGGCTGGCCACCAGCATGGCGATTGGCGAGGTCACCGACTTGGGCGCCATGCTCATCAGCATGCTGTGTTCGGCGCCCAGCATCCAGGCCAGGGCGACACCCAGCACGGTGGCGACCACCCCGGCGACCAGCAGCGTGAGCACGGTGGGCCAGAACACCTGCCGGATCCGCCGCAGATTGAGGTACAGCGGCACGGCCAGCGCCACGGTGGCCGGACCGAGGAAAATGGTCAGCGCCTCGGCACCACCCTTGTACTCCGTGAAGGTCAGCCCGCAGAGCAGCAGAATGGCGATGACCAGTATGGTCGACACCAGTACTGGCTGCAGGAATACCCAGCGGGTCTTCTCATAGGCAGCGACAGCCAGTTGATAGGCGCCCAGGGTGATGCCGGCAGCGAACAGCGGATGATGGGTGACGGCCAGCCAGGCAGCATGCCAGTGAAGCATCATCCCTCCTCCCGGCGGCGCGCCTGGCGCTCGATCAGTTTCTGCATCATCCAGCCGGCGAACAGCAGGGACAGGATCAACGACAACACCAGCGCACCGATCACTGCCCAGAAGTCCTCGACAATGGCCTGCGCATAGGCCATCACGCCGACAGCGGGCGGTACCAGCAGCAGCGGCAGGTACTTGAGCAGGCTGCTGGCAGCCTGCTGGATCGGCTCGTCGACCTGACCACGGCAGAGCAGAAACACCAGCAACAGCAGCATGCCGAGAATCGGCCCTGGCAGCATCGGCAGGAACAACGCATTGATCGCCGTACCGAACAGTTGGCACAGCACCAGCCAGAACAGGCCACGAAGCAGCATGGAAACTCCCCTCAGACACTGGGCAGGCATCCCGAGCGAGGAAGCGCCACCTTGAAAAGTCGATCATTATAGGCCGGTAACTGCAGCGGCTTAACAGGGGCCGCCGGCACGCTCCGGGTGCCTGGGCGTGGGCGGATGCTTTACGGCATACTGGCCGCATCGCTCATCGACCCGGACGTCCCCGCATGCTTCGCCTCGCGCCCCTGGTTCTGCTTCTTTCACTCGCCGCCTGCAGCCAGAGCACGCCCCTGCTACCGCCCGACGCCATTCTGCCGGACGGCTCGCACTATCAGGGCCAGGTGATCGACGGGCTGCTGCAGGGCAAGGGCCGCCTGGATTATCCCGACGGCAGCTGGTTCGTGGGTCACTTCCTCGACGGTTTGCGCCAGGGGCCCGGCGAGTGGCACGGCGCCAATGGCGAGCGCTATGTGGGCGAATTCGCCGCAGGCGCCTTCGCAGGCCAGGGCACGCTGACTCGGGCCGACGGCAGTCGCTACGCCGGCGGCTTCGCCAAGGGCCGCTTCAGTGGCGAGGGTACCCTCGAGGAAACCGGACAGACCTATCGCGGGCAGTTCCTCGACGGTCGTTTCCACGGCCTGGGCAGCCTGGAGCAGGAGGACGGCAGCCGTTTTCAGGGACAGTTCGTGAAGGGGCAGCCCAATGGCCAGGGCGTGCGCCAGGACGAACTCGGCAACCAGCTCTCCGGCCTGTTCGTGGGCGGCCAGCTGAAGGGCGACGGTAACTACCAGGGCAGTGACGGCGACAGCTACGACGGCGAATTGCGCGACAGCCTGTTTCACGGCAAGGGCCGCTATCAGAGCGCTGCCGGCGATGTCTGGAGCGGCACCTTCGTCGCCGGCGCACTCGACGGCAAGGGCCAGTACAGCGGCAGTGACGGCAGCCGTTATCAGGGGCATTTCAGGGCATGGCGCTATCAGGGCGAAGGGCACTTGCAACAGGCCGACGGCAGCCGTTTCGATGGGCACTTCGCCAATGGTCGCTTCCACGGCGAAGGCACCCTGACCCTCGCTGACGGCAGCCGCCAGCAGGGTACCTGGCAACGCGGCCTGCGCGTGCGTGACGAGAACGGCCAGGCCTTGCCGGACCCGCTGGAGATCGGCCTGCTGAAACAGGGCGAGCTGCTCGACCAGGCCATCGCCGCACTGCCGGCGTCCACCCCGCGCAGAGAACTCTATGCCCTGACACTGGCCGGCGACGGCAAGCAGAGCGTTTTCCTGCGCGAGGCCGACTACGTCGCCGACCTGCTTGCCGGGCGATTTTCCGCCTATGGTCGCATCACCCTGGCCAACCACCGCGACCACCTGGCCGACCGCCCCCTGGCGACCCGCGAGAACCTGCGCCGTGCGGTACGGGCCATCGCCGAACGCAGCGGGCCGGAAGACCTGGTGTTCATCTACCTGACCAGTCATGGCTCGCGCGGCCACGAGCTGAACCTCGATCAACCACGCCTGCAACTGGCCGACCTGCCCGCCGACGAGCTGGCGACACTGTTGCGACCGCTGGCCGACCGCCACAAGGTGGTGGTGATTTCCGCCTGCTACTCCGGGGGCTTCATACCCGCCCTGAAGGACGACAACACCCTGCTGATGACCGCCGCACGCGCCGACCGGGTGTCGTTCGGCTGCTCCGAAGAGGCCGATTTCACCTATTTCGGCCGAGCGCTGTTCGCCGAAGCGCTGCAGCATACGGACGACCTGCGACGTGCGTTCGACCTGGCCAGTACGGCCGTGGCAGAGCGTGAAAAGGCCGATGGCTTCGAACCGTCCGAGCCGCAGATATGGGCTCCGCCTGCGGTGCTGCAGCATTGGAACAGCCTGCGGCGGCAGCAGCACGCAGCGGCCTTGAACGATAGACCCGCGGCGCCCCTCTAAATCAGGGTGCGTGCAGCGCAGGCGGGCATTGTCCGCACAGAGCCAACACCGAACAGCAGTCGAGGACCGACCATGTACCTGACACCTCAGCACATCCTTCTGGCAGGCGCTTCGGGCATGACCGGCGAGCACCTGCTCGACCGCCTGCTTAACGAGCCCACCGTCGAGCGCGTGCTGGCGCCGAGTCGCAAGCCGCTGGCCGAACACCCTCACCTGGAAAATCCACTCGGCGAACTGCTCGATCTGCTGCCCACTCTGGATGGCCCGGTGAACACCGCGTTCTGCTGCCTGGGCAGTACCCTCAAGCAGGCCGGTTCGCAGGACGCCTTCCGCGCGGTCGATCACCAGATGGTGGTGGCCTTCGGCAAGCGCGCTCAGGAACTCGGGGCGCGGCATCTGCTGGTGGTCAGCGCGATTGGCGCAGATCCGCACTCGTCGGTGTTCTACAAGCGCATCAAGGGCGAGACCGAAGAGGCACTCAAGGCCCAGGGCTGGCCGCAATTGACCTTGGCCCGCCCCTCCCTGCTGCTCGGCCCGCGCAACGAATTCCGTCTCGGCGAACGCCTGGCGGCCCCGTTCATGCGCTGGTTGCCGGGCAAGCACCGCGCCATCGAGGTCACAGCCCTGGCGCGCGCGTTGTGGCGCCTGGCTCTCGAGGAAGATAAAGGCGTACGGGTGGTCGAGTCGGACGAACTGCAGCGCCTCGGCCGCTGAAGACGGGGCAGCCGACGCGCAGGTGCGTCGAAGAGCAACTCTGCAAAGGCACGCGCAGGCCGGGTCGCCCTTGCTAAGCTGTGGGCCCTGACACTTTCCGGAGCTTCGTCATGTCCTCCAAGACCGCCTTGATCATCGGTGCCTCGCGCGGCATCGGCCTGGGCCTGGTACGCCAGTTGCACGCCGATGGCTGGCAGGTGACCGCCACGGTACGCGACCCCGTCCGCGCCAACGACCTGCAGGCGCTGCCGGGCGTGCACATCGAGTCACTGGATATCGATGATGCGGTAGCGTTGCGACAACTGGTGCAACGGCTGAGCGGGCAGGTGTTCGACCTGCTGTTCGTCAATGCCGGCGTTCTCGGCCCCGGCCACCAATCGGTGGCTGCCGCCACGGCGCAGGAGCTGGGCCAGTTGTTCCTGACCAACGTGGTGGCGCCGATTCGCCTGGCCGAGCAGCTGGTGGGGCAGTTGCGGCCACAGACCGGCGTGCTGGCCTTCATGAGCTCGGGGCTGGGCAGCGTGGCCAACCCGGAAGGCAACAACCTGGCGCTGTACAAGGCCAGCAAGGCAGCCCTCAACTCGCTGACCAACAGCTTCGTCTGCGCATTGCCTGAGCCGCGCCCGACGGTGCTGTCGCTGCACCCGGGCTGGGTGAAGACGGACATGGGCGGCGATGGCGCCATGGTCGAAGTGGCCGACAGCTGCCGCGGCCTGATCGAACAGGTCGAGCGTCACGCCGGGCGCGGTGGTCATCACTTCGTCGACTATCAGGGCCAGAAGATCGCCTGGTAAGGGGCTGCCCGACGCCTGAGATTCAGGCTGATGCTCGATGGACTAGCACCCATCCTATGAATTGGATGCCAATCCAGTGGGAGCGGGCATGGGTTGAGCGTCCCCGCCCGTTCCAGCATGTTGCGATGTGCAGTCGTAGGACGGGGAGTAACTGCGGACCGCAGGATGGGCGACAGCCGATCAATACCGCAGCATAGACGCCAGCCTGGCGCCTCCCTAAAGCCCCAACATCGCCAGCATGATGAAGGTGGCGAACAGCACGAAATGAGTCATGCCCTCGATGGCGTTGGTTTCACCATCGTTGAGGTTGATCGCACAAACGATCAGGGTGATGAACACCATCACCGTCTGCACCGGGCTCATGGCCATCTGGAACGGCTGGCCGCTGTACAACGCCATGGCCTCCATCACCGGCACGGTGAGAATCACCGTGGACAGCGATGCGCCGAGGGCGATGTTGACCACCGATTGCATGCGGTTGGCCAACGCCGCCCGCAGAGCGGTGAGGATTTCCGGTGCCGCGGAGATCCCCGCCACCACGATGGCGGTCAGCACCGGTGGCGCACCGGTACCCTCCAGGCCGACATCCAGCGCCAGGGACATCACCTCGGCGAGCACGCCGATGACGATCACCCCGAACACCAGCACGCCGATCGACCAGGCTACGTTGACCTGGGTCTCGTCGGCGCCGTGCCCATCGCCACCGCGGTGCTTCTTCTCCGGGTAGCTGTAGCTGAAGAAGTAGCTGTGCGGGCCTACCTGCATGCGCAGGAACACCGCGTAGAGCACCAGCATGGCGCCGATGGTGAACATCGAGTACGCCTTCCAGTCCGACTCGGGAATGAACTCGGGCACCACCATGGAAATGCCCATGGCGGTGAGGATCATCACGCTGTAGCTGCGTGCGGAGTCGTCGTTGTAGGGCTGCTCGCCGTGCTTGATGCCGCCCATCAGCGCGGCCAGGCCAAGGATGCCGTTGATATCGAGCATGACTGCCGAATAGATGGTGTCGCGCACCAGGGTCGGCGACGCCTGATTGCTCATCATGATCGCAAGGATGATCACTTCGACCAGCACCGCCGACAGGGTGAGGATCATGGTGCCGTAGGGGTCGCCGACCCGCTCGGCCAGTTGCTCGGCATGGTGAGCGACGCGCAATGAGGCGCAGACAATGGCGGCGATCAGCGCCACGGCGCCAGCCAGGGCAATGGCCTGGCCATGGCCGAGCAAGGCGTGCTCCAGCGGCAACGCGATCAGAGCCGCGAGCACGGCCAGCAGCAGCCAGTATTCCTGCTTGATGGCATTCAACATGAGCGATTCCTTTCAGTGAGGAGCAGAGCGATCCTGCTCCGACTGCAACATCCTGTAAATGATTCAACCCATGTACCGCTCGGAGGTCTCGATACCGCAAGGACGGGCCCATGGAGTTAAACTTCGCGGCCACGTTTGATGAATGAGATTTTCCCCCATGTACGACTGGCTCAACGCCCTGCCCAAGGCCGAACTGCACCTGCACCTGGAAGGCTCCCTGGAGCCCGAGCTGCTGTTCGCCCTGGCCGAGCGCAACCGCATCGCCCTGCCCTGGAACGATGTCGAGGCGCTACGCGCGGCTTACGCCTTCAACAACCTGCAGGAATTTCTGGATCTGTACTACCGCGGTGCCGACGTGCTGCGCACCGAGCAGGATTTCTACGACCTGACCTGGGCCTACCTGCTCAAGTGCAAGGCACAGAACGTGGTGCACACCGAGCCGTTCTTCGACCCGCAGACGCACACCGACCGCGGCATTCCCTTCGAAGTGGTGCTGCGCGGCATCAAGCAGGCGCTGGTCGATGGCGAGAAGCAACTGGGCATCAGCCATGGTCTGATCCTCGCTTTCCTGCGCCACTTGCCTGAAGAGCAGGCCTTCCAGACCCTGGAGCAGGCCATGCCGTTTCGCGATGCCTTCATCGGCGTCGGCCTGGACAGTTCGGAGAACGGTTTCCCGCCGCGGCTGTTCGAGCGGGTGTTCGCCAAGGCCCGCAGTGAAGGCTTGCACGCGGTGGCCCACGCCGGCGAGGAAGGCCCGCCCGAGTACATCTGGGAAGCGCTGGACCTGCTCAAGATCGAACGCATCGACCACGGCGTGCGCGCCAGCGAAGACGAGCGCCTGATGCAGCGCATCATCGACGAGCAGATCCCGCTGACCGTCTGCCCGCTGTCCAACACCAAACTCTGCGTGTTCGAGCACATGGGCCAGCACAACATCCTCGACATGCTCGAGCGTGGCGTGAAGGTCACGGTCAATTCCGACGACCCGGCCTACTTCGGCGGCTACGTCACCGAAAACTTCGCCGCCCTGCACGAGGGCCTGGGCATGAGCGAAGAGCAGGCCAAGCGCCTGGCGCAGAACAGCCTGGATGCCAGGCTGGTGTGAAACGCCGGTAGCCCGGCGTTGAGCGCAGCGATACCCGGGAAGATCCCAACCTGGGTATCGCTACGCTCAACCGCAGGCTACGGATAGCCGCCAACAACCAATTAATGGCCCTTGTGGTCATGCCCGCCTTCGGCGGCCGGCTCGTCCTTCTGCACCGCCACCTCGACCTGCACCTGGCCGGCCTTCTCGAAGGTCAGGGTCAGCGGAAAACGCTCCCCGCTCTTCGCCTGCTGCTTCAGGTCGAACAGCATCACGTGATACCCCATGGGCGCGAATTTGACTTCGCCGCCGGCGGGAATGACCACGTTCTGAACCTGCTGCATCTTCATCATGCCGCCCACGTGGGCATGCTCGTGAATCTCCGCCTTGCCAGCTACCGGCGTCTCCACCGCCAGCAGACGATCATCCTGAGCGCCCTTGTTGTGCACCACGAAATAGGCGGCGGCGGTCGGCGCCACCGGCGGCATTTCCCGCGACCAGGGATGATCGATATGCAACTCGCCGGCGTCATACCCGTGGGCGCTGGCGAGCAGGCTGGTGGCCAGCAGCGCGGTGGCTAGAACGATTTTCTTCAGTGACATGACAACTCTCCATGAAACGATGTGATGAACGACCGTACCCGCGGGTAGCGGTTTGAAATCAGGCCAGCCGACGCGCGGAAAGGCGCGACAGCAGCAGAAAATCCAGCGCCCAGATCAGCAGCAGCGAGGCGCCGACCAGGGGAAACAGCGCCCCGAGCACGATCATGATCGCCACGCCGACCTTCCAGCGCGGCAGGTCATGGCGCAACGGCGGCACGCCAAGGCTGCCGCTGGGGCGCCGACGCCACCACATGATCAGACCGCTGACCGAACTGAGCAGAATCAGCAGGCAGACGACGAACATGAACAACTGATGCGGCAAGCCATAGAGCTTGCCCATGTGCAGCATCACCCCGCTCTCCACGGTGCGGGCCGCCAGGCCGTAATCGCGCCAGCGTACATCGGCCAGGACGGCGGCACTGTACGGGTCGATATGCAGCGTGGCGTCGTGGCGTGGGTCGTCGGCGAACAGCGCGATGGTGTAAACGCCGGTGGGGGTGGCCGGAAAGGTGATGCTGTAACCCGGATGAACACCACGCTCGCTGGCGATATCGACCACCTGCTGCAGGCCGACGCTCGGGTTGGCCGTGGAGGCCGGCATGGCACCGCCATTGTGCGCCGCATGGGGATCGGACGCCGGCATCGGGGTATTTTCCAGCGCCCAGGGCACGGTCTGTTTATGACTCTGGTTGAGCTCACCGGCCTGCCGGTCCGAGGTCGGTACCTCGTCCCACATGGCCGCCGGGAAGTGGTCCCAGGCGCCGGCGAACTGCTTGCCCCAGAAGCCTGTCCAGGTCATCCCGGTGAGCAGCATGAACAGCAGCAACAAGGCGCCCCAGAAGCCGGTGACGGCATGCAGGTCGCGCCAGAACAGCCGACCACGGGCCGACAGCCGCGGCCACAGCACACCGGCCTTGTTGCTCCCTCGCGGCCACCAGAGATACAGGCCGGAGACCACCAGCACCACGCCCCAGCCGGCCGCCAGTTCGATCAAACGATCACCCGGCGTACCGATCAGCAGGTCGGCGTGTACCGCACGGGCCAGCGCCTGCAGATTGTCGTGGGCATCCTGAGTGCCGAGGATGGCGCCACTGTAAGGGTCGACGAAGACGTTGCGGGTGCGCTCGCCAACCCCGACGACGAACTGCGCGCTACGGTCGACATCCACCGGCGGCAGGTATTGGCTGACGCTGCCCTGGGGGTAGACCGCCTGCACCCGGCCAAGCATCTCGTCCGCTGTCAGTGACGGGCCGCTGGCCTGCACCTGCAGCAGGTCGGCGTACATCAACTGATCGAGCTGGGGCTTGAACAGGTAGATGATGCCGGTCACCGACAGCATGATCATGAAGGGAATGACCAACAGGCCGGCATAGAAATGCCAGCGCCAGGCCAGGTTGTAGAACGAGGGTGTCGCGTTTCTCATGGGGAGCCCGATCTTGTGCGTAAGCGAATTGCCCGCAACGCAAAGCGCGCGGCAGGCAAAGACAACCAAACGAAGTCAGGCGGTGAGCGGAGAAGCGCGAGGATTGGCCGATGGCCAGAGATAACGCACGGCCCCGCCGGGCTCGGCAGTGGGCCGAGGGTTGGTCGGGCGCTGACGTGGCAACAGCCCCAGCAAGCCGAAGAAGGCGGCCAGCGCCAGGGCGACGAAGGTGGAGCACAGCGGGCAACCGGAGCCCGTCGAGGGCATGGGCATGCCGGAATCGACGCCGCCCATGTCCATGCCAGCACTGCCACTGGCATCCAGGGCGCAGTAACCGCCGTCCATGCCGCTGAGCTGCAGACCGGTCATCTGCCCGTGGCCGATGGCACAGGCGAACGCGCTGAACAGGACGCTGAAATACAGCACCCAGGCAAGCAACGAGCGGTCAGAGCGGGACAGGTTCATGGGCGGCGATTTTAGGGCCTGTGGCGTGTCAGGTGCTGCGGTGGATTGCCGCACCCCATGGAGCCTGCGCCAGCAGTTCGGCGCAGCGCGCCTGGACGAAATCGCGCAACAGATGCACCGGCTTGCTCAGTTGCTCGCGGTGGGTGCAGAGCAGATTGAGGGGTGTCGGCTCACCCAGCAGATCCGGCAGCAAGACCGTGAGGCGCCCGGCGTGCACGTCGCCTGCCACGTCCAGCCAGGACTTGTACACCACGCCCGCCCCCGCCACGGCCCAGCGGCGCACCACATCGGCGTCATCGCTGAGCCGGTCGCCGGCGACCTGCAGGCTGTGCTCGGCGTCCCCCTCATGAAACCGCCAACGCTCGTAGGCGCGGCCGCCGAGCAGGTAGATCAGGCAGTTGTGCTCGCGCAGGTCGCTGATCTGCCGCAGCTCGCCATGGCGCTGCAGATAGGCCGGCGCGGCGCACAGCACCCGGCGATTGCCCGGCGCCACCGGCAAGGCCACCAGGCTCGAGTCGTCCGGTTCACCGTAGCGCAGGGCGATGTCCACGGGCTCGCGGAACAGGTCGGCGACCCGGTCGCCGAGCAGCAGCCGCAACTGCACCTGCGGATGCGCTTGCATGAAGGTCTCGAGCCACGGCAGCAAGGTATTGCGCCCGAAATCCGACGGCACCGAGAGTTGCAGCGGCCCGCTGATGGTGGATTTGCTCCCGGCCAACCGCTGCCGCCCGGCCTCCAGGCTCTGCAATGCCTGCCGGGCATGAACCAGAAAGGCTTCGCCCTCGGCCGTCAACCGCAGGCTGCGCGTAGAGCGCACGAACAGACGCGCCTGCAATTGCTGCTCCAGACGCTTGAGGCCGGCGCTGGCGACCGCCGGCGAGATAGCCAACAGACGCGCTGCCGCCGACAAGCTGCCCTCATCGGCGATGCGCACCAACAGTTGCAGGTCGTCAAAACGCAGCATGTGGCATCGATCTTCAAAAAAATATTGAAAGAGACTCTACCTTCATCTGGTTTTTCCTGGCAATGGATTGGCGCAAGCTCCACTCACTTCCTTCCCCTCAGGACACCACCATGAAAGCCGTCGCCTATCGTCACTCGTTGCCCATCGATGACCCGCAAGCCTTGCAGGACGTACAACTGGATGCGCCGACACCCGGCCCGCGGGATCTGCTCGTCGAGGTACGGGCCATCTCGGTGAACCCGGTGGACACCAAGATCCGTCGTAACGTGGCCCCCGAGCAAGGCCAGGCCAAGGTACTGGGCTGGGATGCCGCCGGCGTGGTCAAGGCGGTCGGCAGCGACGTCACCCTGTTCAGGGTCGGCGATGAGGTTTCCTACGCAGGCGCCATCAATCGCGCGGGTGCCAACAGCGAGTTGCATCGGGTCGACGAACGTATCGTCGGGCGTAAACCACGCAGCCTGCCCTTCGCCGAAGCCGCCGCCATGCCGCTCACGGCGATCACCGCCTGGGAGTTGCTGTTCGACCGCTTGCAGGTCGCCAGCGGCAGTGTCGACCAAGGCCAGAGCCTGCTGATCATCGGCGCGGCGGGTGGCGTCGGTTCGATACTGGTGCAACTGGCGCGGCAGCTCACCGGGCTCACCGTGATCGGCACCGCCTCGCGCCCGGAGACCCAGGCCTGGGTGCAGGAGCTGGGCGCTCACCATGTGATCGATCACAGCAAACCTCTGAACGAGGAGCTGGCGCGTATCGGCATTCCTCAGGTCACCCACGTGGCCAGCCTGACCCAGACCGACCAGCACTACGATGCACTGGTCGAAGCGTTGGCGCCCCAGGGCCGTCTGGCACTGATCGACGATCCGCTGCAACCGCTGGACGTGATGAAACTCAAGCGCAAGAGCATTTCCCTGCACTGGGAACTGATGTTCACCCGCTCGCTGTTCGAAACCGCCGACATGATCGAACAGCATCGCCTGCTCGAGCGCGTTGCCGATCTGGTCGACGCAGGGACCTTGAAAACCACGCTGGGCGAACACTACGGCACCATCAACGCCGACAACCTGCGCCGCGCCCATGCCCTGCTGGAAAGCGGCAAGGCAAAAGGCAAGATCGTGCTGGAAGGGTTCTGACGAACCCGTAGGGTGGGTCGGGCCGCGCAGGTTAGCGACGCAGGACAGAGCCTTGTCAGGCAAAGCCATCGCAGCGCGGCGCCTAACTCACCCGACGAGGATGTTGCGCTACTGAAATCGTGCGCAATGATCCTCGGCCGGTAGCGCTGCGGTGTACCACACGTAGTCCGCCTGTTTCGCCGTCACTGGCTTGCCCACCTCTGAGAGGATCAGCACCTGCTCGGTAGCGGGTGCGCCCAGGTCCTTGAGGTGCAGCGGCACGCCGAGATCACGGCGTACGTGGAAGGCGCCTGCGAACAGCATCGCCGGCGGCGGCGCGGCCAGCAAGCGCTCGGCCATGCGCCGGTCGCGTTGCTGCTGCACCGCCAGCATCGCCGGCAACTGGCTCACCGGCAGCTTGTCGCAGTGGGATTCGCGAATCTGCGCCAGCAGTTGCTCGCGGACCGCTGTGGCAGTCGAGGCATGGCCTGGGAGAACAGGCTGTTCACGGTAGATGGCCATGACCTCGGCGCGGTCGAGATTCGCCGCTCTCAGGCCATAGTCCTGCGCCAGCCCGTGGCGGACGACCGGCCCGTACAGCGTCCAGGGCCAGCCATTGCTCCAGTCCAGCGCCTTGGGCAGGTCATCGACCCGCTTGCCCTCTTTCATCTGCCGCGCCACCTCATCGGCCAGGTGCTGCTGGCCCGAGGCGAGCATTTCCAGCAACAGGCTGCCCTGCTCACGATGCGCTTGCAGTGCGCGCAACAACCACAACTGCAGTGCGTGATGATCCGGGTTGTCATGCTGCTCGCCGACCAGCACGCGAGGCGCCATGGCCAGCCGCGCCACCAGTTGCTCGGGCGTCAGCGGCTCACCACGGTGCAGATCGACGATCTGCCCCAGTTCGATATGCTCGCGTCCCTGTGGACTCTGCCACACCGGCAGTGGAGCCAGCGCAGGTTGGCTTTGACAGGCGGCGAGCACCAGAAAGGCCAACATCAGGTAGTTGCGCATGGGATGTCCTTCAGCGGGCAACGATCAGCGGATGCCCCCGCTCGGGATGCCGTTGCACCAGCACCTCGAGGCCGAACACGGCCTCCAGCGGCTCGGCGCGCAGCACCTCGGCGGGCAG
This sequence comes from Phytopseudomonas flavescens, assembly GCF_900100535.1. Lineage (GTDB taxonomy): Bacteria > Pseudomonadota > Gammaproteobacteria > Pseudomonadales > Pseudomonadaceae > Aquipseudomonas > Aquipseudomonas flavescens. The sequence continues at coordinate 274,754 of NZ_FNDG01000005.1, forward strand.
GCCGATGGCATGGGTTCGCCCGTCGTTGAGTAACAGCAGGCGGTCGCAGTAGCGCGCTGCCAGATTCAGGTCATGGAGGATCACCAGCACCGCGACGCCCCGCTCGGCAAAACGGCGCACGGCCTGCAACGTGGTGTGCTGATGCAGCGGGTCGAGCATGGAGGTGGGTTCGTCGAGCAGCAACGTCTGCTCGGCACCGCCGGGCCACAGCTGGGCCAGAACCCGCGCCAGGTGCACGCGCTGACGCTCGCCACCGGACAACTGCAGATAGCTGCGCTCGACCAGGTGCTCGGCGTCGGCCGCCTGCAATGCCTCGCGGACGATCTGCGCATCACGTTCACGCCCGCTGTCATGGGGCATGCGCCCCATGATCACTACATCACGGACCGCAAAGCCGAAGCTCAGTGACGAGCTCTGCGGCAGCACCGCCAGGCGTCGTGCCCGTTCCACACCCTGCCAGGCGCTCAGTGGGCGGTCGCCTAGCGATACTTCCCCCGTCGCTCCCGTCAGTTCGCCGCACAGGGCACCAAGCAGCGTGCTCTTGCCAGCACCATTCGGGCCGAGCACACCCAGTACCTCACCGGGCTGCAACTGCAGGTCGATATCGGTCAGCACCTGTTTGTCGCCGCGCTTGATCGACAGCTTGCGTGCACTGAGCATCAGGTACGCCCCCGCAGCAGCAGATAAAGAAAGAACGGCGCACCGATCAATGCGGTGACGATGCCGATGGGCAGTTCGGCAGGCGACAGGATCAGCCGGGCGAACAGATCGGCCAGCAACAGCAAACTGGCACCGGCCAGCGCCGAAGCGGGCAGCAGAACGCGATGATCCGGGCCGACCAGCAGGCGCACCAGGTGTGGCACCACCAGGCCGATGAAACCGATCATTCCGGCCGCCGCCACCGCCGCGCCGACCCCCAACGCGGTGCAGAACACCAGCTCGCGCTTCAGCCGCTCGACCGCAACGCCCAGATGGCGGGCCTCCGATTCGCCGAGTAGCAAGGCATTCAGCGCCTGGGCGCGGCGCGGCAGCCACAGCGCCACGGCGAGGGTCACCAGCAGCAGGGGCCAGAGGCGCGCGTAGCTGGCGCCATTGAGGCTGCCGAGGTTCCAGAAGGTCAAGGTGCGCAAGGTGGCGTCGTCGGCCAGGTAGGTGAACAGGCCGATGCAGGCGAATGCCAGGGCATTGAGGGCAATCCCGGCGAGCAGCATGGTGGTCACGCTGGTCTGGCCGTTGCGGCGGCCCAGACGGTAGACCAACGCGGTCACCACCAGCCCGCCCAGAAACGCACAGAGCGACAACAGATAAGGCGCGAACAACTCGGGAATGCCGCCCAGCGCCGCACCACCGACGATGGCGACAGCCGCACCGAGCGCCGCACCACTGGACACGCCGATCAAGCCAGGGTCGGCCAACGGGTTGCGAAACAACCCTTGCATGGCCACACCACAGAGCGCCAGCACCGCACCGACCGCAAGGCCCAGTAACGTGCGCGGCATACGGATCTGGCCGAGAATCAGCTCGGCTTGCTGCAGGCCGTTACCTTCCAATGGCAACCCGCTCAGGCGTAGCGCGGCCCGCAAGGTATCACCCAACGGCAGGCTGACGGGCCCCAATGCCAGCGACAGCCACAACGCGAGCGCGAGCAGCAGGCCCAGTGCGATAAACAGCGAGCGAGGGCTGATCAGCGGCCTCATGGAGTCGCGGGATTGAGCGGCGTACGGCCAGGGTAGAAGGCCGCCGAAAGCTCGGCGAGGCCAGCGGGAATGCGCGGGCCGAGGCCACCGACCAGCAAGGTCGGGTCGACCGCCACCAGGCGCCCTTCCTTGCCGGCCTTGGTCGACGCCAGTGCCGGGTTCTGCTTGAGCAGCGCCTGCTTGGCCTCGTCACCGTTCAGGCGGCGATCGGCGAAGATCACCACCTCGGGATCCAGTGCCAGCAACGCCTCGGTGGAGAGCGCCTTGTAGCCATCGTGGGTGGTCAGGTTCTTGCCGCCGGCGTGTTCGATCACCCAGGCCGCAGCCGTGTCCTGCCCGCCTGCCATGGGGCTGCTGCCGGCATGGCCGAGCAGCAACAAAACGGTCGGTGCCTGGCTATCGGCCTGCGCCTTGGCGACCCAGTCGGCCTGTTCGTTCAAGCGCGCCTGGTAGGCGCTGAAAACGCTTTCGGCGTGCGCCTCGTCGCCCAGCAGTGCGCCGATACGTTGCAGATTGCCATGCAGGGCCTGCAGATCGGCTTCAGCCGACAGGGTTTCCACCTTCACACCGGCCGCTGCCAGTTGGGCCAGCACCGGCGGCGGGCCCATCTCATCGGTGCCGAGCAGCACCTCGGGGCGCAGTGCGAGGATGCCCTCGGCAGCCAGCTGGCGCTGATAGCCCACACTCGGCAATTTCTTCAGGAAGGCCGGGTGCAGGCTGGTGGTGTCGACACCGACCAGCTTGCCTTCACCACCCAACTCGACGACCCACTCGCTGAGCGAGCCACCGGCGCTGACCCAGCGCTGCGGCAGGTTTTCGGCACTCGCCACCAGCGGCGACAGCAGGCTGGCGAACAGGGCGAATACGGCGATAGGGCGGGTCATGGATCAGGCTCCAGAAAAACACGATTCGTATCCCAGCCACTGCAAAACGTCAGTGGCCAGGGCTGGCAGTGTAGCCGCAGACAGGGCGGCTGCCTCTGCTTTCAGGGTTGCAGGGCCGGGGTTTGCTCCGCCAGGCGGCGCCAGTCCTCGCGCTCGGGCACGCCTGGCTTGCGTGCGCCGAACAGTTGCAGGATCAGTTCGCCCTGGGCATCGAAGGCTTCCCAACTGGTGATCACACCGTCGCTGCTCGGCTTGCGCACCCGCCACAGCTCATGCACGTCGTTGGCCTTGAGGTGCAGGTTGAACTGCGGGTCCAGCACGTTGAACCAGGTATCCATCCAGCGCAGGTTGTGCACCGGGCCGGTGTGGATCTGGATGCAGTAGCGGTTGCCGACGAACACCATGATCGGTACCTCGGCCGTCGCCGCACGCTCGAACAATCCCGGCAAGGCTTCGGGCGCCAGCCTTTCGGCCCATTCCCGGCCTGCCAGGCGCAGTGCCTGGGTGCGGGTGGCTCCGTGGGTCTTCAACAGGGCGAAGAAATGATGAGTGTCCTTGAGCGTCGACCAGGCGAAGCGCAGGGCATCCACATCGATCTGTTGGTCCGCACGCTGCGCCGCCGGCTCGGGGTGAGGTTTCAGTCCCAGCCCGGCACTCTGCTGCGCCTCACGGAAACGCTCGACCAGCGGCGCCCATGCGGCCAGCTCGCTCTGCTCGGTGAGGTACACCTTGTGCACCGCCACGCCCTGGTAATCGAACACCTGCAGGCTGCGCATCACCCCACGTGCACCTTGCTCCTCGACGGCGAACACGCTGGCCCAGCCACCAAGAAACAGGCGCAGGTCGATATCCGCGGATACCACCAGGCCCATCTGACCATTACCGGTCACCGTCACGTCGCGATAGACGCCCTTGCGTTCGTGCACGCAGGACGCGTTGCGGGTCAGCGCCATGACCTCGCCGAGCTCACCGAGCGCCGGCAACAGGGTCGCCCACTCCGGGCGCAGGCGTAGCGCATCGACACCCAGTCGACTGGCCGTCAGTTCGGCTTCGCTGACGCCCAACTGCGCCGCCGCGTCGCGGGCCCGCAGGTGCGGCTGCCCGGCACGCAGAGCTTGCCAGGCGGCGTACAGAGCATCGCCAGCTACCGGTAGATCGTTCATCAAGTCGACTCCTTGCAAATCCCGCTGGCCAGGTGCGGGAGACCGCAGGCCGGAAAGGGTAAACGGCTGGTTCCAGGAACGAAACCGCACAAATATTAAATCATCTTAATTGTCACAGCGTCTCGTTTACAAACGAGAATCAGTCACATTAAATAGACCGATTGCCTGTCCGCTGTCCGACATGATCGAGGAGAATCCCATGTCGTCTATCCCGCCCTTCCCCCTTCGCTCATGCCTGGCCCTGTTGCTGCTCAGCCCCACGCTGGTCACTGCACAGACGCTGCAGCTCGGCCAGACCACGGTCAGTGCCACCCGCACCGAGCAGAGTATCGATCGCGTCCCCAGTACCGTCACGGTTCTCGAGCAGAATCAACTGGACAAGCATAACGTCAACACCATCAAGGACCTGGTGCGCAACGAGCCTGGCGTCTCCGTCGGCGGGACGGGCCACTCGTCGGGTATCAGCGGCTACAACATCCGCGGTATCGACGGCAACCGCATCCTGACCCAGATCGACGGTGTGGAAATCCCCGATGCCTACGCCTTCGGCCCGTATGCCAATACGCGCCGCAACTATGTCGACCCGAGCATCATCAAGCGTGTGGAGATCCTTCGCGGCCCCGCGTCCGCCCTTTATGGCAGCAGCGCCATCGGCGGTGCCGTCAGTTACTTCACCCTCGACCCGTCGGACATCATCAAGGACGGCAAGGCCTATGGCGCTCGCCTGAAAGCGGGCTACAGCTCGGCCGACGACAGCTGGCTGACTTCCACCACGCTGGCGGGCCGCGAGGGCGACGTCGATGCCCTGCTGCACTACAGCAAACGCAGCGGCCATGAGACCGAAACGCAAGGCGACGTCGGCGGCCTCGGTATCGCTCGCAGCAAGGCCAACCCGGAAGACAACGACAGTTACACCGTGCTGGCGAAAGTCGGTTACCGCTATGGCGAAGACAACAGCCTGAAACTCGGCTACGAGCATTTCCACTCCACGCTCGACGGCGATATCCGCAGCGCTCCGACCGCCATTTTCGGTTTTCCCACGTCGGCTTACCTTGGCCGTAACGTCAAGGACGTAGTGGAACGCGAACGCTTCAGCGTCGATAACCGCTTGGCACTCGACACCCCCATGGCCGACAGCTGGTCGGCCCGCCTGAGCTACCAGAATGCCGGCACCGATCAGCGCACCTACCAGCCCAACAGCAACTCCAGCCGCTATCGCAAGACGACCTACCAGGAGCGTACCTGGGGCCTGGACAACCAGTTCGACAAAGCCTTTGCGGCGGCCGGCATGGATCATCTGCTGAGCTATGGCCTGAGCTACAAGCACAGCGAGGTTTCCGGACTGCGCACCGGCAGCAATACCACCCTGCGAGCCAGCGACTTTCCCGATCCTACGGTCGAAAGCTGGGGCCTGTTCGCTCAGGACCAGATTCGCTACGGCAACTGGACGTTTCTGCCGGGCGTTCGCTACGACCATGAAACATTGGACCCGAAACGCACCGCGGCCTACCTGTCGACAGTCAACGCGGATGAAGTGGACTTGAGCGAAAAGACCTGGCACCGGGTCTCACCGAAACTGGGCGTGACCTACGACTTCAACGAACGCTACAGCGTCTACGGCCAATACGCCGAAGGCTTCCGCACGCCGACAGCCAAGGCACTCTACGGCAACTTCACCAACGAAAGCGCCGGTTATCAGGTACTCGGCAACGCCGACCTCGACCCGGAAACCAGTAAGGGCGTGGAACTCGGCCTGCGTGGCGACTTCGATCAGTCCAGCTTCAGCCTGGCGGTGTTCTATAACCGCTACCGCGACTTCATCGAAGAGGATGCTCTGGGCAATGGCGGGACTTTCGCGCAGTTCCAGTCGAGCAACATCGACAAGGCCACCATCAAGGGGGCCGAGGCCAAGGGGCGCCTCGAGCTGGCTGCACTCGGCCTGCCGAAGGGCCTCTACACCCAGGGTTCGGTCGCCTATGCCCGGGGCCGCAACGAAGACAGTGGTCGCCCACTCAACAGCGTCAATCCGCTGACCGGGGTCTTCGGCATCGGCTACGACCAGGCAGACGGAGAGTACGGCGCGTTGCTGAACTGGACGCTGGTCAAGCGCAAGACGCGGGTTGACGACGACAGCTACAACGCTGTCGACGGCAGCACCCAGTTCCGCACGCCGGGCTTCGGCGTACTCGACCTCAGCGGCTACTACAAGGTGACCCGCGACATCACGGTCAACGCCGGTCTCTACAACCTCGCCGACAAGCAATACTGGCTGTGGGACGACGTGCGCGGCTATGACAGCACCGGCGAAGCGGGCTTCCTGGCACCGGCCAATATCGACCGCCTGTCCCAGCCCGGCCGCAACGCCTCCATCAACGTGGTCTGGGATATCTGAGTTTCCTGTCGCGCAAGGACGCGCGCCCCTCTTCCATCGCCAGGCCGATGCGGGATAATCCTCGCTCAGGTCTGGAGACGTCGATGATTCGCCTATGCGCCCCGCATGAGCTTCCAGAAGCGCAAAGCCGGGGCTTTTCCATTGCAGGGACACAACTGTTCGCCGTTCGCAAGGAGGGTGACGTGTTCGTGTACCGCAACCGCTGCCCACACCGTGGCGTGCCGCTGGAGTGGCAGCCCGACCGGTTTCTCGACCCCAGCGCCAGCCTGATCCAGTGTGCCCGGCATGGTGCGCTGTTCCTGATCGAATCCGGCGAATGCGTGGCCGGGCCTTGCGAGGGGGAGACGTTACGGGCAATCGACAGCCGCGAGGATGGCGACGGGATCTGGGTCGATCTGTAGGGCTGCACTAATGAAGCGTTGAATATAACGCTCCCGAATCGGTGCAATGCCGCGATCCATTTCTGAAGTTTCCCGTGAGGTAAATTGATTTCGCCAATGCCGAATATGCAAGGATAACAAATCCGTAAAGAGCTGTTCGTATCCGAGATAGATCACGTGCTGCTTTGGAAGAGACTGGTAGCGTTGATTGAGTTGCACGATCCCAAAGGGGTGAATGGCTGCCTAGCCTATTCACTAATGTCCATGCTCATCGAGTATATAGGAGAAGGAAACCCAAAATAGAGCCGATAACCGCCACATATTAAGCTTCAAATACCAGAACCCCAGACTGGGTTTTAAACAACAGAAGCCCGGGTAACTTGAGGGATCTTAGAGCAACCATTTTTTGAATCAGGGAACATTCTAATCAAAATAAAAATTGAGATTTCTCTCCGAATCCTTGAATGCGACCTCTAAGTTAATCGCTAAATTCCATCAGCGCATACGCCCGGATCTTGTTGCTAGCAATGCAGCAACAACAATTAAACCACCACCAGCAAAACCTATCGTTTGAGGTATGACTCCAAAGAGCATTGCATCAAGAAGCATAGCCCATATGAGTGCGGTATACTCATAGGGCCCCAGCAATGAAACAGGAGCGCGCGCAATAGCCTCTGTTGCTAGGATATGCCCAATCCCTCCAAAAATGCCTGCCCCAAGTAGGAACAACCATGTGCTAGGTGTCGGAGAAGTCCAGCCAAAGGGAATCGTCAACAATGCTATCGCAGCTCCAATAAGCCCAAAGTAGAACGCAATAGCAGATGACGACTCCGTGATAGTCATCGACTTTATAAAAACCCTTAGAAAGGACATTGAAGCAACGAAGCCAAGACCACCGCCGACACCATAAATAAAGTCCTGATTCCAGTCCGGCGCTGTAAGATCTTGCCCCAGAAGAACTAAAACACCTGAGAACCCCAACAAAACGCAGAATATAATACGCGACGTCATAGTTTCACGCAGCATATAAGCTGCCAAAGGTAGACTGACAAGCGGAACCAAAAAACTTATAGCCGTCGCATTCGCCAAAGAAAGGTATTTGAAGGAAACAAAAGAGCATGCCATAGCAATAAAACCAAGCATACCGCGCAAAAGATGTGATTTAGGATGGCGCGTTACCAGACCGCGTGGAAAATTGTTTTTAGCGATTAGAAATATCAATATAGGCAACAGTGATATAAATGATCGCCAAAATACAATTTGACCAACTTCAACTTGCTCCGATGCAGCTTTTACACAAGCGGACATAGCCGTCATGAAGCCTGCAGCTGCAACGCGGAGCACGATACCGCCTAAGTGATTCGGATTTTGGCCCCGATTATGATGCGTACCCATCAATAGCTGGATGCCTTCTCATCATCAAGTCTATGCACTTCGGTACCTTTTAATGGGGGATTGAAAACACTAACCAAAATTAGATCTGCACCATCTCCGGCACGCAAAATGTGCTCATCATTATTGTCCAAAACATAAACATCGCCCGGATATATATGGTAAACCTTTCCCCCCATATCCTCGACCTGGCCTGCACCTGAAACGCAATAGCATGCCTCAAGATGGTTTCTATACTGTAGTCTCGCTTCCCGGCCGGCTAAAACTACAGTATGGCAAACAGTAAAGCCTACTCCATCCGACTCTCGCACCATGCGATGACTGGTCCCGGCTCCCCACTCCACGAAAAACTCAGAATTTGAAACATCATCTAAACGACGAACAAACATGCAGCCTCCATTTATGAAAAATTTCAAATTTCTACTTAAGCATTTCTATGATGGACAAACACCCTGAGCTTTAAGCAGTTCTTGCCCGACAGGTAACATCATACGATCCCACCGAACATCCATATGTTTTGACATGACTTTTAGATCACGCCATAAGAGCTGAAACCGACCAGTGCTAAAAACACCACGTGTACCAAGCTCATCAGCAAGGCGATCCATTGCCTTGTTGCAAAGTTTTACAACATAAGCTTTGTCTTGACGTATTGCGTTCCATTTATTCTCAAAGAACGCCCTGTCTTCCTCGGCCGAAACAAACGAGGTCAGTAAAGCACTACAATTAGCTACAAGCATCTCTGCTATACGCAACTCTACAGCGCTTTCGGCAACAGCTAGCTCCAAAAGTGGCTTTGCCCCCGCCCTATCATCGCCTATGCGCGCGTAAGAAGGAATCAGCACATCAAGGGCTGCTGCCATCCCCCCTTTTGCCGTACCAAGTAATGGCCCCAAGATCACACTCGATAGATACGGAATATAGGAGCGACCGAAGTACGGTGCATCTGTATTACTCACTGCACCAGGGGGATTCAGATTGAAGCAAGCGTCCTGATTTATGACGCGGTAGCTAGGAATTACTGCGTCACTCACTAAGACTGACTTCGATCCAGTTGCCCGAAGCCCAAACACGTTCCAGTCATCTATGATCGACACTTGCGAGGTCGGCAGGACTACAAGGTGAGGCACACTTCCAAACACTTCATGGCGAACATACAAAACGACCCATTTCGCGAAGTCAATCCCAGAGGAGATAGACCACTTTCCAGACACAACAAAACTGCTCTCACACTTGAATACAGTCGACTGCTGCTGCAAGGAAGCGGTTGCGAAAAGCTGTTGAGTACCATCCCTAAAAACTTCAGTTTGGCATTCTTCGCTCATACGCGCGATTATTGCTGCATGGCTTCCCACAAGTCCTACCAACCAAGCCGTGGCGGGGCATGAGGCTGCAATTGTCGTTGTAAGTTGAACAAACTCATTCCAAGGCAGCGAGTGACCACCAAATCTCTTCGGTGCGCATAGCCCGAAGAGTTTAGCGTCCCGTAACTCTAAAAACGTTTCCAAAGGAAGTTGCGAATTCTCATCTGCCTGAAGAGAACGAGCCTGCCACTTTGGGCTAAGCTCCGCGATCACTTCGTAAAAACTAGCTATCGCATTCTGCTGTTCACTTTGCACGCCACCCTTCATGCAGAAATCCACTCCCCTACTCGTCGATCTAGCACGAAACCCTCAGAAAGCCTTATTGGGCCCAACAGTTCAACAAATTTGCGGAGTCTCCCAGCATCTCGACAAGCAGCGAGCTCGAAAAAATTACCTCCATTCCACATCACGTATACATTCCTAAGTGCAATAAACGCCTCATGGATTAGCGAGTTAATCGGCACTAGACCATGGTGCATACTTTGCAGCATCTGCTGCTGCTTCCACAATATCTCTTCTTGAGTAAAATATTTTGCCTTATGCAACTCATCTTTCCGCGCTTCATCTTTATCAAAGCGTTCCGGCTCTGAACGAAGCGTCTTGCCAAGCAATAATAAGATACCGTCCTGCTTCAGGACTTTTTGAGCTATCTCAATCTGCCTCTTCCGGTCAGGGCCGTAAAACTGAAATGCAGCGGTTTCATAAATCACATCGAACCCATTGTGATCCGGTGTATTCAGTAAGGTATCCACTGCTGTGAAAAACGGAGCTTGATCAAAGGTCGCTGCTGAACTCGTGTTGAGCTCATGAAAATATGGTGCATTACCAGGGTTTGGTGAGCATGTGTGAGAAGCAAAAGCGTGTCCACTGATTTCCGATAGTGCTCGTGCTTGAGTTCCATCAAATGCATCAAGAGCGAAGAAATTGTGGCCAGAGCGCCCGCCCAATATCACCTCAGACCGCCGCAAGCGCTCTAGAGCTGCGTTTACTCTACACATTTCCTCAAGGACGCAAGGTAGACTGGCAAGGAAATGCTGGAAAAGAGGCCCCGATCTTTCGACTATTAAATCATGCGACTGACGCCATAAAGGATCAGTTTCGGAGGAGCGAAAGTTAGAGCATACACGTCGCGAAGGTGTCTGAGTGCGACCAGTTGCAAGTCCGTCAAAATGCTCAGCCAACTTGAACATTGATGAAGTTCGAAACTCGCTTTGGAAGTCCTTCATCGAGTGATCTCCGTCTCTATGTGTCCGACGGGCGCCTGGATCTTACCGGAAATCGACCGGGGCAAAGTATCCACAAGCAGAACCTTTGCCGGAACCATATGTGGATGTAGATGGCGAACGCAATGAGCTATTACCGACTGTGGTAAAGAAGCATGGTCGGCCCCATGGCGTAGGACAATGTACGCGATAGGTATGTTTCCCTCCTCCGTGCTTGGAAGGGGAACAACACGACATTCTAAAACGTCTGGCAAACTTCCTATAACAGCCTCAACCTCTCGGGGATTGACCATCCATGTATTGCGAGGGAAGTGGTCGTCTAGCCGGGATACATGATAGAAAAACCCGTCATCGTCTTTGCGAAACAAATCTCCGGTTAAAAGGACACGATGATGACCCAGCACATCATGCAAAATAGCCTTCTGATTGGCTGCATCATCCGCCCAATACCCCTGCATGACTTGTTCACTTACCACTGCCAGCTCACCGACTTCCTTATCAGCAACCTGCACTAATTGGTCACGATCACGGCGTACAAGGTACGCGGTTACTCCAGGTATAGGCTTACCGACCGATGTGGGTCGCTGATCAACCTCCTCGGGGGCCAGATACAATATTCGCTTACACTCGGTCATTCCATACATCGAGTAAAGTTTAACGTCGGGTAATTTTTCCCGCAGATTACGAATATGGGCAGGTTGCAATGCCTGCCCAGTGGACGATACAAATCTTAGTGATTTCAAATCGAAAGAAGCGGAATCCACTGGCTGAGCCAAGCAGCAAAGCTGCCCCGGTAGAGCTTGAAGCCCGGTAACTCTCCAATCAGCGATTGCTTGCAGAATGCATTTCGGATCTGCCGGCGACGCCCCCCCAATTACATTAGTACCGCCAAACAATAGAGAAAAGATACTATTATGAAAACCGAGATCGACCCCTATAGCCGTGTAATGAAGAATAACGTCATTCGGCGTATACTGCATATATGAGCATACCGATTCGTAAGCAGCGTTCATATTCCGGTCGCTCACGCAGACGCCTTTAGGCTCGCCGGTACTACCAGATGTGAAAAAAATACAGGCGACGTTTTTCTTGGCGTCTGCTGCATTCTTACCCGAACCATAAAACGTGAATATATCAGGTAAATTAAGCTGACAAACGCCGTGCAGTGCATCCTGATCCGCTATAGGGACATCTGATACTAGCAACTCCGCATTGACGCGTAGATATCGGCGCTTCAGGTTCTCAGGTGTATAGGAATGGTGTATAAAAACCATCGTACACCCTAGGCGCAGTCCCGCCAGAGCAGCAGCCACGCTCAATGCACTACTTCGCGCATACACGGCTATCGTTTTTCCGGCCCAACAGCTCTCTACGAATGAACTCAAAAATGACCGATATAAACCGTAGACATCTCTAAACCTGTATACCCTCTCACCATCCACTATGGCGGTTTTATTAGGGTATAGACCTGCCGACCTCTCGAAACGAGAAGCATATAGCGCACTCATAAGAACCTCCCACCCCATATGGTTAGATAGTTGCAAAATAAGACGCAAACCAACGTCGCGCCTTATGTATACGACTAACTATCGCTACGTGGTCGGGGCCTTCAATGTCGCAATTCGCAATGTAATCCACAGCCGATCGCGGTGACTGTACGACGTCCCCGGTCGAAACGTTGCGTTGATAGGCCCAGACGCCTTCGATTTCGCAGCTATCTGGGATGCACGCCACTTTGCCATCGCGCCCAGCCATCGTAGCCCATCCGGTGAAAATCTCGGGCCTGCTTGGAATGGCTTCAGTACGCTGTGGCAAACTGGCTTCTGCGCGTATCCATGCTTCGGCAATATCAAACCGAAATGCACGGGCAAGGCCATGTTTGATCCTAACTCCACCAGTACGACTTGCGATCTCGCACAATTCAATATTACCCGATGGCGTTACGAAAACCTCGCAATGTATATTGCAATTCGTAGGAACAGGTAAAGCGGCAATAACGGAACCAACAAACGTGATGATACTCTTGCAGAACTTATCATCTGGCCCTAGCATCGCACTTGAGACAGTTTGACCAAACTCATCTTGAAATTCCAAAGAACCTGTAATGTATTGGGAGGGCCACAGCAGACGTTGTTCGCCGTTTAGAATAAGACCATCAACATGGTACATTTCCCCCTCAATAAACTCCTCAGCCATATAGTCTGGGCTTAGAGCAAGAGGGTTTCTCAATAGCTTTTCAATTTCTTCACGCTGCCGATATGGATCATCGATGCAGATTACTCCAAGAGATGTAGAGCCGGAGCGAGGCTTTAAAATGAGCCGCTTGCCCCCCACTGCAGAATAAAAACGCTCGACATCGGACCAGTCTGAAATTGAACCAAATCGATAACCAATTAGGCCAGCCGCTGAGACTAGCCTCTTCATTTCTAGCTTATCTCTAAAAGCACATGCGCTTAACAATGACTGGCCAGCAATACCGCGCGACTCTCGCGCCTCCGCCACCCGTATCAAGTCGAACTCATAGTGTGCGATTAGCTTAGTGATTTCCCCTCGACTACCAACTTCGTCCAGGGCCGAATGGAAACTTGCAGTGTCATCATAGCGATCCAAGAATATAATACCGGAGTAGAACTCAGCATTGGGAACACTCGCTACACTACAATGCTCGTACCTATTCATCTCCTTAGAGATTACGAGATATACATTTTCCTTGCAGTCATCCAACCAGCTATCGTACTCACATACGAAACTCTTGGCACGATGAAAAATCACTATCGACAAATCGCTTCTCCATGCATATTGCGCGTGATCCTGCTTTCTATGCGATCCAGGAAACTTAGGATATTGAGCTGCACCCTAAGGTTTCGAAAACTGGCATCGCCTTCAAAGCATCCTTACAGACGACTTACAGCATAGCCAAGGCGCAAGTACTGTCAATGCCGGCTTTATGAATTCTCAAGGCACAGCCGGCCTGCCCTGCCAGCAATGGCATTCAGTCAAGTGTTATTAGGCGTATCGAGGACAAACTTCCACTGAGATGGCTTGGAACGATGAGTGATGGCCAACCTGTAATCACGCGCACGCCCTGTGGCGCGTAACACTTTGATTTTTCTGGCTTAAGTCAAAAAGCACCACTGTGTTTCCGCAGCGCTCATAAAGGTCTCCAATGACAAGCTGCGTACCATAAACACCGCTTAGAAATCGCGAATAGCCGAAGTAGGCGACGCTTATATGTGGCGCGGCCAGAAATGGGCCTTTATAGCAACTGATAGAGGTCAGCCAGAGCATTCTCAACATATTGCATACTAAGGTGGCTACTTATTGATGGCGAATCGCTTATAAAGCCCTACTACACGTGACTTCCTAGCAAATTACCGAGTGGCCTTTTAGATGCCATGCGACTCCTCAAGAGACCACATCTAGATTCATCGCGAAGGAGTTTCACTTTGAGCTTCTAGCGGTTTTCTGGCCTGCCTGACTGTATAGTGTTAGTCCTTACCCATATTAGAGACACCATGCACGGAGTTTATTTCAGACTGAATATCCATACTCAACGACCTAACAGCAGGTTTCTGCCTCGAATGATTAGGAAAACCGCTGGGTATTCGTAATCTGGCGTCTATGCCCAGAGCGTGGACCGAGAATGTCTGTTGTGCCGAGAGCAGATAGTCCACTGACGGATCAAGCACAGCGACATCCGTAAGGAATCCTCAGGTCAATCGCACCTCGATACGCCGCAACACTTCGACCCCCTGCGGAGATATATCCACCCCATAGGCCAATACCTCGACGCCCGCCGGCACCGCCTCGCGCAGCGCAGCGGCATAGGCTGGGTCGATTTCCTCGGCCGGGCGTACCGCCTCGATACCCGACAGGTTCACGCAATACAGCTGGACGGCACGAATGCCAGTACGCGCCAGGGCGGCCAGCTCGCGCAGGTGCTTGGTGCCGCGCTCGGTACGTGCATCCGGGAAGGCCGCCACGGCGCTGTCGGCGAAGCCCAGCGTCACGCTCTTCACCTCGACGAAAGCCACACCGTTGGCGTATTCGAGGCAGAAGTCCACCCGGCTACGCTCCACGCCATAAGGCACTTCGCGACGCAGTGCAGTAAAACCTGCCAGCTCGGAGATCACCCCGGCGCGCAGCGCTTCCTCCACCAGCCCATTGGCGCGCCCGGTGTTGATGCAGGCCAGGCGGCCCTGGGGCGTTTCACCGATCTCCCAGGTACCCGGTAGCTTGCGCTTGGGGTCACTGGAGCGGCTGAACCAGACCCGGCAGCCCTCGCTCATGCAGTTGAGCATCGAACCAGTGTTCGGGCAGTGGATGGTCAGCAGTTCGCCGCTGGCGGTTTCGATGTCGGCGAGAAATCGCTTGTAGCGACGCAGCAGGCGGCCTTCTTCGAGCGGCGGATCAAATCGCATTGGCGCTCCACGTCTTCAGGCCGCGGGCAATACGCTCGACCGCCTGCTGCAGGCGCGACAGGCTTTGCGTGTAGGCGAAACGCACGTGGTGTCCTGCCTGATACCGACCGAAATCCAGCCCTGGGGTGAAAGCCACCTGTTCGGTTTCCAGGAAGTGCTGACAGAAGCCATAGGCATCGCCACCGAAGACACCGATATCGGCATACAGATAAAAGGCGCCCTGAGGTTCCACGGCAATGCCGAAGCCCAGCTCGCGCAGCGCTGGCAGCAGGAAGTCACGGCGCTCGGCAAAAGCGGCACGGCGCTCTTCGAGAATCGCCAGGGTCTGCGGCTGGAAACAGGTCAGGACGGCATGCTGGGCCATGCTCGGCACGCTGATATAGAGGTTCTGCGCCAGTTTCTCCAAGTCTGCGACCGCTTCTTCGGGCGCCACCAGCCAGTCCAGCCGCCAGTCGGTCATGCCGAAATACTTGGAGAAACTGTTGAGCACGAAGGCCTCATCGTCCAACTCCAGGACGCTGCTGGCGTCCACGCCATAGGCCAATCTCATCCACCACCATATGGCCCCCGCGGGCTTTGAGCGCCTGGGACAGCCGCCAGCTCCGCAGCACTCAGCAGCGTCCCGGTGGGGTTGGCGGGCGAGGCCAGCAGGCTCGCCGCCAGCAACAGCGCACCGGAACCGCCCGGCGTGATGAGGATGCGCTGCGGGTCTATGCTCAGCCGGTAGCGTTGCGCATAGAAGGCAGCGATCGCCTCACGCAGGGCAGGCAGCCCGCGAGCGGCGGTATAGCGGGTATGGCCTGCCGCCAGTGCAGCCTGACCGGCGGCGACGATGGGCGCGGCCGTGGTGAAATCCGGCTCGCCGATTTCCAGGTGGATGACATCATGACCCTCGGCCTGCAACTGATTGGCCCGCGCCAGCAGCGCCATCACGTGGAAGGGTTCGATCGCGCGACTGCGTGCGCTATAAGGCTGGGCCATGGATAAATGCCTTGGGAAAGCGGTTAGAGGTGGAATTCTATCAGGACGGTCCTGTCATACCGTGCCGACACACCACCGAAACACATGTTTACACTGCGACTGCAGCCTGCGCCTGGCGGATGAATGGAGAGCCGGTGACCGGCCGCGAGGCCCGTGCGAAGCCAGCGGTAACCCTCCGTCGGATCAACCCCCATCGCCGCGACATCCGGGAGTGGCGCGGCTTGAGTCGATCTGGTAAGTTCGCCGGCTTGCAGTCGCAGGGCCGTTATTGTAAACGGCAACGGACACATTCCCTGCGCAGTGGATTAGAGAGAGTGAGAGGCGGTCACCCATGCCCATCAAAGCAAAAGCAACAAACGGCCAATTGATTCGTGGCTTCGAACCCTACAAGGAAACCAAGGGCGAGGAGTACATGAGCGAGGCGATGCGCGCCCACTTCACCGGCATCCTGAACAAATGGAAGCTGGAGCTGATGCAGGAAGTCGATCGTACCGTGCACCATATGCAGGACGAAGCGGCCAACTTCCCGGACCCAGCCGACCGTGCCAGCCAGGAAGAAGAATTCAGCCTGGAACTGCGCGCCCGTGATCGTGAACGCAAGCTGATCAAGAAGATCGACGAAACCCTGCAGTTGATCGAAGACGAAGACTATGGCTGGTGCGATTCCTGTGGCGTGGAGATCGGTATCCGCCGCCTGGAAGCCCGCCCTACCGCCACCCTGTGCATCGATTGCAAGACCCTGGCGGAAATCAAGGAAAAACAGGTCGGCTCCTGAGTCGATCAGACGGGGCGCCAAGGGCGCCCCGTCCTGTTTCTGCCTGCGCATCACACTCCCACATGCAAAACGCCCCCTACATCGGTCGCTTCGCCCCTACGCCCAGTGGCTACCTGCACTTCGGCTCGCTGGTCGCCGCCCTCGCCTCCTACCTCGACGCCCGCTCCGTGGGTGGCCGCTGGCTGCTGCGCATGGAGGATCTTGATACGCCCCGGGAAGCACCTGGCGCACAAACCGCGATCCTGCAGACCCTCGAACGCTATGGCCTGCACTGGGATGGCGAACTGCTGCGCCAGAGCGAACGCCATGCCGAGTACGAAGCGCTGGTGCAGCGCCTGTTTGATCAAGGCCTGGCCTATGCCTGTACCTGCTCACGCAAGAAGCTGGAAGGCAGCGGCGGCATCTACCCGGGTTACTGCGGCAATGCCGGCCACGCTCGCCATGCCGCCGCCATCCGCCTGCGCGTGCCACAGCTGACCTATCGCTTCGCCGACCGGGTACAAGGCGAGTACAGCCAGCACCTGGGCCAGCAGGTTGGCGACTTCGTCATCTGCCGTCGTGATGGCTTGTATGCCTACCAGCTCGCCGTGGTACTCGATGACGCCTGGCAAGGAGTCAACAACGTGGTACGCGGCGCCGATCTGCTCGACTCGACCCCCAGGCAGCTCTATCTGCAGGAACTGCTCGGGCTCTCTCAACCGCGCTACCTGCACGTACCACTGATCATCCAGCCCGATGGCCATAAGCTCGGTAAATCCTACCGTTCGCCGCCGCTGCCCGAAGATCAGGCCACCGCGCTGCTGATTCGCGCCCTGCGCGCGCTGGGCCAACAGGCCCCGAGCGAGCTAGCGGACGCCAGCGCCGACGAGTTGCTGCGGTGGAGCGCACGCCACTGGGATGCCACCCGCATCCCGCGGACACGCACACTGGCGGAAAGTCAGTTGCACTGATCGCCGGCACAGGGCAGCCTTGCGCCCCTACGACCCACGATCAGGAACCCGCCATGCGCGCCCAGCTCGAAGAACTTATCGGCAAAATCAGCTCGGGCTGCCTGCCGCAGGACGAGATTGTCCGTATCGCTGACGAAGCCACCCAGGCCTACGCCGATCCCCAGGCATTCCTGGCAGCCAACCCGGACATCAACTACGACGACAGCTTTCCCATCCCGCTGGGCGAATGGATGGTGATCGGCAACCTGCCGGACACCGTGCTGTTCCAGGCCGACCGCTACGACCAACTGTTCCACCAGATCACCGAATCGTTCGGCCCCGAAGTGAGCTTCGTACTGACCGCCAAGCAACTGCACAAGGTCGAGCCCCTGAAAGCCCTGAACCGTATCCAGGTGCAGCTGAGCAGCCTGTCCAAGGAAACCGGTGGCTATGTGCTGGTCGACTTCAGCGAGCCGCTGGACGACGAACTGCAGGCCGTCCTGGTGTACACCAGCGACCTGCCCCGGGTGCTGGAGCTGGCGGTGGAAGTGGGCATCTACGCAGCGCCGGCCTACGAGACGCTGAAGGCGGCGCAGACCGGGCAGTGAGCCCGGGCCGATCCGAGCGTCACGCCAGGGAAAATCCCTGGGTATCGCTTCGCGCAACCTAGGCGGCTCTCCGGCCATGGGCCGGCACAGTTACAGCCCGGCCTCGTGCAGCCTGCGCAGGTGCTCGATATACAGGCTGACCGGATTGACGCCCTCGCCGACACGGCCAAAGTGCTGATTGACGATATCCAGATGATCGAGGGGGTAATCGTCGCGAATGACCTTGCCCAGGTGAGAGCTGACACGGCCGACCATGCCGTCGCACTGCCCTGCCTCGCGCACGAAGGTGCGTGCGAAGCGTCGACAGAACCAGTTCGACAGATCACGACGATTGCCCCCCTGATCGGTGATTCCCGGCTGCAAGGTGCCGGACCAGGAGT
Source organism: Phytopseudomonas flavescens (assembly GCF_900100535.1). Lineage (GTDB taxonomy): Bacteria > Pseudomonadota > Gammaproteobacteria > Pseudomonadales > Pseudomonadaceae > Aquipseudomonas > Aquipseudomonas flavescens. The sequence continues at coordinate 293,343 of NZ_FNDG01000005.1, forward strand.
AATAGCGCACGCCGTTGACCTCTTCCGGCCCGTTTTCTCCCCGCAGCGGCGGCAGCCCCTGAGGATACTGGTGATTGAAGATACCCACGCCCTCGGTGGTCAACGAGCGATGGGCGGCCTTGACGTCGATCGGCATGCTCGCGCCGCGGGCACCGCTGTCGAACAGTGTCACCAGTCGCGCCAGCACGTGCACGCCCAGTTGCAGCAGCGTGCCACGCAGGCTTCCCGGCGCGGCTTTTCGCTCGATGTGGTCGGCCAGTTCGGAGCCCTGATGCGGCCCCGCCAGGGAGGCCACCGAGGCGATCCACTCCGGCCGGTGCGCAGCGGCATACCGACATACCAGAGCCCCGTGGCTGTGGCCGATCAGATGCACCTTTTCCGCGCCGCTGCGCCGCCGCGCGTCGGCGATCTGCAGCAGCAACTGCTCACCACGAAGCTCCGTGGCATGTACCGGCGACAGACGCGCCGGGTAGACATCGACCCCCTGATTGCGCAGGGCAGTGACAATGCCGTGCCAGTATTCGAAACCGAACAGGCTGACGAAGCCCAGAAAGCCAGGGACCAGCACCAGTGGATACCGGGGAACTGCACGATGACCCATTTCAGTCTCCATGGAGGGACGCTACCCGGCCAACGCGGCATCGGATGAGCGCCGAGGAAAGCACATCATGATTGTCGATGGCCACTATCGAGACACTCGACTTCATCCCTGACTACCTCGCCCTTAGCATGGTTCCGTGAAACACCGCACACGCCGAGAAAGAGGTGCAGCATGAAAACCCTGAGCATTGTCCTGACACTGAGCCTGCTGAGCGCCAGTGCGTTCGCGTTGCCCAGCCGCGCCCCGGCGCCCATTCTGGGTGAGGCCGTGGACAGCAGCCTGCAACGACCGGCAATCGAGCGTTAGTGCGGCCCTGCACGCTGCAACGGTGCATGAATGCGCCTGTGGACACGAGCAAACCGAGCCACCGGTGATTTAGGACGAACTTATCCACCCCCCCCGGGCTCGAAAAAATGGTCTGGTTCATTACAAGGGAAATACACCATGCTCAAGCAAAGTCTGGGTGCTGCATGCGTTCTCGCCGTCCTTACCGGGTGTGCCGGCAAGCCGGAAAATCCGGTCGACCACATCACCTATCGCAACGAACCGCTGGTCAAACAGGTCGAGAAGGACATGAGCAAATCGACGGTTCTGGAACTGGGCGGCCCACCCTCGTCGGAAATCACCCGCACGGTCCACCCGGGCAGCTGCAACAACTACGTCCTCAACCGGGATGGCAAGGAGCAGCCCTACTACGTTGCCTTCAACTCCGCAGACCGGGTCGACAGCAAAGGCTTCCTGACCTGCGAGCAGATGGAAATCAACGAGCGCGAACGCGCCCGTGGCCACGGCATCTGATCCAAGCGCCGGCCCGAAAGAATGCCCGCCTCCCAGGGGAGCGGGCATTTTTATTCGTATCAGCCAGGGTCTGTTGACGTTTCACGCACGGCCGCGCCGAGGCCACGCGGGTTGCGCGAGAAGTCTCGCCATGCGTCATTGCAGCACTTGGCAAGGGAAAACGCGGACGGCTAATCCATTCCCTGCGTTCTGCGCCTAACGGATCGCCGCCCGGCCTGGCGAGAGTTCTCGCATTGAAACCTCAACGGACCCTGGCCAAAACGTGCGCGCTGTAACCGATACCCTGCCGTACACCACCGACCCCGCCTGACACGCACCAATCCTCGCCCTGCCCCACCGAACAAGCCCCTGGCTCTGCAAACGAAAGTCAGGACTTTTTCTTTGTGCACCGAGTAATGTTCCAACACCGCGACACGTCCTCAGGAAAGGCTCATCAGGGAGGTTTGATGAACTACAGACAAGCCAGGCAAAAAGCATTGAGCCGAGTGACCATCGGGCTGTTGATTTCGCTGGCGGCCCTGGCCGGCACGATGGTGTCACTGATGAAGATGATCTATTTCCGCCTGGACAGCGGCTCGGCCCTCTCGGGAATCCTCACGGGGCCCTTCCAGAATCTCATCTCGTTCCTGTATTACCAGCCATGGTTTCCCAAATGGCTTTGGAAAATCGCCCCCGCTCCTGACCCGCTCTACCTCGGCGCCCCGGAGAACGTCAAGTTTGCGGCGATTTACCTCGGGGTGTTCGTCGGGGCGGCGATACTTTCAAGCGGTCGAAAAAGCCAAATCCGTCTGGCGACGATCAATGAAGAAATCGAGCACGAGGTTTTGCGCCAGTCCCTGAGGGGAGAGAGCGCCCAGCGAAGCAGAGCGGAGATGGAAGAACGTGCGGTCATTCCGAAGCAGAGCATTTTCGGCCAGGTGCATCAGCTGTACATAGCCCCGATAGTGGTGGGCATCTTGGTGGCGCTGGTACTCAGGTTCGGGTTTGCAATTTGATCGCAGCGCTGCGGGCGAAACGTCCTGCCGCAGGGCAGGCGCCCAGCTCACCAGCGTTCTGGCTGAGCTGGCTGGCGAACGCCCGCAAAAGCGGACATTCGCGTTTTTTGAGCACTGACGCTGTCAAGACAGGCGGATGGGAACGCCTCAGAAAAAGTACCTGACCGAGGCCCCCAGCGTGGTGGACGGCTGCGGCACGATCACCAGGCCGGCCGTGGTGCCGTAGGCCACTTCGCTGCCGTAGCGGTGCGGCTGGAAGGTGCCATACAGGCTGAACTGGTAGTCGCTGTAGTCATAACTGGCACGCAGGTCATAGCGGGTATAGGGCGGCATCTGTTTTTTTTCAGTGCCCACGTAGTAGGGAATGCCCGCCAGGTGGTAGACGTCAGCGTTGAGTGTCAGTTGCCCCGCCATGAACGCATCGCGGTGCTGCACACCGGCCTTGTAGGTGTGCTCGGGCACCACCAGCCGGTCACCGGTGCCGCGCGGCGGGTTTTCGATCAGCGCATCGAGGATCCGTCCGTAGCTGGCGTAGGTGCTCAGCGTGGTCGTGGCCTGGTAATTGAAGCTGGTCTCCACGCCCTTGCGGGTGGTGTCACTGACCTGCTCATAGACACCTGGCGAAACTTGCAGTGTCTCGCTGTCGTTCTGGATGTAATAGAACTCGGTGGTGCTGGAGAAACGCTCGGCGGGGCGTACGGTGAAGCCGATGTCATAGGATGTCACCTTGCTCGGGCGGACACTGCCGTTGACTCGACCGCCCGTATCGCTCGGCACCAGCGCGCTGCCGCTACCGGAGCTGATGTACTCCGCTGCCGGCGAGCGGAAACCCTGGGCGGCGTTGCTGAATACTTCGAGCTGCTCGACAGGCGTCCACACCAGGCCGAGTTTCGGCGTGGTGACCGAGCTGTGATAGCCGGTATCGGCGTTGCGGAACTTGCGGTTGCCGATGTCGTAGTCGAAGCGGTCATAGCGGATGCCGCCCAGCACCTTCAACGAGTCGACCGGTTTGTACTGGGCCTGGGCGAACACGCCGTAGGTGAGCAGGTCCATGTCGAAGTCATAGTAGTAACTCTGCGTCGGCTCGAAGTTGCGGTATTGCTGGCGGTACGCATCACCCTTGTCACGTCGAACCTCGGTGCCGAGCATCAGTGACGCCGAATCTCCGTAGACGAAGTTGTAGGCCAGGCGGCCGCCGTAGATGTCGCGATCGTCCTTGCCGTAGTTGTGGGTGTTGGCGCCGTTGGCGATGGCGCGCACGCGCTTGAAGTCCTCGAAGTAGGCGGTGTAGTACAGCCCTGCTTCGCCCTCCGCCGGGGCTCGGTTGAGCACATAGGTATTGCGCTTGGCGTTGCCGAAACCGTAGAGGTTGTCGGTGTCGCGGCGGCTGAGGGTGCCGGCGCGAAGCGCGGGCAGGTTCAGGTAGCCATCGTTCTTGAAGTCCGACGCGTAGTGGCTCAAGCGCGCCGAATACCTGGCATCGCCAATGACCCTGGAAAGCTTCCAGAAGTAGTTGTCGCGGTTGGTCTCGGCAGCCTTGCGATAGCCATTGGTCTTGTAGATGTCGGCGACGAACAGGGACTCGAAGCCTTCATGCTCGCCACTCAGCACCAGGTTGGCGCGGCGCCCATCGAAGCTGGCGATATCCAGGCCGATACTCGAGGCCACGTCACCGCCATCGAGCGTCTCGATGCTCACCGAGCCGGCGCGGTTCTGGTCACCATACAGCGCCGACACCGGGCCCTTGATCACACTGACCCGCTTGATCATCTGCGGCGTCAGCCATTCCAGGAACACCGGGCCGTGACCGGCGCCGCCCTGGCTCGAGGGAATATTCTGCGGCACGCCGTCGGCGTATACCGCCACGTCTGCCCCATGGGTGCCGTTGGTGGCGAAACCGCGCATGCGAAAGCCATTGCCGGTATCGCCCTGGTCGATGTTGTTGGCCACCACACCCGGCACGCGACGATAGATGTTGGAGATATCTCGGTCGACATTGAGTGTCTGGATGTCTTCCGCCGACAGGGTGGAAACGGCAGCCGGCAGGCTTTGCGGGGCATTGCTGACCTTGCTGCGGGTCAGCGACGGGGTGCGCGCCGCTCTCTCCCCATCGCCCACCACCTCGATTGCGCCGAGTTCGGTGAACTCTGCCGTCTGCGCCTGTGCCGTCGGCGTCGACGGGCAGGCCACGACGCCAATGGAAAATGCCACGCTGGCAAGCCTCCAACCCTTGTGTGCAGCAGTAGACATGACGCTATCCCTGTATAAGTTGTTATAACATAACATTTATACAGGATTGGCGGATTGCCGGCCAGCCACCTGCCGACCGTACGATCGCACGCGCCAACCGGCATCAGTACTTCCGGAGCGCTCGCCGGGCCGGGCGGCATGGCTGATCGCAGGCGAACGAAATCGCCCGGGTATCCCGGGGCAATGGCTGACGGCGCATCGAGACAGGTATATCTGCGGCAGCTCCGAAGACAGAGGAAATACCCGGCTCGCGGGCTGACGCTTGGCCTGTAGGTATCCAGTGCCCGCCTGCCGTCGAGGAGCCTCCTGTGGCACACGGTCAGTGCGCTGGTCGCTTGGGGCAGAGCCGTTGCCTGCGCCTTACGCAGCAAACGCCGCTGGTCCCGGCAGCGGCTGAGTAAGTGTCCGAGCGCGAGACGTCGCTCTTGCCATCAGGATTCCGTTTACGTTAGCGTAAAGCTGATAAGGCGCCATCGGCATTTTCCTGAAGCAGCCGGATGAGCGTCGAACCTCAGAACAATCAGAACATTGAGGATCCGTCCATGACTGCACCCAGCTATTCCTGCGGCTTGCAAAGCAAGCCTCTATTGGCGCTGACCATCGGCGCGGCGTTCGATGACACGGTGGCCCGCTTTGCCGGACGCGACGCGTTGATCGTGCGTCACCAGAACACTCGCTATAGCTGGGCTCAGCTCGCCGAGCAGGTCGAACTCTGCGCGCGAGCCATGATCGCGTTGGGTATACAGGCCGGTGAGCGGGTGGGCATATGGGCGCCAAACTGTGCTCAGTGGAGCATCAGCCAATTCGCCAGCGCCAAGGTCGGCGCCATTCTGGTGAACATAAACCCGGCCTACCGCCTCAGTGAGCTGGAGTATGTATTGCGCCAATCCGCTTGCAGTTGGCTGATCTGCGCGGATGCATTCAAGACCAGCGATTACCACGGCATGCTCGAGGAACTGCTTCCTGAGTTGAGCGGCTGGGCGCCGGGGCAGTTGGTCAGCGCCAAACTGCCTGAATTGCGAGGCGTCATCAGCCTGGCCGGGAATCCGCCGGCAGGAATGCTGCCATGGAGCCACCTGCCCTCCTTGGGTCATCGGATCTCGCCGGCTGCTCTGCAGGAACGCCAGGCTGGGCTGCAGTTCGATGATCCGATCAATATCCAGTACACCTCGGGCACCACCGGGTTCCCCAAGGGTGCCACCTTGAGCCATTACAATATTCTCAATAACGGCTACATGGTCGGGGAAAGTCTGCGCCTCAACGAACAGGACCGTATTGTCATTCCGGTACCGCTTTACCACTGCTTCGGTATGGTGATGGGCAACCTGGGCTGCCTGACTCACGGCAGTGCGATGATTTACCCGGCCGCCGCGTTCGACCCCCTGACCACCCTGCAGGCCGTCGCCGAAGAGCGCGCAACGGTTCTGTATGGCGTACCGACGATGTTCATCGCCGAACTGGGTCTTGAGGAGCGGGCGAGCCTCGATCTGTCGAGCCTGCGTACCGGCATCATGGCGGGTGCCACCTGCCCGATCGAGGTGATGAGGCAGGTGATTGCCGACCTGCATATGGCCGAGGTCCAGATTGCCTACGGGATGACAGAGACCAGCCCGGTCTCGACGCAAACGGCGGCAGACGACGATATCGAAAAACGGGTGAGCAGCGTGGGCCGCACTCAGCCCTACCTGGAGAGCAAGGTGGTCGATGAACACGGCCGCATCGTTCCGAGGGGGCAGATAGGCGAGCTCTGTACCCGGGGTTACAGCGTGATGCTGGGCTATTGGAACAATCCGCAGGCCACCGCTGCGGCTCTGGACAGTGCGCGCTGGATGCACACCGGTGACCTGGCAATCATGGACGATGAGGGCTACCTGAGCATCGTGGGGCGCAACAAGGACATGATCATTCGTGGAGGTGAGAATGTTTACCCGCGGGAGGTCGAAGAGTTCTTTTTCACCCACCCTGCAGTGGCTGACGTCCAGGTCGTCGGCATTCCCGATGACAAATACGGCGAAGAGGTGGCGGCCTGGATAAAGCTCCATCCAGGCTGCGAGATCACCGATGAACAGCTGCGCGATCACTGCAAGGGGCGCATCGCCCATTTCAAGGTACCGCGCTATTTCCTGTTCGTCGCGGACTTCCCCATGACGGTGACAGGCAAGGTACAGAAATTCCGCATGCGCGAAATGACCGTCGCACAACTGGGCCTGGATCGGCCACGCTGAGGGTTGAACCGCGCTCCCGGTGGCAGGCGTTCTTCGCACTGCCGTGATTGGGGGGCTGCACCTGCCGGCCTGGCGGCTCCAGCGATCTCGATGCCCACATCGACGTCGCATGGATCGCAGCGATGCACGGTGAAACGCAAACACATTAATACATTCGAATGTGTTAATGTGTTTGCATTTCCCCCACCCACTGGACACACATGAATTTTCCCAGCTTGTTTCAGCCGCTGCGTCTTGGCGGCCTGGTACTCAATAACCGTATCGCACTGCCTCCACTGACCCGCTCGCGCAGTTCGCAGCCCGGCGATATCCCCAACGCGCTGATGGCAGCCTACTATCGCCAGCGCGCTGCAGCCGGCTTCATGGTCACCGAAGGCTCGCAGATCGAGCCACGGGGCCAGGGTTATGCATGGACGCCCGGCATTTACAGCCCTGAGCAGGTAGAGGGCTGGAAAAAGATCACCGCAGCGGTGCATGAAGAAGGCGGGGTGATCTTCTGCCAACTCTGGCATGTGGGAGGCATCTCCCATACCAGCCTGCAACCGGATCAGCAGCCCCCGGTGGCGCCTTCCGCCGTTCTGGCGACAGCGGTCAAGGTGTTTGTCGAAACGGGCCCCCAGACAGGTGCCCTGGTAGCCCCTTCGCTTCCCAGGGCCCTGGCCACGCACGAGGTGCAGGAGCTGGTCGAGCTGTACCGCAAGGCGGCGGTGAACGCGAAAAGCGCGGGCTTCGACGGCGTGGAACTGCACGCGGCCAACGGCTACCTGATCAATCAGTTCATCTCCGAACACACCAACCAGCGCACCGACGCCTATGGCGGCTCCCTGAGCAACCGTCTGCGCTTTCTGCGTGAAGTGGTCGTCGCGGTGGCTGAGGTGTTCGGCAGCGAGCGTGTGGGTGTCCGATTCGCCCCACTGTTCGAGACCACGCAAGAGGATCGCGTTTATCTCGGGCTGGTCGAAAGCGATCCCCACGAGACTTACGTGCAGGCGGCAACGCTGTTGAACGACCTTGGAGTGGGCTATCTATCGATCGCCGAAGCCGACTGGGATAACAGCCCGGATCTGCCTGAGCGTTTTCGCCAAGCGCTACGCGAGAGGTTCTCCGGGCCGATCATGTACTCGGGTTGCTACACGGCAGAAAAGGCCGAACGCATTCTGGAAAAGGGCTATGGCGACCTGTTCGGCTTCGGCCGCACTTTCATCGCCAACCCCGACCTGGTTCACCGTATCCGCAACGACCTGCCTCTGAATCCCGTGGAGGCGGCGACGCTTTACGGCGGTGGGGCGAAGGGCTACATCGACTATCCCCTCGCCACCCACTAAAGTAAGCGCGCCGCACGCGGCGAAACCACTGGATCGAGAAGGACGCAAATGATGGAGTTGAACGATGTATTGAAGATCCTCTCGAGCCCCACCCGGCGGGCGGTGCTCACTTGGCTGAAGGATCCTCACACGTCATTCGAGGGGTTCACGCAACTCTATGATTTCAGCACCTATGGCGTTTGCGCGAGCCTGATCCAGGAAAAGGCCGGCCTCTCCCAGCCGGCCACCTCGCTGTGTCTCAAAGCGCTTCATGACATGGGCTTCGTGACGGCCAGCAAGGTAGGCAAATGGACCTACTACCAGCGCAATGAAGAGCATCTGACCGCCGCGATGGCGGCGCTGCTGCATGACCTGGACGTGGATGCCATGGCAGCCTCCCTGCTCCCGCCCCGCTGAGCCTGCGGTACCTGCCAGGGCGCATGTCGACACAGGCAGACGCCCACGCCGATGCAGTCGATGACTTCCCGACGGTTTTGCAGTCTGGGCCGTGAGTGGGTTCAGACCGCCGGCGGGCCCGGGGCCTCTCCTGCAGCGTCGACCAGCGCAGGGAGTCGCTAGGCGAAATAAGAATGGCGGGCTTGCGAATGGCCGAGGATCAAGGATCGGTCGGTCTTCGCGCGGCCTTCTTCCCGTTCAGTCAGCGCGTCCTGGTCTGCGCCAGGGTTGCCTGGCGGTGGCGTCCAGTCGGCGCGATGCTTTTTCGCATAGGCCCCATCTGCCCGCGGTTTCGCTTCGGAGGCGGCTGCGTCGAACTCGGAAGCAGGGCTCTGGCCAGTGTCAGGCTGCCGGTGGAAGGCCCCTGATCAGGGGCTTTCGGGCCGTTGCCGTGTTCGGTCGTCATGACGGATATCCCGTGCCGGCGCAGACCACCCACGCCGACAGTTCTGAAGGGTACCAGCGCTGCGCGCTGGTACCCTGGCGAGGCCGCTGACTCGACGCAGACGCCCTCCGTGCAGCGAATCGCTGCCGCCTCGGCATTGGCGTCTAGGCGGAGGACTTGCTCGCTTCATCGTCGAAAATGCCCCCCGCGAACCCGGCCTGATGCGACAGTTCACCGGGGGGCACGTAGGTGCCGGACTGGTTGTCGTAGCGGATGACCTTGCCTGCGGCGAACTCGACGCGCCCTGCATACATGACCTGCAGCGCCCTTCCCGCCAGCTGGAAATGCGCATTCTGACCATTGACGGCGTTGCCCACGCGGAGGGTGCCGTCGAGCAGCCTCACGAAGATGAACGCGCCGTCCAACCTGTCGTCGGCATTGCCATTGCGAACCCAGCTTCCGTCCCTGGCCTGGCTGGCGACGATGGCACCGGGCAGCGGCCGCCCATTGGCGCCATGCAGTTGCAGCGTTTTCTCGGCCAGCTTGATCTCCACCGCACCCACACCGCCCGGCAACCCCTGCGCACGCTGTATCGCCTCGCGTTTGAGGTCGATACGGGTGATTTCACGCCTGGAAGGGTCACCCTCCTCGAGACCGGCGGACGAGAAGGTTCGCTTTACCCCGGCGCAAGCCAGCCCCGTCGCTACGCTGTGCTCGATGCCGGTCTGGACCAGGGAGGTGCGGCGTGCGCCTTCGGGTGCCGCCTGCCGTTGGGGTGTCGACAAGGCGGCCTGCGGCGGCGAATCCGGCTCCAGGTCCTGGACACGGGCCAGCGGCTCTCGCTGCGCATCGAGCACCGCCAGTTCGGTTCCACGGCCTGCCCGATCACGCCGGAATTCGACATGCTGCGCGCCATGCAGAATCTGCGCAAACTCGAGATGCCCACCCTGCTCGTTGGTTTCGGCCTTGATCACGGGAACCGTGGCATCACCAGCCAAGGCGCGCTGTGCCCGCTCGAGCAGCTCGCGGTGCTGCTGCGGCAGCAAGGCCATGCGCTCGACGAGGGTGGGAATGGAAAACGTCGTTTCGTGGCGTCCACAGATATGCGCCGCGACCGTCAACCGCTCGGGTGCCGTGGCGCGCTCCTGTGCTGGGGCGGACATAGCGGCTGCGCCTGCCTTGGTGGCGGGGTCCAGACGGGGAATCACCTGATCGATACCTCCTGTGGCGAGGGCCGAGCGCCCTGACTGAGCCCACTGGGTGGCCGGCCGGCACCGACCGGTTCCATCGCCTGGCTCTCCCGGCGACGCGTGGGGAAACAGGTCACAGGGCGATGACAGCGGCATGGAACCGGCCCGGGGCAATCACCACTCACCTTGCGAACCTCACCGGCGCGACGCGACCCGCCGCGCCCCACCCCCGCGTCAATGGAGAACAATAATCATGGCCGTACCTCATCAGTACCGCCAGTTGCTGGACGAAATCCAGCAGCTGACTCTCGTGCCTGAAGCCCTGCTGTCCCCTGAGCTGACCCACCTGAACGTGAGGGGCGTGGACTTTTCCCTGTACCCGGTCGGCGACCAGGGTCAAGAGCACGTGGTCACCCATTGCGACCTCGGCGCCCTGCCTGATAAAGCCAGAGAGGAGGCAATGCTTCGTTTGCTCGATACCAACTTCCAACTGGTGAACGCCGCAAAACCCGTAACGTTCTGCCGCAATGAGCACAGTGGTCACATGATGTTGAGCATGGCACAACCGCTCTCGAGCCTTACAGGCCAGTCGATTCTCGATCAAATGGGAACGCTCGCGGATTACGCACTGGTTTGGCGACAAACCTTTTTCCTTGATAAAGCAGCGCCAAAACCTCAGCCGTCCAGCACCGCTCAACTGCCGCGAACCTTCAGCGCCACGAGGGCTTTCTAATGTTTCCGACAAGACCATCCATCGAAAACCTGCACCGCGGTCTGGTTGACCCTCGAACTCAAGAAGCTCAGCGCATTCAGCGTGCGCGCGTTGAAGATGTTACTGGGCAGAATCAGGGGGCCATAGAACTCAACCAAATGCCGGGTAGCTTCCCGAGGCCTGAACGGGACACCACGCCGTTCGCTGCACCAGAAAACCTGATGCGCAGGGCGCAGGCGTTGCGCGCGCAAATGCAGGAAGCAGATCCTGCGGCGAGAAGACCGGCAAACAGCCAGCAAGCAAAGGAGCGCATGCTTATCGAAGGAGAGCTGATCGAGGCACGCGCCCAGCATGCGGTTGAAACGGGTCAGCCCGATCAAGCATTCGAAGGCTTCAATGAAATGGCTCAGAGACTGGGGCTTACCAGCGTTCTTGCCGATGACGTGGACAGGATCCATACGCAATTCACCAGTGACATTGACAGGGTCTTAAAAGAATCAAGTGAGAATCCGGACAGTGGCCCAAGCCACCTCACAAACAGCATGCGCGCCGCCGTACAGAATCAGGCGGATTTGTTTGCAAAGCGCGACGCTGTCTATGAAGAGGTGTTGAATGAGGACTTGACCAAGGCCGAACGCGAACATGTGCTGGCGAGCCAGCTGAGCTTCTCGTTCTATGCCACCGAGGTGGGCAGCAGGATTCCCGAAACGCTCGACAGAACCCTGAGTCACGCCACTAATGTCGTCGAGGGTCTGCAAGCCAAAAAAGCCGAGTACGCACAATTGTTCGGGGCAGGAGCGACCCAAACTGCTGCTCTTGATGCCCAGATAACAGAATGGTCCACAGCGGCCGAACAGCTGCAAAAAATGAAGACTGATCTGTTGCCCGACTTCAATAAAGCGATGGATCTGAACAAACTTGTTCAGCACATCAATGCATTGAATGAAAGCAGTGGCAGTCTGCGCAATCAACTTCATGCGTTTATGGGGCAGGGCCTGCGGCAAATGGTTTTGTCGGGGTTTGCACTAGGCGCCGCGAACGCATTCACCGAGGCGGCGCTAACCAAATGGCCAGGGGCCCAGCCAATCGTAGGAGGGCTGGTCACTGGCTTGGCCCATGACTTCGGCACCCATTTCCTGGCGCGCGGAGTACTCGACATCGTCGGAGGCGCCACACGGGCCGTCACACCGGGCGAAGTCACCACTGCGCCCAATAAATATGTCAGCGTAAACGGTGTCCCGCGTGAACGAAGCCCCGATGAAATAAATCAGAAGCGGGCGGAAAACGACGAGATGGTCAGGCAACTCAAGCAAACACAGAACGCCCACAAACTCGGTGTCGCGTCGGCAGAGGCGCAGTTCTGGGGCATGTTCTTTGGTGCACAAGGTGGCCGCGGCACACTCTTCAATAGCACAGGGGCCGAAACAGGCGGAACGCCCCTCGACAGCACAGCCGCCGATCACCCAGGTGGCGCCACCATGAGTTCGATGGTCGCGGGCTTCGGCATGGGTGCCAAAGGAGGCATGGCGGGAATGCGAGCCAGTGTCACGGATGGGCAGAATAGATCTATTCCAGCCTACACCATGGCGCCGGCCCCCAAACCCAAAGAGAATTCAGCAGCGGCCACTACAGCCCCATCGTCCAGCGAGGAAAAGACAGGGTGGGTTCAAACCAAAGAGTGGCTTCAGAAAGGCGCGAAAGAGATGGACTATCGCAAGCCTGGCCCTCGACAAACCATTGAAAACAAGGCGGGCTCGCTGGCGTCGGGACTGGCCTTGGGCAAAGTCATGGGGCCTGCGAGGGATGCCGTGGCAAACAGTCAACCCGCACTCAAGATCCCCATTGAAGGTTTGGCAACGGGCGGAAGATCGCCTCTGCTTCTCGCCCTGTTCTGGGGAGGCGCGCAACTTGGAAGCATCGTCAAAGCTGACCAGGCGAGAGAAAAAGCAGCTGAGGCAGCTCGGGCTGAGGCAGCAGGTGAGGAGCCGAACTATCAACCCTCTTCTTTTGGCGGCCTTAAATCCGCCTGGAAAACGGTCATGCAGCCTAATCGCGATGAAAACCCGCATAGGTTCGACCCCAACACAGTAGGCCGAGCAGTCGAAAACACCTATGACGTTTTGCAAGCGGCCGGCCAGATCCCTCATACCACCATTTCCGGTGCAGTTGAATGGGCAGGCGGCAAGGCAGCGTCGGCGTTAAAGCGCGAAAAGCCCTCGGGCGACCCCTCGGATAATGTCTGAATTGGCAATTTCGCGTTAATGAAATCGGATCCCTGGCACTTTGGTGCCAGGGATTTTTTATAAACCTCACGCCCCATCTCCTCGACAAGACCGATGCATTTACGAATGCTCATACCCTTATCACACCGCGACCACGTGTGCCCGGTAGCTCGAGACGCCTGCTGAACCGGCCCGCATGACCGGGAACCGAATGCCGCCATCTGACCACCCATCGCCTTGACCCACGACGTGCAGCGACAGCGCCTCGGCTGACGACGCAGACGGGTCGTTGCACAGCAACACGTGGAGCACCGAAAGTCGCCGGGAAGCGCTTTTGACGTCGGCTCTGCCGACGGCCCGTAGGCGGTCCGCCAGGGACGGCAGGCCACCGCAAACCAACCAACAAGACCACGCCCTGTGCCCCTGGCCAGGCATGCCACGGTAGCCGGTCGACCTGGCCTATCGAGCACTTTTCGCGAGCCCGGATTCGGACTTCTCGCTTCTGCCTCAAACGTATCTTTCGCTTGAGGACACTTCATGAACATCTCACCCGCCCATAACGCTTCGCGACCCAGCCTGGAACTGCAACACCTGCGCACTCAGGCCAGCACGGCCGTGGAACGCGCGACCTCGCGCAACCAACGAGAAATCGCCGCGGCCCTGGAAAGGATCTTCGCCCGCTGTGCGCTGCCGCAGGAGGACTTCAACCGCCTGGTGCAGACGCGTGCCGCCAGACTGGACGAAAAGGGAGAGTCCGCCCGGGATGTGGAGAACACCTTCGCCAAGGGCGAGAAACTCAATACCGGGGCCAAGGCCGTGACCGGCTTCCTCAAGTCGATCCCCTTCGGGGCGGCCGGCGCCACCCTGCAGGCACGCCCCGACCTGTTGATGCCCGGCGGGCACCCGATCAGCCCGGTGGCGCAGAACGTGCTGACGGCAGCACTCTACGTTGCCTACAACTCCGTGGGCATCACGCCCTTCGCCAGATCCACGCAGAACACCCTGTTCATGTCCGCCCAGGACAAGGACCTCGACGACGCCATGAAGGCCCACGCGCGCAGCAAGGACCCCACGCCCCTGAGAAAGGGCCTGGAAAGCGCGGCCACGGTACAGAGCTTCACCGCCAAAAGCGGTATCGTCTCCGCGGAGCGCTATGCCGTGGACAAAATCGCCAATGCGTTCACCGCTCCCGAGCAGGCCAAGCGTATCGCTGACCATGTCAAAAGCGCCTCGTCGTCTTTCGGCTCGCTGTTGGCAGGTGCCGCGATGAGCCTGTTGCAGCAGGCGTTCGACAAGAGCCATCAGCGTATCGGCCCGGAGTTCATGATGGGCAGAACCGATTGGGAAACCGAGTACGACGAACTCAAGGCCCATAGCTGGAAGGACACGGCGGTCAGCATCGGCTCGCGTGCCTTGCACATTCCCCTGGACATCGCCCAGGACCTGAGCAAGCAGATCCAGTCCATGTTCACACCGACCGGCCTGGTCTCCGACATTGCCATCCTGGGTGGCGGCCTCGCGGCCACGGAGACCTTCCGCGCCTTCATGCACGGTTATCTCACCGAAAACACCTCGCTGGGCGGGCCCGAGGCCAAACTGCTCGCGGATCTCTCGGCGATGCCCTTCGAGGCGCTCTATTTCGGTGGATGGGCACTCACGGCGGCAGCCACCAAGGAGGCAGCCGCCTGGGCCGACGACATGATCAACAAACTGCGCACCCGCGGCGCCCTGGAGGACGGTGACTTGCGCCGGGGCGAAGCCATCATTCGGGATCCCGCCAATCTGGCGGTGACCACCGACCAGCCGTCGCTGCATGTGGTCAGGCAGCTCGACCTGGAGGCCAACGCCAACGCCCGGCAGCAAACCACCAGCCCCAGGACCTCCCTGGGTGGCTGGAACAGTGGTCTGCTCGACCGGGAGCACAGGGTCGCCGAAAGCCCGACCGCACGCGCTCCCGGCTCCAGCCAACCGGTCACCGGCAGTCCAGAGCATTCGTTGAGTGGCCGCAACAGCGTCCGAGCCCGCGCCTCCAGCGACGGCACGGGCTCGGACGCCGGAAGCTTCCACACCGCCAGCGAAGGCAGCCAGGACGACCGAATGGCCCGATAAGCATGCCGGCGCCCCAGGCAGGCGATCGACCTTCCCGGGGCCTCGAGACGGGCCCGGCGCAACGCCGGGTCCGCGCCGCTACCGTGGCAGACGAGCAGGAAACGATGGCCGCAGTACACGTCGAAGACGCCGCGTAGCGTCCGGCCGATCACGCCACGGCCTGCAGCAGGGAACCGCTGGCAATTGCCCACCACTCACCCCTAAACCACGCCATCAGGAAGGGGAACCACCATGCGGCTTTCGAGCTTCTCACCGCCAAATCAACCCGCCAACCTCGGCATGCCGCCCGAGTCGCCCAGGCCGCAGCCCCAGGCGGGCGCCAAGCCGACGCCGCAGGGCGGTTTCAGCATCTCCTGGCAGGCCCCCGGCTCGACGCAACCCCAGCGCCCGTCGGCGGCATCCGACGCCGGCACCCAGCGCCGGGACAATGCCGAGGGTCAACCAGGCCTGCCCGCCCTGGACCTGATCCTGGCGTTTCTGGGCAGGTCGAGCGACGCCGGCGGCAAGCCGCCAGCCGCGCAGTGCCAATCGCCAGCGGCGGGCCCCGCGCAGGAGCAGCAGCGGATGCCCTTCGAAGAAGTGGTCTCGATCCTGGGACGCAACGAGAACCTGCTGAAGAAGCCGCTCGACCGCGAGGGCCTGGAAAAGCTCCGTGACGACCCGAAGACGCCGAGTGACGCCAAGCAGGCCCTGGGCGCGCTGCTGGACAATCCCGACTACTACGCCGCCTTCGACCAGGCCAAGGAAGGCAAGGCAGATGGCAAGACCAGTTCGAAGGATGTGCAGAAACTGCAGGAACATCCGCACATCCGCGCCTACGCCGATGCCAAGGCGGGCCAGTACACCGATAACTACGTACCTTCCGATGCCCCACCGGACGCGCCTGGCCGTGTCATGACCGCCAACGACGCCATGCGCGAGCTGTACCTGTATTCGGAGAGCCTGCCCAAGAACATCAGCCTGGACACCCTGCAGAACATCGCCGACGGCTCCCAGAAGATGGGCAAGTGCCCGCCACAGCTGGCGGCCGCGGCGAAGTTCTTCGTGCAGAACCCGGATCAGTGGCAGGCCTTCTCCGGCAAGAGCGATCCGTCCGGCTCGGTATCCCGGGATCGCCTCAGCGACCTGGCGGCCTTCAACGTCAAGCTCTCGCCGCAGGAGAACAGCGCCCTGGAGACGCTCAAGAACAACAAGGACATCTTCTTCAAGGGCGGCGGCATCACCCCGGAGAAGCTGGAGTCGATCGCCAACAACAAGGAGAACAGCCAGGAAGTACGGGACACCGCCAACCTGCTCGCCCAACCCAATTCGATGCTGTTCTCGATGCTTGACAACGGCAAGCATGGCGCCGGGGGCAACTTCTTCAACAAGGCCAACGACCGCAACATCGGCAAGGGCGACCTGGATGCCTTCATCAGCAAAGGCAGCAATCAGGTGGCCGACGCGCCCCTGCCCTCCTCGCGCCCGGTCGCATCGGCGCAGAAGGACATGGCCGCCGGCCAGGAAACCCAGCCTGACGCGAAGAAAGAGAAGGGCGGCGGTTTCAGCAAGTTCCTGGATATCTTCAGCTATGTCGCCTCCGGTCTGATGATGCTCATCCCGGGCGCGGGCGTGGCGGGCGCGGCGATGGCTGCCGGACGCGTCGCAGCGACGGCGGTGGGCCGCACGGTGGCGACCACGGCGGCCAAGGAAGCGACCAAGGAGGCAGCCACCCAGGTGGGCAAGCAGACCACCCGGCAAGCCCTCACCGAGAGCGCCAAGCAGGGTGCCCGCGACGGCTTCAAGGAAGGGCTCAAGGATGGTGCCAAGGACTTTGGCAAGGAGGCTGCCAAGGACCTGGCCAAGGAAGGCATCGACCGCTACAGGAACCGGGACGAGGAACGCGTGGCGAGCAATCCCAATATCGAACAGCCCAGGGTCTGGGCCCAGGGCTGAGCGGCCGATGGTCGCGGCGCGTGTCGATAGCCTGACGGCAGGGGCGGGCCTTGGTGGCGCTGCTCTCGCCCGGTGCCGGCCCGACGATGGCAGGGCGCGCTTGCCGGGATGAACCGGGCGCAAGCGGCCGACCACAGCCGCACCAGCCGACGGGCCGAGTGCGGCACGGCCGTGAGCCGTCAGGCGAAGGGGTCGACCGCCCGGCGCAATTGCTCACGGGCCCGGGACAGCCGTGAGCGCACGGTGCCGATCGGCACGCCCAGGCTTTGCGCCGTCTCCTGGTAGTTGCCGTCCATCACCAGGCTCACATGGATCACCTGGCGCATGGCCGCCGGCAGGGCCTGTATGGCTTCGACCGTGCGCTGCAGCTGCCGGCTGCCGTCTACCTGCTGGCCGATATCGGCGTGCCGCTCGTGCGCGATGTTCGGCTGGTCGTCGAGGCTTTCCTGATAAGGCTGGTTGTAGCAGCGCCGGAAGTGATTGCGGATCAGGTTCAGGGCGATGCCGCACAGCCAGGTTTCCGGCTTGCTGGCGTGCTGGAACTTGTGCTCGTTGCGCAACGCTTCGAAGAAGGTGCATTGCAGGATGTCGTCGGCGTCGTCGGGGTTCATCACCCGCTTGTGCACGAAGGCACGAAGCTTCTGCACCTGGGCCTGATCCAGCTGGCGAATGGCGCTGACGGTCCGGTTGGCAGGGCGGCTGACGCAAGGACGGATGGCGAGATTTGCTGACATGGGCTTCTCCTGTGTGGGACAGGAGCCATAGCGACATGCATGCCATCTCAGGATCACGCAATAAGCCATTGATTACAAAATAAAAACACCTATGCAACCGTCTCACCTTGAGCAAGATCCTGCCGCTGCGCCCCGCTACCCGGACAAATTCCTGCACAGCGCCTTTTCGGGAACCGGATCGGCTGCCACGCCACTCAATCAGCATTCGTTCTTGCAGGCTGCGCCATGATCAACCGTGCGACGTCCTCCACTGCGCCATCGCGCCTGCCACCGGTCGCACCGGGATCGGCGGCTACCCGTGGCGCGCCCGGCACGCCCCTGCAACAGGGCGGCGCGCAGGTGGCTGGCACCACGACGCAGCAGGTCTCCAGCTTCAATGCCGAGCTGAGCCAGGTCAGCATCAGCCTGCACAAACGCAACCTGCGCTTCAAGGCCCTGCAACTGCAGTCGCAGAAAGTGCTGCAGTACAAGCTGTACAAACAGTTGCTCACGACCCTCGAGTCGAAGGCCGACCTGCTGCGCCAGAGCGCCCGTACCGAGGGCGGTTTCAGGCAGGTTTTCGACAGCTCGCGGCACGACAACGGCCATGCGCTCGCCTTGCTGCGGATCGCCGAGCGCCAGGCGCTGCAGGAGCGCTCGTTCGAGGAGGCCAGGAAGCTGCAGGCGCTGCGCCTGCAGTTCGATGAGCAGCGTGCACAGCGAGCGCGTTCGCTGCGCACCCGGGTGCAGTTCTCCTCGACCCTCGCCGACCCCCGGCGCCGCGAGAGCGCCCGCAGCCTGTCCGGCAACGGCCAGGTGAACCTGCTGGAGCTGACCCGGATGGTCAGCGAGCGGGAGAACGGCGACGGCGACGGCGAACAGGACTTCGACGCCCAGCTCAGCGACCTGCTGGTGGAAACCAATCACCTGGTGGCCACCGCCCGGCCCAGGCAGCAGCAGGACGCGATGAAAAACATCGAGCGCACCAGCTTCCTGAAACAGTTCTATGGCAGCTGCGCCCACGTGCGCAACGAGATGCTGGCGAAGAACCCGGGGTTCGAGATGAAGACCTCCGCCTTCGTGAAGACCCTGCAGCAACTCATCAGCGACGGTATGCAGCCCAAGGAAACCCTGCAACTGGTGCAGAAGATCGGCGGCCGTCAGCTCGAACATCAGCTGGCCCTGGTCAATCGCCTGCTGGCCCTGCTCAAGGAGCTGAAGTACATGAACTGGAACGACAACAAGAGCCGGCAGAAGGCGCTGGACAACCTGCTGCTGCTGTCCACCGCGCTGGTCAACGAAGAACAGCGGCGCCTGCAGGAGGCACTCGGCTGATGGCCTACCTCATCCACGCCGCCAATCAGCTCGCCCTGGCCGCGATGCGCCGTTCGGAAATCGTCGGCGCCTTCGTGGTCCTGGCGATCATCTTCATGATGATCACCCCCATGCCGACCTGGCTGATCGACATACTGATCGCCATCAACATCTGCATTTCCTGCCTGCTGATCATGCTGGCGATGAACCTGCCGCGCCCCCTGGCGTTCTCCACCTTCCCGGCGGTGCTGCTGATCACCACCATGTTCCGCCTGGCCCTGTCGATCTCCACCACTCGCCTGATCCTCCTGGACCAGGATGCCGGGCACATCGTCGAAGCCTTCGGCGAGTTCGTGGTCGGCGGCAACCTGGCGGTGGGCACGGTGATCTTCCTGATCATCACCGTGGTCAACTTCATGGTCATCACCAAAGGTTCCGAACGGGTCGCCGAAGTCGGCGCGCGCTTCACCCTGGACGCCATGCCCGGCAAGCAGATGTCCATCGACAGCGACCTGCGCGCCAACCTGATCAGCGTCCAGGACGCCCGCTCCCGGCGCGAGGAACTGGCCAAGGAGAGCCAACTGTTCGGTGCCATGGACGGCGCCATGAAGTTCGTCAAGGGCGATGCCATCGCCGGGCTGATCATCATCGCCATCAACATGATCGGCGGCATCAGCATCGGCGTGATGCAGATGAACATGAGCGCGGGCGACGCCCTGCACATCTACACCATCCTGACCATCGGCGACGGTCTCATCTCGCAGATTCCCGCCCTGATGATCTCGGTGACCGCCGGCATCGTGATCACCCGGGTGCCGGATGGCAACCCGACGCCGCAGTCGAACATCGGCCGGGAAATCGCCGAGCAGCTGACCAGCCAGCCCAAGGTGTGGATCATCTCGGCGGTGGCCATGCTCGGCTTCGCCGCCCTGCCCGGCATGCCCACCGGGGTGTTCATCACCATCGCCCTGGTCTGTGGCTGCGGTGGCGTGCTGCAGATCTACCGGGACAAGCCGCCACCCGAAGGCGAGGAGGCGCAATGGGTGGCGCCGGAGCTCAACGGCGACGAAGACCTGCGCACCTTCAACCCCAGCCGCCAGTTCGTCCTGCAGTTCCATCCCAGTCAGGACCCGGAGCGCATCGCCGCGATCGTCAGCGAGATCCGCCAGCGCCGCAACCGCCTCGTCGTGCAGTACGGCCTGACCCTGCCCTCGTTCATCATCGAACAGACGGAGCAGATCCCCGAGGACGAATTCCGCTTCTCGGTCTACGAGGTACCGATGATGCGCGCCACCCTGAGCCACAGCCATGTGGCGGTGGATGCCCAGGCCCTCGACCGACTCGAGCTCGACGAGCTGATCCCCGGCAGCGTCGAGCGCCAGGAAGGCCAGTGGGTGTGGATGCCCGCCGATTCGCCGGTCCTGCAGAACGCCGAGCTGGAACAGGTCAGCGCCATGACCCTGATCATCGAACGCATGGAGCGTACCCTGCACGCCTGCGCCCCGCAGTTCATCGGCCTGCAGGAAACCAAGGCGATTCTCGGCTGGCTGGAGTCCGAGCAACCCGAACTCGCCCAGGAAATGCTCCGCGTCCTGCCGCTGGCACGCTTCGCGGCGGTACTGCAGGGGCTGGCCGCCGAGTGCGTGCCGCTGCGTTCGGTCCGAGTGATCGCCGAAACCCTGGTCGAGCACGGCCAGCACGAACGGGACATCGCCATGCTGGTGAACTACGTGCGCATCGCCCTGAAATCGCAGATCTACCACCAGTACGCCAGCGCCGAAGGCCTGGAGGTCTGGCTGCTGACCCCCGAGAGCGAAGGCATCCTGCGCGATGGCCTGCGCCAGACCCAGACCGAAACCTTCTTCGCGCTGAGCGACGCGACCAGCCAGTTGCTGCTCCAGCACCTGCACATGGCCTTCCCGCAGCGCGCCAGGGAACGCGCGGTGCTGCTGGTGCCGCAGGACCTGCGCAGCCCCCTGCGCATCCTCCTGCAAGAGGAGTTCTATCACGTGCCCGTGCTGTCCTTCGCGGAGATCGGCAGCTCGGCACAGGTCAAGGTCCTCGGTCGCTTCGAACTGGAGGAAAGAGCGGCCCTTGAAAGCGAGCAATACGCATGAACGAATCCGCTAACGACCTGTTTGAACTGCGCGTGCTGAACGGCCTCCATCAGGGCGCGGCACTGCCGCTGATCGGCGAGCAGTGGGCCATAGGCGCCGACGACACCCTGGATCTCGCCCTGCACGATGCGGGCGTGCAGCACCGGCACTGCCAGTTGCAGCGCGACGGCGAACGGTGGAGTCTGGAGGCGGCGGATGGCCGCCCCGTTGACGTCGAAGGGCATTCGCTGGCCGAACTGCAGCCCAACGCCCCGTTCGCCCTCGGCTCGGTCTGGCTGTGCCTGGCGCCCGCCGCAGCGCCCTGGCCGAACCTGCCGGCCACCACCAGCGGGGATGGCGCGGATGACCGGCCAGGTGAGCAAACGCCGTTGGTCGGCCCCGCCACCCCACGCGGCGCGCTGCTCGGGCGCGCTGCCTGCATCACCCTGGGCGTGCTGCTGGGCGTGGTGGGCAGCGCCTGGAGCCTGAGCAGCGCGACCCTGGCGCCGAGCGAGCCGGCCCCCGCGGCAAGCGCACCGGCCAGCACGGCAGCCCCGGCCAAGGTTCCCGATACTCGGCAGGCCATCGATGCGCAGAGCGCCGCGCGGCTGCTCAAGACCATGCTCAGCGAGCGTATGCTCACCGCGGTCAGCCTGGAGCATACCCCCCAGGGCCTGGCCCTGAGCGGCACGCTGAAGAACGACAGCATGCGGGTCTACGAACGCATGCTGCAGCGTTTCAACGCGCAGCACCGGATCGATTTCAAGCTCGACGACCGGGTGCTCAGCGGCAACGGCGGCCTGCCCTTCGCCATCACCCAGATCATTGGCGGCAGCAACGGCCACCTGGTGATGGCCGATGGTCGGCGCATGTACATCGGCGACAGGATCGACGGCGTACGCCTGGTGCAGATCGACAATGGCCGCATCCAGTTCGATGGCGAACAGCAGCTGGAGGTGAGCTGGTGAGCACGCTCGCGGCGCTGCAGCAGTGGGAAGGCCGCCAGGCCATCCGCCTGGGCGCGTTCAGCGCGGTACGCGTCAGCGGCAAGGTCACCGCGGTCAGCGGGATCCTGCTCGAGTGCCAGGTACCGGCCGCCAAGGTGGGCGACCTGTGCGAGGTGGTCAAGGCAGACGGCAGCCACATCCTCGCCGAGATCGTCGGTTTCACCCGCGACTGCACGCTGCTCAGCGCCCTGGGCACGCCGGACGGCATCCAGGTGGGCGCCACCATCAGGCCCCTGGGCATCGCCCACCGCATCGGGGTCGACGAGGACCTGCTCGGCTGCGTGCTGGATGGCTTCGGCCGCCCACTGCTGGGCGATACCCGGGGCGCCTTCGCCGGCGCCGACGATACCCGCCCGAGCGTCGCGGTGATCAGCGACGCCCTGCCACCGACGCAGCGGCCACGCATCAGCACGGCGTTGCCCACCGGCATCCGGGCCATCGACAGCGCCCTGTTGCTCGGCGAGGGACAGCGGGTCGGGCTGTTCGCCGGTGCCGGCTGCGGCAAAACCACCCTGATGGCCGAGCTGGCGCGCAACATGGGCTGCGACGTGATCGTCTTCGGCCTGATCGGCGAACGCGGCAGGGAACTGCGTGAGTTCCTCGACCACGAACTGGATGAGACGCTGCGCAAGCGCTCGGTACTGGTCTGTGCCACCTCGGACAGGTCCAGCATGGAACGGGCCCGCGCAGCCTTCACGGCCACGGCGATCGCCGAGGCATTCCGGGCCCGCGGCATGAAGGTACTGCTGTTGATCGACTCCCTGACCCGCTTCGCTCGCGCGCAACGCGAGATCGGCATCGCCGCCGGCGAGCCGCTGGGGCGCGGCGGCCTGCCGCCCTCGGTGTACACCCTGCTGCCGCAGTTGGTGGAGCGCGCGGGCATGAGCGAGCGCGGCTCGATCACCGCGCTGTATACCGTGCTGATCGAACAGGACTCGATGAACGATCCGGTCGCCGACGAAGTGCGCTCCCTGCTGGACGGGCACATCGTGCTGTCGCGCAAGCTGGCCGAGCGCGGCCACTATCCGGCCATCGACGTCCCCGCCAGCATCAGCCGGGTGCTGAGCAACGTGGCCGGCGCCGAACACCAGCGCGCGAACAACCGCCTGCGCCGGCTCATGGCCGCCTACCGTCAGGTCGAGATGCTGCTGCGCCTGGGCGAATACCAGCCGGGCGCGGACCCGGTCACCGATTGCGCCGTCGAGCTGAACGGCGCCATCAACCACTTCCTTCAGCAGGACCTGCGTGGCCCCTGCTCCCTGGACGAGACCCTGGCGGCGCTGAACCAGCTGACCGACCGGTTACCGGAGTGAGCGTGGACGACGAACTGGAAATCGACCCGCAACGCGCTTCGCTGGAACAGGCCATCGCCTTGCTCAAGCCGCTGCGCCAGCATCGCCAGGCGCGCGCCGAGCGCCAGCAGCGCCAGGCCCGGCAAGCCTTGCAGCACAGCTGCGAGCAATTGCTCGAGGCCGAGTCCCGGCTGAGCGAGCAGAGCGACGCGCAACGGGTCCGCCGGGCGCGGCTGGCCAGCGAGCACCTGCAGCAGAGCATGGGCTTCGAGGAGGTCGGCCGCTGGCATGATCGCGAACGCCGCATGCTCGACCAGTTGGCCATGCTGCGCCATGACGTGCACCGGCAGCAGGCGCTGATCGAAGAACGCCAGGCACAGTTGCAGCACGCCTGCACGAGCGCCAGCCAGGCACAACGTGCCGTCGAGAAACTCGCCTGCCTTGCCGAGGCCCTGAACGATGAAAGCTGAAAGCCCCCCCGCCCCGCCCCGTCGCCCCCAGCCCGCCCCACAGCCGCAGCCGGGTGCGCCAGCAGCGGCCCAGCCGCGGCCAGCCGGCGCAGGCGTGCAGAACGCCAGCCTGCTGCGGCGTGGCGAAATCGACCTGCGCTCGCTGATCCAGGGGCTGGAGATGCCCAGTTCGACGCTCATGGCCGACGGCACGGTATTCGCGCAACTGATCCAGCCGGCACGGCCGGTTTCGGACGAGGGTTCCGGGCTGGGTGGGGGCAGCGCTGCCATGGCGGCCAAGCCCGATGCCGTGGGTGCGCAACTGATCGAAGAGCTCGCGCAACGCCTGCCCCTCGCGCCACCAGGTGCTTTCACCGCTACCCTGCTGATGCCGAACCTGGGCAAGGTCCAGGTGCGCGCCGGCAAACGTGAGGGCCATTGGGACGTGGAACTGGGCTTCACCCGTCGCGAGACCTTCGAACGCCTGCATGGGCAACGGTGCGCCTGCGAGGCCGCCCTGGCCGTCGCCCTGGGCAGCCCGGTGCAACTGGCCCTGCTCGACGAGGCACGGCCGTGAACAGGCTGGCGCTGCGCCAGGTGACAGCACGGCAGGCCCAGGCCACCCGTGCCCTCGGCGCGGGCGTCAGCGCAGCCTTCCACGCCCGCGGCCTGGCGGGCGAGCTGTGCCTCGTGCCCCTGTCGGCGCAGGCGGCGGCTGCGCCGGGCACCTGGTTCGACAGTGCCATCGGCCCGCTGCACCTCAGCGATGCCGGTGCCGTGCTGAGCCTGCTGGGCGAATTGCCAGTCAGTGTCGCCGGCGCGCCCCAGGCCTGGTACTGGCAGGCGCTCAGCCAGCAGTTGAGCCCGCTCATCGCCGAGTCCCTGAGCCCGCTGTCGATGCGCGAGAGCGCCCCGCAGGCCGAGGCGCAGCTGCGGTGCACCCTGCGCGTGAGGCTGGGCGAGGAGATCGTCCATGCCCAGTTGGCAACCTCTGCCGAGACCCTGCTCGACTGGCTGCAGGCGCCACTGTGGCAACCCCGGCGGCGCCCCTTCCCGGCCACGCTGGAACTGCATGAGCCCCTGATCGTCGGCCTCTGCGAACTGAGCGGCGAGCAACTGGCGACGCTGCGCCCCGGCGACGTGGTGATACCGAGCGAAGCGCGCTTCGACTGCGACGGCCACGGCGTGGTGACGCTCGCCGAGCGCCGCTGGATCGCGCAGACACAGGCGTGCGGGGCGCGCCTCCTCCTCAACCTGGAAGCCGATAGCCATGACCAGTGATACCCCTGCTGCGGACCTCGAGATGCCATATGCCGATGAGGCGCCTGCCCATCCCCAGGACGCGCCAGCGAGCGAGCCCGGCGTCGACGAATCGCTACAGGCGCCGGACCCCGAGGACGAACTCGACCCGCCGGCGCAGCCACAGGCCGAGGCGGACGAGGACCGGCACCCGTCGCTGCAGCCGTTGTCGCGCCTGCCCCTGGCCCTGACCCTGCGCTGCGGTTCACTGCGCCTGAGCCTCGAGCAACTGCAGCGGCTCGACAGCGGCGCCGTGCTGGAGGTGCAGGGCGTCACACCGGGGCAGGCCTGGCTGTACAACGGCGAACAACCGGTCGCCGAAGGCGAACTGGTCGACGTCGGGGGCCGCCTCGGCCTGCAGATCACCCGGATGGCATCGCTGACATGATTCTCGACGGGATGAACCCGGTTCTCCTCGCCCTGTTCCTGGGTGGCCTGTCGCTGGTGCCGTTCCTGCTGATCGTGTGCACCGCGTTCCTGAAGATCGCCATGACGCTGATGATCACGCGCAACGCCATCGGCGTTCAGCAAGTACCGCCGAACATGGCCATCTACGGCATCGCCCTGGCAGCCACGATGTTCGTCATGGCCCCGGTGGCCCATGAAATCCAGAAGCGTCTCGAACACGCCCCCCTGGACATGTCGACGACGCAAAACCTGCAGGAAAGCGCGGGCGGCATCATCGATCCGCTGCGGCAGTTCATGACCCATAACACAGACCCGGACGTGGTGACCCACCTGCTGGAAAACACCCACCGCATGTGGCCCAGGGAAATGGCCGAGAGCGCCAGCAAGGCGGACCTGCTGCTGGCGATCCCGGCGTTCGTGCTGTCCGAGCTGCAGGCGGCCTTCAAGATCGGCTTCCTGATCTACATCCCGTTCATCGTGATCGACCTGATCGTTTCCAACCTGCTGCTGGCGCTGGGCATGCAGATGGTCTCGCCGATGACCATCTCGCTGCCCCTCAAGCTGCTGCTCTTCGTGCTCGTGGACGGCTGGACGAAGCTGATCGACAGCCTGTTCCTTTCCTACATGTGAGGTCGCCATGGAAGCGTTGGCGCTGTTCAAGCAGGGTATGTTCCTGGTGGTCATCCTGACCGCCCCGCCGCTGGCCGTCGCCGTCCTGGTGGGGGTGGTCACCTCGCTGCTGCAGGCCCTGATGCAGATGCAGGACCAGACCCTGCCGTTCGGCCTCAAGCTGGCCGCCGTGGGCCTCACCCTGGCCATGACCGGGCGCTGGATCGGCCTGGAGCTGATCCAGTTCATCAACATGGCCTTCGACCTGATCGGCAGAACCGGCGGGCCGCGCTAGATGCCATGGGACGCGCAGAGCGCTTTCGAACTGCTGCTGGGCATCGGCCTGGCGGCGGCGCGCCTGCTGCCCTGCATGCTGCTGGTGCCGGCCTTCTGCTTCAAGTACCTGAAAGGGCCGCTGCGCTATGCGGTGGTGATCGCCGTGGCCCTGCTGCCCGCGCCGTCGATCAGTGACGCGCTCACCGGCCAGGAGGCGAACCTGGGCTGGATCGTCGGCCTGCTGCTCAAGGAGGTGGCCCTGGGCGCCCTGCTCGGCGTGCTGCTGTACATGCCCTTCTGGATGTTCGCCTCGGTGGGCGCCCTGCTCGACAGCCAGCGCGGCGCGCTCAGCGGCGGCCAGATCAACCCCGCCCTGGGCCCGGATGTCACGCCCATGGGCTTGCTGTTCCAGGAAGCCATGATCATGCTGCTGATGGTGATCGGCGGGCTGCCGCTGATTCTCCAGGTGATCTGGGACAGCTACCTGATCTGGCCCCCCACGGCCTGGCTGCCGGTTCTCACCCAGGACGGCCTGAGCGTCGTGCTCGACCAGTTGAGCCGGACCCTGCACCACATGCTGTTGTATGCCGCGCCGTTCATCGCGGTGTTGCTGCTGATCGAAGCGGTGATGGCGATCATCAGCCTCTACGCGCAACAGCTGAACGTATTCATCCTCGCCATGCCCGCCAAGAGCATCGCCGGGATCGCCTTTCTGCTGATCTACCTGCCCACCCTGCTGGAGCTGGGCAGCGGCGAGCTGCAATACCTGAAGGTCATCGGCAGCCTGCTCGGCGCTATCGTCCAGGTGCCCGCGCCATGAGCGAAAAGACCGAAAAGGCCACGCCCAAGCAACTGCGCGATGCCCGCGAGAAAGGCCAGATCGCGCAGAGCCAGGACATCAGCAAGCTGCTCATCCTGCTGCTGGTCAGCGAGGTGACACTGGGCCTGGCGAACGAGAGCGTGGAGCGACTCAAGCAGTTGATCGAATTGTCGGTGAACGCCACCCAGCAGCCCTTCGAGCGGATCGTCGAGCAACTGCTCAGCGAAGCCATCGCGGTGATGCTGCCCTTTCTGGCCCTGAGCGTCGGCCTGGCGATGCTGATGCGCCTGGCCGCCGGCTGGGGGCAGTTCGGTTTCCTGTTCGCGCCCAAGGCACTGCAGGTCGACTTCAACAAGCTCAACCCCTTCGCCCAGCTCAAGCAGATGTTCTCCGGGCAGAACCTGAGCAACCTGCTGATGAGCGTGCTCAAGGCCCTGGCCATCGGCTACACCCTCTACCTGCTGCTCGAACCGGAACTGCGCACGCTGATCCTGCTGGCCAACTCCGATCTCGACACCTACTGGCAGTCGCTGCTGCAGGTGTTCCAACACATCCTGCGGATAACCCTCGGGTTGCTGCTGGTAATGGCGGCCATCGACTTCGGGCTGCAGAAGTTCTTCCATGCCAGGCAGCTGCGCATGAGCCACGACGACATCAAGAAGGAATACAAGCAGTCCGAGGGCGATCCCCACGTCAAGGGCCAACGCCGCCAGTTCGCCTTCGAGATTCTCAACCAGGAACCCGAAGCCGCGCCACGTTCGGTGCAGGACGCCGACATGCTGGTGGTCAACCCCACCCACTATGCCGTAGCCCTGTTCTATCGACCCGGCCAGACGCCCCTGCCACTGATCCACTGCAAGGGCGAGGACGACCACGCCCTCGCCCTGATCGCCGAGGCCAGGCGCGCCCGGGTGCCGGTGGTGCAGAGCGTGTGGCTGGCACGCACCTTGTACAAGGTACGGACCGGCCACCACATCCCCAGGCCCACGCTGGAAATGGTGGCGCAGATCTACCAGTTGGTGAAACAGCTTGACGAGGTCGACGACCAGATCATTCGCACCGATCACCTTTAGGGGCTGTTAACGCTACCGCGCAAGCCGCGTTGCTGCGCAAAATCTCGCCAGGCCGGGCGGCGATCCGCTAGGCGGAGGACGCAGGGAATGGACTAGCCGTCCGCGTTTTCCCTTGCCAAGTCCTCCAACAACGCATGGCGAGATTTTTCGCGCAACCCATAGGGCCGTGCATGAAACGTCGACAGCCTCCCGTGCCGCATCACCCATGCAATGCCGTAGCGGAGCGAACCGGCTGAGCACGCGCTCGCTGTACGCCGGTCATGGGCTGGCATCAGCGCGCTCCCTGCCGGGCCGTACAACGTCCCGCGACGGGCGAGGCCCGGGTCGAATGCTGAGGGGCGGACGGAAGCCTCGCCGATACCGACGAGCGCCGTTCGCTCAGGCTGGAAGGTGTTCCAGCCCGGCCAGACTGAGTTGCTCCTGGCAGATGCGATCCAGAGACGGGAGGTCCGCGTACTGGTCAGGCACCGCATGCCAGACCACCAGTTCGCGTTGCAGGTTGAGGAACAGAAAGTACTGGTCGTAGCGGTCGGCCTCGCAGAAACGCCGGGTCAGGGTCGCCCGCAACTGGTCGGGCGCCAGGGCATCCACCTCCACGTGCAAGGCGATGCCCCAGCGTCGATGTTCGTTGCGACTGACAAAGGCCACACCGCTGGCAAGCGGCCAAACCGCACTGCGCTCGGCAGCGGCGTGTTCGAGGAAGGTGCGCTTCTCCGTGGCCTGTAACATCCTCAGTTCTCCAGCGGTGTGACGGTATGGTCGAGATCGCCTTGGCGATCCTGCTCATTGAGCCCCTGGCGCATGTCCTCGGGCCACCAGATCACCAGGCTGCGGGGGGTGGAATCAGGCCGCTTGCAGGCCTGCCCGGAACAGCCCCTGGGGCTGGCGCAGCCCGCCAGCAGGGCGAATATCGATACAACAGCCAATGCACGAAAGATCATCATTCCTCCTTATTTGCGAAGCAGCGAAGGGCGTAGCTCGAGCGACGGATCCAGGGCCTTGGCCTGGCGCATGGCGATGAACACTTCGCTCTCCTCGCCAGGCTGCAGCCAGGCGCGTGGCCAGGCGCTGACACCCAGCACCCAGCGACCGCCACAGCGACTTTCATCGATGCGCAGGGGCATGTTCGAATCGTTGCGTACCGCCACCACGGCCACGCCCCAGTCCTTGCGGACGAACCATTGGGACTGCTCGCCATTGATCGAGAGCCCCGGGTCGAAGCTGCACAGGGTGTCGTGCTGGAACGAGGCCCTGGCGGCCGTGAAACCAGGCGGCAAGGCGCCGCTGACCAGTTGTTCCAGCACCTGGCGGATGTCGTTGCGGGTCGGTCGCTCGGCACCACCGCGACGATCCTCGATCGCCTTGACCTGGCGATCCAGGTCATGGGGGTTGGCGTGCTGTACATAGCGGGCCGGGTTGACCTGGTCGCCGATCAAGCGCGGGGTGAGGATGAACAGCCGCTCGCGCTGGGTGTACTCACGGCTGCGGGACTGGAACAACAGCTTGCCGATGACAGGGATGTCGCCCAGCAGCGGGATCTTGCTCAGCCTGTCGTTGGCCTCGACACCGTGGAACCCGCCGATCACCAGGGAGCCATGTTCGGCGATCACTGCCTGGGTGCTGACGTTGCCCCGGCGCACGGACGGTTGCTCCTCCTTGATCTGCGACTCGACGATCTGCCCGTCCTCGATGTCGACGATCAGCTGGACCTGGGAGCGCCCATTGTGATTCAGCGAACGCGGAATGACCTGCAGGCTGGTGCCCGCGGTGATCGGCGCGATGTTGGCGACACGCTCGGCCAGGGCGGTGAGGTACTCGGTGCGGCTGAAATCGATGACCGCCGGCTGGTTCTCCAGGGTCAGGATCGAAGGGTTGCCGATGATCGATGCCGCACCGTTGCCTTCCAGCGCTCTCAGGTCGGCGGAGAAGCGCCCCGCATCCTGGATGAACAGGGTCGATGGCGCCCCCGGCTCGAGGAGACTGGCGCCGCCACTCACGCCGCCCGAGGTGAGCGACCAGCGGCTGGACAGCTCGGCCAGCTCGTTGCGGTCGATGTCGAGAATCACCGCGTCGATCTCGATCACGTTGCGCGGAACGTCCAGCTGGGCGATGAGCCCCTGGTACATGGCCTTGCGCGCCGGCAGGTCGTAGATCAGCACCGCATTGTTGCGCACGTCGGCACTGACCCGGATCTTGCCTCTGCGCTCGCGGTTCTTGCTACTCGAGGATGGCATCGGCGCCAGGCCGACCATGGAATCCAGATCGGCGCCATAGCCGGAGCCTTCGAACCCCGAATTGGTCAGCGCATCCTGGACCAGAGAGGACGTGTCGCGGCTGCCGGCACCAACCCGCAGCCCATTCAGGCTCGCCCCCGGATCGACAACGCCCCGCGTGCCGGTCTGCGAACGGGCGTCCAGCAGCTCCTGGAGAATCCGCGCGACACCGGCCACCTGCAGCTCCTGATCCCGGTAGCGGATGGTGCGATCGGCGACGTTGGCGTACTTGAGCGGGAAGACGATGACGTCCTGCTTCTCCGCCTCTTCCGGCTCTTCGGTCTTTTCGCCGTAGTCCCGGATGAACTGCACGTATTTGGCCGGGCCGCGTACCAGCACCGCGCCCTCGTCGGGCAACAGCCCCCAGCCGAAGCGTGGATCGAGCAGGCCGATCTTGCTCAACGCGGCCTCGAGGTCGTCGACCGCCTCCGAGGACACCTCGATGCGAGCCGAGGTCTGCTCCTGGGTCGGGCTGACGTACAGGGTGTCGTTGAAGACGAACCACTGGAAGTGGTATTCGCGCCCCAGCCGATCAAGAAACCCCTGGGGATTGTCGGCACGGATGCGTCCGTCGATCACGCCATCCATGGGCGGCATGTCGAGCGCCAGCCCGAACTCCCGGGCGAAATCGCCCAGGGCGGTCATCAGCTCCGCCTGCTGGGCGTCATAGGCATAGGCCGTGCGCTTCCAGCTTTCCGGCGGGAGCGCGTGTGCAGGCATCGCGACAACGAAAAACAACCACGGTAGCCATCTCAGGGCCTTGTGCATCTCTCACTCCTGCTAGCGGGCTTCGATGCCCTTCAGGTTGGACGGGGTGGAATCGAACGGGTGGGCACTGGCCAGGCTGAGCATCGCAGCACGCTGGTTGGCCAGGTTTTCCAGGCATGTCAGGATCTGCGAGGCCTCGGCGGGCGCAGGCAAACACTCGACCAGCATCAGGGCATGGGCCTGGGGATCGAAGGCCAGGGCGCCCTGACAGCCACAGGCCAGGCCCGCGCCGGCCTCGCCCAGCAAGGCACCGATACGCGCGGGATCCCAGCCCTGGCAGATTTCCAGGCTGCAGCGCAGGCCGCCGCCGAGCAGGCTGATCTGGAACTGGGCGTCATCGACCCAGCACTCGAGGCTGGCCTGGCAGCCCTGGCCGCACCATGCCTCGAATGCCTGGGTGAATTCACTGTATGCCATCGATGATGGCTTTGGTCAGGCCATGCTGGGCACGCAGCTCCTCGCCGACCATGGCGCCGGTCAACTGCGCGCGGCGGGCGGCATCGTTGTAGGCATTGATGTCATCCACGCAGGCCGTGTCCATGGCCTGGTGCAGAGCATCCATCATCCCCTCCTTGGCCTCCTTGTTGACACGGTCCAAGCCGTTGCGCAGTGCGTTGATACTGGTCATGCCTGATCTCCTTGTTGATGTGGATGCAGCTGTGAATGCGCCGCCGCGTCCGCCGCAGACTGGCCGGTGAGCGAGCGGCGCAAGGCGTCCCAGTCGATCTCCAGCGCCCCCTGGGCGTGGCTGAGGCGCAGTGCCTGCAACGCGACCTGCGGGCTCTCCCGTACGCTCCAGAGGCCGGCGAGCGACGAGTCGTCCAGCCAGGCCCGCACCGCTTGTGCCTGCTGCGGATGACAACTGAGCGTAGCCGTGGCATGGGCAGCCGGGCTGTCGGAAAGATTGCCCAGCAAGGCGCGGATACGCTGGGTGAGATCCGTGTCGTCGAGCAGCCGGCCCAGGGCCTGGCCCAGCAGGCGATCGAGACTGGCCAGCACCTCGTGCTGGAGCGCCGCATTGTCGTCGGCGAACGCCTGCAACTGGCGATTCGCCTGCTCCCAGAAAGCCGCCTGGGCGCTCTGCAGATAGTGCCGGCACTGATCCTGCGCGGCCTGCAGCAGTTCATCCGCCTGTTGCCTGGCCTGATCGAGCACCTGGTCGGCGCGCAGCAGCTCGTGGACGGTCTCCCGACGCAGGAGCGGCTCGTGCAGCACCTGCTCGGGCATCGCCAGCCTACGCCTGACCAGCATGCTCACCTCCCTGGGACACACGCCAGAGCACCGCCGACCACAGCGCGTCGAGCCGGTTGCCCGGCAGACCCTGCGGCAGACCGTCGAGCGCCACGGACGGCCACTGCAGCCTCGCCCGCGCCCAGCGCTGCGGCCCGACCCAGGCGCCCAGCAAAAGCCGCGCATCCACCGTCCCGGCGGGCAGCCAGAGCCCGGGGCGCAACGCCTTCGCCAGGCTGCGGCACCAGTGCTCATCCGCGCTCGACAACGCGCCGCCAGGCCGCGACGGGGCGCATATGCCCTCGACCAGATGCAGGGTGAACAACTGCTCGGCGTGGGACAGGCCTATCCAGCGCAACAGGCCCTGGTGAGGCTCGGGAGGCTGCGCCAGCTGCACCGCCCGGCTGTCGGCGATGCACGCGTGGCGGCTGATGGGCGCGCGGAAGGCCAGGGCCGCGAGTTCGCCGCCGCTGCAGACGTTCCACCCCGCTGAAGCGGGGTCGCCAGCCGCGTACCACCAGCGAATCCAGCCGGCTGTCAGCCCGTCCATCAGGTACGACTCGGCAAGGTGGTGGGCGGACGCCGCGGCGCAATCCGCGAAAACAGCGCCTGCCGCCAGTCGGCACGGGTGACCAGAACGAGCACCAGCGACAGCAGGATGAGCAGCCCCGGGGCGATCCACAGGACCCGCTGCCAGAAGCCCAGCTGGTGCTCCTCGAGCAGGAAGGGGCCGAACTTGACCAAGGGCTCGGCGTCGTCGAAGGCCGCTGCCGGTACGAAGACGATGGAAAACTTTGCGGAATCGGCACTGGCCGTGTCGGCCATGCCGGGGATACTGCTGGCCACCATCATCTGGATACGCTGGCGCACCGCGTCCGGCTCCAGACGCTCGGAATGCTTGATGAACACCGCTGCCGATGCCGGCTGCACCGGCTCCCCCGGGGCGATCCGCTCCGGCAGCACCACATGTACCCGGGCGACGATGACGCCATCGATCTGCGACAACGTCGACTCGAGTTCCTGGGACAGGGCATAGATGTAACGCGCCCGCTCCTCCAGCGGCGTGGAAATGACCCCCTCTTTCTTGAAGATCTCACCGATGCTGGTGCGTGCGCGCCGCGGCAGGCCGGCGGATTCCAAGATACGAATGGCGCGGTTGGTGTCGGCGCGGTCCACGGACACGACGATGCCGCTCTTTTCCGTGCGCTTGCCGGTGTCGATCCGGTAATCGCCCAGGGAAGCGATCACGTCGTTGGCATCCTGTTCGGACAGCCCGCTGAACAGGTCGGTCTGCTCGCTGCAAGCGGCCAGCATCAACACGCAGAACCACAGGGCAAGTCGCTTTTTCACGGGCCGGCCTATTGCATGTTAGTGAGTTTTTCGATGGCCTGACCACCCTTGCCGATGGCTTTGGTGGTCACCGCCATCTCGAGTGAATAGCGAGACAGCGCTCTGCTCACGTCGGATATCGACGAGGGATCATTGACGTTGATCACCTCCTTCATACCGCGCTTGGCGTCCTGGGTCAGTTGCTCGAACGAGCCCATGCGCCCGCCTACCGCCTCGGCCAGGAAGGTTCCGCTGCGGGTCGGTTCGTCGGCACCACGATCACGCATCAGCGAGGCGAACAGTTCGATGTCCGCTCGGGAAGGTTCGTTGACCAACCCCTGTTCGAGCTCGACCACACCTTTCTTGGCGACATTCTTGAGGTCATCGATTCCCGAGATACTCATTGGGCAAATCTCCAGTGCTGGCTCGGCGTGCACAGCGCGACGCCGTCATGGGTTCGGCTCCATGCATCCCTGTATGGAGCCCGCGAAGGTATCGATCAGACCTGCTGCTGCCTGCCACCTCCGGGCAACATCTGATTGACGATCGAGTCGGCCGCTTCCGCCGCGCCTTGACCAAGGCTCTGCGTGTCGAGTTTCTTGCTGAGGTTCTGCAGCTCGTCCATCACGCCGCCAATCGCCTCGCTCAGTTGCTTGAGGATGTCGCCACCGGCCTGGGCCGGCGCACCGGACGGACTGCCCAGTCCGCCGGCACCGCCCAGCGAATCCTGCCCCGACTGCGTCCCCGGGCCCATGCCCCCGCCAGGCACCTGCCCGGAAGCCCGCGCATCGAGCTGTTGACCGATCATGTCGATGGCCGACTTGAACGCATCGGTCTCACTTTTGTCGAGGTGCTTGTTCTCGATCAGCTCCTTGCCCCATGAACCGGAATGCGGTGGTGGAAACTGCTTGGGGTTGGCATCCATGAACTTGGCGACATCCATCATCATGCCGGCGTCTTTCTGTTCGAACGTCGAGCCCTGCCCGTTGGCCTCGGGCTTGAGCATGCCATCCAGGGACGACTTGGCCAGGCCGCTGAGCACCTGGTCCATCAGGTTCGAGCCACCCTGCTGGCCCATGCCCGGCGCGCCACCTGCATTACTACCCGCGCCGCCGCCAGCTGGCGACTGGCCGAAATCCTTGCCGAGCTTCTCACCGATCAGCTGCTCCAGCAGCTTGGTCAGCAGTTGCTGCAGGTCACCGCCTTGCGCGCCAGCACCGCCCAGGCCACCACCCGGTCCACCCAGACCGCCGCCCTGGCCACCCTGGCCGCCGAGCTTGTCGTTGACCATCTGCCCGAGGCCGGAATCGCCGCTGCCGGCCTTCATCAGCAGTTGCACCAGTTGCTTGATGACGTCGTCCAGGCCCTGCGCCTGGTTCTGGCCCATGGATTTGTCGGAGAAACCCACCCGGTTACTGGTATCCAGGGCCAGGTTGTTGCTTATCATGTTCATATCGGCTCTACGCCCCCATTAGGATGAATAGGCAGTCACGCACCTCGGCAGAGGTCTCAGTACTGGATACCCTTGCCGGCGGTAATGGCGGAGCTGATGCTCTTGTTGGCGGTGTCCTGCGCCATCGACTTGATACCGTCGGCGGCGGCGACATCGGCGTTCTTGCGCGCGGCCTCGCTGACGACCGCCTTGCGCTGGGCGCCGGCCTTGTCATCCAGTTCGCCTTGCTTGACCGTTTCATCGAGCGTCTTGTTGTTGGTGCTGGCGTTACGGAGCGCGTCCGCGCCATCCTGGCGCGAGCCGATCTCGTTGAAATTCTGCAGGCCGTTGTTGAAGAAGTTCTGGATACCGGTAAGAGACATGGCTTCTATCCTCTGTATGTGGTCACAACGCTTATCGTTGTGCAGAGTGGGTGGCGTCGGGCCTCCAACGGTTCCGCCAGCGGGGCAAACTTTTTCCGGGCGATAGCCCATCACACATCCAGATCCTTCATCCGCTGATAGAGCGTGCGGCGAGGAATATCCAGCTCGCTGGTAACCGCTGCGATGCAGTGATCATTGCGCTTGAGCGACTGCTGGATCAGGCTCTTTTCGATCAGCCGCAGCTGACGCTTGAGGCCGGTGTCCGAGAACTCGTCGGGGTCATCGTCGATCAGCGGCATGCCCAGCACATGGCGGCGGGCAGCCGACTTCAGCTCGCGATAATTGCCGGGCCAGTCGTGATTGAGCAGCAGCGCCTCCACCCGGTCATCGATTTCGGGCGCAGGCATGTTGAGTTCCACCTCGGCATTTTCGACCAGGTGCCTGAATACCTCGGCAATGCGCTCGGGTCGCTGCCGCAAGGGCGGTAGACAGAGGCTCATCACGTTCAGCCGAAAATAAAGATCGCGCCGGAACAGGTTGCGCTCCATCAAGTCTTCCAGGGATTTCTGCGCGGAGGCGACGATGCCGATGTCCAGCGATATGGCTTTCGTCGACCCCAGGCGTTCGACCTGCCGGCTCTCCAGTATGCGCAGGAGCTTGACCTGCAGGCTGACGGGCATGCTGTCGATCTCGTCGAGGTACAACGTTCCCCTGTGCGCGGCTTCGAAATACCCGGCACGATCACGCTCCGCGCCAGTGAACGCGCCAGCCGAGACGCCGAACAGTTCGCTCTCGAACAACGACTCGGGAATCGCTGCACAATTCACCGCGATGAAAGGCCCACGTGGCCTGGAGAGTTTGTGCAGGTGCCGGGCCACCGTATCTTTGCCGGTCCCGGTCTCACCCAGCAGCAAGATGTCGATACCCAACTCGGAAATGCTCTGCCCCAATACGTCCAAACTCGAAATTCCATTTTCGAGCACAATCAGCTCAAGAGCGGACTCCATACCTTATCCCCGACAGATCGAATGCCATCGGCGGTTGATCAATGAACTGCAGATCGCTCGCTCGCAAGACCGGTTGTGCATGCCAACTCTTTCATGCGGTGATGCAGGGTTCGTCTCGGCACGCTGAGTTCCTTGGCAACCGCCTCCAGACGCCCCCCATGGCGTTGCAATGCATCGGTGATCAGCGCCTTTTCGACCCGCTTCATCTGCACCCTGAGCGCTGTACTATGCTGGCTGTTACCCAGGGTCACGATGCCCGAGTTCAAGGGAGAGATGCCCATCACGAAACGCTTCGCCGCGGACTGCAATTCGCGAACGTTTCCGGGCCAGGGGTGGCTGAGCAAGCGCATGGCGGTGTCGGGATCGAGGGCTTGCGAGTCCCGCTTGAGGCTGGTGGCTGCCGCCTGAACGAAGCTTTCGAACAGCGGCAGAATCTGTTCGCGACGCTCGCGCAGGGGAGGAAGGCGAACGGTCACCGCGTTGAGGCGAAAGAACAGATCGCTTCGAAAACGCCCCTGTTTGACCAGGCTTGCCAGGGGCCGTTGAGCCGATGCGATGACCCTGAGATCGAGCGGGATGAAATGCGTGCTGCCCAGGCGCCCCACACCGCGCTCCTCCAATACCCGCAAGAGTTTTGCCTGCAAGGACAGCGGCATGCTGTCGATTTCGTCGAGATACAGCGTGCCGCCATCGGCGGCCTCGATGTAACCCTGCCTCGCACGCAATGCGCCGGTATAAGCGCCACTGGTGGTACCGAACAATTGGCTTTCTGCCAGTGACTCTGGAATGGCCGCGCAGTTGAGGCCGACAAACGAGCCAGCACGCGCGGAATGCTTGTGAATGCGTTTGGCCAGGGTATCCTTGCCGGTTCCGGTTTCCCCTTGGAGCAGAATGTCGACGTGCAGGCATGCCGCGGACAGGGAAACGCCTAATTCCAATGCCTCACTGGAACAATTGCACTGCCCCTGGCACTTAGAGATCGTTCTTATCATTAAAGCCTCTCACAGTCTCTGCCTACATGCGATGGGCTGCCCTCGACGGACGCGCGTGAGCAGGCCCTTAAAGCAGCACGGGCGTTGCAATGCGCAAACGCCAATCGAATAATCGCCTTCAGCATTATCATTGTTGTTGAGGTAGACATTAAACTGCACTTCCCTCGGCTCAGCCATCTGCGTGGCATGGCGCAATGCCAACTCACTCCTTGCCCATGTACAGACTGGCCAACACTCAATCAGTTCAAAAATAGAATGAAAATCCACAATCCGACAAAGTGCTATACCGCTGGTCATTTTCGACCCCGCCGAACAGAACAATTGCAGGAAAAGTGCTCTACAGCTGTATGTCGGCGGAGCGCTACCGACAGAAGCCACGCCTGCCAGCCCGCAATTAAGTGAACTGCGTCACACTTCCAGAATACAGATGTGCATGATCTTTAACGAGCAAGCCTCCGTTCACACAAAGGCAACTTCCACACGACTCAATCAATCATCAGCGAACACCCGGCAGCGGTGTTCGCAGCATTAGGGAACGACCGTGAAACAATCCAGCACACCGGCAGGGAAACGCATTCGAAGCCTCTGCCCAACGCGCACCCTGGAGCGCCCGCATCGCTCTACACCGGCTATTACGGCGCTCCAGGTGTCCGACAGAATGCGCGTGGGGTCATCCGCTGTCTTCGGCCACCAGCGTTGTCTACGGTTTTGGAAAACAACGGCACCCTGCTGGCACCACAGAGCGCAATAATAACGGCCCGGCATTACCGTGACGACGAGGGTAACTGACTTTTATATACGCAGTGGTTCCATAAGCGACTGCCTCGCGGCCGAAAACTTGTTGGTCAATGGCCCGCCGCACTAGTCATTTAGTTAATGACCATTGGAAAACAGCCAACACACACGATATTAAACATAGGATGGAGCGATATCATCGCTACTTTTATCGTGGGCAACTAACAACCCAACTAAGGTGCGGACACGCCCTCGCAACGGACAGCAATCACCGGCATTGCGAATCAACTTGCGGTATCGAGAAGTTCACACTGCATCGGTCGATGCGATTGCCATGAAGGACTATCCGTCGATCAACTGTTCATCGTGCGCCGCCCTGTTGCGAACAACCAGTTTCCCGAACTAAGGCCAGCGCCGAAGAGTGGCCTCGTCTCGGTACTGAGTGCGTTCGATAAACCTCTCCACGGGGCATATCCCTATAAGTACCCGGGAGCGGTCAAGACACTGCCGGTTTCCGGCAGTGTGCGAACACTCAGTCTTCGTTCATTCGCGAGTGGGTGCGGGTGTCCTTCATGGTGATGTACACCAGCAGCGAGCAGGCGATGCAGCCGGTGACGTACCAGTAGAAGCCGCTTTCCATGCCCACGCTCTTGAACCACAGCGCCACGTACTCGGCGGTGCCGCCGAAGATCGACACCGTCAATGCGTAGGGCAGACCGACGCCCAGGGCGCGAATCTCGGTGGGGAACAGCTCGGCCTTCACCACCGCGTTGATCGAGGTGTAGCCGCTGACGATGATCAGCGCCGCCATGATCAGGAAGAACGCGCCCCACCAGCTCTGCACGGTGTGCAGGGTGGTGAGGATCGGGTAGGTGAACAGCGTGCCCAGCACGCCGAAGGCGATCAGGATCGGCCGTCGCCCGACCTTGTCGGACAGTGCGCCGACCAGCGGC
>NZ_FNDG01000003.1 GCF_900100535.1 Phytopseudomonas flavescens
AGGTGCTCGCCACGCGCGCTGAGTTCCAGGGCATGACCGCTCATGCGCCCACTGGCACCGCCGTTGTGGCTGTCGTGGCTGATCACCCCGACGTCATAGGCCAGCGCGACACCGTATTGCTGCACGAAGGGCTGCAGCGGCACCCAGGTGACCGGCCGGCTCCAGCGCAACTGGTTGCGCCAGTAGCCGCCGCTGTTGCCCGACAGCGATTGATCCTTGAAGGCGCGTACCGAGTTGAGCCCGCCGATGCTGATGCGTGCCGGGCTGAACAGCTCGTCTTCGCTCTTCTGCCCGGTGGCCAGGCTGTCGAAGCTGAAACGTTCACCCCAGAGATTGAAAGGCTGCAGATAGCTCAGGGTCAGGGTGTACTTGTTGTAGCGGGCGACGCCCTGGTCACCTTGCGGATTGCCGTTGCTCTGGGCATCGAAGGCGCCAATGCCGCGCTGCCAACCGGCGTCGAGGTTGACGAAGCCCGTGCCGATGCGCCGCCCGTGGTTGAAGCCCAGTTGCCACTCGCTCAGGCGGTTGCTGGAGAAGTCGATGCGGCTGTCTTCGATGAAGTTGTTGCTGCGCACGTGGCTCAGGCCGCTGCTGAAGGCGGTCTTGCTGACATTGTCGCGGTGCAGCACACGTTCGGCACGCAGCCCATGGTTCTGGTAGTCGCCATCGGTTTTCACGGCGAACCCGTTGAGGTCGGCGGTGGTGCGGTAGTAGGACTGCCCGTAGTTGTAGCTGAACGTCCACCAGCCGTAGGGCAGGCTGTAGTTCAGGCTCTGGCTGTGGGAATGGCGGTAGCTGTCGCTGACCGCATCGCGCGAGGCGCGCAGGCTCAACTGGTCGGCCAGGCCGAGCGGGCTGTCCCACTCCAGCCCGATGCCCCACTGTTGCTCGCCGGTACTGAGCTGACCATCGTTGTGCCGCGACAGGCTCGCCCGCCACGGTTTGCTGCGCTCGCCCTGCAACTGCACACGGCTGCCGCCCACCTGTTCGCCCGGCACCAGCTCCAGCTTGGCGAAACGCGATGGCAGGCGGTTGAGGTTCTCCACCAGTTGTTCCAGCTCGCGCAGGTCGAGCACCTCGCCGGGCGCTCCGGGAAAACTCATGGCCAGCTCCCGGTCACTGGCCAGGGCGGAGCTGTCCAGCCCTTCCAGGCGCCCTTCGACCACGGTGATCTTCAGCGTACGGGCGGACAGATCCTGCTGCGGCAGGTAGGCCCGGGTGGTCACGTAGCCGCGGTCGATGTAGTGGTCGGTGATCGCCTTGAGCAGCCCGTTGAGCTGGCTGACACCCAGGCAGGCGTCAGCGAAGGGGGCGAGGATCGTCGCACGGTCAGCCTCGGACAACAGGCTGGCGCCGCTGATCTCGATCTCGTCGATGGCGAAGCAGCGTGGGTCGTCCGGCACGGGAGCGGCCGCTGCGTCGGCCTCCCGGCCCGGTAGTTGCTGCAGCTCCTGCAGGCGCTGCTGCTGCTCCTGCAGCACGCGCTGCTGACGCTCGCGCAGCAGCTCCTGGTCGCCTGGCGTCTGGGCGCTGGCGAACGACGGAGCCCCTCCCAGGCAAAGCACTATGACCGCGGTTCCTTTGCGGAAAGCCATTTTTCATCCCTGATAGTGAGCGTTACTGCCCATACGGCGCATTAGGTCAAATAGCATATAGCCATCAAGAGACCGCGCCGTGGAAGCCGTTCACAGTTTTGATGATTGGCGCTCAGTTGGCCGACGACCCAGTCGCTGCACAACGCGCCCATGAATCACCTGTGCAGGCCCCTGCGCCATAGCGTGACGCTCAGCTCCGCCACCAGACGCGGCCTCTAACAGCCCGCGGCGACACGCTGGCGCGAGGGCGCGTCACTTCACCAGGCGCAGGCAGAACGGATAGCGATACGGGCGGCCCTCACCGGCCTTGATGCCGGCGATGAGGGTCAGCACGATGGTGCCGATGCACAGCAGGCCCATCAGCAGGAAGCCGATCAGCACCAGCATCAACATCAGGCAGACGATGCCGGCAATGGCCACGGTGATCTGGAAGTTCAGCGCTTCCTTGCCCTGCTCGTCGATGAAGGCATCCTGGTCCTTCTTGATCTGCCAGACGATCAGCGGGCCGATCAGATTGCCGAAGGGGAAGATGAAACCGAGGGCCGCGGCGAAGTGGCAGATCATCGCCCACTGGCGCGCTTCCTTGCTGGGCTCGGGGGCGGGCGTCAACAGGTTGCTGTCATCCATCGTGGCTCTCCTCGGTCAGCGACCGGTCACTCGGCCAGGGCGGCCTGTTGCAGGGCGAACAGCTCGGTCATGCCTTGCTGCGCCAGGGCCAGCATGGCATTCAGTTCGGCAGGCTGGAAGGGCGCGCCTTCGGCAGTGCCCTGCACTTCGATGAAACCACCGCTGCTGGTCATCACCACGTTCAGGTCGGTTTCCGCAGCGGAGTCTTCCAGGTAATCCAGATCGAGCACCGGCTCGCCCTGATAGATGCCCACGGACACGGCGGCGATCATCTGCTTGAGCGGGTCGCCGCCTTTCAGGCCGCCGCGCTTCTTCATCGCCTTGAGCGCATCGACCAGCGCGACCATGGCGCCGGTGATCGAGGCGGTACGGGTACCGCCATCGGCCTGGATCACGTCGCAATCGACGTACAGGGTATTTTCACCGAGCTTGCTCATGTCCAGCGCGGCGCGCAGCGAGCGGCCGATCAGGCGCTGGATTTCCAGGGTACGGCCGCCCTGCTTGCCCTTGCTGGCCTCACGTTGATTGCGGTCACCGGTAGCGCGCGGCAG
Organism: Phytopseudomonas flavescens; assembly: GCF_900100535.1. GTDB lineage: Bacteria > Pseudomonadota > Gammaproteobacteria > Pseudomonadales > Pseudomonadaceae > Aquipseudomonas > Aquipseudomonas flavescens. The sequence continues at coordinate 2,774 of NZ_FNDG01000003.1, forward strand.
CATGCCGTACTCGGCAGTCACCCAGCCCTGCCCCTGGCCCTTGAGGAAGCGCGGTACGCCCTGCTCGACGCTGACGGTGCAAATCACCTTGGTATCGCCGAACTCCACCAGCACCGAACCTTCGGCATGCTTGGTGTAGTTGCGGGTGATGCGGATCGAGCGCAACTGATCGGCCGCGCGGCCACTGGGACGTTTCATCAAGGAATACCTGCTCGTGCTCTATATGGAATCGGGAATCTGCCGCGCAGTATAGGGGCTGTTGCCGTCTGGCTGCGACCGTGCACATGCGACGCACGCGCTCAGGATTGGGAGGCGCCGCCGCACTGCGCTACAATCGCCGCCTTTGGCCGGCGCCAAATCAGCATTCTTCAACGAGGTAGCAGCATGATCCACAGCATGACGGCCTTCGCCCGTACCGAGCAGGCAGGTGCCAACGGCACCCTGAGCTGGGAGCTGCGCTCGGTCAACCACCGCTACCTCGAACCCCACCTGCGCCTGCCGGAAGCCTTCCGCGACCTGGAAGGCGCGGTACGCGAAGCGCTGCGCCAGGGCCTGTCGCGCGGCAAGGTGGAATGCACCCTGCGATTTACCGAAGACAGCGCCGGCAAACCGCTGCAGGTCGACCGCGACAAGGCCACGCAACTGATCGCCGCCGCGGAAAGCGTGGCGGCGCTGATCAAGCAGCCCGCCCCGCTCAACGCTTTGGAAGTCCTGGCCTGGCCCGGCGTGCTGGTGGCCGACGGCAGTGACCCTCAGGCGCTCAACAAGACGGCGCTGGCGCTGTTCGGCAGCGCCCTGGACGAGTTGAAAAAAGGCCGCAGCCGCGAAGGCGCCGAGTTGGCCAGACTGCTCGACGAACGCCTCGACGGCATGCTCGATGAAGTGGCCGCCCTGCGCGCGCTGGTGCCGCAGATGCTCGACGCACAGCGCCAGAAGATCCTCGAACGCTGCCGCGAGATGCAGGTCGATCTCGATCCTCAGCGCCTCGAACAGGAACTGGTGATACTGGCGCAAAAGAGCGATGTCGCCGAAGAACTGGATCGCCTCGGCACCCACGTCAGCGAGGTGCGCCGCGTGCTCAAGGCGGGCGGTGCGGCAGGCCGGCGCCTGGACTTCCTGATGCAGGAACTCAACCGCGAAGCCAACACCCTGGGTTCCAAGGCCTTCGACTCGCGCAGCACCCAGGCCGCGGTCAACCTCAAGGTGTTGATCGAACAGATGCGCGAACAGGTACAGAACATCGAATGACCGACGCCCGGCCCCGGCTGCGCACCTCCCGACCTCCCCGTTTCAGGACAGATCCATGGGCACCACCACCGGCACGCTGTACATCATCTCCGCGCCTTCGGGCGCAGGCAAAAGCAGCCTGGTCAAGGCACTGATCGACAGCGAACCCCATGTTCGCGTCTCGGTATCGCACACCACCCGTGCCATGCGCCCGGGTGAGAGCGACGGCGTGCACTATCACTTCGTGGGTCACGCACAGTTCACCTCCATGCTCGAGCGTAACGAGTTCCTCGAGCACGCCCAGGTGTTCGGCAACCATTACGGAACCTCGCAGCGCTCGCTGGAGAAGACCCTGGCCGAGGGCATCGACCTGATTCTGGAGATCGATTGGCAAGGCGCCCAACAGGTACGCCGCCTGATGCCGCAAGCGAAGTCGATCTTCATCCTGCCGCCGACCCTAGAAGCGCTGCGCCACCGCCTGACCGGCCGAGGCCAGGACAGCGGCGAAGTGATCGAGCAGCGCATGCGCGAAGCGGTCAGCGAAATGAGTCACTACGTCGAGTACGACTATCTGGTGATCAACGATGACTTCTCCCATGCACTCAGCGATCTGAAAGCGGTATTGCGCGCCAACCAGTTGCTGCAGACGGCCCAGCAGCAGCGCCACATGGGATTGCTGAACGAACTACTGGCCTGAGCGCAGCGGAGTTAAGGCTCACGTGCAGTCCTTGAACGGGTGTATGGGGGTGTATAGCTGATGCGAAGCCGATCCACCCACTGCCGGTTGCGTACCGGCGATAGCTCCCTGTTTCGCGAACTTGCACCTTCCAGCGACTTTCTCTTCCCTTAATGCTGGCGTTTTTCTAGACTAACCAGTCCGCTCGCCCATTCGGGCCCGCCTTATTTTCGCATTCGCTACGAGGAACACCATGGCCCGCGTTACCGTTGAAGATTGCCTGGACAACGTCGATAACCGCTTCGAGCTGGTCATGCTCGCCACCAAGCGCGCTCGCCAGATCGCCACGGGCGGCAAAGAGCCCAAGGTGGCCTGGGAAAACGACAAGCCCACCGTGGTCGCCCTGCGCGAAATCGCTGGTGGCCTGGTAGACGCCGACATCATCGCCCAGGAAGACATCATCGAAGAAGAGCCGCTGTTCGCCGCCTTCGAGGAAGAGGCGAACGAGCCTCTGTAAGCCGATGCCTGGTCGAAAGCGTACGCCGCAGGTTCACAAGGCCTGGCAAGGGAGCCTCCCATGCCGAGCATAGACGCCCTCGCCGATCGACTTTCGAGCTACCTGGGTGACGACCAGGTCAACCTGGTTCGCCGCGCCTACTTCTACGCCGAGCAGGCGCACGACGGGCAACGCCGTCGCAGCGGCGAAGCCTACGTCACCCACCCGCTGGCCGTGGCCAGCATCCTCGCCGACATGCACATGGACCATCAGAGCCTGATGGCTGCCATGCTGCACGACGTGATCGAGGACACCGGCATCGCCAAGGAAGCCCTGCACGCGCAGTTCGGCGAATCGGTGGCGGAGCTGGTGGACGGGGTCAGCAAGCTGACCCAGATGAACTTCGAGACCAAGGCCGAGGCCCAGGCCGAGAACTTCCAAAAGATGGCCATGGCCATGGCCCGCGACATCCGCGTGATCCTGGTCAAGCTGGCCGATCGCCTGCACAACATGCGCACCCTGGAAGTGCTGTCCGGCGAGAAGCGCCGGCGCATCGCCAAGGAAACCCTGGAAATCTACGCCCCCATCGCCAATCGACTGGGCATGCACAGCATGCGCGTGGAATTCGAGGACCTGGGCTTCAAGGCCATGCACCCGATGCGCTCCGAGCGTATTCGCGCCGCGGTGCGCCGTGCCCGCGGCAATCGCAAGGAAATCGTCACCCGCATCGAGGAATCGCTGCTGCACTGCCTCGAACGCGAGAGCATGACGGGCGAGGTGATGGGGCGCGAGAAGCACCTGTACAGCATCTACCAGAAGATGCGCGGCAAGCGCCGCGCCTTCAACGAGATCATGGACGTGTACGCCTTCCGCATCGTGGTCGACAAGGTCGACACCTGCTACCGCGTGCTCGGTGCCGTACACAATCTCTACAAGCCGCTGCCCGGACGCTTCAAGGACTACATCGCGATTCCCAAGGCCAACGGTTACCAGTCGCTGCACACCACCCTGTTCGGCATGCATGGCGTGCCCATCGAAATCCAGATTCGCACCCGCGAGATGGAAGAGATGGCCAACAACGGTATCGCCGCCCACTGGCTGTACAAATCCAACGAAGATGAAACGCCGAAGGGCAACCATGCCCGCGCGCGCCAGTGGGTCAAGGGCGTGCTGGAGATGCAGCAACGCGCTGGCAACTCGCTGGAGTTCATCGAGAGCGTGAAGATCGACCTGTTCCCGGACGAGGTCTACGTGTTCACGCCCAAGGGCCGCATCATGGAGCTGCCGAAAGGCTCCACGGCGGTGGACTTCGCCTACGCGGTGCACACCGATGTCGGCAACACCTGCATCGCCTGCCGCATCAACCGCCGCCTCGCACCACTGTCCCAGGCGCTGGAAAGCGGCTCCACCGTGGAGATCGTCAGTGCGCCCGGCGCTCGCCCCAACCCGGCCTGGCTGAACTTCGTGGTTACGGGCAAGGCCAGAACCCATATCCGTCACGCCCTCAAGCAACAGCGTCGTTCGGAGTCGATCAACCTTGGCGAGCGCCTACTCAACAAGGTGCTCGCCAGCTTCGAAACCCATCTGGACAAACTGCAGCCCGAGCGCCAGCAGGCCGTGCTCACCGAGTACCGCCTGGAAGCCTTCGAGGATCTGCTCGAGGATATCGGCCTCGGCAACCGCATGGCCTACGTGGTCGCTCGCCGCCTGCTGGCCAGCGAGGGCGAGGAGCTGCCCAACGCCGAAAGCCCACTGGCCATTCGCGGCACCGAGGGCCTGGTGCTCAGCTACGCCAAGTGCTGTACGCCGATTCCGGGCGACCCGATCGTCGGCCACCTCTCTGCCGGCAAGGGCATGGTGGTGCACATGGATACCTGCCGCAATATCAGTGAAGTACGCCACAACCCGGAAAAATGCATCCAGCTGTCCTGGGCCAAGGACGTCACGGGCGAGTTCAACGTCGAACTGCGCGTCGAACTGGAGCACCAGCGCGGCCTGATCGCCCTGCTGGCCGGCAGCGTCAACGCTGCCGATGGCAATATCGAAAAGATCAGCATGGACGAACGCGACGGCCGCGTCAGCGTGGTCCAGCTGGTGGTCAGCGTGCACGACCGCGTCCATCTGGCGCGGGTGATCAAGAAGCTGCGCACCCTGCCCGGCGTCATGCGCATCACCCGCATGAAGGCGTGACCTGACACGCCCATTGCTACCCTCAAGGCAAGCCATCCTGCAGCACCACATTCAGCAAAGCGACACCCGGCAGCGTCACGACTTATCCCAAAGGCGCAACAAGGCCTGTCGCGGCTTGAGACGGAGCACATCAGCCTGTAGCCTGCCTACATCCGTCTTGCAGCCTGAGGCTGCCCTATCGAGGAGTTTTCCATGAGCAAGAGCGTTATCAGCAGCGACACGGCTCCGGCCGCCATCGGCACCTACTCCCAGGCCATCAAGGCCGGCAATACCGTTTACCTGTCCGGGCAGATCCCTCTGGACCCGAAGACGATGGAGTTGGTGGACGGATTCGAGGCGCAGACCGTGCAGGTGTTCGAGAACCTCAAGTCGGTCATCGAGGCAGCCGGCGGCTCGTTCAAGGACGTGGTCAAGCTGAACATCTTCCTGACCGACCTCTCCCACTTCGCCACCGTCAACGAAGTGATGGGCCGCTACTTCCAGCAGCCCTATCCTGCCCGCGCCGCCATTGGCGTGGCCGCCCTGCCGAAGGGCGCGCAGGTCGAGATGGACGGCATTCTGGTCCTCGACTGAGTGTGGCTGCGCCCGGAGCGGACGTTCCGGGCGACTCACTTCAGCCCTCGCGCAATACCGCGGCATAGCCCTCGCGATAACCGGGATACTGCGGCGACCAGCCCAACGCACGGGCACGCGCATTACTGCAACGCTTGCTGCCGGAGCGGCGCACGGCCGAGTCTTGCGCCCAATGCTCGACACCGAGCTGCTGACGTAACCAGCCCACCACCTCATGAAGTGGTGCGGGCTCGTCATCCACGCCGATGTAGCAGTCATCCAGGGGCTTGCCTGTCGAATCCACCTGGAGCAGAAAGGCCAGCAGCCCAGCCGCGTCATCGGCATGAATGCGATTGCCATAGAGCGGGGGCTCCACCGCCACGCGATAGCCCATGCGCACCTGCTTGAGCAGCCACTGGCGACCCGGCCCGTATATGCCTGTCAGCCGCACCACGGTAGCCGGCAGGTCGGCGCCCCACGCCACCTGCTCCGCCTCACGGATCACCCGCCCCGAATAGCTCTGCGCCTCGGCAGGCGAGGTTTCGTCGATCCATTCGCCCTCCGCCTGGGCGTATACGCCGCTGCTGGACACGAACAGCAGACGCTTCGGACGCTGTCCTCGTGACTGCAGCCAACTCAGCACGTGACGCAGGCCATCGACGTAGGCCCGGCGGTAGCCGGGCTCATCGTGCTCAGTGGCCGCCGCGCTGTATACCAGATAATCCAGCTCTCCCTGCGGCCATTGCTCGGGGCAGCCGGGCTCGTGCAGATCGCCTGCGACCGGCAGGATGCCTTCGGGCAATTCGGAGACCGTCCGGCGCATGCCATAGACCTGCCAGCCGGCATCACGCAGACGCCGCGCAACGCGGCCTCCGACATCCCCGCAGCCAGCGATCATCACGCTTGCAACTCCACTCATCACTGCCTCTCACTTCGGCTAATGGCCCAATACGAAGACCTTAATGTAATACAGTTACACTAACGCTTTCATAAACAAGAATTACTTGCAATAATACTCACCCTTTTTTGCCGCGCAGCATTTCGCCTGCGCAGGTCACCGTCATCACACTTAGGTCCGGCAAGCATGAACTCTACCGCCCATAGCGCTAAGCCAACCATCCTCGCCGCTCGGCCGCAACGCCTCGGTGCGCTCTTCGCTCTGCTGCTCAGCCTGGCGCTGCCTCCGACCACGAGCTTTGCCGATCAGTCGGCGACCGCGCCAGCCGAGCCAGCGACAGCTGCCGCCGCCCAGCAGACGCCCGCCAACACCGCCCCGGCCGCGGCTTCACCTCAGATGCAGGCTTCGTCGGCGCAGGTCGACGCACTGGGTGACAAACTCGAAGCACTGGGCCCGCAGGCTACGCCGGAGCAGCTCAACGAAGCACGCCAACAGTTCTTCTCCGAAAACAACATCGCCCCCCAGGATGCCGAGAGACTGCAGCAGGCCCTCGCCGCCCAGCAGAGCGCAGACGCCCAGGCGATGGGTGAAGACTCCGCCGCCGAAGCGGAAGCGGTCTTCCACGACCTGTCCCCATGGGGCATGTATCAGGGCGCCGACGTGGTGGTCAAAAGCGTGATGATCGGCCTGGTACTGGCATCGATCCTGACCTGGACCATCTGGATCGCCAAGACCATCGAACTGGTGACCGCCCGCCGCCGTCTGCGCCGTGAAATCGTCGAACTGAAAAGCGCCCGCAACCTGGCTCAGGCCAGCGACCAGGCTCGTGCCAAACACAGCTTCAGCGAAGTCCTCATCGAAGACGCCCGCGAAGAACTGAAACTCTCGGCCTCCAGTCGCGAGAAGGAAGGTATCAAGGAGCGTGTCAGCTTCCGCCTAGAGCGCCTGGTGGGTGCCTGTGGTCGCGAGATGAGCAAGGGCACCGGGGTGCTCGCCACCATCGGTTCGACTGCGCCCTTCGTCGGCCTGTTCGGTACCGTGTGGGGCATCATGAACAGCTTCATCGGCATCGCCAAGACCCAGACCACCAATCTCGCGGTGGTCGCCCCCGGTATCGCCGAGGCACTGCTGGCTACCGCCCTGGGCCTGGTTGCCGCCATCCCCGCAGTGATCATCTACAACGCCTTCTCGCGCTCGATCAGTGCCTACAAGGCGCAGGTCGCCGATGCCTCGGCTCAGGTGCTGCTGCTGGTCAGCCGTGACCTGGACATGCTGCCTGGCAGCGAGCGCGGTCAACAGCCTCACATGGTCAAGGCAGGTTAAGGCCATGGGTCTTCATCTCAACGAAAACGGCGGCGACGATCTCCAGGAAAACCATGAGATCAACGTCACGCCCTTCATCGACGTGATGCTGGTGCTGCTGATCATTTTCATGGTCGCCGCGCCACTGGCTACCGTCGACGTGAAGATCGATCTGCCGGCATCCAGCGCCAAGCCGGCGCCGCGCCCGGACAAGCCGATCTACCTGAGCATCAAGGAAGACAAGAAGCTGTTTCTGGACAATGACGAGGTGCAGCCGGCAACGCTCGGTGCGGCGCTGGACAAGCTGACGCAGAATGACAAGGACAAGACCATCTTCGTGCGCGGCGACAAAGGCGTCGAGTATGGCGACCTGATGCAAGTCATGGATACCCTGCGCGGTACCGGTTACCTGAAGATCGGCCTGGTAGGCCTGGAGACGGTCGGCGCGCAATGAAGAAATCCAGCCGCACCTTCTCCTGGGTTGCCAGCCTGGTCATCGTGATTGGGCTGCACATCGGCCTGTTCCTCTGGGCCATGTACTGGCAACCCCAGGCGACGCCCATCGAGCTGCCCCCCGCAGCCATGATCGTCGAGCTGGAGCCGCTGCCCCCCGTAGCGCCAAAACCGGCTCCGCCACCTCCGCCGGAAGTCGTTCCGGAAGAGCCCGAACCGCAACCGAAACTGGCCGAAGCCCCCAAGCCAACGCTTGCCGTGACGCCGCCCAAACCCAAGCCCAAGCCCAAACCCAAGCCGCCGAAGCCAAAACCACCGGAGCCCAAGCCACCGGAGCCTCAGGAAGAGCCACCGGAAGACGCACCACCCGCGCCTCCTGCACCTGCGCAAGCCAAACCGGCAGCACCGCAACAGGCGCCGGTCAGTTCGCCCAGCAAGGCTGAAGTCAGCTGGCAGAGCGAGTTGCTGGGCCACCTGGCCAAGTACAAACGCTACCCGGAAGATGCGCGCCGTCGCGGTCTGGAGGGCGTCAACCGTCTGCGCTTCGTGGTCGATGCCGACGGCATGGTGCTGTCGTACACGCTGATCGGCAAATCCAGCAGCGCCTCCCTGGATCGGGCCACGCTGCAGATGATCCGCCGGGCGCAACCGTTGCCGAAGCCGCCGCCCGAAGTGCTCAAGGGTGGCAGCGTGGAAATCGTCGCACCGTTCATCTATTCGCTGGAGCGCGGCCGCGGTCGCTGACATAACCATCCGCCCCGGGCCGGAAGCCGGGGCGGAGCCCCCCTCAGGCGCGGATGCAAGCCCGGTGGTTGGTTACATTGAAGGCAGCGGCTATGCTTGGCTGCATCTCAATGGACTAAGACTATGACCCTCACTGAACTGCGCTATATCGTGACGCTCGCTCAGGAACAGCATTTCGGCCGAGCCGCGGAGCGCTGTCACGTCAGCCAACCCACGCTGTCGGTCGGCGTGAAAAAACTCGAAGACGAACTGGGTGTGCTGATTTTCGAGCGCAGCAAGAGCGCAGTGCGCCTGACGCCGGTCGGCGAAGGCATCGTCACCCAGGCGCAGAAGGTGCTGGAGCAGGCCCAGGGCATCCGTGAACTGGCCCAGGTGGGCAAGAACCAGCTGGCGGCCCCCCTGAAGATCGGCGCCATCTATACCGTCGGCCCTTATCTGTTCCCGCACCTGATCCCCCAGCTGCACCGCGTAGCGACCCAGATGCCGCTGTACATCGAGGAAAACTTCACTCACGTGCTGCGCGACAAGCTGCGCACTGGCGAACTGGATGCGATCATCGTCGCGCTGCCGTTCCAGGAAGCCGACGTGTTGACCCTGCCACTGTATGACGAGCCGTTCTATGCCCTGTTGCCGGCGGAGCACCCGTGGACGGCGATGAAGACCATCGATACCAAGCTGCTCAACGACAAGAGCCTGCTGTTGCTCGGCGAGGGTCATTGCTTCCGCGACCAGGTCCTGGAAGCCTGCCCGACCCTGCGCAAGGGCGAGGAGCAGGCGCGGCACACCACGGTGGAGTCCAGCTCGCTGGAAACCATCCGTCATATGGTGGCCTCGGGGCTCGGTGTGTCGATCCTGCCGTTCTCGGCGGTAGACAGCCATCACTACGCCCCTGGGGTCATCGAGGTGCGTCCACTCAGTCCGCCAGCGCCTTTTCGCACCGTCGCCATCGCCTGGCGCGCCAGCTTCCCACGGCCCAAGGCCATCGAAGTGCTGGCCGACTCCATCCGCCTGTGCTCGGTCGCCAAACCCACGCCGCGTGGCGCCTGAGGGCAACGATGAGCGAGCTGTCGACGGTTCCCGTCACCGATCTCAAGGGCGTTGGCGCGGCCCTGGCGGAAAAACTCGCCAAGGTTGGCCTGGAAACCCTGCAGGACATTCTTTTCCATCTGCCCCTGCGCTATCAGGATCGCACCCGCATCGTCCCCATCGGGACCTTGCGGCCAGGCCAGGATGCGGTGGTCGAGGGCAGTGTTTCCGGCGCCGACGTGGTCATGGGCAAACGCCGCAGCCTGCTGGTGCGCCTGAATGACGGCAGTGGCACGCTCAGCCTGCGCTTCTACCATTTCAGCAATGCCCAGAAGGAAGGCCTCAAACGCGGTACCCAGGTACGCTGCTACGGCGAGATCCGCCCCGGTTCGTCCGGTCTGGAAATCTATCACCCCGAGTACCGCGCCCTGTCGGCAGACGAACCGCCAGCGGTGGAACAGACCCTGACGCCGATTTACCCGACCACCGAAGGCCTGACACAGCAACGTCTGCGCCAGCTCAGCGAGCAGGCGTTGGCTCGCCTCGGCCCGCACAGCCTGCCGGACTGGCTGCCCCGCGCACTGGCCGACGACTACCAGTTGGCGCCGTTGGATCAGGCGATTCGCTACCTGCACCGCCCGCCACCGGATGCCGACCTCGAGGAACTCGCCGAGGGCCGCCACTGGGCTCAGCACCGGCTGGCCTTCGAAGAGCTGCTCACCCATCAGTTGTCGATGCAGCGCCTGCGGGAAAGTGCACGTGCTCAGCGGGCGCCCGCGCTGCCAGTCGCACGAGCGCTGCCGCAGCAGTTCCTCGCCAACCTTGGTTTCAAACCCACCGGCGCGCAGCAGCGGGTTGGCGCGGAAATCGCCTATGACCTGAGCCAGGACGAGCCGATGCTGCGTCTGGTGCAGGGCGACGTCGGCGCCGGCAAGACCGTGGTCGCGGCCTTTGCCGCCCTGCAGGCGATAGAAGCCGGCTACCAGGTCGCGCTGATGGCGCCGACGGAAATCCTCGCCGAGCAACATTACCTCAACTTCACTCGCTGGCTGCGGCCACTGGGCCTGGAGACCGCCTGGCTGGCTGGCAAGCTCAAGGGCAAGGCGCGGGTCGCCGCCCTGGAGCAGATCGCCGCGGGTGCGCCCATGGTGGTCGGCACCCATGCGTTGTTCCAGGAGGAGGTGCGCTTTCGCAACCTGGCCCTGGCGATCATCGACGAACAGCACCGTTTCGGCGTCCAGCAACGCCTGGCGCTGCGCCAGAAGGGTGTGGGCGGCAGGCTCAGCCCGCACCAGTTGATCATGACTGCCACCCCCATCCCACGCACGCTGGCGATGAGCGCCTATGCGGATCTGGACACCTCGATTCTCGATGAGCTGCCTCCCGGCCGCACGCCGGTGAATACCGTGCTGGTCGCCGACAGCCGCCGCTTCGAAGTGGTCGAGCGGGTACGTTCGGCCTGCAACGAAGGGCGGCAGGCCTACTGGGTCTGCACGCTGATCGAAGAGTCCGAGGAGTTGACCTGCCAGGCGGCAGAAACCACCTATGAGGACCTGGCGGCCGCTCTTGTCGGCCAGCAGGTCGGCCTGATCCACGGACGCATGAAGCCCGCCGAGAAAGCCGCGGTGATGGATCAGTTCAAACAGGGTCGACTGCAGCTGCTGGTGGCCACCACGGTGATCGAGGTCGGTGTCGACGTGCCCAACGCCAGCCTGATGATCATCGAGAACCCCGAACGCCTCGGCCTGGCCCAATTGCACCAGTTGCGGGGCCGGGTCGGCCGGGGCAGCGCGGCCAGTCATTGCGTGCTGCTCTACCACCCGCCGTTGTCGCAGATCGGGCGCGAGCGGCTGGGTATCATGCGCGAAACCTGTGACGGCTTCATCATTGCGGAAAAGGATCTGGAGCTGCGCGGCCCCGGAGAAATGCTCGGCACTCGACAAACCGGCCTGCTGCAGTTCAAGGTAGCCGATCTGATGCGTGATGCCGACCTGCTGCCGGCGGTTCGCGATGCGGCGCAGGCATTGCTGGAGAACTGGCCACAGCATGTCAGCCCGCTGCTGGAGCGTTGGCTGCGTCATGGTCAACAATATGGGCAAGTGTGAGCGTCACACGGGACGATGGTCGACTCGCCAGGTCGCGTCGTCCGCTTGCTGGTTATACTTGGGGAGCTGCATCCCCCTTTACGACGGAACACGTCATGACTGAAGTAGCCATCGCCGACCTCTCCCCACAACCGCCCCTGGTGATTCGCCAGTTGCTGGAAAAGCTCGGCCTGAGCTACCAGGTGCGCCATGAGCAGCCTGGCCTGCCGGCCGCCCAGCGCGTGCAGACCGTCCTGCTCGAAGACGCGGTAGGCGCTCTGCTGGTGCTGTTTCCCCAGAATCAGTTACTCGACCTCAATCGACTGGCCGAGCTGACCGGGCGCAAGCTCACCGCGGTCAAGCCGGAGCGGCTGGATCGTATGCTCGGCAAGCATGACCTGCACGTGCTGCCCGGCATCCCCGCGTTGACCAGTTCGCCTTGCCTGTACGACGAACGCCTGCTCGAGGCGCCGAGCCTGTTCATCCAGTCTGGCGAACCCGGCGTGCTGCTGGAGCTCGACACGGAGGCGTTCAAGAACCTGCTGGGCAAGGCCAGCGCCGCGCGCTTCGGCGAGCCGGTGAGTAAAGTACGACTCAACCTGACCCGCCCGGATGACGATCGTGCCGAGATCAGCCATGCGGTTCAGGCCTTCACGGCGCGGCGCATCCAGCAGCGCCTGGAAGAGACCATCGAGATTCCGCCCCTGGCAGAGACCGCCCAGAAGATCATCAAGCTGCGTGTCGACCCAAACGCTACCGTCGATGACATCACCGGCGTGGTCGAGACCGACCCGGCCCTGGCCGCCCAGGTGGTGAGTTGGGCGGCATCGCCCTACTACGCGGCGCCTGGCAAGATTCGCTCGGTGGAAGACGCCATCGTTCGTGTGCTGGGCTTCGATCTGGTGATCAACCTGGCCCTCGGCCTGGCCTTGGGCAAGACCCTCAGCCTGCCCAAGGATCAACCCCAGCACACCACACCCTACTGGCAACAGGCGATCTACACTGCCGCCGTGATCGAGGGCCTGACCCGCGCCATGCCGCGCGCACAACGTCCGGAATCCGGGCTGACCTACCTGGCCGGCCTGCTGCACAACTTCGGCAACCTGGTGCTGGCCCACGTCTTTCCGCCGCACTTCTCATTGATCTGTCGGCACCTCGAGGTCAACCAGCACCTGCCGCACAGCTACATCGAACAGCATCTGCTGGGCATCAGCCGCGAGCAGATCGGCTCCTGGCTCATGCGCTACTGGGACATGCCCGAAGAACTGGCGGTCGCACTGCGCTTCCAGCACGACCCGAGCTACGGCGGCAACCACTCCACCTACCCGAACCTGGTGTACCTGGCGGTCAGCCTGCTGCGCAACCACGGTATCGGTACCGGACCAGAGCGCGAGATTCCGCAGAGCCTGATCGACAACCTGGGTATCACTCGGGACAAGGCAGAAGAAGCGCTGGCCAAGGTACTGGCCGCGGAAGTCGCCCTGCGCGATCTCGCGTCGCAGTTCGGGTCGCCGAACTGATAGCGTTCGCGGCCATCCGTTCTGCGCGTGGCCGCGAACGATCCCCGCTGAATCAGGCCGCTTTCTTGTCGGCCGGCCGCTTGGGGCGCAGGTATTTGGTCAGGCCCTGGAACCAGATCACCAGGGCAGGATTGCCCTGGATCTGGATGTCCTTGCTCTGGATACCCTGCATGAAAGCCAATTGCTTGTTCTTCGCCGTCAGGGTGGCGAAACCGTAGGGTGCATCCTTGAAACCGATGGCGAAGGCCGGATCGCCGACGGTGCCGCGCCTGCTGCTGACACGTTGCTCGCTGACGATGAAATGGCGAGCGATCCTGCCATCCTGGGTGTGCAGCTGGAACACCAGATCGCGCCCCTCCAATTGCTGGCGAAACGCCGGATCATCACGACTTGCCTTGGCCATGAGACGGCCCAGCATCCAGAGGAGAAAACGGAATTTCATGGCATGGCCTGTTGGCGAGAGGCGAAAGCCGCGAATTGTAGCGGCTTGGCGGGTACCTGGCAGTTGGCCTGAGGCCTGCTGACATTTCACAACAACTGCGCCAATGGCCCAGGGTGGAAACGTCAACAGACCAAAGGGCCCGGTCTCAGTTGACCGAGTCCTTGAGCGCTTTGCCGGGTTTGAAGGCGACGGTGTTGCTGGCCTTGATCTTCACCGGCTGACCGGTCTGCGGGTTCTTGCCGGTTCGTGCACCGCGGTGGCGCTGCACGAAAGTACCGAAACCGACCAGGGTCACACTGTCCTTGCGGTTCAGCGCACCGGTGATTTCTTCGAGAACGGCGTTGAGTACACGATTGGCCTGATCCTTGGTCAGATCAGCTTTTTCCGCGATAGCGGCGGCGAGTTCCGGTTTACGCATAAATGCCTCACTTACGGTTTGTTGTTGTGTTCCATGCCATGCAGCGCCAAGACGCCGCGACAGCTCTACGCTGCGGCAGGCCTGGGGGAGAATGGCACGCTCCAAGGGGCTTCGCCAGCCCTGTCACCGGCTAAATCGGGCCATTCATCGAGCAGCCGACAGAACGCTCAGGGCAGCAAGGGTGGCAGTCGACGATTGAGCGACAGCCTTTCCTGCACCGCCGCGCCCGTCAACGCGTAGCCCAGCAGCGCGCCGGAGGCGTCGTGGCACAGCGCTCTTATGTCGGCACCGCTGCCCTCTACCGTCCACTCGCCCTGACGCCCGGGTGGCGGCGGCGATACGACCAGCGGGCACGCAGGCGTCTTCACGGTGACCGGCATGGCGCCATAGGCCACCTCACCTGGCGTGCCGCTGAGGGTTTTCGCCAGCGCACGGGCACAGGCCATCAGCGGCATCACGTAGAGCAGATTGAGGCCGTCGACCTCCGCACAATCGCCCAGCGCGTAGATATTGGCGTGCGAGGTGCGCAGCCCGCGGTCGACCACGATGCCGCGATTGACGGCCAGGCCCGCAGCCGCAGCCAGCTCGGTGCGCGGGCGCAGGCCAACCGCTGAGATCACCATGTCGCAGGCGATCACCCGGCCATCGGACAGATGCGCCTCGAGCCCTTCGCCAGCCTTGTCGAGCCGGCTCAGCACCGGCCCGAGATGCACGCCTACGCCCGATGCCTCCAGACCACCACGCACGGCGGCGGCGGCTTCGGCCGGCAGCAGGGCGGGCATCAACTGTTCGCAGGGTGCCACCAGATCGACCTGGTAGCCGCCGAGCGACAGGTCGTTGGCGAATTCGCAACCGATCAAACCGGCGCCCAGAATCAGTACCCGGCGCTTGCCCAGGGCCGCCTGGCGAAAACGTGCATAACCGTCGAGATCGTTGACCGTAAACAACCTGTCACGGGCATCGCCCTCGAGGGGCACCGCTGGCACGTCGGCCCCCCAGGCCAGCACCAGGTCACGGTACGCCACGGCCTCCTCGCCGATCCACAGGCGCCGGTGACCGGGGTCGATACCGGTAACCCGCGTATGCGTCCACACCTGGGCAGCCAGCTGCTCGGCCATCGCCCCAGGTTCGGCCATGCACAAACCGTCGGCATCCTTGCCCTTGGCGAAACCGGTGGACAGCATCGGCTTGGAGTACGAACGCCCGTCATCGGCGCTGATCAGCAACAGCGGCGTGTCGTTGTCCAGCTTGCGGAATTCGCGGGCCAGGTTGTAACCGGCCAGGCCGGTGCCGACGATGATCACGGGATCGCTCATTGCTCGCTCCTTCATTTGAAGATTGGTCCAAGCTTGCCGGTCCGAAGGACAAGCGCCACGGCGTCATGGACGACCTGAGGAACGTAAACGAGCGCTACTCGCCTCGTCCGCGCGGCCCGGGAGTGGCACTGCGGTGCGTGATCCACGAGTGGCGCGCAGCAAGCTTTGGGCGAAGGCTCAGTTGATTTCGATCATCTCGAAATCCATCTTGCCCACGCCACAATCCGGGCACAGCCAGTCTTCGGGCACGTCTTCCCAACGGGTGCCGGGGACGATGCCGTCATCGGGCCAACCATCACGCTCGTCGTAGATCAGCCCACACACCACACATTGCCACTTTTTCATAACGCTCTCCGGCGTGCCTCACGGTTATTGCGCCGAGACGCTACCGTAATAAGCACAGACAGCCAAGCCGCCTGCACCAGGCGCTGATCGTTACGCGCAGCGCCATACTCGACACCCGGGCCGGTGGCAGGTCATTCAGAGCGCGGCGATGCCGGCCTTGGCGACCTGAGCATCCTGGTCGGCCTTGACACCGGAAACCCCGATGGCGCCGACCACCTGCCCCTCGACCAGCACCGGCACGCCACCCTCCAGGGAGGTCAGCAGAGGCGCGGAAAGAAAGGCACTGCGTCCGCCGTTGACCATGTCCTCGTAGCCTTTCGACTCACGCCGGCCCAAGGCGGCGGTGCGGGCCTTCTCGCTGGCGATGTAGGCACTGATGGGCGAGGCGTCGTCCAGCCGCTCCAGCGCCAGTGGATGACCACCGTCGTCGACCACGGCGATGCTCACCGCCCAGCCATTGGCCTGGGCCTCGGCCCGGGCGGCGGCGAGCATGCGGGCGATATCGGTCTGACTGAGTACGGCTTTGCTGTGCATGGGTAATCCTCCATCAGGGGTTCAGTTCATTGCCTCTTCGACGATTTCTATCCAGTGCCGCACCGGCGTGCGGCGTGCCCCATCGAGGTGACTCTGGCAACCGATATTGGCGGTGACGATCACCTCCGGCTGGCCGCTTTCCAGGGCGTCGAGGCGGTCATCGCGCAAGCGGGTGGCCAGTGCGGGCTGGGTCAGCGAATAGGTGCCGGCCGAACCGCAGCATAGATGACCGTCGGCTACCGGTGTCAGCGTGAACCCCAGACGCAGCAGGACGTCATCCACGGCACCACCCAGGCGCTGGGCATGTTGCAGCGTGCAAGGGCAGTGAAACGCCACGCGCATCCGCGTGCTGACAGCCAGCAGCGCCAGAGGCTCCTCGCGCAGCACCTCGACCAGATCGCGGGCCAGCGCACTGACCTGCCGTGCTTTGTCGGCATACTCGGGATCATGCCTGAGCAGACGCCCGTACTCCTTGACGAATGCCCCGCAACCGCTGGCGGTCTGCACGATGGCTTCGACGCCCTGGTCGATGGCTGGCCACCAGGCATCGATATTCGCACGGGCGCGCTGCAGCCCCCGCTCCTGGGCATCCAGGTGATAGTCCACGGCGCCGCAGCAGGCCGCCTCGCGGGCCGTCACCACGCTGATGCCCAAGCGATCGAGCACCCGCGCCGCAGCCGCATTGGTATTGGGCGACAAGCCTGGCTGCACGCAGCCTTCGAGCATCAGCACGCGCCGCGCATGCCGCATCGGCGGACGCGGTCTGGCGGCGCCAGCGCTACGCGGCAGCTTGGCCTCGAGTGCTGCCGGCAGCAGCCTGCGAAGCATCTGCCCGAGCTGGACCATGGGCGTGAACAGCGCCTCGCGGGTCAGCAGCGCACGCAGGCCGCGACGCAACATGCGCTGCCCCAATGGGCGTGGCACAGCCACGTCGACCACGGCACGCCCGATATCCAGCAGGTTGTGGTACTGCACCCCGGAGGGGCAGGTGGTTTCGCAATTGCGACAGGTCAGGCAGCGATCCAGATGCAGCTGGGTCCTGGCGGTGACTTCGCCCCCCTCCAGCACCTGCTTGATCAGGTAGATGCGCCCGCGGGGTCCGTCCAGTTCGTCGCCCAGCACCTGGTAGGTCGGGCAGGTGGCGTTGCAGAAGCCGCAATGCACGCAGGAACGCAGAATCCGCTCGGCCTCGACGGCGTGCGGCAGTTGCCTGGTCTGTTCACTCAGATTGGTCCGCATGCTTCATAGCTCCGCATACAGGCGGCCGCGGTTGAAGATCCCCAGCGGATCGAGCTGCGCCTTGAGCTGACGGTGATAGCGCAGCAAGGGCGCAGCCAGGGGGTGGAATGGCGAATCGCAATGGCCGGCAGTGAAACAACTGGCGTGGCCACCATTGGCGCTGGCCAGTTGGCGGATCTGCCGGGCGTCTGCGGCGGATTTCAGCCAGCGCTGGGCGCCCCCCCAGTCCAGCAGCTGGGTTCCCGGCAATGCCAGCACCGCGGCGTTGTTCGGCAACGACAGGCGCCACAACGCTTCGGGGGCGGCGAAGAACGCCAGGCGCTGCTGATTGAGATCATCCCAGTAGCCATCGTCTAGGGCCTCTCCCCCGAGGCGCTCACGGGCGGCGGTGACCGAGCCTTCGCCGCCCTCCAGGCGCAGGTGCAACTGCCCGTCGTCATGACAGGCGGCGCTCAGCGGCAGTGGCTGCTGGCCCCACTCGGCCAGCCTGAGCAGGGCCGTCGGGGCATCCATGTGCAGGCTCAGGCTGAGTCGGTGCTGCGGTTTGGGCAGCACTTTCAGGGACACCTCGGTGATCACCCCCAGGCAGCCGAAACTGCCCGCCAGCAGACGTGACAGGTCATACCCGGCGACGTTCTTCATCACCTCGCCGCCAAAGCGCAGGTGCTTGCCCTGCCCGGTGATCAGCCGGGTACCCAGTACCAGATCACGCACGGCTCCAGCCCAGGGTCGCCGCGGCCCGGAAAGCCCGCTGGCAAGCATGCCGCCCAGGGTCGCGCCGGCCGCCGCATGGGGTGGTTCGCAGGTGATCATCTGCCCCGCCTCATCCAGCACGGCCTGCAACTCGCTCAGCGGCGTACCGGCACGCGCGGTGATCACCAGCTCGGTCGGGTCGTAGCTGACGATGCCACGGTGAATCCGCGTGTCGAGGCGCTCGCCCTCGACTTCGCGACCGAGAAAGGCCTTGCTGCCGCCGCCTTCGATACGCAGCGGGGTACGCCTGTCGATGGCATTGCGGACCTGATCCAGCAGGACGTCGCTGGCATCCAGCGAACACCGCGCGGCCATCAGAAGCGCTCCAGTTCAGGGAACGGCAGTTGCCCATGATGCACATGCAACGAACCGAACTCGGCACAGCGCTGCAAAGTGGGAATGTTCTTGCCTGGATTGAGCAGACCCCGAGGGTCGAAGGCGGCTTTCACGGCATGGAACAGGGTCAGCTCATCGTCGTTGAACTGTGCGCACATCTGGTTGATCTTTTCCCGACCCACGCCGTGTTCGCCGGTGATGCTGCCACCGACCTCGACGCACAGTTCGAGAATCCGACTGCCGATGGCCTCGGCACGTTGCAGCTCACCCGGCTGGTTGGCATCGAAGAGAATCAACGGATGCATATTGCCGTCACCGGCATGGAACACATTGGCGACGCGCAGGCCGTACTCCTCGGACAACCGGGCGATACCCCTGAGCACTCCCGGCAGTTCCCGCCGCGGAATGGTGCCGTCCATGCAGTAGTAGTCGGGAGAGATACGCCCCACCGCTGGAAAGGCGTTTTTGCGCCCGGCCCAGAACCTCACTCGCTCGGCCTCGTCACGGGCCTGACGAACCTCGACCGCGCCGGACGCAGCGAGCACCGCGCGTACCCGCTCGCAATCGTCATGCACATCGGCTTCGACGCCGTCGAGCTCGCACAGCAGAATGGCCTGCGCCTGAACCGGGTAGCCCGCCTGGATGAAATCCTCCGCCGCGCGGATCGCCAGATTGTCCATCATCTCCAGGCCACCGGGAATGATCCCCGCGGCGATGATCTCGGCCACCGCGCGCCCGGCCTTCTCCACGGAGTCGAAGCTGGCCAGCAGCACCTTGGCCACCTGTGGCTTGGGCAGCAGCTTGACCGTCACTTCGGTGACGACCCCGAGCATTCCCTCTGAGCCGGTGAACAGCGCCAGCAGGTCGAAGCCCGGCGCATCCAGCGCTTCGCTGCCCAGGATCATGCGCTCGCCCTCGACCGTGAGGATTTCCAGCCTGAGCAGGTTATGCACGGTGAGGCCGTACTTCAGGCAGTGCACGCCACCGGCATTTTCCGCGACATTGCCGCCGATCGAGCAGGCGATCTGCGAAGACGGGTCGGGCGCGTAATACAGGCCGAACGGTGCCGCGGCCTGGGAGATCGCCAGATTGCGCACGCCCGGCTGCACACGGGCCAGACGTGCCGCCGGATCGATATCGAGAATCCGCTGCAAGCGCGCCATCACCAGCAGGATGCCCTTCTCCAGCGGCAACGCGCCTCCCGACAGGCCGGTGCCCGCACCACGGGCCACCACCGGCACGCCGAGCCGGTGGCAAAGCTTGAGCAACACCGCGACCTGTTCGACATGCTCGGGTAGCACCACCAGCAACGGGGTACTGCGGTAGACCGAGAGGCCGTCGCACTCATAGGGGCTCAGGTCCTCAGCGGCATGCAGCACCGTCAGCCCGGGCAGCAGCGCCTGCAGTTCAGCCAGCAGGAACGCGCGATCGATGTCAGGCAATGCGCCGTCGACGCATTCGTCATACTCAATGCTCATGGCAGGATCCATTCGGCCGGTCGTTATTGTTATCGGCGGCCGGTGACTGCGCTGACCGCTCGCCCATGCCTGGGAGGTGTAATCCGATAAAGCCCTGGCGTCCATCGATTCGCGAGCTGGTCATACCAGTTTCTGCGCCGTCAGCGTGGTCTCGTGGATCGGCACGCCCCTGGCAATCGATGGCGATGGATCTATATTCACCCTTATCCGGGGTTGCCCCTGAACACCTTGCGCACTCTGCCCGATGAGCCCTCAGCCATGAATCCGCACAGGACGCCAGCACACCCCCAGGTCAGCGATGCCGTGGCGCACCGTATCGAATGCCTGATCGTCGACGGGGTACTCAAGGCGGGCCAGCCGCTGCCGTCGGAGCGGCGTCTGTGCGAAAAACTCGGTATCTCCCGTTCCGCGCTGCGCGAGGGGCTCAAGGTGCTGCGTGGCCGGGGCATCATCGACACGACACACGGCCGTGATTCGCGGGTGGCGACACTCAGCGTGCCACGCGACACCAGCCCGCTGATGCACCTGTTCAGTTCGCAACCCCGTACCCTGTTCGACCTCCTGGAAGTACGCGTGCTGCTGGAGTCTGAAGCGGCGCGCCTGGCAGCCCTGCGCGGCACCGGTGCCGACTTCGTCCTGCTTACCCGTCGTTACCAGGAAATGCTCGCCGTCCATGACCGGGCGGGCATCGATGCGCGTGAACAGGCAAGCCGCGACCATGCCTTTCACCTGGCCATCTGCGAGGCATCGCACAACCCCGTGCTGCTGCATACCCTGCAATCGCTGACCGATTTGATGCTTACCAGCGTGTTCGCCTCGGTCAACAACCTCTACCACCGGCCAGCGCAGAAACGCCAGATCGACCGCCAGCATGCGCGCCTCTACGACGCCGTGGTCAAGCGCCTGCCAGACCAGGCCCAACAGGCTGCCCGCGAGCATATCCAGGGGCTGCGTGACAGTTTCAGGGAGATCGAAGAGCAAGAGCGACGCCTGGTGCGCGCCACCATGCACCTCGAAGGCCGGGCCTAGAGTGGCGTGATAGACTCGCCCCTCGCGAACCACCATGACCTGCCGCCGTGTCCGACAACCCGCCCTCCCCGCTCTGGCTGAATGCCGCACGCCTTCCCGCGCTGACGGCCCATGAGCGCGACTGGCTGTGCAACGAGGATTCGCTGACCCGCCGCCTGACCGCACTGTCCGACGATGACTTCAGCGTGATGCCGTTGTACGAAGGCTGGCAGGCGTTGCGCGGCGACGAGTGCGCCGCCCTGGATGTCGCGCAAGGCAGCCAGGGCTGGATACGCGAAGTGTACCTGCGTGGGCGTGCCCAACCCTGGGTATTCGCCCGCAGTGTGGCGGCGCGCAGTGCCCTGGAAAACGCGGCAATGAACCTGCAGCAGCTGGGCAGCCGCTCGCTGGGCGAGTTGCTGTTCAGTGACCAGGCCTTCGAACGCGGCGCCCTGGACATCTGTCGCTACCCGACCGCCTGGCTGCCCGCAGAGCGTCGCGACGAGGCCTTGTGGGCGCGCCGCTCGTGCTTTCGTCGCGGCGCTCTGGGGGTACTGGTGGCCGAAGTGTTCCTGCCCGATTTCTGGCGAGCCGCCGCCGCGCACGCCGGCAAGCCTTAGCACGACCTCATGAACGGTATGAAATGCCAGGAGACACCTTCGATGTACACCCGCCTGCTGCAATCGCTCGACCGCCTGCACCCACGCGCCGGGGACTTCGTGCAGTTGATGCGCCTGGACAGGCCGATCGGCATCTACCTGCTGCTCTGGCCGACGCTGTGGGCGCTGTGGATCGCCGCGCAAGGTGTACCGAGCCTCAAGAACCTCGCGATCTTCGTGGTCGGAGTGATACTGATGCGCGCGGCGGGCTGCGTGATCAACGACTATGCCGACCGTCATTTCGACGGTCATGTCAGCCGCACCAAGGCCCGTCCGCTGGCCAGTGGCCGGGTCACCTCCCGCGAAGCGCTGATCCTGTTCGCCGTGCTGATCGCCCTGAGTTTCGCCTTGGTGCTGCTGACCAATGCCACCACCGTCTGGCTGTCGTTCGGCGCCCTGGGCGTGGCCGCGCTCTACCCCTTCATGAAGCGCTACACCTATTACCCCCAGGTGGTGCTGGGCACCGCGTTCTCGTGGGGCATGCCGATGGCCTTCACCGCAGAGACCGGCAGCCTGCCGGTCGCCGCCTGGCTGCTGCTGCTCGCCAACGTGATCTGGACGATCGCTTACGATACCTACTACGCCATGGCCGACCGTGAAGACGACCTGAAGATCGGCGTGAAATCCACGGCGATCCTGTTCGGCGATGCCGATCGGCAGATCATCCTGGTGCTGCAGGGGCTGGCGCTGCTGTGCCTGGCGCTGGCCGGCGCACGCTTCGAACTGGGCCTGTGTTTCTACCTCGGGCTGCTGGTCGCCGCCGCCTGCTTCGCCTGGGAATATCACCTGACCCGCCGGCGTGAACCGCTGGTCTGCTTCCAGGCGTTCCTGCACAACCACTGGGCCGGCCTGGCGATATTCATCGGCATCGTGCTCGATTACGCACTGCGCTAGGAGCTTGCGTAGAACACACCGCGCTTCGCTTTGCCGCACGGCTGTCATATCGCTGCAATAATTCCGTTATCTAATGCGCCGCATGACAGTTGAATGAACCGAGGCCCGATCCATGGTTGGCAAGAACATCCTGATCGTCGACGATGAAGCGCCGATCCGCGAAATGATCGTGGTGGCGCTGGAAATGGCTGGCTACGACTGCCTGGAGGCGGAGAATACCGGGCAGGCCCACGCCATCATCGTCGACCGCAAGCCCGATCTGATCCTCCTCGACTGGATGCTCCCGGGCACTTCCGGCATCGAGCTGGCACGGCGTCTCAAGCGCGACGAGCTGACCGGCGATATCCCGATCATCATGCTCACCGCCAAAGGCGAAGAGGACAACAAGATCCAGGGCCTGGAGGTCGGTGCCGATGACTACATCACCAAGCCCTTCTCGCCCCGCGAACTGGTCGCCCGCCTGAAAGCGGTGTTGCGGCGCGCCGGCCCCAGCGACAGCGAGGGGCCGATCGAAGTGGGCGGGCTGCTGCTCGACCCGATCAGCCATCGCGTGACCATCGACGGCAAACCGGCGGAAATGGGCCCTACCGAATACCGCCTGCTGCAGTTCTTCATGACGCATCAGGAGCGCGCGTACACGCGTGGCCAGTTGCTCGACCAGGTATGGGGCGGCAACGTCTACGTCGAAGAGCGGACCGTCGACGTGCACATCCGCCGTCTGCGCAAGGCACTCGGCGAAGCCTACGAAAATCTGGTGCAGACAGTGCGTGGCACCGGCTACCGTTTTTCCACCAAAGGCTGACCGACAGCCTGGAGCGCAACATGACAGGGACAGGCTGGCGGATGGGAACAACGTGACGAGCCAATGGCGCGGCGCAATCACCCGCCGCTTGCTGCTACTGGTCGCAGCCTGCCTGGTACTGGGGGTGATCACCGGGGAATATGCCTGGGCGCTGGCGCTGGGGCTGGCCATCCACCTGGCCTGGACGCTCAGCCAGTTGCTGCGCCTGCACGCCTGGCTCAGGGATCACCAGCCCGACGAACCGCCACCCGACGGCTACGGCCTGTGGGGCGAGGTATTCGACAGCATCTACCACCTGCAGCGCCGCAACCAGCGTGCCCGTGGCCGCCTGCAGGCAGTGATCGACCGGGTTCAGGAGTCCACTGCGGCCCTGCGCGATGCGGTCATCATGCTCGACAGCCAGGGCAACCTGGAATGGTGGAACAAGGCATCGGAAACCCTGCTGGGCCTGAAAACCCCGCAAGACAGCGGCCAGTCCATCACCAACCTGGTACGTGACCCGCGCTTCAAGGAGTATTTCGAGCGCGGCAATTACCTCGAACCCCTCGAACTGCCCTCACCGGTCAATCCACGCCGGCAACTGCAACTGAACATCACCCGCTATGGCAACCAGGAACACCTGATGCTGGTCCGCGACGTGACCCGCCTGCACCAGCTGGAACAGATGCGCAAGGATTTCGTCGCCAACGTGTCCCATGAGCTGCGCACGCCGCTCACGGTGATTTCCGGCTACGTGGAAACCCTGCAGGACAACGTCGACGAAATCAATCCGCGCTGGCGGCGAGCCCTGCAGCAGATGCAGCAGCAGGGCTCGCGCATGCAATGCCTGCTCAACGACCTGTTGCTGCTGGCCAAGCTGGAAGCCACCGACTATCCATCCGACAATCAGCCCGTACCGGTCGAACAGTTGCTGCGCTCGATCAAGACCGATGCCCTGGCGCTTTCCGCCGAGCGCAATCACCGCATCAGCCTGGAAGCCGACGCCGATCTACGGCTCAAGGGCAGCGAGTCGGAACTGCGCAGCGCCTTTTCCAATCTGGTATTCAATGCGGTCAAGTACACACCGGCCGATGGTGAAATCCGCATCCGCTGGTGGCAGGACGAACAGGGCGCCCACCTGTCGGTGCAGGACACCGGGCCGGGTATCGAGGCCAAGCACCTGCCGCGCCTGACCGAGCGCTTCTACCGGGTGGACTCGAGCCGTGCCAGCAACACCGGCGGTACCGGGCTGGGGCTGGCCATCGTCAAGCACGTGCTGCTGCGCCACCGGGGCCAGCTGGCCATCACCAGCGTGGTCGGCAGGGGCAGCCTGTTCACCTGTCATTTCCCGACAACCCAGATAGCGCAGCGCGACCGCTGAGCACTTTAGGGGTCGTTGACCCCGGCCCTATTGCAAAGCACTGCCCCAGGCCCCACCCTTTAGCAATATCCGGTCACACGAATGCCCCATGGATCCCTCTACGAGCGTCTCCTTCTCCGCCTATTTCGCCGATTTCGGCCTTGTGCTGTTCGCCCTGTTCCTGGTGCTGCTCAACGGTTTCTTCGTCGCCGCCGAGTTCGCCATGGTCAAGTTGCGGGCCACCAAGGTCGAGGCCCTGGCGCAGGAGAATGGCTGGCGCGGACACATCCTGCGTACCGTGCACAGCCAACTCGACGCCTACCTGTCGGCCTGCCAGCTGGGTATCACCCTGGCATCGCTCGGCCTTGGCTGGGTCGGCGAGCCCGCCTTCGCCCACCTGCTCGAACCGCTGCTGACGTCGATCGGTATCGAATCGCAGAAGCTGATCCACGCTATCGCCTTCTTTACCGCCTTCTTCATCATTTCCTACCTGCACATCGTGGTCGGCGAGCTGGCGCCCAAGTCCTGGGCGATCCGCAAGCCCGAGCTGCTGTCACTGTGGACGGCGGTTCCGCTGTACCTGTTCTACTGGGCCATGTACCCGGCGATTTTCCTGCTCAATGCCAGTGCCAACGCCATCCTGCGCATCGCCGGCCAGGGCGAGCCGGGCGTGCACCACGACCATCACTACAGCCGCGATGAACTCAAGCTGATCCTGCACTCCAGCCGTGCCAGCGACCCGACCGATCAGGACATGCGTGTACTGGCCTCGGCGGTGGAGCTCGGCGAACTGGAAGTGGTGGACTGGGCCAACTCCCGCGAAGACCTGATCTACCTCGAACTCCATGCCACGCTGGACGAAGTGTTCAGCCTGTTCCGTCGTCATAAATACAGCCGCTACCCGATCTACGACGAGGCCGCTGGCGAGTTCGTCGGCGTGCTGCACATCAAGGACCTGCTGCTGCACCTGTCGCTGCTGGAAATGCTGCCATCGACGCTGCGCCTCAGCGAACTGATGCACCCGCTGGAGAAGGTCAACCGCAACCTGCCGCTCTCCGAGTTGCTGGAGCAGTTCCGCAAGGGGGGGGCCCACTTCGCCCTGGTCGAGGAAGCCGATGGCAAGGTCATCGGCTACCTGACCATGGAAGACGTGCTGGAAGCCCTGGTCGGCGATATCCAGGACGAGCACCGCAAGGCCGAGCGCGGCATTCTCACCTATCAGCCCGGCAAGTTGCTGGTGCGTGGTGACACGCCGCTGTTCAAGCTGGAGCGTCTGCTGGGCGTCGACCTCGACCATATCGAGGCGGAGACCCTCGCCGGGCTGATCTACGAAACCCTCAAACGCGTGCCCGAGGAAGAAGAGTCCCTCGAAGCGGCGGGGCTGCGGCTGATCATCAAGAAGATGAAGGGCCCCAAGATCGTCTTGGTCAAGGTCATCAAGCTGGACTGATCGCCCTGCAGAGCAGGCTGTAGCCTCCTGCGACACGGCGTTGAATCGCCTTTTCGAAAAGTTGACCGACAAGTCATTTATAGCCTGACAGGATCTTGGCCCAGCTGACCTGCATCGTCGCCCGCTACCGTTCGTCTGGTGGCTCGAATATCGTGAGCGACGCACAGTCCACCGGCCTGCACCACATTCGATTCGGTGCATGCCTTTACATGAACAGACTGCCAAGGATTCAGCCATGCAAATCAATGGAATCGCTTCGAAAACTGCACTCGCCATCTGTCTGGCCGGCGTTTCACACGCTTACGCCGACTCGATCACAGACCCCATCTCCACCATCGGTGTGATCGGCTCGCATAACCAGTACAAGCAGACCACTTTCGGCGAGAGCGACAAGGAACGTCTGAACCAGGGCGGCCTGTTCTACAACTTCGGCAACAAGCTGACCGGTCATGAAGGCTTCATCTATCAGGCGGGCATCGAAGGCCAGTACCGTGAGAAGGACGATGACGAATACAAGTCGGCCCGCGCCGACCTCGACCTGGGCCTGCGCGCTGCGCTGAGCACCAACAACTACATCGACTTCATCGTCGGCGGTGGCTACGACTGGGGCCGTATCGAACAGGACAACGTCGGTCCGCTCGATACCAACGTCAAGCTGACCAGCAAGTCGCCATTCGCCAAGGCAGGTGTCGGCTACAACTACCTGACCCCGGACTACACCGTCCGCCTCGAAGCCGGTGCGCGCTACTCGCTCGACGCGGAAGCCGAGCTGAAAGTCAGCGGCGCAGGCAGCGACACCGTAGACCTGAAGGACAAGGCCAATCCCTATGCCGAACTGACCGTGCTGTGGAACAAGGGCATCAACAACCTGCCGATCAGCACCAGCCTGTACTACACCCGCACCAACTACAAAGTCGACAGCGACAGCGTGCTGACCGAGAACAGCAAGCTCAAGCAGGAACAGATTGGCCTGAAGGTCGGCCTGGCTTTCTAAGCCTCCGGCATAAGCGGGTACCTGGCCGTCAGACTGGGTACCTCGCTGCTCAGGATAAAATCTGCCGCACGCTCGCCGATCATGATGCACGCCGCGTTGGTGTTGCCGCTGATCAGCGTCGGCATGATCGAGGCATCGGCAACCCGCAGGTTCTCCATGCCGCGCACCTTCAGCGCCGGTGTCACCACCGCCATTTCGTCAGAGCCCATCTTGCAGGTGCCAACCGGGTGAAACACGGTGGTCGCGCACTCGCGCAAATGCGCCAGCAACTGCTCATCGGTCTGCACGTCTGATCCTGGCAACATCTCGACGCCACGCGAACTATCGAAGGCTGGCTGGGCAAGAATCCTGCGCGCCAGTTTCACACCCTCGATCAATACGCGTGCGTCCGCCTCGTCGCTGAAGAAGTTGAAGTCGACGAGCAGGCTGCGTCCCGCCCCCAGACGCACCTCACCAATGCTTTTCGGGCGCAGCACGCAGGTATGAATGGCATAGCCATGACCCCACTCGAACAGCCGTCCGCGGTGGCTGCGATAACCGGGCACGAAATGCATCTGTACGTCGGGCAGCCCTTCGGCCAGGGGCGTACGGGCAAAGCCGCCGGCCTCGACGTAGTTGGTGGTCAGCCAGCCCATCTTCTGCGCCAGGTACTTGAACGGCGACACCAGCACCTTGGGCAGCGAACCAAGGGAGAAGCCCAGCGATAGCGGGCTCTTCGAGCGCACGGTAACCAGGCCATCGACATGATCCTGGAGGTTCTTGCCAACGCCGGCCAGATTAACCCGGCAAGCCACACCGGCGGCCTCCAGCTCGGCCTTGGGGCCAATGCCGGACTTCAGCAGCAGATGCGCTGAACCGAGGGAGCCGGCGCAGAGAATGGTCTCACGACGGCAGCGCAAGGCACGCCACTGTTCGCCCTGCTGTAGCTCTACGCCGGTGACGCGGTCACCCTCGAGGATCAGCCGCTCCACCTGGCAGCCCGTGAGCACGGTGAGGTTACTGCGCTCACGCACGGGATGGACGAAGGCCCGATAGCTGGACAGGCGCTTGGCGTTCTTCTGGGTCACGTTGTAGATACCCACGCCTTCCAGGGTACCGCCATTGAAATCGTCGTTTTGACGCAGACCCACCTGCTCCGCTGCGCGGATATAAACCCTGGACAGCGGGTTGGGATCACGCGGCTTGTCCACCAGCAACTCGCCCTGAGTGCCGTGATACAGCAACGATTGACCGAGACGGTTATCTTCCGAACGCTTGAAATACGGCAGCACGTCCTGCCAGCCCCAGCCGGGGCAGCCCGCCGCCTGCCAGCCCTCGTAATCACTGGTATCGCCGCGGATGTAGATCATGCTGTTCATCGAGCTGGAGCCACCGAGCACCTTGCCGCGCGGCGTGTGAAGGCTGCGCCCGGCCAGATGCTGCTGCGGCGTGGAAAAGTAGTTCCAGCTGAACACGCGGCTCTTGTACAGGGTGATGGTGCCGGCTGGTACCTGCACGCGTGGGCTGGCGTCGCTGCCACCCGCTTCGATCAGGCACACGCGCACGGCAGGGTCGGCGCTGAGGCGGTTGGCCAATACACAGCCGGCGGAACCGGCACCGACGATCAGGTAGTCGAAGGCGTCATCCATTTCAGTGCACCGCCTCCAGGTCGTCGTGCAGCAGGCCGAGGATGTGCCGCTTCATGCGGATGAACTCCGGCTCCATCACCACGTCGAGGGTGCGCGGGCGTTCGATCGGTACATCGATAATTTCCTTGATACGGCCAGGGCGCGCACCCATCACGTAGATGCGGTCGGCGAGCAGGATCGCTTCGTCTATGTCATGGGTGACGAACACCACGGTCTTCCTGCTGTTGCCCCACACCTGCAGCAGCAATTGCTGCATCTGCAGGCGGGTCTGGCTGTCGAGGGCCCCGAAAGGCTCGTCCATCAGCAGGATCTGTGGATCGTTGGCCAGCGCGCGGGCGATGGCCACCCGCTGCATCATGCCGCCGGACAACTGCTTCGGGTAATGCTCGGCAAATTTCGCCAGCCCCACTTCATTGAGATAGAACTCGACAATGGTGCGAATTTCGCTGGACTCCAGCTTACGGCGTTTGAGGCCGAACTCGATGTTCTGGCGAACCGTAAGCCACGGGAACAGGGTGTAGCCCTGGAACACCATGCCGCGGTCGGCACCCGGCCCTTCGACCCGCTCGCCACCCACATAGATTTCGCCCTCGCTGGGCTCGTTGAGGCCAGCGGTAAGGTAGAGCAGGCTCGACTTGCCACAGCCGGACGGACCGACAATCACCGCGAACTGTTGATCCGGTACCTCGAAAGACACCCGGTCCAGGGCGGTGAAGGTGTCGCCGTTGGGCGACTGATAGCGCAGGCTGACGTTGTCCACACGCAGGCGCGCGGTGACCTCAGCGTACTCGCTGAGCGCGGGCATCACGTAGGGTTTCTTGGCTACTGCGCCCATTTGGTAATCCTCAGCCGAAGCAATCGAAACAGTTGATCGGTAATCAGCCCGAGCAGGCCGATGATGGCGATGGCCAGGAAAATCACGTCCACTTGGAAGCCGCGCATGGCCTTGAGGCTGATGTAGCCGAGGCCACTGGAGGCGGCCACCAGCTCGGCCACCACCAGGTACGTCCAGGCCCAGCCCATGGTGACTCGCAAGGTATCGAGGATGCCGGGCAGCGAGGCTGGGCCGAGTACGTGCAACACCACATCGCGGCGACTTGCGCCAAGGGTGTAGCTGGCGTTGATCAGATCCCGCGGCACGCCCTTGGACACGTCGGCAATCATCACCAGTTGCTGAAAGAACACACCAAAGATGATGACCGCCACGCGCTGCTCCAGACCGATGCCGATCCACAGGATGAACAGCGGCACGAAGGAGGTCACCGGCAGGTAACGGATGAAGTTGACCAGGGGTTCGAGGAACGCCTGGACGATGCGAAAGCTGCCCATCAACAGGCCCAATGGCACCGAGACCAGAGACGACAAGGCAAAGCCGATCAGCACCACTTCCAGACTGGACAGCACATGCTTGCTCAGGGTGCCGTCACCGGCCAGGCGCACGCCGGCTTCGACGACCTGACCAGGGTTCGGCAGAAACATCGACGGCACCACACCGCCGTACGACAAAGCGGCCCACAGGCCGAGCACCAACAACCAGCACAGGGCGCCGGTGCCGAGCACCAGCTTGCGTGGCAGCTCTACTTTGGGCGTCAGACAGCGCTGCGCCCAGGTTTTTTGCGTGGCCATGAACCACCTCGTGTTGCAGGTATTTGAGAAGCCCGTGGCTGCCACGCCTCACACCGCGCGCGGATGTCGAGAGGCATCGTGGCAGTGGCGTGAACAGCCAGCGGACGGAACGCTTACGGGGTAACGAACGAGGTATCCACCAGGTCCTCGTAGCTCACTGCGTAAGGTTTGCCCTGCAGGCTGGTCCAGGTCTCGTTGGCCAGGCCGATGAGGCCGGCGATGTCGCCCGGTTTGCCCGGGGTGCCGAGCAGTTTTTCGCTCATGGCCTGGTCATAGAACTTCACGCCCTTGGCTGCCTCGACCAGGTCCTTCGGATCGGACAGGTAGCCGCCAACGCCCTTGGCCATGATTTCGTAGGCTTCCTGCGGATGGGTCTTGGTGTACTCGACTGCCTTGTAAAGGCCAGCGACCAGCGCCTTTACATCGTCTGGCTGCTTCTCGATCACGTCGCAGGACAACGCCACCACGTCGACGATTACCCCGGGCGTCTCGCTGCTGTCGATCAGCACCTTGCCCTGCTCTTTCGCCTTGACCAGCGACAGGTGCGGCTCCCAGGTCACAGCCGCCGGTATGCGGCCGGCGATGAATGCAGTGGCCGCATCGTCAGCCGTCATGTTCTGGATTTCCAGATCGCTCATGCTCATGCCCTTCTGCTTGAGCAGGTAGGACAGCCAGAACTGCGATACCGAACCTTCGTTGACCGCCACCGCCTTGCCTTTCAGTTGCTCCAGGCTGGTCACTTCGTTACCCACCAGCACGCCATCACCGCCGTGACTTTCGTCCAGCGCGGCAACGGCCTTGAAGCAGAAGTTCTTCGAACGATACTTGAGGATTTCATCGATGGTCGATGCTGAGCCCGACAACTTGCCCGAGGCCTGGGCCGCCATGTACATGGCCGACTCCTCGATCACGGTGAACTCGACATCCAGCCCCTGCTCCTTGAAGTAACCGAGGTCACGGGCCAGGTAAAGCGTGCCGTAACCGACCCAAGTGGTGTGCCCGAGGGTCAGGGTTCCGGCCTGGGCGCTGACGGCCATGCCGGCGGCGACGGCGGTGCATGCAAAAGAGCGGATGACACGGTGGCGCAAGGACTTGTTCATGAGGCACTCCCACAGCCTGTTGGCTTGTTTTTGGTTTCCATGGGGCAGGTGCAGGCCAGGGGCCAAGGGCGTATCGCAGGCCGGCCTCATGGGGCCGGCACAGTAGTCTTCAGCGCTCTCTACGGAACACGTTGGTTTACAGCAGATTCAGTTCACGCCCGGTTCGATCCACCGCGCGGCGGGTCTTCTCCACCAGCTCATCCAGCTCGGCATGGGTGGCGACCAGCGCTGGCGCCATGATCATCCGGCCGAGGGTCGAGCGAATGATCAGGCCCTCGTCGAAACCAACGGTGCGGCAGTGCCAGGCGATGTCGTTCTCGTTGGCGAAACGTTTGCGCGTGCCTTTGTCTTCGGCGAACTGCAACGCAGCAACCAGGCCGACACCCTGGATATCGCCGATCACCGGATGCCCGGCAAAGGTCTCTCGCAGCAGGTTGTGCAGGTAGGGGCCGGTGTCGGTTTTCACCGTTTCGACGATCTTCTCGTCACGCAGCGCAGTGAGGTTGGCGATGGCCACCGCCGCCGCCACCGGGTGACCTGCATAGGTCAGGCCATGAGCGAACAGGCCACCTTGCTGCACCAGCACCTCAGCCATCCGCGCACTGAACACCAGACCACCCATGGGAATGTAGCCACTGGTCAGACCCTTGGCGATGGTCAGGGTGTCCGGCTGGAAAGCGAAGTGCTGGTGGGCAAACCATTCCCCGGTGCGACCGAAGCCACCGATCACCTCGTCGGCGCACAGCAGCACGTCGTACTGGCGGCAGATGCGCTGGATCTCGGCCCAGTAGCTGGCCGGTGGGAAGATCATGCCGCCAGCGCCCTGGAAGGGTTCGGCGACAAAGGCGGCGACGTTCTCGGCGCCCAGTTCGAGGATCTTCGCTTCCAGCTCGCCAGCGGCCTTGAGGCCGAACTGCTGCTCGCTCAGGTCGCCGCCCTCGGCGAAGTAGTAAGGCTCACCGATATGGGCGAAGTCCGGCAGCATGCCGCCCATCTCGTGCATAAAGCCCATGCCGCCCAGGGCGGTACTGCCCAGGGTCGAGCCGTGGTAGCCGTTCCAGCGGCCGATCATCACTTTCTTCTGCGGCTTGCCGAGGATCTGCCAGTAACGGCGCACACTGCGGATCAATAGCTCGTTGGCCTCGGAGCCGGAGTTGGTGTAGATGGCATGGCTGTAATGCTTCGGCAACAGGCTGAAGAGCAGCTCGGAGAGTTCCACGACCCGCGGGTGTGTGGTCTGGAAGAACAGGTTGTAGTACGGCAGTTCTTCGAGCTGCCGACTGGCAGCGGCATTCAGGTCAGCACGCCCATAGCCGAGCGCTGTGCACCACAGCCCGGACATGCCGTCGAGATAGCGTTTGCCATCGCTATCCCACAGGTTAAGACCCTGCCCCTTGGCGATCACCAGAGCGCCCTTCTCATTCAGCACCTTCTGGTCGAGAAAGGCATGGATATGATGGGCCGCATCCAACGCCTGGTACTGCTGCGTGCTGTGTTTCGGGGCGGTCATGGCAAGGCTCCTGTGATCGGGTTCGGCACTACTGGCCACTGCTCAACGCAGTTGGAACCACGTGGTCTTCAAATGGGTGTATTTGTCGAACGAGTGCAGTGATAGGTCACGACCGAAACCGGATTGCTTACCGCCGCCAAAAGGTACGCTCACGTCCAGGGCATCAACCGTGTTGACCGACACGGTGCCCACCTTGAGGCGGCGCGCCACGCGATGGGCACGATTGAGATCGTCACTCCACAGCGAGGCGGCAAGGCCATAGATGCTGTCGTTGGCCAGTTGCACGGCTTCGTCTTCGCTGTCGAAGGGCATTACCGCCAGTACCGGGCCGAACACTTCTTCGCGGGCCAGACGGCTGGCGTGAGAAACCTTGGTGAACACCGTCGGTTCGATGAAATTGTCCGAGCCATTGAAGCTGCGCTGCCGCCCGCCGCAAACCAGGTGCGCGCCCTCGCGCTGGGCGTCGTCGATGAGGGCCATGATCCGAGCGGTCTGCCGTGGCTCGACGATGGCACCGGCGCGGCTGGTCGGGTTCAGAGGATCGCCCGGCTGCCAGTCGCGAGCCTTGCTCAACAGGCGCTCGACGAATTGCTCATGGATAGAGCGCTCGACCAGCAAACGCGAGTTGGCCGAACAGACTTCGCCCTGATTGAAGAAGATGCCGAAGGCAGCTTTCTCTGCCGCCAGTTCCAGATCCTGGCAGTCGGCGAACACCAGATTGGCGCTCTTGCCGCCGCACTCCAGCCAGACTTGCTTGAGGTTGGACTGTGCCGAATAAGCCATGAAGAATTTGCCGACCTCGGTGGAGCCGGTGAAGGCCAGGCAATCGACATCCATGTGTAGACCGAGGGCCTTGCCGGCGCTTTCGCCGAATCCGGGCACGACGTTGAACACACCCGGAGGAATGCCCGCTTCCAGCGCCAGCTCGGCCAGACGCAGGGCGGAAAACGGCGACTGCTCGGCGGGTTTGAGAATCACCGAATTACCGGCGGCAAGGGCCGGCGCGAGTTTCCAGGCGGCCATGTCCAGAGGGAAATTCCACGGCACCACTGCCGCAACCACGCCCAGCGCCTCACGCGTCACCGTAGCGAGCACATTGCGCGCCGTAGGCGCGACTTCGTCGTACAGCTTGTCGAGGCTCTCCGCGTACCAGCGGAACACACCGGCGGCGCCGGGTACATCGATGTTCCAAGCATCCATCACCGGCTTGCCCATGTTCAGCGAGTCGAGCAGGGCCAGTTCATCTCGATTGGCCAGAATCAACTCAGCGAGTTTGAGCAGCACTTGCTTGCGCTCGACCGGCGCACGTTGCGACCAGACACCCGCCCCGAAGGATTGCCGTGCGGCGTGTACCGCCACGTCGACATCGGCAGCATCACAGGCCGCGACGTTGGCAAGCAGCTGGCCGGTGGCCGGATTGATTGAAGCGAAGGTGGCACCGGACTGCGCAGCGACTCGGCGGCCTCCTATAATCGCTTGGCTGATGAAAGGTTGCTGCCGAGCACGTTGCTGCCAGTCGCCGAGTCCGTACACTACCATCCCCTTTTTTCGCCACTTGGTTACTGCTGCGAACTGATAGTGGCGGAAAGGATGGCCGTTAGAAAAATATTAAAAATATCATCGGGACATACGAAAAAGCTGGCTTATTAGGCACCAAAAGCGAGCAGATCGCACCTATTTCGCGCATTTATCGCTAATTTCGGCCATACGGAAGATTGCGTCAGTTGCAACTATGCATCGGTGAGGAAAACATGGGATTGATGGGAACGGGATGAAATATCTGACGAAAGCGGCCGGCTTGAGCGCCTCATTGCGGCGCACGGAATATCCTGAGGCAGCTCCTGCCAAGCATCTGGGGGACCCTTTTCGCCGCCCAGGGCTCTCCGGGGGCAGGCTGCCCCCGGAGAGCTGAGCTTGATAAGGAGTCGACCGCGGCGCCATGCCTAGCTTGAGCTGGGTGCAGATCTGGATCGTCTGACCGCCCGCAGGGCACGAGTGGCGGGCCTGAAGTCATCTTGGATGGTAAGGACGCAGGCCTTCTAAGGCGGGCGTCTGGTACACTTCGGCATCCCTCGCGCAGAAATGTTTCAAGCGCCCCATGCGTTGTGCACGCTGCCTTCCATACCGTAATCAGCTTACCGATCCCATGTCGCTCAACATCGCCTCCATCAATATCGAACGCTCCAGACACCTGCCGCGAGTCGCAGCCTTCGTCAATCGTGAACGCCCGGACCTGCTCTGCCTGCAGGAGCTCTGCGAACGTGACATTCCGTTTTTCGAAGCGCTGATGGGCGGCAGCATGTCCTTCGCCCCCATGGTGCGCTATCCGGGGGAAGGCCCTGCGAATGTGGTCGGCGTCGGTATGATCGCCCGCGCAGAAACGTTGATGGACGTGGCGACCGACTACTACTCGGGCAGCGCGCAAGGCATTCGCGAAATAGCCTTCTTCAGCGCCCAAGGCCAGCGCACCGCCGACCCGCTGAGCATCGCCGAAGTCATGCTGACCGCGACTGTAAGAGGCATGCGCATCGCCGTCACCCACCTCAACGTGACCCCGCTCGGCACCTCCACGGCATACCAGCGGGAAAGCGCCGGCAAACTGATCCACCTGGCCCAGGCACAAGCACGGCAGGCTGGCGACCTGCTGCTGGTAGGCGACTTCAACGCCCCACGTGGGCGCGACACCTTCGACATGATCGCCAAGCACTTCATCGATGGCATACCGGCGCACTACACCAGCAGTATCGACGGCTCGCTACACCGAGCCGGAGACATCCCCTTCATGGTCGATGGGCTGTTCCACACGCCAGGCTACCGGCTGGAAGAGGCCAGCATGAGTACTGGCGTCTCCGACCACTGCGCAGTGAGTTGCCGCCTGGGCAGAGCCTGAAAGACAGCTATCCACAGGGCACTTGAGGATCAATCGGCGGCTGCATGGCCGGGCGCCTCAGTCACCGCCCACGGCGAAGTTGGGCAAGCTGTCCACCGGCTGGCTGAACTCGAAGGGAATCGACTCCAGCGCCATGCCGACGTTGCGTTGCACCACGAAGTGCAGGTGCGGGCCGGTACTGTTGCCGGTATTGCCGGAACGGGCGATGGGCGTCCCGGTGGCAATCCGCTGGCCTTCATGCACGCTCACCGACCCCTGCATCAGATGCAGGTAGACGCCCATGGTGCCGTCGTCGTGG
This sequence comes from Phytopseudomonas flavescens, assembly GCF_900100535.1. Lineage (GTDB taxonomy): Bacteria > Pseudomonadota > Gammaproteobacteria > Pseudomonadales > Pseudomonadaceae > Aquipseudomonas > Aquipseudomonas flavescens. The sequence goes on from NZ_FNDG01000003.1 coordinate 39,001, forward strand.
AGTATGCGCACGAAGTTGCCGGACGGGTTGTTGCCGCGCCCGTTTTGGGCGTTCTCGGTCTTCACCACGATGCCACTGCGCGCGGCGACGATAGGCGTGCCTTCGGGCATGGCGATATCCATGGCATAGCGCCCTTTCGGGGTGAAGTGGCTGTACTGGCCGTTGGCGCCCTGAGTCAGGCGAAAGGGCCCGCCTTGCCACGGCAACGGGTAACGCTTATCGATCGGTAGCGAGCGCGGGTCACCCAGCGCGTAGGCCAGCTTCGGCGTATAGCGCAACGGCTTGGAGGGATCGAGCGGCGCCAGGGTGGCCAGGCGGATCTCGCTGCGCGGCGGCAGTACCCAGTTGATCGGCTTGCCTGGAACGCCGCTGGCGTTGGCCACCTGTTCGAGCTTCAGCTCCACCTGAACCGGTGCGTACAAGTCGTTGCGCACCAACAGGGTCTCGCCACCCGCGTGCCTGCGGGTTTCCAGCTTCACTTGGTTATCGAGCTTTTCCACCATGCGGTCGCTGAACACGAACACTTTCGCACCGGGCGCGGCCTGATCACTGTAGGTGACCACGCCATTGGCATCGGTGTACTTGTAGACGGTCAGCGCGCTTGCCTGACAGGCAAACGCAACGAGTCCCAGAAGAAGTGAGAGGCGCCCTGGCATGATGGTTCGAGTCGATCTGGTTATTAAGTGTTTGGCCAGGCAAGACTAGCAGCGTCTCGTTTACCGGGCGACTACCGGCTTCACGCTTTGCGACAACCGGCACAGGCCTGCCGGGCGCGCTACACGAACCGCCCTGGGGCAGCTGGCGTAGGGCGCCGGTCAGCGCGCCTTCGCCACGCCTGGCGGGCGGCCGTGGCAGCAGATACCTGGGAATGCCGAGCCGGTAGGTGCGATGCCTGAACGGCGGCCGCTTCAACCCTGCTCGATGCGGTTGCGACCGCTTCGCTTGGCGCGGTAGAGCGCCTGATCGGCACGTTCGAACACCTGCTCGCTGCGCTCCTCGGCAGCGAATGCGCTGATACCGCCAGACAGGGTGATGGTGACCCGTTCGCCCCGGAAGTGGAACGGGCAACTCTCGATCGCGGTGCGCAGCGTATCGAGTAGCTTCAGGCCGCCGTCCATGGGCGTGGAGGGGATCAGCAGAACGAACTCCTCGCCGCCGAAACGGGCGATGAAGTCGGTCTTGCGCAGCCGCTTGAACAATTCACCCGCGATGATCTTCAGCACCTTGTCACCAGCCAGGTGGCCGAAATCATCGTTGATGCGCTTGAAGTGGTCGATATCCAGCACCGCCAGCAGCAGATCGCCGCCATAACGCTGCCAGCGCGCCAGCTCGAGATCCAGGCGCTCCATCCAGGCAGCACGGTTGGGTAACCCGGTAAGGGGATCGAGCAGGGCCTTCTGCCGCTGCTCTTCGAGATGATCGCGAAAGCCCTTGGCCTCCAGCTCCATGCTCGCCACGCGCTCGACCAGGGTCTGCAGGCGCTCCCCCACCTGCTGCTCACGCTGGTCACGCTGCTGCTGGTACTGCTCCATCGTCCCGAGCAGGCCGCTGAGGCGATTTTCCACCAGGCTTTTGAGGGTGTCGAGATCAGTGGCTTCGAGCACACTGCTGTGCAAGCCATCGACCTGCTGGCGCAACTCGCTGTCCAGGCTACGCACGGCCTGGCTGGCGTCGGCATAATCGGCGTGCACATCACGCAGACTGCCCTGGAAGGCGGCCAGACGCTCGTTGAGCTGCTTGAGATAGCCTTCGAACTCACGCTGGCCGACATCCGCGATGGCCAGCATCAGCACACCCAGATCGTCCAGCACCGGTACCAGCTCGTACATGTTGAGACCGGCGGTGATGCGCTGTCGTAGCGCATCGGCCTGTGCCTGGTGGCGCTCAGGCAGCGGCAACTCCTCGAGCAAGTCGAGCAGGCTGCTTTCGACATGGCTGGCGATGGCGCTGTAGCCGGGCTCAGGCGCGGCCGGCAGGGCATATTCGGGGTCGGCCGGCAGCGGCGCGTCCCCTGCCGCAACCTCTGCCTGGGCACCGTCGTCTCGCGAAACCCCATCGACGGCGACGGCCTGTGCTGGCTCGACGGGCTCGGCGACTGGCGTTGGCATCAACAACGCAGACGACAGCGGCAGACTGTCGAGCAGTGCCCTGCCGCTGGCCAACGGCGCAGGGGCGAGCGACACCACAGGCGCGATGGGCTGCTGCGGCGCGGAAGGCGCCAGCGGCTCGGCCGGCAGTGCAGGTGCAGGTGCAGGTGCAGGTTCGCCGATGACGGGGGGCTGTACCTGCTCCTCTTCAGCAGGTGCGTCCTGTGGTGGAGGGACCTGCTCGACAGGGGTCACCTCGGCCGGCGTGCTCGGGCTCGGCGCGTCACGGTTTCCGAACAGTCGCTCGATGAAACCGGGGCGTTCGACCTGCTCCGCTCCCAGCACAGTCAGCGCCTGCTGCTGCAACTGGCTCAGTTCGGCCAGCAGAGCAGGTAACTCACGCGATTGCCGCGCTCGCTCGTCGACCTGCTTGGCGTAACGTTTGAGCGGTTTGCGGACATCACCTGGCAATTCCATCTTCAGCAACTGTGCCACCAGGCTGGACAGGCCGCTGGCGACTTGCTCGATTCGTTGCTGACGACGCTGCTCGGAATCCAGCACGGTCTTTTCAAGGCGTGGAATCAGCGCACTGAGCCCGGCATCCATATCGTCGCGGCGCAGGATCTCACGCAGATCCTGCATGCACTGGTCGACCGATTTGTCGGAGCCCTCGGCAGCCAGGCTGCTGCGCACCAGACCGCGCCGCAGCAAGTCGATGCGCGCATCCCAGCGGCGCTCGAGTTTCTCCTGCTGCTCAAGGTTGGACAGGTATTTCTCGCGCCAGCGCTGGGCATCGTCAGCCATGCTCAGGGCTCCCGCAGGCAGGGCGGTGACGGTGGAGCAAGGGAGTTGGGCAGACGGATTTCCACGGCCACCGGCAGGTGATCGGAGATCGGCTGGGCCAGCACCTGGACGCGCTCCAGCTCCAGGCCGGGGCTGAGCAGAATGTGGTCGAGGCAGCGCTGGGGTCGCCAACTCGGGAAGGTCGCCTCGACCTGTGGAGCGATCAGGCCGAGATCGCGCAAGGGCGAATGCTCCAGCAGGTCGGCGGCGTGGGTGTTCATGTCGCCCATCAGGATCTGGTGGCGATAGCCACCGATCAGTTCGCGGATATAGGCCAGTTGCCGGGTGCGCGTACGCGGCCCCAGCGCCAGGTGCATCATCACCACCGCAATGGCATCGTCGCCTTCACCGATACGCAGCAGGATCGCGCCACGACCGGCCGGGCCGGGCAGTGGATGATCCTCGAGCAGCGTTGGCCGCAGGCGGCTGAGCAGCCCATTGCTGTGCTGGCCGAAACGGCCGAGATTACGGTTGAGCTGCTGGTACCAGTAGGGAAAGGTACCCAGGCGGGCCAGGTGTTCGATCTGGTTGACGAAGCCGGAGCGCACGCTGCCACCGTCGGCTTCCTGCAGGGCCACGATGTCGTAGTCCCCCAGCAAGTCGCCGATGCGCTGCAGATTGCCGGCGCGCCCCTGATGCGGCAGCAGGTGCTGCCAGCCGCGGGTCAGGTAATGGTGGTAACGCTCGGTACTGATACCGACCTGGATGTTGAAACTGAGCAGACGCAGGCGCCCGTTCTGCGGCCAATCGCCGTCGGGGGTGCAGTCCGGGTTGACCTGTGGCGCGCACAGGCCAGCCTGACGGGGCATCGAACGGCGGCGCAGCATGGCGGGGCGCTCCGTAGGGGCCGGTTACTTGGCTGCCCGCTCTTTGGCGATCAGGTGGTCGGCGACTTGCAAGGTCTGCTCCGGGCCACCGGAGCTGGAAATATCGAAACGGTATTTACCGTTGACGATCATCACCGGTACACCGTTGATCTGATAGGCCATGGCCAGCTTTTTGGCTTTTTCCATCTGGCTCTTCACGCCGAAGGAGTTGAAGGCCTTGAGGAAGGCATCACGGTCAATGCCCTGGGTGACCAGAAAATCGGCCATTTCTTCCGGCGTGGCCAGCTTGCGGCCTTCCTGGTGAATGGCGCGGAACACCTCGTTGTGTACCTTGTGCTCGACCTTCATGCTTTCCAGGGTGAGGAACATTTGCCCGTGGGCATTCCATACGCCACCGAACAGCGCGGGGATACGAATGAAGTTGACGTCTTCCGGGAGTTTTTCGATCCAGGGATTGAGCGTCGGCTCGAACTGGTAGCAGTGCGGGCAGCCATACCAGAAGAGTTCCACGACTTCGATCTTGCCGGGTTTGGAAATCGGTACCGGGTTGCTCAGCTCGACATACTGCTTGCCGGCTTCGATCTCGGCGGCGTGAGCAGCGACACCGAACAGGCTGACACCAGCCAGAACCGCGGAAAGGATCAGATTACGCATGCATGACTCCTTGCTATGGGGGTGCTGCGGACAGCATCGCTTCGACTGGATAGCCACCCGGCAGGTTCCTTCATTGTAGCCGCCTCGCCAACGAAAAAGGCGCCCAACGGCGGCTTTTTCATTCCCCCTCACGCCGATCTCGGCGAGCCGCCCCACGGAGCAACCTTCAAGCCGGGGGCAAGCGGCCAGGTCCTCTACCGGCCCGGCTTCGCTTGCCCCTCATGAGCGCTAGTGCAGACCCTGGATGTAACTCGAGACCGCCTCGATATCCTTGTTGCCGAGCTTGGCGGCGATGTCACGCATGAGCATGCTGTCGCCGTCATTGCTGCGCTCGCCCTCGCGGAAAGCGGTCAGTTGCTTGGCGATGTAGTCGGCGTGCTGGCCACCCAGGTGAGGATAGCCGGCGGCGGCGATGCCGCTGCCGTCAGGGGAGTGGCAGCCCGTGCAGGCCGGCATCCCTTCTGCCAGCTTGCCACCACGGAACAGGGCCTGGCCACGTGCCACAAGCCCGGGATCGGCGGCACCGACAGTCATTTTCTGAGCGGCGAAATAGGCCGCCACGTCGGCCATGTCCTGATCACCGAGCGGCTCGAGCATGCCGGTCATCTCCAGTACAGGGCGGGCACCGGACTTGATGTCCTGCATCTGCTTGAGCAGGTAGCGCTCGCCCTGCCCAGCCAGTTTTGGAAAGTTCGGCAACGGGCTGTTGCCATCCACCCCATGACACGCTCCGCAAACCACGGCCTTGGCCTGGCCCACAGCCGGATCGCCGGCTGCCTGGACGGCCCCGACCAGGCCCAGAGCCACCAGCAGACTCACTATCATCTTGTTCATCAGCTAATCCAAAACGGCTAAGAGAGAAGTGTTGTGAACCGGGGTGATCCGCCCACCGCGTCTTGCACGGCAGTGCGTAGAGACTCAAGTCGCGCATCCCTGCATGCCCCCTTGGGGCAGCATGGGCTCACCGGCAAACGCCTTCATCAGCGCGTCGCCGACGCCTGCCGCGAACAGCCTGGTCACCCACTCGGCACCCGCCATGATTGCCCAGCACGGCGGCGCCGATAGTGACCGGCATCAATCACCCATGCACATTCCCGGCAAGCAACGTCCCGAGCGGTCGGCGGACCTGCCTAACCCGTGCGTGGAAGCATCCTCATCTTGAGCTGTACGAGCGGCACTGGACACCGGAATGTGCACCTGCCGACCGACAGCAGACGTAAAAAAACCGCGCCAGGCGCGGTTTTCTGTATAGCCAGGTGTCAGGCCTTGCAGCTGGCCGGCGCCCAGTCACCCATGTCCGGGTTGCTGCACACCTCGCTGACCAGCGTGCGACCACGGCTGGCCACCTGCTGGCTTTCCTTCTGCTTGGCCTGGGCCTTCTGCAGGGACTGCTCGGTGGTGATGACTTCCTTGGTCACCTTGGTGGTGGGTTTCGGCTGCTTGGCGGTGGCCACCTTGGTCACGTCCTGGCGCTGCACGCCAACGGCCTGCAGATCCTTCTCATAGGCCTGGGTGTAGGTACTGACGTTTTCCCCGGTGCGGCCGTCAACCTTGGCCAACAGCGCATTGGTTTCGCTCAGGCCACTGACGATTTCCGCCAGGCGCTTGCGCCCGTCGGCGTCGCTGATCTTGTTCGCCTTGCGGTCGGCGCGCAGCTGCGTGAACGCCTGCTGGTAGCAGCTCTGCGCGGCGCTGGCGTAACGGATGTTGCGGTCAATGGCCTGGTTGTTGGTATCGATATCGGTGGCGTAGGAGGCCAGACGCGCGTTGTCGTCGGTGATCTGCTGCTGGCGCTGGCTGTAATAGGCCACCGCGCCTCCGGCCAGGGCGCCACCGGCGGCGCCGATGGCCGCGTTGCGACCCCGCTTCTCATCGTCGACCAGCGCGCCACCCAGGGCGCCCATCAGGCCACCGGTCACCGCGCCGATGGCGACACTGCGGCCCATCGCTTCATCAGAGCTGCGCAGCTGTTTCACGGGCTCGTAGCATTGCGGGAAGAACTCCACCTGGGTGGTCGAGGCAACCTGGGAGCTCGGCGAGGACATACCGGCACAGCCGACCAGCAGCACACTGGTGCAGGTGACGGCAGAAAGCAGCGCAGTGCGTATCGAGGAAAAAGCGGGGGCCTTGCTGAGATTTTGCATCGTCGTCGATCTCGTACTTGAGTGAGTGTTTATTCCATTCGGGCAGCGTCGCATGACAACCGCCCGCTTGATCACGGCCAGGGCCGCCAGAATTCCTTTCAAAGCCGGCATCTGTCAACCGATGCCTGGCATCCATCGTCGCCACGCTACCGCGCTCAAGGCGCCAGCAACTGTTTCAGAATCAGCTCGGCATCAGCCTTGCGGTTCTTGCGGTACTCGCCGACATGCCGCACGAACAGCGTAGCCCGATTCACCAGACTTTTACCCAGTACCGGCTTGCGCGCCAGTTCTTCCTTGGTGCGCTGGAACTGCGCCTGGATGACCGCATTGCTGTAACGCGTGCCGTTGGCCAGGTTGTCGATATAGATCGCCAGCGCTCCGTCCAGTGCGCTACGCCCATTGGCCATCGCCGCTTCGAACAGTTTCGCCGAAGCCTCATCCTTGGCTTTGCGAGCCTCGTCACGACTCTTGCGCAAATTGGTCAGGCGGATGTTGTAGTTGTTGATCGTTTCGGCCACCAGGGCAGCCGACTGGATCAGGTTGCCCGCGGCATCCTCGCGCTGCTTGGCGATCAGCGACACGCCTCGCTTGAGCTCTTCGTTGACGATCGCCAGGCGATCGCGCAGTTGCGGATCGTCGCTGTTGGCGATCAGGGCATCGAGGAGTTTGGTGGCATCCTGTTCTTCGTCGATCTCGTCGGTGAGCGTACTCACTCGTCCTTCGTCCTTCCATTGCGCGAACAGTTCCTTGTAACGCGAGCGGGGTGCCGAGAGCGCGCCGATGGAGACACGGAAACCGGTGGTTTCGTTACGCTGCTCGGTGCCATCGGCAGCGAACAGCGGGTACTCGCGGCGCATGCCGGTGAACAGGGTCATCTCCCCTTCCAGGTAGTTGCCGCCCTTGACCACGAAGCCGCCGTAGGTGCCTTGCCGACGCCCGGCATGCACCAGCTGGAAGGACTCCTGGACCATTTCCGCGGCGTTGCCGATGACGTCGAACAGGCCGATGGGGTTGGGTTTCTTCAGGCCGACGGGCAACAGCCGGGCATTCTGGCCGGTGCCACCGGAGACCTGATTGAACACCGCCCAGTCGCCCAGCGGGCCGTCGCTGTCGCTGCCCTCCTGCGGGCGCGGGAACAGGCGGGCCTCCAGCTGCTGGCGGCTGACCGCGTGCCCGCCCCGGGCGGCGAACTCCCACTCCACCTCGGTGGGCAGCCGCACGAATCCCTGGCCACCGTCCTCGCCGTTGCCACCGCGTCCGCTGACTGGCAACAGGTCGCGGTGGTGCTTGAGCAGCCAGGTGCTGTAAACCGCCGCGAAACGCTCGGCGTCGAAACGCGACAAATCGACCTTGGGCAGCCGCCCGGTCATTCCGGAAGGTGCCTCGCAGGCGGGGGCCTCACCCTCTCCGGCCAGCGCAGGAGCCTGGGCCATGACCAGATCGTACTGTCGTTGGGTCACTTCGTACTTGCCGATGAAGTACAGCATCGGCTTGAGCGGCGTCACCCCGTCGGCCTTGGGCAGCTCACCGCGGACGTGGGCCTGCCAGTCCTTGGAGAGGTCGTCGAGGGTGAACTGGCCATTGATGTAGTCGCGCCGGTAGCCGGAGATGAACGACTGCTGATAGCCCGGTTCACCCTCGCTGAAGGGGTAGCCGAGGGTCACCTCACGGTCGTCCAGCGAACCCTTGGCGAGCACGTAGACATGCCGGAAGACCATCTGCCCCTCGCAGGGCAGCGGCAGACTCACGTCACCTTTCAGCGGCTTGGGATTGTAGAGCGGATCCGCATCGGCCTCGGCCCAGGCGGTACCGGTGAAACACCAGAGAACCAACGTGGCACTCAGCACCTTATACATGACGCAATCCTTCCGAGGCTTCCAGGTAGGCGGCCCGCCAACCACCAGCAGCGGCCGCGAGCACACAGCACAGTAGCGTTGCCAGCGCCGCCAGCAGATAATGGGCAAACAGCAGGCGACAAGCATATTCGCCGGATGCCGACTGCAACAACAGGTTCAGCCCACTCGCCGCCACCGCGTACAGCAGTGCCGAAACCAGCAGGCTGGCGATCCCCGTATACAGTGCCTGCAAGACCACGAAAGCGACCAGTGCGGCGGCGGGGAACCCCAGCAGGCGCAGCACGGCCAGCTCATGGCGCTTGCGTTGTACCGCGCCCAGGGTGCTGGCGATGAGCGCGGCGAAGGCGCCGGCCAGGGACAGGCAGGCCACCGACCAGAAAATCCACCCCAGGTTGCGGCTCAGGGTGCGGACCTGAGCCACTGCTTCGGCCTGGGTCACCACGGCCTGCCGCGCCTGCTGGAAATGCAGGCGCAGGCTTTCCACACCATCGAGATCACGGGCATACAGGCGAAAGCCGGGGTAAACCCGCTCCGACGGCGCGGTAGCCTGCGCTCCCGGCCAGCCGAAAGCGGCGACCGCCAGGCCATCACGATAATCCTCCACCGCCTCCAGCAGCGGCAACGAGGCGAACAGCGCGTCGCGCGAGAATGCTGCCAGCGGCAGCACCGCCTGCACCTGCAGGCGGGCACGCGCGTATTGCGGCACGCCCTGCACGCTACGCCCGAAACCTGCCTCGAGGGTGTCCCCCGCCGTGACGCCGAGTTTCTCCGCCGCGCTCTGGCTGAGCAGCACGGCATTTACACCGACCGGCGCCGGCAGTGAGCCGAGCAGCGGGTCGCCTGATGCAGTCGGCAGCATTTCCACGGTGATGGCCTGCCCGGCGCCCTGCAGCTCGGCGGTGGCGGCGATCGGCCGGGTTCGCGGGACCACGAACCCCACGTCGTCACGCCGGGCCAGCGCCTCGATGGCCTGCAGACTGTAGCGGGCACCGCCGAGCGGAATCACCTCGCGCACGCCGGGGTCACGCTCCAGGCGCTCGGTGAGCGTCGTCACCAGGCCGAACTTGAGACCGAACAGCACCAGCAACGGTGCGATGACAGCCGCCAGGGCGAGGATCGCGCACCAGGACAGGCGCGCATCGCAGCGATAATCCTGCCAGGCGAGACGCGCGAACAGGGCCAGGCGCATCAGCCCGCCTCCCCCAACCGTGCAGCTACCACGCCGTCGCTGCGCTGTTCCACCGTCAGGCGCATGGGTGTCAGCCCGTAGCGAACGGCCAGCGCTTCGTCGTGGGTGGCGATCACCAGACACAGGTCGCGCACCGCCGCCTGCTCGACCAGCAGTTGCATCACCCGCTCGGCGTTCAGCGGGTCGAGCGATGCGGTCGGCTCGTCGGCCAGCACGATGGCCGGGCGGTGGGCCAGAGCGCGGGCGATACTGACGCGCTGCCGTTGACCGACGGAAAGCCGCCCCGGCTGCCGGTCGAGCAGATCGGCAATTCCCAGTTGCTCGGCCAGTTGCTCGACCGCACCGTCCATTGGCAGCCCCAGGAGTTCGCGGGGTAGCTGGATATTGCCGCGTACATTCAGAAAACCGAGCAGCCCACCGGTCTGCAGCACGTAGCCGAAGGCGCGGGCGCGCAGCCGGGCCAGCTCGTCATGCCGGCCAAGCCGCCACAGTTCGGCGAGATCGAGGCCCTGCTGGCTGTCGTCCCAGCGCAGCGTGCCGCCCGGGTCTGGCGACAACGCCAGCGCCAGCAGATCGAGCACCGTGCTCTTGCCGCTGCCGCTGGGGCCGGTCAGGGCGATTCGCTGTCCGGCGCGCAATGCCAGCCCGGGGATTTCCAGGCGATAGCGCTGCCCCTGCGCACCGCGGGTCTTGCTGATCGCACCAAGTGTGAGCATCAGGGCAGGGTCGACAGGGGCACACGGTACAGCGCGTCTCCCGCAGGCGCGTCGCCGAAGCGTACCCAGTTGGCCGTATCGTTGTGGAAGGTCTCGTAGAGCTGGATCTTCGAATCCAGCTCGTCGATGAAATCTTCCTGCTCGGCCACGCTGAGCGACAGCCACAGGTCCTGACTCATGTTCAGCACCTTGCTGCGGTAGGGCAAACCATCCAGGTACTCACCCAGCACGCCGCTCTGGGCCAGGTTGCCGCCCTTGACCATGGCCGACGGATCGCGACTCATATGGGCACTGGCGCTGGCGATTTCCTGGAAGAAGTCCTTCGGCGAACTCTGCGTACGCCGCGCGGCGTCGACCACCATGCGCAGCGACTGCTGCAGGTCGTTGAGCTGCAGTTTGGTGAGCAGCACGCAGACCTGGAAGGCCGGCAAGGCAGGATCGGTGATGTCACGATCGCTGGTCCACGCAGTGACCACCTGGGGCGCCCGCGCCTCGGCCTGATGACCGAGGAAGTCCATGTGCATGGCGTAGCCGACCGCGGCGGACTTGTCGGCGATGCTGGCACCGCCCTTGGGCTCGGGCAGGCTGCTGTCGGTGCGCACCTGGTGCACCAGATCGGCGAAGGCGCTGCCGATCTCCGTCACGCTGTTGCCGAAGGCGTTCACGTCACCGCCGGCCACCGGAACGTACAGGTCGCCGATGCGTGGGTTGGGGTCGGCGGTGAGGCTGCGGTACTGCTGCTCGGCAAAGCCGTGATTGCGCTTGCCGGTGGCGGTCTTCAGGTGCAGGGCATAGATCTTGATCTGCTTGCGCAGTGCCGCCTCGCGCACCTCCGCCTCGTTCATCTGGGTCATCCCCAGCGGGTCGCTCTTGCGCAACGCGCCGGCATCGCTGACCAGCAGGATCAGGCGGCCGCCATAGCCGTTCCAGTCCATCTCATCGACGGCCTGCATGACACCGGCGAAAGCGTCCTCGTTGAAGTCATGACTGGACACGTCGGTGGCCTTGATCTGCTGCGCCAACTGCAGAAACCGCTCGGGATCACGCCCCTGCTCCAGGGATACCAGGGTCTTGGCGGTGTACTCCAGGCCAGGCGTCTTGGCGGTATTGCTGCGGAAGCCGACCATGCCGAAGCTGACGCTGTCCAGATCGCCGCGGTTGGCGATCTGGCCCTGCAGTTCATGGACGACGTCGCGTATGCGGTCGATGTAGGGCTGCATCGACACCGAGGTGTCGACCACCAGCACGATGGCCGTTCTGAATCCTTCCGGCCTTGCCACTGGCGCGCTTTCGCCCTGGTTCTGCGGGGCGCTGCCAGGGTCGATGGAGGCGACGTTGAGCAATTGCATCGGCTGGCCGTTGGCGTCGAAGGTTTCTGCCGAGTCGAAGATCGGCAGCAGGTAGAACTGATCCTGGGGGACCGCGCTGCCGCCCGGCTCTACCGCCACCACGTTGTGGCCGGTACCTTTCAGCGCCTCACGCAACGCCTTGCGAGCGCGGGCCGGCTCGGCCAGCAGCTGCTCCAGGGCCGAGGCGTCGCGCACGAACATCACCGGGGCACGACCGGAGCGCTCGGTGAACTTGAGCACCAGGCTCTGCTTCCAGTCGCTCACCGCCGTGGCCGGCAGCCAGCCATCGCGGCGGCCGTCGCTGGAGGCACCGATCTGCAGCCACGGCTGGCCGTCGATATCCTGCCGGGCATACACATAGAACACCGAAAACGCCGGCATGTCCTTGCCGCTGCTGGCACCCGCCGTAGCGGCCAGCTTGGCGCCGGGTTTGCTCAGCACGCGCTGGAACAGGGTTTTCTTGCCTGGCATGAGCAGCGGGCGATCACCACCATCGCTGTCCGCCACCGCCGAGATCGGGCCGGCCTCGCCACTTGGCTGGGCCAGGGGCTGAGCGGGCTCGCCGGCTACCGGCGGCGAGGCTGGCGGCGCGCTGTCGGAGCCGAACAGCCAGTAACCACAACCGGCCAACAACAGCACGCCGGCCAGGGAAGCGCCGAGAATCAGCGGCTTCCTGCTGGAGCCCGCGTTGCCTTCACGTACCGATGATGCCAACGGCGAGGGCTGCGGGCGCGGTGGCGGCACGGCGGTATCCGCCGCCGGTGCATGGGTCGGTATTGCCACGGAAACCGCTGCCAGCGGCGGCACGCTGTCGCCGCCCTTGGCCTCGGCGGCGGCAGGCAGCACCAGTGGCTGGAACAGGGTGGCATCGTCGGTGGCAGCGGCTGGCACCTGCAGGCGATCGAGCGCGGCAATCAACTGCGCCGCATCGGCGAATCGCTCGTTGGGATCCTTGGCCAGCAGGCGTTCGAGAATCGGCTGGTAGCGGCCATGCACCATGGGCAGCGCCGGCAACGGCTCGGTCAGATGCGCCAGGGCCGTGGACAGCGAATCATTGCCGATGTAGGGCAGCTTACCGGTGAGGATCTCGTACAGCACCACGCCGAGGGCGTAGAGATCGGCACGGCCATCGATATCCAGACCACGGGCCTGTTCCGGGCTCATGTAGCTGGGCGTACCGACGGCGAAACCGGCCTGGGTGAACTGGGTACGGTCGTCCAGCGCCTTGGCGATGCCGAAGTCGCTGAGCACCGCCGTACCGTCAGCGCGAAACAGGATGTTGGCCGGTTTGACGTCACGGTGAACCATGCCCTGGGCATGGGCGTAACCAAGGGCGGAGGCGATCTGGCGAATCCACACCAGCCCCTGATCGATGCTCAGGCCGGCGCTGATGCGCTCCTTGAGGGTACCGTTGGGCAGGTATTCCATGGCCATGTAGTAGAGGCTGCCGACATTGCCGATGTCGTGGATGGTCACGGTATTCGGATGCGACAGCCGCGCCAGGGTCTTGCCCTCGCGCAGGAAGCGCTCGCAGAAGGTCGGGTCCGCGGCCAGCGAGGCCGCCATGATCTTCAGCGCGACCTTGCGGTCGAGGGAACGCTGTGTAGCCAGGTAGACCACGGCCATCGCACCATCGCCCAGCTCGCGTTCGATGTCGTAACCCGGTATTTGCATGTCCATGCTATCGGTCTTCCGAGGCCACCCCGAGAGACTCGGGCGCGGCAGCTATTTGAGTGTTTGGCAGATCAGCGTGCCGCGGGCGCCCATCGAGCATTTCGACGGGCTGCCTGGCCAGCCGGTGAAAACCACCTGCTTCGCAGATGGTCTTCACCAGCCCGTCAGGCGGCCTTGATCACCACGGCGGTAATATTATCCGGGGCGCCTCGGGTCAAGCCAAGGTGCACCAGGCTGCGCACCACCTGGTACGGATCCTCATGCCCCAGCACCTCGCGCAGTTCATGATCCTCGACCGTCTTGTTCAGGCCATCGCTGCAGAGCAGAAAGGTGTCACCCGGGCGCACGTCCAGGCGTACGCTTTCCAGTTGCAGGTCATCCTGCACGCCCAGGGCACGGGTGACGATATTGCCCATGGGGTGGCTGCGCGCCGCCTCTTCGTCGAGCAGGCCGCTGTCGACCAGTTCCTGAACGTAGCTGTGATCGCGGCTGATCGGTTGCAGGTCGCCGTTGCGCAGCCGGTACAGGCGGCTGTCGCCGGCCCACAGGCATAGCGCTTCGGCACCCCGTGCGGCAAGCACCGCCACGGTGCTGCCCATGGTCGCCCCGCCACGCTTCTCGGCCTCGATGCGCACCTGCTGATTGACGTGATCGAGGGTGTCGATCAGCGCCCCTTCATAAGTGTTCAGCACGGCACTGGGCGGCAACGCACGCAGGCTGTCGATGATCAGGCTGCTGACGTAGTCACCGCTGGCATGCCCGCCCATGCCGTCGGCGACAGCCCACAGGCCGTTGTCCGGAGCATCCAGGCAGGCATCTTCGTTGATCTTGCGCACCATGCCGACATGGGTATGGCTGGACGAGTGGTATTGGGTAACGCTCGACGGACTCATGCCTCGCCTCCTGCGGACTCGCTGAGCAGGCGACAGAACGCCTCGGCCGGGGGCAACCCGGCGAAGCGTACCAGGCCGGGCGCGACACGCTCGGAACCGCGTCCCCACCACAGGCTGGCGCCGCTGCAGGCTTGCTGCATCAGGGCCAGGCCTCGGGCCCGCGGATTATCCACAGACCAGATCGCAGCGCCGCTGGCATCCTGGCGCGGGGCGCTGCCGGTCGCCAGCAGCGGGCTGCCAAGGGCGCCTACACCCCGCTCGAAGGCGTCGGCATCGGCATCGGCTTGCAGGGTCGAGAGCAGCAGGGCCTCGGCACGCTCGAACCAGTCGTCGCTGTCGCTGAGCAGGTGACCGATATCGGTCTGTACCGGCAGCGGCAGGGCGATGGTCAGGGGAAAGTACCGACCGACGCGGTCGACGCTGGGCATCATCACCCCGCAAACGGCGTGCTGGCCGAGCAGGCCAGGCGCTATCGCGAAGCGCCAGAGCGGGCTGACCAGATAGGCATCCAGCCAGGCGTCGCCCAGGGTCTGCCGACTGGCGCTGAGGCCTGCCGTCAGCCAGTTGTCCCAGGCCTCGATGAAGCCCGGCGCAAGACCGCGATGAATGAAATCGCCACGTACGGCCAGTTTGCCGTAGAAACCCGGGTTACTCACAAACGCTCCGGCAGGTTGAAACCGCTGACCACCTGGCGGCGGAATGGATTGAACGCACTGCTGGCCCGCAGCTCGCTGGAAATGCTCGCGTTGTCGACGCGCATGCGCAAGGTGAAGCGGTCCGGCGAATTGCCCTGGGCAAGCTCCGACTGGTCGAGCAGGCGGAACCAGGCCCAGGGCCCTTCCAGGGTGATCCCCGAACGCCCGGTGACCGACGCCGGCGAAATGTTCAGACGTACCACCCCGGTGCCGTTGGCGCTCGGCCACTGCATGGCGACCGGCCTGGCCGGGCCGTGGTCGTAACTGAACTGCTGGCCGTCGAGGTCGAGCTGGAACTGCTCGATGCTGGCGTCCATCGCCACCGGCCTCAGCTCGAAGCGCACCATCGGCTGGGTGCCACCGGAACGGAAGAACGCCTCGCGAATGCTCGCGGCACGCTGGAAGGTCTGCAGCACGCCGCTGCCGATACCGAGCTTCTGCGCAGCGCCGGGCTGCCAGCGCCAGGTACTCGCCGAGGTATCCACATAGGGCTGCAGGTACTTGCGGAAGTAGCCGTCGAGCACCCCGCCCTGACCGAAGAAATGGCCGAAATCGTCCAGGGTCGCATCACGGCTGCTGCCACGGTCCAGCGGGTAGCGCCCGGCCAGGGACTGGCGATAGACGCTCACCACTTCGCTCATCCAGGCGGCATTGAGCTGGTTGCGTATGCCGCCCATCATGGTGCCAGTGGTCGAGCCGACCACCGACTTGAGGAAACCCTGTACCAGCGGCGGCTGGCGCTCGGCACTCAGGCGCACCTGATCGGCAGCGGCCGTGGTCTGGTTGCGCGATTCGCCCAGCAGCGCCTCGCCACTGGCGCCACTCATGGCACTGACCTGCACATAGAGTGCGTTGAGGTCCTGCAGCAGGGCATCGATGGCAGGGGTCTGGCCATCGGCGTCCTCGACCAGGCCATTGAGTTCGGCGAAGTGCGCGGTGATCGGATCCATCTCGGTGGCCAGGGCACTGGCCACGCCCTCCTCCGACTGGCCGACCAGGGAACCGAGCTGCTGCTTGAGGCGGTCGACGGTATCGCCGCCGCGTTCCTTGAGCTTCTCGGCGACCAGTCGCTCTTCCTTCTGCAGGTCGGTTTCCTTGGCCACCGCCTGGAGCAGCTTCTTCAGCGGCGAGGCCGGCCCCGAGAGTACCCGCAACACGTCGGCGGCCTGGGCCACGCTGGTCACCGGCACGAAGTCGATATCGGCGAGCAGCGCCTCCCACTGGGCCATGTAGTCCTGCACGTAAAGGCGCCGCACCTCCAAGGCGAGGGCGGCGGCATTCTGTCCATCGTCCAGGCTGCGGCCGAGTACCCACTGCTCTTCGGCCAGGGTGCCGGCCTGGCTGACGCTGCCGACCAGGAAGGCCTCACGGTAGCCGCGCTGGGTGTAGAAGCCGCTGAGCGGCTCGTTGAGCGGCTTGCCACTCTTGCGGCTGAACACCAGTGCGGCATCACGGCCGGCTGCGTCGCTGAGGCGGAACTCCGGGATGCCCTCGGGCAGCTTCTGGCGCTTGACCCGGTCATAGGCGCGCTGGGCCACGGACAGCCGCTGCAGCCGCCGGCGTACGTCCTCGACCAGATGCTCGTCGAGGCGCACCACCGGTGGCTGACGGTCATACAGTGCGGCCAGGTGCTGATTCAGCGCCTCGCGCTGCTCCGGCAGCAGATCCCGCGGCAGGCTGCGATCCCAGTCGAGGGCGATCCAGGCCTTGATGAAGTCGGCATCGTAGTGCTCCGACTCGCCGAGCATCAGGTAGGCCTTGAGACCCTCGTAGAGGAAGTCCGAATTGCCGCCGGTACGCAACTGCTCTTCCAGCCGCGCCAGCACCCGCGGCGCCATGACCGCGATCAGCAGCTTGCGGTACACGCTGGAGGCCTCGCTGTCGAGCATGTCGCCCTGGTAGAGGCCAAAGCCCTCGGCCCAGCCCGGCGCATCGCCACTGACATTGCGGATGGCATTGAGCAGCGGTTGTACCGCCAGAACGTCGCGCTGTGCCGGGCTGAGCGCCTGCAGCTCGCCACGCAGCGGCTGTACGCGGGCATCCACGGCGGCGATGTAGGCCTGGTTGGCACGGAAGCTGGCGAACCATACCGCCGCAGTGCCGAGCACCAGAATCACGCTCGCCGCGATGACCCCTCGTGCCAGCCAGCGCTTCTGCCGCTCCACCTTGGGGTTGGCACCAACCAGACCGCGTTCGCCGAACACCACGTCACGCAGCAGGCGTTCGATGAAGTAGCTGCGCCCGGTACCGGTCTGCCGGGCCAGGTGCTGACGGTCGAGGCTCATGCTCTGCGCCATGGCACCGATCAGACGGTCGATCGGGCTGCCTTCCTGGGTACCGCTGGTCAGGTAGACGCCGCGCAGCAGCACCCGCTCCTCGTAGGGGTTGGGCTTGAACACCCCGTCGAGGAAGCCGGCCAGCGCTTCACGCAGCGCGGCGAACTGCTGCGGGAAACCATAGATCAGGTCGCGCCGCGCAGGGTCGCGCTCCTGCTGCAGACGCTCGACCAGGCGCTCGTTGAGGCGCGCCTCCAGCGCATCGAACTCGCTGCGAAACACCTGCAGCGGGCCCTCGGCACTCTTGCCATCGTCGAGGCTGAAGGTCATGCCCCAGACCTGGGCGCGTTCCTCCTTGCTCAGGCCGTCGAAGAACTCCATGAAGCCGGGCACCAGGTCCAGCTTGGTGAGCATCACGTACACCGGGAAGCGCACACCGAGCTGGGTATACAGCTCCTGCACCCGCGCGCGGATGGCCACCGCATGGGCCGCCCGCTCGCTGTCGCTGCCGAGCAGCAGATCGGACAGGCTGATGGCGACGAAAGCACCATCGATGGGCCGGCGCGAACGCTGCTTCTTCAGCAGGTCGAGAAAGCCCAGCCAGGCGGCCTTGTCGACCGCGGCATGACTGTCCTGGGTGGTGTAACGCCCGGCGGTGTCGAGCAGCACGGCCTCGTCGGCGAACCACCAGTCGCAGTTGCGCGTGCCGCCGACACCGCGTACCGCCCCGGCACCCATCTGCTCGGCCAGCGGGAAGCGCAGTCCGGAGTTGGCCAGCGCGGTGGTCTTGCCGGAGCCGGGCGGGCCGATGATCACGTACCAGGGCAATTCGTACAGGTTGCGCCGCTCGCCGCCGCCCAGCTTGGCGCGCTTGAGCAGGCCCAGGGCCTCGTCCATGCGCTGGCGCAGGGTGGCCAGCTCTTCCGCGGTGGCCACGCTGGTCGGATCCGGTGCGACCTCCACCAGCCCCTGCATGACCTTGGCCGCGTTGCGCCGCGCCTGGACGATACGCAGCACGCGCCAGGCGGCCCACGCGGCGAACAGCAGGCCGATCAGCACCCAGCGCGCGGTCGGGCCGGCCAGGGGTTCGAAACCGCCAATGGCGATCAGCGGACCGACGAACCAGATCACCAGGGCCAGCGCCAGCAAACCCAGAACCGGCATGACCCAGCGGGCCATGAAACCGAAAAACGCCTTCACTCGACGCCCTCCGCAAAGACTGTGATTTCGACCCGGCGGTTACGCGCGCGGCCCTCCGCCGTAGCGTTCGAGGCTTTGGCCTCGGTGTCGCTGCGCCCCTCCGCACGGAATCGCGCGGGCTGGCCGGTCTTGGCCGCCAGCACGTCCATCACCTGCTGGGCGCGATCCTGGGAGAGCTTCCAGTTGGACGGATAACGCAGTGTCGCGATGGGCCGGTTGTCGCTGTGCCCGGTCACCAGCACCTGGCCGTTGACCTGGCGAACGGCTTCGGCGATGCGCAGCAACAGCGGCTGGAAATCATCGGCGATCGAGGCACTGCCGGAGGCGAACAACTGGTCGCCACGGATGGTCACCACGGAACGGTCGACGGCATCCTCCACCGCGACCTTCTGCGCGCGAATCTCCTCGGCCAGGAAACCAGCCAGGCGTGGCCGCTCGACCACGCGCGGCTGCTGGGCCGGACGGTCGATGGTCTGCACCGGCACGTCGCCAAGGGCGTGCAGGTTACGGAATACCGGTTCGGCTTCGGCCGCCAGCTTCATGCGCAGGCCGAACAGCAGCAACAGCAGGATCGCCAGGCCGATGGCCACCGCCACCCACGGCGGCAGGAACTGGCGCAGGCGGTCACGGGCGACCACCAGGCCGCGCCAATGCGGCGACAATTCGCGTTCGATCTCGCCCCGCGTGCTGCGAATGGTCGCGCTGACCCGCTCGCGCAGCGCATCGAGCTGGCTGCGGCCGTCCTGCATGACCCGGTAACGGCCTTCCATGCCAAGGCTGATGCACAGGTACAGCAGTTCCATCAGGTTCAGGCGCTGGCGGGGGTTCTGCAGGCAGTGGTCGAGCAGTTGGAAAACCTTCTCGCCCCCCCAGGCCTCGTTGTGCAGGGTGATCAACAGGCTTTGCTTGCTCCAGTCACTGGCGCTGCCCCAGGGCGTGCTGAGTACCGCCTCGTCCAGCGCGGTGCAGAGCACGTAGCGCGCCAGCATCACTTCATCCTGAGCGACCCCGGCGGCTCGCGCCTTGTCCTCGAACTGGCGCAGGTAGCCGAGCAGTTGCGCGCGCAGGCTGGCCGGCGCGGGATGGGCGATGGTGCTGCGCAAGCGGGTAAGCAGCGCCAGCATCGGCCCGGCGGCGGCCTCGATGGGATTCAGGCCAAGACCCCGTGCGGCCAGTGGCGGCGCACTGGGCATGGCGGGTGGTGGCGAACCGGCGGAGGTCGGCCGCGAGGGCTCGGCGGCGCGGCCACCCGGCCGTGGCATGATCATGGTGCGGTCGTTGCCCGCCGGGTCGTGCCCCTTGCCGGGCTGGCCGGGCAAGGCGCCAAATGGATCGTCGATGGTCATCGCGCGTCAGCCTCGGATGGCCCAGAAGGCCAGGTTCAGGCCAGGGAACTGGCCAGCGATATGGAAAGCGAAACCGCCGGAATGGATCAGCTGCTTCCAGTGGTCGCTGCCCCGATCCAGTTCGAAATAATTGGAGCCGGCGTGATACGGCAACTGCCGTGGCGCGACCGGCAGCGGCAGCAGGCCGATGCCCGGCAACTGCAGGTTGACCAGATCGCGAATGTGCTCCACGGAACCGATCTTGGCCTGCTGCGGAAAGTGCCCACGCAGGCTCTCGCCTGGAACGTCCGCACGCACCACCAGGATGAAGCTGGCGGAATCGAGCAGCGACTTGTCCGCCAGCATCGCCACGTGTACGCCGTAGGACTTCTCGACGATGGGGATGGGGATCGCGCGGCTGTCGATGACCATCGACAGCGCCTGACGCAGTGCCAGCATCACCGGCGCGAACGTGGTGGTCAGGTCGTCGTGCTCATAGACCGGGTATTCGCCCGGTCGCCGTTCGCTGGCCGTGAAGGTGGCGAACTCACCGGCCAGCGCCAGCAGCTCGCGGTACAGCACTTCCGGATGCAACGGCGTGATGCGTGCCAGGTGCGCCACCAGCGGCTGGGCGCGGTTGACCAGTTGCAAGAGCAGGAAATCGGCGATTTCCGACGCACCACCAGCACCAGAGGCGACCACCCGACCAGCCAGGGCCTCGCCACGCTGGTGCAGCAGACCGAGCAGTTCGTTGCGAAACGCCGAGAGCGGCCGCGAGGCGCTGACGTCGAGCAGCGGCGGGATGTAACCATCGTCCAGCAGCAGGCTGCGGTCTTCGCGCTTTTCCACCACGCGCACGACACCGATGGCCGCGTGCTCGTCGAGGCCGTCACGCTCGCTGATCAGGCGCAGGGCCAGGGAGCCGATGGCCACCGGCGCACGGCTCTCGAGGGAGGCGTTGTCGTCACGGACCTCGTGCACGCTGCTCTGATAGCGGGCCGAGCCCAGGCTCTCGCCGCTTTCCACGGTGTCGCGCACACCGGCACGGCGCAGTGGCAGGGCCAGGTAGATCACCCCGTCACGCAGGCTGTCATCGATATTGAGCGGCGCCGGCGCTGCATCGTTCTCGGGAATGTTGAACGGCGTGCCATCGGGCAACAGGCCCCGCGCGGACAGAATCGCCAGCTTGCCCTGGGTCAGCAGCGCGCTGTCGATGAGCAATTGCGAAAAGCCCCAGGCACCGGGTTGCGAGGCATGGTTGCGGCCCTCGACCAGGGTTTCGATATAGCGATCCTGCTGCTGGAAGTGCTGCGGACGCAGGAACATCCCCTCCGACCAAACCACACGATTGTTCCAGGACATGAACGGGTCTCCAGTCACTCAAGAGGGGTCAGCGGCGTGGCGCTGATGGCATAGGCGTCCAGCTGCAGGCGCAGGGCGCTTGCCTGATGGGCCGGAATGTCGATGACCTGGCGCCAGATCGAACGGTCGAGGGCGCGATAGGCCACGACCACACCCAGGTGGCGAGTGGCCTCGTCCAGGGTCAGCGCCTTGCGCTGGGTTTCGCCGGGACGCACCACCAAACGATCATGCTCGATCAGCTCGCCGGCCAGGGTCGCGTCGGCACGATCGACCAGCGAGAAGAAGTCGGCACGGGAAAAGGTCGAGGCGTTGCGCAACTGGTAGACGTGCACCCAGACCGGCGCGGCCGCGCCGTCGAGCGCCGGGTTGAGATCGCGGCTGGCCTGCAGTTGCAGCTCGACGGTAGTGGGTACCGGCTTTTCCGGCCCGGACGCGCAGGCGCCGAGCAACAGGAAAACCAGCAGTGTCAGAATCCTTGGCATAACGCTTCCTCAATGATTGCAGCAGGCTCGCGAGTGCGCGGGCCGAATGATCTCAACGGCCCCGCAAGCGTGCGATGTGCTCCTCGTAGGCGCGGCTGAACTCACGACCGAACAACTCCTGAAAACCGTCTTCGGCCTCCTGGGAAATGGTCGCGTAGAGCTCGGTGAACAGCTCCCAGTAATGGGCACGACGGCCATTGGGCAACAGTGCCGAGAGCCCGCTCGGCTTGTTCAGACGCCCTTCCAGCTCGCGCGGTTCAAACCGTGCCAGCAAATATTTGATGGCTGCCTGAACGCCAGCCATCAGCGCCAACTGGTGGGCGCGCAGATCGTCGAAACTCTCGCCGACCGCCTGATCGGGCGCCATGAAAGCCTGATTGTCGTGACGCAGCAACATCAACAGCGCTTCATCGACGTTGGGCGCGAACTTCAGCGGGTTGTTCTGTACGGGCTGGATCATGGTCTGCGCCATGCGGAACTCGCCCTTGAGGCTGGCCCGCGCACGCAGCACGTCGATCAGCCCTTCGACCATCAACCGGTAACTGCGCCCGATGGCCTCCATCTGCGCGGCAGCCGCGGCACGATCCAGGCGCAGATGCTGCAGGCCGGCACCACGCAGGAACGCCTCCATCAACTCGCCATCATCAATGGCAGCCGGCGTGGCGGGTTCAGGTGCAGGTGCAGGTGCAGGTGCAGGTGCAGGTGCAGGTGCAGGTGCAGGCTGAGGCGCCACGACCGGCTCGACAACCGGTAACGGCTGGACCTGCTGCACCGGCGACTCATCCACGACGAAGGGAGGGATTTCCACTGCCGGCATGGGTGGCGACTCGGCGAACGGGTCCGGCACCTCCATGGCGTCGACACCGGGCGGCTCGGCGAATGGATCGGGCATTGGTTGCGGTGCCGATGCGGCGCGAAGATCGGCGAAAGGATCCCAATCGTCCGGAATCACCGAAGCCGGTGTAGTGACCGGCGCAGCAGGAGCCGCGACCACGGCAGGTGGCCGTTGCGACGGTCGTGGTGGACGAAAATCGTGCTGCTGGGCCGGTACATGGTCGGAGACCGATGGCGCCACGGCTGCCGGAGGGCTGAGGAAGTCGAACAGGTCCGGCTTGGTATCGAATGGCGAATCGCGCCGTGGTGTCGGGCTCACGGGCGCTGCCGGGGCATTCACCGGCGGCATCTCGAGTGGCTGCGCACTGCGGCTCAGCAACGCCTCGAAGCTGTTGAACGGATCGTCCGACGGATTACCGCTCGGCGCCGGTGCCGCAGCCAGGGCAATGCCGCTGATCTGCACACGGATCTCGTATTCGCCGATCTTCAGCACTTCGCCATCTTCCAGAGGCTCACTGCTGCCGCGGCGCAAACGCGTACCGGCGGTCTGCAGAATCACCCCGTTGGTACTGGTATCGGTGATGTAGTAGATGCCGTCGCGGTACTGAATCACGCAGTGCTGGCTGGACACCAGCCGCTCGGGATCGGGCAATACCCAATCGTTCCCGGCGCTGCGCCCGATTTTCAGCTCACCCCGATCGAGCTCGACCTCGGCCCGCTGCCCGGGCGTCAGTTTGTGATAGGTGGTGATGACCAGACGCAGCGGCATTGCGGCTCCTTGCAGTGCGGTAAAAAGACCATGTTCTTCGAGGGGTGTCGATATGCCAAACGCCCTATTTTTTGCCCTTGGCCGATACGGTTCAATGCACGAGCGGGCATATCTTGCCAAGCGGTTGTGAGTCACTGCACAGAAGAAGGAAATACTGTGCCTCACGACAGTTTCTACCGCCTTGCCCTCGCTTGACAATGATCTGAGAGCACTCGGAGAATGATCCGGATTGGCATCGAACCTTGCCTGAATAGTGGCATTGTGCCGCCTAACGTGATGAATCCAGCCTGACAGGCAGCTCGCCGTCACTGCTTCATTTCGACTTTCAGGCCTGACATGGAGAGCACCTGACGTGGTGGATGTGTCGCACTTGCTCAACGCAGTATCCGACGAAAACCCATGTGGGGAAGACCTCGAATACGATGCCGATTTTCTCGAGCTGGAGCGCCTGGCGCTGGGCCAGCCGGAACGCCAGATGGGCCAGTCGGTCATCGCCGCCGAACCGCCGGACTGGCGCCAGGTACGCGAACGGGCCAGCGAACTGTTCGCCCGCAGCAAGGACCTGCGCCTGGCCAACCTGTACCTGCAGAGCGCCATCGCCCTCGAAGGCCTGAGCGGCCTGGCACAGAGCCTGACGCTGGTTCGTGAGCTGCTCACCCAGTACTGGGACGGTGTCTATCCGCAGCTGGATGCCGACGATGACAACGACCCGACCATCCGTATCAACGCCCTCAACGCCCTGAGCGCCGAGCCGGTGATCGTCCTGCTGCGTGAAGCCAGCATCACCCGCTCGCGCGCCTTCGGTTCGGTGAGCATCCGTGCCGCCCTGAACGCCGCGGACCTGCAGCGCTTCTCCAGCGAGACGCTCTCCGCCGATCAGTTGCGCGGCGCCTTCCTCGACACCGATGCCGAGCTGCTCGACAGCACCCGCACCGCCCTCGACGAAGCCAGCGCGGCGCTGGCCGATATCGAAGGCCTGCTCAGCGAGCGGGTCGGTTCGGCGCAAAGTGCCAACCTCGAAGTACTCAAGCAGGTACTGCGCCACACTCGGCAGATCTTCAACGACCAGGCACCCGCCGCAGACAACGACTCATCATCTGCCGATGACACTTACCAGCAGGCCGACGAACAGCCTTCGCAGGGTGCAGCAGAACACACAGCGCGCCAGGCGCCGGCAGCACCGGGACGCATAGCCAGCCGCGACGACGTGCTGCGTACGCTCGATCGCCTGCTGGAATATTACGCCCAGCACGAACCTTCCAGCCCGGTGCCGGTCTTACTGACGCGCGCGCAGAAGCTGGTCACCGCAGACTTCGCGGAAATCGTGCGCAACCTGATTCCCGACGGTATGTCGCAGTTCGAAAACCTGCGTGGCCCCGAATACGACTAACGTGCGGCGGATCTTCAGGGAAGCCCCACGCACATCGCTACCGGCCTATGGCCGACGAAGCCAGTGCACATGCACAGGAGGAGCAACATGAGCAGCAATACCAGCAGCCAGAAATTCATCGCGCGCAACCGCGCCCCGCGGGTACAGATCGAATATGACGTAGAGCTGTACGGTGCCGAGAAAAAGGTGCAGTTGCCCTTCGTCATGGGCGTGATGGCCGATCTGGCCGGCAAACCCGCCGAGCCCCAGGCCGCCGTGGCCGACCGCAAGTTCCTGGAAATCGACGCCGACAACTTCGACTCGCGCCTCAAGGCCATGAAGCCGCGCGCGGCCTTCCACGTGCCCAACGCACTGACCGGTGAAGGCAACCTGAGCCTCGACATCACGTTCGAGAGCATGGACGACTTCAGCCCGGCCGCCATCGCCCGCAAGGTCGACTCGCTGAACCAGTTGCTCGAAGCCCGCACGCAACTGGCCAACCTGCTGACCTACATGGACGGCAAGACCGGTGCGGAAGAGCTGATCATCAAGGCGATCAAGGATCCGGCGCTGCTGCAGGCACTGGCTAGCGCGCCCAAGCCCCAAGACAACGAGCCGCAAGCTTAAGAGGACGTCCCGATGGCCCAGTTGATTCAGGATCCCGCGCAAGCGGCCGCCACTACCGAACAGACCAGCGAATTCGCTTCGCTGCTGCTGCAAGAATTCAAACCCAAGACCGAGCGCGCCCGCGAAGCGGTGGAAACCGCCGTACGCACCCTGGCCGAACACGCACTGGGCAAGACCGACCTGATCTCCGATGACGCGATCAAGTCCATCGAGTCGATCATCGCGGCGATCGATGCCAAGCTGACCGCTCAGGTCAACCTGATCATGCACCACCCGGACTTCCAGCAGTTGGAAAGCGCCTGGCGTGGCCTGCACTACCTGGTCAACAACACCGAGACCGATGAGCAGCTGAAGATTCGTGTGCTCAACATCTCCAAGCCCGAATTGCACAAGACCCTGAAGAAATTCAAGGGTACCGCCTGGGATCAGAGCCCGATCTTCAAGAAGCTCTACGAAGAGGAATACGGCCAGTTCGGCGGCGAGCCCTACGGCTGCCTGGTGGGCGACTACTATTTCGACCAGTCGCCACCCGACGTCGAACTGCTCGGCGAAATCGCCAAGATCTCCGCGGCCATGCACTCGCCGTTCATCTCCGCCGCCTCGCCGACGGTCATGGGCATGGGTTCCTGGCAGGAGCTGTCCAACCCGCGCGACCTGACCAAGATCTTCACCACCCCCGAGTACGCCGGCTGGCGCTCGCTGCGCGATTCCGAGGACTCGCGCTATATCGGCCTGACCATGCCGCGTTTCCTGGCCCGCCAGCCGTACGGTGCGAAGACCGATCCTGTCGAAGAGTTCGCCTTCGAGGAAGAAACCGACGGCGCCGACAGCAGCAAGTACACCTGGGCCAACTCGGCGTACGCCATGGCGGTCAACATCAACCGTTCGTTCAAGCTGTACGGCTGGTGCTCGCGCATCCGTGGCGTGGAGTCGGGCGGTGAAGTGCCGAACCTGCCGGCGCACACCTTCCCCACCGACGACGGTGGCGTGGACATGAAGTGCCCGACCGAAATCGCCATCTCCGACCGCCGCGAAGCGGAACTGGCGAAGAACGGCTTCATGCCGCTGCTGCACAAGAAGAACACCGACCTGGCGGCCTTCATCGGCGCCCAGTCGCTGCACAAGCCGGCCGAGTACGACGATCCGGACGCCACCGCCAACGCCAACCTGGCCGCGCGCCTGCCGTACCTGTTCGCCACCTGCCGCTTCGCTCACTACCTGAAGTGCATCGTGCGCGACAAGATCGGCTCGTTCAAGGAGCGCGACGAGATGCAGCGCTGGCTGCAGGACTGGATCCTCAACTACGTCGACGGTGATCCGGCGCACTCCACCGAAACCACCAAGGCCCAGCACCCGCTGGCCGAAGCCGAGGTGGTGGTCGAGGAAATCGAGGGCAACCCCGGTTACTACAGCTCCAAGTTCTATCTGCGCCCGCACTA
This sequence comes from Phytopseudomonas flavescens, assembly GCF_900100535.1. GTDB lineage: Bacteria > Pseudomonadota > Gammaproteobacteria > Pseudomonadales > Pseudomonadaceae > Aquipseudomonas > Aquipseudomonas flavescens. Next base: position 65,611 of record NZ_FNDG01000003.1, read on the forward strand.
CCAGCTCGAAGGGCTGACCGTGTCGCTGCGCCTGGTATCCAAACTGCCTTCGGCCAAGGGGGCCTGAGGTTCGTCACTGTGGCGTCCGCATCGGCGGGCGCAGTTGAAACAGAGTGGCAAAAGCCACGAAAGGAGGAATGATGGCTGTTGATATGTTCATCAAGATTGGCGACGTCAAGGGCGAGTCCAAGGACAAGACCCACGCCGACGAAATCGACGTGCTGGCCTGGAGCTGGGGCATGAGCCAATCCGGCTCGATGCATGTTGGCGGTGGCGGCGGTGCCGGCAAGGTCAACATTCAGGATCTGTCGCTGACCAAGTACGTCGACAAGTCCAGCCCCAACCTGATGATGGCCTGCTCCAGCGGCAAGCATTATCCGGAAGCCAAGCTGACCATCCGCAAGGCCGGTGGCGATTCTCAGGTCGAGTACCTGATCATCACCCTGAAGGAAGTCCTGGTGTCTTCCATCAGCACGGGCGGTAGCGGTGGCGAAGATCGTCTTACCGAAAACGTCACCCTGAACTTCGCTCAGGTGCTGGTCGACTATCAGCCGCAGAAAGCTGATGGTGCCAAAGACGGTGGCCCGGTCAAATACGGCTGGAACATCCGCCAGAACGTCAAGGTGTAACACCTGCTCGATAGTTGAGCGCACAGCGATGCCCGGCACTGCGCCGGGCATCGCTGGTTCTGATCAGAACGAATTTTTCGCTGGCGCGCCGCCACTGCCAACGCAGATGCGACGCGCCGAAGGATCACCGCACGACAGCGGTGACCGCGCCAGTACAGGGACCGACGATGACTGCCGAACAATACCTGCGAAACGCACAGCTCGACGACGCGCTGAAGGCGCTGCAGGACCAGGTTCGAGGGCAGCCCGCCAAGGCCGAACTGCGGGTATTCCTGTTCCAGCTGCTGGCCGTGATGGGCCAGTGGAGTCGCGCCCAGAATCAGTTGAAGGTCGCCGGCGAGCTGGATCCCGCCTGCCTGCCCATGGTGCAGACCTACAGCACCGCGCTGAACTGCGAAGCCCTGCGTGAGAAGGTGTTCGCCGGGCGTACGTCGCCGGTAGTCCTCGGCCAACCCGCCGAGTGGGTGGCCCCGCTGATCCTGGCACTGGAGCAGGATGCACAGGGCAACGCCGAGGCGGCCCAGCGCCTGCGCGACCAGGCCTTCGAAGCCGCTGCAGCGGTACCGGGCAAGCTCGACGATGCCCCCTTCGCCTGGCTGGCCGATGCCGACCCACGCCTGGGCCCGGTGCTCGAGCTGATCGTCAACGGCCGCTACGTCTGGCTGCCCATGGAAAACATCGCCAGCCTCAGCCTGGAAGCGCCCAGCGACCTGCGTGACCTGGTCTGGTTGCCGGCTCAGGTAACCCTGACCAATGGCGGCAGCACCGTGGCGCTGATCCCCAGCCGTTATCCCGGCAGCCACGCCAGCAGCGACGGTGCGCTGCGTATGGCGCGCAAGACCGAATGGCAGGACAACGGCCTGCCACTGGGCCAGCGGCTGTTCGCCTTCGATCAGGGTGAACAGGCGCTGTTCGATGTCCGCACACTGAGCTTCGACCACGGGAATGCAGCGGCATGGCCGACCTGAAACGTCAGGAACGCCTGCAGCCCGCGCTGCTCGATCGCCTGCTCGACGACGATCCGGGCAACCCGGCGGAAAGCGTCGACAAGCGCGTGCTGACCCTCAACCAGTTGCGCGCCTCGGTACTGCGCGACCTGGCCTGGTTGTTCAACACCATCGCCCCACTGACCAGCGACGACGAGGCGCTGACCCGGGCCGGCAGCTCGGTGGTCAATTTCGGCCTGCCACCGCTGGCCGGGCACAGCGCCTCGAGCATCGACATACCGGCGGTCGAGCGCCTGCTGACCAAGGCCATTGCCGACTTCGAGCCGCGCATCGTGCGCTCGTCGTTGCGCGTGCGCGCTCGCCAGGAAGCCGAGGAAATGAGCCACAACTCCCTGAGCTTCGAGATCGAAGGCGACCTCTGGGCGCACCCCATGCCGCTACGCCTGCTGCTGACCACCGAGCTGGACCTGGAAACCGGCCACGTTCAGGTGCTGCCCGCCGACGCATCACGGAGACGACGATGAACCCGCGCCTGCTCGGCTACTACAACCAGGAACTGCAACATATCCGCGAGAGCGCCGAAGAGTTCGCCGGCGAATTCCCGAAGATCGCCAGCCGCCTGACGCTGTCGGGCGTGGAATGCGCCGATCCTTATGTGGAGCGCCTGCTCGAGGGCTTCGCCTACCTGACCGCGCGGGTGCAGCTCAAGCTCGATGCCGAGTACCCGACCTTCACCCACAACCTGCTGGAGATCGCCTACCCGCACTACCTGGCACCGACCCCGTCGATGACCGTGGTTCAACTGTGCGCCGATCCCAACGAAGGCTCCCTGAGCAGCGGCTTCACCCTCGAACGCGGCGCCTCGCTACGCGGCCTGCTTGGCAGCGAAGCGCAGACCGCCTGCGAATACCGCACCTGCCAGCCGGTCACGCTATGGCCGCTGGAAGTGATCCAGGCCAGCTATTTCGGCAACCCGACGACGCAGCTCGGCCGCCTCGCCGCCAGCGAGCCCGGTGCCAAGGCCGGTTTGAAACTGCGCCTGCGCACTGGCGCCGGCCTGCCCTTCAATGCCCTGGACCTGGATACCCTGACGTTCTTCCTGCACGGCGCCGACGAGCAACCCTTCCGTCTTTACGAACAATTGCTCGGCAATGCCTGTGCCCTGTTCGTGCGGGCGGTGGATGGTTCGTGGGTCGAGCGTCTGCCACCCGACAGCCTGCGTCCCCGCGGCTTCGACGACCAGGACGCGGCGCTGCCGGTGGTGCCCCGAGCGTTCCAGGGCTATCGCCTGCTGCAGGAATACTTCGCCCTGCCGAACCGTTTCCTGTTCGTCGAGCTGACCGGGCTCAAACGCGCCGTGCAACGCAATGCCAGCCAGGAGCTGGAGATCGTGGTGCTGTTCAATCGCCTCGACAACAGCCTGGAAAACAGCATCGGCGCCGAGCAGTTCCGCCTGTTCTGCACCCCGGCGATCAACCTGTTCGCCCGGCGCGCCGACCGCATTCACCTCAGCGACCGTGTCCACGAACATCAGATCATCGCCGACCGCACGCGCCCGCAAGACTTCGAGATCCATTCGGTCAGCGAAGTCAGCGGCCATGGCAGCGGCCCGGAGCAACCGTTCCAGCCGTTCTATGCGGTGCGCGACCCGTCGCGCTATGGTCGCGAACAGGCCTGGTACAGTCTGCGCCGCGAGCCTCGCGTGCTGTCGAGCAAGCAGCGTCGCAACGGCCCGCGCTCCACCTACATCGGCAGTGAGACCTTCATCTCCCTGGTCGACGCCAACCAGGCGCCCTATCGTCACGATCTGCGCCAGCTGGGCATCGCCGCACTGTGCACCAATCGCGATCTGCCGCTGTCGATGCCGATCGGCGGGACGCGCAGCGATTTCACCCTGGAGGACAGTGCGCCAGTGGTCGCGGTGCGTTGCCTGGCCGGCCCCAGCCGACCGCGCGCCAGTCGCGCCCACGATGCCAGCGCCTGGCGCCTGATCAGCCAGCTGTCGCTCAACTACCTGTCGCTCAGCGAACAGGGCCAGGGCGCCGCCGCCCTGCGCGAGCTGATGCGCCTGTACGGCGACGCTGGCGACAACGCCCTGCAACTGCAGATCGACGGCCTGCGTCAGGTCAGCAGCAAGGCCTGCACGCGACGCCTGCCGATGCCCGGGCCGATCGTCTTCGGTCGCGGCCTGGAGATCGGCCTGGAGTTCGACGAGAACGCCTTCCGCGGTACCGGGGTGTTCCTGCTCGGTTCGGTGCTGGAGCGCTTCCTGACACGTTACGTATCGATCAACAGCTTCACCGAAACGGTGCTGCGCACCACCGAGCGGGGCGAAGTGATGCGATGGAGGGCCAAGCCCGGATGTCGGCCGACCCTGTAGACACGCTGGCGGCGATGGCCGACGCGCCCTGGAACTATGACTTCTTCCAGGCCATGCGGCGCATCGAGTGCGAATACCCCGAACGCCCGCGCCTCGGCCATTCCGTACGCCTGGTCGACGACCCGCTGCGTCTCGGCCAGAAGCCGGACTGCGGTTTCGCGCCCTCGACCCTGGCCAGCGTCATCCACGACAGCACCGGCACACCGCGCATCGAGCAGTTCTTCTTCGGCCTCACCGGCCCCAACGGCCCGCTGCCGCTGCACCTGACCGAACACGCCCGCGAGCGCCAGCGGCACCACGGCGACGCCACCTTCAAGCGCTTTCTCGATGTGTTCAATCATCGCCTGTTGACCCTGTTCTACCGCGCCTGGGCCGAAGCGCGGCCCACCGTCAGTCAGGATCGTGCAGACGATGACTACTGGTCACCGCGTCTCGGCGCCCTGTCGGGCCGAGGCATGCACAGCCTCATGGGCCAGGGCCCGATCGACGATGCCGCACGCTATTACTTCACCGGCCACCTGGCCGCGCAGACCCGCTATCCGGATGGCCTGCAGGCGATCCTCAGCGAGTACTTCGGCGTGCCGGTGGCCCTCGAGGAATATGTCGGCCAATGGCTGCAACTCCCCGAATACAGCCGCCTGGGCGCCTCGACCTGCACCCTCGGCGTGGACTTGTGCCTGGGTACCCACGTGTGGGATCGGCAACACAAGTTTCGCTTGCGCATGGGCCCGTTGAGCCTGGCGCAGTACCGACGCTTTCTGCCGGATCAGCCACTGCTCGCCGAGCTGGCGGCCTGGGTGGCCGAATACGTCGGTGAAGAACTGGACTGGGACACCAACCTGGTGCTCAAACAGGAGGAAGTACCGCAGGCCAGTCTGGCCGGCGATTACCGACTCGGCTTCGATACCTGGCTCGGCACGCCCGACCAGGATGCAAAGGATCTGCTGCTGGCCCGACAGCATGTCGTCAGCCAGCCGCTCCATACCCCGAACTAGAGGACGAAAAAATGGGTGAAATCAGTCGCGCCGCGCTGTTCGGCAAGTTGAACAGCGTCGCCTACAAGGCCATCGAAGCCGCCACCGTATTTTGCAAGCTGCGTGGCAACCCCTACGTCGAGCTGAGCCACTGGCTGCATCAGATCCTGCAGTTGCAGGATTCCGACCTGCACCAGATCGTGCGTCAGTTCAGCATCGAGCCGGGCCGCCTGGCCAAGGACATCACCGAAGCCCTGGATCGCCTGCCGCGCGGCTCCACATCGATCACCGACCTGTCCTCCCACGTCGAGGAAGCGGTCGAGCGCGGCTGGGTCTACGGCAGCCTGATGTTCGGCGAAAACCAGGTACGCACCGGCTATCTGGTGGTCGGCATTCTCAAGACACCGAGCCTGCGCAATGCCTTGCTGGCCATCTCTCGCGAGTTCGACAAGGTCAAGGTCGAGACCCTCACCGAACGCTTCGACGAGATCGTCGGTGCCTCGCCGGAGAATGCCCTGAGCGCCACCGACGGTTTCGATGCCGGTGCGGTGCCGGGCGAAGCCAGTGGCGCCATCGCGCCCAGCGCGATGGGCAAACAGGAGGCGCTCAAGCGCTTCACCGTCGACCTCACCGAACAGGCGCGCAGCGGCAAGCTCGACCCCATCGTCGGGCGCGACGACGAGATTCGCCAGCTGGTCGACATCCTCATGCGTCGCCGTCAGAACAACCCGATCCTCACTGGCGAGGCCGGGGTGGGCAAGACCGCGGTGGTCGAAGGTTTCGCCTTGCGTATCGTCGCCGGCGACGTCCCGCCAAGCCTCAAGGACGTCGAGCTGCGTAGCCTGGACGTCGGCCTGCTGCAGGCGGGCGCAAGCATGAAGGGCGAGTTCGAACAGCGCCTGCGGCAGGTCATCGAGGACGTACAGAGCTCACCCAAGCCGATCATCCTGTTCATCGACGAAGCCCACACCCTGGTCGGCGCCGGTGGCGCGGCCGGTACCGGCGATGCCGCCAACCTGCTCAAGCCGGCGCTGGCCCGCGGCACCCTGCGTACCGTGGCCGCCACCACCTGGGCGGAATACAAGAAACACATCGAGAAGGACCCTGCGCTGACCCGCCGCTTCCAGGTCGTGCAGGTGGACGAACCCTCCGAGCACCGTGCGATCCTGATGATGCGCGGCGTCGCCTCGACCATGGAAAAACACCATCAGGTGCAGATCCTCGACGAAGCGCTGGAGGCTGCCGTCAAGCTGTCGCACCGCTACATTCCGGCCCGTCAGTTGCCGGACAAGTCGGTCAGCCTGCTCGACACCGCCTGCGCCCGCGTAGCCATCAGCCTGCACGCCGTGCCCGCCGAAGTGGACGACAGCCGTCGGCGCATCGAGTCCCTGGAGACCGAGCGCGCGATCATCGGCCGTGAACAGGCCATTGGCGTCACCATCGGCAGCCGCCTGCTGGACGTCGATACGGCGCTGGCCGAAGAACGCCTGCGCCTGGTCACCCTGGAAACCCGCTGGGCCGACGAGAAGGCCCTGGTAGACGAGCTGCTGGCCACCCGTGCCCGCTTGCGCGCCGCTGCCGAGCCGCTGGACGACACCAGCCGGGAGGCAGGCGCCGAACAGCCGGCCCTGAACGACGAGCAACGCACTGCACTGCGCGAGACCCTCGCCGACCTGCAGCAGCGTCTCAGTGCCCTGCAGGGCGAGGCGCCCCTGATCCTGCCGACCGTGGATTACCAGGCGGTCGCCTCGGTGGTCGCCGACTGGACGGGCATCCCGGTCGGGCGCATGGCACGCAACGAGCTGGAAACCATCCTCAAGCTCGACCAGCACCTGAAGAAGCGCATCATCGGCCAGGACCACGCCCTGGAGATGATCGCCAAGCGTATCCAGACCTCCCGTGCCGGCCTGGACAACCCCAACAAGCCGATCGGCGTGTTCATGCTCGCGGGCACCTCCGGCGTGGGCAAGACCGAAACCGCCCTGGCCCTGGCCGAAGCCCTCTACGGCGGCGAGCAGAACGTCATCACCATCAACATGAGCGAGTTCCAGGAAGCGCACACGGTGTCCACCCTCAAGGGCGCGCCACCGGGCTACATCGGCTACGGCGAAGGTGGCGTGCTGACCGAAGCGGTACGTCGCAAGCCCTATAGCGTGGTGCTGCTCGACGAGGTGGAGAAAGCCCACCCGGACGTGCACGAGATCTTCTTCCAGGTGTTCGACAAGGGCGTGATGGAAGATGGCGAAGGCCGTCAGATCGACTTCAAGAACACCCTGATCCTGCTCACCACCAACGCCGGTACCGAGCTGATCGCCGGGCTGTGCAGCGACCCGGAGCTGATGCCCGAACCCGAAGGCATCGCCAAGGCACTGCGCGACCCCCTGTTGCAGATCTTCCCGCCGGCCCTGCTCGGCCGCCTGGTGACCATCCCCTACTACCCGCTCTCCGATGACATGCTCAAGGCCATCACTCGCCTGCAACTCGAGCGCATCAAGAAGCGCATCGAAAGCACCCACAAGGTGCCGTTCGATTACGATGACAGCGTGATCGATCTGGTGGTCTCGCGCTGCACCGAGAACGAGAGTGGCGGTCGGCAGATCGACGCCATCCTGACCAACAGCATGCTGCCGGACATGAGCCGCGAGTTCCTGACCCGCCTGCTCGAAGGCAAACCGCTGAGCGGGGTGCAGGTAACGCAGCAGAACAACGAGCTGCATTACAACTTCGAACGAACGCAGTGAGCATCAGCGGCGCTCGCCGCGGTAGAGGACGCTAGATGGCAATCACTCAGGATGCACGCATGGCAATCGTCACCACCCCGCTGGGTGGTGACGTGCTGGTGCTGCGACGAATGGAGGGCCGGGACGAGCTCAGCCGCCCCTTCGCCTACGAGCTGGCGCTGATCGCCGAAGATCATGCGCTGCCACTCGATGCCCTGCTGGGCAAGCCGATGGGGCTGACCCTGCAACTGGCCGACGGCAGCGACCGCTACTTCCACGGCATCGCTGCGCGCTGCAGCCAGGCGGCTGGCAGCGGTCAGTTCGCCAGCTACCGGGTCAGCCTCAAGCCCTGGCTATGGCTGCTGTCGCGCACCTCGGACTGCCGCATTTTCCAGAACAAGACGGTGCCCGATATCGTCAAGCAGGTCTTCCGCGACCTGGGTTTCTCCGATTTCGAAGACGCCCTCACCCGCTCCTACCGGGAGTGGGAATACTGCGTGCAATACCGCGAAACCAGCCTCGACTTCGTCAGCCGGCTGCTCGAGCAGGAAGGCATCTACTACTACTTCCGCCACGAGCAGGCCCGCCACGTACTGGTACTGTGCGACGCCTATGGCGCCCACCGGGCCGCTCCCGGCTACGCCAGCGTGCCCTACTTCCCGCTGGAAGATCAGATGCGCGAGCGCGACCACATCTACGACTGGCACCTCAACCAAGAAGTGCAGTCAGGTTCGCTGGAACTCAACGACTACGACTTCCAACGCCCCAGCGCGCGCCTGGAAGTGCGCTCGATCGTCTCGCGCCCGCATAGCAACGCCGGGCACCCACTGTTCGACTATCCCGGTGAATACGTACAGAGCAAGGACGGCGAGCAATACGCGCGCAATCGCATCGAGGCCATCCATACCCAGTACGAGCGCGTGCAGTTTCGCAGCAACGCGCGGGGGATCGGAGCCGGCCACCTGTTCAGCATGACCGGCTACCCACGCGCCGATCAGAACCGCGAATACCTGACGGTCAGTGCCGACTACCAGATCGTTCAGGAAGCCTTCGAGAACAATACCAGCGACGAACCGTTGCAGTTCGACAGCCGCCTCGACTGCATCGATGCCAGCCAGGTGTTCCGCCCGCTGCCGCTGACCGTCCAGCCGATCGTGCAGGGGCCGCAGACGGCCATGGTGGTAGGCCCACAAGGGGAGGAAATCTGGACCGATCAGTTCGGCCGGGTGAAGGTGCACTTCTACTGGGATCGTCACGACCAGTCCAACGAGAACAGCTCCTGCTGGATCCGCGTCTCGCAGAACTGGGCCGGCAAGAACTGGGGCTCTATCCAGATTCCGCGTATCGGCCAGGAAGTCATCGTCAGCTTCCTAGAGGGCGACCCCGATCGGCCCATCATCACCGGCCGCATCTACAACGCCGAACAGACCGTGCCTTACGAGCTGCCTGCCAACGCCACGCAGAGCGGTATCAAGAGCCGCTCCAGCAAGGGTGGCACGCCTGCTCAGTTCAATGAAATCCGCATGGAGGACAAGAAGGGCGAAGAGCAGTTGTACATCCATGCCGAACGCAATCAGGACATCGTCGTCGAGCTGGACGAGACCCACGCCATCGGCCGCGACCGCAGCAAGTCCATCGGCCGCAACGAGACCGTCGATGTCGGCGCCAACCGCACCAAGAAGATCGCCCGCAACGAGCGCTACAGCATTGGCCACAACAAGACAGTCAACATCGGCCGCTTCAAGGTCGAGAGCATCGGCATGGCCAAGATGACCAACGTCGGCCTGGGCTATAACCGCAACATCGGCATGGCGATGTTCTCGGCAGTGGGCCTGAACCGCACCGATTTCGTCGGCAAGACCTGGGCCGTCTCGGCCGGCGACAAGATCGAGTTCAAGGTCGGCAGCTCGCAGCTGACCCTGACACCGGATGCCATCTACCTCAGCGCCAAGGACATCCACTTCAAGGCGCAGGAGTACCTGCACGCCGACGCCCCCTCCGATATCCTGCTCAACTCGGGCACCGCACAGCCAGCGCCAGAACACAGCGGCAAGGCGGAGCCCGGCTCGCAGGTGGGCGCGCTGGCAGCGGTCACTGGCGTTCTGCGCGGCCTCGGCTCGCAGGGCGCACCGAGCGCCCAGGGTAATGACAAGCGCCCGGGCGCCGAAGCACAGGGCAGCCTCTCGTTGAGGAGCAATGCACCCGCGGCGGCCGATACGCCTGCAGCCGTTACCACCGGCCTCGGCAGCGCAGTGGATCGCATTGCCGCCCAGTCACCCGCGCTGCAGGAGGATCTGCGCTCGCTGCAGGAGCAAGGCTGGGATATCGAATACGGCCCTGCAGGCGCAGGCACGTACGTGAGTCAGGAAGGTGACGTGAGCCGGATCGTCATCGACGGCGACATGCGTGGCTCGCCCGCCACGGTGACCCAACTGTTGGCTCACGAGGTGGGCCATGCCACCCACCCCTACGAGGAAAACCTTTCTTCCAAGGCTGCCTACGTCAGCGGTGCCCTGCAAGACGAGGGCGCTGCGGTGCTGAACAACATCAAGGTACAGCGAGAGATCATCGCCAACGGCGGCCCGGACATCAGCATCAATGGTTCGGCAGCCAACCATGCGGCCTACAACGCAGCCTACGACCAGCTCGTCAGCAGCGGCGATAACGCTGCAGCCCGCAGGGCCGTCGGCCAGGTGTGGGGCAGCGAAACCTCATCGGTCAAGGTCGACGGCAAGTTCGTCACGTACAACGATTACTACGGCAGCTGGTATGACGATAACGTCGACGATTAAGCGGCCCTTTTTCAGGCTCTTTGCCTACCTGCTCGTGGCGAGCACGGCAGCCTGTTCAACAGCGAACGAGAACCAACGGATGAACCAAGCCTCTTTCACGCTCTGGCAAACCATCGAGCAACTGGCGCAGCAAGGGCCGCTGACCAAGGCCACGATCGAGCGGACGCTGGGCAGCACCTTGCAGTTGGACAAGCAGGATGAGCACCGCACCCGCTGGATTGGCGGAGAGGTTGTCCTGCAAGGCAACGTGCGCATCGCACAGACGGGTTTCACGGTGCTCAACAAGGAGCATGCGGCGCGCCAGAGCACCATCGGCCTGTTTCTGGCTGGTGCCTGCATAGGCCGCCATGACATAGAAGCGCAGTATGGTGAGCTGCTTCTGGTCTCGGCTCCGCGTGGCCGCTCACCGCACGAGACGAGCGTTTGGGAAAGCGCACGCCCCTGGGGCCAACTGCGCTTCGCGTTCAAGCAGAACAACCCCGAGTGCCTGCACAGCGTATCGATCATTCCATCCGTGCAATCGACACCCGGCGAATCTTGATTCATAGCGAACGGACACAGCGTGCAGATCGATAATCGCAGTGGCTTCCCCCATGCCTGGTTCGAGAAGACCGGCCCTGGCGGCGTCGTTTACGACGTACTGGTGCTGCGTGGTACCTTCGCGCTGAGCGGTGGCTACCGTCCACTGCCGCGAGCCGATGTGCAGGCCCCCATCGTCTATGCCGACGAATACGGTGGTCATCCCGAAGCCAACCCCCTGCAAAGCGTGCTGCGCCGCGAAGGCGACCTGACGCTGTTCAAACCGGCCAGCGACATCTACGTCACGGGTACCGCGCGCAGCGAAGGCGGTGTCGCTCAGCCTGGCTGGGTGGCCGGCATTCGCGTCGGCACACGGCGCAAGCTGCTGCAACTGCATGGCCCGCGGCGCTTCGAACGGCACGGGCAGGAATGGCGCCTGAGCAGCGCTGAGCCCGTCAACCAGGTGACCCTCGACTACCGCTATGCCTTCGGTGGCTGCTACAGCGTGATGGCAGGCGAAGAGAACCAGGTGGAGCGGGTGTACAACCCGGATAATCCGGCAGGCTGCGGTTGGCTTCCCGGCGAGGCTGACCTGAGGGCCGTTTCGCCCGAGGCCCAGACGCAGATACGCCAATGGCTAGAGGACGTAAGCGAGCTGCCGGCGCCACAGATCGAGGACGTCGATGCGCCCATCACCAGCCCCCATGACGCGCTGCCGCCACAAGGCTTCGCCCCCCTCGCCCGCTGGAGCCAGGCACGCCTGCAATACGCCGGCACCTACGACGAGCACTGGCAGCGCGAGCGCTATCCCCTGCTGCCCGACGACTTCGACGAACGTTTCTACCAGGCTGCGCCGCCCGGGCTGATCCAGCCCGGCTACCTGGCCGGCGACGAATTCATCTCCCTGCTCGGCATGCTGCCTGAGGGCCTGACGCATTTCCGTCTGCCCGGGATCCTGGCGCTGGTGTCGCTGACCCCGTTCCACGGCCGTACCCGACAAGGGCCGCTGGTGCTCGACACCGTGGCCATCGACCTGGATGCCCGGCACGTCTCGCTGATCTGGCGCGGCACCTTCGAGCGCGGCGAAGCCTGGCGGCGGCTGGCGATCGGCACGCTGGACGTCTCATCAGGACGAGATGACCGGACATGAGCGACTTTACCGTCCTGGATCCGATAGTCGTCAACTCCACCGACCTGTTCCGGTCGGACTATGGCATCGACAGCCTGGCTCAAGCGAACCAGGTAATCGACAACGCGGACGCGTTGTTCGCCCGGGACAGCCACGAGTGGGACGGTAACCGCCAGGCCTTCGACGAGACCGCGCAACGCGTCAAGCAGCGTTTCGAGGATGGTACCTACAAGGAAGGGGAACTGGCGCAGTCGCGAGCGGCCGAGGAAGGCGATGACCTGTGGGGCAACGCCCGCCACGCCGCCAACGACAGCCATGAATGGAAAGCCGTCTGCTCGGTACCGGACTTCTGCAAGGTCGGCAATGCCGTGGTGCCCTTCGACAGCTTCGCCACCATCGGCAATCAGACCCAGTCCTCACCGGACGTGAAAGCCCAGGGCGTGCCGGTGTATCGCGTCGGCGACCTGCACAAGGGTGTTCAGGGCGATGCCGGTTCCCACGTGGTGGCCGGCACTTCGCTCGGCGGCGGCTACGTCAAGTTTCTCAGCGGCCAGGACGACGTCAAGGTCAACGGCATCCCGCTGGTGCGCCAGGACAGCGCCTGCCTGGTCAATTGCAATGGCGCCGGCGTCGGTGGTGCCTTGGGCAAGGTCGTCACCACCCAGCGCGGCGCGGATACCCAGGCCGAAAAAACCGCCGAGGAGGCCAACCCGGAACTGCAGGCGCTGCTCGATGCAGAAGCCGACGAGCGCTCGCTGTGGGAGAAGACCAAGGACTTCGGCTCCGGCGCCTGGAGCAGCACCAAACGCATCGCCGAGGCGAGTGCCGACGACCCGCTGGATACCGGCGTTGGCATACTCAAGGGCATCGGCAATTTGCCTACGGATCTCTGGAACCTGGGGGTGATGGCCAGCAAATACAGCTCGGCGGCGGGTATCCCGCCTATCGCGCTACGCGCCCAGGCCATGGAAAAAGCCGCCCTTGCCGCTCACCAAGCCGGTGACCTGGCCAGGGCCAACGAACTGGCCAGTGAGGCCAGCAAGATGATGAACGCGGGCTACGCCGAGGATCTGTTCGAACTGAACAGCGATGCGCAACAAGGCGGCTCTTTCCTATCGATGTTGATACCCGGCAGCGTGGTGGTGAAGGGGGCGAGTAGAGCGGGCAAGGCGGTGCGCGGAATCGAGGCAGTTGGCGCCATAGCGGACACCGCCCGGGGTGCCAAGGGTGCTGCGCAGGCAGGTAAAACCGCAGGAACCGCCAGCGAAAGCGCACGAGCAGCCGATGCTACATCGGATGTAGGTAAAGGATCAGACGGCGCCAGACAGGGTGTACAGATCAAGAAACGAAGGCTCAAGCCAAATGACAGCTATGAGCTCAATGGCTACAAATACACCACCGACGCCGAAGGCCGTATCAGCTCCGTCGAGGGCAAGCTGGCACTGAAAAAGGCCGAACGCAACCCGTACGCCCAGCGTACTGTCGGCAAGAACGATGGCCGCATCGCTGATGACCAAGGCGGACACCTCATCGGCTCACAGTTCGGCGGACACGGCGGCAAAGGCAATCTGACCCCCATGCACAAGGACATCAACAACTATCACGCAGGTGAGTGGGGTCAGATGGAGAAACGCTGGGCTAGCGAGCTGGCGGCCGGTAAAGATGTGCATGTTAAAATCAGTCCGGTGTATACCGACACCACTATGCGAGCCAGTAAATTCAAGATTGTTGAAACCATTGGTGACGTCACCAGAACACGCACTATCAGAAACCCGACAGGTTCATGACATGACCCCTGAAATACAACAGCTCCAACAAACTATCGCCCAAGGTGTATACGACGCGCTGCCAGATGATGGCTGGATTCAGGCCCAGTACTCTCTTCTGACCATCACGCTCTTTGCCGAGGAAATCGGCCACTACCTGCCCGAAAATCGAAAGCCGGTTTACTTCACCATCGAAGACGAGGCAAGCGACGCATTCCATGAGCTACGTACCAAAATGGCAGCCCTCCATGAAAACGGGCACGCCTGGTACACCGCTACGTTCACACTTACTCCTGACGGCAACTTCAAATTCGATTTCATCTACGACGAACTACCTGCGTTCGAGATAATTCCATCCCCGGACAAATGGGCTGACGAATTCCGCACCTACCCACGGCCGGAGCTGCAGGATCTTGTTCCACAGCAGCCGAAGCTCTAGGGTTGCAACGACCGAAAATGGTCACAAACCAAAACGGACTTCATGACGTGACTCGCACGGTCGTCTGACTGGTGCAGTAAGCCTCCGATAAATCACATTGATGGATAGCAATTGCTGACATGACTCGCTTCCAGCGTATCCAGGCCAGCGTTCCCGCAGGCGTCGTGCTCCCCGATGCGCTGCGCCGAATCTGCGACTATCTGGATCGAAGCGATTATCCCATCAGCGGCTGCATGCGCCTCAGGCCCGACGACTACGGTGGCCTGCTCGCCTGGTTCGATGGCGACGCCGCCATGGCGGCCCAGTTCGCCTGCTTCGGCGCCGGCCCGGATGGTTCGCTGATCGCCTTCTGGCTGCTCGGCGACACCGACGCGCGGCAGGCACCGGTGGTTCATCTGGATTCGGAAGCGAGTGACAACCGGGTGCTGGCGAAGAACTTCGAGGACTTTCTGCTCCTGTTCGGCATCGGCTACGACGAGTTGGGCTTCGCCGACCTGAACCAGCCACCCGATAATCCAGGCTCGGCAGAAAATCTGCGCGCCTGGCTGCACGTCGAGTTCGGCCTGACCTGTCCGGCAACGGGCGCCAGCATCGTCGAAGAGGCCAACCGGGCATGCCCCGACATTCAGCATGCCATCGATGCGTGGTTCAGGAATCGCTACGGCGAAGCGACCTGAGCGTCCATCCGCCACTGAGTGAGTAGCGAAGCGAATGGCTGTGAACCCGATGGATCTGCACGAACGCTTGCAGGCGGTGCATGACCAGCAGAGCTTTCTGGTGTTTGTCAGGGCTCTGCTGCAAGACCGCCACGCCGCCAGCGACCTGGAGCGCGCGGGCGCACCAAGCGACTGGGCCAACAGCAGCCTTGCAGACTTCCTCGAGGGTGCCCTGGCCTGGGCCGAAGACAGCGAATTCGGTGATCGCCAGAACCTGGCCGAAGCCAACCCCTGGCAGCGCTTCGCGGCCTTTCTCTATTGCGGCAAGCTGTACGAATGAGGCAGCGAGGCCGGTGATGAATTACCCTGTTGTTCTGTTCGAGTGCGGACGACGACGCCATCGCTGCGCAGCACGCCCCAAACCGCGGTGGAACGTGCTACCAGCATTCAACGCCACGACCCGATTCGACGAGGACACGCCCATGCCCACGGCCGCCAGACACAGCCTGCACATAGCCTGCCATGCACAGGACAGCGCACTGCTTGTACAGTTGCTGGCCACCGCAACGCCCGCCGCCATCGACAAGAAGCTCACCGATTACCAACTGCCCTACCACGGCACACCCCTGCATATCGCCAGCCGCATGGGCGACCTGGGGCTGGTGCAGCCGCTGATCGCCGCCGGCGCCGACCTGGAGATCAAGGACGTCGCCCGCCAGTCGGCGCTGTCCCTGGCTGCCGGCCTGGGTCACCAGGACGTGGTACAGGCGCTGCTCGACGCTGGCGCGGATCCGCACAGCAAGGGGCCGAACGGCCTGCAGCCGATCCATTTCGCCTGCACGGGCGGCCACCCCCGGATCATCGCGCTATTGCTGGCCCACGGCGTGGACGTCAACCTGCGGGACAGCCTCAAGAGCGGCCTGCTCAGCTTCACCACCAACCTCGAAGGCGGGCACCTTGAGGCCGCGCAGATGCTGGTGGCCCAGGGTATCGACCCAATCCAGTACACCCAGGCCCTGCATGACGCCTGCTGGCGCGGCAACACACGCATCGCCGCCTACCTGCTGGAGCTGGGCGCCGACGTGCAGAGCCTGATCAAGCCCAAGTCTGAACTGCTGTTCTGGGTCTGCCTGATGGGCCATGAGCAGATCATCGACCTGTTGCTGGCCCACGGTGCGGACTTCAGCGTCGCGGTGAAATTCAAGGGTAAAATGATGGCCTATGACGGCTCGCCGCTGGACAAGGCCGCAGAGGCCGGGCACACCGCCCTGGCCGAGCGCCTGTGCGCCAGGGCCATACAGCTCTGAACCCACTCGATAGGGCCTGGTACCTCGGCGGCCCCCCCAGGACGCACGAACATGAGCGACACTTACGCCCACACGACCTTCAGCACCGATACCGCCACCCTGGCGATCTTCGATCCCGCCGCTCTGGCCCATCGCATCACCGATACCGCGGACTGGTGGTCGATCGCCGACGACGCGCTCGCCGAGATCAACGCCGGCAACGTACTGTTCGTCGACCTGGGCCGCGACGGTAGCCACGCCGTGGAGATCCACCGCGGCGTCGATGCCGCACCGGCCGACGCCCTGATGGCGCGCCTGCGCATCGCCTCGGGCTGTCTGTATGTCGGCGCTGGCGAGCAGGTCCCGGCCGGCGACCTGGGGCCGGAAACGGTCTATGGCGGTGTGCTGCTGTTTGCCGAACGGGGTACCTGCGAGGTTCGCCTGCAACGCCAGGGCGAGCGCCTGCTCCTCGCCTACGGGGCGACCACGCTCGAGGCTACCAACCACTTCGACGACAGCCCACGCTTGCCATGACCAGGGACGAACGCCTCGCGGCCCTCGGCGACTGGCACCTGCAGCAGGCCCCTCGTCGCTGGCGCCTGGTGCACTACTGCGGCGTCGAATGCCTGGCGGCCCACGACCTCGACGCAGACGAACTGCTGCAACGGGCCAGCGAACTACTCGCCGAGGGCTTTCATATCGCCTGGCAGCGCAGAGGCGAGGATGCCGTGCTGCGGGTGCACGAGGGGGAACCGACCCCGACCTGGGCGGCGACCTTCGCCGAGCGCGACCTGATCGGCGGCCTGCACTTTGCGCTGCCCGAGGGACACGAGGCGCTGGATGCCGGGCGCCTGGTAGCCGGTTGGCAGCGAGAGAGGACCGCGCAGCTGCTGAGCCTGCTGCAGCCTGACAGCGGCAGAACGGCCACGGCGAAACTCCAGGCGCTGGGGCTGTCGTCGGAGCAGATGGGGCTGTTGCTGGAACTGCTCGACCAGGTCCTCGGCGATACCCTCTACACCCTGCTGCTGGGCCTCGACGGCGAGGCGGCGGTGGGCGGCGAACAGCAGCACGTACGACTGTTCAACGAAGCGGGCACGGAGATATCGCCCTGTGGCGAGCTGGAAGCCGAGGCCTACGCGCAACTGATCGAGAAGCGCCCGTGACCGGCCTCTACGAATGGAACCCGATGCCCTACCAGTTGGCGATACGCTGCCCCCGTTGCCGTCGAGAAGCCTCGTTCGAGTTCGCCGAGGCGCGATTGATACGGCGCAAGCTGGAGGTGCCGCTGTTCCAGGCTCACTCGGCCCTCGAGTACCAACTGCGCCCCGGCCGCGACGGCCATTTCCAGCACATGGCCCTGTATTTCCAGGGGCTGCATGGCGACCCGCGGCAGGCGCTGCACGATCTGCCCGAGGGGTACCAGGCGGCGGACTGGTGCCACTCACGCTACCTGCGCCAACACTACGGTCACACGCTCGGCGCCCTGGTCTGTGGCCCATGCGGCCTGCGCGCCCGCCACCATCTGGATTGGCCAGGCGAGGCGTATTACGCCGTGGACTACAAGAACCACCTGCTCTGGGCCTACCACCGCGAGTCGGCCCTGGACCTGCGCGACTACCTGTCGTCGGTCGACCGCAAGCCCCAGGCCTATCGCTGGGCGGGGATGCTGCTGCACGTACCCGGCGTGTTCAAGACCCGCAAGGCGCGCGCGCCACTGACGCAACGCTTGAACCGCCTGCTCGCGGGCCGCTCGTAGGGTGTCGGCGCACTGAAAGCCACCGGTCTGGGGAGGTTTCTCGCAGCAACGCGATTCGCGCTGACACGCCAACAAGCCCCTAGAGCACCGGCAATCTCGGGCGCATGGCGCGCTCCCACGAACCTGGCCGCGGGCTGCTATCACCCACCAGCCTGCGGTCCTCGCCGCCAACGTATCGTATAAAGATCGCGAACAGGTTCTTAAACTGTCCGGCGCTTCTCGCCGCCCCAGGAGTCTCACCCTCATGCCACCCGTTCCCGGAGATGTCTTCGCCGTTTTAAGCCATCTACGTGGCCCTGATGGGCATCATGGATGCCGTGGATGAGACGCGCATCGAGCTGTTCGGGGGCGAGGCGCTGCCCGTGGATCGCGCGGCGATCGACGCCGCCATGGACGAGGTGCGCGAGTTCTGAGGCCAATCCCCACAGCCGCATCGACATCCTCGAGTGGCGATGCGGCGGGACCCGGTATCACCTGCGGTAGGCAGGTGCCGGCAGCGACACGGGCTGCGGGTTGGCGGTGACCCACTGCACGGCCAAGGCGCTGAGCCGATCAGTGCGCTCGGCGTCATCGTCCCCGCTGCGCAATGCGACGGCCAGCACCCGGGCTTCAGCCAGTTCGGTGGCCGGCAGAGGTGCGGCACTGCCCAGGTAGCTGACCAGGGCGCTCAACATGCTCTTGAAATCCCCGTCCCAGTTGGCTGAGCCGTTGTGGTGGATCTCGCGGGAAATACGCCCACTGATACGGATCACCTCGCCCTGTACCGTTGCCGCCGCGCCGGAGGAGGGCACCAACAGCTCCCAGAGCTGCTGGTGCTGGACATGCCAGGGACCAGCAGGGACGACGATGGCAGCCTTGCCGTCGTGCACCTTGCGTGCCGCGGCAGGGCTGACGCCGAACAGGCGATACAGACGGGTCAGGGCAGCGTCGGTCGCCTGCAGATAGTCCGGGTTGAATGCGCCGCGATGGAACTCGAACTCACGACCGATGCGCTGTACCTCGGCCAGCATCCCGTCCTTGACCTGCACGCCGGCGTCCAGCAGGGTCTGGGCGATTTTCGCAGTGGCCTCGATGTCGGCGTTGCGGGTGCTGGCCAGGGCCACGTGCAGCACGTCATGCCCCTGCCGACTCGTGGCATGGACGTTCGCGCCACGGCGAACCAGGGCGGCGAGAGCATCGGGCTTGTGGCTCTTGGCGGCGGCATGCAGCGGCGTATCGCCTTGGTAGTCCTGCGCCTCGATATCGGCGCCCAGGTCCAGCAACAGATCGACACCGCCGATCCAGCTCGAACTGCGATGGTGCAACGGCGTGCGCTGGTAGGTATCGCGGGCATCGATGTCCGCACCCTGCTCCACCAGCCAGCGGGCCAGGGCGTCGGGGCAATTGTAGAAGCCCAGCGCCGTGCTTTTGCTATAGCCACCGGTGGCCTCCAGCTCGCTGGCCTCGAACAGGGCAATCAACTCGTCCAGCGAAGCCTGTTCGAGCCGTTGAGCGAAGTCCTTCGGCAAGGTCTTGCGTTTACGCTTGGCCATGAAAAATCTCATCATCCTGATCCGTACGGGTTTCATCGGTTACCATCGGGGTTTCACCTGACACCTGTCAACGCACCGGGTTCGGCACCAACCGTGGAGAGCAGATGAACACAGCGTCCGATCAACCGTGCAGCGCGGACGACGCCGGCTCGAACCTCACCGGCGCGCAACCGGCCGCGGGCACGCCGAGGCACCTGGCGCCCCCGAGCCCCCAGGAGCATGTGGCGGGCGCCACCATTCGCCATGCCAGCCCCTTCGCCGAGCTCAGGGTACCCTGTTGCAGCGAGCCCCTGGACCCGGCGCTCCGCGAGCGCTGGGTGGTGCCGCTGTACTTCGGCCTGCATTCGGCGAAAGCCCGCGCCCACCTGGAGCAGCACCTGCACGCCGCCGACGAGGAGCTCGCCGGGCATCTGCTGCAGCAGGTCGACTGGCGCCCGCGCTACGTCGGCGCCCACCTCGCCGCCCTGATTCCCTGCCCGCAGTTGGAGTCGCTGATCGGCCGGCTGCTGTTGCGCAGCGACCTGTGCTACGCAGGCTTCGCCTATTGCGTGGCCCTCGCCCGTTTCGCCAGCGCAGACGCCGCGGACTATCTGGACCGCTATCTCGACCACTACCTGAGCCAGCCGCACCTGTACTTCGACCAGCAGCATGCCATGGCGGCCCTCGCCCACCTCGACCGGCAACGCCGGGAACACCGGCTGGCTCGCCACCTACCGGCCTGGCACGCCTTCGTCGCCGACAAGCCGACCTGGCAGCTGGACGAGGCCTGCGATCACTTCGAGGGCTATATGGCCCTACTCGCCACCCTGGAAAGACACCGATGACCCCGCCAGCCGATGCCCCCAACGCCCGCCCGTCGACAGCCTGGAGCACTGCGCCATGAGTGCCGATCTCCCCGTCTTCCGCCTGCATCCCAATGCCTACCGGCTCGGCCTGTTCAGCCAGCAGGCGGGTATCTGCTCGTGCTGCGACACTCCTCGTGAATGGCGCTACGAAGGCCCCTTCTATGCGCGGCAGAAACCGGCCTACCTGTGCCCCTGGTGCGTCGCCGACGGCAGCGCCGCGCAACGCTGGCAAGGCCAGTTCAACGACGACCTGTCCATCGAAGGCTGCCAGCCGGATCCCGCCGCCCCCTCTGCGAGCCTGGATCTGGCGCTGCTCGACGAGGTCTGCGAGCGCACCCCGGGCTATCTTGCCTGGCAACAGGGCGCCTGGCTGCTGCACTGTGGCCAGCCCTGCCAGTTCCTCGATTACGTCGACCACGCTGGGATCGAGCCGCTGCGCGCCGAACTGGCCGACGACCTCGATGGGTTGCCGCCAGGTTACGTGCGCGCGCTCAGCACCGATGGCAGCCCGACCGGCTACCTGTTCCGCTGCGCGCAATGCGGCAGCCACCGACTGCATACCGACTGCACCTGATGGCCTGCGCAGGGGCAGCCGCTGGGCTCGCCTGCGCGCATTGCGTTAGGATGACGTCATGACAACGCCACCGCCCCGCTCCAGCCTCGTGAAAGTCCTCTCCATCTTCGCCATCGCCAGTGCCGTGATCGCCGGCTTCGGCCTGCTCGGTGTGATCCTCTATTGGTTCTTCACGGGCGTCGTCTTCATCGATGGGGTGGCCAGCGCCGCCGTCATGCTGGGCTTCCTGGCGCTGGCCTGGAAGGGTCGTCTGAGTTGGCGCAAGCCGGAAGCAGCCGCGTTGCTGATCGTCTTCATGGCCTTCATCGGCATGTGTTTCGACAGCCGCGGCAACCCGCTGTACAACCAGCCGCTGGAGTGGCTGTTCGCGCCGCCGGGCGCAGCGTTGCAGACCAAGGAAATCATCAGCCACGGCGGTGGCAGTACCGGGGTGAATTACGCGTTCAGATTCGTCGACAGCTACGGTGGCATCGTCGGCGAGGTGAGCAATTGGATCGTGATTCCGTTTCGCTTCTTCGAATACCTGCTGGTCCTCTCCGCCGCCATGGGTCTGCTGACACTGGTGCGGCCCGCCGGGGCCGACTGGCGTCCACCACCCTCCACCTGATTTTTCGCCGGCCTGCCGGCAGACACGACCGGCGTTTGAACCGCGTATTCGCCAGGCAACGTCCATCGTGGGCACCCCGCCCTCGGCGCGCAACCAACTCGCGGCATGCCCTGGATTCGCCACGGACGCGACGCCGGTCGATCTGCGCCGCCGGCACTAGACCCACCTAGCCCCGCTTGTCGGGCACCCAGCCGCCTCCCAGGGCCCGGGCCAGGGCGACGCTGGCCTGCAGGCGTTGCAGGCGCAATTGCGCCGCTTCGTCCTGGGCGCTGTACAGGCTGCGCTGGGTATCGAGCAGCACCAACAGGGTTTCCGCACCCGCGCGGTAGCGTGACTCGGCGAGCCGGAAGGCGCGCTCGGCCTGTTCCAGCACCTCGTCCTGAGCCTGCTGCTGGGCCTGGACGCCGGCGATGCCGTTGAGCGCCACCTCGACATCGGCGAACGCCGCGATCAACGCGCCGCGGTAAGCGGCCAGCAGCTCTTCACGCTTGGCCTGCGCGATGTCGCGTTCGGCACGCAGGGCGCCCCCGTCGAAGATCGGCGCGGCCAGGGCGGCGGCCAGGGAATACAGCGGGTCGCTGAATACACGCGAGGTACGCGGCGCGCTCCCGCCCACCTCGGCGCTCAGGCTGAGGCGCGGCAGCAGGGCGGCACGGGCCGCTTGCAGGTCGGCATCGGCCGCCCGCAGGTTGGCCTCGGCCAGGGCGAGGTCAGGGCGCGCCAGCAGCAGCTCGCTGGGAATCCCCGCCCCCAATTGCGGCTGGGGCAACTCGAACAAGCCGGTGCGCGCCAGCGCCAGCTCGTCGACCCGTTGCCCGAGCAACAGCGCCAGCGCCGCCAGGCTGTCCTCGTACTGCTGGCCGATGGACGCCAATTCGCGGCGCTGCAGCGCCACCACACCGCGCTGCTGGGCCAGCTCCAGCGAGGTGGCGGCCCCGGCGCTTTGGCGCGCGGCGACGGTTTGCAGCACCCGTTCGGCATTCGCCAGGTTGAGCCGGGCGATACGCCGACGCTCCTGCAGGCCGACGCTATCCAGCCACGCCGACGCCAGCGCCGCGCTGAGCGTGACCCACAGCGTATCGCGGTCGAAGCGGCTGGCCTCGGCAGCGAAACGCGCACTGTCGCGGGTGGCACTCAGGCGTCCCCACAGGTCGACCTCGTAGCTGGCCGCGAGGCTGGCGCTGTAGCTGTTGCCATCGACCTCCGGATCGCCGCCCAGGCGCGCTTCGCGCCCGGCATCGAGCTTGCCATCGAGGTGCGGCAGCAGGTCGGCGCCGGCCAAGCGAGCGCTCGCCTGCGCCTGACGCAGTCGCGCGACGGCGCCGGCCAGGTCCTGGTTGCCCGCCTCGGCCTGACGCATCAGGCCGTCCAGCTCACGGCTGGCGAACATGCGCCACCAGTCGTTGGCCGGCCTGGCCTGTGCCGGCAAGGCATTACGCCAGCGTTCCGGCGCGGCAGGCAGATCCGGCGGCGTATCGGGCGTGCCGCTGCAACCGGCGACGAGCAGCGCGGCCAGCAGGCCAGGTAACGACCTCATCAACAGTCCCGTCATTGTGCCAACGCCACCACGGGGTCGAGCTGGGCGGCGGTTTTCGCCGGCAGGTAACCGAACACCAGGCCGGTGCCCACCGAACAGACGAATGCCAACAACATGGCCGACAGCGAGAACACCAGCGGCACGTTCCAGGCGATCAGCAGGGCGCCGAACAGCAACCCGGTGATCACGCCGACGCTGCCACCCACCAGCGTGACCAGCACCGACTCGGTGAGAAACTGCCGCAGGATGTCGCGCTGCCGGGCGCCCGTGGCCATGCGGATACCGATCTCACGGGTGCGCTCGCGCACCGTCATCAACATCACGTTCATCACCCCTATACCGCCAACCAGCAGCGACACGGCAGCGATCAGGCCGAGCATCAACGTCATGCTCTGCCGTGTCTCGGCCTCGGCCTGCAGCTTGGCGGCCGAGTTGTAGACGCGAAAATCCTGGCGCCCGTGTCGCTGCAGCAGCAGCTCCTCGAGTGAGGCCTGGGCACGGCCCACCAGCTCGCTGCGCATCACTTCGACACCACCGTAGCTCTCGTCGCGCAACTTTGGGAAAACCCGCACCACCCCGGTACGGTGCGGCACCAGCACTTGCTCATCCGGGTAGTTGCCACCGGCGTCACTGCCTTTCTCGCTCATCACACCGATCACTTCGAATGGCGAGCTGTTTATCAGGATGATCGCCCCCAGCGGATCATCGCCCTCGGGGAACAGACTCTGGTAGACCTGATGGCCGAGCACCGCCACCGCCGCGATCTCATGGTTCTCCGCAGCGCTGAAGAAGCGACCGCGGGCCACCGGCCAGCGATGGATCTGCGGCAGGTGCTCGCCCACGCCCAACACCTCGCTCTGCACGGCCTGCTGGCCATGCCGGATCAACGCCGGGTCGCGCAGTATGGGCATCACCCGCGACACCTCGCGCAGCTGGCCGATGGCATCGAAATCATCGGCGGTGAGCACCCCGGTGGGGCCGCCCGTACGCGGCACATCGCTGGACACGTACATCATGTTGGCTCCCATCACGCCCATTTCCGCCACCACCTTCTGCTTTGCCCCCTCCCCCACGGCCAGCATGACGATCACCGAAGCAACGCCAATGACTATACCCAGCAGGGTCAGCGCCGTACGAAAGCGGTGGATCAACAGCACACGCCAGGCCCCCCGCAGCATTTCGCCAAACTCACTGAAGAAGGATGCGCCACTGGCACGCCCGGCTTGCCGCATGTCCGGGGCTGGCAGCGCATTGCTCGGCACCAGGGCGCCACTGTCACTGATGATCTGCCCGTCGCGGATCTCGATCACCCGCCGCGCCTGGGCGGCGACGTCGCGGTCATGGGTGATCAGGATGATGGTGTGCCCGGCATCGGCCAGCTCGTGCAACAGCGCCATGACCTCCTCGCCACTGCGGCTGTCCAGCGCGCCGGTGGGTTCGTCGGCGAGGATGATGCGCCCTCCATTCATCAGCGCACGGGCGATCGACACGCGTTGCTGCTGGCCGCCGGACAACTGCGCCGGCCGGTGCTCGAGGCGTTCGTCCAGGCCCAGCCGGCGCAGCAGCGCAGACGCCCGCTCACGACGCTGGTCGGACGGCATGCCGGCGTAGATGGCAGGCACCTCGACATTCTCCCGCGCGGACTCGGTGGCGATCAGGTGGTAGCCCTGGAACACGAACCCGAACGCCTCGCGGCGAAGCCAGGCCAACTGGTCGGCGTCGAAAGCTGCCACGTCCTCGCCGGCGAAGCGATAGCTGCCGGCGCTGGGGCGATCCAGGCAGCCGAGCAGGTTCATCAACGTCGACTTACCGGAGCCGGACGTGCCGACGATGGCAACGAACTCCCCGGCCTGGATCGACAGGCTGATGCCGCGCAGCACGTCGACGGCCGGCGCACCGCTCTCGCCGCCGAAGCTGCGCCTGATGCCTTGCAGTTCGATCAGCGCAGCTACCACTGGAACCTCGACATGCCCGCCTCCGGCTGCGCATCGCCGGTCACCAGGCGCTCGCCTTCCTGCAGGCCATCGAGGATTTCCGCTACCTGGCGATCCCGCGCACCGACGTTCACCGAGCGCAGTTGCGGGCGCTGATCGTCACCCAGGATACGCACCTGGTAATGGCCCGGCCTGCCCTGCAAGGCATCCAGAGGCGCAGTGAGCACATTCTTCGCCGAGGCCGTGACGAACACCACCTGGGCAGTCATCTGCGCCATCAGCTCGCCGTCGCTGTTATCCACCTCGAACAACACGGTGTACTGCACCACTTTTTCCGGTTCGGCGGCGCTGCTGGTCGATTCGCCCTGCGCGGTAGCGGTCACCGGTGGCGCGGGCAGCACCTGGCGCACCGTGCTGTGCCAACGGCGCTCGTCGACGCCAAGGGTGGTGAAATACAGCGGCATGCCCGCCTTGACCCGGCGGATATCGGCTTCGGACACGCGCGTCCAGCCGGTCATGCTGCGCAGATTGGCAATGCGCATCACCGTGGGCGTCTGGTAGGTGGCGTTGAGGGTCTGTCCCTCCTTCACATCGACACCCAGCACCGAGCCGGCGATGGGCGCGTAGATGCGCGTGTAGCTCAGTTGCGCCTCGTTGCGCTTGAGCAGCGCCTGGCTTTCGACGATCTTCGCACGCAGGTTGTCGAGCCGCGCCCTGGCCGATTTGTAATCCGCGGCGGCAGTCTGAACATCTTCTTCGCGGGTGGCATCAAGCCTGGCCAGGTGGGTTTGCCGCTCGTGCTGCTGGCGCGCCAGCAGCAGCTGCGCCTGCTGCTCTTCCAGTTGCGCGCGCAAGCCCTGCAGTGCCGCACGATCGGCCTCCACCGTGGCTTCGTGCAGGCTGGCGTCTATTTCGGCGAGCAGTTGGCCCTTTTTCACCTGGTCACCCGGCTCCACGTGCAAGCGCACGATCTGCCCGGACACCTGTGCCCCGACATCCACCGAATAACGCGGCTGCAGCGTGCCGATGGCGACTACCGTGGCTTCCACATCGCCTCGGCCAACCACGGCGGTTTCATAGGCTGGCGTCGGCTCGCCGTTGAACCAGGCCAAAGCGATGACCGGCACGAGCGCGACCGTGCCGAGCAGCCAGCGCAGGCGAATGGGAAAAGGGAAAAACGTCATGACGGGCCCGACCTCTGCCTGAGCATCCAATAACCATCCCCGACGTCAACCGAACCTGCACTCGCGCTCAGGCAAACGAAGGCAGCTCGACACGCCCGGGTGAGGTGCGAGGTGAAAGACGCAATGCGCCCGTGCAGGCGCCGTGCAACTCGTGAAGAGCGAGAAATATCCAGCTCTTACCACCCAAGACGGATGAGCCCGGGAAAACCCGGCGCCCCCAGCCCGAACAAATGAAACAAAATGTTTCAAAACTGTAAGCCGACCGGCAGTGACAGGTTTCGCATCGGGAAAATGCAGCCCCATGACCCGTGCGAATACCTCATGGGCGCTCTTGTCTGGCGAACCGTAGAACCATCACAGCAACGCACGCTGCGCCGGTATATCCTGCCGGCATTGAAAGACCTGCCCCGAAAGGAATCGCCCCATGCACAGCAACCCTTACGCCATTGCTCAGGTCGACCCCGCGAGCGAGGCCAGACAGCCGTGCGGGCTGCCCATGGGCCTGTTGATCACGGCGATGCTCTGCTGTGCAGCGGGCCAGATGATTTCCTGGGTCATCATGTGGCTGACTCTGGAGCCCGGATACCTGCAAGCCTACTTGGACGATCTGTGGCAGCTGGCGACCTATTGGCTCGGCGCGCTGGCAATCGATGGCTGCAGTGCGCTGCTGCTGACCCGCTATTACCTGCAGCGCCACAACCTGGTCAACGTCACCCGCCCAGGTCGTCTCATCGCGCTCTTCGTCGGCTTCTACTTCGTGGCCTTCGTGCTGGTCAGCCTGTTCTTCAGGCTGCTGGTGACTGAGTTGATTGCAT
Source organism: Phytopseudomonas flavescens (assembly GCF_900100535.1). Classification (GTDB taxonomy): domain Bacteria; phylum Pseudomonadota; class Gammaproteobacteria; order Pseudomonadales; family Pseudomonadaceae; genus Aquipseudomonas; species Aquipseudomonas flavescens. Next base: position 92,632 of record NZ_FNDG01000003.1, read on the forward strand.
GGATCTACGAAGGCGACCACGGGATATCCCCCACTCTACTGCTGCAACCGTTGAACCTCGTTTCCTTCGTACTGGCGACGTTGTTGCCACTGTGGCTGAGCCTGCACCTGATGCGCCGTACGGGCGAGGTCGAAACCGGGCTGGGCCTGGTCAGCCGCGGCGAGACTGCGCTGGCCTTCGGCCTGCTGTTCTGCGTGATCTACATGAAACTGCTCACGCTGCTGCCGATCGGCGTCATCGATCCCTATGGCATGGAGTGGCTGCAGGCTGTCAGCAGTGCTTCCGGACTCTTGTACGGGCTGATCGCCCTGCTCGCCGCCCGCGGCGCGCTGCCGCCGCAGTTGCCGCGCCTGGCCGTCGGTCGTCTGCTGGCAAGCGTGCTGCTGTGCATGGCGATCTGGTTGGTCGTGGCGACCGTGCTGTGCGTCGTGCTGTTGGTGGCTCTGTATGCCGGCTCGGAGTTCGTAGCCCTGGCGCTGGTGCTGCTGTTCGGGCTTGTGCTGCTGGCGCTGCTCTGGCCACTGACGCGCCTGAGCCTGCGCTGGGTCTATAGGCCGACGTCGGCCTGAGTTGCTTGAGCGGCTTGCGGTGCGGGACAATCCGCGCCGATTCAGGCCAGCGGATATCCACACCATGCAGCAGCGCACCCTTCTCTTCGACCTCGACGGCACCCTCACCGACCCGCGCGAGGGCATTACCCGGTCGGTGCAATATGCGCTGGCGCAGCTGGATATCCATGAGCCCGACCTGCAGGCCCTGGAGCACTTCATCGGCCCGCCACTGCTGCAGTGCTTCATGCACACCTACTGCCTCAGCGAGGCACGCGCCTGGGATGCGGTGAACCACTATCGAGTGCGTTTTCGCGAAGTGGGCCTGTACGAGAATCAGCTGTTCGAGGGCGTGCTCGAACTCCTGCAGGTGCTGCGCGAGCAAGGACGCACCTTGTACATCGCCACCAGCAAACCCACGGTATTCGCCACGGAGATCGCCCGCCATTTCGATTTCGGCCTTTACTTCAAGGCGATCTACGGCAGTGAGCTGGATGGCACGCGCACCGACAAGGTGCAACTGATCGGTCACTTGCTCCAGCAGGAGGGGCTCGACCGGGCCGACACGCTGATGATCGGCGACCGCAAGCACGACCTGATCGGCGCCCATCGAAACGGTCTCGATGCCGTCGCGGTCGGCTACGGGTTCGGCAGCCTGGAAGAGTTGAGCGGCGAGCGCCCGGCCCACCACTTCCAGACGCTGGCGCAATTGCACCAAGCCTTCGCCGCCTGAGCTACATCATCCGCGAGCCGGTCAGGTCGTTGCGCTGGTAGATCACCTTGCGACTGCCGTTGTCGCACGTGCCGATCACCATGTTGTCGTCCTCGACTTCCTCGTTGGGCACGATCTCCAACGTGTAGCTGGCCACGCCCGCCGCCTGGATCTTCACCTCGATCTCCTGCTTGAGCTCCTCGCACGATTTGGGCGCGGCCCAGGCGTTGCTGCCCATGAGGCCGAGTACAAGCATCACTGCCATCCATCCTTTCATCACGACCTTCCTCTGCGTGTAATCAATACGGGTCTGGATGTGGGAATGCCGCAAACCCGCCGTGAGCGGGTACGGCCCTTGCCCCGTGGCGCAACGGCCTGCGCCGCGGTGGCACCAGAAACATCAACGGACCCTAATCTCGGACAGCGTCCAGCGCTTGCAGTTGTATAAGCCGTTGCGCGTCGGGCAATGCCCCCAACTCGGCCACCCGGCGATAGAAGGTCGGCCAGTCGCCCCGAGCCTCGCGGAACAGGCTGTCGAAGGCAGCCACCCAGCGGTCGTAAAGGCCGAAGGGCAACAGTTTGGCGTTGTTCAATGGCCCGTTGATCCAGCCATCGTAATAGCCAATCCCCTTCCATTGCGTGGCACGCAGTTGCCGGTACTCATCGCGCAGGCGGTCGAACTCGGCCTGCTTGCCGGCACGCATCGCCTCGGCATCGAGGTCGCTGGCGTAGAGGGTTTCAAGGCGCGCACGACTGGCCAACACCAACTCGCTGAACTGCTCGCGCGGCTGGATCGGCAACTCCCTCGGGGCTGGCAACCCCCGTGCGGCGCGCCACTGGCGCAAACCCTCGCGCTCGACGAAGGTGGCGTAGGACTCGTTGAAGGCGGTCTCGCCCGCCAGGTAATACTGCTGGTGAGCGAGTTCGTGGAAGATCAATGCGACCAGGCGTTCGTCACTCCAACGCAACATGGTGTCGAGGATAGGATCATCGAACCAGCCCAGGGTCGAGTAGGCCTCCACGCCACCCAGGTAAGTGTCCAGCCCCTGCGCATCGAGCAGCGCGGCCGCACCGCGAGCACGGTTTTGCTCATAAAAGCCGCGGTAGGCCACGCAGCCCGCGATCGGAAAACAGTGCAGTTGCGGCTGCAGGGAAAACTCCGGGGTGGCGAACAGGTTCCAGACCACGAACGGCCGTTGCAGATCGGCGTACAGTCGATAGCTGCGGTTGTCCGGCAGGCCCAGTCGCTCGGTGGCGAAGCTGCGTGCCTGTTGGGACAACGCCAGGCGCTGGCGCAGTGGCGGCGCCGTCGAGGGAGCGTCGATCAGGGCCTGTACCGGTTGCCGCGCATGCAACAATTGCAGCTGTCCGCGAGCCAGCTGTCCGTAGTAGTCCAGTGTGCTGCACCCTGTCAGCAGCAGAGCGAACAGGGGAACCGTCGTGCGACGCAACAGGTCGACAAGGTAGAAGCTGCAATGCTGGTGCATGGCCGGTGTCATGTGGGGTAGGCACCCTATCCTACCGCGAAGCAGCAGCGGCTTTCGCGCGATACTGCAGCCTGCTTCGTACCCACCCCACGGGAGCCCCCCGATGCGCCAACCCCTATTGCTCGCCAGCCTGCTGTTGCTGGGCGCCTGCGCCTCGCCCCTGCCGACCGCCGATCCGAATATGGCCTGGGTCGACCTCGAGGGAGAGGGCATCGACCTGCTGATGGCCGAGCGCCTGGATCGCCAGCGTGTCCGTGATGGACGCTACTTTCAGGTCACACCCGGGGCTCACGAGCTGGAGATGAGCTTGCGCTTCGAAGTCAGTGGCGGGGGCGGCACGTCGATGATGTCCGAGCCACAGCAGCTGACCTGCGATATCCGCCTGCGCTATGACGACTTCAAGGCCGGTCGGCGCTATCGCATCGAAGCGCGCTCGGTGGTGATGCGCGGCCAAGCGATCCTATACGACGGCGAGCGCAATGCGCTGGCGCACGGCAAGAATCTGCGTTGTGGGAGCTTCTGATCGGATAGGGCCGTTGACGGTGCGGCACGACCGCGCTGCAACGCCAGCAGCCCGTATAGCCGCGACGGGCGTCGCGGCCGATGTGCAGAGGGACTGGGCAGCCGATCAGGCCTCCAGCACCACTTCCAGGGTGATTTCCGCGTTGAGCACCTTGGAAACCGGGCAACCGGTTTTGGCGGTTTCCACCGCTTTCTCGAACGCCGCGCGGTCGGCACCCGGCACCTTGGCCTTCAGCGACAGGTGCACCGCGGTGATGGCGAAGCCGCCGTCCTGCTTGTCGAGGGTCACTTCGGCCCTGGTATCGATGCTCTCGGCGGTCATGCCCGCCTCGCCCAGTTCCTTGGACAATGCCATGGAAAAACAACCGGCGTGCGCCGCACCGATCAGTTCTTCCGGGTTGGTGCCGGGCTTGTCCTCGAAACGGGTATTGAAACCGTAGGGCTGTCCGGAGAGCACGCCGCTCTGGGTGGAAATGGTGCCCTTGCCGTCTTTGATGCCGCCCTGCCAATGGGCCGATGCTGTCTTTTTCATCTCTACGCTCCTGTTGATGAGGGGTACTGAGTTGAGAGAGGCAGCAGGCAGGCAAGTTCGAGTTTTTTGCCGGGCGCGGTCCGCAGGGTTTCATAGACGCTCGATGGCTGGCGGGCCAACGAGCGATCAACGCAGCCCGGCGAGGATGTCGAAGGCGTGCAGGCGATCGGCGAAGTCATAGTGGTCGCAGGTGAAGATCAGCTCGTCGGCCTGGGTCTGCTCCAGCAGCACCTCCAACCGCGCGCGGATCTTCTCTGGCCCGCCGATCACCGCCATGCCGAGGAAGCTGCCGACGGCATCGCGCTCGTGGGGCAGCCACAGGCCCTCCATCGATGCCACCGGCGGGCGCTGCACCAGGCTCTGGCCGCGAATCAGCGAAAGGATGCGCTGGTAGGCCGAGGTCGCCAGGTACTCGGCCTGCTCGTCGGTATCCGCGGCCATCAGTGGCACGCCGAGCATCACGTAGGGTTCGTCGAGCACTTCGGATGGCGTGAAGGTATTGCGATAGATACGGATGGCCTCGTGCACGTAACGCGGCGCGAAATGCGAGGCGAAGGCATAGGGCAGCCCCAACTGGCCCGCCAGCTGCGCACTGAACAGGCTGGAGCCGAGCAGCCAGATCGGTACCTTGGTAGCGGTTCCGGGCACCGCGATGACCCGTTGGTCCGGCGTACGCGGGCCGAGGTAGCGCTGCAGCTCGGCAACGTCCTGGGGGAAATCGTCGGCGCTGCCGGAGCGCTCGCGACGCAACGCCTGGGCCGTGAACTGATCGGCGCCCGGCGCACGCCCAAGGCCCAGTTCGATGCGCCCCGGATACAGGGTCGCCAGGGTACCGAACTGTTCGGCGATCACCAGCGGCGCGTGGTTGGGCAGCATCACCCCACCGGAGCCCAGGCGGATGGCTGAGGTGCCAGCGGCCAGATAGCCGAGCAGCACGGCCGTCGCAGAGCTGGCGATACCATCCATGTTGTGGTGTTCGGCGACCCAGAAACGCTTGAAATCCAAGGACTCGACGTGCCTGGCCAGGGCCAGGGAATTGTGCAGCGCCTGCTGCGCGCTGCCGGTGTCGCGGATCGGCGCCAGGTCAAGAACGGAGAAGGGAAGTTTCGCGAGTGCAGACATGAGGAAGAACCTTGGCTGTGGATAAAGCCTTGGCCTTATCCGAGTAAAACGGTAGGTCTTACTCTACGCCCCCAACCCGCCACGGGCCAACCCGGCGCACAGGGCAGGCAGCAAAAAGCCGGCTGCACGGAAACCGTGAGCCGGCTTTTCGATCATCGGCATCAGTTGCGCTGGTAGACGATGTCCTTGGTACCACCGCCGCAGCTGCCTACCACTTGACGGTCGGTGACGCTGCCCTTGTCGACGATCTCCAGGGTGTAGGACGCAACGCCCTTGGCCTGGATCTTCGCATCGATCTCGCTCTTCAGCTCTTCGCAATCCTTGGCGGCGAATGCCGAACCGGCCAGGGCCATCAAACCCACTGCAAACAACACTTTTCTCATCACAAACGCTCCCTCGTTACCAATGAACCAGTCCGGGCGCCAAAAGCGGCCCGTTTCAATAAAGCCGCAGATTGCCGTTATGACAAGTCAGCGTACCGCAGCTACCACGGTCAGCTGTTGGCGACGCGGAAGCCGACCTTCAGGGTGACCTGATAATGAGCCACTGCGCCATCGGCGATGTGACCACGGGTTTCGGTGATTTCGAACCACTCGAGATGACGAATGCTCTTGCTGGCTTCGGCCAGGGCATTGCTGATGGCATCTTCGATGCTGGTTGCCGACGAGCCCACCAGCTCGACCTTCTTGTAGGTGTGATGATCCGACATATCCGCCTCCAGGGCTGGTAGATGAAAATGGGCTGGGTGCCCTTACTCAATCAGTCCCCGGAGAACGCAGCTAAGTTCAGGTTTTCGATTGTCATGCCACTGGCGATTGCTCGCCTGGAGTGCCGCAGACCAGGATGAGAATTATTCCTATCAGTTCATGGAGCGAACCTGTCCGCGTCGGTCAACGTCAACAACCTGTTCAACAGGGCGTACTACCTGTCCATGGCAGGGAACAACGTGAGCTACGGTGCGCCGCGCAATGTCATGAACTCTCTCAGCTATACCTACTGACCGGCTCCCTCGCTATGCGTGGGAGCCTCTACAGGGGGTGGCTGTCAGCCATTTAGGGTCAACCCTGTTCCAAAAGACGAGAAGCCTTCCCAGGCTTTCGATCGTTCCCATGCCCCGCCCGGGCATGCATCCCCGGGCGCTCCGCGCTCATTCGATCCGGCTGGGCAGCACAGCTTGATCAGCGTGCTTACTTACCAAGACGGATAACACCTCCAGAAAGGGCCACTTCTTTACCGACTTTGCAGAGTTTCCGGCAGCGTTCTCTTGCTGGGCCATTGGCGATTTGCGCTCACGCCTGTTCCCAAAGGCCTACAGCCCTCCTACAATCGCGATCAATTCTTATCCGCACTGGCGCACGCCAAGGGAGTTTCGGTGTCCAGCGCTCCGCCCCCATCAACGCTGCAAAGCGTCGATACGCTCTACCGCGATCATCACGGCTGGCTGCATGGCTGGCTGCGCAAGCGCCTGGGCGACCGCGAACAGGCGGCGGATATCGCTCAGGACACCTTCCTGCGCCTGCTGCTCAGCGGCCGCCTGCCGAGCATCGACGAAGGCCGCAGCTACCTGACCCAGATCGCACGCAATCTGATCATCGACCAGTGGCGTCGGCAGCGGATCGAGCGGGCCTACCTCGAGAGCATCGCTCACCTCGCAGAACCCGAGTCGCCGTCACTGGAGACCCGCGCCATGGTCATCGAAACCCTGCTGCAGATCGATGCGATGCTCGACGCCATGCCCACCAAGGTACGCGAAGCCTTCCTGCTGTCGCAGTTCGAAGGCCTGACTTATCCACAGATCGCGGAACGCCTGCAGGTCAGCGTCAGCTCGGTGCAGAAGTACATGCTGCGCGCCATCTCGGCCTGCTATCAGGTGCTGTACGCGGAATGAAGCGCGCCAGCGATGCACCCATCCCGCCGGCCATCGTCGAACAGGCCAGCCACTGGCTGATGCTGCACTGGGGCGGCGAACTGGATGCCGAGCAACGCCAGCGTTTCGCAGACTGGCAGGCCTGCGACCCCGAACACCTGCGCGCCTGGCAACGCCTGGAGCGCTTGCAGGGTACCCTGGCTGGCGTTCCCGCCCACACCGCCAGCGCCGTGCTGCGCGAGCAGCCTGACGCACGTCGTCGGCAGACCCTCAAGATGCTCGGCCTGACGCTGCTGGCGGGCGGCAGCGGATACCTGGCCCAGTCGCAGCTACCTTGGCGCGAAGCCATGGCAGATCTGCGCAGCGGCACCGGCGAACGCTTGCAGCGCATCCTCGCCGATGGCAGCCGGCTGGCGCTGAACAGCGACAGCGCGGTGAATGTCCGCTTTAGCGAAACGGAACGACGCATCCGGCTGCTCAAGGGCGAGCTGCTGCTGGAGAGCGGCCATGATGCCGCTCGCCGCCCGCTGATCGTCGAGACCGCCGCCGGCGAAATCCAGGCCCTCGGCACGCACTTCTCGGTGTATGAGATCGACGGCGGCAGCCGCGTCGAACTCTACGAAGGCGAATTGGAATTGCGCCCACGTAGCGCCCCACCCTCCCGTCTGCTCGCCGGCCAGCAACGCTGGTTCAGTGCCGAGCGCGCCACCGCCATTGGCCGGGCAGACCGTAACAGCATCGCCTGGAACGAGGGCCGGTTGATCGCCGAGCGCATGCCGCTGGGGCAATTCCTCAGCGAGCTGGCGCGTCACCGCCCCGGCGTGCTGCGCTGCGATCCGGCAGTCGCCAGGCTGCCGCTGACCGGCGTATTCCCGCTCGCCGATACCGACCGTGTGCTGACCGCCTTGCAGCAATCGCTGCCTGTGCAAGTACAGCGCGTCACCCGCTACTGGGTCACCGTGCGACCGAGAGGCTGACCTCTGCTCGTTCCTCACGCTCCGCGTGGGAATGCCACGTATGGCGCTCCGCGCCTCGAACCATCGGCGACTGCTGAACCTGACGGACGCGGAGCGTCCTGACATGCGTTCCCACGCAGAGCGTGGGAACGATCATCACGTGCATGTCAGAGCAATCAGCAAATAATTTCCACAACCCATTGTCGGTTTCACCCGCTCGCTCGGGATACCTCTTGAACCCAATAAAGACGCATTCTCAGAGGATATCCAGAATGCCGTACCTGCCTGCATCCCACCGCTCGACACTGAGCCTGTCGATCACCCGAGTCCTGCTCACCAGCCTGCTGGCCACCAGCCCCTTGCTGATCGTAGCCAGCGCACAGGCGCAATCGGCCGCCACCGAACAGACCCGCGCCTATGCCATCCCCGCGGGGGATCTCGACCAGGCGCTGAATCGCTTCGCCAGCGAAGCCGACATTCTGCTTTCGGTGGATTCGCGGCTGACCACGGGCAAACGCAGCCCTGGGCTAAACGGCAGCTATTCGGTGGATGCAGGCCTGGCCCGGTTGCTGGCCGGTACCGGTTTGCGACCGCTCAAGGCCGGAGACAATTACGCACTGGAAGCGTCGCAGGAAGGCGATGGTTCACTGGAACTGGGCGCGACCAGTATCAACGCCAGCGGCCTGGGCGAAACCACCGAGAGTAGCGGCTCCTACACCACGGGTGCCATGCGCACGGCGACCAAGCTGGCGCTGACCACCCGGGAAACCCCGCAGTCGGTCACCGTGGTCACTCGCCAGCGTATGGACGATCAGAACATGATCACCCTCGAGGATGCGCTGAAATCCACCCCGGGCGTGACGGTGCAGAAGTTCAGTGCCGTGCGCCCACTGATCTACTCACGTGGCTTTCAGGTCGAGAACCTGATGTACGACGGCCTGCCCACGTCCTATGACGGCGACTTCGTGCCATCGCCGGATCTGGCCATGTATGACCGGGTAGAAATCGTGCGCGGCGCCACTGGCCTGATGCAGGGCGCCGGCACGCCCTCGGCGGCGATCAACATGGTGCGTAAAAGGCCGACCCGCGACACCAAAGTCAGCGTATCCGGCAGCGCCGGAAGCTGGGATAACTACCGCAGCGGGCTGGACGCCTCAAGCGCGCTAAACGATAGCGGCTCGGTTCGCGGGCGTATGGTCACCAGCTACAATGACAAGGACAGCTTCCGTGACGTCGAGTCCAGCGAACTGGGCCTGCTCTACGGCATTACCGAGATCGACCTCGGCGAGCGCACGATGCTGACCCTGGGGGGCTCGTTCCAGAACGACAATAACACCACCACCTGGGGCGGCATACCGGTCGGCCCGGATGGCGGTGACCTGGGGCTGTCCCGATCCACCTACTTCGGCAACGACTGGGAATACTGGGACAAGGACACCAAAGGTGTTTTCGCCGAAATCGAGCATCACTTCGATAATGATTGGAACCTGCGCCTGGCTGCGGTGAAGAACTGGACGACGTCGGATATCCTCGCCTCCTTCGTACGGCCCACCGGCAATACCTGGCAGCAGCGCACCGTCCAGCAGAACTCCACCTACGATCAGACCAGCTATGACGGTTACCTGAGCGGCCCGTTCCAGGCGCTGGGCCGCGAGCATGAACTGGTTCTCGGCGGCAGCTATCGCGAGTCGAGCAAGGAAACCAGCGGCGGTTACGCGCCCAACTTCGGTATTGCCGACCTCGGCAACTGGGATTCAGGCGCGAGACCCAAGCCGGAGAACGTCACTCATACCTACGGCACGCTTACCGAAACCACGCAGAAGAGCCTGTACGCGACCACCCGGCTCAGCCTGACCGATCCACTCAAGCTGATCCTGGGTGGGCGTCTGGATTGGTACGCCTACGATCAGGATATTCGCAACAACCCCAGCGTTCACTACAACACTGCACGCGAAGTGACTCGCTATGGGGGACTGGTCTATGAGCTGAATCCGCAGCACTCGGTATACATCAGCTACACGGACATCTTTCAACCGCAGACGTCGATCACCATCGACCAGAGCCTGCTCGAACCCATTACCGGCAAGAACTACGAAATGGGCGTCAAGGGGGAATACTTCGGTGGCGCGCTGAATGCCAGCGCAGCATTGTTTCAGATCGATCAGGAAAACCGCGGCCGTCTGGTCAGCGATACCGGCTGTAACGGCATGCCCTGCTATGAAGCATCGGGCAAGGTTCGCAGCCAGGGTATCGACCTGGAGCTCAACGGTACTCTCATGCCCAATTGGGAGGTGGCGGCCGGTTACACCTATACGCAGGCCAAATACAAACAGGACAGCGACCCGGGCAATGTCGGGCGTCTGTTCGATACGGATGTGCCCCGACACCTGTTCAAACTCAGCACCTACTACCGACTCCCTGGTGACCTGAGCCGGTGGAAAATCGGTGGTTCGGTATACCGGCAGAACCGCACTTACAACGTCGGAACCTACACCAATACGGCCACTGGCATCACCCAGACGTCACGGGTCGAGCAGGATGCCTATACCTTGGTTGATCTGATGGCCAGCTATCAGGTCAACAAGCATTTACTGACCCAACTGAGCGTCAACAATGTGCTCGACAAGACCTACTACGAAGGCCTGGCCAGCCAGCCTTTCGGTGGTCGAAGCGTCTATGGGGCACCTCGCAATTTCACGGTTTCAGCCCAGTACAGCTTCTAAGCCTGGGTCGCCCCTACACCGTTATCTGTGGGAGTGCGCCATGCGCACGAATCGTGGTCATGGCCCGCTCCCAAGGCTCGAGCTGCCGCTGGGAGCTTATGGCTTGCAGCTGCTTCAAGGCCCGAACGGCCGATCCCCGAGAATCGTCGCACGGTGCATGATGCGCCGCTGCGGGCGGTAGTCGTCGCAGGCATAGTGCTGGATCAGGCGGTTGTCCCAGAAGGCCAGGTCGCCCTGGCGCCATTGCCAGCGCACGCTGAACTCCGGTTTGGCGATCTGCTTGAACAGCATCTTCAGCAGTGCATCGCTTTCGCCGGGTTCCAGCTCGACGATCCGCGTGGTGAATGACTCGCTGACAAAGATCCCCTTGCGCCCCGTCTCCGGGTGCACGCGCACCACAGGGTGCGTCACAGGTGGATTGGCAGCCCGAGCGGCGTTCCATTTTTCCAGTGCCTCGGGCGTAGTGCCGAATCGCGCCAGGGGGAACGACAGGGTCAGGTCATGCACGGCGCTCAGGCCATCGAGCAAGTGGCGGATCGGTGCGGACAATCCCTGGTAGGCGGCCGAGCAACTGGCCCACAGGGTATCGCCGCCGTGGGGCGGAACACGCCGTGCGCTGAGCAGCGAGCCCAGCGGCGGCGCCTGGATGAAGGACACATCGGAGTGCCACAGGGCGTTGTCGCGCAGGTCGTTGAGGTCGGTATCCAGCAGGAGGATTTCCGCCTGGCCCTCGACCTTCGGATAGATCGGGTGGACATGCAGATCGCCGAACATGGCTGCCGCATCGCGCTGTTGGCGCGGTGTCAGCAACTGATCGCGCAGAAACAGCACCTGATGCTCCAGCAGCCCCTGGCGCAAGATCGCGTAGCTTTCGGCATCCAGCGGGCGGCTCAGGTCGACGCCGGTGACGCGCGCGCCCAGGGCCTGGCCGATACGTTCGAATACCATGGTCATAGGTCTTTCTCTATTCGCTCCCGTTCAGCAGTCAGTTCCAGGAGGCGTAGCGCTTCTGCAGCGCGCGCAGGCCGAGCTCGAAGGTCAGGGCGATGCAGGCGATCAGCAGGATGCCGACCACCACCACGTCGGTGGCGAGAAACTGCGCCGCGGACTGCACCATGAAACCCAGGCCCTGGTTGGCGGCGATCAGTTCAGAGGCCACCAGGGTCGACCAGCCGACACCGAGGGCGATGCGCAAACCGGTGAGGATGTCCGGCAGGGCGCTGGGTAGAATCACGTGGCGCACCACCTGCAGGCGGTTGGCGCCCAGGCAGCGAATCGCCTGGATACGCGCCTTGTCGACCCGGCGCACGCCCCCCACGGTGGCGATCAGCAAGGGCGCGAACAGCGCCATGTAGATGAGCAGCACCTTGGACAGCTCGCCGATACCGAACCAGATCACCATCAGCGGCAGGTAGGCCAGCGGCGGGATCGGCCGGTAGAACTCCACCAGCGGGTCGAGGGCGGCATTGAGTGTCGGGTTAAGGCCCATGGCGATGCCCAGCGGCACGGCCGTGACCACCGCAGCGAGCGTGGCAATCAGTACGCGCCACAGGCTGGTGCCGATGTGTTGCCAGAGCGTGGCATCCAGGTAGCCGTCCTGCAGCAGGCCCTCGAGGGCTACCAACAATTGTTCGGGCGCCGGCAGAAAGATCGTGTCGACCCAGCCCAGATGGGTGGCCAGCCACCATAATCCCGCCAACGCCGCCAAGGTAGCGAAGGCGGCTACCCGGCGGCGGTCGAAGCGGATCACGAAACGGCGGCTGCGGTCGTTCAGGGTGTTTTTCAGTGCATCAGAAGGCATGGTCGGCGGACTCCTGAAGGAAGACATCGAGCAGCTCCTGGCGCAGCTCGCCAAAGGCCGGGTCACTTTTGATCGAGCGCACCGACTCGCCAGCGAGGTAACGGCGGGCGAACGGCAGTTGCCGGCGAATCACTGCGCGCGCAGGTGGGCCATCCAGCACGATCAGATCGGTGGCGAGAAACAGCGCCTCATCGACGCTGTGGGTGATCAGGAACAGGCCCTTGCCGGTACGTTTCCAGACGTCGAGCAGCAGCACCTGCATGCGCTCGCGGGTGAGCGCATCGAGGGCGCCAAAAGGCTCGTCGAGCAGCAGAAAATCCGGGTCGACGGCCAGCGCGCGGGCCAGGCCCAGGCGCTGACGCTGGCCACCGGAAAGCTCGGCAACCCGATGCTGGGCATGGCTGGCCAGGCCGACCAGTTCCAGCACCTCCAGCGCTCGCGCATGCCGCTGCGCCTTGCTCAGGCCGCGCAGGCGCAAGCCCAGGGCAACGTTGTCGAGGGCGTTGAGCCAGGGCATCAGGGCGTCATCCTGGAACACCACGCCACGTTCGCCGCCAGGGCCTTGCAGGGTGCGGCCGTCAATCTGCACACGACCACTGTCGAGCGGCTGGAAGCCGGCCAACACGTTGAGCAGGCTGGATTTCCCGCAGCCGGACGGGCCGAGCACGACCACCGATGCGCCCTTGTCGATCTGCAGATCGAAGCCATCGAGAATGACCTGGGAATGACCGCGACGATTGAAACTCAGGCGGGCTCGCTCGGCGTTCAGTCGGCTCATGATGCGTACCTCGTGAAGTAAAAAAACCCCTCCGGGGAGGGGCGAAACGTGGCGTGAACGTAACGCTGGGTATCACTGGGCCTGGCGGACGTACTCGGTGCTCACGTACGCCGAGTAATCCGGCAACACAGCGGGAATGCGTTTCTGCTCCCTGAGGAATTCGGCGGTACCGGCGATATCCTTGGCAGTACCACCGCCGAGCAGGTCGGCGCTGACCTGCTGCTGGGCGTTCGGGTAGGCGGAGCCGGCGAGCAGTTCAGGGATGTCGGCAGCGTTGGCGCCGATCAGCTTGGCGATCTTCTTGGCTTGCTCGGAGTCGGCCGTCCACGTGGCGGCATTGGCCTGGTAGTCGGCGAAGGCGTCGAGTGTCACGCCAGCGAATTTGGCCAGCACGTCGGGATGCTTCTCGGCGAAATCCTTGCGGGCGACCCAGACTTCGAAGGTCGGCGCGCCCCACTTGCCCACTTCGGCAGCGTCGGTCAGCACCTTGCCGTCACGCTTGATTTCACCCAGAGCCGGCGACCAGACGAAGGCACCGTCGATATCGCCACGCTTCCAGGCGGCATTGATCTCGGCCGGATTGAGGTTGACGATCTTCACCTTGCCCGGGTCGATGTTCCAGTGCTTCAGAGCACCGAGCAGGCTGTAGTGGGAGGTGGACACAAACGGCGTGGCAATGGTCTTGCCGACCAGTTGCTCGGGTTTGTCGATACCACTGCCGTTGCGCACCACCAGCGCTTCGGCGGCATTGATCTGCGCCGCGACCAGGAAGGCCACCAGCGGCAGTTTGCGCGACGTTGCAGCGGCCAGGGGGCTGGAACCCAGGTTACCGATCTGCACGTCACCGGAGGCCAGGGCAGTCACCACTTCAGGGCCGGCGTTGAAACGCCGCCAGTCGAGCTTCTGGCCAATGGCCTTTTCATAGGCGCCGTCGGCCTGGGCGACCTTGGATGGATCCACGCCGGTCTGGTAGCCGATCACGATGTCGGCGGCATGGGCCTGAACAGCGGTTGCCGCAGCGACAGCGAGCAGCAGGGCTTTGATGGTTCGTTTCACGTTCGACTCCTCGCAAGTGGCACCGCTGCGGTTGATCCCAGGTGCCGAAGCGCCGTCTGGCGCTGTTGCGAGAAAAATATGGTTATAAGAAATATCTTTCCAATAACATTTAATGATTAGCTTAGAGCGGCTTCGATCCCGCCGCGAGCCAGAGCGGCGGCGGCGGTGAAAAGCCGGCAGCGGACAGCTTTCAGGCAGGCATGGTTAAACGAAGATGGGTGCAGTACAGGGCTGGCATGAGCCTATGCAGCCCTGCCCCCTCAGGTCACGGCAACAAAGCTACGCAGGCGCTCGACCAACTGCCCCCGGAAATCCTCGCTGAACACGATGCCGTGCCTGCTTTCGATCAGTTCCCGGGCGTTGAAGCGCGCCGTGAACCAGTCTTCGACGAAACCCGGTGCATAGCCGCAGGTGCTGAAGCCGCGTCCGCCGAAGGCGATCATTGGCGAGTAGGCCTCGAGGTATTGCTGGCGGCGCTCGACGCGATGGCGGTACTGGTAGACCCAGAACTGCACGTCGTACAGCAGGTAAGACAGTGGGTCGGCATGCAGGGCGAAATAGCGTTTTTCCTCGAGCAGTTGCAGGGCGATCGCGCGGACGGCTTCGCCGATGCGCGGGAACGGTGGGAAGTCGTCCAGCAGCGGCGCGAGCATTTCGGAAAACTCGCCCTGGGTCACCCGGCGCAGGTCTTCCTGGAAGTCCTCCTCGGCGGTATCGAACGCCTCCTCGCTGACCAGCCCGCGCACGAAGGTCTCGAAGTCCCTGGCCAGAACGGTGATGTGGTAGTCGCCCTCCTGATCAACATGCACCACCTGTGGCTCGCCCTGAGGACCGCAGGCGCGGTAGTCGAGAGCGACCATGTCGTGGCCGGCGGACGGGCAATCGCAGATGTACACGCCGATATCCGGGTAGCCCCACTCCTCCATCATGAAACGGCTGCCAAGTTCACCGCACAGGGAATACCGCTTGTGCCGCCCGATGCTGAGGAAACCGGTGATGGCAGCATGGTCCTCGGCCCATGAGGTCGGCTCCTCGGTGGGGAAGCAGCACCTGTGCGGCGTACCGCCGTTGTGCCGCCGCATGAAGGCGACATAGGACGCAGGCAACCGGTAGCCGAGTTCCGCTTCGAGCTCGGCGACCAGAGCGTCGCTGGGCGGCACATCGGTGAATTCCTTGCGTGCGTAGGCGCTGTCGTCCCAGAACGCCTGCAGGTCGATATCGTCCGGGAAGCCGCTCATGCCACGACTGCCTGTGCTTTCCCGGCCCACGGGCCGGCGGCTTTCGATATGTTGATCATGGGTGCTCCTTGTCTGCCGGGCGTTGGTCTCGGTCGGGCGTCAGACTCACCTCCACGATGGAAGGTTCGCCCCCCGCCGCTGACCATCTTCTCATTCGGCCTGGCGAATGCCACTTGGGATTGCCTCGGTCAGGCAGTAGAATCCGCCGCTTTTCCAGGCGGCGACGACCATGCAACCAGGTGATTCCCAGCGTAGCGGCGAACTGATCTATGGCCTAGAAGACCGCCCGCGTCCGCTGGTGGCCGTCCTCGCCGCACTGCAGCATCTGCTGGCGATCATCGTGCCGATCGTCACCCCCGGCCTGCTGATCTGCCAGGCCCTGGGCGTGTCGGCCCGTGACACCAACCTGATCGTTTCCATGAGCCTGGTGATCTCCGGTATCGCCACCTACGTGCAGTGCCGGCGCTTCGGCCCGCTGGGTGCCGGGCTGCTGGTGGTACAGGGCACCAGCTTCAACTTCGTCGGCCCGCTGATTGCCGGCGGCGCGCTGATGGTCAAGCAGGGCACGCCGGTAGAGGGCGTGATGGCGGCGATCTTCGGCGTGGTGATCGCCGGCTCGTTCATCGAGATCGGCATCTCGCGCATCCTGCCTTTCGTGAAGAAACTGATCACCCCGCTGGTCACCGGCATCGTCGTGCTGATGATCGGCCTGACGCTGATCAAGGTCGGCCTGATCAGCATGGGGGGCGGCTACGGCGCCATGGCCAACGGCACCTTCGCCAACGGCGAGAACCTGCTGCTGTCCGGCGTGGTACTGGCCGTCATCGTGGTGCTCAACCGCATTCCCGTGGTGTGGATGCGCAGCTGCGCGATCGTCATCGCCCTGCTGGTCGGCTATGCCCTGGCCGGTTACCTGGGGCGCCTGGATTTCACCGGCATGCACCAGGCCGAGCTGTTCCAGATGCCGACGCCCCTGCACTTCGGCCTTGGCTTTTCCTGGAGCCTGTTCATCCCGATGCTGGTGATCTACCTGGTGACCTCCCTGGAAGCCATCGGCGACGTGACCGCCACCAGCAAGGTGTCCAAGCAGCCCGTCGAAGGCCCGCTGTGGATGCAGCGGATCAAGGGCGGCGTGCTGGTCAACGGCGTCAACTCGCTGCTGGCGGGCGTGTTCAACACCTTTCCCAGCTCGATCTTCGCCCAGAACAACGGCGTGATTCAGCTGACCGGCATCGCCAGCCGCCACATCGGCGTGTGGATCGCCCTGATGCTGGTGATTCTCGGCCTGTTCCCGGCAGTGGCCGGGGTCATCCAGGCGGTACCGGAGCCGGTACTCGGCGGCGCGGCCATGGTGATGTTCGGCGCCGTGGCGGCCTCGGGTATCAACATCCTGGCGGGCATCGACCTGGATCGCCGCGCGCTGCTGATCATCGCCGTGTCCCTGGCCCTCGGCCTCGGCGTGTCGCAGGTGCCGGAGTTCCTCGCCCACATGCCGGCGGCGCTGCGCAATGTGCTGGAGTCCGGTGTGGCCACCGGCGGCATCTGCGCCCTGCTGCTCAACTGGTTCCTGCCGGAAAGCCCCGCCAAGATCGAGCGCTGATCGCGTCGCAGGCACCTGCAGGAGCACCGCCTTCGGCGCGAATCAATTGCGCCAGCAGCCTGGTATCGGTGCCGCCTGCACCATTCGCCACGAGGGCGCGGCTCCTACAAATCCGTGATTTCACCCGAGGTCGCTATCAGCTCACGCCCATGTAACGACCGGCGCGGTGATTGATGGCCAGCACCATGTTCAGTGCCACGGCACCGAGTACCGACAGGGCGACCTTTTCCGGGGCGACGACGAAGATCGACGCCAGCACGATGGCGGCGTCCACCCCCATCTGCACGGCGCCGGCGCGCAACCCGAAGCGCTCCTGCAGATACAGCGCGAGGATGTTCACACCGCCCAGGCTGGCACGGTGACGGAACAGCATCAGCAACCCAAGGCCCATGGCGAAACCGCCGAACAGCGCGGCATACAACTCGTTGAGCGCCGCCAAGCCGACCCAGTAGGGCGTCAGCTCGGCAAGCAGTGACACCAGGCCGACCGCACAGACCGTACGCAGGGTGAACGCCCAGCCCATGCGCCAGATCGCCAATAGGTAGAACGGCACGTTGAGCAGGAAGAACACTGCGCCGAATGGCCAGCCCGCCAGGTACTTGAGGAGAAAGGCCAGCCCCACCGTGCCACCGGTCAGCAAACCGGCGTGGCTGTAGAAGGTGATGCCCAGGGCGACCATCGCGGTGCCGAGGACCAGCGCCAATGCATCCTCCCAAAGCGGGTGACGGACGAAGAAGTCGGCAATGGTTACCCGCTCGCCGGAGTCTGGGGTAGGGACACTCATGCTGCGGTGCTCTCACGGGATGCCAAGAACTGAGCCGAATAAAAACTAGCGGCGTGCCCACGTCTCAAAAACAAGGGCCGGTTCAGAATCCGTTGCCGGATGATCTGCATGCTCAATCCGCTGCCACTGGGCATCGTCGAACTCGGGAAACCAGGCATCCCCCTCAGGGCTAATGGCAATCCGAGTCAGGTACAGACGATCAGCAATCGATAGCGCCTGTTGATAAAGCTGGGCGCCGCCGATCAGCATCACTTCGTCGACACCCTGCTCACGAGCCCAGGCTTCGGCACGCTGATGGGCAGCTTCTACCGTAGCGAAGACTTCAGCACCATCGAGTCGCAGGTCCACCTGGCGACTGACCACCAGGTTGAGCCGCCCAGGCAGCGGACGACCAAGGGAATCCCAGGTCTTACGCCCCATGATGATTGGTTTGCGGAGGGTCTTGACCTTGAAGTGCTTGAGGTCGGTCGGCAGATGCCAGGGCATCTGGTTATCGAGGCCGATCACGCGGTTTTCCGCGAGGGCGGCGATCAGGCAGAGAGGGAGTCGAGTCGTCATGGCGGCGAATATAACAGAGCCCCCGTGCCGACCACAGCTGGCAGACTTGCCGCACTGTCATCGCCACGCCATCTTTGTCGGTGCAGGCTGTTGGAAAACCACCGGCCACTGTGGCCCAGGAGAGATGCCCGATGCCCCTAAGCCAGCCCCGTCTGTTATTGCTCGGCGCCCTGCTCGCGGTGCCCTTCGCGGCAAACGCCGATACCCCGGCAGCGCCCGCCGCCAAGCGCGCCGACGATGGCAAACCGCTGATCATCGCGCACCGTGGCGCCAGCGGTTACCTGCCCGAACACACCCTCGCCGCCTATGCGGTCGCCGTCCTGCAAGGCGCCGACTACGTCGAGCTCGACCTGGTGATGAGCAAGGACGGCCAGCTGTTCGCCCGCCACGACAACGAGCTGGGCCTGACCACCGACGTGGCCAGGCACGCGGAGTTCGCCGACCGCAAGCGCAAGGCCAGTGTCGATGGCGCCGAGCTCGAGGGCTGGTTCAGCGAAGACTTCACCGCGGCCGAACTCAAGCGCCTGCGCGCCATCGAGCGGATCCCCGATATCCGCCCGGGCAATACCCGCCTCGATGGCCAGTTCGAGATCCCCACCCTGCAGGAAATCATCGACCTGGTGAAAGCACTGCAGGTCAGCCAGGGCCGTGAGATCGGCCTGTATATCGAAACCAAGCACCCCCAGCATTTCGGCCAGCTGGGCCTGAACATGGACAAGCCGCTGGTCGACATCCTCGCCCACAACGGTTATCGCGATGCCAAGGCACCGGTGTATATCCAGTCGTTCGAGGTGAGCAACCTGAAAGCGCTACGCCAGCTCGGTTCACTGCGCCTGGTGCAGTTGTACGGCAAGGGCCAGCCCCATGACCAGGTCGTGCAGGGCAACCCGCTGACCTATGCACAGATGGCCACGCCTGCCGGGTTGCGGGCAGTCGCCGAATACGCCAATGGCGTCGGCCCTGACAAGGGTTACGTCATCCCCCGCGAGGCGGACGGCAGCCTGGGCGAACCGACACGTTTCGTCGCCGACGCCCATGCCGCCGGGCTGCTGGTGCACCCCTATACCTTCCGTGCCGAAAACCAGTTCCTGCCCACAGAGCTGCAACGGGGTAGCAGCCCCGCAGAGCGCGGGGATATCGACGCGGAGGTGCGTGCCTTCCTGGCCACCGGCATCGACGGCCTGTTCATCGACCAGCCGGATATCGCCGTGCGCCTGCGCCTAAGGCCGGATTAGCCGCACAGCGGCCTGATCCGTCAGGCATCGGCGGCGTCTCTCCGCCATGCTGGCCCTGAGGGCAATCACGGGCGATACGCACAAGGCTTCACCGCAATCGCGATCACCGTTACCCTTAGCGCCCAGCTGAACGTACCCGCCAGGACACCCATGGATAGCTCACACGCCCCTCTCGAACCAACCGGCAAGGAAAAGACTGCCAACGACGGGCGAGTGCAGGTCATCGATCGCGCGGTGCTGCTGCTCAGGACCCTTTCCAGCCTCAAGCAGGGCGGCAGCGCGCTGGAGCTGGCACGCCTGACCGGCATCGACCGCACCACCATCCACCGCCTGCTGAAAACCCTCGCTCACTGGAAGCTGATCGAGCCGCAAGCCGGTAATTATCGTATCGGGCCGGAGAGCCTGATCTACTCCACCGCCTACCTCAATCGCCTGAACCTGCGCCGCATCGCCCTGCCCTACGCCATCGAGCTGCAGCGGGTGATCGACCGCCACCAGGCCATCGTGTCGATTTCCATGCCGGTAGGCGATGAGGTGGTACTGATCGAACGCATGTGGACCCCTTCGACACCGCTCAACGTGATCGTCGACCTGGCGGATCAATTTCCCATCGAACGTGTTCCCAGCGGCCAGGCGATCCTCGCCACCTACAGCGACCCGGCCGTTCTCGAACTGCTCGGTAGAACCCGCCACGACGAGGCCTTGCCGATCCTGCAACGTATCCGCGGGCAAAGCGGCTTTTCGTTCGGCGACAGCGTGTTCAAGGCCGGGCTGACCTCCGTCGCCTATCCGGTTCTCGGCAAGCATGGCCAGGCGGTCGGCGCACTGGTGGTCGCGGGGCTGGAAATGGCCGACGAGATGACACCCGATTCGACCCTGGCCAGCCATGTGCGCCGTGCCTGCGAGGGGGTTTCCGCACAGCTGACCGCCTGAGGCTCAATCCAGCAGCTCCAGCAAGCGCTTGCGCTGCACCTTGCCATAGTGCGAACGCGGCAACTCGGCGACGAAAAACAGCTGCTTGGGTACTTTGAAGCGCGACAACTGGGCACGACAATGCGCCAGCAATTGCTCGCGAGTCGGCTCTCCGTGCGGCACGATGGCAGCGCAGACGCGCTCGCCCCATTCTTCGTCAGGCAGGCCGAAGACATGCACATCGGCCACCTGCGCATGCGCCTGCAGGCATTGTTCGACTTCGCTGGGCTGCACCGACTTGCCACCGCTGCGAATGGTGTCCTTGCTGCGCCCCAAGACCCGAAACAGGCCACCGGCGAGCATCACGCCCAGATCGCCGCTGCGCAGCCAGGACTCGTGCATCACACTCGCGCTCAGCTCGGCCTGACGCCAATAGCCACGCATCAACTGCGGCCCGGCGAGAAGGATTTCGCCGACGCCCTGCTCATCCGGCTGGTGGATGCACATGCCCGCCGAGAACACTGGCCTGCCGACCAGGCCCTCGACTCTTTCGCCGCGGTGGCGTGCCTGTGCCAATTGCGCGGGCGGCAGGTAGCAGCTCCAGGGGGCCTCGGTCATGCCGTAAAGCACGCCAAGGCGTTCGCCGAACAGTCGCGATGCACCCTCGAAAACCTCGGGCGACATCGCCGCGGCGCCCACATCGACGCACTTGAGTGCCGGCAGCCTGGCGGGCTCCGAACCGCTCTCGCGCAGAAGGCGCAACAGCTGGGTCGGCACCAGTGAGGTGAAGGCCGCCTGCTGGTGCTGTAACACGGCAATGAAATGCTTCGCTTCGAACCGTCCGGCCAGTAGTACACGGCCGCCGCTGAGCAGATGCCCGAGGACCGCCACCGCAGCGATGGGCCATAACGGCCGCACGTTGACCAGCACGTCGCCCGGCAACGCACCCCGTGCCATCACGATGTTCTGCAGTACCGCCACCAGCGTGGCATGGCTGTGCATGACGGCCTTGGGCTTGCCGGTAGTGCCGCCGGTATAGCTCAGCGAGGCCAGCTCGTCTGGCGCCTGGATAACGCGACGTCTGCCGCACGTGACAGGGTATCCGGCGATCCGGGCCAGGGGTTCGCAGTGAATGCCCTGCGCGCTCAATGCGTCGGCAGTCGCCTGGTGCTCGGCCGAGAACAGCAGGAGCGCCGCCCCGGCATCGCGCACTTGCGCCAGCAGCTCGGCGAGGGACAGCGAACCGTCCAGCGGCACCCGGACGCGGCCGCTGGCCATGATGCCGTAGTCGGCGAGCAGGTAATCGATGCTGGCGTCGGCGAGCAGCGCGACCCGTTCACCCGGGCCGATCTGCAGCGTTTGCAGCGCCTGGCCGACGGCCAGCAGCGCCGAGTCGAGTTCGGCGAAGCTCAGCGTACGACCGCTGGACACTTCGCGCAGCGCTTCGGCATCTGGCCATTTGTACGCTGCCTGGGCGAACAGATTACCGATATCCACACTCACCACCCACTCATGACGATACGCCCGCTGACCTGCCGCGCATCCAGCAGGGCATGGGCGCGGGCGACTTCGGTGAACGGCAGAACGCGGTCGACCAGCGGACGAACCTGCCCCGCCGCGATCATCGCCAGGGCACGGCGCAGGTCTTCCAGGGTCGCACTGCCCGAGCCCTGAACGGAGATGCGTCGGCCGATCAGCAGGCCAGGGGCGATGCTCACCTCACGGCCCTCGACATTGCCCAGCACCACCACTCGCCCCCCCATGCCCATGGCGCGCAGGGTATCGGGCAGGGTGTGGCCGAGGTTTTCCATGGCGACATCCACGCCCTGTTTACGGGTGCAGATCCAGACGTCTGCGCTATAGCCCTGCTCACCCGCCACGATCACCTCGTGCGCGCCCAGCGATTGCAGGAAGTCGCGTTTTGCGGCGGTGCCGGTGGTGGCGATCACATGGGCACCGAGTGCCCGGGCAATCTGAATCTGGTGTGCACCGAGCCCGCCACTGGCGCCGTTGATCAGCACCCGCTCGCCTGGCTGCAGACCGGCCAGCGTGAGCGCCCGCACGCTGGTGGCAATCGGGCAACAGGCCAGGGCGGCCAGGCTGTAATCGAGGCCATCTGGGAGCACCACGGCCGATGCGGCCGGTACGCACAGATACTCGGCATAGGCGCCTTCCGTGTCGATCGAGGGCAGGCCCAGGGCGCGGCACAGATCCTGACGGCCGCGTGCGCACTCACGGCACGTGCCGCAGAAGCGTCGCTGATAAACCACTACCCGGTCACCCACGGCAAGATGGTTAGGCCCCTCGCCAAGCTCGACCACCTCACCCGCCACCTCATGACCGAGCACCACGCCAACCGCCGCCCCCGGCAAGCGTCCGGCTCGATGCATGAGGTCATGGTGGCAGATACCCGCCGCGTGAATGCGGACCCGTACTTCGCCAACTTTTGGCCGGGGATCGGGTCGCTCTTCGATCTGCAGTTGCTGCGGACCTCCGAAGCCTTTTAGAACTATCGCTTTCATCTTTTATAACCGTTTCGAAGCCACTGATAATTTGTTCATATAGAAAACATATTGTGCGAATTATGCACATTGATTTAAGTTTTCCTCACTTTCACGCAGAGCTCAAGTGGCAATGCGAATTTCCCTGGCATCTTCCTCCTGGCCTGAATACATGACAGTCGAATACCAAATGGTGGCTGATGGCGTACTGCTGATCACCCTGAACCGCCCGGAGCGTCTGAACGCGCTCGATAGCGAAGGCAAGTCGCAACTGGCTGCCGCATGGGAGCACGCCGAGCGCAGTACCGAGATACGTGCCGTGGTCATTCGCGGTAGTGGAGAGCGCGCGTTCTGCGCCGGGTCGGATCTGAAAGAGATCGAAGCGACCGGGCGTACGGTGAGTACCGAGGCGCTGGCGCGCGCCCTGCCCGGGGTCGGCCGCCCATTCAGCAAACCGGTGGTCGCAGCGTTGCATGGCCACACCCTGGGGCTGGGCATCAGCCTGGCGATCCACTGCGACTTCCGTATCGCCCGCCACGACACACGCTTCAGCTTCCCGGAGGTCGGCCATGGGCAACTGTCCGGATTCAGCGCCATTACCCTGCCCGGCCTGATCGGCGAGGCCGCGGCGCTGGATATCCTGCTCAGCGCGCGCGCCTTCGACGCCACCGAGGCGCTGCGTATCGGCCTGATCAACCGGGTCGTGGATGACCCCTGGGCAGAAGCGCTGCAGCTGGCCACCCAGCTGGCCGCGAAACAGTCGACAAAGGCCGTGCAATGGAGCAAGCGCCTGTTGCTGGCTGACCGCCACGAACGGCTGCAACGCCACCTCGCACTGGTCGACCAGGCACGCATCGACGTCATGAAACCGAGCCCATAACGATAACCATCTGCCTACATCGCGCTTCGCCACCAGTACTGCCAGGCACACCCACCAACAGGAAATGGTCAGCGGCACCGCTTCTCAGGAGCCTCACCATGTCTCGTCCGAACAGAAAATTCCGCCCGACAGCCCATGTACTGGGGCTGGGCCTGCTGGGCCTTTCGGCCAGCGCAAGCGTGTCGGCTGCGCAACCGGCGGCAAGCGATGCCGCCCTGCAGACCGTAGTCGTCACCGGCGCCCGCGACAGCGGTCGTACCGTAAAGCAAAGCCTAGCGCCGATCGACGTCATCAGCGCCGAGGATCTGCAGCGCTCCGGCAAGCAGAACCTGCGTGATGCGCTCGCGGCGTCAGTGCCGTCCTATACCAACGCCGCCGGTTTCACGGGCGGTACCGGCCTGTCGGTGAAGTCCGCGACACTACGTGGCCTGGGCGGCAACCACGTGCTGGTGCTGGTCAATGGCAAGCGCCGCCATACCACCTCGCTGATTTTCACCCAGACCGCGGCCACCGCCAGCGGCCAGTCGCCGGCTGACCTCGACCTGATTCCGGTCGCTGCGGTCGACCACATCGAGGTGCTACGCGACGGGGCGGCCGCCCAGTACGGTTCGGATGCCATCGCCGGCGTGATCAACATCATCCTCAAGGACAATGATTCAGGCGGTAGCGCCAGCGCGCTGTATGGCCAGTACAAGGAACGCGTCGGCAGCAAGGGTGGCTTCGGTGCTCGCGGTCAGGGGCAGATCAATCAAGGCTTTGCCCTAGCCAATGACGGCTTCCTGAGCCTCAGTGCCGATATTGGCATTCAGGACAATTCCAACGTCGCGGGAGCGGTACCCGCCAGCACGCGCATCTACAACCCAGTCAATGGCCAGCCCGATCCGCGGGAGAATGGCCAGAGCCGCTACCGGCAGATCATGGGCCAACCGCGTTCGCAGACCTACAACTTCGGCTACAACCTGGAACTGGCGCTGAACGACGCCTTCAGCCTCTACTCCTTCTCCACCCTGAGCCACCGCAACTCGACGAGCTGGGGCACCTACCGTACCGCCAACTCGCAGCAGAACATCCCCGAGGTCTACCCGGACGGCTTCATTCCACGCTTCGTGGTCGAGGAGGACGACGTTCAGAGCGTGGTCGGCGTGCGTAACGATGACCTGTTCGGCTGGAAGCTGGACCTGAGCACCAGCTACGGCCGCAACGACGCCAACATCCGCAACGAGAAATCCCTGAACCCGTCGTTCGGTGCGGACAGCCCACGCAATATGGATGGCGGCCACCTGATCGCCAGCCAGTGGACCAACAACCTCGACCTGACCCGCGCCTTCGACACTGGCCTGTTCGCCAAGCCGCTGAACGTCTCCACCGGTCTGGAGTTCCGTCGCGACGGTTTCGAGATCAAGGCCGGCGAATACGCCTCCTACGCGGACGGCGGCTACGTATTCCCGGTCGGCCACCCGCTGGCAGGTAGAAGCCCCAACCCCGGCGCTCCCGGCCTGGTGGGCTTCACCCCGGATGACGCACACAACTACTCGCGTACCAACACCGCCGGCTATCTGGACTTCACCCAGAGCGTGACGGACAAGTGGGATATCAGCCTGGCTGGCCGCTTCGAGCACTACAGCGATTTCGGCGACACGCTCAGCGGCAAGCTGTCGACCCGCTATGCCTTCGCCCCGACGTTTGCCGTACGGGGCACGCTGAGCAACGGTTTCCGAGCACCCTCGCTGCAGCAGCAGTACTACTCCTCGTCACTGACCGCCTGGCGCACCAGCCCGCTGACCGGCACTCTCGAGCAAGCCGTGACCCGTTATGTGACCGTCGACGATGCTGCCGGCCAGGCATTGGGCTCCAAGCAGCTGAAGGCCGAGAAGTCCGCCAACTACAGCATCGGTTTCGTCGCCACCCCGAACGACAACCTGGATATCACCCTCGACCTATACCAGATCGATATCCACGATCGCATCCTGCAGACCAGCAACCTGCAAGGCGCTGCGGTCTCCACCATCCTGGCCAACAACGGCCTGGATCCGGAGCAGATCGTGTCCTATTTCGGCAACCTGGCCGACACCCGTGCCCGCGGCATCGACCTGGTGGTCGACTACCGCTACGACCTGGGCGCCTACGGCAAGACCCGCTGGACGCTGCTCAGCAACCAGAGCCTGCACAGCGTGGAAAAGGTCAAGGAGCCCGAGGCCCTGGCCGGTACCGGCATCAGCGCGGTGGGCCGTGACCGCATCGGCAACCTGACCACGGCCTACCCGAAGAACGTCACCTCGCTGACCACCGCCTGGCAACTGGGTGACGTCGACATCACCCTGAAAAACACCCGCTACAGCCGCGTGACCGGGCGCAACCAGATTGCCGCCAGCCGCGACGAGGAAATCCGCGCCGCCTTCATTACCGACCTGAGCCTGGGCTACTGGCTCAGCGACGCGGTGAAAGTCACCCTGGGCGGCGAGAACATCTTCGACCGCCGGCCACAGCAGCTGAACGCCGAAGCCAAGCGTTTCTACTTCTCGCCAACCGATGACCCGACCTATAGCTGGTATTCGCCGTATGGCAACGAAGGCGCTTACTACTTCGCCAAGGTCGACGTCAGTTGGTGATTCCCGCAGCGCACGCCGCCCGCGGGCGGCGCGTCCCCCCGTTTCCCGTGGAGCGTCGCCCATGACCGCAACCACCACCGCCCCAAGCCCGTCGACCGCCGTGGCGCCTTCCCTGGCTCCTGCGCTGTACCGCAAGCTGGCCTGGCGCATCATGCCCTTCCTGGCCCTGTGCTTCGTGCTCAACTGGCTGGACCGGGTCAACATCAGCTTCGCCCACCTGCAGTTCAAGACCGACCTGAACATCAGCGACGCCACGTTCGGCATCATCGTCGGCGTGTTCTCCATCGGCTACCTGCTGTTCGAGATCCCCAGCAACCTGCTGCTGGAAAAGATCGGCGCGAAGAAGACCATGACCCGCATCATGATCCTCTGGGGCCTGGTCACCATCGCCACCGCCTTCGCCCAGACGCCGACCCAGTTCTACATCCTGCGGATCCTGCTCGGCGCCGCCGAGGCAGGGTTCTTTCCCGGCGTCATCCTCTACCTGACCTACTGGTTCCCGGCCAGCCATCGGGCGCGTATCACCTCGCGGTTCATCATGGCCATCGCCGTGTGCGGCATCGTCGGCGGGCCGCTGTCGACCTGGATCATGGGCCATTTCGATGGCAGCGGCGGCTACAGCGGCTGGCAGTGGCTGTTCGTGCTGACCGGCATTCCGCCGGTGCTGGCTGGCTGCTTCGCCTGGTACTGGCTGGATGACAAACCAGCCAGCGCCCACTGGTTGAACGCCGACGAGAAACAGCACATCCAGCGGGCCCTGGCCGCCGAACGCAACAACCGCCAACCGGGCGGTCACCTGAACTTTCTTGGCGCCCTGCGTGACCGCAAGGTGTGGTGCATCATCCTCGCCTACTGCCTGACCATCATGTGCACCGGCAACGTGGTCAACATCTGGGCGCCGTCGATCATCCGCGACTCGGGCGTCAGCAACCTGGGCAACCTCGGCCTGCTCTCGGCGCTGCCGTACGTCGTCGGCGTGGGCATGATGTTCCTCGCCTGCCGTCACTCCGACCTGCGCAAGGAGCGTCGCTGGCACTTCGCCCTCGGCGGCCTGAGCGCGGCCCTGGCGATGCTCGCCCTGCCCTCGCTGCAGTCCAGCCCGGTGACGGCGATCCTCACCCTGATCGTGATGACCAGCGGATACCTGGTGGCCACGGCAATCTTCTGGACCATTCCCACCTACTACCTGTCCGACGCCGCCAAGGCCGCCGGCCTGGCCCTGGTCAACTGCTGCGGGCAGATCAGCAGCCTGCTCACACCGATCATGATCGGCGCGATCAAGACGTCCACCGGCAACATCGGCCCGGCCCTGTACATCGTCGCCATCCTGGTGGCCATCGGCACCCTGACGCTTCTGCTCGGCGTACCCCGCCAGGCGCTACACGACTCACTCGCCCCCCGACGGAATAGCCCATGACCGATTATTTGCACCTGGCCCGCGAACTGGCCCCCCGTATCCAGTCCGGCGCGGCCGAGCGCGATGCCCAGCGCCTGCTGCCCATCGAGCAGATGGACTGGATTCGCCAGGCGTGCCTCGGCGCGGCACGCGTCCCGATGGCTTTCGGTGGCGGCGATGTCAGCCAGCGCGAGGTCGCGCAGATCTTCATCGTCCTCGGCAAGGCCGACCCATGCGTGGCCCAGGCACTGTTCCCGCATTTCGCCACGGTCGAGCACCTGCGTCTGATCGCCAGCGGTGAGCAGCAATCACGCTACCTCACAGGTTTCGCCACCGGCCGCCTGTCCTCGGGCGCCATAGCCGAACGCGGTGGCACGTTCCGTGGCGAGATTCACACCCGCCTTTGCCGCGACGCCGAAGGGCTGCGTCTGGACGGCGAGAAGTTCTACAGCACCGGCTGCCTGTTCGCCGACCTGCTGAAGATCCAGGCCATCGACGAAGCTGACGAAGCGGTCTACGTGATGCTGCCGCGCAACACGCCCGGCCTCACCCTGCTCGACGACTGGGACGGCATGGGCCAGCGCACCACTGCCAGCGGTACCACGCGCCTGGAGAATGTGCGGGTCAGCCCGCAACAGGTCATCCCGCTCGCGCAGTGGTACCGTCAGCGCAACTACGTCGGCGCCAGCGCCCAGCTGATCCACTGCTCGATCGACGTCGGCATCGGCCTGGCGGCTCTCGACGACGCCATCCTCTGGGCCCGCGACGGCTCCCGTCCGGTTCGTGAAAGCGGCGTGGATCGCGCCCGTGACGACCCCTACATCCTGCATACCATCGGCGAGCTGTCGGCACGCATCCACGGCGCCGAAGCCCTGGTGGAAAAAGCCGC
The DNA here is from genome assembly GCF_900100535.1 of Phytopseudomonas flavescens. Classification (GTDB taxonomy): domain Bacteria; phylum Pseudomonadota; class Gammaproteobacteria; order Pseudomonadales; family Pseudomonadaceae; genus Aquipseudomonas; species Aquipseudomonas flavescens. The sequence continues at coordinate 121,338 of NZ_FNDG01000003.1, forward strand.
GGACGTGGTCGATCGAGCGGCACGTGCACAGCTCGGCGGAACGCTACGGGGTGAGGCACTAGAGAGCCTGCTGGTCGCATCCTCGATCGCCGTGGCCGAAGCCAAGATCGCCTCGACCCGCGCCGCACTGTTCGTCTGCGAGCGCCTGTACGACGTCGGTGGTGCCGCCACCACGCAGAGCCGGCACAACTTCGACCGCCACTGGCGCAACGCCCGTACCCACACGACCCACGATGCGCTGGCCTACAAGTTCAAGGCGGTTGGCGACTTTCGGGTCAACGGTCATCCACCGCCCATCGCTTTCACCTACTGAGCCATCGATGCCAAGCCCTGTTCCGAAATTCGCCATCGCCGTTCTAGCGGGCATCGGCTCGGGCCTTGCCCAGGCCAGCGAACTGTCCAGCTGGACCGACCTGATCAGCGTATCGACAAGGTGATGCCGGTGGTGATCGCCCTGCGGCGTGAGCCTCCACCGGTACCCGGAGCTGGGCAATCGCGAGTTCAAGACCAGCGAACGCATTGCCAGGCGCTTGCCGTACTCGTGCGCATGGGCGTGACGCCCCCCGTTTCGAGGTCGATGACGCAGCCCTGGCCATCGGCATTGAAGCCTTGCCCCCCATGCTGCTCAGCGAAATGAGCACCGCCCTGGCAGGGCCCAGGTAATTGATGCAGCCAGGAGTTTTTGCCAACTCCTCCTTAACGGTTATGCTCCTGACCTGGGTTCTCAACTGCCGGGAGATCGCGTGGCCTTACCCAAGCTGCAACGCCTATGGCTCTGCGAGGCCGTACGCCTGCGAGAAGAACATGCCGGGCTGCTCGAGGACAGCGAAGCCAATCGCCGTGCCCAGGTGGCTGGCGGTGACCTGGCCACCCGCATCGAAAACCGTGCCCTGCTGCTCGCCGAACGGGATGGCCAGCAGCAGGCGCAGCGCCATTGGCTGCAGGGTGCACGCCTCGCCCTGCTGTTGCTCGGCCTGCTGGCCCTGGCCAGCGGCGCGGGCCTGGCGGTAGCCGCACTGGGCGACGGACAAACGCCGGTCAACGTGTTCTGGGCCCTGGGTAGCCTGCTCGGCCTGCACCTGCTGATGTTGCTTGGCTGGCTGCTCGGCCTGCTGTTTGGCGGCGGCCATGGCGCGGTGCTCGGGCGCCTCTGGCTGTGGCTCAGCGAAAAGCTGGCCCGCGATGCCAGCGCGCTGCACACCGGCCCTGCCCTGGTCCTGCTGCTGCGACGCCAGCGCCTCAATCGCTGGTTGGTCGGCATGGCCGTGCACGGGCTCTGGCTGGTGGCGCTGGCCACCGCCCTGCTGATGCTGCTGGCGCTGCTGTCCACCCGCCGTTATGGTTTCGTCTGGGAGACCACCCTGCTGGGCGGCGATACCTTCGTCGCCCTGACCCAGGCCCTCGGCGCCCTGCCCGGCCTGCTGGGCTTTCCGGTGCCCGATGCCGGCACCGTGCGCGCCAGTGGCGACAGCCCGCTGCCGCTGGAATCGGCCCGGCATGCCTGGGCCGGCTGGCTGATCGGCGTGGTCGTGCTCTACGGCCTGCTGCCACGCCTGCTGCTGGGGCTGCTGTGCCTGTGGCGCTGGCGTAGCGGCGTGGCACGGCTGCAGCTGGACGTCGACCTGCCCGGTTACGGCCTGCTGCGCGAGCGCCTGCAACCCAACAGCGAACGCCTGGGCGTGTGCGATGCGGAGCCGGCGCAGCTTTATCAGGTGCAGTCCGGCACCGGCGTCGACGCCAGCCAGGGTGCGCTGCTGGTGGCCATCGAGCTGGATGACCGGCGCCCCTGGCCACCGCAGTTGCCCAAGTCGGTGGCCGACGCCGGGATCATCGACAGCCGCGAGCAGCGCCGCCAGTTGCTCGACCAGCTCACCCGCTTTCCGCCCGCTCGCCTGACCATCGCCTGCGATCCGCGGCGCTCGCCGGACCGCGGCAGCCTGGCGCTGCTCACGGAGCTGGCGCGCTGCGCCGGCACCACGCGCATCTGGCTGCTGCAACCGCCACCGGGCGAAACCCTCGACAGCGAGCGCCTCGGCGACTGGCACAAGGCACTCGATCAACTGCAACTGGCCCACCAAGCCACCTCGCCCCTGACCTGGCTGGAGACCGGCCATGATTGAAGAGAGCCGCTTGGTGGATGGCGCTTTTTTCATCCACCGTGCAACTGTAAAGCCTGGTGGATGGGTGATGCGTCATCCACCCTACGATGACCACAAGCATGGCGTAGAAACCGCGCCTCTGTGGCGAGCCTTGGGAGGCCACAGACCATGAGCCAGGCGCTGAAGCTCGCCGTGGTCGGCCATACCAACGTCGGCAAGACCTCGCTGCTGCGTACCCTGACCCGCGATATCGGTTTCGGCGAGGTGTCGCATCGCCCCAGTACCACCCGCCACGTCGAGGGCGCACGCCTGTCGGTGGACGGCGAAGCACTGCTGGAGCTGTACGACACCCCCGGCCTGGAAGATGCCATCGCCCTGCTCGACTACCTCGACAGGCTGGATCGTCCCGGCGAGCGTCTCGACGGCCCGGCCCGCCTGGCGCGTTTCATGGAAGGCAGCGAGGCGCGCCAGCGTTTCGAACAGGAAGCCAAGGTGCTGCGCCAGCTACAGGCATCGGACGCCGGTCTTTACGTGATCGATGCCCGCGAGCCGGTACTGGCCAAGTACCGGGACGAGCTGAACGTGCTGGCCATGTGCGGCCGGCCGCTGTTGCCGGTACTGAATTTCGTGGCCAGCGCCAACCATCGCGAAGACGACTGGCGCGAAGCGCTGGCACGCCTTGGGCTGCATGCCCTGGTGCGTTTCGACAGCGTGGCGCCGCCGCTCGATGGCGAGCGCAGGCTGTACGAAAGCCTGGCGCTGATGCACGAGAAGTCGCGCCCGCAGCTGCAACGCCTGATCGACGATCACGAGGCCCAGCGCGTGGCCCGTCACCGCAGCGCCAAGCGCCTGATCGCCGAACTGCTGGTCGACTGCGCCGCCTGCCGGCGCAGCGTGGCGGGCGATGCCGAACGGGAAAAGACCGCCATCGGCGAACTGCGCAAAGAGGTGCGCCAGCGCGAACAGCGCTGCGTGGAAGCCTTGTTGCGCCTGTACGCCTTCCGCCGCGAGGATGCTCGCGCCGACGAGCTGCCCTTGCTCGACGGCCGCTGGGGCGACGATCTGTTCAACCCGGAAACCATCAAACAGTTGGGCATTCGCCTGGGCGGCGGCGCAGCGGCAGGTGCCGCAGCCGGTGCCGGCGTGGACCTGCTGGTCGGCGGCCTGACCCTGGGCACTGCGGCCCTGGCCGGCGCATTGCTCGGCGGTGGCGCCCAGACCCTGCGCAACTACGGCTCACGCTTAAAGGGCAAGCTCCAGGGCCAGCGTGAGCTGACCGTCGACGATGCCGTGCTGCGCCTGCTCGCACTGCGCCAGCAACACCTGCTGCAGGCCCTCGATCAGCGTGGCCATGCAGCGGTGGAAGCGGTGCGCCTCGACGCCCTGCAGGACAGCCAGTGGCGCGAGGGCAAGCTGCCGGGGGCGCTGCGTATAGCCCGGGCACGACCGGAGTGGTCGTCCCTGAACCCCGGTGCCCGCCTCGATCAGGTCGAGCGCCTGGAACAGGCCGAGCGCCTGGCCAAGGAAATCGGCTCGGCGCCGAGCGCGTCATGACGCTCTGCGAGGAGCTGGCCGCCGTGCTGGCCCGCGAATTGAGCAGCGGCAACCGCCTCGGGCAAGCGCCGCATCGCGCCGGCTGGCCACAGCCCGATTCTCTGTTCGCCGCCCTGCACGACGACTTCAAGAGCGACCTCAAGCATCTGCCGGCCTGCCTGCAGCATGGTCATTGCAACGATCCCCATTACGGCTGGTACGAAGAACTCTACTGCCGTGATCACCACCACCTGTTGGTCGCCGGCGTGCCCAAACCCGGCCGCCGCTAAACACGAGCTTCGCCGATGCCCATTGCCAACCTGTTCACCGACAGCGAGCCGCCCGCTCAGGGCGAACGCTTCGAAACACTGCTGAGCCAGCGCAATCTGGTGATCGAGCGCATCATCAGCTCTACCCGCATCGAGTCGGTGGACTACGTGCAGGAACAGGACGAGTGGGTGCTACTGGCACGCGGCACGGCCAGCATGACCGTCGCGGGAAAGGCGCTGGAGCTGGCAGCCGGCGACCATCTGTTCCTGGCGGCCGGTACGCCCCACCGCGTGGAGCGCACCGCCGATGGCGCGCTCTGGGTGGCGGTGCACCTGCATCCGTCCAGCCCGTAGCCTGAGCGCAGCGATACCCAGGGCTCCCAGGCTACATCGGCCACGCGCTAACGCCTGAGCAGGCTCGTCCACAAGGTCGCCGCGACGATCAACAACCCACCGACCCAGGCCTGCACGCTCAGTTCTTCACTGAGCCACAGCACGGCGAACAGCGCCCCGAACAGCGGCTCGCTGCCCATCAACAGGGACACCCGTGTCGGGCTGCTGCGGCGCAGTGCGTAGTTCTGCACGAAGAACGCGAACAGCGTGGCGAACAGCACCAGATACAAGGTACCGATCCAGAACGCTGGCGCCACCGGCAAGGCGGGCAACCCGCCTGGCAGGACGATCACCCCCAGAAGCAGGCAGCCGAAGCCGATCACCCCGGTCTGCACCGCCGTCAACGCCAGCGCCGGCACCTGGGTATGGGCGGTGAGCCTGCCGGTCAGGCAGACCAGCACGGCGCGCAGCAGCGCCGCCATCAACATCAGGCCATCCCCCAGGTTGAATTGCAGGTCGACGCCGCCGCTGAGCAGCCAGGTGCCGAGCAGCGACAGTGCAACCGCCGGCAGCAGGCGCGCATCAGGCCTGCGGTCGAACATCAGCCATTCGACGAACGGGGTGATGACCACGCACAGGCTGATCAGGAACGCCGCGTTACTGGCCGAGGTATGCAGCACGCCATAGGTTTCGCACAGGAAGATGGCCAGCATCACACCACCCAGTGGAATGCCCGGCGCCCAGGCCTGGCGCCCCTCGCCGCGCAACTGCGGCAGCAGGATCAGAAAGGTCAGGCCGAAGCGCACGGCGAGAAAGCCGAGCACGGGATAGAACACCAGCGTCTGCTTGGCCACGCCGTAACTGGTACCCCAGACCAGCGCGACCAGCAGTAGCGCCAGATCGCTGGCCTGCAGCAGGCGGGAAGGGGAACGGCTGATCAGCGTGGACATGGTGGAGGTTCCTGGAAATCGGCGAGGAACGCATTGTCCATTGCGTCCTACAGCGTGATAATCCACCAACCATAAACAAGACTTGTTCCCCATGCGCACGAATCTCACGCCGCAGCTACTTCCTTATCTGGCCATCTTCGTGCGCGTGGTCGAGGCCGGCAGCTTCTCCGCCGCGGCCCGCCAGCAGGGCAGCACGGCGTCGGCGGTGAGCCGGCAGATCGCCCATCTCGAGCACACCCTCGGTGTACGCCTGCTGGAACGCACCACCCGCCGCCTGCGCCTGAGCGAGGCCGGCAGCGAAGTGTTCGAGCGCTGCAAGGCCATGCTCGACGCCGCCCAGGCAGCCCTGGATGTGGGCGAGCGGCTGATGAGCCAACCCCGCGGCCGGGTGCGCCTGAGCGTGCCCAAGGCCTTTGGCCGCTTTCTGGTCATGCCGCTGATCAACGATTTCCTGCAGCGCTACCCGGAGGTGGATATCAGCCTCAACCTCAGCGACCGCAGCCCGGATCTGATCGCAGAGCAGTTCGACCTGCTGGTGAGCATCACCGATCAGCCGCCGCCCACCCTGGCTGGTCGGCCGCTGTGCAATGTCCAACAATTGCTGTGTGCGAGCCCCACCTACCTGCAGCGCCACGGCATGCCCCAGCACCCCAGCGAGCTGGTTCGCCACGCCTGCCTGTATCTGGACGAAACCGCAGACGATCACCGCTGGCATTTCAGCAATGGGCCGGAACAATGCGTGGTGGCGGTGAGCGGCCGCTTCGCCAGCAACCACAGCGAGGTGCGCCTGAACGCCGCGCTCGACCACCTGGGCATCACCTGCCTGCCACATTTTACCGCCGCGGCGTCACTGGCCAGCGGCGCGCTGCTGCGCGTGCTGTCGCAGTGGCGCTACACCGGCTCTTATCAGGGTACCGCGTGGATCCTCTACCACCCGACCCGCCACCTGCCGCCCAAACTGCGGGTGCTGATCGACCACCTCGCGGAGGGGCTGGGCAAGGGGCCATCGACATGACGGGGTTGATGGGGCGGTTTCGCCAGTGGCTGGAACAGCGGCGGCTCGAACGTCAGCCGGTGTGCACGGTCGATCACGTCACCCTGGAAGATATCGAAACCGAGATCGGCAACCGGATTCTGCAAAGCCTCAAGGCCGAGGGTTGGCAGCAGATCGCCCAGTACAGCCCAATGGCGTTCGACAAGGGCATCGATTACGACAGCTACACACTGCGACACGGCCTGGATGAGCTGAGGCTGGAGTGGGACAACTGGTTCGAGTGGAAACTCAGCGGCCCGAGTGCGCTCGTCGAAGAGATCGCCGAGCGTTTTTCGTTACCCAAGTGAGCGATTGCATTCCCGGGTTACGCCTTCGGCTAACCCAGGCTAAGGCGGTGCTTGACGTAGCCTGCGGTTGAGCGCAGAGATACCCAGCGGCTGTCAGACCGCCACCGGCGCCTTGATGTGCGGATGCGCCTGGTAGCCGACCAGCTCGAAATCTTCGAAGCGGAAGGCGAACAGGTCCTTCACCTCGGGGTTGAGCTGCATGGTCGGCAGCGGCAGCGGCTCGCGGGTCAGTTGCAGGTCGGCCTGTTCCAGGTGATTGGCGTACAGGTGGCAGTCGCCGCCGGTCCAGATGAACTCGCCCGGCTGCAGCCCGGTCACCTGGGCCACCATCAGGGTCAGCAGCGCATAGCTGGCGATGTTGAAGGGCACGCCCAGGAAGATGTCCGCCGAACGCTGGTACAGCTGGCAGCTGAGCCTGCCATCGGCGACGTAGAACTGGAACAGCGCGTGGCACGGCGGCAGGGCCATCTGCTCGACCAGCGCCGGGTTCCAGGCGGAGACCATCAGGCGGCGCGAGTCCGGGTTCTTCCTGATCATCTCGATCAGCTTGGCGATCTGGTCGACCGACCCGCCGTTGGGCGCCGGCCAGTTGCGCCACTGGTAGCCGTACACCGGCCCCAGGTCGCCGTTCTCGTCGGCCCACTCGTCCCAGATACGTACGCCGTTGTCCTTCAGGTACTTGATGTTGGTATCGCCCTGCAGGAACCACAGCAGCTCGTGAATGATGGACTTGAGGTGGCATTTCTTGGTGGTCACCAGAGGAAAGCCTTCGGCCAGGTCGAAACGCATCTGGTGGGCGAACACGCTGTAGGTGCCGGTGCCGGTGCGGTCTTGCTTGAAGGTGCCGTTCTCGCGCACGTGGCGCATCAGGTCGAGGTACTGTTTCATCGTGCGACCTCCTGGGCAGCCTGACGTTTGTAGGCATAGGCCATCACGCCCAGGCCGGCGAGGATCATCGGGATGCACAGCACCTGGCCCATGGTCAGCCAGCCCCATGCCAGGTAACCGAGCTGGGCGTCCGGTACGCGGACGAGTTCGACGATGAAGCGGAAGATGCCGTAGCACACCGCGAACAGACCGGAGACCGCCATGGTCGGCCGCGGTTTGCGCGAATAGAACCAGAGGATCACGAACAGCGCCACGCCCTCCAGCGCGAACTGGTACAGCTGCGACGGATGACGCGGCTCGGGCCCGCCAGTGGGGAAGACCATGGCCCAGGGCACGTCGGTGACCTTGCCCCACAGCTCGGCGTTGATGAAGTTGCCGATACGCCCGGCGCCCAGGCCGATCGGCACCAGCGGCGCGATGAAGTCCATCAGTTCGAAGAAGCGCTTGCCGTTGCGCCTGGCGAACCACAGGGTGGCCAGCATCACGCCGATCAAGCCGCCGTGGAACGACATGCCGCCCTTCCACACCTCCAGGATCAGCAGCGGGTTGGCGATGTAGGCCGGCAGATCGTAGAACAGCACGTAGCCAAGGCGACCACCGAGAATCACGCCCATCGCCACCCAGAACACCAGGTCGGAGAGTTTCTCCTTGCTCCAGGTCGGGTCGAAGGCGTTCAGGCGCCGCGAGGCGAGGAACCAGGCACCGCCGATGCCGACCAGGTACATCAGGCCGTACCAGTGGATCTGCAGAAAGCCCAGGTCGAGAGCGACCGGATCAATATTCGGGTAGGGCAGCATCACGATTCCTCACAACAGAAAATTCAGGCCGACGATGAACAGCAGCAAGGCGAACAGGCGCTTGAGCACCCGCGGCGACAAACGATGGGCCAGACGTGCACCGGTGCGCGCGAAGAATACGCTGGTCAGGGCGATGCCCAGCAGCGCCGGCAGATACACATAGCCCAGGCTCCAGTCAGGCAGACGCGCGTCGCCCCAACCCAGCCACAGGTAACTCAGGGCACCGGCAGCCGCGATGGGCCAGCCGCATGCCGAGGACGTCGCCACCGCCTGCTGCACGGAGACGCCGCGCCAGGTCAGGAATGGTACGGTCAGCGATCCACCACCGATGCCGATGATCGCCGAGGCCCAGCCGATCACCCCGCCGGCGACGCCCAGGCCGGCCTTGCCGGGCACGTCACGGCTGGCCTTGGGCTTGAGATCCAGCGCCAGTTGCAGAGCCACGCACAAGGCGAATACGCCGATGATCTTCTGCAAGACCTGACCGTCGATGGAGTCGGCGGTCAGCGCGCCGAGCGCAGAGCCCAAGACGATACCGACGGTCAACCAGACGAACAGCCCCCAGCGCACCGCGCCACGGCTGTGGTGCTCACGCACGGCATTGATCGAGGTGAACAGGATGGTGGCCAGCGAGGTGCCTACTGCCATATGGGTCAGCACGGATGCATCGAAGCCCTGGGCGGTGAAGGTGAAGATCAGCACGGGCACGATGACCATGCCGCCACCGACACCGAACAGCCCGGCCAGCAGGCCCGCCGCGGCACCGAGCAGTATGTACAGTAAGAAGATCATGGCGTGCCCTGCGAAGCGATGCGGCATGGTAACGGAAGCGGGTCACGCACTCTACTTCAGGCGATGGAAGCTACCACGCGTGGCGCGTACAGTGAGCCTTTCAATGGACGAGAAGCGGCCGTGTTCAACACCCTTTATCTGCGTATTGCCTGTAATCACCTGCGGATCACGCATCTGGAAAGCGGCAACGAACGGGAGCTGCATGCCGATCCTCCGTTCAGCAGCGTACGTTTGCTGGTTGCCGAATTCAGCATCGCTGATCGACTGATCAGTGAGGCGGCTCAGTCAGTGATCCGTAAGCGCTTCATGCGCCTGAGCCTGCCGCCGCGCATGGTTATTCATCCCCTTGAGCGGTTGGAAGGTGGCCTTTCTCAGGTAGAAGAGCGCCTACTGCTCGAACTGGGCAAAGGCTGTGGCGCAAAAAAGGTCGTGGTGCATATCGGCGAAGTACTTGACGCGGCAGGTGTGCGCGCCAAGCTGGAGCGCCCATGTGCCTGATCGTTCTCGCCTGGCGCCCCGGTCACAGCCTGCCCCTGCTGGTCGCCGCCAACCGCGATGAGTTCTACGTCCGCCCTACCGCAGCCCTGGCCGAGTGGCCGCAGATGCCGGAATTGATAGCCGGGCGCGACCTGCAGGCAGGCGGCACCTGGCTGGGTATCGGCCCTGGCGGGCGTTTCGCGGCCCTCACCAACATTCGTGACCCGCATGCGCCCCAGGGCTCACGCTCCCGGGGCGAGCTGCCGCTGCGTTTTCTGCGCGAAGACCTCGGGCCAGGGGCCTTCCTGGACCGGCTGCGCAGCGACGCGAATCAATACAGTGGCTTCAATCTGCTGGTCGGCGATCGCCAGGAACTCTGGCACTTCAACTCCCAGAGCAAGCAGGCTCGAGCCTTGCAGGCGGGTATCCACGGAGTGTCCAACGCGGATATGGACACGCCCTGGCCTAAGCTGCAGCGCGCCAAGGCGGCGCTTGCCAGAGCGCTGGAGACGGCCGATGAGGAATCGCTGTTCGCCCTGCTGGCCGATGGCGTGAAGCCTGCAGACGCGGCACTGCCGGACACGGGCGTTGGCCGCGACACCGAGCGCTTGTTGTCTAGCGCATTTATCGCCAGCCCGAGTTACGGTACCCGCGCCAGCACCCTGCTGTTCACCCATGCAGATGGATCCCGGCGTATGGTCGAACGCCGCTTCGGGGCTGAAGGTGCACCTATTGGCGAGGTGAGATTCGAGGAGTGATGCCTCGGCTCGAAAATGGGCTCATGGAAGCGTCATCCACCCTGCGCCATGACCCCCCATCGAATGGCCGATACCCCACGGGGCTGCCACTCGCTATATCTACGCCTGAATATCCGACGCCGGGTTGATCATCCGGCCCAGGCCGAGGTTGCGCAGGGCCAGTTGCAGGGTGCTGTGGATAACCTGCGGGTTGTCGATGCGCATCACCTGACCGAGCAGATCCCTGGCCTTGGCCATGCTGATCTGGCGCAGCAGCCATTTCACCTTGGGCAGGTTGGTAGCGTTCATCGACAGGCTGTCGAAGCCCATGGCCATCAGCAATACGGCAGCGGTCGGGTCACCGGCCATTTCGCCGCAGATGCTCACCGGCTTGCCTTCGGCATGGGAGTCTTCGACCACCTTGGTCAACGCCTGCAGCACCGCCGGGTGCAGGAAGTCGTAGAGATCGGCGACACGCGGGTTGTTGCGGTCCACCGCCAGCAGGTATTGGGTCAGGTCATTGGAGCCGACCGACAGGAAATCCACCTGGCGGGCCAGGTCGCGGGTCTGGTAGACAGCAGCGGGAATCTCGATCATCACGCCGATCGGTGGCAGCGGCACATCGGTGCCTTCGTCACGCACCTCACCCCAGGCGCGGTGAATCAGGTGCAGCGATTCTTCCAGTTCCTGGATGCCGGAAATCATCGGCAGCAGGATGCGCAGGTTGTCCAGGCCCTCGCTGGCCTTGAGCATGGCGCGCACCTGCACCAGGAAGATTTCCGGGTGGTCGAGGGTCACGCGGATACCGCGCCAGCCGAGGAAGGGGTTGTCTTCCTTGATCGGGAAATAGCTCAGTGCCTTGTCACCGCCGACGTCCAGGGTGCGCATGGTCACGGGCAGCGGATGGAAGGCGGCCAGTTGCTCGCGGTAGATCGCCAGCTGTTCCTTCTCGCTGGGAAAGCGATCCTTGATCATGAACGGCACTTCGGTGCGGTACAGGCCGACGCCCTCGGCACCACGCTCCTGAGCGCGCACCACGTCGGCGAGCAGCCCCGTATTGACCCACAGCGGCATGTGATGGCCGTCCAGGGTCTCGCAGGGCAACGCACGCAGGGCGTCGAGGCCCTTGGCCAGCTGGCGATCTTCCTCGACCACATCGGCATACTGCTTGCGCAGGATTTCGCTGGGGTTGGTGAAGACCTCGCCATGGTAGCCGTCGACGATCAGCTGAATGCCGTCGATCTTCGAATACGGCAGCTCGACCGCGCCCATCACCGTCGGGATACCCATGGCCCGGGCGAAGATCGCCACATGGGAGTTGCCCGAGCCCTGCACCGACACCAGGCCGACCAGCTTGCCCTCCGGCACTTCGCCAAGCATGGCGGGCGACAGCTCCTCGGCGACCAGGATGCAGTTGTCCGGGTAGACCAGGGCCTGCTGCCGCGCCTGTTGCAGGTAGGCAAGCAGGCGGCGGCCCAGGTCCCGCACGTCCGATGCACGCTCACGCAGGTAGTCGTCGTCCATCAGCTCGAAGCGATTGATGTGCTCGCTGATCACATGACGCAGCGCGCCCTGGGCCCACTGGCCGGTCTTGATGACCTGCACCACTTCGTTACCGAGCGCGGCGTCTTCGAGCATCATCAGGTAGACGTCGAACAGCGCACGCTCTTCCGGCCGTAACTGCGTGGCCATGCGCTCCGAGAGGGCGCGCATGTCGCCCCGCACGCCCTCCAGCGCATCGTTGAACAGCTTCAGCTCGGCCTCGATATCGCTGACCACCCGGTCGGGCACCACGTCCAGGTCGGCCGGGGGCAATACCACCACGGCGGTACCGACAGCGGCGCCGGGCGAGCCCGGTACACCGACGAACTTGGCTTCCTGAATGCCCTTGCCCTGTTTGCCCAGCCCGCGGATCGAGCCGGTGGCCTCGGCATGGGCGATAACCCCGGCCAGCTGCGCGCTCATGGTCACCAGGAAGGCTTCCTCGCCCTCGTCGAACTGGCGCCGCTCCTTCTGCTGCACCACCAGCACGCCCATCACCCGGCGGTGGTGGATGATCGGCGAGCCGAGGAAGGAGGCATAGCGCTTCTCACCGGTTTCGGCGAAGTAGCGATAGCGGGGATGTTCGGAGGCGTTCTCGAGGTTCAGCGGCTCTTCGCGGGTGCCCACCAGGCCAACCAGACCTTCGCTGGGCGCCATGCTGACCTTGCCGATGGAGCGCTTGTTGAGGCCATCGGTGGCCATCAGCACGAAGCGGTTGCTCTCCGGGTCGAGCAGGTAGACCGAGCACACCTGAGTGCCCATGGTTTCCTTGACGCGCTGCACGATGATGCCCAGCGCCGCTTTGAGATCCTTGGCGGCGTTGACTTCCTGGACGATCTTGCGCAGCGTGTTGAGCATGCCTGACCCTGCCTAGTCCCGAGCCAGCAGGCGCGGTGCGAGTTCCTTGAGCGCGCGACGGTACACTTCGCGCTTGAATGTAACCACCTGCCCCAATGGGTACCAGTAACTGACCCAGCGCCAGCCATCGAACTCCGGCTTGCCGGTCAGATCCATGCGCACCCGCTGCTCATCGGCGGTCAGGCGCAACAGGAACCACTTCTGCTTCTGGCCGATGCACAGTGGTTGGCTGTGAGTACGCACCAGACGCTGCGGCAGACGATACCTCAACCAGCCCCGGGTGCAGGCGAGAATTTTCACATCCTGCTGTTCGAGCCCCACTTCTTCGTTCAATTCACGGTACAACGCCTCTTCCGGCGATTCGCGATCGTTGATGCCACCTTGCGGGAACTGCCAGGCATCCTGGTTAATTCGACGCGCCCAGAGTACCTGGCCGACATCATTGGTGAGAATGATGCCGACGTTGGGGCGAAAGCCATCAGGATCGATCACGGCGCACAACCTCGTAAACGCATGTTCCGGCATTGTTCCACAAAGCCCGGGACAGCGGCAACGCGCCCGCGCGGGACCGGACAAGCGCCCCGCCACGAGGCCCGATCAGCTTTTCCCCCACCGGGTAAAGCCGCTATTGTGGCCACCTCCCTGGCTCGGTACGAAGAGGTGCTGCTGTGCGTTTGGCTTTATTCGATCTCGACAACACCCTGCTCGGCGGCGACAGCGACCATGCCTGGGGCGACTGGCTGTGCGCGCGCGGCATTCTCGACGGCGCGACCTACAAGGCCCGCAACGATGCCTTCTACCAGGATTACCTGGCAGGGCGCCTGAACATCACCGACTACCTGAATTTCACCCTGGATATCTTCGGCCGTACCGACATGGCCCAGCTGCAGGCCTGGCACCAGCAGTTCATGGCCGAGTGCATCGAGCCGATCATCCTGCCCAAGGGCCTGGCGCTGCTCGACCAGCACCGGGCGGCTGGCGACAAACTGGTGATCATCACCGCCACCAACCGCTTCGTCACCGCGCCGATCGCTGCCCGTCTGGGCGTCGATACGCTGCTGGCGACCGAATGCGAGATGGTCGACGGCCGCTATACCGGGCGTACCACCGACGTGCCCTGCTTCCGGGAAGGCAAGGTCACCCGCCTCGATCGCTGGCTGCAGGAAAACGACCTGAACCTGGATGGCGCCAGCTTCTACAGCGACTCGATGAACGACCTGCCCTTGCTGGAACAGGTCAGTCGCCCGGTGGCCGTCGACCCGGATCCTAACCTGCTGGCCGAAGCGCAGAAGCGTGGCTGGCCGGTGCTGTCGCTGCGCTAGAAGGTGATTGGCAGGCAAGCAGGAACCGGCGCTCAGGGCGCCGGTTTTTCATGAAGCGGTAGCCATTTACAGCTGCTTGGCCACTGCGCTCGGCACCTTTTCCGGCATCGCCGAAGAGTGGTGGTTGAGGATCTTCCACTGACCGTCGACCCGGGTGTAGAGGAAGGTATAACGCGCCTGCACATCCTGCGTCTTGCCTTTGGCATCGGTCAGACGGAAGGTGTACACGCCGCTGTCCAGGGCAGTGGTCGGGCCCAGGCGGCGGATTTCCCGGTAGTTGATCTGGCCGACCGGCTTGAGCGCCAGGAAGTGGTCGAAGTAGTCGGTGATTTCCGCAGACGTTGCCCGCACGTGGTTGGAAACGGTCGGCTGCAACACGGCATCCTTGCTGTACAGAGCGACCACCTTGGACGCATCGCCGGTCTGCAGCGCATTGTTCCAGCGGTCGAAAAGAGCAGCCACTTCACGGTCAGCGGCATCGGCAGGCGTCTGGGCGACGCTGCTGTAGTGGTACGGCTTGTGCTCGACGGCAGCGAACAGCGAGGAGCTGGCGGTAAGCAACAGAGCGGCGGCGATTGCATGCACGTTCATGGTCTTTCCTGTCTCGTTGGTTGATGCCTGCACTTTGCTACGCCCGAGCCACGGCGCCATCGGCCGGTTGGCGACGACGGCCTATGCCGAATGGCGGATGGGCGACCACCGCCTGAAGTCGATTTAATGGGATGATCGCGCCACCGATCGGCGCTGCCCCGCTGGAGAAACACCCATGCACAATGACAATGGCAGTGCCCTGGCCCTACGCAGCCAGTACCGGCAGTGGGAAAGCCGCGCGGCGCGTCTCAGCCTGCTGGTCGATACCGGGCGCGAGCTCGGCGCACTGGCGCCTGGTGAAATGGCCGAGCGGGTGCTGCAACGCGCCTGTGCCTTCTGCGCCATGGACAGCGGCCTGGTGGTGCGGGAGCTGAATGCTGAAAACCAGGTGCTCGCCAGCCATGGTGTCCACTCCAGCGAACAACGCGTGGCCCTGCTGGTCCTGGCCGAAAACGACTCACCACTGGCGCAATGCCTGGCCATCGAGAAGAGCGGGCTGCAACTGGTCATCCGGCTGCCCTTGTCGACCGCTCAGGGCCGCCCGTTCGGCAGCGTCCTGTTGGCCAGCGCAGTGAAGATCAACCCGCCGGATGACGAAGACCTCGAGTCCCTGCAACTGCTCGCCACCCTGCTTGCCGCGCACCTGGAGAACCAGCGCCTGCACGGCGACCTGCAGGCTCGCGAGCGCACCATGTCGGAGCTGGTGCATCGCCTGCTCAGCGCTCAGGAGGATGAGCGCAGGCGCGTCGCCTATGACCTGCACGACGGCCTCGCCCAGACCCTCGCCGGCCTGCATCAGCGCCTGCAGGGTTTCGCCAGCCAATGTCCGACGCTAGCCAACGCCCAGCAGCAGGAACTGAGCACCATCCTCGACCTGGCCCAGCGCTGTGTACGCGAAGGCCGCCAGGCCATCGCGGGGCTACGCCCGCAACTGCTCGATGACTTCGGCCTGCTGCAGGCGCTCGACAAGGAGGCCGATCGCCTGCGCGAAGCCGGTTACCGGGTGCAATGGCTGCAACGCAGCGACGCGCGACTGCCGGCCAACGTGGAAATCACCCTGTTTCGCATCGCCCAGGAGGGCATCAACAACATCCTCAAGCATGCCGGCCCCTGCAGCGTGCGCATCGGCCTGAGCAGCGGGGAGCAAAGCGCCGAGCTGCGGGTCGAGGACGATGGCCGCGGCTTCGACACGACACCTGACAGGTCGCTAGCAGGCAGCGGCGGCCTCGGCCTGGCCGCCATGCACGAACGGGCCAGCCTGCTCGGCGGCCATCTGCATTGCACTAGCGAGCCGGGAGGCGGTACCCGGTTGCTGGCTCAGGTGCCCAGCGCCGGGGGGAGCACGCAATGACCAGGCCCTTGCGTCTGGTGCTGGCCGATGACCATGAAGTGACCCGTGCGGGCTTCGTCGCCATGCTGGCGAGCTGCGACGAATTCGAGGTGGTCGCTCAGGCGGCCGACGGCGATGCCGCGCTGCAACTGTGCGAGCGCCTGCAGCCGGACATCGCCATCCTCGACATCCGCATGCCCGGGCTCAACGGGCTGGGCGCCGCGCGCCTGTTGCAGCAGCGCCTGCCGCGCCTGAAAGTGGTGATGTTCACCATGTACGACAGCCCCGAGCACCTTGAGGCTGCCATTGCCGCTGGCGCCGTGGGCTACCTGCTCAAGGACGCCACGCGCGACGAGGTGATCGCCAGCCTGCGCCGCGTCGCCGCGGGCGAGGAAGCGCTCAACAGCGCGGTCAGTGCGCGCCTGCTGCGGCGTATCGCCGACCGCAGCAACGCCGGCGCGCCGCCCTCCGATGCCCTGACCAGCCGCGAGCGACAGGTACTCGGCCTGGTCGCCGGTGGCTTCAGCAATCGCCAGATCGGCGAGAAACTGGGGATTGCCGCCGGCACCGTGAAGACCCACGTCGAGCGGGTGATCGCCAAGCTTGGCGTGGCCGACCGCACCCAGGCGGCCGTACGCGGCATCGCCCTGGGCCTGGTGGCGCAGCCGGCGGTGGACTGGTTCGGTTCATCGCCATGATGCGCCGCATCGATCGTTCCTGGGCTGACCTGCCCCTGCGCGGCAAGGCGCTGGTCGGCATCTCCCTGCCGCTGGTGATCCTGCTGCTGTCGCTGGTGCTGATCTACATCACCGAGCGGCAGACCGCCGAGGCCGAGGAGGACGTGCGCCGGGTGCTGCAGGTGCAGGGCGATATCCAGGCCGTACAGACCCTGCTGGCCGAGGGCGCCGCCAGCGTGCGCGGCTACCTGTTGACCCGTCGCGAGAACTTTCTGCCCACCTACCTGCAGACCGAACCGCGCATCGAAGCCGCCCTGGCACGCCTCGACGCGACTATCCGCGATAGCGAGGTGCGTCAGCGCCTGGATCGCATCAAGCCGCTGATCAGTACCAAGCTGCAGGGGCTGGATGTACTGCGCAACGTCGACATGCGCCAGGACAGTGAGCAGATCAACGCCATCCTGATCGAGAACAAACGCATGCTCGACACCCTTCGCCAGGAGATCGAGGCGATGCGCGTGCGGGAGGATGCCTTGCTCGCCGACCGCACGGCGAATGCCGCGGACAATCGCCAGCGCATGCTCCTGGCCACGCTGCTGGCGGCTGGCTGCGGCCTGTTCGGTGCGATCATCGCGGTGCTGTTGCTGTCCAGCGGCATCGTCACCCGCGTTCAGCGCGTACAGCGCAGCGCCCGCCACCTGGCCCTCGGCAAGCCGTTGAAAACCCGTCACCACGAGCGCGACGAGATCGGCCGCCTCGGCGCCAGCCTCGAAGAGGCCAGCCAGTTGCTGGCCCAGCGCGAGCGCGCCCTGCGTGATAACGAGGAGCGCCTGCGCCTGATCATCGAAGGCGTGCGCGACTACGGCATCTTCGCCCTCGACCCGCAGGGCCACGTCACCACCTGGAACGCGGGTGCCGAACGGATCAAGGGCTACAGCGAAACGGAAATCATCGGCCGCCACTTTTCGCTGTTCTACCCGAACGAGCAGCGCCCGCACCACCCGCTGCGGGCACTGCAGGTGGCCGCCGAAAAAGGCCGCTACGAGGAAGAGGCCTGGCGTCAGCGGCGTGACGGCTCGCGCTTCTGGGCCAGCGTGGTGATCACCGCCCAGCACGACGCCAGCGGCACCCTGCGCGGTTTTTCCAAGGTCACCCGCGACATCACCGACCGTCGCGCCGCCGATATCGCCCTGCGCGACGCCCGCGAGGAAGCCGAGAACGCCAGCCAGGCGAAGAGCGAATTTCTCTCGCGCATGAGCCATGAGCTGCGCACGCCGCTCAACGCCATTCTGGGCTTCGCTCAACTGCTCGATCTGGAATCGCCCAGGCCACAGGTCACCCACATCCTGCGGGCGGGCCAGCACCTGCTCACACTGATCAACGAAGTGCTCGACATTGCCCGCATCGAAGCCGGCCGGCTGCCCATGAGCCCGGAAGCCATCGACCTGCATGACGTGGTGCAGGAGGCGATGACGCTGATCTCACCACTGGCCGACGAGGCCGGCATCCGCCTGCGGCCATTGCCGCCGAGCACTTCGCCGGCAGGCGTGATGGCCGACCGGCAGCGGCTGATCCAGGTGCTGCTCAACCTGCTGTCCAACGCCGTGAAGTACAACCGCCCGGATGGCGAAGTGCATCTGGATATCCAATTGCAGGGCGAGCGCCTGGCCCTGGCCGTCAACGACAGCGGAGCAGGCATCGCAGCGGACGATCTGGAGCGACTGTTCCGGCCCTTCGAACGCCTGGGCGCCGATCAACACAGCGAAGGCACCGGCCTGGGCCTGGCCCTGAGTCGCAATCTGCTGCAGGCAATGGACGGCACACTGGAGGTGATCAGCGTGGTGGGCACCGGCAGTCGCTTCGTGCTGACGCTGCCAACGGCGCAGGTCGAAACCCTGGCAAGCACCGATGTCCCCTGGCACCACCCACCCTCCCCGGCCCCCGCCGGTACGCAGAAAAGCGGCAACCTGACCCGCGTACTGTGCATCGAGGACAATCTGTCCAGCCAGGCGCTGATCGAAACCCTGCTGCAGCGCCGCCCTGGCGTACAACTGCTGTCGAGCATGCAGGGTCAGCTGGGGCTGGATCTGGCGCGCCAGCATCTGCCCCGGGTGATCCTGCTGGACATCAACCTGCCGGACATGACCGGCATCGATGTACTGAAACGGCTGCGCGCCGACCCGGCCACGACGGGCATCGCCGTACTGATGATCACCGCCGACGCCAGCACTGCTTCGCGGCGTGCCATGCAGCAGGCGGGAGCAACGGCGATCCTCACCAAACCCATCCACGTACCGACCTTTCTGGCCTTTCTCGACCAGCACCTGCCGGAGCCCGCATGAGCGACGACTACCGCATCCTGATCATCGATGATCAGCGTCCCAACCTGGATCTGATGGAGCAGTTGCTGGCCCGCGAAGGCCTGCGCAACGTGCTCAGCAGCACCCAGCCGACCCGGGCGCTGGAGCTGTACAACAGCTTCGAGCCGGACTTGGTGATCCTCGATCTGCACATGCCGGATTTCGATGGCTTCGCCCTGATGGAGCAGCTCAACCGGCGCATCCCGCAGAACGATTACGTGCCCGTGCTGGTACTCACCGCCGACGTGACCCGCGCCACGCGCCTGCGCGCCCTGGCACTGGGCGCACGGGACTTCATCAGCAAGCCGCTGGACGCCCTGGAAACCATGCTGCGGGTCTGGAACCTGCTGGAAACCCGGGCCCTCTACAAAGCCCTGCGCGCGACCCTGAGCGAGCCACAGCTGGCCGCTCTGCTGCAACCGCTGGTGGCACAGCGACAGGGCAGACGTTAGGCGGGCTTGGCGCCCATCACCGCCATGATCACCACCAGCAGCACCACGATCAGCGCGGCATAGGCCATCACGAAACGCAGCGACCTGGCCGGCACCGTGCCGCCTGCCTGAGCCTGCCAGGCACCGAGACGACCGAGCAGCAGCAGGCCGACGATCATCAGCACCGCGAAGAGAATGCTACCCAGCAGCAGCCAGGTCTGGCTCAGCGGCCAACCGGCCAGGTTGACCATCCACCAGCCGGTCACCGGCAGGCTCAACGCCAGCAGGGCGAACACCGGCAGGCTGATGGTACGGGTGCGCTGCAGCTTGCGTTGCAGTACGGCACTGTCGCCGTTGCGCCACGCCTTCCAGAGCATGAAGGCATGGGCCAGCACGCCGAGCAGCAGGAGGATGCCTGGCACACTGTGGAGGATGCGCAGCAGCAGGTAATGTTCCATCACGGTTTCCTTCACTCTTTTTAATAGGGGCCCTGGGTGGAGCAGCGCGATACCCGGGAAAATCGTCTGCGCCCATCAACTAGCCAAGAAACAGCTTATAGGCCGGATTGTCGCTTTCGTCCCAGTATGGGTAACCGATCGCATCCAGCGCGGGCGCGAGCAGATGGCGCTCGTCTTCCGGCACCTGCAGGGCAGCCAGCACACGACCGTCGGCGGCGCCATGATTGCGGTAGTGGAACAGCGTGATGTTCCAGCGCCCACCCAGCTTGTTGAGGAAGTTGAACAGCGCACCCGGCCGCTCCGGGAATTCGAAACGCAATACGCACTCGTCCGGCACCGCTGCGGCATGCCCGCCGACGGTGTGGCGGATATGCAGCTTGGCCAGCTCGTTGTCGGTCAGGTCGAGCACCGGGAAGCCCTGGCCACGCAGGTTCTCGACCAGCGCCGCACGGGGGTCGTGCTCCGGGTGGGTCTGCACGCCGACGAAGATGTGCGCCTCACCGTCCTGATGGTAGCGGTAGTTGAATTCGGTGATCTGCCGCTTGCCGATCGCCTCGCAGAAGGCCTTGAAGCTGCCCGGCTTTTCGGGAATCGTCACGGCGATGATCGCTTCGCGTTTTTCACCCAGTTCGGCACGTTCGGCCACATGGCGCAGGCGGTCGAAGTTGACGTTGGCGCCGGAATCGATGCCCACCAGCACCTGGCCGCTGACGTTTTCACGCTCGACGTACTTCTTGATCCCGGCCACGGCCAGCGCGCCGGCGGGCTCGGTGATCGAGCGGGTGTCGTCGTAGATGTCCTTGATCGCCGCACAGATCTCGTCGGTGCTGACGGTGATCACTTCATCGACGCACAACTTGCAGATATCGAAGGTGTGCTGGCCGATCTGCGCCACTGCCACACCGTCGGCGAACAGCCCGACCTGCGGCAGCACCACGCGCTCGCCGGCGGCCAGGGCCTGCTGCAGGCAGTTGGAGTCGTCCGGCTCGACGCCGATCACGCGGGTCTCCGGGCGCAGGTATTTGACGTAGGCGGCGATGCCGGCGATCAGACCGCCGCCACCGACCGGCACGAAGATCGCGTGCAGCGGGCCCTGATGCTGGCGGAGGATCTCCATCGCCACGGTGCCCTGGCCAGCGATCACATGGGGATCGTCGTAGGGGTGCACGTACACCAGGCCCTTTTCCTCCACCAGTTTCAGCGAATGTGCCAGGGCTTCGGGAAAGGCGTCGCCGTGCAGCACCACCTTGCCACCCCGGGAGCGCACCCCCTGCACCTTGAGTTCGGGCGTGGTGCGCGGCATGACGATGGTCGCCTTCACGCCCATGTGCTTGGCGGCCAGCGCCAGACCCTGGGCGTGGTTGCCCGCCGAGGCGGTAACCACGCCGCGAGCCAGTTCTTGCGGGGTGAGTTGCGCCAGCTTGTTGTAGGCGCCACGAATCTTGAACGAGTAGACCGGCTGCAGATCCTCGCGCTTGAGCAGAATATGGTTGCCCAGGCGTTCGGAAAGTTGGCGAGCGGGTTGCAGCGGGGTTTCCACGGCAACGTCATAGACACGGGAGGTCAGGGTCTTCTTGACGTACTGTTCGAGCATGGCGGGCATCGCAGGCGGCTTCATGGGAAAGCCCGGAGTCTAACGCAGTCTGCCGGACGACCATACGAATTCCGGGGTTTTGCCGGCTATAATCAGCGCCTCGTTTCTCTCTCTCGTGGACCCCCAATGACCCAGGATCAGCTCAAACAAGCCGTGGCCCAGGCCGCCGTCGACTTCATCCTTCCCAAGCTCGACGCCAAGAGCGTCATCGGCGTCGGTACCGGCTCCACGGCCAACTGTTTCATCGATGCCCTGGCCAGGCATAAGCTGAACTTCGACGGCGCCGTGGCCAGCTCCGAAGCCACTGCCGCGCGCCTCAAGGGCCACGGCATCCCGGTGTATGAACTGAACAGCGTCAGCGATCTGGAGTTCTACGTCGATGGCGCCGACGAGAGTGACGAGCGCCTGAACCTGATCAAGGGCGGCGGCGCGGCCCTGACTCGCGAGAAGATCGTCGCCGCCGTGGCCCGTACCTTCATCTGCATCGCCGACGGCAGCAAGCTGGTGCCGGTGCTCGGCGCCTTCCCGCTGCCGGTGGAGGTGATTCCCATGGCCCGCAGCTTTGTCGCCCGTGAACTGGTCAAGCTGGGCGGCGACCCGGTGTACCGTGAAGGCGTGCTGACCGACAACGGCAATGTGATCCTCGATGTGCACAACATGAGCATCACCGATCCGGTGGAACTGGAAGCGAACATCAACGCCATCGTCGGCGTGGTCACCAACGGCCTGTTCGCCGCGCGCCCGGCAGACCTGCTGCTGCTCGGCACCGCCGAAGGCGTGAAGTCGCTGCAGCGCTGAGTAACGCGGGCAATACCGAAAAGGCCGGGTGAGCAGTCACTCGGCCTTTTTTTTGCTGAAGGTGTAGAACAGGTTGGGTTCGCTGATCAGGTAGATCACGCCCTGCTCGTCCATGGCGATGCCTTCGGCCTGGGGAACGGACGCCTTCAGCCCCTGCTGACCGCCGATCAGCGACAGGCTGCTGACCGCTTCACCCTTGGTATCGAGCTCCACCAGCAAGCGCGAATCATCGGACAGGCCCAGCAGATGCCCGGTGCGCGCGTCGTACTGCAGGCTGGACAGGTCACGCACGAAAAGCCCCTCGTCGCGCTCGCGGTCATCGATGACACGGATCGCCGATGGCGTGCTCGGGTCGAGATGAGGAAAGCCGTGCACCTCGTAGATACGCAGCGGGTCGCGCTCCTTGGCGACGAACAGGCGCTTGCCGACCAGGTCGTAGGCCAGGCCTTCGAAGCCCTTGTTCTTGGCCTCCATCTCCAGGCCCAGGGAAAGCTGCTGGCCACTGGCAGCGTCGACACGGGTGGTGGTGTCGTCGATGCGTACCTCGACCAGCCGCTGAGGGCGCTCGTCGGCGATCACGAAGACTCCCGGCGCGACATACTCCACGGCCTCCGGATCACCGAAACCGACCAGTTGAATCTCGCGCAGCACCTTGCCTTCCAGCGAAAGCTCGATCAGCCGGGCGTTCTGGTTGGTGACGGTGAACAGGCTCTTGCGCAGCGGATCGTAGGTCAATGCCGATACGTCGTCGTCCAGGCCTTCGATCACCTGTGCTTCACGGGTTACCTGGTAACCATCGAGCCACAGCGTATTGGCCGGCGCCTGGTCGGGCTGCCGGACGTTGAACCAGGCCCGCTCGAACACTCGGAACTCCTGCCCCCAGAGCACCAGCAGCACGCAGACGACCAACATGAACAGCACCAGCAAGGCCTTGAGGGAGAACAGACGACGCATAGGTTTCACTTGTCCATTGGCGGGAAAACCAGGCGGCCGCTCGGAAAACGCTCGAAGGCGACCATTCGTGCCGGGCGAAGCTAGCAGCCCTCGCCTCACTTCACCAGCGCGGCGAAGCTCCGGCAGGGCTCAGTCGGCATCGCCGCGCTTGAAGACATAGAACAGATTGGGCTCGCTGGTCAGGTAGAGCACGCCCTGGTCATCCATGGTGATGCCTTCGGCCTGCGGCACCGATTTCTTGAGCCCCTGCTGGCCCTGCAGCAGCGACAGGCTGCTGATCGGTTTGCCGTCTTCACCCAGCTCGACCACCAGTCGCGACTCATCCGAAAGCGCCAGCAAATGGCCGGTAAGGCTGTCGTAATGCAGGCTGGACAGGTCACGCACGAAGATGCCCGCATCGCGCTGGCGATCATCGCGGATTTGCACCGGACTGGTCGTGTCCGGGTCGAGGTTGGGGAAGCCATGCACCTCGTAGATGCGCATGGGGTCACGCTCCTTCGCCACGAACAGGCGCTTGCCGGCCAGGTCATAGGCCAGCCCCTCGAAGCCCTTGTTCTTGGTCCCCATCTCCAGGCCCAGCGCCATCTGCTGAGCCCCCGCGGCATCGATCGATCTGGTGTCGTCGTCGATACGCACCTTGACCAGGCGCTGCGCGCGCTCATCGGCGATCACGAACCGCCCGGGCGCCACGTACTCGACAGCCTCGGGGTCGCCGAAACCGACCAGTTCGATCTGCCGCAGGACCTTGCCGCCAAGGGACAGCTCGATCAGTTTCGGATGCCGGTTGGTCACCGTGAACAGGCTCTTGCGATCCGGATCGTAGGTCAGCGCCGACACGTCGTCCTCCAGGCCTTCGATGCGCAGCGCCTCGATCGCCACCTTGTAGTCGCTCAACCACCGCGAGTGGGAAGGCGCCTCGGCCGGCTGGCTGACATTGAACCAGGCCCGCTCGAACAGGCGGAATTGCTGGCTCGCCACCACCAGCGCAAGCAGCAGGACAATCACCAACAGCAGGAACAATCCTTTGATCGAAATCAGACGGGGCATCGCGGCTCACATATCCATCGGCAAAAACGACAACGCCGCCCCCCGGTGTTCCGAGAGGCGGCCATTCAGTGCAGTGGTGCGACGCTAGCAGCGCGCGCCTTATTTCACCAGTTCGACGATATCGACGTCGATCTCGCGGCTGGTCAGATCCTTGTCGACTTCACCGGTCAGCTTGACGGTAGCCTTCTCGGAGACGGCTTGTGGCGGCCAGTCCTTGTCGTC
Organism: Phytopseudomonas flavescens; assembly: GCF_900100535.1. Lineage (GTDB taxonomy): Bacteria > Pseudomonadota > Gammaproteobacteria > Pseudomonadales > Pseudomonadaceae > Aquipseudomonas > Aquipseudomonas flavescens. The sequence continues at coordinate 145,738 of NZ_FNDG01000003.1, forward strand.
GATTTCGACGTGAATGGTGCCGGTGGCGTCCTTGAACTCATAGAGTTCGTCCTGCAGGCGCTTGACGATCTGGCCCTGCAGCACCACCGGCGTGTCGTCGCCAGCTTTCAGTGCCTGCTCGACGGTAGTGACCTGAGCGACCTGGCCTGGGCCGGTATAGCCCGCAGCCATGGCAGCGGAAGAAAACAGTGGAACGAGCAGCAGTGCGAGTGCGGGAGCTTTCATGGGGATGACCCTCTATCTGTAGATGACGGGGTCAGGTTAAGTCGCCCAGCTGAAGCCAGGCTTAAAGCCGGCTTAAGCCAAGCTTAATTGGAATAAGCGTGGATTCAGGGTGGTTGCCAGGCGAGAACGGACAATCAGCGTTCGACCTTGTGGGAGCGCGCCATGCGCGCGAATCGCGGGCGTGGCCCGCTCCCACAGTGGATCGCTGAATGGCCGCTAGCGCCTTGCAACGGTCGCCATATCAGATGACCCGGCTGGCGAAGCTGGAATGGCCGACCAGGTCCAGCACCAGTTCATCGCCCTTGTGCAACGGGCCGACGCCTGCGGGGGTTCCGGTGAGGATCACGTCGCCGGGCTGCAGGTTGAAGTGGCCGGCCATTGCCTGGATCACCGGCACGATGGCGAAGATCATGTCGCCGCTGGTGCCGTCCTGACGCACTTCGCCGTTGATGGTCAGGCGGATGCCGATGGCAGCCAGGTCTTCGACCGCGTCACCCGGCACGAAGGGCGCCAGTACACAGGCACCGTCGAATGCCTTGGCCGGCTCCCAAGGATGGCCCTTGTCCTTGAGCTTGTTCTGCACGTCGCGCAGGGTCAGGTCCAGAGCAGGAGCGAAACCGGAGATGGCGTCGAGCACTTCTTCTTCACTCGGCTTGCGCGACAACGGCTTGCCGATCAGCACGGCGATTTCCACTTCATAGTGCACCGAGCCTCGGTCTTCCGGAATGCTGAAGCCACCTTCGAGCGGTACCACGCAGCTCCCGGGCTTGATGAACAGCATCGGCTCGGACGGCAGCGGGTTGTTGAGTTCCTTGGCATGCTCGGCGTAATTGCGGCCCACGCACACCACCTTGCCCAGTGGGAAGTGAATGCGGGTGCCATCGATGTACTGGTGCTGGTAGCTCATAGAGTTTCTCCGGAAGCGGCAAGCCTGGCGCAGCGAGCCGCAAGAATGAAGCAGGACAGGCGTTCGCTCGCAGCCCGTGGCTTGAAGCTCGTCACTTTCAATTGAAGATCTTGCCGGGGTTCATGATGCCGTTAGGGTCGAAGACCGCCTTGATCGCCTTCATGTAACCGATCTCGGCGGCCGAGCGGCTGTATTGCAGGTAATCGCGCTTGGTCATGCCCACGCCGTGCTCGGCGGAGATCGAGCCGTTGTACTTCTCGACGGTCTCGAACACCCACTTGTTGACGGTCGCGCACTTGGCGAAGAACTCTTCCTTGCTCAGCGCTTCGGGTTTGAGGATGTTCAGGTGCAGGTTGCCGTCGCCGATGTGGCCGTACCAGAGCACCTCGAAATCCGGGTAGCTGCCGGCAACGATGGTGTCGATGTCGGCCAGGAACGCCGGTACCTGGGAGACCGTCACCGAGATGTCGTTCTTGTACGGCGTCCAGTGGCTGATGGTCTCGGAGATGTACTCGCGCAGTTTCCACAGGTTCTGCAACTGTTGCTCGCTCTGGCTCATCACGCCATCGAGCACCCAGCCCTGCTCCACGCAGTGCTCGAAGGTGGCCAGCGCAGCATTGGCCACATCTTCGTTGACCGCCTCGAACTCCAGCAGCGCGTAGAACGGCGTGCGGCTCTCGAACGGCGCGGGAACGTCACCGCGCTCGAGGATCTTGTCCAGGCACTTGTCGGAGAAGAATTCGAAGGCGGTGAGGTCGAGCTTGCCGTGGAAGGCGTGCAGCACCGGCATGATCGAATCGAAATCCGGCGTGCCGAGCACCATGGCGGTGAGGTTGCGTGGCGCACGATCCAGACGCATGGTGGCCTCGACCACGAAGCCCAGGGTGCCTTCGGCACCGATGAACAACTGGCGCAGGTCATAGCCGGTGGCGTTCTTGATCAGGTCCTTGTTCAGCTCGAGCAGCTCGCCGGTACCGGTGACCACTTTCAGGCCCGCCACCCAATTGCGGGTCAGGCCGTAGCGGATCACCTTGATGCCACCGGCGTTGGTGCCGATGTTGCCACCGATCTGGCTGGAGCCGGCGGAGGCGAAATCCACCGGGTAATAAAGGCCCTGGTCCTCGGCGAACTGCTGCAGGGCGGCGGTGACCACGCCCGGCTGGCAGACCACGGTGCGGTTGGACAGATTGAAGTCGAGGATCTGGTTCATGTAGTCGAACGACACCACCACCTCGCCGTTGGCGGCGACGGCCGCTGCCGACAGGCCGGTGCGACCGCCGGAAGGCACCAGGGCGATCCTGTGGGCATTGGCCCAGCGCACGATGGCCTGCACCTGTTCGGTGGTCTTGGGGAAAACGATGGCGGAGGGAGCCGGCGCGTAGTGCTTGGTCCAGTCCTTGCCATAGGTGTCCAGCGACGCAGCGTCGGTCAGCACCTTGCCAGGCTCGACCAGGGTCTTGAGTTCTTCAATCGGCAGATGATCGGTCATTTCAACTCTCGAAACGTTCATGGTCGCCCTGAGAACCGTTCAGGTCGCAACCGAGCAAGGAAAAGGGATCCCATGCTAGCATATGCCCCCGCAAATCATGCTTCGCCGCGATCTGCCGGGCCATCGGCGCCGGCATCGTTACTTCTCCTGACACTCAATCAAAGTGGGACAACAGGTACTCCGATGAGCACGACCTCTCTCGACAAGGGCAAGATCAAGTTCCTTCTTCTCGAAGGCGTCCACCAGAATGCGGTGGATACCCTGAAGGCGTCCGGCTACACCAACATCGAGTACCTCAAGACCGCGCTGTCCGGGGAGGAATTGAAAGCCAGGATCGCCGACGCGCACTTCATCGGCATCCGCTCACGCACCCAATTGACCGAAGAGGTCTTCGACTGCGCGAAGAAGCTGGTCGCCGTCGGCTGCTTCTGCATCGGCACCAACCAGGTCGACCTGGACGCCGCCCGCGAACGCGGTATCGCCGTGTTCAATGCGCCCTACTCCAATACCCGCTCGGTGGCCGAGCTGGTGCTGGCCCAGGCCATCCTGCTGCTGCGCGGGATCCCGGAAAAGAACGCCTCGTGCCACCGCGGCGGCTGGATCAAGTCGGCGGCCAACTCGTTCGAAATCCGCGGCAAGAAGCTGGGCATCGTCGGCTACGGCTCCATCGGCACGCAGCTCTCGGTACTCGCCGAAGCCCTGGGCATGCAGGTCTTCTTCTACGATGTGGTGACCAAGCTGCCGCTGGGCAACGCCCAGCAGATCGGCAAGCTGCACGACCTGCTCGGGCAGTGCGACATCGTTTCCCTGCACGTGCCCGAGCTGGCATCCACCCAGTGGATGATCGGCGAGAAGGAAATCCGCGCCATCAAGAAAGGCGGCATCCTGATCAACGCCGCCCGCGGCACCGTGGTCGAGCTCGATCACCTGGCTGCCGCGATCAAGGACGAGCACCTGATCGGTGCGGCCATCGACGTGTTCCCGGTCGAGCCGAAGTCCAATGACGACGTGTTCGAGAGCCCGCTACGGGGCCTGGATCGCGTGATCCTGACGCCGCACATCGGCGGCTCCACCGCCGAGGCCCAAGCCAACATCGGCCTGGAAGTGGCCGAGAAGCTGGTCAAGTACAGCGACAACGGCACCTCGGTGTCCTCGGTCAACTTCCCGGAAGTGGCCCTGCCGGCACACGCGGGCAAACACCGCCTGCTGCACATCCACGCCAACGTTCCTGGCGTGATGAGCGAGATCAACAAGGTGTTCGCCGACAACGGCATCAACATCTCCGGTCAGTATCTGCAGACCAACGAGAAAGTCGGTTACGTGGTCATCGACGTCGACGCCGAATACTCGGATCTGGCGCTGGAGAAGCTGCAGCACGTCAACGGCACCATCCGCAGCCGCGTTCTGTTCTAAGAAGGTAGCCGCATTGAAAAGGGAGGCTCGGCCTCCCTTTTGCGTTTCCGGTGCTCGCGCAATTCAGAGCGGGCCGTCGCCACGACGGCGGAACCAACCGGTCAGCGACAAGCGATCACGGCTGGCCGGCAGCACTTCATGGGGGACGTCGGACGACAGGAACACCACCAGGGTACCCGCCTCGGGGATCACGTCGCGCACCTGGCCATCGGCCAGATACAGGCGTAGCACGCCGCCCTCTTCGGGCAACCAGTCATCGTTGAGATAGAGCACGGCGGACACGGCGCGGCGGTCATCGTCGAGGAAGCGATCCAGGTGCTTGAGGTAGAAGGCCCCAGGCGGATAGAAGGCGAAGTGGCTCTCGTAGTCCACCAGCCCCAGGTAGAGGTGCTGGTTGATCGCCACGCGCAGTTCGTCGAGCAGTTGCAGGTAACCGTCGCAGGCCGGCGACTGGCCGGCCTCGAGCCACTGGATGTGATCGCCACGGGTGCCCTCGCGCACCGCCACGGCGTTGCCGCGGCCCGTGCCGGCAGGCGCCAGGGTGCCCTGGGCAATGCGCTGGCGGCACTCCTCGGCCAATTGCCGGGTCAGGGAAAGCGGGGCGAACTGGCGTTGCAACGACCACCCGGATTCGGCAAGGTCATCGATGATGCGGCTCGGCAGCGAATCGGAAATGTCGGTCGTCATGGCGCGATTCTACCCTGTGTCGACTACACCTCGACAAGCTCCGCCTGGCTGCCGAAAATAGCCGCCCCAGACAGGAGTCCTTATGCGCGCGTTGTGTTGTCTTTTTTTGCTGCTCCTGAGCCTTGCCGCTCTGGCCGGGCCTCATGCCGAGCTTTATGAGAAGGCCGGCTGGCCGCAACAACGTGCGCATTTCAGCGATGCCCTCAGCGCCGCCCAAGCCCGCTACAGCAAGAGCCTGCCGCCAGCGGTTTACCAGGCCCTGGTGAGCAACAGCAACCAGCGCTTCGCCGCCAGGGCCATGGATCAGCGTGCCGAGAGCAGCCTGAGCGAGAATCTGACCGACCCGACCCCGGCTCTGCGCTTCTTCGAATCACCCCTGGGCCGCAAGATCGTCGAGGCAGAGCTACTCGCCACGCGCCCGGACCAACTGGCCAAGTATGCCGACGGCCTGCCGCTCAGCGAGGCGGATGCCACGCGTCGCCTGCTGATTCGCCACCTGGCCCAGGCCCTGCCGGCCAGCGAGGCGGGTGCGGAAATCAGCCTGGCCCTGGCTGGCGTGGCTGCCGACAGCCTCAGCCAGATGATTCCCGGCCTGCTGGGCGGTGGCACCGCGCAAGGCCTGCTCGACGGCCAGCGCCAGCGCCTGATGACGCAGATCGACAAGGACCTGGACAACACCCTGCTGCATGTCTACCGCGGACTTTCCGATGCGGAGCTGGAAGAGTTCGTCACGTTCGCCCAGTCCAGCGCTGGTACGGCTTACTACAAGGCCGCGCTGGCGGCGATCCGCGCCGGCCTGGCGGTTGGCCGCTAAGCTCAGCTCAACTGCTCGCCCAGGTAATCGAAATAGCGCTGTCGCAGCGGCGCCACTTCGTTGGCCAGATGATGGCGGGCGTCGGGCAGGCGCAGGATCCGCGGCGCGCTGAACTTGCCTTGCAGCACCCCGAGGTTGTGCCGCCAGTCCACCGTCATGTCCGCCTCGCCCTGGATGATCAGCGGGCTGCGCGTGCTGCGTGGCGCTTGCTCGATGCGCGGCACCCACTGGCTCAGCGCCCCCACCCAGAGAGTCGGCACCACCTTGGACTGCAACGGGTCACGATTGCGCAGGAAGTCGAGAAACTCCTGGTCGCTGGAGTTTTCGCTGAAGCGCCGTGGAATCTCCTGGACGAAGCGGCGCAGCAGGCGATAACTCAAGTGCGACCAGTTCCAGCGGCGCGGGCGAACCAGCGGTGCCAGCAGGATGGTCTCCCCCACCGCAGCCAGCGGCTTGTCGTTGAGCAGGTAGTCGACAAGGATCGCCCCGCCAGTGCTCTGCCCGCACAGGTGCCAGGGTTCCGGCAGGCCAAGCACCTCGGCCTGTTGCAGGGCGGCGCGCAACACCGTCTGATATTCGGCGAAGTCATTGATGCTGGCGCGTAGCCCGCTGGACAACCCATGCCCGGGCAAATCCACGGCCAACACGGCGAAGCCCATCTCCAGGCCCCACTGAATCACGTGGCGATACAGCCCGCTGTGATCGTAGTAACCGTGCAGCAGCAACAGGGTCGCGCGAGGCGCAACCGGCTTCCACAGCTGAGCGGCGATGCGGTAGCCCTCCACCTCGAACCAACCCAGGCGCGTTTCCACCGCGTCCTGCGGGAGGAAACCATAGAATTGCCGGTAGACCCGTTCCGCAGGCGATAACGAGGCGGCACTGGCCAGAGGGCGCAGGCTGGCGACCAGTGATTCGGGATGAAAGGTATCGGACATCGGCGTCATGACTCTTTTGATTCATAGCAGCGTCGCCCGGCGGGCAACGGTTACAGTGTAGCGATAGTCGGCTGCTAGGCTCGCCATGGCAAGCCACCAGCGATGCGACTGCGCCCGAGAGAGCTGCGCGCACCCAGCAGTTGCCGGCCACCACAATCCTCCTGCTTGGCCCAGCCCCTCACCGGAAAGCTGCCACATGCCCCGTTCGCACCGCACCGCCCTGTTCGCCGTCCCGGTCGCCGTGATCTGGCTGGTCGCCATGGTGCTCGCCTTCTGGTGGTTCGAGGCGCGCTACCTGCGTCCGTTCAGCGATCGCACCACGCTGTTCGACGGCACCGAGCTGCACCTGCCGGCAGGGCTGGCCGGGCCAGGCAGGATTCGCCTGGTGCATTTCCAGGATCCGGCCTGCCCCTGTAATGTTGGCAATCAACAGCACCTGGCCGAACTCACGGCCCGTTACTCGATACGAGGCGTGAGCTTTTATGTGGTGCACAAGCCAGGCATGGAAGGTGCCCAGGCGGACGCCACGAGCGGCCTGCAACCACTCATCGGCCTGGAGGGCAGTGACAAGCTGCCCGCCAGCCCGGCGGTGGCAATCTGGGATCAGCGCGGTGAGCTGGCCTATTTCGGCCCTTACAGCAGCGGCTTCACCTGCACCTCCGGCAACAGCTTCATCGAACCTGTCCTCGACGCCTTGCTCGATGGCCGGCGCGTGGTAGCGAACAACAACCTGGCCAGCGGCTGTTTCTGCGACTGGGCAAAACTGCAGTGAACGGCCGTTGAGCAGAGGCGAACTTGAGCTTTTTATTATCGTTCTGCCACAACTTCCTGGCGCCGCCACAATTTATGAAGGGACATCATGCACAACACTTTCTATCGCCAGGCCGACCGCCTGATGCTTTGCGTCGTCTGGCTGATGACCCTGTATGCCCTCGGGCTGGCATTCTGGCACGCGACCTGGGCAGCAGCACTGATCATCGGTGGCGGTACCGCCGTCGCCCTGAGCGCCCTGTATGCCATGATCGGCGGTACACGGCCTTACCGTTGCCTGGTCGCCGTGGCGTTCATGGTGCTCGCGGCACTGCATATCCAGCAGAGCCACGGCATGGTCGAGATGCACTTCAGCATATTCGTCCTGCTGGCGTTCCTGGTCTATTACCGCGACTGGCTGCCGATATTGCTGGCCGCCGGCACCATCGCCGTCCATCACCTGGGCTTCTTCGCCCTGCAGCAGGCCGGCAGCGACGTGTTCCTGCTGCAGCCGGGTAACGGCTGGCCGATGGTCTTCATCCATGCCGCCTACGTGCTCGCCGAGACCCTCATCCTGCTGATCCTGGCCCGGCACAGCGCTCGCGATGCCGCAGCGGGCGAGGACCTGCGACGTACGTCGGCGCATTTGCTGCGTGATGGCGAGCCAGTCGACCTGGCTTACCGCAGCACCTCCAACGACGGTCTGGCCCAACGCTTCAATCGCTTCCTGGCGCTGCTCGACAACCTGGTCAGCCGGGTCGTGGGGGCGGGCGACGAGCTTCGCGGCACCAGCCAGCATCTCAGCCAGTCCACCCGTGGCCTGAATCAGTGCGCGCAAGACCTGCTCAGCGCCACCGCACAGATGGGCGGCGCCATCGAGCAGATGAGCGCGGCGGTCGGCGAAGTCTCCGACAATGCCGAGCAGGCCGCCCAGACCGCCCAACTGGCCGGCCGCGATGCCGCCGCTGGCGCATCGGCGATCAATGACACGCAGAGCGAGATCCAGGCCCTGGCCCGGCAGATCGATGGCAGCAGCAGCGTGGTACTGGAGCTGGCCGATGATGCCAGAGCCATCGACAAGGTGCTGGAGGTGATCCGCTCGGTAGCCGAGCAGACCAACCTGCTGGCCCTCAATGCGGCCATCGAGGCCGCCCGTGCCGGCGAACAGGGACGCGGGTTCGCGGTGGTGGCCGATGAGGTACGCCAGCTGGCGCAGCGCACCCAGCAGGCCACGGGCGAGATCCAGGGAATCATCGGGCGCCTGCAGCAAGGCGCCACCAACGCGGTCAATGCCATGGCGGAAAGCCACACCGGTGTCGCCCGCTGCGTGGGCCATACCGAACGTACCGTGGCGCTGCTGGATAACGTGCACCGCTCCATCGAGGCGATCCAGGTCATCGGCGTTTCCACGCGCGAACAGTTGACGGCCACCGCCGAGGTGGCACGCCTGATCGAGCAGGTACGCCAGGTCGCTGCACAGACCGTACGCGACGCCGGCGAGGTGGCCGGCGACAGCCAGCGCCTGGCCTCGCTGGCCGAGCACCTCAATGGTTTGTGCGGTCAGTTTCATGTCAGCCAGAACCGCGCCGTGTCCTGACCTTGCGGTCGACCGTGATTGCCCGCAGCATGGGCGCCCACGCCGCGACAAGGACGGGGCAGCATGAAACGCAGCTTCATCATTCTGGCGCTCGCCTTGCTGGTCACGGCGGGCGGCGGCACCTGGTACCTGCACGGCAAGCAACCGCTGCGTGACGGCCAGCTGACGCTGCAACGCCTGAGCGCCCCGGTGCAGGTGCACTACGACGAGCGTGGTGTGCCACATATCGAAGCGCACGACGAAGCCGACCTGTACCGAGCCCTGGGTTTCGTACAAGCCCAGGATCGCCTGTTCCAGATGGAAATGCTGCGGCGCCTGGCGCGCGGCGAACTGGCGGAAATTCTCGGCGCCAGGCTGCTGCCCACCGACCGCCTGTTCCGCAGCCTGGAAATCCGCACAAGGGCCGATCAGCAGGCCGCCCTGCTGGATACCGACAGCCCTCACGCCAAGGCCCTCGCCGCCTACCTCGACGGCATCAACCAGTACCAGGCCAGCCGCCCGGCGCCCCTGGAGTTCGACCTGCTGGGCATCGAGAAGCGCCCCTTCACCGCCGCGGACACCCTGTCCATCGCCGGTTACCTGGCCTACAGCTTCGCCGCGGCGCTGCGCAGCGAACCGCTGCTGACCCATGTTCGCGACGAGCTCGGCAGCGATTACCTGGAGATCTTCGATATCGACTGGCACCCTGAGGGCGTACTCGATACGCCTCTAGGGAAAGGGGACTGGCAGATGTTCGACCGCCTCACCCAGCTCAGCCAGCAGGCCCTGGCCGAAAACGGCCTGCCGCAGTTCGAGGGCAGCAATGCCTGGGCGGTATCGGGTTCGCGTACCAGCAGCGGCAAGCCCCTGCTGGCCGGCGATCCGCACATTCGCTTCTCCATACCCTCGGTGTGGTACGAGGCGCACCTCAAGTACCCGGGCTTCGAGCTGTACGGTCATCACCAGCCGGCGACCCCGGTGGCATTTCTCGGCCATAACCGCGATTTCGCCTGGAGCCTGACCATGTTCCAGAACGACGATATGGACCTGATCGCCGAACGGGTCAACCCGGACAATCCCGAGCAGGTCTGGTACCGGGGCCGCTGGGTCGACCTGCAGCATCGCCGGGAGATCATTCAGGTGAAGGACAGCGAGCCGGTGACCCTGGAGCTGCGCCGCTCCCCCCACGGCCCGATTATCAACGATGCCCTGGACGATGCTGGCGGCACGACACCGATCGCCCTGTGGTGGGCCTTCCTGGAAACCGAAAACCCGCTGCTCGACGCCTTCTACCGCCTGAACCGTGCCGACACCCTGGAAAAGGGCCGCGCCGCTGCAGAACGCATACACGCTCCGGGACTCAACCTGGTGTGGGCCAACGCCAGCGGCGACATCGCCTGGTGGGCGGCGGCGAAACTGCCGGAGCGACCAGCCGGGGTGAATCCGGCGTTCATCCTCGACGGTGGCAGCGCCGCGGCAGACAAGCCCGGCTTCCATCCCTTCAGCGCCAATCCTCAGGAAGAGAACCCGGCGCGCGGCTACATTGTCTCGGCCAACTTCCAGCCACTGTCGACCAGCGGCCTGGAAATTCCCGGCTACTACAACCCGCCGGAACGCGGCCAGCGCCTGAACCGGCACCTGGCCTAACCCGGATATACGCTGGGATCTGCACAACAGCCAGGCCCTGCAACTGGAGACCGGCACCGACTACGGCCCGCGGCTGCTGGCGCCGATCCTCGACGACTTGCGCGCAGCGGCAGCGGACGAGCTCGAGCAGGAACTGGTCGAAACCCTGGCCACCTGGAAGGGCGATCATCCGCTGGATTCAGTGGCCGCCACCCTGTTCAACCAGCTCACCTTCGAGCTGAGCCGGGTCGTCATGGCCGAGCGGCTGGGCCAGTCGTCCTTCGAGCAACTGCTGTCGACGCGCATGCTCGACAGCGCGCTACCGCGCCTCACCGCAGACCCGCAATCGCCCTGGTGGACAGCTGCCAACGGCCAACCCCGCAGCCGCGCCGACGCCGTGGCCAAGGCCTGGCGCGCGACGATGCGACACCTGCGAACGACCCTGGGCGAGAACCCCGAGCAATGGTACTGGGGGCCGGCACACACCCTTACCCATCAGCACCCGCTCGGCGTGCAGTGGCCACTGAACACGCTACTCAACGTCGGCCCGCTGGCAGCGCCTGGCGGCCATGAAACGCCGAACAACCTGTCGCACCGCATCGCCAGCGCGCCCTGGCAGGTGAGCTACGGTCCCTCGACGCGGCGCCTGGTCGACATGGCCGATGCCAGCCGCAGCCTGGGCATCAACCCGGTTGGCCAGAGCGGGGTGCCCTTCGATCGTCACTACCGCGATCAGGCACAACGCTTCATCGATGGGGCATACGTGCCGCAGCACCTGAGCGCCGAGGACGTCGTCGCCAATACCCGCAGCACGCTGACCCTCAATCCTGCGCCCTGAGCGACGGCCGGGCGCCTGCCCGGGCACAGATCACAGGCATGAAAAAGCCCGCCATGAGGCGGGCTTTTTCAACAGGGGCGCCGATCAATTACTTGATCTTGGCTTCCTTGTAGGTCACGTGCTTACGTACGACTGGATCGAATTTCTTGATTTCGATCTTGTCGGGCGTGGTGCGTTTGTTCTTGTCGGTGGTGTAGAAGTGGCCGGTACCGGCACTGGACACCAAACGGATCAGTTCGCGCATGATAGCTCCTTAAACCTTTTCGCCGCGGCTGCGGATTTCAGCCAGCACTACGTCAATACCACGCTTGTCGATGATGCGCATGCCTTTGGCAGTGACGCGCAGACGAACGAAGCGTTTTTCGGACTCGACCCAGAAGCGGTGATGCTGCAGGTTCGGCAGGAAACGACGACGGGTTTTGTTGTTGGCGTGGGAAATGTTATTCCCGGTTACCGGACCCTTACCGGTAACTTGACAGACTCTCGACATACCTCAGCCCTCTAAAACCACATGCCCAACCCGGCATGGGTTGGCCGCTTAATCTCTGTTTTTCGGCGCTGGGCGCCGCGTTTCTTCAGGGTCTTACCGGCGATAGATCGCAATCAAGCGACCGGGCCCCTAGAAAAGAGCGCTGCTTTATACCAGAAAGCCCCCTGAGCAACAAGCGCGAAAGAACTTAGCAGGCGGCATTCGATGCTGCACCGACCGAACCTCCGGGCATGGCTGGCAGCGACCGCTCGTCGCCACGATACATTGTCCGCCTTCGCCTTATCGCTTAGTGTCTGTTTCACGCGTCAGCGCCACCCGCCCTGTCCGCGCTTTCCATTCGACGGCACGCCGGATGCGCGCCGCCCCGCCCAGGAGTTTTCCATGCGCCTCGCTCTTTTGCCACTGCTGATCGCCCCACTGTTCGTTCAGGCAGCCACCCTCAGCGTCTGCACCGAAGCCAGCCCGGACGGGTTCGACGTGGTGCAGTACAACTCCCTGACCACGACCAACGCGTCCGCCGATGTGCTGATGAACCGCCTGGTCGATTTCGATGCGGCCAGCGGCAAGCTGGTACCGAGCCTGGCCAGCAAATGGGAGGTTTCCCAGGACGGCCTCGCCTACACCTTTACCCTGCGCCCCGACGTGCAGTTCCACCGCACCGACTACTTCAAGCCCAGCCGCCCACTGGAAGCCGACGACGTGCTGTTCAGCTTCCAGCGCATGCTCGACCCTGCTCAGCCTTGGCATAAGGTGGCCACCAGCGGCTATCCCCATGCCCAATCCATGCAGTGGCCGGCGTTGGTCAAGGCAGTCGAGAAGGTCGACGCCCACCAGGTACGTATCACCCTCGATAAGCCGGACGCGACCTTTCTCGCCACCCTGAGCATGGGCTTCGCCTCCATTTATTCCGCCGAGTACGCCGACCAGTTGCTCAAGGCCGGCACACCGGAGAAACTCAACAGCCAGCCCATCGGCACCGGGCCCTTCGTGTTCCGGCGCTTCCAGAAGGACGCCGCCGTGCGCTATGTCGCCAACGCGGATTACTTCGCCGGCAAGCCGAATGTCGATGCGATGGTCTTTGCCATTACCCCGGACGCCAACGTGCGCCTGCAGAAGCTGCGCCGTGGCGAATGCCATATCGCCCTGTCGCCCAAACCGCTGGATGTCGAAGCGGCCAGCAAGGACGCCAACCTCACCAGCGTGAAGACCGCGGCCTTCATGACCGCCTTCGTCGCCATCAACAGTCAGCATCCACCGCTGGACAAGCCGGCCGTGCGCCAGGCCATCAACCTGGCGTTCGACAAGGCCAGCTACCTGAAAGCGGTATTCGAGAACAGCGCGGAACCCGCCAGCGGCCCTTATCCGCCCAATACCTGGAGCTACGCCAACGACCTGCCTGGCTATGCCCATGATCCGCAAAAAGCCCGTGCGCTGCTGGCCGATGCGGGCCTGGCCGATGGTTTCAAGACCACCATCTGGACACGCCCGTCCGGCAGCGTGCTCAATCCCAATCCCAGCCTTGGCGCACAACTGCTGCAGGCCGATCTGGCTGAAGTCGGCATCACCGCAGAGATCCGCGTGATCGAGTGGGGCGAACTGATTCGCCGCGCCAAGGCGGGCGAGCATGACCTGCTGTTCATGGGCTGGGCCGGCGACAACGGTGATCCGGACAACTTCCTGACCCCGCAGTTTCCCTGCGCCTCGGTGGAGTCCGGCCTGAACTTCGCCCGCTACTGCGACGCCAAGCTCGACAAGCTGATCGCCGACGGCAAGGCCATCAGCGATCAGGCAAAACGCGCCGCGCTATATAAAGATGCTCAGGCGAGCATCCAGCAACAGGCGCTGTGGCTGCCCCTGGCGCACCCGACGGTCTACGCCCTGACCCGCAAGGGCGTCGAGGGCTACAGCGTCAGCCCGTTCGGCCGCCAGGACTTCTCCAGGGTCAGCGTGAAGCCCTGATGTCGCGCGGGGGCAGGCCGCTGTCACAGCCATGACACACGCCTGCGCCACCCTGTGCGTCGTTCACACGGGGGATGATCCAGGCCATGCGTTTCGATGCCAGCGTTTGCAAACTGCTAGTCACCACACTCTGCTGTGTCCCGCTCGCCTCGAACGGGCAGGCCACGGCAAACGCCTACCCCGCGATACTGGCCGGCCACGCCGTGCTGCCGGCGGCCAGCTTCGTGCCCCCACCGACGGATGCACCGGCCGATTTCGCAGTCAGCGGCAAATTCTCCAATGGCCAGCGCAGCGAGAAAATCGGCAGCGTGGAGGGGATGTCGGCCAATCGCCCCACCGGCATGTCGCTGCCTTTCGAAGGTCAGCCGCTGCAGGGCCATTCCGGCATCAAGCACATGCCCGACGGCACCTTCTGGATACTGAGCGACAACGGCTTCGGCACCAAGGCCAACTCGGCCGACGCTATGCTCTACCTCAACCACTACGAGGTCGACTTCCAGTCAGGCGAATTCAATCGGCTGGCAACGGTATTTCTCAGCGACCCGGACAAGAAGGTACCGTTTCGAATCGTTCATGAAGGCTCGAAAGCGCGCTACCTGTCGGGCGCCGATTTCGACCCCGAGAGTTTTCAGTTCGCAGGTGATGCACTCTGGATCGGTGACGAGTTCGGCCCCTATGTGATCAAGGCCGATTTGCAGGGCCGGGTGCAGAAGGTCTTCGATGTGGAGGTAGCGGGCAAACCGCTGCGCTCGCCAGACAACCCCGCGGTCAAATTGCCTGGCTGGCCTGCCGAACCAATGAACGTCGAGGTACGGCGTTCCAAGGGTCTGGAGGGCATGGCGGCCTCGCGCGACGGCAGCAAACTCTACGCCCTGCTCGAAGGCCCCCTGTGGGATGCCGCCAGCAACGGCGCCGAGCAGCAGGATGGCAAGAACGTGCTGCGCATGCTCGAGTTCGACGTGCGGCGCGAGGCCTGGACGGGGCGCCACTGGCTGTACGCCCTGGAGCAGCCCGGCCACGCCATCGGCGACTTCAACATGATCGATGCCAACAGCGGGCTGATCATCGAGCGCGACAATGGCGAAGGTACCGCCGACAAGGCCTGCCCTGCCGGCGAAAAAGGCAGCACCTGCTTCTCCGACATCGCCCGCTTCAAACGCGTCTACAAGGTGGCGTTCGACGACAGCAACGCTGGTCAGCCGGTGCGCAAGGTCGGCTACGTCGACCTGCTCGCCATCGAGGATCCACGAGGCCTGGCACGCAAGCCAATGAACGATGGCGTGTTGACCTTCCCGTTCTTCACCATCGAGAACGTCGACGTCGTCGACGCCACGCACATCGTCGTCGGCAACGACAACAACCTGCCGTTCTCCAGCAGTCGCGAACCCAACCGCGCGGATGACAGCGAGCTGGTTCTGCTGGAAGTGGGCGAGCTGCTGCGCGCCCACTAGCCGGGCAGGCTACATCCAGCCATGCTCGGCCATCGACAACGGCTCTCCATCGCCAACGATGAAATGGTCGAGGATGCGTACTTCGACCAGGGCGAGCGCCTCCTTCAATCGCTGGGTCAGCACCTTGTCGGCCTGGCTCGGTTCGACGATACCCGACGGGTGATTGTGGGTGAGGATCAGCGCCGCGGCATTATGCGCCAGCGCGCGCTTGACCACCTGCCGCGGGTAAACGCTGGTACTGTCGATTGAGCCCTGGAACAGCGCCTCGAACGCCAGCACGCGATGCTTGGCATCGAGAAACAGGCAGCCAAACACCTCGTGGGGCTCGTGGCGCAGCAGTGCCTTGAGGTAATCCCGCACCGCCTGGGGGCTTTCCAGCGCCGAATCACGCCGTAGCTGCTCGGCCAGATGCCGGCGGGCCATTTCCAGCACCGCCTGCAGCTGCGCGAACTTGGCCGGCCCGAGCCCGAGGCGTTGACTGAAGGACGCCAGATCAGCCTGCAACAACGCCCGCAGGCTACCGAAATCGGCGAGCAGGTGACGCGCCAGATCCACCGCACTCTGCCCCGCCACGCCGGTGCGCAGGAAGATCGCCAGCAACTCGGCGTCGGTCAGGCTGACCGCCCCCTGGGCCAGCAACTTCTCCCGCGGGCGCTCTGCCGCAGGCCACTCACGAATACTCATCGAGACACTCCCTGTCCGTTCGAATCGGCATCACCTGCCGCTGGCGAAACCCTCGCCCGGCACGCCGCTGCTCCCCTGCTGCCGCTGTGCTATCGTAGCCCGGTTTTTCGCGGGGTGCCGGGGCTGGGGAGGCGCCGATATCCTGCGTCTGTAACTCCATACGACAAAGGCAGAGTTATGCAGCGGCTGTATCGCAAACGCATCATCCTTGGCGTGGGTGGCGGCATCGCGGCGTACAAGAGCGCCGAGCTGGTGCGCCGCCTCAAGGATCAGGGTGCCGAAGTGCGCGTGGTCATGACCCAGGGTGGTCGCGAGTTCATCACGCCGCTGACCCTGCAGGCGCTGTCCGGTCACCCGGTGCACCAGGATCTGCTCGACCCGGCCGCAGAAGCCGCCATGGGCCATATCGAGCTGGCGCGCTGGGCCGATCTGGTACTGATCGCGCCCGCCACCGCCGACCTCATGGCGCGCCTGGCACAAGGCGTGGCCGACGACCTGCTGACCACCCTGGTACTGGCCACCGATGCGCCCGTGGCCCTGGCGCCCGCCATGAACCAGGCGATGTGGGGCGACCCGGCCACCCAGGCCAACGCCGAGTTGCTGCGCTCGCGCGGCCTGCGCCTGTTCGGGCCGGCATCCGGCAGCCAGGCCTGTGGCGACGTGGGCCTGGGGCGCATGCTCGAAGCCGATGACCTGGCGCATCTCGCCGCCGACTGCTTCGAACACCTCGCACTGACCGGTAAGCACGTGCTGATCACCGCTGGCCCGACCCAGGAAAACATCGACCCGGTGCGCTACATCACCAACCACAGCTCCGGCAAGATGGGCTTCGCCCTCGCCGAAGCGGCGGTGGAAGCCGGTGCCAAGGTTACCCTGATCAGCGGTCCGGTGCACCTGGCGACGCCGGATCGGGTCAACCGCATCGACGTGGTCAGCGCCCGTGACATGCTCGCCGCCTGCGAAGCGGCGATGCCCTGCGATATCCTCATCGCGGCGGCCGCGGTCGCCGACTACCGCCCGGAAGTCGTCGCCCAGCACAAATTGAAGAAAGACCCGAACAGCGGTGACGGCCTGCTGCTGCAGATGATCCGCAACCCGGACATTCTCGCCACTCTGGCACACCGTGACGACCGTCCCTTCAGCGTCGGCTTCGCCGCCGAGACCGAGAACCTGCTGGAGTACGCCTCGCGCAAACTCAAGGACAAGAATCTCGATCTGATCGTCGCCAACGACGTGGCCAACCCCAGCATCGGTTTCAACAGTGAAGACAACGCGATCACCATCATCAATCGCGAGCTGCAGCAGAGCAGCTTCGCGCAGACCAGCAAGGGCAAGATCGCCCGGCAACTGGTCAGCTTCATCGCCGCACGCCAGCACAAACCCTGATATTCACCAGCACGGAAACCCTGATCGTCCATGCACGCCCTACACGCCAAGATCCTCGACCCACGCCTCGGTAGCAACTTCCCCATGCCGGCCTATTCCACGCCCGGTTCAGCAGGCCTCGATCTGCGTGCCATGCTCAAGGAAGACCTGACCCTGGAACCGGGGCAGACCGTATTGATACCCACCGGCCTGGCGATCCACGTCGCCGACCCCGGCCTGGCGGCGCTGATCCTGCCGCGCTCGGGCCTGGGCCACAAACACGGCATCGTGCTCGGTAACCTGGTCGGCCTGATCGACTCCGACTATCAGGGCGAACTGATGGTGTCGTGCTGGAACCGCGGCAACAGCGCCTTCACCATGGCGATTGGCGAGCGCATTGCCCAACTGGTGCTGGTACCGGTGGTACAGGCGCGCTTCGAGGTGGTCGAGGACTTCGACGACAGCGAGCGCGGCAGCGGTGGTTTCGGCCATTCCGGCAGCCACTGAAGCAGGCCCAATCGCCAGGAGACGTCTGATGAAAGGCTTCAAACACGCGCCCAAGGAAAAACGCTCCGGCGATTCGCAAGACAACTCGCGGCCGCAACACAAGGCCAGTGCCGACCTGTTGCCCGGCGCCCTGGCCGCCACCCTCGGCCTAGTGTTGGCCAGTGCGCTGCTGTGGGTCACCGCGGTCAGCCCGGCCCAGCAGGTGCAGCAGCAACAGCTGAGCCGCGCATGGGGCGAGAGCCAGGCGGCCAGCGTGCAACAGGCGCTCAGGCAACTCAGCGCCGACACCATCGCGGCAGCCCGCAACCCGGTACTGTCACAAGCGCTGCAAAGCGGCGATCAAGGGCAACTGCGCAATGCCGAAAACGGCCTGCGCTACTGGAGCGCGGTGGTCGATGCCCAGCTCAACCTCACCGGCCAGGCCATTCCGGACAACACCCGCACGGCACCGATGAATTTCGCCGCCCTGGACATGCTGCGTCGCCTGGAGAGCGGCCAGGCGCCAGCAGTCGAAGCCTACCGGGTGGGCGAACGCTGGCTGGCCTACAGTGTGGCCCCGGTGCGCCAGGACGACACCCAGCCAATGCTCGGCACCCTGCTGCTGGCCGTCGATATCGACCGCGTGCTTGCCAACCTGCCACCGCTGCCCGCCGATGTCGGTCAGATCCAACTGGTGCAGCGCTTCGGCGGCGGTGCCGCACAGGTTCTGGCCCAGCGCGGCCAGGCCGATGGTAGCGCCCAGGCATTCGCCACCGGCAACCCACACTGGACGCTGAACTTCACGCCGGCCTCCAGCCTCGCTGCGAACGGGCTGTCACCGACCCTGCTGATGCTCGCCCTGCTGGTCGCGCTGGCTGGCGCACTGACCGGTGTTTACCTGGTCAACCGCCGCCTGCAGCAGCGCCTGGACAGTGACACCTCGCAATTGAGCCAACTGGTCAAAGAACTCTGCGCGGGCAAAGCCGTCAAAGCCTTCAGCTTGAGCCTGCCGGCCCTGCATGACCTGGCGCAAAGCCTGAGCCGACTCCCCCGTCGCGCCCAGGAGCCGGTGGCCGTCCGCCCGGACGTCATCGCCAGTCGACAAACCGCTGGTGGCGGCGCGGCCAAGCCGGCGGATCCCATGGATCCGCTGTTTCAAGACACCGATATCCTCGATATCGACATTCTCGACGACGACCAGGATCTCCTGGGACTGGAGCAGACCCCGATCATGACCGCGCCGCAAGCCCCGAAACTCCCAGCAGACATCTTCCGCGCCTATGACATCCGCGGCGTTGTGGGCGCTGGCCTGACCCCGGAAACCGCCTATTGGATCGGCCGCGCCATAGGCACGCAGAGCCTGGCAGAGGGCGAGCCCAACGTCTCCGTTGGCCGTGACGGTCGCCTGTCCGGCCCAACGCTGGTACAGCAGTTGATCAACGGCCTGGTCGACAGCGGCTGCCTGGTCAGTGACGTCGGCATGGTGCCGACGCCCGTGGTGTACTACGCGGCCCACGTGCTGGCCGGCAAATCCGCGGTGATGCTCACCGGCAGCCATAACCCGCCGGACTACAACGGCTTCAAGATCGTCATCGCCGGCGACACCCTGGCCAACGAGCAGATCCAGGCACTCAAGACACGCATCGACACCAATGACCTGGCCAGCGGCGAAGGCAGTGTAGAGGCGGTCGACCTGCTGCCGCGTTACCTGGAACAGATCCGCAACGACATCGCCATGGCCAAGCCCCTGCGCGTGGTGGTCGATTGCGGCAACGGTGCGGCAGGCGTGATCGCCCCGCAGTTGATCGAAGCCCTGGGCTGCAAGGTGATTCCGCTGTTCTGCGAGGTCGACGGCAACTTCCCCAATCACCATCCGGATCCGGGCAAACCCGAGAACCTCGTCGACCTGATCGCCAAGGTCAAGGAAGAGAACGCTGATATCGGCCTGGCTTTCGATGGCGATGGCGACCGCGTCGGCGTGGTCACCAACACCGGCTCTATCGTCTACGCGGATCGTCTGCTGATGCTGTTCGCCAAGGACGTGGTCTCGCGCAACCCGGGCGCCGACATCATCTTCGACGTCAAATGCACGCGGCGCCTGACCCCGCTGATCAGCGGCTACGGTGGTCGCCCGGTGATGTGGAAGACCGGCCACTCGCTGATCAAGAAGAAGATGAAGGAAACCGGCGCCCTGCTGGCCGGGGAAATGAGCGGCCACGTGTTCTTCAAGGAGCGCTGGTTCGGTTTCGACGACGGCATCTATGCCGCTGCCCGCCTGCTGGAAATTCTCAGCCAGGACAAGCGCAGCGCCGAGCAGGTATTCGCCGCCTTCCCCAACGACGTGTCGACCCCGGAGATCAACATCCAGGTCACCGAGCAGACCAAGTTCCCCATCGTCGAGCGCCTGCAGCGTGAAGGCCAGTGGGGCGAAGGCAGTGTGACCAACCTCGACGGCGTGCGCGTCGACTACCCGAAAGGCTGGGGCCTGGTGCGTGCGTCCAATACCACGCCGGTTCTGGTACTGCGCTTCGAAGCGGAGAACCAGGCAGAACTCGAGCGGATTCAGGAACTGTTCCGCACGCAGATGCACCTCGTCGCGCCCGATGTCAAATTACCGTTCTGATCCGCCCAGCACTGGAGCCCCCGCATGACCCTAGAGCGTGATGCCGCCACCAACGTCGCCAAGGTGCTGTCCGAAGCACTGCCGTACATTCGCCGCTTCGTTGGCAAGACCCTGGTGATCAAATACGGCGGCAACGCCATGGAAAGCGACGAGCTGAAGACCGGCTTCGCCCGCGACATCGTGCTGATGAAGGCGGTCGGCATCAACCCGGTGGTGGTTCACGGTGGTGGCCCGCAGATCGGTGATCTGCTCAAGCGCCTGTCCATCGAGAGCCACTTCGTCGACGGCATGCGCGTGACCGACGCACAGACCATGGACGTGGTGGAGATGGTGCTCGGCGGCAAGGTCAACAAGGACATCGTCAACCTGATCAACAGCCATGGCGGCAGCGCCATCGGCCTGACCGGCAAGGATGCCGAGCTGATCCGCGCCAAGAAGCTCACCGTCAGCCGCCAGACACCGGAGATGACCCAGCCGGAAATCATCGATATCGGCCATGTCGGCGAAGTCACCGGGGTCAACGTCGAGCTGCTGAACATGCTGGTCAAGGGCAACTTCATCCCGGTTATCGCGCCGATCGGCGTGGGCCCGAACGGCGAGTCCTACAACATCAACGCCGACCTGGTGGCCGGCAAGGTCGCCGAGGCGCTGAAGGCAGAGAAGCTGATGCTGCTGACCAACATCGCCGGCCTGATGGACAAGCAGGGCGAGGTACTCACCGGCCTGACCACTGAGCAGGTCGATAGCCTGATCGCCGACGGCACCATCTACGGCGGCATGCTGCCGAAGATTCGCTGCGCACTGGAAGCGGTGCAGGGCGGCGTGACCGCCGCGCACATCATCGATGGTCGGGTACCCAACGCCGTGCTGCTGGAAATCTTCACCGACACCGGTGTGGGCACCCTGATCAGCAACCGCAAGCGTCACTGATCGCTCTGCGTAAAACGAAAACGCCGGCTCCAAGCCGGCGTTTTCGTTTACAGATGTTGTAGCCCGGGTGGAGCGAAGCGACACCCGGGAACCACATAACTGGGTATCGCTTCGCTCCACCAGGCTACGGCTCTTCAGCCTCAACGAATCGCGTAGATGTCCTTCTCGTTGGCTTCGGCGTACTCGTACAGGCGCGCCAGATAGGCCTTCTGCTGCTCCCAGACTTTCTGCGCGGCGGGGTCGGCGGCGGCGGTGGCATCGACCACGCCGGCAGACACTTCCTTGAGCTTGGCGAGCACGTGATCCGGCAGGCGGCGCACATCGACGCCATCCTTCTTCAACTGCTCCATGGACTCCATGTTCTTGGCGTTGTAGTCGTCGAGCATGTCGCCGTTGACGTCGCGAGCAGCGGCGCGAACGATGGCCTGCAGATCCGCCGGCAGGGTTTCCCAGGCCTTGATATTGATATCCAGTTCGAAGGTGACGTTCGGCTCCTGCCAACCCGGCGTGTAGCAATACCTGGCCGCCTTGTGCAGGCCCAGCGCCTGGTCGTTGTAGGGCCCGATCCATTCGGTGGCGTCGATGCTGCCGGTCTGCAGGGCGGTGAGGATCTCGCCGGCGGGCATGTTGACCACGGTGCCACCGACCTTGCTCAGTACCTCGCCGCCCAGACCCGGGGTGCGCATCCTCAGGCCCTTGAGATCGTCGAGCGCATTGATTTCCTTGTTGAACCAGCCAGCGGTCTGCACACCGGTGGCGCCGCAGGCCATCGGCAGCACCCCATAGGGTCGGTAGATTTCCTCCCAGAGCTGGATGCCGCCGCCGTAGTGCAGCCAGGCGTTCATTTCCTGAGCATTGGGGCCAAAGGGCAGCGCGCAGAAGAATTGTGCGGCGGGCACCTTGCGCTTCCAGTAGTACGGCGCACCATGGCCCATCTCGGCAGTGCCGCGCGACACCGCGTCGAACACTTCGAGGGCCGGTACCAGCTCACCGGCAGCGTGAACCTTGACCTGCAGACGGCCATTGCTCATCTGCTCGACCAGCCTGGCGAAGCGCTCGACACCCACGCCAACACCCGGGAAGTCCTTCGGCCAGGAGGTGACCATTTTCCAGTTGAAGGTCTTGCTTGCGGCGGGCGCTTGCGAAAGGCCCGCCTGTTCCTTGCAGCCGACCAATGCCCCCGCGGCAATGCCGGCGCCCGCGGCAGCCAGTATATGGCGACGTTTCATGGGTAGCTCCTTGCAGTAATAGTGACCCTGGGGCCATTCCCGCCTCGATGGACAGGTGGCGACCCGCCAGCCGCTCCGAGGGTCTGTAGACGTTTCACGCACGGCCGCGCCCGCTCCTGGCGGGCTGGCGGCATTTCCCACACCCTGTGGGGCACACAGCCACCAAGTTTAGCTGGCTAAATGAGCCGGCGAGAAACGCAGCAGCGCGGCAAAACGGATCCGGCCCTGCGGGGGCCACCCAGATTTCTCGCGGCAACGCGGCTCGCGTTGAAACGTCAACAGACCCTAGGCCTGCATAGTGGCGTCTCGACGCGCACAAGTGTTTCAACCCCTCTCCCCTGAATGGCCTGCAACCCGCGCCGGCGTCCTCAGGCGCCCCTGACTCTCGACGTCATCGACCCCCTCTTCGTGGGGGTGTCTACGCAGGCCCGGCCCGGGGTGACGCTCGCCCCGAACCTGCAGAGCCCGCTCCCCACGCTGGCATTGAATTCCCGCGGTTCTGCCTGCGCGGCGTGGGTGCACTCATCCTCATGCGGTTGATGCTGCAGGTCATCGCCTAGCCATTTCGGCACCGATCACTTGGCTACCGAATCAGCTCCAGGGTTCGTAAACTGACAGGCGGCCCAGAACGCCCGCCTCGACGGGCGTTTTTCAGGGCCGCAAGCGAACCTCCGGGCCACGCCGCGGCCCAACAGGCACCGTTTACCAGGCCGTAGCAGAACGACCTGCCACAGGAGCAGTATTGTCATGAGCACCACCAACGAACGTATCCAGCTGGGCGATCTGGTCTGCTGGCGTATCCACCACGCCGGTGCCGAACTGCTGGTGAGCGAGCAAGGCGCACAGGTTCTGCATTACCAACCGGCCAGCGGGCAGCCACTGATCTGGCTGAGCGACCAAGCCGTTTACCAGCGCGGGCAGAGCGTGCGCGGCGGGGTTCCGCTGTGCTGGCCCTGGTTCGGCGACCTGCAGCGCAACCCCGAGGCGATACGGGCCGCCCACACACGCCCTGAAAACGCTCCTGCCCACGGGTTGGTGCGTAACTGCGACTGGCAGTTGATCGGCCTGAACACCGAGGAGGATGGCGTGACGTTGTCGTTCGCCTTCGACACCGCTGCCCAGCCGTTCGCAGAATGGCCGTTCGCTGCCGAGCTGCAACTCGATATCCATCTCGGCGAGCGCCTCAGGCTGACCCTGACCACGCGCAACCTCGGCGACGCCGAGCTGCCGATCAGTCAGGCCTTGCACAGCTACTTCGCGGTCAGTGACATCCGCCGGGTGACGGTCGAAGGTCTGGATGCCTGCCGCTATGTCGACACCCTCGACGGCTGGAAGAAAGTCCGCCAGAAAGGCGCGCTGGCGTTCAGCGGCGAAACCGACCGCATCTACCTCGACACACCGGCACAACTGAGCATCGTCGACCCCCTGTGGAAGCGCCGCATCCTCATGCGCAGCGAAGGCTCGAGTTCGGCGGTGGTATGGAACCCCTGGATCGCCAAGGCCAGGCGCCTGTCGCAGTTCGCCGACGACGCCTGGCAGGGCATGCTCTGCATCGAGCACGCCAACGTACTGGACGACGCCCTGATTCTCGCGCCGGAGGCCGAATACACGCTCGACGTGACCCTCTGGTCGCAGGCGCTCTGAGGCATCATGGCAGTCAGTCCGGGCGCGTCAGCGCGGCCCCAGCCTGATAGACTGCCGCGATGCACGCCCGCCACCGGATACCCCGATGCACGCAAAGAACCCTGCAATCGGCTTGTGTCAGCAAGCCACCTTTCTGATCAGCGCCGCCAAGGTCGACCAATGCCCGGACGACCAGGGCTACGAAGTCGCCTTCGCCGGGCGTTCCAACGCCGGCAAGTCCAGCGCGCTGAACACCCTGACCCACGCCAGCCTGGCCCGCACCTCGAAAACCCCGGGGCGCACCCAATTGCTCAACTTCTTCCGCCTGGATGAAGAGCGCCGCCTGGTCGACCTGCCCGGCTACGGTTACGCCAAGGTACCGATCCCGCTCAAGCTGCACTGGCAGAAGCACCTCGAGGCCTACCTGGGCAGCCGCGAAAGCCTGCGCGGGTTGATGCTGATGATGGACATCCGCCACCCGCTGACCGAGTTCGACCGCATGATGCTCGACTGGTCCGGCGCCAGCGGCATGCCCCTGCACATCCTGCTGACCAAGGCCGACAAGCTGGCCTTCGGCGCGGCGAAAACTGCGCTGCTCAAGGTTCAGCAGGAGATTCGCAAAGGATGGGGCGACCACGTCAGCATCCAGCTGTTCTCGGCGCCCAAGCGCATCGGCGTGGAAGATGCGCAAACCGTCCTGGGCCACTGGCTGGGCCTGATCGGGGAAGCACACGAACAGGCCGGGCAATGACCTGCGCTCCATAGCCGGCAGCGGAACACAGCGACACCCAGGACAACCATCGAGACCTGTAACGTTCTCAAGAAAGCCCTGGGTTTCCCTTCGCTCGACGCCAGGCTACGAACGACCGGCGTGGAGCGGGCGTTTCGCACCAGCGGGCATTTGTGCCTGAACGCTGAGGCTCTACGCGGCGGGCAGGGAAAATCGACAATGGGGCAGCCTGGCACTTTTCTGCAGGCAAAAAAAACCCCGAACTTCGTATGGGGAGGGAGAAGATCGGGGTTTAAGGGTCTGAACCGCTAGGGCGGGGCTCAGATGTCTGCCAACACTTAACACAACAAAGGAGCATCGAAGGGCTTTATGGGCCATTCACACACTCTGACCGGGTGGACAGAAGTAAAGTTCAGCGATGCTTAGAATGCTTTGTTTGGTCTCGATATCCGCTAAGAGCCCTGGGCTCTAAACGATAACGTGACGCATCTCCCGGCCTCGGCGCTCAGTGTGCCTCGTCCCAGTTGTTGCCGACCCCTACCTCGACGAGCATCGGCACATCCAGCGCCGCGGCCTCGGCCATCAGCGGGCGAATGCGCGCTCTGACCTCTTCGACCAGGTCTTCACGCACTTCCAGCACCAGTTCATCGTGCACCTGCAGGATCACCCTGGCATCCAGGCCCGACGCGGTCAGCCAGTTGTCCACCACCACCATGGCCTTCTTGATGATGTCCGCCGCCGTGCCCTGCATCGGCGCGTTGATCGCGGTGCGCTCGGCACCGGCGCGCTCCTGGGGGCGACTGGACTTGATCTGCGGCAGGTACAGGCGACGCCCGAACAGGGTTTCCACGAAGCCCTGTTCGGCGGCCTGGTGACGGGTACGCTCCATGTACTCGCGCACACCCGGGTAGCGGGCGAAATAGGTCTCGATATAGGCCTTGGCGGTTTTGTTGTCGATACCGATATCCTTGGCCAGCTTCTGCGCGCCCATGCCGTAGATCAGGCCGAAGTTGATGGCCTTGGCGCTGCGCCGCTGATCCGAGGTCACCTGATCCAGCCCGACCTTGAACACTTCGGCAGCCGTCGCGGTGTGCACGTCGAGGTCTTTGCGGAAAGCATTCATCAGCCCTTCATCGCGCGACAGGTGCGCCATGATGCGCAGTTCGATCTGCGAATAGTCGGCCGACAGCAGCTTGTAGCCCTCGGGCGCGATGAACGCCTGGCGGATACGGCGACCCTCGGCGCTGCGCACCGGGATGTTCTGCAGGTTCGGGTCGCTGGACGACAGGCGCCCGGTAGATGCCACCGCCTGTTGATAACTGGTATGGATGCGCCCGGTGCGCGGGTTGATCTGTTCCGGCAGGCGATCCGTATAGGTACTCTTGAGCTTGCTCAGGCTGCGGTACTGCATCAGCACCTTGGGCAGTTCGTAGTCCTGCTCGGCCAGCTCGGCGAGCACCGCTTCGGCAGTCGACGCCTGGCCTTTGGCGGTCTTGCTGATGATCGGCAAACCGAGCTTTTCATAAAGGATGGCGCCGAGCTGCTTGGGCGAGCCGAGGTTGAACTCCTCGCCCGCCACCGCGAACGCCTCACGTTCCAGCGCGATCAGCTTCTCGCCCAGCTCCTGGCTGTGACGGCCCAGCAGGTTGGCATCGACCAGCGCCCCATTGCGCTCGATACGCGCCAGCACCGGCACCAGCGGAATTTCGATATCACGCAGCACGCTGGCCAGGCTTGGCTCCTGTTCCAGACGGCTCCACAGGTGCTGGTGCAGACGCAGGGTCACGTCGGCGTCCTCTGCGGCATAAGGGCCGGCCTGTTCCAGGGCGATCTGGTCGAAGGTCAATTGCTTGGCCCCCTTACCGGCGATGTCCTCGAAACGGATGGTGCCGTGCCCCAGGTACTTGAGCGACAGGCTGTCCATGTCATGGCGCGTGGCGGTGGAGTCCAGCACGTAGGACTCGAGCATGGTGTCGAACGCCACGCCCTGCACGGTGATGGGTGTGCAGGCGTTGGCGAGGATATTGATGTCGTACTTGGCGTGCTGGCCGACCTTGGCCTTGGCCGGGTCTTCGAGAATCGGCTTGAGGGCGCGCAGCACCGCATCGCGATCCAGCTGCTGCGGCACACCCATATAACTGTGGGCGACCGGCACGTAGACAGCTTCACCGGCCTTGACCGCGAACGACAGACCGACCAGCTGCGCCTGCTGAGCATCGACGCTGGTGGTTTCGGTATCGAAGGCGATCAGTTCGGCCTGCTGCAACTGGGCGAGCAGCGCATCGAACTCGCCCTGCTCGAGGATCGTGCGGTAATTGCCGGTAACCGCCACCGGCTCGCTTTCGGCAACGGGAGCATCACCTGCAACGGGCGCAGCGGGTTCAGGGCTGCTGAACAGATCGTCGGCAGCCGGTGTGAGCTCTGCCCTGGCCCTGGGCTTGGGTGCGGCGCTCTTGTTCTGGCGCAGCAGTTCATCGAGCCAGCTCTTGAACTCCAGCTCTTCGTAGAGCGGTATCAGTGCTTCGACATCGGGCTCGCCGGGGTACAGCCTGGCGTAATCGAGGTCCAGCGGCACGTCCAGCTTGATGGTCGCCAGCTGATAGGACAGGTAGGCCATCTCACGGTGTTCTTCGAGCTTGGCCGGCAGCGTCTTGGCACCGCGAATCGGCAGGCCTGGCACTTTGTCGAGGTTGGCGTAGAGCACGTCGAGGCCGCCGCCGACACCGACCAGCAGGCCCAGGGCGGTTTTCTCGCCGACGCCGGGCACGCCTGGAATGTTGTCGACCTTGTCGCCCATCAGCGCCAGGTAGTCGATGATCAGCTCGGGGCCGACCCCGAACTTCCCTTTCACGCCCTCGATGTCGTAAACGCTACCGGTCATGGTGTTGACCAGCGTAACGTGCTGGCACACCAGTTGCGCCATGTCCTTGTCGCCCGTGGAGATCACCACGTCACGGCCCTCGGCGGCGCTCTGCCGGGCCAGGGTGCCGATCACGTCATCCGCTTCCACGCCTTCGATGCACAGCAGCGGCAGGCCGAGCGCACGCACGCTGGCATGCAGCGGTTCGACCTGCAGGCGCAGTTCGTCGGGCATCGGTGGACGGTTGGCCTTGTACTCGGCGAACAGCTCATCGCGGAAGGTCCCGCCCTTGGCGTCGAAAACCACCGCGAAGGGGCTGTCCGGGTACTGCCGGCGCAGGCTGCGCAGCATGTTCAACACCCCTTTGACCGCGCCTGTGGGCAGGCCTCGGGAGGTGGTCAGGGGCGGCAGGGCGTGGAAGGCCCGGTACAGGTAAGAGGAACCGTCGACCAGGACGAGGGGGGCTTGGCTCATGAGCGTGATCAACCTTTTCGGCGGGCGTGGCGCTAGAATACGCAGCACCGTTGATATCAAAGGGACAAGGTTACCATGGGACCACTGAATCGCTTGATCCTGCTTGCCGTGCTGGCCAGCGTGCCGTTCGCCGCTCAGGCCGATGACGCCCCCTCGGCGGATCCTGATGTAACCATCCGCCAGGACGGCGACCGTACCGTGGAGGAGTACCGGGTCAACGGCTTCCTCTACGCCATCAAGGTCACCCCCAAAGGTGGCAAACCCTATTTCCTGGTGCGGGCCGACGGCAGCGACGGCAATTTCGTGCGGTCCGATTCGCCGGACATGCTGATCCCGGCCTGGGAAATCTTCAGCTGGTAAGGCAGTCAATTCATGTCGGTGTTCACCCCGCTGCAACGTGCGCAACTGGATACGTTTCTCGCCCCCTATGGGCTCGGCCGCCTGCTCGACTTCCAGGGCATCGAGGCCGGTAGCGAGAACAGCAATTTCTTCGTCAGCCTGGAGCAGGGCGAGTTCGTGCTGACCCTGATCGAGCGCGGGCCAAGCGACGATCTGCCGTTCTTCATCGAGCTGCTGGACGTGCTCCACGCTGCCGGCCTGCCGGTGCCCTACGCGTTGCGCACCGACAGCGGCGATGCCTTGCGCAGCCTGGCTGGCAAGCCGGCGCTGCTGCAGCCACGGCTGAGCGGCAAGCACATCAGCGCGGTCAACGCCCACCATTGCCAGGAAATCGGCGGCCTGCTCGCGCGCATTCACCTGGCGACCCGCGAAAGCCCGTTGCCACGCAAGAGCGATCGGGGCCTGGAGTGGATGCTGCGTGAAGGCGCAGCGCTGGCCCAGCGGCTGCCGGCCGACCAGGCCAGCCTGCTGAACGATGGCCTGGAAGAAATCGCTACAGTGCAGGAACGCGTGCGCAAGCTGCCGGGTGCCAATCTGCATGCCGACCTGTTTCGCGACAACTGCCTGTTCGAAGGCACGCACCTGAGCGGAGTGATCGACTTCTACAACGCCTGTTCGGGGCCGATGCTCTATGACCTGGCCATCGCCGTGAACGACTGGTGCTCGGACGAGCAAGGGCAGTTGAATGCCGAGCGCACTCGCGCGCTGCTTGGTGCCTATGCCGCAGTGCGCCCGTTCAGCGCCGCCGAAGCCGAGCTGTGGCCTGCCCTGCTGCGCATCGGCTGCGTGCGTTTCTGGCTATCGCGCCTGATCGCCGCAGAAGCCTTCGCCGGCCAGGACGTGCTGATTCACGATCCGGCCGAGTTCCAGCGTCGTCTGGCCGAACGTCAGCACGTCGAACTGGCACTGCCGTTCGCGCTGTAGGTCTCCCGTAGGGGCCGGGGCCTGTAGCATCCAGTCGCGTATGCCCTGGCTCAGCGCTTGTACCGTTCGAGCGCCTGCCCCTATGCTGCGGCTCTCATCTGCTGCTACCGGTGAAGTGCGGCTGGCAGCTCGATTTCCCCTGACTCGCTCGAAATCGAGTCGGGTCCACGACCTTGCAGCGGGCCCCTATGCAATCACCGACGCCCAATCACAAGCGGCGTTCGGCGCCCGCTACACCCGCCACCTGGGCATTGCGTCTTCTCGGCGCGACCGTCTTGCTGGTGTTCGCCGTGGCGATCTGGAACGCCTGGGATCATCAAGCGTTCATCGCCTGGCGTGAAGAGGCCGGGGTGCTGCCGTTTTTCTTCGCCATGGCGATACTGCCCGCGCTGGGTGTACCGATCACACCCTTCTTCATCGTCGCCGGGGCGACCTTCGGTGTGCCTATCGGTCTCGCCGGCAGCGCGGTCGCCCTGTCGGCCAATCTGGCGCTGTGCTACTGGATTGCGCGAAGCGGCCTGCGGCCCTGGCTAGGTCGCCTGCTCGCCCGTACTCGCTATGGCATTCCCGACTTCGAGAAAGCTGATGGAGCGCTGCGTTTCACACTGCTGGTCAAGCTGGCGCCAGGCGTGCCGATCTTCATCAAGCACTATCTGCTCGGTATGGCCGGGGTTCCCTTCTGGATCTACTTCGGGGTTTCCGGGCTGATCACCGGCATCTACGCGGTGGCCTTCGTGGTACTGGGTGAGTCGCTGCTCGAGCATGATCTGGGCAACAGCGCGGCGGCCCTCGCCGTGCTGGGCCTGGTCGCGCTGGCGATCTACCTGATACGCCGACG
Organism: Phytopseudomonas flavescens; assembly: GCF_900100535.1. Lineage (GTDB taxonomy): Bacteria > Pseudomonadota > Gammaproteobacteria > Pseudomonadales > Pseudomonadaceae > Aquipseudomonas > Aquipseudomonas flavescens. Next base: position 176,063 of record NZ_FNDG01000003.1, read on the forward strand.
CTTCAGCGCCAGGCAAGACGCCGAATGAGCGGGCCGCAGGCTTGTCGCACCGAAGCGTGAACGCCCGGGTTCAGAGCTTGCCCAGGCAACCATCCAGACCATCGGCCAGCCCCTGCAGCAAGCCTTCGTAACCGCTTGCCCCGAGCGGTGCTGCCGCGCCCATGGCGTCGAGCTCGGCCAGGGTCGCCGGCAGCCCGGCGGTCAGGGTTTCGGCCAGGCGTGGGCGCAGCGGAGGCTCGCTGAATACGCAGCTCGGCCCTACGCGCTGCAGTTGCTCGCGCATCGCCGCCACATGACGGGCACCCGGCTGCACTTCGCTGCCTACGCTGAACACACCGACGTGCTTGAGGCCGTAAGCGGCTTCGAAGTAGTCGAAGGCCTCATGGAAAACGAAAAAGGGCTTGGCCGACAGCGGCTTGAGCTGGGCCTGCAGGCGCGGCTCCAGCGTATCGAGACGCTTGTCGAACGCGTGCAGATTGGCCTGATAACGCGGTGCGTTGGCGGGGTCGGCCTTGCTCAGATCGGCGGCCATGCGCGCGGCAATCACCCGGGCGTTGGCCGGCAACAGCCAGAGGTGGGCGTCCAGGCTGCCGGGGCGGTGGTCATGGTCATGCTCGCCGAGCGATTCATGGGCCTGGTCGTGGTCGTGGTCGTGGTCGTGGTCGTGGCCATCATCCTCACCGAAATGCCGCAGCGTCATATCCGGCAGGCTCTGCACGGCGACGCTGGGCTTTTCGCGGGTAGCCAGAACGCGGGGCATGAAGCTCTCCATGTCTGGCCCGATCCAGTACAGCAGATCCACTTCCTGCACCCGGCGCATGTCCGAGGGGCGCAGCGCATAGTGGTGCGGTGACGCACCCGGCGGCAGCAATACTTCGGGTTCGCCGACGCCGTCCTGTACCGCAGCGGCGATCAGTTGCAACGGCTTGATGCTGGTGAGTACCCGGACATCGGCCTGGGCGAGGGGCACGAGGACGAACAGGCTTAAAGACAGGACGAGCAGGCGAGAAAAGCGCAACGGCATGGCGGCGAGTCATTCAGAAAGCAAAGGGGCTATACAATAACATTTCCTCGAAAAGACGTTGCAGGTTCCTCGTCGGATCTATTTGTGAGCTCGGTGAAATTCAAAATTGGTATATCCATGGTGTTTTTTATTCTTTTTAGCTGATTTCCATTTGCGGCACAGTAGCTTCAGGCCTTTTGAGGAAGGGACATGGAAAATCCAGCTCGGCGACTGGTCGCCCAATGGTTCGTGCACAACCAGCGCTGGCTGCACGCACGCCTGTATCGCCGCCTGGGCTGCACCCACAATGCCGAAGACTTGGTCGCGGAAACCTTCCTGCGCGCACTCAGCTTGCCGGACCCCGCGCAAATCCGCGAACCACGGGCTTTGCTGACCACCATCGCGCAACGCCTGATGCAGGAAAGCTGGCGGCGCCGGGACCTGGAGCATGCCTACCTACAGATGCTCGGGGAGCTTCCGGAACAGGTTCACCCCTCGCCGGAAGAGCGCCTTTTGCTGATCGAAACGCTGGTACGGCTCGACCGACTGCTCGATGGCTTGCCCGGCCAGGGCAAGGCTGCCTTCGTCCACAGCCAGATAGGCGGCCTGACCTACGCGCAGATCGCCGTGCGACTGGGCATTTCCACTGGCCGTGTGCAGCAATACATGAGCGAAGCCTTCAAGCTGTGCTACTGGGCGCTGCAGGAATGAGCGAACACGTGCCGAACAGCGTGGTCGACGAGGCCGCACACTGGATGATGCGCCTGCAATCCGGCGACATCGGCGAGGACGAACGCCAGGCATTCATCGCCTGGCAAAACGCTCATCCCACACACGCCCAGGTATTCCAGCGCCTGGCCGACAACCTCGGCCTGTTGCGCCGCGAGCCCCTGCTGCGGCTCTCCGACGAGCAGGTGCTGCGCGCCCTCAACAGCCCCTCGAGCCGACGCCATTTCCTGCGCGGCAGTCTCGCCGTGGTCGCTGCCGTCGGTCTCGGCACGCTGGGGTTGCACCTCAATCGCACCGGCCTGGTGCTGCCCGGCGACCTCTACACCGCCACGGGCGAGCGCACCAGCTACAGCCTGGCGGACGGCAGCCGGCTGAGCCTGGATGCACGCAGCCGGGTGACACCGGACTTCAGCTTCCGGCGTCGGGGCCTGCACTTCCACCATGGCGGTGCGCTGCTGGATGCCCCCGTCACCGATACACCGCTCACGCTGGATAGCCCGGCAGGTCGCCTGAGCAGCCTGGGTGGCCGCCTCATCCTGCGCAGCCGCACTGCCGGGCAGGTGCAGCTCACGGTGTTCGATGCCGAGGTACGCCTGGCCAACGGTCAACAGCTGCAACCTGGTAGCAACGTGAACCTGGACAGTACCGGCGTCATCGCGCAAGGCCCGTTACGCGGCAACGAAAGCGCCTGGCTCGACGGCCTGCTGGAGGTGGATGACCGCCCACTTGGCGAGGTGGTCGATGCCTTGCGTGCCTATCGCAACGGGGTACTTCGCTTGTCCGCGGCCGCCGCGGGCTTGCGCACCAGCGGCCTGTACCCCCTCGATGACAGTGACCGGACCCTGCAACTGCTGGCACAGACGCTGCCGATCCGCATCAACCGCCTTGGCGACCTGTGGGTCGGTATCGAACGGGCGTGAAGCAGAAATGCATAAGCTCATGACCAATGGTTCCAAGGCTGTTCTGCAGGTTTTTCCGCGTCATCGCTCATTGCAGAAAACCAAGGATGAGATGCCTGCCATGCACACTCCGATCAATACCCTGTTCATCAAACCTTCCTACCTGGCCCTGGCGCTGGTGATCGGCGCCAGCTGGACGCAAGCCAGCCTGGCGCAGAGCACGGCGAGCCAGCAGGCACGCAGTTTCGAGGTGCCGGCCGGCCCGCTTGGCCAGGTGCTGCTGGGGATCTCCCGGCAGAGCGGCCAGCTGATTTCCTTCGACCCGGCATTGGTTCAGGGGCGACAGGCAGATGCCGTCAGCGGCCAGCTCAGCGTCGACCAGGCCATTTCGCAAGCGCTGCAGGGAAGTGGCCTGGGCTTTTCCAGGGATGCCGATGCGCTGATCGTCAGCCCTGGAGCCGCTGCCAGCCAACCTGTGACGCCCGCTGCCGCGGCAGCCGCAACAGTCCAGCCGGCACTGGCGCCGCGCCTGGACAGCGTGATCGTCACCGGCACTCGCTCACAGGAACGCACCGCCAGCGCGTCGCTGTCGCCTATCGATGTGATCAGTGGCGACAGCCTGCGCAGCACCGGCTCGGAAGAGCTGGGTGCGGTGCTGGCGCGCCTGGTGCCGTCGATCAACTTCCCGCGGCCCAGCCTGGTGGACGGTGCCGAGCTGGCACGCCCGGCGCAACTGCGCGGCCTGTCGCCGGATCAGGTTCTGGTGCTGGTCAATGGCAAGCGCCGCCATACCGGCGCCTTCGTCAATCTTGGCGGGGCCATTGGCCGCGGTTCGGCGCCGGTCGACCTGAACGCCATTCCGGTGGCGGCCGTGGAGCGTATCGAAGTGCTGCGTGACGGCGCCTCGGCGCGCTACGGCTCGGACGCCATTGCCGGGGTGATCAACGTGATCCTCAAGCAGGATGCCGAAGGCGGCTCGGTGAGCAGCAAGTTCGGCCAATACAAGGATGGCGACGGTATCCAGCGCCAGCTCAGCGCCAACAGCGGCTTCGCGCTTGGCGACGATGGCTGGCTCAACCTCACCTTCGAGGGGGCCAACAACGATTACACCAACCGCGCAGGGGAGGACCTGCGGCCGGCGAGCGTCGGCTCCAGCACCTATGGCCAGCAGGTGTTCCGCCAGGGTGAACCCGCGACCGAGGAAGGCAAGCTGTTCCTCAATGGCGAGTACGCACTGCACGACGGCTCGGAACTCTATGCGTTCGGCGGCTACAGCCGGCGCAAGGGCGAGACCGCCGCGTTCTACCGCGCCAGCAACGCCGGCAACAACATACCGGCCCTGTATCCGGACGGTTACCTGCCGCTGATTCGCGGTGAGCTGCAGGACAGCTCGCTGACCACCGGCCTGCGCGGCGAGCTGGCGGATGACTGGCGCTACGACCTGTCGCTCAACTATGGCCGCAACGAATACCAGATCAGCACCCGCACCATCAACCCGGACCTGTACCGCGACACCGGCAGTACACCGTTCTCGTTCGACAACGGCACACTGAGCAACGAGCAGAAGCAGGTCAATCTGGATCTGGCCCGGGATTTCCAGTTGTCCTGGCTGCCTTACCCGCTGAGCGTGGCATTCGGTGCCGAATACCTGCACCAGAACTACGAGCTGGAAGCCGGTGAGGCAGGCTCCTACTACCGCGGTGGCAGTTCCGGCCTGGCAGGCTTTCGTGCCGCCGATGCGGGCGACTGGAGCCGCCACAACCTGGCGCAGTATCTGGACCTGGAGACCAACCTGACCGAGCAATTCGGCGTTTCCGCCGCCTTGCGCCACGAGGACTACAGCGACTTCGGCTCGAATATCAGCGGCTCGCTGGCCGGGCGTTACCAGTTCACTCCACAAGTGGCCCTGCGCGGCAGTGTCTCCACCGGTTTCCGGGCACCATCGCTCGCCCAGCAACACTTCGCCCAGACCTCCTCGCAGCTGATCGGCAGCACCATCCAGGAAGCCGGCACCTTTCCGGCCGACTCCCAGGTCGCCCGCCTGCTCGGCGCCGAGGACCTGAAGGCGGAGAAATCGCGCAACTACAGCCTGGGCCTGGTGCTCAACCCGCGCGACGACCTGCAGGTCACCGCCGACGTCTACCGCATCGACATCCGCGACCGTATCACCTTGTCCTCCAACCTCGACCTGAGCAACAACCCCGCCGCTCTGGCTTACCTGCAGGCCAACGGGGTCGGCGACATCAGCTACACCACGGCCCGCTACTTCAATAATGCCGTGGACACTCGCACCACCGGCGTCGACCTGGTCGCCAGCTACCGCCACCGCTTCGCAGGCGACCTGCGCTGGAACAGCACCCTGGGCTACAACTACAACCGCACCAAGGTCACCGACGTCAAGGATAACCCGGCGATCCTCGACAGCCTGGGCCTGAACCTGCTGCGCGTGGACCGCCGTGAGCGGCTCGGCCTGCTTGGCGATACGACCCCCAAGCACAAACTCACCTTCAGCAACGACCTGAGCATCGGCAACTGGACCCTGCGCAGCAACCTGGTGCGCTACGGCAAATTCACCAGCTACCAGAACAATGCGGCCAACGACCAGACCTTCGACGCCGCCTGGATTCTCGACCTGGCAGCGGATTACGCACTCGACAACTGGCTGTTCACCGTGGGCGGCGACAACGTCACCGACGAGCGACCGGAGCGCCTGCTGGCGGCCAACTCCTCGGGCGGCAACCTGAAGTACAGCACCTTCTCGCCCTACGGCTACAGCGGCGCCTTCTACTACGGCAAGGTCAGCTACAGCTGGTAACCTTCAAGTCCCGGCCTCGCCGGGGCCTCAACTTTCAGGCAAGGCAACCATGACCCCGGCCAACTCCCCGCTCGACTCGCCGCTTCCGCTCACCAGCGCACTGCTCAGCGCCGAACAGATGCGCCAGTCGATGGAGACCGTGCACCGCCAGCGCGGTGACCAGCCATTCTGGCTGTTCGCCTACGGCTCGTTGATCTGGCGTCCGGAATGCCCGTCGCTGGAAGTGCGCCGTGCACGCCTGCACGGTTACCACCGGGGCCTCTATCTGTGGTCGCACAGCCACCGGGGCACACCGGAACGCCCTGGCCTGGTGTTCGGCCTGGATCGCGGCGGCTCCTGCAACGGTTTCGCCTACCGGCTGGACGAGGACGAACTGGACTGCCACCTGCTGGCCCTCTGGCGGCGTGAAATGATCGACGCCGCCTACCAGCCGAAGTGGCTGAACTGCCGGCTCGAGGATGGCAGTTGCATCGACGCCCTGACCTTCGTGCTCAACCGCCAGGGGCCGCACTTCGCCGGCAGCCTGCCCGATCCGGTGCTGCGTCAGGTGCTGAGCAATGCTCGCGGCCATTTCGGCAGCACCCGCGAGTATGCCGAGCAGACCGCACGGGCACTGCGCCAGCACGCCATGCCGGATCGGCGTCTGGAGGCAACGCTCGCCCGCTGCGGGTGCGACGTGGTCGGGCCGACATGATGGTTCGGCCGTTGCGCCACGCACTGCTGGCCAGCCTGAGCCTCGCCCTGGTCGCCTGCAGCGACTCGCTCGGCACACCGAACGACGTGCTGGTGATCGCCTGGAACATCGACTCGATCAACACCTTCGACCCGGCGCGCAGCAGCGACATCGTCAGCAACGAGGTCATCGCCAACCTCTGCGATACCCTGGTAACCCCCGACCCAGACGACGCCACCCGACTGCTGCCAGGCCTGGCCGAACGCTGGGAGCAGTCCGCCGATCGCCTGTCCCTGACCTTCCACCTGCGTGAAGGCCTGCGCTTCGCCGATGGTCGCGGCGCCACCGCCGAGGACCTGGCCTGGTCGATCCGCCGTAACCTGCAGCTCGGCATGGCCGGCGCCAACGCCTTGCGCGAGTATGGCTTCCGCCTGGAGGACGCCGAGCAGCGCATTCGCGCGCTGGATGCGCGTACCCTGCGGCTGCAACTGGATCGCCCTTATCCCCAGTCGGTGATCATGCAGGCGATTGGCACTCACCGGGTGTCCAGCCTGCTGGATCGCCAGACATTGCTGAGCGAACAGGTCGATGGCGACCTCGGCAACCGCTGGCTGGGCCAGCACAGTGCCTGCGTCGGCCCCTATCGGCTGCGCCAGTGGAGTGCTGGCGAAGTGGCGGTGCTGGAGCGCAACCCCGGCCATTGGCAAGCGGCGAAACTGCAGCGGGTGATCCTGCGCCATGTCGCCGAGTCGGCCACCCAGCGCCTGCTGCTCGAACGCAACGACGTGGACGTGGCACGCAACCTCAACGCAGAGGATCTGAGAGCGCTCGAGGGCAAGGAGCAGGTGCGCATCGTCGCGGTGGAGAAACCGCAGATGTACTTTCTCGACATCAACAACAACGACCCGATTCTCGGCAACCCCAAGGTACGCCTGGCACTGCGCTACCTGTTCGACTACCAGGCCCTGGCCGACACCGTAATGCGCTACAACGGCATCCCCCGCGCCAGTTTCGTACCGCTCGGCTCGTTCGGTGCCCTGGATGCGGCGAGCGGCCAGCCGTTCCGCCTCGACCTCGACAAGGCACGCCAGTTGCTGGCCGAGGCTGGCTACCCGGATGGGTTCGAACGCCGCCTGCTGTATGGCACGCCGCTGTATTCGGCGCCCATCGCCCAGCACCTGCAGCACAACGCGGCCCAGGTGGGCATCCGGCTGACCCTGGAGCGCATGACCAACGGACAGTTGTTCACCCGTATCTTCGCCAACCAGTTCGAACTGAGCCTGCATAGCCTCGACAGTAACATCCCGGATGCCCACGGCATGGCCTCGCGCCTGGTATTCAACCCGGAGCCCACACCACGCAAGGCCACTGGCGCGATGCCCACCGTGTTCGCCAGCTACTACTCCGAGGCCGCCAACCGTGCCGTGCAAAACGCCCTGCTGGAGCCGGACGAGGCGCGCCGCCAGGCGCTCTACCACGCTCTGCAACGCCAGCAGATGCAGGCGGGCCCGTTCGCCTTCCTGTTCCAGCTCAACCAGTTGGCCGCGCTGCGCGCCAGCCTGCAGGGCTGGCGCTGGAACGGTTCGCGCAGCTACTACGCGGAGGCCTACAAATGAGGCTGCTCGGCAGTCTGTTGTCGGTGCTCGTCACCCTGCTCGGGCTCGCCGCGCTGACCTTCTGTATCGGTCGCCTGCTGCCCGTCGACCCGGTGCTGGCGATCCTTGGCGAAGGCGCTTCGCCGGAGGCCTATGCCGCATTGCATCACCAGCTTGGCCTGGATCGCAGCCTGGCCGAACAATTCTGGCGTTACCTGCTGGATCTGCTGCACCTGGACTTCGGCCTGTCGCTGGTATCAGGGCAGCCGGTGCTCGCCGATATCGCCCGGGTGTTTCCCGCCACCCTGGAGCTGGCCAGCGTGGCCATGCTGATCGGCACGCTACTGGGCATTCCCCTCGGCGTACTGGCGGCGATGCGCCGCAACGGCCCACTCGATCACGGCGTACGGATCGTCGGCCTGCTGTGCTACTCGACGCCGAGCTTCTGGCTCGGGCTGATGGCCCTGGCCCTGTTCTACGCCGCCCTGGGCTGGGTCGGCGGGCCGGGCCGCCTGGATTTCGCCTACCAGTGGAATTACCAGAACGTCACCGGCTTCGTCCTCCTCGATGCCCTCTGGCAGGGCGAATGGGCGGTGTTGCGCAATGCCTGGGCCCACCTGGTACTGCCTGCATCGATCCTCGGCCTGAGCGCCTTCGCCTACATCAGCCGCATGACACGCAGCTTCATGCTCGAACAGCTGCAACAGGAATACATCGTCACCGCCCGGGTCAAGGGCCTGTCCTGGACACGCACGGTATGGCTGCACGCCTTTCCCAACATCGCCGTGCAACTGGTGACGGTGGTGGCGCTTGCCTATGCCTTCCTGCTGGAAGGCGCGGTGCTGATCGAGACGGTATTCGCCTGGCCCGGCTTCGGTCGCTACATGACCAATGCCCTGATGGCCGGTGACATGAACGCCGTGGTCGGCTGCACCTTGCTGGTGGGGCTGATCTTCGTGCTGCTCAACCTGTTCAGCGATCTGCTCTACCGCCTGCTCGACCCACGTACCCGGGAGGCTCTGTGATGCAAGGCGAGCCAACCCGAACCGAGACGCTCTGGCAGGCACGCAGCCGTCAGGCCGCCCTGGCCGTACGCCGTTTCGCCGGCAACCACTCGGCACTGGCCGGGCTGGTGATTATTCTGCTGCTCGGCATGCTGGCGGCAATCGCGCCCTGGCTGGCGCCGGGCGACTACAACGCCCAGGATCTTGCCGCGACCCTGCAGGCGCCCTCGGCGCGGCACTGGCTGGGCACCGACGAGCTGGGCCGCGACCTGCTCGGCCGACTGCTGCATGGCACCCGGCTGACGCTGTACATCGCCCTGCTCTGCGCCGTCATCGTCACACCCCTGGGCCTGCTGGTCGGTACCTGCGCCGGCTACTTCGGCGGCTGGACAGACCGTGTCCTGATGCGCGTCGTCGACCTGTTCCTGGCCTTTCCGGGGTTGATCCTGGCACTGGCCTTCGTCGCCGCGCTCGGCCCGGGCATCGATAATACGATCCTGGCCATCGCCCTGTCGGCCTGGCCGCCGATCGCACGGCTGGCACGGGCCGAGACGCTGGCCATCCGCCAGGCGGATTACCTCGCGGCGGCACGCCTGCTCGGCGCCTCGCACCTGCGCCTGATCGTCCTGCACATCGTGCCACTGTGCCTGCCCTCGGTGGTGGTAAGGGTGACCCTGAACATGGCGGCGATCATCCTCGCCGCTGCCGGCCTCGGCTTTCTCGGCCTCGGCGCCCAACCGCCCAGCCCGGAATGGGGAGCGATGCTCGCCAGCGGACGCGAGTACGGGCTGACCGCCTGGTGGGTGGCCGCGGTACCGGGTTGCGCGATCCTGCTCGCCAGCCTGGCCTTCAACCTGTTCGGCGACGGCTTGCGCGACGCCCTGGATCCCCGCCATGACTGACCTGCTCGAGGTAGACAACCTGCGTGTGCGCTTCGAGGGCCCACGCGGCCGGCACGAAGCGGTTCGCGGCATCAGCTTCTCGCTGCGCGCGGGGGAAAAACTCGGCATCGTCGGCGAGTCGGGCAGTGGCAAGTCGCAGACCGCCCGGGCCCTGCTGAAGATCACCGCGCGTAGCGGCCAGGTCAGTGCCAGTCGCCTGGCCTTCGACGGGCTCGACCTGCTCAAGGCCGATGAACGGCAGATGCAGACGATCCGTGGGCGGCGCATCTCGATGATCCTGCAGGACCCGAAGTTCTCCCTCAACCCACTCAAGCGGGTCGGCGAGCAGGTCGCCGAGACCTGGCGACTGCACCGCCGCGACACCCGCAGCCAGGCCCGTCAGCGCAGCCTGGCGATGCTCGAGGCCGTGCAGATCCGCGACCCGCAACGGGTCTACGAGCTGTACCCGCACCAGCTGTCGGGGGGCATGGGCCAACGCATCATGATCGCCATGATGCTGATCACCGAACCGCAGTTGATCATCGCCGACGAACCGACCTCGGCACTCGACGTGACCGTGCGCCGTCAGTTCCTCAGCGTGCTCGATGAGCTGCTGGCGCGCCAGGGCTCCAGCCTGCTGCTGATCAGCCATGATCTGGATCTGGTCGCCGGGTTCTGCGACCGCATCCTGGTCATGTATGCCGGCCGCATCGTCGAGCAACTGGCCGCTCGCGACCTGCACCTGGCCCGGCACCCTTACACCCGCGCCCTGCTGGCCAGCCGCCCCGACCTGCAAAACCCGCAGGACTGGCTGGCGGTCGCGCAGCGTACGCCAGACTGGTCACGGCCACTCGAGGAGCTCGAAGCATGAGCCTGCTGCTTGAGGTAAGCGATCTGGTGATCGACTACGCGGGCCACCGGGTCGTCAAGGGTATCTCCCTGCACATCGAGCGTGGCGGCGCCTACGGTCTGATCGGCGAATCGGGCTGCGGCAAGTCCAGCGTATTGCGCGCCCTGGCCGGGCTGGTGCGCTACCGGGGCCAGGCACGCCTGGCGGGTAGGGAGCTGCAGGGTACGCCACGGGGCATCCTCGCCAGGCGCCTGCAGATGGTGTTTCAGGATCCCTATGCGTCGCTGCACCCGCGCAAGACCGTCGAACAGGTGTTGCGCGAACCGCTGCACATCCACCGCCTCGATGGCGGCGAGCGTCGCCTGCTGGACATGCTCGACGAGGTAGGCCTGTCCCGTGACCTGCGCTTTCGCTATCCCCACGAACTCTCCGGTGGCCAACGCCAGCGCGTGGCGATCGCCCGGGCACTGATCCTCGAACCCGACCTGCTGCTGCTCGACGAGCCCACCTCGGCACTGGACGTTTCGGTGCAGGCGGAAATCCTCAACCTGCTCAAGCGCCTGCAGCGCGATCGCAACCTCGCCTACCTGCTGGTCAGTCATGACCTGGCCGTGGTCGCCCACCTCTGCAATGACCTCGGCCTGATGCAGGGCGGGCAGATTCTCGAATCGCTCAACGCCGAGCAGATCCGCCATAGCCAGGCCGAGACACCCTACGGCCAGACGTTCCTGGCAGCCAGCCAGGCTTTCTGATCGCCGCCGGGCGACTGCCAGCCGCATTCATTTGCCGCGCGATGGCCGATGCGTAATAGAATAACGTCCTACGCTTCGAGGCCCTTGCCATGTACAAACCCGTCAGCGTCGTGCCGCCCCTGGCATCGCGCCCCCATGACCACTCCCATTGCGTCAGCCATGCGCTGGCCGAAGCCGAGGCCATCTGCGCTCGTCAGGGCCTGCGCCTGACCGCCCTGCGCAAGCGCGTGCTGGAGCTGGTCTGGGCCAGCCACAAGCCGCTGGGCGCCTACGACATTCTTGGCGTGCTCAGCGAGGCAGACGGCCGCCGCGCCGCGCCGCCGACCGTTTACCGCGCCCTGGATTTCCTCCTCGAAAATGGCCTGGTGCACCGCATCGCCTCACTCAACGCCTTCGTCGGCTGCAGCCACCCGGCACACGCCCACCAGAGCCAGTTTCTGATCTGCCGCAATTGCCACGCCGCCGTCGAGCTGGAGCAGACAGCGATCAGTGACGCCATCGTCAGCGGCGCCAAGGGTGTTGGCTTCAACGTGGAAAGCCAGACCGTGGAAGTCGTCGGCCTGTGCGCAGGCTGCCAAGGCAGCAAATGAGCGACACGCTGATTCGCCTCGAAGGCGTGACTGTCGGTTTCTCCGGGCAGGCGGTGCTCGATAACGTCGAGCTGACCATCAGACCCGGCGAGATCGTCACCCTGATCGGCCCCAACGGCGCCGGCAAGACCACCCTGGTGCGTGCGGTACTCGGCCTGCTCAAGCCGGACAGCGGCAGCGTCTGGCGCAAGCCCAGGCTGCGCATCGGCTACATGCCGCAGAAACTGCACGTCGACCCGACCTTGCCGCTCAGCGTACTGCGCTTTCTACGCCTGGTTCCCGGCGTAGACCGCGCCCGCGCCCAGGCGGCGCTGGCGGAGGTGGGTGCCAGCCAGGTGCTGGACAGCCCGCTGCAGGGCATCTCCGGTGGCGAACTGCAGCGCGTGCTGCTGGCCCGCGCCTTGCTGCGCGAGCCGCAGTTGCTGGTCCTCGACGAGCCGGTACAGGGCGTCGACGTGGCCGGCCAGGCCGAGCTGTACCGGCTGATCACCCGCCTGCGCGACCGCCATGGCTGCGGCGTGCTGATGGTCTCCCACGACCTGCACCTGGTGATGAGCACCACCGATCAGGTGGTATGCCTGAACCGCCACGTATGCTGTTCGGGCCACCCGGAGCAGGTCAGTTTCGATCCGGCCTTCGTCGAGCTGTTCGGCCGCGATGCCCAGAGCCTGGCCGTCTATCACCACCACCACGACCATGAACACGACCTGCATGGCAGCGTGGTCAGCGACGAACCCGGCCTGACCATCAACGGCCCGGTTCGCCCCCACGTACATGGAGATGGCTGCAAGCATGGCTGATTTTCTGCTCAACGCCCTGCTCGCCGGCCTCGCTCTGGCGCTGGTCGCCGGCCCACTGGGCTCCTTCGTGGTATGGCGGCGCATGGCCTATTTCGGCGACACCTTGTCCCATGCCGCGCTGCTCGGTGTGGCCCTGGGGCTGATGCTGGACGTCAACCCGACCTTCGCGGTGACCGTCGGCTGCGTGTTGCTGGCGATCCTGCTGGTTACCCTGCAGACCCGCCAGCCGCTGGCCAGCGATACGCTGCTCGGCATCCTCGCCCACAGCACGCTGTCACTGGGCCTGGTGGTGCTGAGTTTCATGCGCGATGTGCGCATCGACCTGATGGGCTACCTGTTCGGCGACCTGCTCGCCGTCGGCACCACCGACCTGGTCTGGATTCTGGCCGGCAGCGCCCTGGTGCTGATCCTGCTGGTGCTGATGTGGCGCCCGCTGTTGGCGATCACCGTGCACGAGGAACTGGCCAGGGTCGAAGGCCTGCCCGTGGCGGCGATCCGCCTCGGCCTGATGCTGCTCATCGCCATCGTCATCGCCGTGGCGATGAAGATCGTCGGCGTGCTGTTGATCACCTCGCTGCTGATCATCCCCGCTGCCGCTGCCCAGCGGCACGCACGCACGCCGGAGCAGATGGCCTGCGGTGCCAGCCTGCTGGGTATCGTCGCGGTGTGCAGTGGCCTCAGCCTGTCCTGGTTGCAGGACACCCCGGCCGGCCCGTCCATCGTGGTCTCGGCGGCCAGCCTGTTCCTGCTCAGTTTCCTGCTGCCACGCCGCAGGGCCTGAGTTGCAGAATTTGGTCAGCGCATGAGCCAGCGTGTAGAATTGCATGTTTTTTGCACAAACCGAGACTCGCAGCCATGACTTCGTTCCCCCTACGCAGCGCCGCCCTGGCCGCACTGGTTTTGCTGATGGCCGGCTGCCAGAGCCGCCAGCAAGCAGAACCGGCCCCCGCCCCGGCAGCCGTGGCGGTTGCGCCAAGTGCCCAGCAACAGTTCGACGCCGATCTTGCCGGCGGCCGGCTGGCCGAGGCCAAGACCCAGTTCGAGGCGCTGCGCCAGGACGGCGACCCCGCCGCGGTGTTGCACGCTCAACGGCGCCTGTCCGAAGCCTATTTGCAGGAAGGTCAGAAAGCCCTGGAAAGCGGCGATCTCGACAAGGCCGCCAAATCCCTGGGGCACGCGCGCAACCTGATGCCCAAGGCCCCGGCGCTGACCACCGGCCTGGATGGCGCCATCGGCAAGGCCCGTGAAGCCGAGTTGAGCGCTGTCGAGCAGGCACGCCAGGCCGGAGAACAGGCCCAGGCCGCACGTCAGGAACAGTTGCGCCTGCTGCGCCAGGCCGCCGAGGCACAGGCCGCGGCAACCCGTACCGCCGACGACACGCCAGGCCAGGACATTGCCCAACTGATCGACCCGACCGCCAAGCGCAGCGAAGTCAGCCTGTCGATGCTCGACAGCCGTGACGAGGCGGCCTTGTTCGAACGCTTGGATGCGGTAGCCGCGGATGTGGTGAGTTTCGACCGCAGTGTGCATATCCAGGTGCGCAGCGCCGAGGACCTGCGCCGCGTCACCGGGCTGCTCGAAGCACGGGTGATGAAACGCGACCCGACCTTCAAACTGATCCTCAGCCATGCAGTGAAACCCGTTCAGGTGCCCCGCCTGGTACTGCGCTCGCGCAATCGGTAATTGAATGGAACCCCGCCTCGGGCGGCGTAAATAGACCATATTTTTTGGTTATTAACATAGGTCTACAAATATTTTTGAGGCCTAAAGGGCGCCGGGTAAACTCCGCCATGCGCTGAACGCGCGAGCGGGGCAGCCAGTGCAGGGCCGATGGCACCCCGGCCGACACCTGGCGCAGCGAAACACCTGCACATGAGCATTTCCATGGGGCGCCTGGCCTGGACTGGCACACCCACCGTTTTCAACGTCGCGATGGCAACAGCGGAGTTTCCAGCGGTTTGCCAGCGCTCTTTTCATGCCCACCCGGCAAAACAACGAACCCAAAAGGTTTAATGCGTGATCGACTTCCATCAGGTTCACAAGGCGTACCGCGTCAGTGGCCGCGATATCACCGCCCTGCAACCCTGCGATTTGCACATCGAGCGCGGCGAAGTTTTCGGCATCATCGGCCATTCCGGCGCGGGTAAAAGCACCCTGCTGCGCCTGATCAACCGCCTCGAAGAGCCTTCCGGCGGCCGTATCGATATCGATGGCGTGGAGGTGACCGCTCTCGCCGCCGATGGCCTGCGCACGTTCCGCCAGCAGGTCGGCATGATCTTCCAGCATTTCAACCTGCTGTCATCCAAGACCGTCGCCGCCAACGTCGGCATGCCCTTGAAGCTGGCTGGCGTGGCAAACGCGGAGATCGAGCAGCGCGTCGCCGCCCTGCTCGCGCGCGTCGGCCTCCAGGATCACGCCGACAAGTACCCGGCTCAGTTGTCCGGTGGGCAGAAACAGCGCGTGGGCATCGCCCGGGCGCTGGCCACCCGACCAAAGATCCTGCTCTGCGACGAAGCCACCAGCGCCCTCGACCCGCAAACCACCGCGTCGGTGTTGCAGTTGCTGGCCGAAATCAACCGCGAGCTGGGCCTGACCATCGTCCTGATCACCCATGAGATGGACGTGATTCGCCGCGTCTGCGACCGCGTGGCGGTCATGGATGCCGGCGTGATCGTCGAACAGGGCGCCGTCGCTGACGTTTTCCTGCACCCACAGCACGCCACCACCAGGCGTTTCGTCCAGGAGGCCGAACAGGTCGATGAAGACGAACAGCGCGACAACTTCGCCCATGCTCAGGGCCGCATCCTGCGCCTGACCTTCCAGGGGGACTCCACCTATTCGCCGATCCTCGGCCAGGTCGCCCGGGAAACCGGCATCGACTACAGCATCCTCGCCGGGCGTATCGACCGCATCAAGGACACGCCCTACGGCCAGCTGACCCTGGCACTGAGCGGCGGCGACATCGACGCGGCCCTGGCCCGCTTCGAAGCGGCCGACGTGCACCTGGAGGTTCTGCGCTGATGGAAACCCTACTGCCCAACGTCGACTGGCTGGAAATCTGGCAGGCCAGCCTCGATACCCTGAACATGCTGGGCGGCTCCATGCTGTTCACCGTGCTGTTCGGGCTGCCACTCGGCGTGCTGCTGTTCCTCACCGGGCCACGACAGATGTTCGAACAGAAGGCGCTCTACGCGGTGGTCTCGCTGCTGGTGAACATCCTGCGTTCGGTGCCTTTCGTGATCCTGCTGATCCTGCTGATCCCGGTCACGGTACTGATCACCGGCACCTCGCTGGGGGTTGCGGGCGCCATACCGCCGCTGGTGGTGGGTGCCACGCCATTCTTCGCACGCCTGGTGGAGACCGCACTGCGCGAGGTCGATCGCGGCATCATCGAAGCGACCCAGGCGATGGGTGCCAGCACCCGGCAGATCATCTTCAACGCCCTGCTGCCCGAGGCCCTGCCGGGCATTCTGGCGGCGGTCACCGTCACCGCCATCACCCTGGTGTCCTACACCGCGATGAGCGGCCTGATCGGCGGTGGCGGCCTGGGCGACCTGGCCGTTCGTTACGGCTACCAGCGTTATCAGCCGGACGTGATGTTCGTGACCGTGGCGCTGCTGGTGGTGCTCGTACAGATCCTGCAAACCATCGGCGACCGGCTGGTGGTGCACTTCTCCCGTAAATGAAACAGCTGGACCGGACGACCGGCACTTCGCCGACACGCCGCCTCATCTTCAAGGAGTCAAACGATGAAAAAACTGCTTACTGCCCTGGCTGTCGTCGCAGCCTTCTCCAGCGCTGCCCAGGCTGAAACCCTGAGCGTCGCGGCTTCGGCCGTGCCACACGCCGAGATCCTCGAGTTCGTCAAACCGGCACTGGCCAAAGAAGGCGTGGAACTGGACGTCAAGGTATTCACCGACTACGTGCAGCCCAACGTGCAGGTCGCCGAGAAGCGCCTGGACGCCAACTTCTTCCAGCACCAGCCCTACCTGGACGAGTTCAACAAGAGCCGTGGCACCACCCTGGTCAGCGTGGGCGGCGTGCACGTCGAGCCGTTCGGCGCCTACTCCAGCAAGATCAAGGACCTGAAAGATCTGCCACAAGGTGCCAACGTGGTGATCCCCAACGACGCCACCAACGGTGGCCGTGCCCTGCTGCTGCTGCAGAAAGCCGGGGTGATCACCCTCAAGGACCCGAGCAATATCCTTTCCACCCCGAAAGACATTGCCCAGAACCCGAAAAGCATCAAGGTACGCGAACTGGAAGCCGCGACCCTGCCGCGGGTGCTCACCCAGGTCGACCTGGCGCTGATCAACACCAACTACGCGCTGGAAGCCAAGCTGAACCCCACCGAGGACGCCCTGGCCATCGAAGGCAGTGACTCGCCGTACGTCAACATCCTGGTTACCCGTGAGGACAACAAGGACAACGCCGCCGTCCAGAAGCTGGTCAAGGCCCTGCACAGCGAAGACGTGAAAGCCTTCATTCTGGAGAAATACAAAGGCGCGGTGGTTCCGGCGTTCTGATCGCCTTACGCCCTCTGCTGCCGTAGCCGATGCCGCGTAGCCCCACAGCTACGCGGCATTTTTCGTTGGCATGCCTGACGAGCGGCGCGCCGAAAAGACCGAACGCTTCGCCATGCCGCCACTCAATGACTCTGTAGCCGCTGCCCCGTGCCTTGCCCTGGTAGCGACCTGTAACCCGCAGAGGAGTGCACCATGGCCACGTTCACCACCCACGACGGCACCGAAATCTATTACAAGGACTGGGGAACCGGTAAACCCATTGTATTCAGCCACGGCTGGCCGCTGGATGCCGACATGTGGGACTACCAGATGCTCCACCTGGCCTCCCACGGCTACCGTTGCGTGGCCTTCGACCGCCGTGGCTTCGGGCGCTCCAGCCAACCCTGGTCCGGCTACGACTACGACACCTTCGCCGAGGACATTCACGAACTCATCGAGCACCTCGACCTGCGCGAAGTGACGCTGGTCGGCTTCTCGATGGGCGGCGGCGACGTGGCCCGCTACATCGGCAAGCAGGGTTCCGGGCGTGTCGCCGGGCTGGCCCTGCTGGGCGCCGTGACGCCGATCTTCATCAAGACCGACGATCATCCGGAAGGTGTGGAAAAAGGCGTATTCGATGGTATTCGCGCCAACCTGCGCGAGGATCGCGCCCAGTTCATCGCCGACTTCAGCGCAACCTTCTATGGCCTGGACAAGGGCCAGGAAGTCTCCGAGGGCGTGCTTACCCAGACCCTCAACATCGCCCTGCTGGCCTCGCTGAAAGGCACGCTGGACTGCGTGACGGCCTTCTCGGAAACCGACTTCCGCGCCGACCTGGCCAAGGTCGACGTGCCGACCCTGGTCATTCATGGCGATGCCGACCAGGTGGTGCCGTTCGAAGCCACCGGCAAGCTGGCCGCGGAGCAGATCAAGGGCGCCGTGCTCAAGGTCTACCCAGGCGCGCCCCATGGCTTCGCGGTGACCCATGCCGATCAGCTCAACGAGGACTTGCTGGCGTTCGTCTCACGCCCGGCGTAATCCGCAAAGCTAGCTGGCGGGTGATCGCTGCGCGACCTCCGTGGCGATGAAGCGCAATACACCCGCCTGTCTCGGCCCTGCCCCGCTAGGGTCATCCTTCGGGTGGGAAATGCCATCGCTGACCGGTATCTCAGCGAAATCGAACGGGCTGATGCCTTCCAGGCACGCCACGTTGACGCCGTACTGATGGGGATTGGAACGACGCTGGTGATGGGTATAGATACCGCAGCGCGAGCAGAAGTAGTGCGCTGCACTCCTGGTATTGAATCGGTACACCGTCAGCAACTCTTCACCCTGCAGCACGCGGAAGTCGGCCAGTTCGGCAGATACCGCGACCGCGCCACGCATCCGGCAATAGGAGCAGGTACAGCGCCGTGCGGTGTGCAAGCCGTCGCTCAGGGTCACGTGAAAACGCACCCCGCCACAATGGCAGGTACCGCTGATCTCGCCGATATCCTTGTTCATCGCCATGCCCTCGTTGGATCGAGCCCATAGCATAAGCCACCCGGCAACCGAGTTGCCTTGGCGTCGAGCGAAGCGATACCCGGGAGTCTCAAGGTATCGGGGCTGGTCCCGGTTATCGCGGTGCTCAATCGCGAGCTACGGCGCGGGATTGTCGTTGCGTGCGAGTCGCTCGGGCCGCGACCAGATCCACAGCGCGCCGCCGCTCATGCCCAGACCGGCGAAGATCAGCGATGGGGGATGCGCTACCGTCAGCAGCATGATGCAGAAGGCGGTCAGCATGCTCAGACTTGCCACGACTTTGCTACGCCGGCCTATCACCCCGCCGTCCCGCCAGTTACGCAACAGCGGGCCGAACAGCCGGTGATTCTCCAGCCAGGCGTTCAGACGCGGCGAACTGCGCGAGGCGGCCCAGGCCGCCAGCAGGACGAACTCGGTGGTCGGCAAGCCGGGCACGATCACCCCCAGAGCAGCCATACCGATGCTCAGGTAGGCCAGCGCCAGCCACAGCCAGCGTGTCCAGCCACTTGCCAATACCCGTGGGGTATCAGGCAAAACTGCGCTCCAAGTGAACGGTAAAGCGCTCGAACGCGGCGATCGCCGCCGCCTCTGCCTCACGCTCCTGTTCGGCGTCCAGCTCGATCGCGTCCAGGGCCGCGACGAAGGTCTTCCAGCCCTGCGCCCTGCCGCCTTCCGGCTCGCCGAGGTGGCGCGCGCCAAAGGACTCGCTCAGGCCCAGGGCCGGCATACGCTTGAGCAGAAAGGCGGCACCTAGCTTGGAGCCCTCGGACACGAACAGCCAGGCCAGGGCGGCACCCAGCCCGAGGGATTGGCCGCGGATGATGTCGTCGCCCTGGGGGATCGGCTGCTGCAGGTCGAGCAGATCCAGGCGCACCTGCTCGACCCGGCAACGTGCCGGCAAGTCGGCAACCAGGGCGCCCAGCGCCGGATCCTGGTACAGCTTTTCCAGGTCGTACTGGAACAGGTATTGAGCGGCGACGAAGCGGGCGAAGCGTTCGCGACTGGCGAACGGATCATGGCTCTTCACCAGGGCGTCGAGCCGGCTGTGTGGTTCGTGCGTCAGCTGGTTGAGGCGCTGCGAACGCAGTGGACGGGACAGTCCTGCGGGTTGGGCGGTCATGGGTATCTCCTTGTGCGGGCCTCCCGAGCGGTGCTCGGCCTTGTCTAGATAACTGACGACTCAGCAGGAAAAACTCGGTAAACACCGCCATTCGAGCGCCAGGCCAGCCGTCACGATCGGCCAGGGAAGTAGCGGTTCAAGTGGCGCAGGTCAGCCTCACCGAGCACCCCGGCCAGGTAGCGCACCTGCAACCAGGCCCGCAGGTAGCCATAGCGGGCTTCAGCCAGATCCCGCCGAGCGCTGTAGAGCTGCTGCTCGGCATCGAGTACATCGCGGTTGACCCGCTCGCCACCGGTCACGCTCTTGCGGGTAGCTTCGATCAACGCGCTGGCCGACTCGACCGCCAGTTCATAGGCGCGCACCTTGGCCGTGCTGCTCGCGCACAGGTTGAATTGCCGCCGCAGTTCGTTGAGTACCCCGTCGCGCTGGGCATCCAGTTCGTAGCGGGCCTGATCGTAGGATGCCGATGCCTGACGCCGCGCTGCCGACACACCGCCACCCGCGAACAACGGCACGCTGAGCTGGATGCCGATGCTGTCGGTGTCGTATTTCTGGTTGAAGGTGCTCTCCGAATCGGAACTGGTCTTGCGCGAGGTGGCGTACAGGCCGAGTGTCGGCAAATGGCCGGCGCGCTGGCGCTCGACCTCCTGCTCGGCCACGGCAAGCCCATGGCGCTGGCTGGCCAGTTCGGCGTTATGGGCCATGGCCATGTCGCGCCAGCCTTCGAAGTGCGCCGGAGCCAGTGGCTCGGCACTGAAAGGGCCGCTCAGGGGCGTCAGTTGGCGCAGCTCGACCGGCTCGCCAAGGATCGCCTGCAGATCGCGCAACGCGGCATCCAGCGCATCCTGCGCCTCGATTTCCTGTGCGCGGGACAGGTCATGACGGGCCCGGGTTTCCAGCAGGTCGGTACGGGTGCCTTCGCCCGCTTCGAAGGTGCGCTGATTGAGTTGCAGTTGTTCGGCATAGGCCCGCCGCTGGGCGACTGCCAGTTCGATCTGCTCGCCGGCCAGCAATGCCTGGCTATACGCGTCGAACACCCGCACCACCAGTTCCTGGCCTCGACCGCGCAGGCGCTCGTCGGCCAGGGCCGCCTTGGCCACGCCCTGGCGGTACTCGGCCCAGGCGCCATAGTCGAACAACGGTTGCTGCAGGGTCAGCGCCGA
Source organism: Phytopseudomonas flavescens (assembly GCF_900100535.1). Taxonomy (GTDB): domain Bacteria; phylum Pseudomonadota; class Gammaproteobacteria; order Pseudomonadales; family Pseudomonadaceae; genus Aquipseudomonas; species Aquipseudomonas flavescens. The sequence goes on from NZ_FNDG01000003.1 coordinate 196,963, forward strand.
CGAGTAGCTGTCGTAGTCGCGGTCGGTTCGCACGTCGCCGGCCGTGACGTCGGATTCGTTGCGAGCCTTGCGGTAGCTGTACGAGAGGTTCGGCAGCAACCCGGCTCGCCCGATGGCCAGGTTCTCCACGCCGGCATCCCGTTCACGGGTGGCGGCACGGAAGGTCGGGTCATTGCGCAGGGCCAGGGCGTAGGCATCCATCACGCCGAATGCGAAGCTCGGCCCGGCGAGCAGCACACCGAGCAGCAGCAGCCCGCACCTGAACACCGACGAGCGTGGACGCGCCGCTTGCTTCGACGACTTCATTCTTCCACCAGCGCCATATGGGTGCGATCGGTCAGCGGCTTGAACAGGTAGTTGAGCAACGAGCGCTCGCCCGTGCGCACGAAGGCCTCCACCGGCATGCCGGGACGGATCTGCTGGCCCTGCAACTGGCGCAAGCCGTCGTCGTCGACCTGCACACGCAGCCGGTAATAGGGCTGGTCAGTCTTGTCGTCCAGCAGTCGGTCGGCGGAGACCAGGGTCACCTTGCCATTGACCCGCGGCGTGCGGCTCTGGTTGAAGGCGACGAACAGCAGCTCCACGTCCAGGCCAGGCTGCAGCTTGTCGATCAGTTCGACCGGGGCACGGGCATCGACCAGCAACGGGGCGTCCTGCGGGACGATCTCCATCAGCATCTGCCCCGGAGAAATCACCCCACCCTCGGTGAACACCTCGAGTCCGACCACGGTACCGGCAGCCGGGGCGCGGACTTCGCTGTGGGCCAGCTCGAAGTCGGCGGCGCTCAGGCGACTGCCCAGTTCCTCGATCTTCAGGCGTGAATCGGCAAGCTGCTGACGCACGTCCTGCTGATACTCCTCGCCCCGTTGGGCCGCACGCAGGCGCAGTTCGAGGATCTGCCGCTGGGTGCGGCCGATATTGCCGAGGTCTTCGGAGATGTCGCCATTGAGCTGGGCGTACAGCCGCTCGTTTTCCAGCAGACGGTTGCGCGCCACGTAGCCTTCGCGCGCCAGCTCGCGCAGGCCCTGCAGTTGTGCCTGCATGCTGGTGCGCTGCTCGTCCTTGTGAGCCTTGGCGGCACGCAGGCCCTCGAGCACGGCCTGGCTGCCGGCGATGCTCTCCTGCAGGCCATCGAGTTCCAGGCGCAGCGCGGCCCGTCGGCTGGCGAACAACTGGCGTTGCAATGCCAGGGTCGAGTCGACCCGAGGATCGTCTTCGGCACCCATCGCGGCAGGAAAGGCGATCTCCGCCAGCCCGTCGCGTTCAGCCTCCAGGCGCGCGGTGCTGGCCACGGCCCCCAGGTGCTGGACGAACAACGCTTCACGCTGGGCACGGATCTGCGTGGCGTCCATGCGAATCAGCACCTGGCCGGCTTCGACCTGGTCACCGTCACGTACCAACAGGCGCTGCACCACACCACCCGAGGGGTGCTGCACGGCCTGGCGATTGCCGGCGACCACCACGTTGCCGCTGACCGCCACGCCCTTGTCCAGCGGAGCCAGGCCGGCCCAGAGCAGAAAGCCCCCGAACCCGACCGCCAGCAGCCAGCCTCCCATGCGCGAATAACGACGCTCGTCGAGAGGCAGTACATCGGCCAGTGCGGCCTCCCCCTTATGCACCGGCTTACCCATCAGGAGGCCACTCCCGGGCTGCTGTAGCTCATGCTGAACGAGGGAACCGGGCGTACGGCAGGTGCCGGAGACGCCTTGGCTTGCAGTTCCTGCAGCACCTGCTGCGCCGGGCCGAAGGCCTGCATCTGCCCGGCGCGCAGCACCAGCAACTTGTCGGTACTGGCCAGCAGCGAAGGCTTGTGGGCGATCAGCACCAGGGTGCGACCTTGCCGCTTGGCCTCGGCGATGGCGGCCAGCAGCGCCTGCTCGCCCGGTTCATCGAGGTTGGAGTTCGGCTCATCGAGCACGATCAGCGCCGGCAGGCCGTACAACGCGCGGGCCAGGCCGATGCGTTGCTTCTGCCCACCCGACAACCCGATGCCGCCCTCGCCGAGGCAGGTGTCGTAGCCCTCGGCCAGTTGCAGGATCAACTCATGCACCCCGGCCATCCGCGCAGCCGCCACGACGGTCTCCGGCTCCACCTCGGCGAAGCGGGCGATGTTCTCGGCAATGCTGCCGGCGAACAGTTGTACGTCCTGGGGCAGGTAGCCGATATGAGGCCCCAGGGACAGCCGATCCCACTGCTGCAGGTCGGCACCGTCCAGGCGCACCTTGCCGGTCTGCGGCGACGTGACGCCCACCAGCAGACGGGCCAGGGACGACTTGCCCGAGCCTGAAGGGCCGATCACCCCCAGCACCTCACCCGCCTCCAGGGCAAAGCCGAGGTTCACCAGGCACGGGGTGCGCGTGCCGGGCGCGAAGGCACTGAGCTGTTCGACCCGTAGCGCACCTCTGGGCGCTGGCAGTGGCATGCCAGCCTCGCGCGGTGGGTGCGCCTGCAGCAGTGCGGACAGCCGCTCATAGGCCAGCCGCGCGTTGCTCCACTGGCGCCAGACCCCGAGCACCTGGTCGATGGGCGCCAGCACCCGACCCATGAGGATGGAACCGGCGATCATCATGCCGGGCGTGATCAGCCCATCCAGCGCCAGCCAGGCGCCAAGGCCGAGCACCAGCGATTGCAGGGCCAGCCGAACGTACTTCGACCAGGCGCTGAACACGGCGGTCTTTTCGCTGGCGAGATTCTGCTGGCCGAGGAAACCGGCATGTTGAGCGAACCAGCGCTGGCGCAGCGCTGCGAGCATGCCCATGGACTCGATGGCCTCGGCCTGGCGCAAGTGGCCAGCGGCCTGCTGGTTGGCGGCGATGGACAGCCGCGCCGCTTCACCCAGGGGCGCGCGAGTCAGGCGCTGGTTGAGCCAGGCCAGCGCCACCAGTGCCAGGGCGCCACCCAGTGCCAACAAACCGAGCCAGGGGCTGAACAGAAAGATCACCCCGAGGTAGACGGGAAACCAGGGGGCGTCGAAGAAGGCGAACAGTGCGTTGCCGGTGGCGAACTGACGCAGGCTGGTGAGATCGCTCAGGGCCTGGGCCGATGTCTGCCGGCCATTGCGCAGGTTGGCGTCGAAGGTCGCCTCGAACACTCGCGCATTGAGGCGCATGTCCATCTGCGTACCGAGACGGATCACCAGCAGGCTGCGGATCCACTCCAGCGCCCCGGCGAACACGAACAGCCCCACCACGATGAGGGTCAGCATCAACAGGGTCATGGCATTGCCGGAGGCCAGCACGCGGTCGTAGACCTGCAGCATGTAGAGCGCAGGCGCCAGCATCAGCAGGTTGATCACCGCGGAGAACAGGCCGACGTGGATCAGCCCTGAGCGGCAGGCTCGCAGGGCCTGAAGTATCTCGTGGCTAGCCGCAGGAACGGGCGCGCGCATGTGGAGCTCCTTGGCGCAATGCCAGGCGCGGAGCGACTGGCGGCGTCTACCCGGGCCATTGACGACGGCCGGGGCGACACCCAGAATTCGTGGCCGTCACGGCCTGGGCCTTGGAAAACACGGGCCGTGACGGCGTTACCAGAGCGAACGGGATGACACATCCGTTCGCTTTTCATTGCCCAACCATCAGGCCGCCAGCAGCAGCTCGGACTCGCTGAACGAAGACGAACCCGTGGTGGTGATGATGTCGTCGCTCAGGCCGGCAGCATCCAGCACGGCCAGCAGGCCGCCATCGTTCGGGGTACCGGCACTGTCGGTGGCGCCTTCGACCGAGCCGTTCATCAGGCCCCAGATCACGTCATGCACGGCATTGTCGCGACCTTCCGCGGCCGTCGCGGTCAGCGGCGTGGTGCCGAAGTCGAAGGTGATCAGCGGGGTGGAAACGGTACCGTCGGCGTTCAGGCCGCCACCCAGGGTCACCTGCTGCAGGGTGCCGTACAGGGCATGGGAGCTGAAGTTGTAGGTCAGGCTACCAACCGCCGAGAACGAAAAGTTGCCGTCGTTGAGCGACATCGCGTAGGTGTCGCCGGACAGGCCGGAGGCCACGCCGTTGGTGTAGAAACCGCCGGTGTTGGCGGGGTGCTCGCCGGCGACGCCGTCTTGTTGATAGACCAGAAGAAGATCTTCCAGCGTTCCACCCGAGGTGAAACCGACAGGGAAGTTTTCGGCCTCGTAGCTGTAGGAAATTGCCATCTTTCTTTCTCCTTGCTTGGCGATCATTTCGCCGGTTGGTTGGCACCTCTCGGTACCGCTTCGCGCACCGTTCCCGGTGTGCGTCCATTGGGGCCGTCACAGGCGACGCCCCCACTCAGAACTGCAGCTCGAAGCCCCCCATCACGGTGCGGCCCGGCCCGTAGGACTTGGTGAAGATGTCGGAGTAACCGCTGACATAACTGCGGTCGCGGATGTTCTCGACGGTGGCGCGCAGCAGCAGGTTGCGGCTGACCCGATAGCTGGCGAACAAATCCCAGGTGGTGTAGCTGGGCCACAGGTCATAGCTCCAGTCTTCCGGGCCGCCAGCGGCGCTGTAGTTGAGGCGCGCGCCGAGTTCCAGGCTCTCGTTGAACCAGCGGGTTCCCACCACCCAGCTGCCCCGGTCCATGGGCAGGTTGCGCGCACTGTTCATGCCGTAGACGTCGCCGTCACAGTTCTCCAGGGCGTCCAGGTATGCCTCGTAGGAGTCGTAGCCCGCGGCGATGGCGGCGTTGTGGAAATCCGAGTAGGTGCCGTCTTCAAGCGGCATGTCTTCGCGAATGTTGGCACTGCCCAGGGGATAGACCTTCTGGCAGATGTCGTTGTCGCCGCCCAGCACGTGGGTGTAATTGATGCCCGTGTACCAGCGCCGCGCGTCGTAATCGAATTCGAACTCGATGCCACGGAAGTTCATCGGCACCTGGTTGTTGACGAACATGGTATTGCCCAGGCCGCCCGTTCGGCCCGGCAGGGTGTTGACGATGGAGGTGATGAGGTAGTTGTCGACCCGGGTGTCGTAGTAGGCGACCTTGGCCTGGAAGCGATCGCCTGGCGACACCAGGCCGAGGGCACTGACGTTGAAACCCAGTTCCCAACTGCGCGAGGTTTCCGGATCGGCGTAGGTGTTCGGGTACATGCGTGCGAAGGGATCGCCCGGGTGAGAGCCCTCCATCAGCGACTCGGTCAGCGTTGGCGGGCGCCAGGACTCCCCCCAGTTGGCGAACAGCTCCAGCCAGCCCGTCGGTCGGTAGGCGGCTGAAAGCGTCGGCAACAGCTTGGTGATGCTTTCGTCGACGTCGTAGTCGTACATCCCCGGATTGGAGAGCCACTGCGGTGCGTAGTTACCGCTGGTGTAGAAGTTGGAGACGGAGGTCGGATCCGCCAACGCTGCCTCCAGTGACGGGATCGAGTTGCAAGCCACGCGCCGGGCTCTCTCGCTGAGAGTTAGGTCTGCACAGTTGTTTCTCGCATTGATCAGGGAGGTGGTGTTGCGACTGATGAAACGCTCCAGCCTGGTCTGGTAGGTCCACTCGGTGCCCGGCACCTGGGTCTTGCCCTTGAGGTGGTAGTAGTCGTAACGCAGGCCGGCCGACAGGGTGATCGCGTCGGTCTCGTAGGTCAGGTTGCCGAAAGCGCTGGCGATGCTGCGCTTGCCATTGGGGTTCAACGTGTTCGACGACGAGGTGAAAGCTTCGCCCTGATAGTCGCTGCTGCTCTTCGAGGTGCCCTTGTCGAGGAAATACTCCAGGCCATGGTTGAAACTGAAGCCTTCCTGGCCTGCGATGGCGAAGCGAGCTGTGTTGTCGAGCTTGAAACCGTAGGTGTCGATGCGCGTGTGCGTCTCGTTGCCCAGGCCGGCTTCGCACTCTTGCGTCCAGGAGTCCGGAATCGGATTCTGCCGGCAGAAACCCAGGCGCCAGGCCGTCTCGGTCATGTCCACCCCACCGGTGACGATGGGCCGGCCGGCAGCGGTATAACGTTCGTTGCGGGTGGTGACGTAGTACAGCTTGGCGTTGAGATCGATCCAGGGCGAATCGGGCGTGAAGGTGTAGTCCAGGCCGAAGGACTGCGAGCGCGCACTGGCGTCGCCGAACTTGGCCCAGGCCTCGTCGCCGTCGATGGCCGAGCCATCCACCGCGTTGGCCACACGGCGATCGGAAACGTTGTTGTAGCTGAGCTCGGTGCCCACATAGGTGAACTGCAGGGCCTGCTCGGGGGTGAGTTTCAGGCGTCCCTTGAACAGTTCGGAATCCTGCTCCTGGTCGGAAAACTTGATGCGGTCGACGACCTGGGTGACCCCCTCCCTGCCATCCTGAACGCCAGCGGTGAGGAAATCGAAATTCTCCCGGCGCGAACCTGGCGCATAGTCGCCGAAGCTGCGTCGGCTGCGGGCGGCGAGCAATTCCCAACGATCACCGAAACGCCCGGCCACTGCCGCACTGCCGATGAAGTTGACGCCATTGGCGTAGCCACCGAGGCCGGTCATGCCGCGCAGGCGTGCGCCCTGATCCTGGCCCGGCAGGAGGATGTCGTCGACGTTCAGCGTGCCGAAGTTGGCGCTGCCGGCGATGGAGGTCGCGCCGGTGACGTCGGAGCGCGGCCCCTTCTCGATCACCACGCTGCTGATCAGCTCGGAGTCGACGTACAACTGGCCATTGCGCTGCTGGTGGCCGTTCTCGTTGAAGTTCTGGCGCATGCCATCGATCATGGTGTTGACCCGACCGAAGTCCTGCATGCCACGGATATTCACCGACAGGCCGGGATCCTGGGCACTGACCGCGCTGTAGACGCCAGGGGTCTCGACCAGCATGTCGGCGGCGTGCCGCGGCGGGTTGCGATCGAGTTGCTCGCGGGTGATCACGCTGACCGAACGGGGAGCCTGGTAGATCCACTCGTTGCGGGCATCGCGGGTCGACTCGATGGTGGTGGCGTCGATCTGCAGCGTGCCGCCGACCTCGGTCAGCCGTTCCACGTTCACCCGTCGTTCCCCGGTGAAGCTGTAGCTCACCGGCAAACCGCCGAGCAGCAGGCTCAACCCCTGCTGTGCAGAATGCTGGCCTTTCAGTTCACGGCTTTGCAGGCCGGCCAGCTTGCCACTGTCGAAGAACACCTGCACCCCGGCCTGCTCGGCGAAGGCGATCACGGCGCTCCCCAGGGGCTGTGCGGGAATATCGAAATTGACCTGCTCGGTGGTGGCACCCGCTGGCGCCACATTGCTGGTGGCCTCCTGTGCCCTGGCCACCAGGCTGAAAGCGAGTGTCGCGCCGACCACCAGACTGCCGGCCAGGCGTACCGAGCAACGCGCTCGCGTTGCCCTGGCTACTTGATGACTCATTCCCCAGCTCCCATTTACCTTGCTTGTTGCATGCCTTTTCAGTAATGAAAATCACTATCAATAGGCAAGACGCTTCAGCCGGGGAAACTCAGTAAGGAATTTTCGATTTTTTTCCAGGGTGGGTGGCAGGCCACCGGGCAAGGCGCGAGGGGCCCACCCCCCGCGGCAGTGCTCGCCCCGGGGCATGGGGCGCTGCGTGACTCAGTAGATCAGACTCACCCCAAGCAGATCGCGATGCCCAACGTGCAATTCGTCGGTCAGGGTGGCGACGGCGCCCTCCAGCGAGTCGAGGCGAAATACACCGCTGACCCTGCGTTGCGCCAGTTGGCCATCGGCGATGAGGATACGCCCCGCGCGATAGCGGTTGAGCTGCTGCACCACCTGCTCGAGCGGCACCTGGTCGAAGATCAGCAGCCCGCGCTGCCAACTGCCGGCGCGCGCCAGGTCGAGGTCGAGGCGCTCGATGCGGCCATTGGCGTCATAGCGGGCGCTCTGCCCCTCTTCGAGAATCAGGCTCTGGCTATGCTTGCTGACCGCTACACGGTGCTGCATGACACCGACGAGCGTCTGCTCGGCATCATCGCGCCTGACCAGAAAGCGGGTACCCAGGGCCTGTGCCTTGCCGCCGGCGCTGGCGACGATGAAGGGCCGTGATTCATGCTTGCCCACGGGGGCGGTCTGGAAGATCGCCGAGCCGGCCAACAGTTCCACACGGCGCGCCTGGGCGGTGTAATCGAGACGAATGGCGCTGCGCGCGTCGAGGGTCGCCTGGCTGCCATCGGGCAGTTCGAACGTGCGCACCTCGCCGCTGGCGGTCAGGTGGTCGGCGACCAGCGGCAGGTACAGGGCCGGGCCCTGCGTCCAGCCAATCGCCGTGACGATCACCGCCAGCGAGGCGCTGCTCAGCCAACGCAACACCCGACGGCGGCGACGTGGCGATGCTGGCGGCCGCTGGGAGGGTGACAGGCGGGCGACATCGGCAGACGGTGCGGCCAGGCCGGCCAGATCGCCCCAGGTATGCCGCGCGAACTGCAGGGCCGCGCCGTGGCGTGGATCGCAGGCGAGCCAGGCCTGCAGCGCCTGTTGCTCATCCTCGTCGAGTGGCGAATCGCTCATGCGCACCGCCCAGTCGGCGGCGGCCTGGCGAATCGCACGATCCTGCAGGTCTGGGCTATTCACGTCGTGCTCTCGGTTTCTCTTATAGGGGTAATGACGTTCGGGCCGCCCTTTTACCGTAAAAGTGCCCGGTGACACCGGCCTTGTTGCCGTTCACGGCCCGGCCCCCAGGCGCTCCATGACATGCGACAGCGCCTTGGACAGGTGCTTCTGTACCGAGCTGTCACTGATTTCCAGGCGTCTGGCCACCTCGGCGTGAGTAAGCCCTTCGATGCGGTTGAGGTGAAAGATTTCGCGGGTACGCGGCGGCAGTTCGGCCACGGCACGCTGCAACAGTTCCATACGTTGCTGCCTCTCGGTGGTGTCTTCCAGGCTGTCGACCTCGTCTTCGACAGCGTTGAGCACCTCGTCGCCCAGCAGATCGGTCTTGTGCCGCTCCTGCTGGCGTCGATGGTCGATCAGCAGGTTACGCGCGGTGCGGTACAGGTAGGCCGGGGTATTGTCGATACGATCGTGACGTGCCTGCTCGGTCAGACGCAGGAAACTCTCCTGAACCAGATCGGCGGCCAGGTGGGGGTCACGGCTCTTGCGCAGCAGGAAGCGTTGCAGCGCCCTGGCGTGCTGCTGGAAAAGGCCTTTGAGATCCAGATCCGACAATCGTCATACCTGACCTGAGCGGGAAGGAGCAGCATCTTACCGGCGGATGAGAATAGTTTTCAATTGTCATTTTTATCCAGGCACTGCAGCAGCCAGTCCAGCGCCGGCTGACGCTGTGCCCGACGAAGGATCGCCACCAGCTCACGATGGAAGGTCAACTCGCCCAACTCCAGCACGCGCAGCGTGGAAGGCCGCTGGCACCAGAGCCCGGCGCGGGGAATCAGGGAAACCCCCAGGCCACACTCGACCATGCGCACGATGGCTTCCAGCTCATCCAGCTCCAGCGCCTCGCGGGGTGTCAGGCGCTGCTCGCGCAGGAAGCGCTCGACCTGCCGGCCGCCAAAGGAGCGCCGGTCGTAGCGCACGAACGGCTGTTCGCGCAGCAGTTGCAGCGGATCGTCCCCACGCACTTCGGGCGGCGCGATCAATACGAAGGGCTCGCGCGCCAGTTCGACCTGCAGCAGCTCCTTGGGCAATTCGAACGGCGGGCGGATCAGCACGGCCAGATCCAGTTCGCCGGCATCCACCTGGCCGAGCAGGTCGAGGGAAACCCCCGGCACCAGCTTCACCTCCACCTGTGAAGCCTGGGCACGAAAACGCACCAGGGCTTCGGGCAGCAAGCCGGTCTGTACGCTGGCGATGGCACCGATCCTCACCTCACCCTGCCATTGCGCCAATGCGGTGGGTAGGGCCATCTGCGCATAAAGACCGAGGATCTGCTCGGCCAGCGGCAGCGCATGTCGGCCTGCGGCACTCAGCACCGCACTGCGCCCGCTGCGATCGAACAGGCGTACGCCCAGGCCGTGCTCCAGCACGCGCATCTGTGCACTCACGGCGGACTGGGTAAGGCCCACACGCAATCCTGCTGCGGCGAAGGTGCCATGGCGGGCGACGGCGACCAGGGTTTTCAATTCGCGAATCATTGATCGATTTCATTTGAGCTGGACGGCAATAATATTCGCTTTCAATCAAAATCATTGCACCTAAAATCGACAGGTACCGACCTGAGGAGCCTGACCATGGCATTGTCCCCGTTTCACCTGGCCATTCCGGTCTACGACCTGGCAGCCGCCAGGCATTTCTACGGCGAAGTCTTCGGCTGCGCCGAAGGCCGAAGCAGCGATCACTGGGTGGATTTCGATTTCTTCGGCCATCAGCTGGTGATCCACGAAGCCCCGAAGATGGCCCACCAGGAAGCCGCCCACAGCAACCCAGTGGACGGGCACGATGTGCCGGTGCCGCACTTCGGCGTGATTCTCGAGTGGCCGGTCTGGGAAACCCTGGCGCAGCGCCTGCGCGAGCGCGATACGGCGTTCGTGATCGAGCCCTACGTACGCTTCAAGGGCCAGGTGGGCGAACAGGCCACCATGTTCCTGCTCGACCCCTGTGGCAATGCCTTGGAGTTCAAGGCGTTCAAGGACATGAGCCAGCTGTTCGCCAAGTAACTCAGCCGCCATCCCGGGGCCACCTCTTAGTCCGTCCCCATGCACTGGATGTGTGTGAAGCGGGATACAGGATGGCCGTCACCTGCGCGGCCCGACCCATCCTACGCACCGTGTAGCGGGTCACTCGCAGCGTCAGTCCTTGCGGATCAGCCCCGGCAACTGTGCAGCCAGTTTGTCGATATTGATCGGCGCACGGATGAAGCCACGCTGGGTGCCGTCCGGGCCGATGACGGCGAGATTGCCGCTGTGGTCGACGGTGTAGTTTTCCTTGCTGGTGTCAGCCGGGATATAGGGAATGCTCACCGCGTTGGCCAGTTTCTGGATGGTTTCCGGCTCGCCGGTCAGGCCCATGAAACCGGCATCGAAATAACCCAGATACTTGTTCAACTGCTCCGGGGTATCGCGGTTCGGGTCGACGCTTACCAGCACGATGCGCAGCGCGTCCCAGGCCTCTTGCGGGATCTGCGTACGCAGTTGGCGCAGCTGCGCCAGGGTCGCCGGGCAGATGTCCGGGCAGAAGGTGTAGCCGAAGAACAGCAGGCTCCACTGCCCCTTGAGCTGGCCGGTGGAGAAGATCTGCCCATCCTGGTCGACGAAGTCCAGTGCCGGTACCTGACGCTGTTGCGGCAACATCACGATGCCGGCGTCGAGCAACGCCGCAGGATCGCTGCGCGAGGAGCCGCCGAGCAGCTTGTTGACGGCCAGCCCGAGTACCAGGGCAAGGACGGCGACGAGGACGAACAGGAGGGTTTGCTTTCGGGTCATGGCGCCACGAGGTTCTGAGTGAGATGGGATCGCACGGCCGGGCCGGATGCACCGGGCCGACGCGAGCAGGTTCGCGCCCGGCAGGCGGGTGGAAATCGGCCGGCGGGCGATACGCAGCGGGAAAAGGTAGCAGATACCGGGCGTCAGGGTAGCTTTCGCCGCATGCGGCGAGCTGTCACGGCCCGGGCGCCCCATCCCCGAGGTTGCCCGGCGTGCCTGGTGGCGACGGCTCCAGCCAGCATGCCGGGCAGGCAGTCAGGGGTGGAGCCGGGGGTTCGAGGGACGCCGGTCAGGCCACGGCACGCCGCATGCTCAGCGCACGGCCCTCCAGCCGCCGGGCGAGGCCATGGCGCTCGATCAGCAGTGCGCCACCCTGCTGCTCTGCTGCACGGCCCCAGTCGTCGAGCAATTCCATGCAGGCGTGGTCGACATAGCTGAGCCTGTCGAGCGGCACGTGCAGGCGCGTGGTCGGCGCGATGCCTTCCAGCACGCTGGCCAGGCGCGGCACCTTCAGGAAGGTGGCCGAACCGGTCAGGCGCAATTCCGCCTCGTCAGGGCCGAGCTGGCTGAGATTGACCTTGAGCCGCGAGGCCTTGCCGGCCAGCTTTATCAGGGTCAGGGCAAAACCGATCAACACCCCGGTAAGCAGGTCGACGGCGACGATTCCCACGGCCGTGGCCACATAGATGAACACCGGCGCACGCCCATAGCGACCGAGGTTGCGGACGGCCTTGATGTCGACCAGCTTGAAACCGGTGTACACCAGCACACCGCCCAGGCAGGCGATGGGAATGCTCTGCAACACACCGGGCAGCAACATGACGAACGCCAGCAGCCAGGCACCATGCAAGATGGCCGACATCCGCGTGCGGGCACCGGCCTGCACGTTGGCCGAGCTGCGCACGATCACGCCGGTCATCGGCAAGGCGCCGAGGGCACCGCAGAGCATGTTGCCAACGCCCTGAGCGGAAAGTTCCCGATCCAGGTTGGAGCGTGCGCCACTGTGCATGCGATCCACCGCCGCCGCCGACAACAGGGTTTCCGCACTGGCGATGAAGGCCACCACGACCGCGGCCAGCAGGATCTGTGGGTCGGCGAGGTTGAGCAGGTCGGCGGGCTGTACCCAGTCGATGGCATCGCTCAGCGTGGCCGGCACTTCCACCCGCGCCACGCCCAGCTTTAGCCACAGGCTGGCCAGGGTCATCGCCGCCACGCCAAGCAGCGCACCAGGCAGGAAGCGCAGGCTGGCGGGACGCAGCTTGTCCCACAGGAACATGCAGGCGATGGTGCCGAAACCCAGGCAGGCGGCCGCCAGGGCACTGCCGCCGCCCAGGCCGGGAAGCGCCTGCCCCAGGGTGTTGGGAAAAGCCAGCAGGTTATCGAGGCCCGATGCCTGGGGCTTCACGTCGAACATCACGTGCAACTGCGAGAGCACGATCAGGATGCCGATACCGGCAAGCATGCCGTACACCACCGCGGGTGCCGTGACACGAAACCAGCAGCCCAGGCGCAGGCGCCCGGCGACCAGTTGCAGCAGGCCGGCGAGCAGCAGGATCGGCCCGAGCATGGCCAGACCGTGGGTGCGGACCAGCTCGAATACCAGTACGGCGAGGCCGGCGGCCGGGCCACTGACCTGCAACGGCGAGCCGGCCAGCCAGCCGACCACCAGGCCACCGATGATGCCGGTGATCAGGCCTTTGGCCGGCGGCATGCCGGACGCGATGGCGATGCCCATGCACAGCGGCAGGGCGACGAGAAATACCACGATGGATGCCAGGGCATCCCGTGGTAGAGCGGATTTGAAGGAAGCGAGGGTCATGGTGCGGTCTCCTGCAGGTACGGCGCACGAAAGATCTAGGACGACAAGCTGTGCTCGCCGTCCGGCAGGTAGGCAGTCAAAACCCATGTGCCTTCTGCCTGGTCGACGCAACCGCCACGACTGTGTCGCGGCGGTCTCGTCAACGCGGTAGAAGGCCCGATACGGCTGTCGATTGTTGGAGTCGATTCATGGCCACCGGGTGACGTCCTGTCGGGGTCGGCTAGGAAGCCAGGTAACGCGCTCGTGGGCTGGCGTTGGGAGCCGTCTCGCCATCGAGGGGCAGGAACTCGCCACGCTCGGCGTCATAGGCCTTGATGGTGCAGTTCTCGATGTCGTAGACCCAGCCGTGGATGAACAGTTGGCCGCTGGCCAGGCGCGCCGCCACCGACGGGTGCGTGCGCAGGTGGTCGAGCTGGGCCACCACGTTCTCTTCGGTGAGCACGCCCAGCGTTGAGTGGTCGGCGCAGCCGCAGTTGTCTGCCACTACCGTCTTGGCCACTTCGGCATGGCGCAGCCAGGCCTTGACCGTCGGCATCCGCTCGATGCTTTCAGGCGCCAGCACGGCTTTCATGGCGCCGCAATCGGAATGCCCGCAGATGATGATGTGCTGTACGCCCAGGCCCATCACCGCGTACTCGATGGCGGTGGATACGCCACCGTTCATCTGCCCGTACGGCGGTACCACATTGCCGACATTGCGGGTGACGAAGAGCGAACCGGGGTCGCTCTGGGTAATCAGTTCGGGAACGATGCGCGAGTCCGCGCAGGTGATGAACATGGCCCGCGGGCTCTGCTGGCGGGCCAGCTTGCTGAACAGCTCGCGTTGCTCGGGAAAGACCTCGGTACGGAAGCGCTGGAAGCCATCAAGCAGGGTCTGCAGGGCATCTTCTGCGGTCTGCTTGCCGGCTGATGGGGGTGTGGCGGTTCGGATGGAACGAATGCGATCGCTCATGGTGCCTCCTGGTTTCAGTCATGATATTGACTTGCCATCTGATGGCAGTATGCAATCTGACCAGCTGGTCACATTGAAACCGAAGATACCCCTGCAGGCTTAAACAAACCTTAATCGCAAGCATTTCGCAGCGTATCGGGCGGCCTCTGTATAACTGCATGTGGACGCCGTACGCGCATCGGTCAACCGCTCTGGCATGGGCTCGACGTCCCGGCATCGTAAAAGCATGCAGATGTCGATCGCGTGACAGGGGCTCGCGATCGGACGAATGCGCCAGGATTGGCTGCCGTTGCATCCCCCGCCGGCATCATTCGGCGCGGGGTGCAATCAGCAGGTAACGCCTACAGGCCGTACCCGGCGTTCAGCCGCGGTGGCGGCCGCGGAAGAAGTCGATCAGGCCCTGGGTCGAGCCGTCTTCCGCGCGGGCCTCGTCGCTGCCGACCATGCGCGAATACACACCCTTGCCAAGCTCCTTGCCCAGCTCCACACCCCACTGATCGAAGGCATTGTTGCCCCAGATGACGCTCTGCACGAACACCTTGTGCTCGTACATGGCGATCAGTGCACCCAGGCGCCGTGGGCTGACACGCTCCATGACCAGGGTGTTGCTCGGACGGTTGCCGGGGATCACCTTGTGCGGTGCCAGGCGCTGCACCTCGTCCTCGTCCATGCCCTTGGCGCGCAGTTCATCCTCGGCTTCCTCGCGGGACTTGCCGAGCATCAGCGCCTGGCTCTGCGACAGGCAGTTGGCGTACAGCCACTGGTGGTGATCGCCGACCGGGTTGTAGCTGCTCACCGGGACGATGAAATCCGCCGGAATCAGCTGGGTACCCTGGTGCAGCAACTGGTGGTAGGCATGCTGGCCGTTACAGCCGACGCCGCCCCAGATCACCGGCCCGGTGGCGGTGCTGACCGGTTGGCCATCGCCACGCACGCTCTTGCCGTTGGACTCCATATCCAGCTGCTGGAGGTGCTTGGTGATGTTGCGCAGGTAATGATCGTACGGCAGGATCGCATGGCTCTGGGCATCCCAGAAGTTACCGTACCAGACGCCGAGCAGCGCCAGCAGCACCGGCATGTTCTCCTCGAAGGGCGCGGTCTGGAAATGTTCGTCCATGCGGTAGGCACCGGACAGCAGCTCCTTGAAGTTGGACATGCCGATGGACAGCGCGATGGGCAGGCCGATGGCCGACCACAGCGAATAGCGACCGCCCACCCAGTCCCACATCGGGAAGATGTTCTCTTCACGGATGCCGAAACCCACCGCCGCTTCGCGGTTGCTCGACACGGCGATGAAATGGCGATACAGCTCGGCCTCGGAACCGCCCTGGGCCAGGTACCAGCCGCGCGCGGCCTGGGCGTTCTTGAGGGTTTCCAGGGTGCCGAAGGATTTCGACGAGACGATGAACAGGGTGGTCTCGGCGCGCAGTTTGGCCGACAGCTCGTGGAACTCGCTGCCGTCGATATTGGCCAGATAGTGGCAGCGCACGCCGCGCTGGGCGAAGGGCAGCAGCGCCTCGGAGACCAGTTGCGGACCGAGGAAGGAACCGCCGATGCCGATGTTCACCACGTCGGTGATGGGCTTCTCGGTGTAACCGCGCCACAGGCCATCGTGGATGCGCCCGACCAGCTCGGTCATCTGCTGCAGCACGCGCTGCACCTCGGGGATGATGTCCACGCCATCGACCTGCACCTTGTCACCCAAGGGGCGGCGCAGCGCGGTGTGCAGTGCTGGTCGCTGCTCGGTGTTGTTCAGCAGCTCGCCGTCGAACAGCGCGCGGATGCCCCGCTCGAGCCCCACTTCGCGGGCCAGGTTGACCAGCAGCTCGCGGGTCTCGGTGTTGATCAGGTTCTTCGAGTAATCCAGGAACAGCCCGCAGCCGCTCAGGCTGAAGGTCTCGAAGCGCTGCGCGTCGGCGGCGAAGGCCTGACGCATGCTGAAGCCGGCGAGCCGCTCGCGGTGGGCGACCAGGGCCTGCCAGCTCGGCAGTTGCGTGACATCCAGCGATGACGAAAGGTACGGCATGAAGATTCCTCGGTTCGGGCCAGCCTGCTGGCCTCGCGAATTCAATGGCATGCCGCTGAGCGTGGCGTTGGCAATACTGCATTGAAAATTGCCTACTGCGCCTCACGTCCCTCAACGGCCTCATAAGGCTCCAGTTCATGGCGGTACGGCAACTGCGGGCCAACCCGCGAACAGGTCAACGCCGCGGCCTTTACCGCGAAATCGAGCATCGCATCGAGCCGCTCACGCGACAACGCAGCGAGGGCAGCCGGGCTGTCCAGCCCATGCTGCACCAGGTAGGCGATGATCGCCGCCTGGAAGGTATCCCCCGCTCCCACCGTGTCACGCGTGGCCACCTGGCGCGCCGGCACTGACCAGTGCCCATGCTGCCGGCTGAACACGCCCGCCCCTGCGCTGCCACGGGTCAGAAACACCACCTGGCAACGCCCGGCCAGCCAGCGCTCGATGCTCGTCAGCGGCTCGATACCGGGATAGAGCAGCTCCAGGTCTTCCTCGCTGACCTTGATCAGATGCGCATGGGCGGCAAAAGATTCAATTCGCTGGCGCCAGTGCTCGATATTTGGCGCAGGATTGAGACGTACGTTGGGGTCCAGGCTGATCAGGCGGCGTTCGCTCTCGCGCTCGACCAGCGCCAGCAGGGTGTCGCCAATCGGCGGCACCACCAGCGAATAGGAGCCCACGTGCAGGCCGCTGACCTGCTCGTCCAGAGCGGGCAGATGCTCGGCGAGCAGCTGCCGATCCGCGCAGCCCTCGCCACGAAACATGTACTGCGGCGAGCCCTTGGCATCCAGGGCAACCATGGCCAGGGTAGTCGGCGCCTCGCTGGCGATCAGGTAACGATCGCTCACCCCCTCCTCCTCCAGCACCTGGCGCAGGCGCTGGCCGAGGTAGTCGCTGGAAATGCCGCCGAACAGGGCCGATTCCACGCCAAGCCGACGCAGGCCGACCGCCACGTTGAACGGCGAACCGCCGACCAGGGCCTGGAAATTCAGCTCGCCGCTGCGCTCGCCAGGGTTGCAGAAGAAATCGAACAAGGCTTCGCCGCATACCAGGTACATGGAATCTCCGCATCACAGAAGGCGCGCTCGCGCAGGGAAGAGCCAACGGCGAAAGGCCGCCGGAATGGGGTCATTGCAGCTGTCGCACCTGCTCACGATAGCGTTGATAGACGCCTTCGTAGGCCCGGCTGCGCAGCGCGTCGGGTTGTGCGCCGCGGGTTTCATCCAGGGTCACGCAGCGCTCGCACAGGCTGTCCAGGCTCAGCGCCTGGCCCTGCTCGTGGCTCACGCACCAGGCCGCCTGGATCGCCCCGCCGAGCGCTGCCGCCTCGGTGTGCTGCGGACAGGCCACCGGCGCGCCCATGATGTCCGCGACGATCTGCCGCCAGGTGGCGCTCTTCGCACCGCCGCCGATCAGGCGGATGGCATCGCTGCGAATGCCGCTGTCGCGCAGCAGGTCGAGGCCATAGCGCAGGCCGAAGGTGGTGCCCTCCACCACCGCGCGGCAGAGGTTGGCGCGGGTCAGGTTGTCACTGGTCAGGCCGTGCAGGCTGGCGCTGGCCAGCGGCAGCGCCGGCACCCGCTCGCCATTGAGGAATGGCAGCATCAGCACGCCCTGGGCGCCAATGGGCGCCTCGCCGACCAGCGCACCGAAGGTGTCGACATCCAGCCCCAGCAGGTCGCGGATCGCGCCGCTGGCGTTGGTCAGGTTCATGGTGCAGATCAACGGCAGCCAGCCGCCGGATGACGAACAGAAGGTCGCCACCTGCGGGTGCGGGCTGACCCGCGGCTGATCGGCATAAGCGTATACCGTGCCCGAGGTGCCGAGGCTCATGGTGATGGCGCCGGGGGCGATATTGCCCGTACCGATGGCGCCCATCATATTGTCGCCACCGCCGCTGGCCACCAGAGCACGGGGGTTGAGGCCCAGGCGCTCGGCGATCTGCGGACGAACCGGGCCGACGCAGCGATGGGACTCGATCAGCTCCGGCAGGGCTCGCACCAGCACGCCGCTCGGATCGATCATCTCCAGCAGTGCATTATCCCAGCTGCGGGTGCGCACGTTGAAGTAGCCGCTGCCCGAGGCATCGCCGTACTCGGCACAGCAGCGACCGGTCAGCCAATAATTCAGGTAGTCGTGGGGCAGCAGGACATGGGCGATACGGGCGAACACCTCGGGGTGGTGAGCGCGCGTCCACAGCAGCTTGGACACCGTGTAGCCCGGCGCGATGGCCACGCCCAGACGCTCCAGCGAACCGCTTTCGCCGCCGAGCAAATCCAGCAGCTGGGCGTTCTCGGCCGTCGACTCGGTGTCGCACCAGAGCTTGGCCGGGCGCAAGACCTCGCCCCTGGCATCGAGCAGCACCAGGCCATGCTGCTGACCGGACACGCCGATACCGAGAATCGCATTGCCAGTTACCCCGGCCTGCTGCAGCGCTCGCGCGGTGGCCAGCTCGAAGGCCTGCAGCCAGCCGGCCGGCTCCTGCTCGCGGCGCCCGTTGGCGCCGTTGATCAGTTGGTGCGCGGCGCTGCCCTCGCCGAGCACCCGGCCGCTGTGGATGTCCAGCACCAGCGCCTTGGTGCCCTGGGTGCCGCAGTCGATGCCGAGGTACATGGCTCAATCGCCCAGCAGGGTCTGCAGGGTGCGTGTCACACCGAGCTTGCGCAGGCTGTCGTAGCACAGCTCGAAGGCAGTGACGAACGCCGCCGACTGGGGGATGGCCGTGCCGAAGATCACCTCGACACCCAGCACCCGCTCGCTCACCCGCTCGTCGTCCTCGACCAGCCCCTGGCAGAAAGCGGCACGCGGATCGGGAATGCGATAGCGGATGCCTTTCTCGTCGACCCCCTTGAGATACAACGCCCAGGCGGCGACCACCAGCGCAGCGCGCTCCAGTGGCCGACCGTCCTCGATCAGCCGGTTGAGGGTCGGCACGATGAACTTGGGAAACTTCGACGAGCCGTCCGAGCAAACGCGTTCGAGCTGATCGGCGATGGCCTGGTTGGAGAAGCGCTCGATCAGGGTGTCCTTGTAGGCCTCCAGGTCGATACCCGGCACCGCCGCCAGCTGCGGGGTCACGTCGAAGTCCATGAAGGTGCGCACATAGCGCTGCAACAGCGGGTCGTTCATGGCTTCGTGTACGAAGCGATAGCCCTTGAGAAAGCCCAGGTAGGTCAACGCCAGGTGGCTGCCGTTGAGCAGTTTGATCTTCATCTCCTCGTAGGGCGTGACGTCATCGGTGAACTGCACACCGACCTTTTCCCAGGCCGGCCGGCCGTTGACGAACCTGTCTTCCAGCACCCACTGCAGGAACGGCTCGCAGACCACCGGCCAGGCGTCCTCGACGCCATGACGCTCGGCCAGTTGCTGACGGTGGGCATCGCTGGTCATGGGCGTGATGCGGTCGACCATGGCATTGGGGAAGCTGACGTGGCTGTCGATCCAGGTCGCCAGCTCGCGGTCGGCCAGGTGGGCGAAAGCCAGCAGCGCCTTGCGGGTCACCGCGCCGTTGTGCGGCAGGTTATCGCAGGACATCAGGGTGAATGCCGGCGTGCCGGCCGCACGGCGTCTGGCCAATGCCGCGCAGAGAAAACCGAAGACGCTGCGCGGTGCGTCCGGGTGCGCCAGATCGTGCTGGATGTCCGGCAGGTGGGCCATGAACTGGCCGCTGCTGTCGTCGATGCAGTAGCCGCCCTCGGTGATGGTCAGCGAGACGATGCGAATCGCCGGGTCGGCCAGCCTGTCGATCAGCGCGGCCGGCGAATCCTCGGCCAGCAGCATGCCGTTGATGGCGCCGACCACGCGTACTTCCAGGCCGGGCTCATCGCCCAGCACCAGCATCGTGTAGAGATGATCCTGCTCGGCCAGCGCCTGTTGCATGGCGCGGTCCTCGTGGCGCAGGCCAACGCCACAGATGCCCCAGTCGAGGGCTTCGCCGCGGTTGAGCAGCGCTTCGGTGTAGATCGCCTGGTGGGCGCGGTGGAAACCGCCGACGCCGATATGGGCGATGCCCTGGCGCACGTGCGCCGGGTCGTAGCTCGGTACCTGAACCTCGGCGGCCAGTGATGCGAGATGCTTGCGGGTCAGTTTCATGGAGTCATTCCTGCGCCTCAGGTGGCCTGGCCAGCCTGGATGCGTTTGTCGATGGCCAGGCCATCGGCGTTGAAGAGGTGGCAGTGGGCCGGATCGAAATCCAGTGCCAGGGGCTCGCCATAGGCCGGGGAGAAATCGCCACGCACGCGCACGGTGAGGTCTTCCGCGCCGACGCGAACATGGCAGAAGGTGTCGCTGCCCAGGCGCTCGCTGACGTCCGCCGTCGCCTGCAGTCGGCCCTGGCCGGCAGGCACCACGTTGAGGTGCTCGGGGCGTATGCCCAGGGTGACCTGGCTGCCGTTCACCAGCCCGGTGCCCGCCAGCGGCAGCTCCAGGGTGGAGCCGCCCTGCAGGCGTATCCGGCAAAGCCCGGCCTCGACGCCTTCGACCTGGCCACGCAGGAAGCCCATCTTCGGCGTGCCGAGAAAGCCAGCGACGAACAGATTGAGCGGATGGTTGTACAGCTCCAGCGGCGAACCGACCTGCTCGACGCGGCCGCCGTTGAGCACCACCACCTTGTCGGCCAGGGTCATGGCTTCGACCTGGTCGTGGGTCACGTAGATCATCGTCGCCTTCAGCTCCTTGTGCAGGCGCGCCAGTTCCAGGCGGGTCTGCACGCGCAGGGCGGCGTCCAGGTTGGACAGCGGCTCGTCGAACAGGAAGATCTTCGGGTTGCGCACGATGGCCCGGCCGATGGCCACCCGCTGACGCTGGCCGCCGGAGAGCTGCTTGGGCTTGCGCTCGAGCAGGGCGTCCAGCTCGAGGATGCGCGCCGCGTTGGCGACCTTCTCCTGCACCTCCTGCTTGCCCACCCGGGCCAGATCGAGGGCAAAGGACAGGTTCTTGCGCACCGTCATGTGCGGGTACAGGGCATAGGTCTGGAAGACCATCGCCAGGTCGCGCCTGGCCGGAGCAGTGTCGGTGATATCCGTGCCGTCGAGGGTGATGGTGCCGCTGGACACTTCCTCCAGCCCGGCGATCAGCCGCAGCAGGGTGGACTTGCCGCAGCCGGACGGGCCGACGAAGACCACGAACTCGCGGTTCTCGATATCCAGGTCGATGCCCTTGATGATCGCCGTGCCGTCGAAGCCTTTCTTCAGGTTGCGGATTTTCAAATCAGCCATGGCTCTTGATCCTTCTTGTTATTTCACAGCGCCGAACGACAGGCCGCGCACCAGCTGCTTCTGGCTGATCCAGCCGAAGATCAGGATGGGCGCACAGGCGAGGGTCGAAACGGCGGAAAGCTTGGCCCAGAACAGGCCTTCGGGACTGGAATAGGAGGCCACCAGCGCGGTCAGTGGCGCCGCGGCGGAGCTGGTCAGGTTGAGCGACCAGAACGCCTCGTTCCAGCACAGGATCAGCGACAGCAGCATGGTCGAGGCCAGGCCACCACGGGCGATGGGCAGCAGCACGCGGACGATTTCCTGCCAGGTGGTGGCGCCATCCAGGCGCGCCGCTTCGAGGATCTCGCCGGGAATGTCCTTGAAGTAGGTGTACACCATCCACACCACGATCGGCAGGTTGATCAGGGTGTAGATGACGATCAGCACGATGCGCGAATCGAGCAGGCCGAACTGCTTGGCCAGCAGGTAGATCGGCACCAGCACGCCCACCGGCGGCAGCATCTTGGTCGACAGCATCCACAGCAGCGTGCGCTTGGTATGGCGGGTTTCGAAGAAGGCCATGGAGTACGCCGCCGGTACGGCGATCAGCATGCTCAGCAGGGTCGCCGAGAAAGAGATCAGCACCGAGTTCCAGGCGAAGCTGAAGTAGTCGCTGCGCTCGTTGATGTGCAGGTAGTTCTCCAGGGTCGGCGTGAAGATGAACTGCGGCGGCGTGGCGAAGGCGTCGAGTTCGGTCTTCAGGCTGGTCAGCACCATCCAGAAGATCGGAAAGAAGATCAGCGCGGCCACGGCCCAGGCCAGCGTGCCGACCAGCACGCTTTGCAGACGGCGGGATTGTTTGAGAGTCAGCATGCTCACGCCCCTACTGCTTGTCGGTGAGGTTTTTGCCGATCATGCGGATCAGCACGATGGCGGCGATGTTGGCGATGACCACGGCGATCAGCCCGCCGGCGGAGGCCATGCCCACATCGAACTGCAGCAGCGCCTGGGTGTAGATCAGGTAGGCCAGGTTGGTGGACTCATAACCGGGGCCGCCACTGGTGGTGGTGTAGATCTCGGCGAACACCGAAAGCAGGAAGATGGTCTCGATCATCACCACCACGGCGATCGGTCGCGCCAGGTGCGGCAGAGTCAGGTGCCAGAAGATGGCCAGCGGCCCGGCGCCGTCGAGGCGCGCCGCTTCCTTCTGCTCCTGATCGAGGGATTGCATGGCGGTCATCAGGATCAGGATGGCGAACGGCAGCCACTGCCAGGAGACGATGAGGATGATCGAGAACAGCGGGTGGTGGGCCAGCCAGTCCACCGGCTGGGCACCGAAGAACGTCCAGACCGCAGCGAGAATCCCCGAAACCGGATGGAAGATCAGGTTCTTCCACAACAGTGCGCTGACCGTGGGCATGATGAAAAATGGCGAGATCAGCAACACCCGTACGATGCCCCGGCCGAAGAACTCGCTGGCCTCCAGCAGTGCGGAAATCAGCACGCCGAACACCACGCTGATCAGCAGTACGCTGCCCACCAGCAACGCCGTGTTGCCGGCACCGGAGAGGAAAGCCGCGTCGGTGACGAAGTATTCGAAGTTCTCCAGCCCGACGAAATCGTTCTCGCCGGGGTACAGCAGGTTGTAGCGGATCAGCGAAAAGTAGAGGGTCATGCCCAGGGGCACGATCATCCAGATCAGCAGCAGAATGACCGAGGGGCTGACCAGCAACCAGCCGGGCGCCAGGCGTCGCGATTTTCGTGGCGCCGGCTCGCGGGCCTGCTCAGCAGGATTTTCGATGGTGTTCATCGTGTCTCCGAAAGACGGTTCTACAGCGGATGACGCTTTACCTAGGGTGGGTTACGGCGCCATGCCTAAAGGCGCCCAACCCACCCTACGGATTGGCTACTTCGGATACCCGGCGCGCTTCATCTCCCGCTCGGTGCTCTGCTGGGCTGCCTGCAGGGCCTGATCAGGTTTCATCTGCCCGGTCAGCGCGGCGGCGAACAGCTTGCCGACACTGGTGCCGATGGCCTGGAACTCGGGAATGGTCACCAGCTGGATGCCCACGTAAGGCACGGGCTTGGCGCTGGGGTTGGCGGGGTCGGCCTTCTTAAGCGAGTCGAGGGTGACCCTGGCGAACGGCGCCGCTTGCATGTAGGCGGCGCTGTAGGTCGACGCGCGGGTGCCGGGCGGCACGTTGGCCACGCCATCCTTCTCGGCGACCAGCGCCCCGTAGGCCTTGGACGTGGCCCAGGCGCTGAAGGTCTTGGCAGCTTCCTTGGACTTGGAACTGGTAGGGATCGCCAGCGCCCAGGAATACAACCAGGAGGCGCCCTTGTCGGTGACCTGGGTCGGCGCGAAGGTAAAGCCTACCGAGTCGGCGACCTTGCTCTGCGATTTGTCGGTGACGAAGGAGCCGGCCACGCTGGCATCGACCCACATCGCGCACTTGCCGCTGTTGAACAGCGCCAGGTTCTCGTTGAAACCGTTGCTCGACGCGCCAGGCGGGCCGTACTTGTTCATGGTGTCGACATAGAAATTCAGCGCGTTCTTCCACTCGCTGCCAGTGAATTCGGGCTTCCACTGCTCGTCGAACCAGCGCGCGCCGTAGGCATTGGCCACGGTGGTGATCAGCGCCATGTTCTCGCCCCAGCCGGCCTTGCCGCGCAGGCAGATACCGTACTGGCCCTTGTCGGGCTGGTGCAGCTTGCCGGCGAATTCGGCCATCTGCTCCCAGGTCGGCTGCTCGGGCATCTTCAACCCGGCCTGCTCGAAAAGGTCGCTGCGGTAGTAGGTGATCGACGCTTCGGCGTAGAACGGCAGGGCGTAGAGCTGGCCCTTGGCGGAGAGGCCTTCGCGCACGGAGGGAAAGACGTCATCGAGGGCGTAGTCGGCGGGCAGGTCGGTCATGGGCTCCAGCCAGCCCTTCTCGCCCCACAACGCCGCTTCGTACATGCCGATGGTCAGCACGTCGAACTGGCCGCCCTGGGTGGCGATGTCGGTGGTCAGGCGCTGACGCAGCACGTTCTCTTCGAGCACCACCCATTTGAGCTTGATGTCCGGATGCTGTTCTTCGAAGGTTTTCGCCAGGCGCTGCATGCGGATCATGTCGCTGTTGTTGACCGTGGCGATGGTCAGGGTCTCGGCGGCCTGTGCGCCAACGCTGAGCGACAGGCATGAAGCGGCTACCAGTACTTTGATCGAGTGGTTCATGGTCTTGAACTCCTCTCCCTGACCGGCTCGGTCGAAGGAGACATTATTGTTTTTGTGGGCCGACCCGGATTACACCCCTACGTCCGAACATGAACAACGCCTCGACTGCACTGCAACCGATACTTTTTTGCACTCATCGAATAGCGAGCAACAGCCATGACATACCGCAGAAAGCCTCAAGTGCGGGCCTTTCGGCCTCTTCCCGGTAGATGAGGCCGGCGCAATCAGTACCGGTTTTGCTCGGTAATCCGTTGCGTGACCAACCTGCGATAACCGCTGGGCGTCATGCCCTTGAGCTGCTGGAAACGCCGATTGAAGTTGGAAATGTTGTTGAAGCCGGACTCGAAGCACACCTGGGTCACCGGCTTGTCGCTCTGGGTCAGCAGCTCGCAGGACTTGCTCACCCGCATGCGATTGACGAACTCGACGAAGCCACGCCCGGTGGCCTGCTTGAAGAACCGCGAGAAATAGGTCGGCGTCATGCCCAGGTACTCGGCCACTTCTTCCTGGGCCAGTTCCTGGGCGTAGTGCTGGAAGATGTAATCCACCGCCCGATTGATGCGTTCGACATGGTGCTCGTCGGCCAGCTGCGCGGCGGTTCTGTCCGACAGCAGCTGGTAGTCGTCGCAGGCGGCGAGCAGCTCCATGAGGATGAAGAAATTGCCCAGCCGGGTCATGCCCTGGGAGTCGGCGATGCGCTGCAGCAGCTGGCGCGCCTCGGCGATGGTGCGCTCGCAACGGAACTCGATGCCGTAATGGGCACGGCTGAGCAGCGGCTGCAGATCCTTGAGCTCGGCGAATACCGCGGTGCCGCTTTCCAGCACCTCGTCGGTGAAGTTGACCAGCATGTCGCGCTGAGCCACTGCCTCGCCCGCGCCCATCTGGCTGATCCAGTTGTGCGGCAGGTTGGGGCCGGTGAGAAACAGGGTATCGGGGGAGAAATTGCCGATGTAGTCGCCGATGAACACTTTGCCGGAACTGGCGACGATCAGGTGCAGCTCGTATTCCTTGTGGAAATGCCAGCGCACCAGCGGGCTGGGAAAGCCGTGCTGGCGATAGATCAGCGAATGGCCCTCGTGGTCATCCATCAACTCGTAGGACGGGTCGAGCGTTCTTTGCGTTCGGGACATGATTCGGGCGGCGTCGTCTTGTTCTTGTCGGAATATCGACTAGAGACCCTAGCACAGCCCTCCGGGCTCGCCGATCCCGCGCCCGCGAACCCTGTCACAGAGGCAGGCGTGGCCGACGCTTTTTGCATCCACCACTGCGATCATGGAGCCGGTGGACGGGAGAAGCGCCGTCCACCCTACAAATGGCCGCTATTGCTTTTAACGCCTGTGGCAGGCGCCGCCACCAACGACCAGGACGTAGGGTGGATCGGGGCGCGTAGCTGACGCTCTTTTCATCCACCATTGCGATTGTCGAGCGGTGGGCTGACGTTGTGCGATCCACTATGGGAGCGGGCCGCGCCCGCGATTCGCGCGCATGGCGCGCTCCCACATCGCCTGTCTCCCACGCAGAACGTGAGTGCGCCTTATCGCGGCCCCACTACACGACCAGCAGCGAGCAGACCGACTCAGCCCTGAGGATAACGCGCGCGCGGCGTCGCCATCGGCAGCGGACCGTCGCCGATCTGGCGGAACTCACCGGTTTCGGCATCGTAGGCCTTGATCTGGCAGCTCTCGATGTCATACACCCAGCCGTGGATGAACAGCTGCCCGGCAGCCAGACGCGAGGCCACCGACGGATGGGTTCGCAGGTGGTCGAGCTGAGCCACCACGTTCTCTTCGGTGAGCACACCCAGGGTGGTGTGATCGGCGCAACCACAGTTGTCGGCGACCACCGTCTTGGCGACTTCGGCATGCCGCAGCCAGGCTTTTACCGTGGGCATGCGCTCCAGGGTGGCCGGGTCGAGCACCGCTTTCATCGCGCCGCAGTCGGAGTGACCGCAGACGATGATGTGCTGAACGCCCAAGGCCGCCACGGCGTATTCGATGGCGGTGGAAACGCCACCGTTCATCTGCCCATAGGGCGGCACCACGTTACCGACGTTGCGGGTGACGAACAGGTCGCCCGGCTCGCTCTGGGTGATCAGCTCGGGAACGATGCGCGAATCGGCGCAGGTGATGAACATGGCGCGCGGCGATTGAGCGTGGGCGAGCTTCTTGAACAGCGCCTGCTGTTGCGGGAATACATCCTGGCGAAAGCGCAGGAAGCCATCGACCAGATGATCCAGCGCCTCGGCGGCGGAGGCGGCGTTTTTCTCGGACTTGCCATCGGCAGAACGACGATTACCAGGCATAGCGTTACCTCGTTTACGGATGGGGGCGAAGCCTATGACAGTGCACAAGCTTCCCAGTCGGCAGGGTTACCGACAAGTGGTCGAAGGCTTGGACTGTGCCAGGATGATTCAAGGCACGTCCGGGTGAAAAATCTCCGCTCGGCGGGTGAGCGCAAGCGTTCCTTCAGCCAGTTTTTATCCGCAAATTTGCCCTGGGTATCGCTTCGCTCAACGCCAGGCTACGCAGCGCCAGCCGCCAAACCAGTAGCCCGGGTCGAGCGCAGCGACACCCGGGAATGCCGGCAACGAGAATCGCCGTCAGAACAGCCCCATCTGCTGCCCGGGTGGCGCGAACAGCGAGCAGTCCAGGCTGGCCCGCCTGCTGCCGTCGTACCCATAACGGCGGCGGGCCAGGCGAAAGCGCTGGGCCAGCAGTTCGGCGAAGTGGCCTTCACCCTTCATGCGCACGCCGAAACGGCTGTCGTAGTTCTGCCCCCCGCGTGACTGGCGGATAAGGCTCATCACGTGCTCGGCACGCTCGGGAAAATGGCGCTGCAGCCACTCTTCGAACAGCCCGGCGATCTCCAGGGGCAAGCGCAGCAACACGTAGCCGGCGGAGCTCGCCCCCGCCTCACGCCCGGCCTCGAGCAGGCGCTCCAGCTCCATGTCGTTGATCATCGGAATCATTGGCGCCGCCATCAGCCCCACCGGCACGCCGTGCTCATGCAGGGTACGCATGGCGCGCAGACGTGCCTTCGGCGTCGCGGTTCGCGGCTCCATGATGCGCTTGAGTTCGTCGTCCAGGGTGGTGACGCTGAAGGCCACGCTGACCAGATTGAGGCTGGCCAGCTCTTCGAACAGATCGAGGTCGCGCAGGATCAGCGCACTCTTGGTGATGATGCTGACCGGGTGGCGATAGCGCAGAAGCACCTCCAGGGCCTGGCGCGTCAACTGCTGCTCACGCTCGATGGGCTGATAGCCATCGGTGTTGATACCCAGGGCGATGGGTTTGGGCACGTAACCCGGCTTGCTCAACTGTTCCTCGAGACGCTCGGCCAGGTTGGTCTTGGCGATCAGCCTGGTCTCGAAATCGATGCCTGGCGACAGGTCCCAATACGCGTGGCTGGGCCTGGCAAAACAATAGATGCAGCCATGCTCGCAGCCCCGGTAGGGATTCACTGACCGGTCGAAGCCCACGTCCGGCGAGCTGTTGCGGCTGATCACCGTCTTCGCCAACTCCTGGCGGACTTCGGTGGCGAAAGTCAGCGGCGTCTGTTCCTGATACCAGCCATCGTCCTCCGCCTCGCTGCTGGTGGGCGCGAAGCGGTTGTGCGGCTTGCTGGCGGTGCCGCGACCGCGCGGGGCAGGGGTCGGCTTCATGATGCAGGCTCGTTAACTGTATATAAACACAGTATTCGCTTTGCTGGTGTCGACACAAGCCACCCTCGTCGGAAGAGGTTGCCTGAACCGTTCGTCGCCTGCCGCGGTCGCATCTGCACACACCTTCGCTTCCTGCCGTGCCGGAGCTCCCATGCCGCCCGTATCGATCTTCGCCTCGCCTCGCATTGCCGCGGCCTCGCTGGCTTTCGCGCTGCTGGCCGGCTGTGCCGATGAGGCACCACCCGAGCCGCAGCACCCACGGGTCAAGGTGGCGACCGTGAGCCAGATCGACTACGCGGCCGATGCCACGCTGACCGGCGATATCCAGGCACGGGTGCAGACCGACCTGTCGTTCCGCATCGGCGGCAAGATCATCGAGCGCCTGGCCGATGTGGGTGACAGCGTGCAGGCCGGCCAGGTTCTGGCGCGTCTCGACCCCCAGGATCAACGCAATGCGGTGCGCTCCGCCGAGGCCGCCGCCGAGGCCGCGCGCGCCCAGGTGAAACTCAGCGCAGCCAACCTCTGGCGCCAGCAGCAGTTGCTGCCCAAGGGCTACACCAGCCGCAGCGAATACGACAGCGCCCTGGCCAGCGAACGCAGTGCCCGCAACAGCCTGGCCGCAGCCGACGCACAATTGGCCGACGCCCGTGAGCAAAGCGGCTACACCGAACTGCGCGCCGAGAGCGCCGGGGTCATCACCGCCCGCCAGGCCGAGGTCGGCCAGGTGGTGCAGGCAGCCACGCCGATCTTCGGCCTGGCCCGTGAAGGCGAGCGCGACGCAGTGTTCAACGTTTTCGAGGCACTGCTGGTCGAGCCCGGCCAGGCGTTGCGCGTCAGCCTGCTGGACAACCCGTCGGTCAGCGCCGACGGCCAGGTTCGCGAGGTCAACCCTCAGGTCTCGGCGCAAAGCGGCACGGTGCAGGTCAAGGTTGGCCTGGAACAAGTACCGGCAGCGATGACCCTGGGGGCCACGGTCAGTGCCCAGGTGGGCAATCAGGCCAGCCGCGCCGTCGAGCTGCCCTGGTCGGCGCTCACCAAGGCCGAGCACGAGCCGGCGGTGTGGCGGCTCGGCGATGGCGACATTGCACAGTTGCACCCGGTACAGGTCGACCGCTACCTGACCGACAAGGTGATCATCCGCGGCGGCCTGCAGGATGGCGATCGCGTGGTGGTGGCCGGTGGGCAGCTGCTGCACCCGGGCCAGAAAGTGGAAATCGCCGAAGCGCGCGAGCAGGACAATCAGCCATGAAGCGCTCCATAGGTATCGCCCTGCTCGCCGCACTGCTTCTGGCAGGCTGCGCCGAAGAAGAGAAGCCCGAGCCGATCCGCCCGGTGCTATACACCGAGGTGCAGCAGCAGAACCAACAGGTCGTGGGGCGTTTCGCCGGCACGGTCGAGGCCCGGGTGCAGAGCACCCTGGGCTTTCGGGTCGGCGGCCGCGTCGCCCAGCGCCTGGTGGACGCCGGTGCCGAGGTGAAGGCCGGAACCACCCTGGCCACCCTCGACCCCACCGATCAGCAGAACGCCCTGCGCGCCAGCGAGGGTGATCAGGCGCGCAGCGAGGCGCAGTGGATCAACGCCCAGGCCAATGCCCGACGCCAGCAGGAACTGTTCGACCGAGGGGTCGGTGCCAAGGCCGTGCTGGAGCAGGCGCAGACCGAACTGAGCAGCGCCCGCAGCAGCCGCGATCAGGCCGCAGCCGCCACGCGGCAGGCCCGCGACCGCCTCGCCTACGGCAACCTGAGCAGCGAATTCGACGCGGTGGTGACCGCCTGGCACGTGGAGGCCGGCCAGGTGGTCGGCGCCGGGCAGGAGGTCGTGACGCTGGCCCGGCCCGACGTCAAGGAAGCGGTTTTCGACCTGCCCGTGGAACTGGCCGATGCCTTGGACGACCAGGTGCAGTTCAACATCGCCTCCCAGCTCGATCCGAGCATCGCCACCCGCGGCCAACTTCGCGAGCTGGGGCCCCGTGCGGACGCCGCGACCCGTACCCGACGTGCGCGCCTGAGCCTGGAAGACACCCCACCCGGCCTGCGCCTGGGCACCGCGGTGGCCGTCAGCCTGTCCCGCGAACAGAAACCCCGCAGCCTGCTGCCGGCCAGCGCCCTGCAGGAAGTCGACGGCCAGCCCCGCGTGTGGGTCATCGACACGGCAGCGAAAACCGTGCACCCGCGCGCCGTGCAGGTGGTCGGCCGCGAGGGCGAACAGATCAGTGTCGAGGGCCTGGCGCCAGGCGACAAAGTGGTCAGCGCCGGCTTGAGCCTGCTCAAGGACGGCCAGGCAGTACGTATCGACGAGGGCGTGGCACCATGAATCAGCAAGCGCCACGCAAGAACGGCTTCAACCTCTCCGACTGGGCGCTGCGCCATCAGTCGTTCGTCTGGTACCTGATGTTCGTGTCCCTGCTCATGGGGGTGATTTCCTACATGAACCTGGGCCGCGAAGAGGATCCCGCCTTCACCATCAAGACCATGGTCATCCAGACCCGCTGGCCGGGCGCCACGGTGGACGAAACCCTCACCCAGGTCACCGACCGCATCGAGAAGAAGCTCGAGGAGCTGGACGCCCTCTACTACGTGAAGAGCTACACGCGGCCCGGCGAGTCGACCGTCATGGTGTTCCTGCGCGACACCACCAAGGCCAGCGAGATCGACGGCATCTGGTACCAGGTACGCAAGAAGATCGACGACATTCGCGGCGAGTTCCCCCAGGGGTTGCAGGGTCCCTCGTTCAACGACGAGTTCGGCGATGTGTTCGGTTCCATCTACGCCTTTACCGGTGACGGCCTGAGCATGCGGGCCCTGCGCGACTACGTCGAGCAGGTGCGCGCCGAGATCCGCAGCGTGCCCGACCTGGGCAAGGTGCAGATGGTCGGCCAGCAGAACGAGGTGTTCTACCTCAACTTCTCGACCCGCAAACTGGCCGCCCTGGGCATCGACCAGAGCCAGGTGATCCAGAGCCTGCAGGCGCAGAACGCGGTGACGCCCTCCGGGGTGATAGAGGCGGGCCCCGAGCGGATTTCCGTGCGCACCAGCGGCCAGTTCGCCTCGGAAGCCGACCTGCGCAACGTCAACCTGCGCCTGGATGACCGCTTCTATCGGCTGACCGATATCGCCGAGATCAGCCGTGGCTACGTCGATCCGCCGCAAGCGTTGTTCCGCTTCAATGGCACGCCGGCCATCGGCCTGGCCATCGCCATGCGCGACGGCGGCAACATCCAGACCTTCGGCAAGGCCCTGCACGCACGCATGGACGAGCTGACCGCCGACCTGCCGGTGGGCGTCGGCGTGCATGTGGTGTCCGACCAGGCCGAAGTGGTGGAGGAAGCGGTCAGCGGCTTCACCCGCGCCCTGTTCGAAGCCGTGCTGATCGTCATGCTGGTGAGCTTCGTCAGCCTCGGCATCCGCGCCGGCCTGGTGGTCGCCTGCTCGATCCCGCTGGTGCTGGCCATGGTGTTCATGTTCATGGAATACAGCGGCATCACCATGCAGCGGATTTCCCTTGGCGCGCTGATCATCGCCCTCGGGCTGATGGTCGATGACGCCATGATCACCGTGGAGGTGATGGTCACCCGCCTGGAAAAAGGCGACTCGCTGCACGACGCCGGCACCTTCGCCTACACCTCCACGGCATTCCCGATGCTCACCGGTACCCTGGTGACGGTAGCCGGCTTCGTGCCCATCGGCCTCAACGCCAGCTCCGCTGGCGAGTACACCTTCACCCTGTTCGCGGTGATCGCCGTGGCGCTGTCGCTGTCCTGGCTGGTGGCGGTGGTGTTCGCCCCGGTCATCGCCGTGCACATCCTGCCAAAGCGCATGAAGGCCAAGGAAAGCGGCCCGGGACGCATCGCCCGCGCCTTCGACAAGGGCCTGCTGCTGGCCATGCGGCACCGCTGGTGGACCATCGGCCTGACGATAGCCCTGTTCGCCGCCTCCCTGGCCGGCATGACCCTGGTGCAGAGCCAGTTCTTCCCCGCTTCGGATCGCCCGGAAATCCTCGTCGATCTCAACCTGCCGCAGAACGCCTCGATCAACGAGACCCGTGCCCAGGTCGACCGCCTCGAGGCCAGCCTCAAGGACGATCCGGACATCGCCCGCTGGAGCACCTACATCGGCCAGGGCGCCCTGCGCTTCTACCTGCCGCTGGATCAGCAACTGCAGAACCCGTTCTACGCTCAACTGGTGATCGTCAGCCAGGACATCGACGCCCGTGATCGGCTGGTCGGCAAGCTGAAGAAACGCCTGCGCGAGGACTTCGTCGGCATCGGCAGCTTCGTCCAGCCGCTGGAGATGGGCCCGCCGGTGGGCCGGCCGATCCAGTACCGGATCAGCGGGGCGGATGTCGACCAGGTGCGCAAGCACGCCCTGGAACTGGCGGCGCTACTGGACAAGAATCCGGACATCGGCGAGATGGTTTACGACTGGAACGAGCCGGGCAAGGTGCTGCGCATCGACATCGCACAGGATAAGGCGCGCCAGTTCGGGCTGTCTTCCGAAGATGTCGCCAACCTGCTGAACAGCATCGTCAGCGGCACCACGGTCACCCAGGTCAAGGACGATATCTACCTGATCGACGTGATCGGCCGGGCCGAAGACAGCGAGCGCAGTTCGCCGCAGACCCTGGAGAACCTGCAGATCGTCACCCCGAGCGGGGTGGCCGTTCCGCTGCGCGCGTTCGCCACCGTGGGCTATGAACTGGAACAGCCGCTGGTCTGGCGCCGTGACCGCAAACCGACCATCACCCTCAAGGCGGCGGTGGTCAGCGAGATCCAGCCGACCGATCTGGTCGCCAACCTGGCGCCGGATATCCAGAAATTCTCCGACGAGCTACCCACTGGCTACAGCGTCGCCACCGGCGGCACCGTAGAAGAAAGCGGCAAGGCCCAGGGCCCGATCGCCAGCGTGCTGCCGTTGATGCTGTTCCTGATGGCGACCTTCCTGATGATCCAGCTGCACAGCGTGGCGAAGACCTTTCTGGTGTTCAGCGTGGCGCCCCTGGGGCTTATTGGCGTGGTCCTGGCGCTGGTGCCCACCGGCACGCCCATGGGCTTCGTGGCCATCCTCGGTATCCTGGCGCTGATCGGCATCATCATCCGCAACTCGGTGATCCTGGTGACCCAGATCGACGAGTTCGAGCGTGGCGGCGACTCGCCGTGGCAGGCCGTGATCGACGCCACCCAGCACCGCCGCCGGCCGATCCTGCTGACCGCCGCTGCCGCCAGCCTGGGCATGATCCCCATCGCCCGCGAAGTGTTCTGGGGGCCGATGGCCTACGCCATGATCGGCGGTATCTTCAGCGCCACCCTGTTGACCCTGCTGTTCCTGCCGGCGTTGTACGTGGCCTGGTACCGCATCGAGGAGCCGGCGCACGAGGACAATGAACCGCCCCTGCACTAGACTGCCGCGGCCCGACGCTGCCCAACGGAGTTGCACATGCCCTTGAAACTGCCCGACCGGGTCACCGAGATCAGCCTCGACGACACCCTCCTGCCCGGCGGCATCCCTGGCTTCTTGCCCTTTGCCGAGCATGCCCTGGGCAATGGCGACAGTTATGGCCTTTACTGGCCGGTGGGCCAGGAAGGCCGTGAGCCGATCGTGGTGGAGACGTTCCATGACGAGGGCCGCCTGGTACCGGCCTTCTCCAGCCTCGACACCTTTCTCGCCGCCTCCCACGCCCTGGAAGACGACGACGGCTACCTGGAACATGCGGATTTCAGCGCCGACCCGCACGCCCCGCGGGCGGCCTGCGAACAGGCCCGCCTGCTCGTGAAACAACAGGCGGTGGACGCCGCCGTGGCCCTGCTGGAACGCACGCTGCAGCGGCTGCCCGAGTACGCCGACGCTTCGGCCTTGCTGGTCAGCCAATACCGGCGCCTGGAGCGCCACGACGATGCCTGCCGGCTTGCCGTACGTACCCTGCTGGCGCCTCCCTGCTTCGGCAGCGGGCCCACGGTAGAGCGGATATGGACATGGCTGGCCAGCCAGGCGGACGGCCCGGCGGACCTGGCCGACGACCCGCTCTGGCAGCACCGCGCGGCATTCGCCGCCATCCCCTGCGGCGGCAGCAAGTACAACGACCTGTACCCGGTGATCGACGCGGTCATCGCGGCCTACGTCGAACGCGGCGACACCCCCAGCGCCCTGCTGTTGCTGCAGGCGCAGGCCCAGTACCTGGGTGGCGAAACCCTATCCCTGCAACAACGCTATGGCTTCGAGCGCGAGGCCCAGTGGGCGCGCCAGATAAGCCTCAGCGCCATCCTGGCGAACGGGCCGAGGCACCTCTGAAGTACGTGCCCGCAGGACCGCTGCACAGTACGCCGAGCGTCCCTCAAGCCTGGGCGCGCTTGAGCCGGTAGGCGTACTGGGCCCGGGTCAGGCCAAGCATCCGGGCAGCGCCGGCAACATTGCCTCCAGCTCTGTGCAGGGCCTGCTTGAGCAGACGGTTCTCCACCGCCGCCAGGGACAGACCGGTAGCAGGGTCGGCGGCGAGCCGGGCGAACAGATCCACCTCGTCCACGCTGGCGGATTCCTGCACCAGGCGCCCCTGCTGCAGCAGCGAGTAGAACTCGGCGGGCAGCTCCTCGTCGCGGAACAGGTGGTTGAGGTCGATCGCGGCCCCCTCGTTGCTGGCGATCACCCCCCGTTCGATGAGGTTCTGCAATTCGCGGATATTGCCGGGGAAATCGTAGTTGAGCAGCGCCTTGATGCCGCGCATGGTCAAACCGACCGGGGTACGCCCATAGCGCTCGCAATAACGGCGCATGAAGAAATCCACCAGCAGGGGGATGTCGTCGCGGCGCTCACGCAGCGGCGGAATATGGATCGGGTAGACGTTGAGCCGGTAGTAGAGATCCTCGCGAAAATCACCCCGGCGCACGGCAGCGCGCAGATCCACGTTGGTCGCCGCGATCACCCGCACGTCGACGTGGATGACCGAGGTGCCGCCGACCCGCTCGATCTCCCGCTCCTGCAAGGCGCGCAGTAACTTGCCCTGCCCCGGCAGGCTGAGGCAGGCGACCTCGTCGAGAAACAGCGTGCCGCCCTGGGCACGCTCGAAGCGGCCAGGCCGCGAGTGGCTGGCGCCGGTGTAGGCACCGCGCTCGACACCGAACAGCTCCGCCTCGATCAGGCTCTCGGCGATGGCCGCGCAATTGAGGGCCACGAAAGGCCCCTCGCGACGCGCGCTCATGCGGTGCAGGTTACTGGCGAACAGCTCCTTGCCCACGCCAGACTCACCACTGAACAACACCGTGGCCGGGGTAAGCGCGACCCGCTGCAGCGACTGGAAAGCGGTATTGAAGGCCGCCGAGGCGCCGATCATGCGACCGTCCTCGGCCGGCGCACCGGTAGCGGCCAGCGGCAGGCACGGGGCGCGATCCAGCCGGCAATGCTCGCCGTCGTCGGCGGACGCATTCAGGTAACGCAGGTCCTCCTCCACGTCGCCCCACAGCTCGGCGGTCTTGCCCAGAACCCGGCACACCTGGTGCCCCATGGCCCGGCACTCCACCTCACGGAACACCACCAGACGGCCGAACAGGCCACTCACGTAACCGGTGGCATAGCCCAGTTCCATCCAGCAGGCCGGATCATTACCGATGCCATAGGCGGCGATGTGCTCATCGTCCTCGTGGGCATGGTGCCAGAGGAACTCGCCGTCATAGTGACCACGGTCGACGTCGAACTCGAAATGCAGCGGTTCCACCTTGACCATGCCCTCCAGGCCATGCAGGCGAATGCCGGCGGCGAAGATCGAGGCCGGCTCGGCATCCGCCCAACGCTGCTGCACCAGGCGTGCATCCCGTGCTCCAGACAGGTAGCCGGCGCGGGTCAGCAAGCCACGGGCGCGCTCCAGGCCGAGGCTGTCGATCAGTTCGCAGCGCAGCGCGCCGAGGGCGGCACAGTGCAGCAGCACCATGCGCTGGTCATTGAGCCAGATGCGCCCATCGCCCGGCGAAAAGAACAGGCACTCGGTCAGCTCGCGCAAGGTCGGCGAGCTCTGTACGTCCAGGGCGTCGCTGGCGCCCCGGTAATGCGGGGGCTCGGTGATGTGCAGGGCATCCAGGGAAATACGCTGGGGATCGGCCATGGCTACGGCTCCGTGCTTGCGCAAATCATCATGTCCAGGCCGACCCACGACTCGGTCAGTTGCTCATTTGCAACAGTCCATCGCTGCTACCTGCGCCAGCGTGGACCGTCAGGAACCTGATGAATGCATCCAATTTATTGAAATTATTGAGGATTCATACGCCGCCCAGGCACCAGGGCGTACCTGGGCACACTCCTTGCGCATTGCTTCCTGGCCACAGGCAAATCAACCAAAACAACAATACCCCCAAGGAGACACCATGTCTCGACTGCCGCAAACGCAATCGACGCACGCATTACTGGATGAAAGCCGCTGGGACGGCAAGCTGTTTACCGGCAGCTGGCACGCACCGCTGTCGGGAGGCCGTAACCCTGTCATCGAACCCGCCACGGGCCGGTGCCTGACCACCACCGGCGAAGCCCGTGCCGAAGACATCACCCAGGCCGCTGCCAGCGCGGCTCGCCATCAGCCCGCCTGGGAAGCCGTCGCCCCGCGCCAGCGGGCGGACATCTTCCTGCGTGCCGCCCAGGTGCTGCAGGCACACGCCGAGGAGTGCGCACTGTTCATCGCCCGCGAGACCGGTGGCATCCTGCCCAAGGCTCATCATGAAGTGCGCGAGGCGGTGCTGTTCCTGCAGCTGGCCGCCGGGCAAGTGATGCAACCCCACGGCCTGGTGCTGCCAAGTGGCGCTGGCACGCTGTCCTACGCGCGGCGCCTGCCCCATGGCGTGATCGGGGTGATATCGCCGTTCAACTTCCCGCTGATCCTGTCCATTCGCGCCGTTGCGCCGGCCCTTGCAGCCGGCAATGCGGTGCTGCTCAAACCCGACCCACAGACCCCGATCAGCGGCGGCTTCCTGATCGCCCGTCTGTTCGAGGAGGCCGGCCTGCCGGCGGGCGTGCTGCATGTGCTGCCCGGTGGCGCCCAGGCCGGGGCGGCGCTGTGTGCCGATCGCCATGTGCGGATGATCGCCTTCACCGGCTCCACCGCCGCCGGGCGCAAGGTGGCGGAAACCGCCGGGCGCCACCTGAAGAAGGTCGCCCTGGAGCTGGGCGGCAAGAACCCGCTGATCGTACTCGACGACGCCGACCTGGAACGCGCCCTGAGCTGCGCCGCCTGGGGCGCCTTTCTGCACCAGGGGCAGATCTGCATGGCCAGCGGGCTGATCCTGGTGCAGGCGTCGCTGGTCGAGCGCTTCGTGGAAGGGCTGGTCGAGCGCACGCGGCGGCTGCGCGTTGGTGACCCGGCCAGTGGCGAGGTGGAACTCGGCCCGATGATCAACGAGAACCAACTGGTCCGTACTCACCAGATGGTGCTCGACAGCGTGGTCGCCGGCGCACGCTTGCAGGCCGGAGGTCGTTACCAGGGCCTGTTCTACCAACCCACCGTGCTCAGCCACGTGACCCCGGGCATGCCGGCCTTCGACCAGGAACTGTTCGGCCCGGTGGCTTGCGTGACCAGTTTCGCCAACGACGAAGAGGCCATCGAGTTGGCCAACCGCAGCGAATACGGACTCGCCGCGGCGGTGATCTCCCGCTCCGTGGGCCGCGCCATGGCCCTGGGGGCAAGGCTCGACTGCGGCATGCTGCACATCAACGACCAGACCGTGAACGACGACGGCGTGAATCCCTTCGGCGGGCGTGGCCACTCGGGCAACGGCGGCAGCATGAGCGGCCCGGCCAACTGGGACGAGTTCACCCAATGGCAATGGGTGACGGTCAAGGAAACCCCACCGCAGTACCCCTTCTGACAGCTCCCTGCCTACAACAAGAAAGAGAGGACACACCATGAAACTGTACGACAAGACCCTGGTGATTACCGGCGCTGCCTCCGGCATCGGTGCCGAAGTCGCACGCCTGGCGCGCTTTCAGGGCGCACGGGTCATCGCACTGGATCGTCACGAACCGCAGATCAGCGTCGACGCCTACCACCCGGTGGATCTCGGCGACCCTGACAGTATCGATGGGGTGATCGCCAGGCTGCCCGAACGCATCGACGGGCTGTGCAACATCGGCGGGGTGCCGGGCACCTCGCCGGCCGAACGGGTCGGCCGGGTCAACTACCTCGGCCTGCGTCACCTGAGCGAGGGCCTGCTGCCACGCCTCGCGGGCGGCTGCATCGTCAATGCGGCCTCGATCCTCGGCGCCGAATGGCCGCAACGCCTCGACCTCCACAAGGCCCTGGCCGCCACCGCGGGATTCAAGGCGGGGAGCGACTGGCTCGAGCGCAACCCGGTGGAACAGGCGACCTGCTACCAGTACTTCAAGGAGGCCCTGATCGTCTGGTCCTACCAGCAGGCTTCGAGCTGGTTCCGCGAGCATGACGTGCGCCTCAACTGCGTCGCGCCCGGCCCGGTGTTCACGCCGATCCTCGGCGACTTCGTGCAGATGCTCAGCGCCGAGCGCCTGGCGCGCGACGGCCAGCACATGAAGCGCCCGGCCCTGGCCGACGAAGTGGCTGCCGTGGTGCTGTTCCTCTGCTCCGATGCGGCGCGCTGGGTCTGCGGCGCCAACGTTCCCGTGGATGGAGGACTGGCGGCCAGTTACGTCTAAGCCGCACGACACGGCAGCCGATCGACAACAAAAACAACAAGACAAGGATCACCCTCATGCACCTATCGCGCGTAACGGCCCTCACCCTGGGCCTGACTACCCTCACCGCCGGCGGCGCCCACGCCTACGACCAGCCCTCGATCAATCTCGGCTCCACCAGTTTCTACGACGGCGCGCCGCTGCCCGGCGGGCCGGGTGGGTATCTGGTCGAATACCTGATCTACGGAAAAGCCTCGCGTTTCAACGACGAACGCGGCGACAAACTGCCCTTGCCCAAGCAGGAGATAGAGACCTTCGCCCCGGTCACCCAGCTCATCCACCTGGGCCAGCCCATGGACAATGGCTGGATGCCCGGCTTCACGGTGATCGTGCCCTGGCTGGCCCACGCCAAGGTGGACGACGGCCTCGACAACAGCGTACTGAGCTCACGGGAGGGGGTCGGCGACATCGTGCTGGGCGCCTTCCTGCAGTCGTCGCTGAGCACCCGCGCCGATGGCTCGCCGCTGTTCGCCCAGCGCCTCGAGGCCGAGGTGATCCTGCCCACCGGCGCTTATGACCGCGACAATTCGGTCAACCCGGGCGGCAACTTCTGGTCGTTCAACCCCTACTACGCCGCGACCTGGTGGGCAACGCCCAAGTGGTCGCTCAGCGGGCGCTTCTGGTACCTGTGGAACGCCAGGAACGACGAGCCCTCCACGGCTTTCGGCGATGTCTCCAGCAGCCAGGCTGGCCAGGCACTGCACGCCAACTTCGCCACCCAGTACGCGCTGACCGAGCGCCTGAGCGTCGGCCTCGCCGGCTACTGGCTCAAGCAGATCAGCGATACCAGGGTCGATGGCCACGAGGTCAGCGGTCGCCGCGAACAGGTCTGGGCCATCGGCCCCGGCCTGACCTACGCCTTTTCCAAGGAGAACATCGTAACGGCCAACAGCTACTTCGAGCAGGACGCGGAGAACCGCACGCAGGGCAACAAGTTCGTGGTCAGCTTCGTGCACAAGCTGTTCTAGCGCTCGACCGCAAGCGAGGCACCCGCGCCTCGCTTGCGTCACTGGCGCTCAACGTGTTCAGCGAGGTTCGTAGGCCAGCAAGGCTTCTGCCAGCTGCATGTCACTGTAGGAGGCCAGCTCGCTGCGTTGCTGCAGTGCGTCCAGCGCCGCTTCCAGCATCACGCCGCGAATCTGACCGTGACTGCCGACGAAGGCCGCTGCATCGTCCCGAGCCAGCTTCATCTTCTGGTCGATGCTGCTGCTCTCCTTCGATATTTCCCCGGCCAGCTCGGTGCCATCTCCCGGCTTGGTCGTGGTGAGGATCGGCACCAGGGTCGACAACACGCCGTAGTAGGTCGTGCCCACCACGGGATTTTCATCCAGCTCCGGCGCGACTCGAACCCAGGCATGAGCCGGCAGGGTCGGCAGCAAGGCGATTACCAACAGTGAAGCCTTGAGATGCATGGAATGGCTCAATTCACCACCACCTTGTGTTCGACAGGATCGGCCCGCTTGGCATAACGCTGGGCAATCACCGCGCAGACCATCAGCTGGATCTGGTGGAACAGCATCATCGGCAGGATCATCAGGCCGATGCTGCTGCCGGCGAACAGCACCTGGGCCATGGGCACACCCGTGGCCAGGCTCTTCTTCGAGCCGCAGAACAGGATGGTGATGCGATCTTCCAGGCTGAAGCCACACCATTTGCCGAGCAGCGCAGTGATGCACAGCGCCAGCGCGAGCAACAGGCAACAGGCGAACACCAGCGCCGCCAGGGTCGGCCAGGAGACCTGATTCCACAGGCCTTCGACCACCGCCGCGCTGAACGCGGTGTAGACCACCAGCAGGATCGAACTCTGGTCGACGTACTTGAGCCAATTCTTGTTGCGACCTACCCAGGCACCGATCCAGCGTCGGGCGATCTGGCCGAGGATGAAGGGCACCAGCAGTTGCAGGGTGATCTTGCCAATGGCGTCCAGGGTCGAACCGCCGCTGCCGTGTACGTCCATCAGCAAGGCCACCAGCAGCGGCGTGAGGAAAATGCCGAACAGGCTGGAGGCCGCCGCGCTGCAGATCGCCGCCGGAATGTTGCCGCGCGCCAGGGACGTGAACGCGATGGCCGACTGCACGGTGGCCGGCAGCGCGCACAGGTAAAGCATGCCCAGGTACAGCTCGGTGCCGATCATCGGCGACAGCAGCGGCTTGAGCGCCAGCCCCAGCAGTGGGAAGAGAATGAAGGTGCAGCTGAACACCAGCAGATGCAGGCGCCAGTGGCCGGCACCGGCAACGATGGCCTCGCGCGACAGCTTGGCGCCATGCAGGAAGAACAGCAGGGCGATGGCCAGGTTGGTGATCCAGCCGAAGGCCACCGCGACATCGCCCCTGACAGGCAGGAAGGTGGCGGTGAGAACGACGGCGATCAGGGTCAGCGTGAAGTTATCGGGCAGTAGACGGGAGCGGGCCATGGGCGGAATTCCAAGCGGACGAAGGCAAGCGGTTGCCATACAAAGGCCTCCACTCTACCCTGAGCCTCGATTGCCGACTAACGCCATAAAGCCAGATCATGTCGCCAAACGGACAAACTGCGATTGCCGAACGCAGCGTTCCCCAGCTGGAGCGCCTGCCGCGCCCCCTCTATGCGCGCAACGAATCGCTCCGCCGCCAGACCGGGACCCCACGCCATAGCCACGCCTGGGTACAGCTGACCTATGCCATCCAGGGCGTGCTGCAGGTGCGCACCGCCGTCGGCAGCTTCGTGGCGCCGCCACAACGGGCCATCTGGATTCCCGCAGGGCTGGAACATGAAGTGCTGAGTTCGCCGAACACCGAGATGCGCAGCCTCTACGTGGACGATGGCCATGGCGATCAGATGCCCGGCAGTTGCCGTGTGCTGGGCGTGGACGCCCTGACCCGTGAGCTGATCCGCAGCTTCTGCGAGCTGCCGGTGGAGTACGACGAAGCAGGGCCGGACGGGCGCCTCGCCCAGGTGCTGCTCGACCGCCTGCGGATGGCGCCCGAAGTGCACCTGTCATTGCCGCTGCCGAGCGACCCACGCCTGCGTGCCCTGTGCAGCCGCCTGCAGAAAAAACCCGATGACGACCGCCCGCTGGCAGCCTGGGGCGAAAACCTCGGCGTGTCGGAAAAGACCCTGAGTCGCCTGTTCCTGCGCGATACCGGGCTGACCTTCCGCGCCTGGCGCCAACGCCTGCGCCTGCTCGGCGCCCTGACACCGCTGGAACGGGGCCAGCGCGTCACCGACGTGGCCCTGCTCTGCGGCTACGACTCCACCTCGGCTTTCATCGCCGCCTTTCGCCAGCAGTTCGGCGCCACGCCGGGGGAGTTTTTCCGCGGTTGATCAGCTACTACGGCGTACCTGCAGCCCTGAGTAGCCGTGCTCGCCCGGCTCGCCGTCGAGCACCAGCAGGCCGTCTGCAGCCAACTCGCGGGCGCGCCAGAACAGGAAGTAATCGCTGGCGAAGAAGCCGTCGCAACGCGCCATCACCTCGGCCATGACGCGGGCCAGGGGTTGCGGCTCGGCTCGAGACTGACGCAGCAGGGCAGCGTCGATAGCCTGGTAATCCTCGGCCGTGAAGCTCCCCGCCTGCCAACGATGAATCAGCCCACCATCCGTCACCGCCGAGTGCCATTGTGCGGCCAGGCTTGCACGGCGTTCTGGCTCGACCGGCTTAGGTTTGGCCAGGGCGAACAGCGTCTGGGGTGCGTGCATGGCCACCGCCTTGCGGCTCTGCACCCAGCTGTTGCCGGTGCCGCAGGTGACCTCGAGCAACAGCACATCACTGCCCTCCAGCGCATGCACCACCCGCGCCAGCAGCAACTGTTCACTGGCACTGTCGCCATGCCAGACGGTGACAGGGCGCTTCTGCCGGGCAAGACCGGCGATCCACTGCGCATCGGCGGGTAGCCCGGCAGCGAAATCCGCAACCGGCATTACGCCCTCCGGCCACACCGCGCCCCAGAACGTCACGCGTGCTGCACAAGGCGGCACGTCGACATCGCCCAGCGGGCCGACCGCCAGGTCGTCACGCATGACCCGCAGCCCGTCATCGGCAGCCTGCTGCCCGATCACATGGCTCACGCCCTCTACGGCGTTGTCGCCACATACCAGATGCCACATAGGTGCTCCTTGTCGACCGAGGTCACGGGGTGAGCCGGACATCCAGCGCCGGCTTCTCGCCCTGCTGCCAGGTGCCTTTCAGGCTGCCATCGGCCTGGAACTCGAGTTCGAAGCGGGCCGGGGGCTCGCTGCTCTCGTAGAGCGTGACGAAGTCCTGCTGGTGCTCGCCACCGAGCTCTATGCGCTTGGCATGCTTGTCGTAGAAGTAGCTGGCGGACAGGCTGTGGTCGGCATACAGCTGCTCGAGCACCAGGGTGATCGGGTAGCGTCCCAGCGTGCCGTGGTAAACGCTCTGGGCGGAGGTATCCTCAGGTAGCGCGCAGTCGCTACGGTGCTGCAGCAGCAGGCAGCGGCCATAAGCGCTGAGATCCTTGCTCAGGGCCTGATAACTGAAGCTGCTGGGGAACTCGCCGAGATCGTCGAGGGCGAGATTGACGTGGGAGGCGCAACCTTCGGCGACCAGGGTCAGGCTGTCGCCACCCAGTTGCACACGGTCATAGTCGAGTCCCGCCTCGCGGCGCGAGTCCAGGCAACTGAGATAGAGCTCGCGCTGGCCCTCCAGCATTTGCTCGTCTTCGCTGAGGTTCTCGGGGTGACCGGGTTTGCCTGGCGGCAGCTTTGCGAGAAAGCCTTCCATGCGCTTCGCCCGCGCGCCCTGCACTTCGTTCTGCACACGCTGCAGCCCATCGTGACTGAACAGTTGCCGCAAGCCGATGGGCCGTCCGCTGACCAGATCGAAGTTGTAAGTGCGGGTGCTCTGGCTGGTGTAAGCCGCGGTGTACTCACCCTCGACCGCCAGGGAAAGATACCCCGGCCCCTGGCCCAGAACCTGGTAGTCGAGGCGGTTCACACCCCAATGCTCGCCCTCCTTGGGCTGCACGTTCTCGAACGGCGATTTGGCGAAACGCCCGGGAAGCGCCTGCAACTCGACGGCATGCAGAAAGGTGTTGATACGCCCGATGGCGGGGGTGTCGCCGACCAGCAGCGGGAAGCGATAGGTCTCCCAGTCGCTGCGCTTGGCCGTGAGGTCATCGATACGCACATCGGCCAGCGCAGGAGCGGCGATGGCAAGCAGGGGCAGCAGCAGGAAACGCAAGAGAAGCGTCCTCATTCATGTCACGCAGGGCTGTCGAGTATCCGCCATGGAAGCAGTGAATGCCACGGCAAGGTTCAGTACGGCCTGCCCGGCAAGATGACAGCACAGCCTGAAACGCCACGCCCTGCAGTGGTGCCTTCGATTTCCTCGGAGGCTCCCTCAGTCGTCGTTCTTCTTCAATTTCGGATTGGGGAAGAACTGCACGGCCTTGACCTTGGGGTCGGCCGGCTTCTTCGCTGTCAGGGCACTGACGTTGACGCGGGTCGGCAGCTCCTTGGCCACCGAGTTGCCGCGCTCGTCCAGGGTGTCGGCATAACCGCACTGCACGCACTCACGGTGCGGCACGCCATCGACGTTCCACATCTTGATGCTGTCCATTTCGCTGCACGCCGGGCACACGGCGCCGGCGATGAAGCGCTTGGGCGTTATCACCGGGTCGTCGCTCATGCCGCCTCCGCACTCAGGCCGAGGTGGCGCAGCAACGCGTCGATGCTCGGCTCGCGGCCGCGGAAATCGACGAACAGCACCATCGGCGCCTGAGAGCCGCCACGGGCCAGGATCGCCTCGCGGAAGGCGCGGCCGGTCTGCGGGTTGAGCACGCCCTCTTCTTCGAACTTCGAGAAGGCATCGGCGGACAGCACTTCGGCCCACTTGTAGCTGTAGTAACCGGCGGCATACCCCCCGGCGAAGATGTGCGCGAAGCTGTTGGGGAAACGGTTGTAGGCCGGCGGACGCAGCACCGAGACCTCGTCACGAATGCCTTCGAGCACTTCCAGCACGCTGCGGCCATCACCATGAATGGCATGCAGCTCGAAGTCGAACAGCGAGAACTCCAGCTGACGCACCATCATCAGGCCGGACTGGAAGTTCTTGGCGGCCAGCATCTTGTCGAGCAGGTCCTGCGGCAGCGGCTCACCGGTCTCAAAGTGCCCGGAAATCAGCGCCAGGCCCTCGGGCTCCCAGCACCAGTTTTCCATGAACTGGCTGGGC
Source organism: Phytopseudomonas flavescens (assembly GCF_900100535.1). Taxonomy (GTDB): domain Bacteria; phylum Pseudomonadota; class Gammaproteobacteria; order Pseudomonadales; family Pseudomonadaceae; genus Aquipseudomonas; species Aquipseudomonas flavescens. The sequence goes on from NZ_FNDG01000003.1 coordinate 241,917, forward strand.
AGCTCGACGGCATCCCAGGCCACGCCATTGATGCCGGAAACCCCGACGTGCTCGACGCGGGTCAGCAGATGATGCAGGCCGTGGCCGAATTCGTGGAACAGGGTGGTGACTTCATCGTGGGTCAGCAGGGCCGGCTTGCCGGTCGACGCAGGCGTGAAGTTGCACACCAGGTTGGCCACCGGGCTGACCAGCTCGCCGCCAGCGCTGCGACGCTTGTCGCGGGCACCGTCCATCCAGGCACCACCGCGCTTGTTGGCACGGGCGTAGAGGTCGAAGAAGAAACGCCCGACGTGCTGGCCGTTTTCGGAAATCTCGAACAGACGGACGTCCGGGTGCCAGGTATCGAAGCCGGACAGCTCCTTGATCTGGATGCCGTAGAGCTTCTCGACGATGGCGAACAGGCCGCCGAGCACCTTGTCGATGGGGAAATAGGCACGCAGGATTTCCTGGGAAATGCTGTAGCGCTGCTCACGCAGCTTTTCGCTGTAGTAGCCCACGTCCCAGCTCTGCAGATCGTTGCAGCCATGCTCGGCGGCGTAGGCCTTGAGCTCGGCCAGATCCTGCTCGGCGAAGGGTTTGCTGCGCACCGCCAGGTCGCGCAGGAAACTCAGCACCTGCTCGGTGGATTCGGCCATCTTGCTGGCCAGGCTCAGCTCGGAGTAGTTGGCGAAACCGAGCAGGCGCGCCAGTTCCTGACGCAGGTCGAGGATCTCGGCCATCACCGGCCCGTTGTCGTGCTGCCCGGCGTTCGGGCCCTGATCCGAAGCACGGGTGCAGTAGGCGGCGTACAGCTCTTCGCGCAGCGCGCGATCGTCGGCGTAGGTCATCACCGCGTAGTAGCTGGGGAATTCCAGGGTGATCAGCCAGCCGTCCAGGCCCTTGGCTTCGGCAGCCTGTTTCATCTGCGCCTTGGCGGAATCGGTGAGGCCGGCCAACAGGCTTTCGTCCTCGACCTGCTTGGTCCAGGCCTGGGTGGCGTCCAGCAACTGGTTGGAGAAACGGCTGCCCAGCTCGGAGAGCTTCATCTGGATCTCGCCGTATCGCTTCTGCTGCTCGGCTGGCAGGTCGATACCGGACAGGCGGAAATCACGCAGGGCGTGCTCGAGAATGGTCTTCTGCGCCACGTCGAAACCGGCCGCTTCAGGGCTGGCAGCGAGCGCCTCGTAGGCCTGGAACAGGGCGCGGTTCTGGCCCATTTCCGTCCAGTACTCGGAGAGTTTCGGCAGGCAGGCCTCATAGGCGGCACGCAGCTCGGGGTTATTGCGCACGGCATTGAGGTGGCTGACCGGGCTCCAGGCACGGCCCAGCTTCGCGCCCTGCTCGTCGAGCGGGTCGATCAGCGATTCCCAGCGTGGTGCATTGCCCTGGCTGGCCAGCAACTCGGCCACCGCCGTACGGCTTTCGGCGAGGATGGCATCCACCGCCGGCTCTACATGCTCGGGGAGGATGGTCGAATACGGCGGCAGGTCGAAGGATTGCAGCAGGGGATTGTTCACACTCACGTCGGGTACCTGTGGTGGAATGAATAGGGAAGACTGATTCAGCCGATATGGCGTTCATCTTAATTACAATCAAGCCCCGGCGTAACGTTGCAGGTTTCTATCATGACGATTCGAACATATCAGGGCACCACGCCCGAACTGGCCGAGGGGGTGTTCGTCGACGCCTCGGCGGTGGTCATCGGCGATGTGCAGATCGGTGAAGACAGCTCCGTGTGGCCGCTGACCGTGATCCGCGGCGACATGCACCGTATCCGTATCGGCAAGCGCACCAGCGTGCAGGACGGCAGCGTGCTGCACATCACCCATGCCGGCCCGTTCAACCCGGACGGCTTCCCGCTGATCATCGGCGACGAGGTGACCATCGGCCACAAGGTGATGCTGCACGGCTGTACCCTGGGCAGCCGCATCCTGGTCGGCATGGGCAGCACGGTGATGGACGGCGCGGTGGTAGAGGACGACGTGATCATCGGCGCCGGCAGCCTGGTGCCGCCGGGCAAGGTACTGGAAAGCGGTTACCTGTACGTCGGCAGCCCGGTGAAACAGGCGCGGCCACTGACCGACAAGGAGCGCAACTTCTTCAGCTACACCGCCGGCAACTACGTGAAGCTCAAGGATCAGCATATCGCCGAGGGTTACGGGCACTAGGGTAGTGCTTGCCGCCCGGCAGATGGGTATGCAAGAAGGAGCAGAAGCGAGTAACCTTCATTTGACGATTATTTTTATTCAGATGAAGGAGACAGCATGGCCGTTACCGCAATGCGTCAGGCCAAGCAGGGCAAGGACGACCACTCGCCCGTGGTCGCCGCCTTCTGGGATTTCAGCGCCGGCCGGGAAAGGCTCAGCGAAGCCGAGCGCCTGCAGCAGATTCGTGACGGCTTCGCCGCCGACCTGGTGCAGGCCGTCAAGGCGACCTTTACCCTGCCCGAACGCAGCCTGGAAATCCTTCTCAACGCCTCGATCTCGACCCTCGAGCGCCGCCGCCGCGAGCGCAAGGTGCTCGACCCGGTAGCCTCGGAGCGCCTGGACCGGATCGCCATGGTCTGCCAACTGGCCGAGGATGTCTTCGAGAGCCGCCAGGCGGCCGCCGACTGGATGTCGCGCGCCAATCGCTCGCTGGGCGAGCAGGCGCCGATCATGCTCTGCGAGACGGAAATCGGCGCCAAGCAGGTACGCCGGGTGCTCAACGCCCTCGACTGGGGTGGCGCGGCCTGATGCGTGCCTGGCGCGTGGCCAAGGCCAAGCGGGCCAGGGACCTTTCCGGCATCGGTGCAGCGCTCGAAGGCGGGCGCTGGAACGAACAGGAGGTGCCCGCCGTTTACATGGGGCTCAGCCCCGGCATCTGCTGCCTGGAAACCTTCGTACACGCCGAGGGACCACCGGCGATGCCGCTGAAGATCACCTGTTTCGAGCTGCCGGACGATCCCGAGCTCTACTGGGAACCGGCTGCCGGCGAGCTGCCCGGCGGTTGGAACACCCTGCCGGTGGATCGCCCGAGCATGGACTTCGGTAGCCGCTGGCTGCGCTCGACCCGCCACCTGGGCCTGATCGTTCCCTCCGCTGTGTTGCCGCTGGAACGCAACCTGGTGATCAATCCCGGTCATCCAGCGGTTGCCCGCATCAGCGTCGTCGAGGTCTACGATTTCACCTACGACCCACGCATGTTCAAGGCGTGACCTACCGACAAGGAAGCACTGTGCTTATTCGTCCGATTACCGAAGCCGATTTCGACCAGGTCTGGCCGATCATCCGCGATGTCGTCCAGGGCGAGGAAACCTACGCCTATGACCCGGCCATGGACCGCGAAACGGCCTGGCAGCTCTGGGTCGAACTGCCCCGCGCCACCTTCGTGGCCGAAGCCGGCGGGCAGATCCTTGGCAGCTACTACATCAAGGCCAACGCCGCCGGCCCCGGTGACCACGTGTGCAACTGCGGCTACATGACCGCCCCTGCCGCCCGCGGCAAGGGTGTGGCCAGTGCGCTATGCCAGCACTCCTTGCAGATCGGTCGCGAGCTGGGCTTTCAGGCGATGCAGTTCAACTCCGTGGTCGCCACCAATACCGTTGCCGTGGCGCTCTGGCAGAAGCACGGCTTCAGCATCGTCGGCACCCTGCCGAAGGCCTACCGTCACCGCACCCAGGGTCTCGTGGACTGCCATGTGATGTATCGCTGGCTGAACGACGATGCTCTTTAGCCGAAAGATTGCCTGCGATGGCCACAAAGTGGCGATAGCAGCCGTTCGGTTTGGTGGGCGACAACGAACGGCGGCTATCGCCTTGAAGCTGCCTTCAGGCGTAGGGTGGACGACGCTTCACCTACGCGGCCCGATCCGTCCACCGCTTCACGATCGCAATGGTGGACAAAAAGAGCGTTGTCCACCCTACGCAGGGAGCGGCGCTTCTGCCTTGCTGCCGTCTATTCGTCAGTAGCTCCTGAGACCTTACTTGCGGTAACTCTGAATCGCGCCAGCGAGAATGCAGACAGGTCGACGGCGCCGGGCTCGTTGCAGTGGTGCATGGCCAGCGCTTCACCAATGCCGGCGGAATGCTTGAAACCATGCCCGGAGCAGGCAGACACCAGGGTCACGTTGGCCAGTTGCGGATGGGCGTCGATGATGAAGTTGAAGTCCGGGGTGATGGTGTAGGTGCAGACCCTGGACTTGAGCACGCGATTCGACACACCGAGCAGGCGGCCGGCCACATGGGCATCGTACAGGCCGTCGATATCCGCCTGGCTGACGCTGCGATCCAGCGCATCGGGATCGCAATCATCGAGGTACTGCTCGGTGGCGATCTTGATGGCGTTCTCGCCCGGCAACGGCGGAAAGCCGTAACAGCTGTCGGTGTCCGCCGCGCCGTGCAGCAGGATGTAAACCGGCGAGTCGGCGGCGAAGCGTTCAGGCTCGTCCAGTTCGAACCAGACCAACTGCTGGCGGCACACCTTGAGCAGCCTCTCCACCGGCGCCCCGAGCAGCCGGCCGCTCCACATACCGGCGCAGACGATGGCCTTGTCCGCGGTCAGCGTCCCGCTGCTGGTCTGCACGCGAACACCCTGGGCGTCGGACGCGATGGCGGTGACCGGCCTGTTTGTGTGCAAGGTGGCACCCAGCTGCTCGGCCAGCCTCAGTTGCACGTCGATGGCCCGCTCGGGGCGCACGTAACCGGCGCCCGGCTCGTGATAGCCGGTGGCCTCTTCGCCGAAACCAGCGAACTGTGGAAAGCGTGCACGAATCCCGGCGGCATCCAACAGGCTGTGCTCGATGCCGAAACGCTTGGCCAGCGCTGCCGTCTCACCGCCGAAATCGGGTGTGCCGTGCCCCCGCGTCGGCGCCTGGCTGCTGCTGAGCATCAACATGCCGCACGCCTCGAACAGCGACTCACCGCTCTGCGCTTCCAGCTCACGCCAGATACGCTGGGAATTCAACGCCAGCGGTACATAGGCCGCGCCCTCGCCCACCGCCTGGCGGGTAATGCGCGTATCGCCATGGCTGGAACCCTGATCGTGGGGCGGCGCATGACGATCCACGCCGACCACGCGCACGCCGCGCCTGGCCAGTTGGTAAAGGGTGGCGGCGCCCATGGCGCCCAGGCCGATCACGATAACGTCGTAGTGCATGGGGTTCTCTACTGCTCGAAGGGCTGGGTTTCCTCGCGAAACGCGTCGAGGAAGGCGACCATCCGCGCATGCCGCTGCTGGGCCAGGCGCGAACCGGTGGGTGTCTGGAAACCGCAGGCCAGGCCCAGCAGCTTGGTACGGAAATGGTCGAGGGCGAAGCGCTGGTCATCCAGGGGGCGATACACGGCGTCGATATCGTCGGCGTCGTACAGGGCGCTGCCCAACCGCCCGGCCACATGGAAACAGCGCGCCACGCCAATCAGGCCGATGGCATCGAGACGGTCGGCATCCTGCAGGATGCGCGCCTCCAGGCTGGTCGGCGTGATCGCCGCGGAGAAACTGTGCGCCTCGATGGCATGGCAGGCCGCCGCGATGCGCGCTTCGCCCCAGCCCAGGCTGGCGAGTACCTCGGCGGCCCGTGCAGCGGAAAGGCGCGATGCGCTGGCGCGCAACGGGGAGTCCTTTTCCACCGCGACACAGTCATGCAGCAGCACGGCAGCCAGCAGCAGCTCCAGATCGCCGCCCTCTTCGCGCTGCAACAGACGGGCATTGGCCCAGACCCGCTGCAGGTGCGACAGATCATGGGCGCCATCGTCGGTCGAGGGCGCGCAGAGCGCGAGCAACCGGGCTGCCTGCTGCGCGAAGGGGGCAAAACGATCCATGGTCATCGGCGAGAGGCTGTGGGCGAAAGCCGCACCTTAGAGCCAGGCGCTGCGCCTAGCAAGCCAGGTCATCGAGCATGGCCTATCGCCATTACTGGACAATGTCACGCCGCTTGCGACACCTTTGCGCTTCGCCGGCCTGATCGGGCGCTGTCACCGACAGCGCCACACCAACCCGCGCGGGAAAACAGACGGACAGTCCAGCTCGAGCGCGTATTCCCAACGGCGTCTCGGCACGTAACCGCATTCGCGGTTATCTTCGGCACAGGACGGCATCGCAGGGTCACGGAAATGGCAATCACACAACAATCGCGCATGGCCAAGGTCAACAGCCCGCTCGGCGACAACGCGCTGGTCATGGAGCGCCTGAACGGCACCGAGTCCCTCGGCCGCCTGTTCCAGTACGAGCTGAGCCTGGCGTCCGAAAACTCATCGCTGAAGCTCAACAACCTGCTCGGCAAGCCCATGGGCATCGCCGTGCAACTGGCCGATGGCAGCGATCGCTACTTCCACGGCCTCGTCGCCCGCTGCAGCCAGACCGCCCACCGTGGCCAGTTCGCCAGTTACCAGGTCACGCTCAAGCCCTGGCTGTGGCTGCTGTCGCGTACCTCCGACTGCCGGATCTTCCAGAGCAAGACCGTACCCGAGATCATCAAGCAGGTATTGCGCGATCTCGGCTTCTCCGATTTCGAAGACGCCCTCACCCGCTCCTACCGGGAATGGGACTACTGCGTGCAGTACCGCGAGACCAGCTTCGACTTCGTCAGCCGGCTGATGGAACAGGAAGGCATCTACTACTACTTCCGCCACGAGCAGGAACGCCACGTGCTGGTGCTCTGCGACGCCTACGGCGCGCACGGCACGGCACCCGGCTACGCCCGCGTGCCTTTCTACCCCCTCGACGACCAGATGCGCGAGCGCGACCACATTCATGACTGGCACCTGGCGCACGAAGTGCAACCCGGCTCCCTGGCGCTCAACGACTATGACTTCCAGCGCCCCAGCGCGCGCCTGGAAGTTCGCTCCGGCATCGCCCGCGAGCACAGCAACGCCGACTATCCGCTCTACGACTACCCGGGCGAGTACGTGCAGAGCAAGGACGGCGAGCAGTACGCGCGCAATCGCATCGAGGCGATTCAGGCCCAGCACGAGCAGATTCGCCTGAAGGGCAACGCCCGCGGGCTGGGCAGCGGCCATCTGTTCAGCCTCACCGACTATCCGCGCGATGACCAGAACCGCGAATACCTGATCGTCGACAGCGAATACACCATCACCCAGGACCTGTACGAGAGCGGCCGCGGCAGCGAGAGCTTCCAGTTCGACAGCAGCCTCACCTGCATCGATGCCAGCCAGGTGTTCCGCCCGCTGCCACTGACCGTGCAGCCGATCGTGCAGGGGCCGCAGACGGCCATGGTGGTCGGCCCCAAGGGCGAGGAAATCTGGACCGATCAGTACGGCCGGGTGAAGGTGCATTTCTACTGGGATCGCCATGACCAGTCCAACGAGAACAGTTCCTGCTGGATCCGCGTATCGCAGAACTGGGCCGGCAAGAACTGGGGCTCCATCCAGATTCCGCGCATCGGTCAGGAAGTCATCGTCAGCTTTCTCGAGGGTGATCCCGACCGGCCGATCGTCACCGGCCGCGTCTACAACGCCGAACAGACGGTGCCCTACGATCTGCCTGCCAACGCCACCCAGAGCGGCACCAAGAGCCGCTCGAGCAAGGGCGGCACGCCGGCCAACTTCAATGAAATCCGCATGGAAGACAAGAAGGGCGAGGAGCAGCTGTTCATCCATGCCGAGAAGAATCAGGACATCGAGGTCGAGAACGACGAGACCCATTGGGTGGGCCACGATCGCAGCAAGACCGTCGATAACGATGAGACGGTGCACGTCAAACACGATCGCACCGAAACGGTGGACAACCACGAGACCATCACCATCGGCGTCGACCGTACCGAGAAGGTCGGCAACAACGAAACCATCACCATCGGTGTGAACCGTAGCGAGCAGGTCGGCAGTAACGAGACCATCGCCATCGGCGCCAACCGCAGTGAGACGGTGGGCAGCAACGAAACCATCAGCATCGGCGCCAACCGCACCGAGAGCGTGGGCAGCAACGAGACCATCAGCATCGGCGCCAACCGTACCGAAAGCGTGGGCAACAGTGAGCGCACCACCATCGGCGCTGACCGTACCGCGCTGATCACCGCCAACGAGTATGTGCTCATAGGCGCCGATCTGGCGACCATGGCAGGCGGCAACGAGTCGCACTACGTGCGCGGCGAGCGCAATAGCCGTGTCCTCAAGGATGACAACCTGCATGTCGGCAAGAATTTCGTGCTCAAGGCCGGCGACTCGATCACCCTGCAGACCGGCGCTGCAAGCATCACCATGAAGAAGGACGGCACCATCGTCATTCGTGGCAAGAACATCAGCATCGACGGCTCCGGGGCGATCAACGTCAAGGCAGCCAGGAACATCGTGATGAAAGGCCAGAAGATCCTGCAGAACTGAGCAGCGACAGCGGCCATGGAGCAATGCGCATGACAGTCCAGTTCCACACCCCAGTCCCTGCCATCACCCGTCTCGACGGCGTAGTGATCGGTGTACTGCTCGATGTGCCGCAGGCGTCCAGCCCGGTCGTGGCATTCCCCGGCTGCCCAGCGGAGACCGGTATCGCCGCGACCACCACCACGACGCTCAGCCGTGAAGACATCGGCGCTCAGGTAGCGCTGATGTTCGTCGCCGGCGACCCATCTCAGCCGCTGGTGATCGGCCGCATCCAGCGCCTGCCGCAGGCACCTGCCAACCCACCCGCAGCGGTGGCACACATCGACGGCGAGCGCCTGGAATTCAGCGCCGAGCGCGAGATCGTGCTGCGCTGCGGCAAGGCCAGCATCACCCTGACCCGCGAAGGCAAGGTGCTGATCAAGGGCGCCTACCTGTCCAGCCGCTCCAGCGGTGTGAACCGCATCAAGGGCGGTTCGGTGCAGATCAACTAAGAAGCCGCCCATGGAACTGCTCAATGCCACGCGAATGGTGGCGGCCTACAACCAGGGTCTGGATGCCGATGGCCGCGAGTATCTGGTGGTCATCGTCAAGGGCACCTTCGACCTGCCAGTGGACGGCAGCGTGGCACGCCTGCTGGAAACCCAGCAGCCGCTGCTGATGAGTGACACCTTCGCTGGCGACCCCGGCCTGTCGGCCCCGCTGCGCGAGTTCGACTTCGCACCCTTCAAGCCGTACTGCGACGTGCTGGTAACTGGCAGCGCCCATGCACCGGGCGGACGCCCCGTCACCCAGCTCACCGTCGGCATCCGCGTCGGCCAGGTCAGCAAGGCGTTCAGCGTATACGGACCACGGCAGTGGCAGCCCGGCGCTCTCGGCACCACCGCCGGACTGGCGCAGCCCTTCGTGCGCCAGGACATTTCCTACGCCAGCGCCTTCGGCGGCAGCCATCCGGCACCGGGCAACCACGAGCATCTGCTGTGCAACCTGCGCAACCCGGCCGGTCAGGGCTGGTACCCGCGCAGCCTGAGCGGCGGCACCGTGGTCGGCATGCCGATGCCCAATACCGAAAAGCTCGGCCAGGCCGTGGATGCGCCCCATGGCGACTTCGACCCCATGGCCCTCGGCCCACTGGGCAAGCACTGGCAGGCCCGTGTCGGCTTTGCCGGCACCTACGATCAGGCCTGGCAGGACGAGCAGTTTCCTTTCCTGCCCAGGGATTTCGACGAACGCTATTTCCAGGCCGCCCCGGCCGATCAGCAGACGGACTACCTCAAGGGTGGCGAGGATGTCTTCCTGCTCGGCCTGATGCCCACCGAGCGTGCCGGCTTCCGCGTGCCCAGCGTGCGCATGCCGGTGACCTACTTCCTCAGCAAGGGCGGCCACGAAAGCGCGGAAGCGGTCATCGACACCCTGCTGGTCGACAGCGATGCCGGGCATGTGGAAATCACCTGGCGCACCCGCAGAGCGCTGAAGCGCAACCTGTTCGAGATCGCCCAGGTGCTGGTCGGCGAGAAGTCCCGGGCCTGGTGGCGCGCCCGCGAGCTGGGCAAGGACTACTATCCGTCGCTGGCCGCGCTGAGCCACAGCCGCTCGATACAGGACGATGCCCGATGAGTGCCCTCGGCATCCTCTCCTGCGGCATGGTCAGCGCCGTTGGCCTGAGCGCTCCGGCCAGTTGCGCGGCGATCCGCTGCGCCATCGACAATTTCCAGGAAACCCGCTTCATCGACGGGGGCGGCGAATGGCAGATCGCGGCCAGCGTGCCGCTGGAGGAGCCGTGGCGAGGACGAACCAAGCTGGTAAAGATGGCCGCTCGGGCCATCGCCGAAAGCCTGGCCGCCGTACCAGGCCTGGATTGCACCGATACGCCGTTGCTGCTCGGCGTCGCCGAACTGGATCGCCCGGGCCGCTGCGACGGCCTGGACAGCAGCCTGCTGCGTGACATCGAGCGCGAGCTGGGCGTGCAGTTCCACGCCGCGTCCACCCTGATCCCCCGCGGTCGGGTCAGCGCCGGGGTGGCGCTGCTCAATGCGCGCCGGCTGATCCACGAAGGCGGCCACCGGCATGTAGTGATCGCCGGGGTCGACTCGTTTCTCAACGCCGCCACCCTGTCCGCCCTCGAGCAGCGCCAACGGTTGCTCACCAGCCGCCATTGCGATGGTTTCGTCCCCGGCGAAGGCGCAGCGGCCGTGATCGTCGGTGCGCCGCTGCGCCAGGATGCCGAGCAGTTGATCTGCATCGGTCTGGGCTTTGGCGTCGAGAAGGCCACCGTGGAAGCCGACGATATGCCGCTGCGCGCGGACGGCCTGGTCCAGGCCACCCAGTCGGCGCTCAAGGACGGCAACTGCCGCATGGAGCAGATGGACTACCGCCTGACCGACAATTCAGGCGAGCAGTACTACTTCAAGGAAGCGGCCCTGGCACTGAGCCGCACACTGCGCGTGGTCAAGGAAGACTTCGACATCTGGCACCCCGCCGACTGCATCGGCGAGTGCGGCGCGGCCATAGGCCCGGCCATGCTGGCGGTGGCCCTGGCTACTTCGCGCAAGGGCTACGGCCCCGGCTCGAACATCGTCTATCAACTGGGCAACGACGCCGGCGAACGTGCCGTCGCGCTGCTCAGCTATCAACGGGTGGGAGTTGCCTGATGGCCAACGAGGTCTACGCCAACAACCGGGAAATTTCCTGCAAATCGGCCAGCGGCAAATCCATTGCGGCCTTCCCCGACGTCTGCTTCACCCCGCCGCAGACGCCGCCGATGCCCATGGGCATCCCGATCCCGTACCCGAATACCGGCCTGTCCAGCGACACCACCAAGGGCACCCGCACCATCCGCATCACCCGCAAGGAAGTGATGCTCAAGAACAAGAGCTACTACAAGACCAGCTACGGCGACGAACCCGGCTGCGCGCCGAAGAAAGGCATCCTGACGGGCAAGATCAAGGGCAAGGTGTACTTCACGTCCTGGTCGATGGACGTCAAGTTCGAAGGCAAGAACGTAGTGCGGCATATGGACCTGACGACCCATAACCATGGGTCGATGCCGGGGAACACGCCGCCGTGGCCATATCTGGATAAGAATGCGATGGGTGGCGGTGAAGGGCCGTGCAAGGAAGACGTCGCGAAGGAAAAGGACGCCTGCGCGGCATACATCCCGTATGGCGACCAAGATCCCTGCCCACCCACTACGGAACTGGCACGAGTCAAAAAATTACGATCACTGGCTGCAAAGGGATCCCCGGCCCGTGATCAGGCCAATGCCAAGGTCAAAAGTGCCTACGAGAAACTCGCGACCAAGAACCAGGCCAACAAGTGCCTGCAAGCTAGGCGCTGTAGGCTCGTCCCCTACAAACCCAAAGGTCGCGGCAAGAATCGCCAACCGGGCTGCTGCCCAGGCCAGACAGGCCACCACCTGATAGAAGCGTCGGCGTTCCTCGAACCGGGAACACGTAAAGAAGGTGGCTCACTGCGGGCGCAATTCGCCAACTCTAAATATGACCTGGACCAAGCCCCATGCGTATGCGCGGAAGGCCCTGATAATACGACGGCCACCCACGGTCTGATGCACACCTATCAAGGGGTGAGAGCCAAGAAGCTCGCGCCTGATGGCGTCTGGACCTTGCGCCAAGCCACTGAATGCGGAGCGGCATCAGTGAATATGGTTTTCCAGGGCGGTTGCAACGAAAAGTGCCTGCAGGCACAGCTCCATGCCTACCACGGCAACGCCGACGTGGGTGTCGGCCCTGCTACGAAAATACCTTCATCGCCGAGTGGGAAAACTGAAAGCACTGTCGCTGAAAAAGCATGGCAGCAATACGACAAAGGCAAACGAATACTAGAAAATCCAGGAGATATATCAAGATGATGTTCAAGGATGTCGGCTACCGCTACCGGAGCGGAGCTGTGCGTTACGGCGACCTTGCCTATGTATTGTGCATCGACCCTGATCTCAACGCCGACGGACTGCCGCACACTTCTTTTTATGCCTGGGATGGTGGCAAATGGGGTATGTATGAAATAGGTCGCTGGAATGCCCATTCGATCTGCATAACTCAAAACCCTAAAGACCAGGCCATCGCACTGGGCGAACATGGCAATGTTCGTGTGATGGGTAATAACGATGACTATGACGAGCAGATTACCTGTCCCGGCATAACGCTGAGCATCCTGCGCGAGATACGCAATATTGGCGGCTTCGCCTATGTCTGCGGCATGGATCGCCAGGTTTTCAAACGGGAAAACCCGGGCAGTTGGTTGGCGCTCCATGGCGATATGCCCAGCCAACCTGCCAAGGATATGGTTTTTGGCTTTGAGTCCATCCATGGTTTCAGTGAACAAGACCTGTACGCCGTCGGCTGGTATGGCGAAATCTGGCATTTCGATGGTGCTGCCTGGAAGAACTGCGCCAGTCCTACCAATATAAATCTCACTCGGGTGTTCTGTGCCGAAGACGGCTGGGTGTATGCCTGCGGTATGCACGGCATCCTCTTGAAAGGTAAGAACGACCAATGGGAAACCATTGAACATGAAGCGACCGATTCTGATTTCTGGGATCTCGAGTGGTTCGCCGGCAAGCTTTATGTCTCTACGCTCCATGCCTTGTACTGGCTGCGTGACGATCAACTTGAGCTGGTCGACTTTGGTGACTTGATCCCCAACAGCTGCCATAGCCTGAGTAGTGCAGATGGATTGCTCTGGTCCATCGGTGAGACCGATATCCTGGCCTACGACGGCACGACCTGGACGCGCATCGACTGATGATCGCCACCATCCTCGACCAGCACGCCGAAGAAGCTGGCTTTCTCGCCGGCCTGCGCCGCTATGCCGTCAGTGCCCCCCACTACGATCTGGAGCACCTGGGCGATCTGGATGGGCGTATCGAGGCGCATCTGGATGGCCTGCAGATCGCCGGGCTGAAGGGCCTTCACCGGGTGCTGGAACAACTCAATCCCCACGCCCAGGGCGAAGTGTTCGCAGCGGCGGCGCTGGCTCTGCAACTGAACAGCGATGCAGCGCTGAATGACCTGTACCGTCATCTCGAAGAAGCCCCCGGTGGCGAGCCATTCCTTACCGCGGTACTCGGCTGGCTGGACTGGCCGCAGGTGGCCGGCCGGGTAGAACGTGACCTCGCTGCAACCGATGCTCGGCAACGCCGCATTGCCCTGACAGCCTGTGGTCTGCACCGCCACGACCCTGGCCCGGCACTGCTGTCTGCGCTGGGCCATGCTGACCCGAGTGTGCTGGCCTGCGCCGCACGTACCGCAGGCCAACTGCGGCGTCTCGACCTGTTGCAGGCCCTGCGCAGCCACCGCCTGCATGGCGACGACGGCGTGCGTTTCTGGAGCAACTGGGCCAGCGCGCAGATGGGTGATCAGGAGGCCCTCGGCACCCTGCGTCTGTTCGCCGAGCGCCCCGGCGATCTACGCCAACCCGCACTCGAGGTGCTGCTCGCCTGGCAGCCGCGGGAAGTCAGCATCGTGTGGTTGCGCAGCCTGATGCAGAGCCCGGAGCACCGGCGCATGGTGATCCAGGCCCTCGGCCTGTTCGGCGATCCGCAGACCATCCCCTGGCTGATCCGGCAGATGCACGAGTTGCCCTTCGCCCGCGTTGCCGCGGAGGCCTTCACGCTAATCAGCGGCGCCGACCTGGCGGAACTCGACCTGGAATTGAGCGTCTATCCCGACTACGACAGCGGCCCCAATGACGATCCGGATGACCCCCATGTGGATATGGATCCGGATACCGACCTGCCCTGGCCCGACCCGCACAAGGTCGAGCAGTGGTGGCAATGCAACGGGCACGGCCTGCCTGCGGGCGTCGCTCACCTGACGGGGCAACCATTCAGCGAGCGGCAGTGCCTGGCCGTGCTGCGCAGTGGCCAGCAGCGCCAACGGATTGCGGCAGCCTGCCTGCTGGCAAGATACCAGCCGGCCAGCGCTGTGTTTCCAACGGATGCGCCGGCGCAGCGGCAGAAGCGACTGCTCGGTTACTGAAGCAGCAGGTAAATCGATGACACAAGGACAGTGCGAACATGCTCAAACAATTCCGGCAGTGCCCCCCGCTATACTCCGTGACCGAGTCCAGGGCCGATCGCATCGATCGTGCCCGATCAGGTCGGTAGTCGGCATGAGCAGTCGCCCGATGACCACCCGCTGGATGCACCAGAAGCTTCGCTGCCTGCATCGCCGGGCACTCAACGCAAGGAGAATGGTATCGATGACCGCTGCAATCGGCACCAGCCCCTCCACGAATCACCTTCACCCGGCGAGGGCATGACCTTGAATCGCAAATCACTCTCCTGCTGCGCACTGCTGCTTATCGGACTACTCACACAGGGTTACGCCATGGCTTTCTCCAAGACGCTCTATCTGTTTTCCGAAATCGAGGGCACCGTGCTGCTCGGCGGCCAACCTGTCGAAGGTGTCGAGGTCGAGCAGGAATATCACTGGCACTGGAAGAACGAGCATCGCAAGAACAGCGTGAAGTCCGATGCCAATGGCCGCTTCCATTTTCCCGCGGTGACCGGCAAGTCGCTGACCGCGGGCCTCATGCCCCACGAACCGGTCATTGGCCAGCGCATCACGTTGCGCTACCAGGGCAAGGAGCACAAGGGCTGGGTGTTCACCAAGCACAACTACGACGATCAGGGCGAAGTGAAGGGCCGGCCGCTGACGTTCACCTGCGAGTTGAACAGCGAGCCCGTCGCTCATCCTGAAACAGAAACCTTCGGCATCTGCGTTCTTCGATAACGCCTCCCCCTCTCACCAGACCAGAAGGATTCGGCTGTGAACCCACTGAGCCCCAAACAATCCGCCCAGATCGCTACCCACGTCTATACCGTCAAGGATGCCGTCATGTCGTCCATGGGCGGCGTGGAAGACGAAGCGGCCCGTCTCGGCTTGAGCAACTCCTTTGACTTCTCCAACCTGCAAATGGCCAGCGGCACCAGCGGAGCGGTTTTCCGCACCCGCACGGGCTTCGCCTATGCGGTTCACGGCGTAGGTGGACGACAAGGAGAGATGCTGCTGGCATTTCGTGGCACCGATAGCATCGCCGATGCCCTGACCGATGCGAACGCGGGCTTGCAGCGTGGCCCAAGCACCTGGCCCGTGCACGCAGGCTTCAACGAAACGTTCAAGTCGCTGCGCGATGACCTCGATGCATTCATGCGCGGGCGCAACCCCAGTACCGTGCATTGTGTTGGCCACAGCCTGGGCGGCGCGTTGGCCACCCTGGCGGCGGATCACCTCAGCGAGTTGGGCGTGGCCGGTATCAAGCTCTACACCTTCGGCTCGCCACGTGCCGGAGTCGGCGGCTTTGCCCGCCACCTGAGCGGCAAGCTCGGCGCCACCAATATCCATCGCGTTTACCACAGCGCCGATCCGGTGAGCATGGTGCCGATCTTCCCGTTCAGCCATGTGCCGGTCAGTGGCAACGTGTGCATGATCCCCTGGAAGGGCGCGCAGATCAGCCCCAATGCACACCGTATGACCCAGTACCTGCCCGCTATCGGCGATGCCACCTGGACGGGGCTGTATCGCAACCCCGAGCCGCCGCTCGACCGGGAAATCGACATCTGGCTGGAGAGCGCCAGCTATGGCCCGACCCTGTACTCCGCAACGACCTTGTGGATGATTTCCAGGGCCATGCAGTACCTGCTCAAGAAGGCTGCCAATATGGTGATCGGCAGCGCGATCACCGTGAGCATGACCGTGCTGGATCAGATCGCCGGGGTTCTGGTGCAGGGCGCACAGCTTTGCAAGGACATCAGCGATTCGATCCGTGCCCTGATCGTGAAAATCTTCAAGTTCCTGGGTCGCGCAGTGCCGGCCACCATCGACGTGACCACGTTTTTCCTGCGCTGGGTGCTCGACCTGCTGGCCAGGGCGGTCATCGACATGGCGCGCCAAGCCATGCAGCTGGTGGTTCGCTCATGAGTCAGTAGAGGAGACAGCGGCGCCCCACCGGGCGCCGCCTCTCACAGGTCGCTTTCCTCGACCATCCGCGCGCTGCTGGCGTCCAGCGCATAGGCAGCGTCGGCCAGGTCATTGCTGACCGGCTCGATCTTCAGCGTGCCGTTGACCCAGAGGGGTTCGTAGATATCGTCCAGGGCGATGCCCTTGGGGTAACGCACCAGTACCAGCTGGTTGGGCGGCGGTGGTGGGACGTGGATACAGGCACCGGGATAGGGCACCAGGAAGAACAGCGTGCTACGTCCGGCGTTGTCTGTTTCCAGTGGCACCGGGTAGCCGCCGAGACGAATCTTCTTGCCGTTCATGGCCCGCACTGTCTTGGCCGAATACATGACGGCGGGCAGGCCCTTTTGCTGCTGCTTGAGACCGCCCCTGCTGTCGAAGCTGCCAGCCGCTTCCGGGCTGTCGTGGGTGATCTCCGGCATCTGCTCCAGCGCACGCTGATCCTCTTCGGGCATCAGCTCCAGCCAGTCGGTTTCGGGGAGTTCGGCGCGGGCGAGGCCGCTCGACAACAACAGGATCAACAGCAGGTAACGCATCGACGGGACTCACGGTGGTAATGGCCAACAGGGAGCAGCCGGGCGTCGATGCGTCAGGCTACCGGTTCAACGCTTCTTGGTGATCAAGCCATAGATCACCAGCAGGATGATCGCACCAACCACCGCGCCGATGAAACCAGCGCCTTCGCCTGCCCGGTAGATACCCAGTGCCTGGCCACCGTAGGTGGCGGCGATGGAGCCACCGATACCCAGCAGGATGGTCATGATCCAGCCCATGCTGTCATCGCCTGGCTTGAGGAAACGGGCGATCAACCCGACGATCAGGCCGATTAAAATAGTGCCGATAATACCCATGACGCCCTCCAGAATAGAAAAAAGGCGCCGCACGAATGCGGCGCCTTTCATCTGACGAGCGCAGCGCTGGAGAGGTTCAACCTCCCGCGCCAGACGCCTAGCCTGCTGTGATCAGTGCCTGTACGTCGGCGATACGGTTATCGAGGGTAGCCCGATCCGCACAGCGCAATGTGGCATGGCCAACCTTGCGCCCGGCCTTGAAGGCCTTGCCGTAGTGATGCAGGTGACAATCGTCGATGGCGACCACCTTGTGCACAGCCGGTACGCTGCCGATGAAGTTGAGCATGGCGCTCTCGCCGACCTTGGCGGTCGAGCCCAGCGGCAGGCCGGCGACGGCGCGCAGGTGGTTCTCGAACTGGCTGCACTCGGCACCTTCGATGGTCCAGTGCCCGGAGTTGTGCACCCGCGGCGCGATCTCGTTGGCCTTGAGGCCGCCGTCGACCTCGAAGAACTCGAAGGCCATGACGCCCACGTAGTCGAGCTGCTTGAGCACGCGGCCGACATAATCCTCGGCCAGCCCCTGCAACGGGTGCCCGGTGCTGGCCACGGACAGGCTGAGAATGCCGCTGTCGTGGGTGTTGTGCACCAGCGGGTAGAAGCGCGTTTCGCCATCACGGCCGCGCACGGCGACCAGCGATACTTCACCAGTGAACGGCACGAAGCCTTCGAGGATGCACGGCACGCTGCCCAGCTCGGCGAAGGCGCCGGCGACGTCTTCAGGCTTGCGCAAGACCTTCTGGCCCTTGCCGTCGTAACCCAGGGTGCGGGTCTTCATCACCGCTGGCAGGCCAATGCTGGCCGCCGCCGCATCGAGATCGGCCTGGGAATGGATGTCGGCGAATTCCGGCGTGGGAATGCCCAGATCACGGAACATCGACTTCTCGAACCAGCGATCACGGGCGATGCGCAGCGACTCGGCACCCGGGTAGACCGGTACGAACTGGGACAGGAAAGCGACGGTTTCCGCCGGTACGCTTTCGAACTCGAAGGTCACCAGATCGACTTCATCGGCCAGTTGGCGTAAATGATCCTGATCGCCGTAATCGGCACGGATATGTTCGCCCAGCGCTTGTGCGCAGGCGTCCGGCGCCGGGTCGAGAAACGCGAAGTCCATGCCCAGCGGTGTGCCCGCCAGGGCCAGCATGCGGCCGAGCTGGCCGCCCCCGATCACGCCGATCTTCATTACTGCGCCCTCGGGTCCGGGTTGTCCAGTACGCTCGTGGTCTGCTCGTCGCGGAACTGCTTGAGCGCCACGTGGAACTGCGGGTGCCGATGGCCGAGGATGCTGGCCGCCAGCAGTGCGGCATTGACGGCACCAGCCTTGCCGATGGCCAGGGTAGCGACCGGCACGCCCGCCGGCATCTGCACGATGGACAGCAGCGAGTCGACACCGGAGAGCATGGACGACTGCACCGGCACCCCGAGCACCGGCAGATGAGTCTTGGCGGCGCACATGCCAGGCAGGTGAGCCGCACCGCCGGCCCCAGCGATGATCACCTGGATACCGCGACCGTCGGCTTGCTCGGCGTACTGGAACAGCAGATCCGGGGTGCGGTGGGCAGAAACCACCTTCACTTCGTTGGGAATGCCTAATTTATCCAGCATCTCGACGGTATGGCTCAAGGTGCTCCAGTCAGACTTGGAACCCATGATCACGCCAACCAGTGCGCTCATCGTCGTGCCTCTCTCATGTCTGGCGCTCGGCGCCGTGGCGAATCGTCGGGCGCGTGGCGCCTCAGCAGAAACCAACAAGCCACGCCCATGAGCGTGGCTTGCGGAAACCAGAAATTATACCGCAGTCGCAGACGGAATCCTCCTCGAATCGACCGACCGTGCACAACCGCGCCCCTCGCGCCACACAGGCGTCAAGGGCACTGCCGCTGCGCGCTCGCGCGACTCTCCGGCCGACGGCCCTCACGGGCGAAACCCCCAGCCGGCGGGCAGCGGGCCGGAAATGTCCGCCTACAAACAATTGCCCCAGAACAATGCAGATCCAGCCCGATGGGCCACACTGTCTTCTTCCCATCGGAATACGAGAGGATCGTGACATGCAAAAGACCATGAAAGCAGCTGTCGTGCATACCTTTGGCGAACCCCTGCGGCTCGAGGAAGTGAAGGTGCCACTGCCAGGTCCGGGGCAAATACTGGTGAAGATAGAAGCCGCCGGTGTCTGCCACACCGACCTGCACGCTGCGGACGGCGATTGGCCGGTCAAGCCCAGCCTGCCATTCATCCCTGGTCACGAGGGCGTCGGCCATGTCGCCGCCGTGGGCAGTGGCGTGACCCGGGTGCGCGAGGGTGACCGTGTCGGCGTCCCCTGGCTGTACACCGCCTGCGGCTGTTGCGAACACTGCCTGACGGGCTGGGAGACGCTCTGCGCCAGCCAGCAGAACACCGGCTACTCGGTGAACGGCAGCTACGCCGAATATGTGCTGGCCGATCCCAACTATGTCGGCATCCTGCCGAAGAACGTCGGATTCGCCGAGATCGCCCCGATTCTCTGCGCCGGCGTCACCGTCTACAAGGGCCTTAAGGTGACCGGAGCGCGCCCCGGCCAGTGGGTGGCCATTTCAGGTATTGGCGGCCTCGGCCACGTTGCCGTGCAGTACGCGCGAGCCATGGGCCTGCATGTGGCCGCCATCGACGTGGATGACGCCAAGCTGGAGCTGGCGAAGAAACTCGGCGCCAGCCTGACCATCAACGCACGCGAGGAGAGCCCGGCCGAGGTCATCCAGCGCGACATCGGCGGCGCCCATGGCGTGCTGGTCACCGCGGTGTCGAACAGTGCCTTTGGCCAGGCCATCGGCATGGCGCGTCGCGGCGGTACCGTCGCCCTGATGGGGCTGCCGCCGGGCGATTTCCCGACGCCGATCTTCGATGTGGTGCTCAAGGCCATCAGCATCACCGGCTCCATCGTCGGTACCCGCGCCGATCTGCAGGAGGCGCTGGACTTCGCGGGCGAAGGGCTGGTCAAGGCCACCATCCACAGCGATACCCTGGACAACGTCAACGGCATACTGCAACAGATGCGTGCCGGCCAGATCGAAGGGCGGGTGGTGATGCAGTTCTGAATGCGTCGCCTACCGACAGCGGGGGAACGCACTCGCATCGCCCGCTGTCGGATCTGTCTACCTCAAACATCAACAAGGACTCTGCCATGACACGGCTGTCACTCCTGCTCACCTGCGCCTTCCTGACTACCCACGCCAGCGCCCTGGAGCTGGCCAAATATCCCAAGGCCTTCACCAGTGGCGAGGGCTTCAGTGTCGTCGTCGCACCCAGCAACGATGAAAAGCAGGCACTGGTTCAGGTTCGCGGCATCAATCATCCACTGGATGAAGTGGTGCTGCTGACCGATGTCAAACAACGCGGCGAGCGGGAAAACGACTACACCACGACCCTCGACGGCAGAGACTATGTACTGGTCGGCCAGCGGCAGTCCTGGGGCGGCGAATCCTACCAGGTGTACCTGCCGACCGACCGCGAGCCGCGCTACCTCAGCCTCGACGAGGCAGCCAGCAAGGCTGTCAGACCTGCCGAGTTGCTGGCGCTCTACGAGAAACAGAAGAAGGACGGCGTGCAGGAAAAGCTCGCCCGCTTCGATCGCGAGAAACGCGAGGAGTATCACGTCGAGCAGTTGAAAGAGATGGACGAGCGGGCCTCAGCCAGCTGCGGCAGCCCGGTGAAAACCACAGTGGACTTGAAAAGCCTCGACGAGCAACTGCTCAAGGAGCTGAGCATCTCCAGCTATTGCGGCGAGGTGGTCAACCAGATGGACAACCTGTGCAGCAGTTCGCCGGCGTTCAAGAAGCAGGCGGCCAAATTCACCACCGTGCAGTGCAGCTTCGGTACTGACATGAAGATCCGCGAGCAGGGCGACCGCATCCTTTTCAGCACCGAGCGCGAGGCGACCAACCAGGGCGACTTCGTCAAGGCGTTCCTGCGCAACCTCTGAACGGATCACCCAATGGCGACGGACGGGTCGCCAGGGCTTTTCGTTCGGTTTCCCGAACGAAAAGCCCTCGAGAAACCGAACAACCGAACCCCTGGCTATCCCAGAAACCTCCTCTAGACTCCAAATATCCATACTTTTCAATTGCTTGGGTATGAGATAAGCGTCCTCCGGCGGCTGGCACACATCCTGCTCTGCATCCCATCAGGAATGCGATAGCTCTTCCACACAGAAGTGCGTGCCACGCTGTACGGCTTCGATAACAACAACACCGAGGAACCGATCCATGCGTATTGTCCCCCGCGTACTGGCTGTGGCCATCACCGCCGCACTGATGTCCACCCCGACCCTGGCCGCCGAGCTCACCGGCACCCTGAAGAAGATCAAGGAGTCGGGCACCGTCACCCTGGGTCACCGCGACTCGTCCATCCCCTTCTCGTACTTCGGCGACACCTCCAAGCAGCCGGTTGGCTACTCCCATGACCTGCAGCTCAAGGTCGTCGAAGAGCTGAAAAAGGAACTGGAGCTGCCTGACCTGAAGGTGCGCTACAACCTGGTGACCTCCCAGACCCGTATCCCGCTGGTACAGAACGGCACCGTGGATCTGGAGTGCGGCTCCACCACCAACAACGTCGAGCGTCAGCGTCAGGTCGATTTCTCCGTCGGCATCTTCGAGGTCGGCACCCGCCTGCTGACCAAGAAAAGCAGCGGCGTCAACGATTTCGATGACCTCAAGGGCAAGAACGTGGTGACCACCGCCGGCACCACCTCCGAGCGCCTGCTCAAGTCCATGAACGCCGAGAAGAAGATGGGCATGAACGTGATTTCCGCCAAGGATCACGGCGAGTCCTTCCTGATGCTCGAATCCAACCGCGCCGTGGCCTTCATGATGGATGACGCCCTGCTCGCCGGCGAAATGGCCAAGGCCAAGAAGCCGGATGACTGGCACGTGGTCGGCACCCCGCAGTCCTTCGAGATCTATGGCTGCATGGTTCGCAAAGGCGACGAAGGCTTCAAGCAGGTGGTCGACAAGGCCATCAGTGCGACCTTCGCGTCGGGCGAGATCAACGACATCTACAACAAGTGGTTCCAGCAGCCGGTACCGCCGAAAGGCCTGAACCTGAATTTCCCCATGAGCGACGAGCTGAAGAAGCTGATCGCCAAACCCACCGACAAATCTGTAGAGCAGATCTGACGGTGTAATGCCGCGCCTCCTTCACGAGAGGGGGCGTAGCGGGGACTCGGAGAGGCCGCTGGCCTCTCCTCCAATTTCCAGACCAAGCCGACGCTCATCCGCCAACGCGGATGCGGGCGACTGTTGCCTGGCGACGGCTTCGTCGCATTACTCCACCTGAGGGGAAACCCGCATGAACTACAACTGGGACTGGGGCATATTCTTCAAGTCCACCGGCATTGGCAGCGAGATCTACCTGGACTGGTTCATCACCGGGCTAGGCTGGACCATCGCCATCGCCCTGGTCGGCTGGCTGATCGCCTTGTCGCTCGGCTCGCTGCTCGGGGTGATGCGCACGGTGCCGAACCGGCTGATTTCCGGGATCGCCACGGCGTACGTGGAAGTGTTCCGCAACGTGCCGCTGCTGGTGCAGCTGTTCCTCTGGTACTTCCTGGTGCCCGACCTGCTGCCCGAACCCCTGGAGCTGTGGTTCAAGCAGGATCTCAATCCTGCTACTTCGGCCTATCTGTCGGTTGTGGTTTGTCTCGGCCTGTTCACCGCAGCCCGCGTCTGCGAGCAGGTGCGTACCGGCATCCAGGCACTGCCGGCCGGCCAGACCGCCGCCGCCTACGCCATGGGTTTCCGCCTGCCGCAGATCTACAGCAACGTGCTGCTACCCCAGGCCTATCGGATCATCATTCCGCCATTGACCAGCGAATTCCTGAACATTTTCAAGAACTCCTCGGTGGCCTCGCTGATCGGCCTCATGGAGCTGCTCGCGCAGACCAAACAGACGGCCGAGTTCAGCGCCAACCTGTTCGAAGCCTTCACCCTGGCGACACTGATCTACTTCACCCTGAACATGAGCCTGATGATGATCATGCGTGTGGTCGAACGTAAGGTCGCCGTGCCGGGCCTGATTTCCGTGGGAGGCAAATGATGGACTTCAGTCAGATCATCCCTGCCCTGCCGGGCCTCTGGGAGGGCATGGCCATGACCCTCGAGCTGATGGTCATGGGCGTCATCGGTGGTGTGGTGCTCGGCACCCTGCTGGCCCTGATGCGCCTGTCCAGCAACGTGTTCCTGGCGAAGCTGGCGGCCAGCTACGTCAACTATTTCCGCTCGATCCCGCTGCTGCTGGTAATCACCTGGTTCTACTTCGCGGTGCCGTTCGTGCTGCGCTGGATCACCGGCGAAGACACACCGATAGGTGCGTTCGCCTCCTGCCTGGTGGCCTTCATCATGTTCGAGGCGGCGTACTTCTGCGAGATCGTCCGCGCGGGCATCCAGGCCATTCCCAAGGGCCAGATGGGCGCCGCCCAGGCACTGGGCATGACCTACGGGCAGACCATGCGCCTGATCATCCTGCCCCAGGCATTCCGCAAGATGACCCCGCTGCTGCTGCAACAGAGCATCATCCTGTTCCAGGACACCTCGCTGGTCTATACCGTCGGCCTGATGGACTTCCTCAATGCCGCCCGTTCACGCGGCGACATCCTCGGTCAGCCTCACGAGTTCCTGATCTTCGCCGGCCTGGTCTACTTCACCATCAGCTTCGCTGCCTCGCAGCTGGTCAAGCTCCTGCAAAAAAGGTTAGCCGTATGATTTCCATCAAGAACGTCAACAAGTGGTATGGGGACTTCCAGGTGCTGACCGACTGCACCACGGACGTCAAAAAGGGTGAAGTGGTGGTGGTCTGCGGCCCGTCCGGCTCGGGCAAATCCACCCTGATCAAATGCGTCAACGCGCTGGAGCCCTTCCAGAAGGGCGACATCGTTGTCGATGGCACCTCCATCGCCGACAAGAAGACCAACCTGCCCAAGCTGCGTTCGCGGGTCGGCATGGTGTTCCAGCACTTCGAGCTGTTCCCGCACCTGACCATCACCGAAAACCTGACCATCGCGCAGATCAAGGTGCTGGGTCGCAGCAAGGAAGAAGCCACCAAGAAGGGCCTGCAGTTGCTCGAGCGCGTAGGCCTTTCGGAACATGCCCACAAGCATCCCGGCCAGCTTTCCGGCGGCCAGCAGCAACGGGTCGCCATCGCCCGCGCCCTGGCCATGGATCCGATCGTCATGCTGTTCGACGAACCGACCTCGGCCCTCGACCCGGAAATGGTCAACGAAGTGCTCGACGTGATGGTGCAGCTGGCCCACGAAGGCATGACCATGATGTGCGTGACCCACGAAATGGGCTTCGCCCGCAAGGTCGCTGACCGGGTGATCTTCATGGACGCCGGCCAGATCGTCGAAGACTGCCCCAAGGAAGCGTTCTTCGGTGACGTAAGCGCGCGCTCCGAGCGTGCCCAGCAATTCCTCGCCAAGATCCTGCAGCACTGAAAAGTAGAAGGGGCCGGGCCGCGCAGGCTGAACCCGCGCGGCCCGGCCCATACTACCCAGCCCAGGAGGACTGTGATGCAATGCGCTTCCGCCAGTCTTCGTGTGGTGCCGCCCGCCTTGTCCGCCAAACCACGCTACGTCCGCCACCTGCTGCTGACCCTGTTGATGCTGATTCTGGTCGCCGTATGCGGCTACGCCGGCTATTACCTCAGCGAAAAGGCCGGCATCCGCAACCTGATCGAAAGCGGTGAGCGCCAGCTCGAGCTCAACGCCCGGGCGGTGGAAAGCGAGATCAACACGTACACCTACCTGCCCAGCCTGCTGGAGCTCGAATCCAATGTCAGCCGCCTGCTGCTGACGCCCACCGCCTACCGCCGCCAGCGCGTCAACGATTACCTCGAAGGCCTCAACCGGCGCAGCGGCAGCCTGGCCATCTACGTGATGGACACCGACGGCCGCGTGCTCGCCACCAGCAACTGGCGCCAGCACGACAGCTACCTGGGCGAGGACCTGTCCTTCCGTGCCTATTTCCAGGATGCCCTGCTCGGCGAGCAGGGACGTTTCTACGGTATCGGCAGCACCACGGGCGAGCCTGGCTACTACCTGTCACACGGCCTCCGGGCCAATGGCCGGATCATCGGCGTGGCGGTGGTCAAGGTACGCCTAGACCCGCTGGAGCAGCGCTGGCAGCGAGCGCGCCTGGAAGCCTACGTCAGCGATGAGAACGGCATCATCATCCTCTCCAGCGATCCGGCTCGCCGCCTCAAGGCAGTGCGTGCGCTGAACGCCGATACCAAGGAACGGCTGGCGCGCAGCCTGCAGTATCACTGGTCGTCACTCGACGAACTGATCCCCCTGGCCCGCACACCGGTGGACACCGATGCCGAGCAGGTCAGCTTCGCCGCCACCGGCGGGCAGGAGCGCAGCGGGGCGATCAACTACCTGTCGCAAAGCCGCCAACTAGAGGACACGCCCTGGCATCTGACGCTGCTCAGTCCATTACAGGATCTGCGCCGCGAAGCGGTCAGCCACGGCATGCTGGCCGCCGCTGCCTTCGCCCTGCTGGCCTTTCTGCTGATCGCCTGGAACGAACGCCGCAAGGTAATCGCCACCCGGCTTGCCGCCCGAGAGGCGCTGCAGCTGGCCAACAGCGAACTGGAGCGCAAGATCACCGAGCGCACCGCCGACCTGCGTGCCAGCAACGACCGCCTCAAGGCGCAGATCCGCGAACGTCGACAGGCCGAAGAGACCCTGCGCCTGGCCCAGGACGAGTTGGTGCAGGCCGGCAAGCTGGCGGTGATCGGGCAGATGTCCACCAGCATCGCCCACGAGCTCAACCAGCCACTGGCCGCGCTGCGCACCTTGTCCGGCAATACCGTACGCTTCCTGTCCCGGGGCTCGTACGACGTGGCCACCACCAACCTGCAGACCATCAACGAACTGGTCGACCGCATGGGCAAGATCACCGGCAGCCTGCGGGCCTTCGCACGACGTTCCAACGACGGCGGCGAAGCCAGCCTGAGCAAGGCCGTGGAAGCGGCGTTGCAGGTGGTGCAGCCACGCCTGGAGCGCACCCCGCTAAACATTCACCACCAGTTCGACGAGGCGCACCTGGCGATCAACCAGACCCGCCTGGAACAGATTCTCGTCAACCTGATCGCCAACGCCGCCGACGCCATGAGCGTCCAGGCGGATCGCCACCTGTGGCTGCTGGGCAGCGCCGATGGTGACCGCTATCGCCTGCGCGTGCTGGACAACGGCCCCGGCATCGCCCCCGCCGATCGCACCCATCTGTTCGAACCCTTCTTCACCACAAAACCCGGCGAACAGGGCCTGGGCCTTGGCCTGACGCTATCGGCCAGCCTCGCGGCTGCGGCAGGCGGCAGCCTCAGCGCCGATCATCCGCCCCAGGGCGGTACCGCTTTCGAACTCAACCTGCCTCAGGTTGCCACTGTCATGGAGAGACCCGATGAATGACGACCTCAGCGTGCTGATCGTCGAAGACGATCCCCACGTGCTGCTCGGCTGCCAGCAGGCCCTGGCCCTGGAAGATATCGCCAGCGAGGGCGTCGGCAGCGCCGAACAGGCCCTGCAACGCATCGATGGGGATTTCGCCGGCATCGTCATCAGCGATATCCGCCTGCCCGGCATGGATGGCCTGAAGCTGCTGGACGAACTCAAGCGCCGCGACCCGACACTGCCGGTGGTCTTGATCACCGGCCACGGCGATATCGGCATGGCCGTGGGCGCGATGCGCGACGGCGCCTACGACTTCATGGAAAAGCCCTTCTCACCCGAGCGCCTGGTCGATGTCGCCCGCCGCGCCCTGGAACAACGCAGCCTGGCCCGCGAGGTGTCGGCGCTGCGCCGCCAGCTCGCGGGCAAGCAGGCACTGGAACACCGCCTGATCGGCCGTTCGCCGGCCATGCAGCAATTGCGCGAGCTGATCGCCAACGTCGCCGACACCTCGGCCAACGTGCTCATCGAAGGGGAAACCGGTACCGGCAAGGAACTGGTCGCCCGCTGCCTGCACGACTTCAGTCGTCGTCAGAGCAAGGCCTTCGTCGCCCTCAACTGCGGCGGCCTGCCGGAGAACCTGTTCGAGAGCGAAATCTTCGGCCACGAGGCCCACGCCTTCACTGGCGCTGGCAAACGGCGCATCGGCAAGATCGAACACGCCAACGGCGGCAGCCTGTTTCTCGACGAGATCGAAAGCATGCCGCTCAATCTGCAGATCAAGCTGCTGCGCGTGCTGCAGGAACACAGCCTGGAGCGCCTGGGCTCCAACCAGCCGATTGCCGTCGATTGTCGGGTGATCGCCGCCACCAAGGCCGATCTCGACCAGGCCGGCAAGAGCGGGCAGTTTCGCAGCGATCTCTATTACCGCCTCAACGTGGTGACCCTGGAATTGCCACCACTGCGCGAGCGTCGCGAGGACATTCCCCTGCTGTTCGAGCACTTCCTGCAACTCTCCGCACTGCGCTTCGACCGCGCCGCGCCGGAGCTGGATCGCCAAACCCTTGCCAGCCTCATGGCCCACGACTGGCCCGGCAACGTGCGCGAACTGCGCAACGTCGCCGAACGCTTCGCCCTCGGCTTGCCCGCCTTCAAGAAAAGCGGCCACGGCGAGGGTACCGCCGCTACCTTCGCCGAAGCCGTCGAAGCCTTCGAACGCAACCTGCTCGGCGACGCCCTCGACCAGCACGCCGGCAACCTCAGCCAGGCCGCCCAGGCCCTGGGCATGGCCAAGACCACGCTGTTCGACAAGGTGAAGAAATACGGGCTGGCTTGACCCTGGCTATCGCTCCATCGCCATGTGGGTACCGGGCGGCTTTGCAAAACTGGGCGGCGATCGGACGGGACAACGATCTGGGTGGGTGTGGGCGGTACAGGTTGGCGCCCACGCGCCATTTGTCCAGTTGCCAGGGCAGGTGATAGGGGGGGCTGAGGGTTCAGCTCCGTGCGCGAGTTGTCCCAACAGCCCAACGCCACGGACTGCAAGCCACCACCCGCCAGCAACGGAACCAGTGCTTGGTTGGCGCTCGGCTGCCCCGTACGGCCGGGCTGCTCTTGCCGGCCTGGTCGAACACGATGTTCAATCCGCTGTCTCGGCTCAAGCGAGTCAGGTCGGCGGCCAACGAGCCAGCAGGCAGGCTGTAGGTCTTCATCGCGCTGGGCCGCTCCGCGCCCTGGACAGCAGGCACAAGGGACAGGCCCAGGCTGAACGGGCGCTCGCAGCGGCCATGGCCTGGAACCCCGTCAGCACGCCCGCGCCAGCACCGCCTTCAGCAGGACATTGGCACCCGCGCTCAGGTGTTCTGGGGTGGCATATTCGATCTCGTTGTGGCTGATGCCGTTTTCGCAGGGCACGAAGATCATCGCGGCGCGGGTGACCCGGGCCAGGTAGACGGCATCGTGACCGGCGCCGCTGACCACGTCCATGTGCGGCAGCCCGAGGTCCTCGGCTGCTGCGCGGACCAGGCCGACACACTCGGCGTCGAAATGGCAGGGCGGGAAGTACACCACTTGCTCGACGCTGATACCGAGCTGCGGGTCGGCGGTTTCCAGCTCGGCACAGGCGGCGCGCAGCTGCCGATCGAGGAGCGAGAGCACGGCGTCGTCCAGCGCGCGGAGGTCGACCGAGAACTTGACGCTACCGGCAATGGTGTTGCGCGAGTTCGGCGATACCTGCATGAAGCCGACGGTCGAGCGGGCATGGGGGGCGTGATCCAGTGCCAGCTGGTTGATCCGGGTGATCAGCCGCGAGGCGGCCAGCAGGGCGTCGTGACGCTGCGCCATGGGCGTGGGGCCGGCATGGGCCTCCATGCCGTTGACGGTCACGTCGTACCAGCGCTGGCCGAGTGCGCCGGGAACGATGCCGATCGGCACGTCGTGGGCCTCCAGCACCGGCCCCTGTTCGATATGCACTTCGAAGTAAGCGTCGAAGGGGCCGCCAGGAACCTCCCCGGGTCGGCACGGGCCGGCATAGCCGATACGGGCCAGCTCCTCGCCGACGCGCAGGCCATCGACATCCTGGTTCGGCAGGACGTCCTCCAGCGAGAACGCCCCGCAGAAGACCCCCGAGCCCATCATGACCGGGACGAAGCGCGAACCTTCCTCGTTGGTCCAGGCCACCACCTCGAGCGGGGCGGCGGTGCTGATTTGCGCATCGTTCAGCGTCCGCAGGACTTCCAGACCGGCCAGTACGCCGTAGTTGCCGTCGAACTTGCCTCCGGTAGGTTGGGTGTCGATATGGCTGCCCATGGCGATCGCCCGGCGAGTCGGGTCGGTGCCCTCGCGGCGGGCGAAGACGTTGCCGATGGCATCGACCCGCACGCTCAGGCCGGCCTCGCGGCACCAGCTCACGAACAGGTCACGGCCCTGCCGATCAAGGTCGCTGAGCGCCAGGCGGCAGACACCCCCTTTGGGCGTCGCCCCGATCTCGGCCAATTGCATGAGCGATTGCCACAGGCGGTCGGGGGAAAGGGTCAGGGTCACGGGCATCTCCAGGCAGTGGGACTCGAGTCGGCCGAGAGGCCGGGCAATGGCGGACGGCGGTGGGCACTGCAGCCCCCTGAACGGTTGCCTCCCCCGGGACGCGGCGGCATGAGCATCAGGGCGCCGGCCCCGCGACGGGTGAGGGGGGCAGCTCGGGCAACTCGTCGAGGCGCCAGCAGGCTGCCGACTGATCGGCGCCGATCTCGGTAGGCGGCGGGACCCGGGAGCGACAGTGGTCGGCGGCGAAGGCGCAGCGCGGTGCGAAGGTGCACCCGGCCGGCAGGTTGGCAAGATCCGGCGGCGCGCCAGCGATAGTGTCCAGGCGCCGCCCCTTGAGCATCGCCCCTTCGCGGCGGCTACGCAGCAGGGCCCGGGTATAGGGG
The DNA here is from genome assembly GCF_900100535.1 of Phytopseudomonas flavescens. Lineage (GTDB taxonomy): Bacteria > Pseudomonadota > Gammaproteobacteria > Pseudomonadales > Pseudomonadaceae > Aquipseudomonas > Aquipseudomonas flavescens. The sequence goes on from NZ_FNDG01000003.1 coordinate 271,877, forward strand.
TGCCGGGGAGTGCTCATCAGCGCGCTGGCCGGGCCCTGCTCGACGATGCGCCCGGCGTACATTACCGCCAGGCGGTCGGCGACTTCGGCGGCGGCACCGATGTCGTGGGTGACGAAGACGATGGAAAGTCCCCGCTCGCGCTGCAGTTCGCGCAGCAGCAGGAGAATCTGGATCTGCACGGTGGCATCCAGCGCCGTGGTCGGCTCGTCCGCCAGCAGGACCTGCGGGTTGCAGGCCAGTGCCAGGGCGATCATCGCACGCTGGCGCATGCCGCCGGAAAGCTCGTGCGCATAGGCGTCCAGGCGGCGCTCCGGGCTGGGAATGCTGACCCGCTGGAACAGCTGCAATGCCCGGGCGCGGGCTTCTCGCTTGCTCACCGGTTCGTGGCGGCGAATGGTCTCGACGATTTGCTGGCCCAGGGTGTAGACCGGGTCGAGGGCCAGCAGCGGCTCCTGGAAAATCATCGCCACACGCTTGCCGCGCAGGTCGGCCAAGGCACGGGCTGGCATGCCGAGTACATCCTGGCCGGCCACGCGCAACTCACCGCGATAGTCCGTCGTGCGCTCCGGGTGCAGGCGCATCATGGCCCGGAGCGTGACGCTCTTGCCAGAGCCGGACTCGCCGATCAGCGCCAGAACCTCACCCTGCTCGACATCCAGGGAGACACCGTTGACGGCCTGCACACGCTTGCCTGGCGGGTGGAACTCGACGTGCAGGTCACGCAGTTTCAGCGCTACTTCGGACATGGCGAACCTCACCTGGCGTATGTCGATGTTTCGCCGCCCTGGACGGCGACGGTTGCGCGATGCGCGGCGACGGCCGCCTCCTGGTATCCCGAGTCAGGCTCGTGTTGCAGGCAGGCCACGCCATGCCTGGGGTGCGCCTCGACGAAGCGTGGCGCACGCTGGGCGCACACCGGCTGCGCCGATGGGCAGCGGGTATGGAAGCGGCAACCGGATGGCGGGTCGATCGGGTTAGGTGGATCACCGGCAAGCGGTGCCTGCTGGGTGCGTTGCAAGGGATCGGTGCTTGGCATCGAGCGCAGCAACGCAGCGGTATAGGGGTGCAGCGGCTGCTCGAACAGCGCCTCGGCAGGACCGACCTCCACCACCTGGCCCAGGTACATGACCAGCACCCGGTCCGACACGTAGCGCACCACGTTCAGGTCATGGCTGATGAACACGTAGGTCAGGCCGAAGGCTTGCTTGAGATCGGCAAGCAAGTTGAGGACCTGGGCCTCGACCGACTTGTCCAGCGCCGAAACCGATTCGTCGAGGATGATCAGGCGGGGCTCCAGCGCCAGCGCGCGGGCAATGTTGACGCGCTGGCGCTGGCCGCCGGACAGCTCGTGCGGATAACGCCCGGCGAAACGTGCCGGCTCCAGACCGACCCGCTCCAGCAGGCCATGGGCACGAGCCAGTGCCTCCATGCGGGAAACGCCGTGCACCGCGGGACCGAAGGCGACGATGTCCTCGATGGTCAGCCGGGGATTCAGCGAGGCATAGCTGTCCTGGAAGACCATCTGCGTCTGGCGGCGATAGTCACGCAGCGGCAGGCTGTGACCAACCGCCTCGCCATCGAAGACAAGCTCACCGCTGTCCTGTGCGGTCAGCTGCATGAGCAGGCGAGCCGTGGTCGACTTGCCGCAGCCGGACTCTCCGACTATGCCCAGGGTCTCGCCCTTGAGCACCGCGAAACTGACGCCATCCACAGCGCGTACCGCCTGGCGCTCGCGCTTCCAGCCCAAGCCCTTGCGCTTGAGTGGGAAGTGCTTTTTCAGGTCGCGGGCGATGAGCAGCGGTTGCCGCGGGCCGCCTACGTCCTGCGGCGTGTCCGGGGATCTGGCGTGTACCTGGCTCATTGCTTTACCTCCATGGCCGAACGCAGACCGTCGGCCAGCATGTTGAACGACACCGAGGTGATGAAGATCATCAGGCCGGGCAGTGCCGCAACCCAGGGCTGGGTGTAGATGGCGGTGCGCAGGGTATTGAGCATCAGGCCCCATTCGGGCTCTGGCGGCCTGACCCCGAGGCCGAGGAAGGACAGGCCGGAGGCGAGGATCATCGACACCGAGATCAGGCTGGTGGCATAGACGAAGATCGGGCCGATGACGTTGCCCAGCACCTGACGACGAACGATGACCAGAGCCGATGCACCGCTGGCACGGGCGGCGTCCACGTAATCGCTGCGCCGCACGGCGGTGGTCACGCTTTCCGCGATACGCGCGATCTGCGGGACGAACACCACCGTCAGCGACACCAGGGCGTTGACCATCCCGGCCCCCAGGGCGCCGGACAGGGCGATGGCCAGCAACACCGACGGGAAAGCATAGAGCACATCGATGCAGCGCATGATCGTGGTGTTCAGCCAGCCGCCGGCATAGCCGGCGACGATGCCCAGCGCGCCGCCGATGAAGAACGCCAGAACCACCGGGGCGATGCCCATGAACAGCGACAGCCGCGCGCCGAGGATCAATCGCGAGAGCAGGTCACGGCCCAGCTCGTCGCTGCCCAGTGGCAAACCGGGGGTACCGATGGGCTTGAGGCGCTTGAGCATGGACGTGGCGAAGGGATCTTGGGGCATGATCCAGGGGGCGAACAGCGCCATCAGGATCAGCAGCACGATGACGCAGGCCGCGACCATAGCCACGGGATTGCGCAGCAGGCGGCGCACCACGTTGCCGCCGTGGCTGCGTGAACGCAGCACGACCGCCGGGGACGAGGTGGATGAACCGGGAGTCAGCACAGTGCTCATGTCAGCCTCTCTCGATACGAGGGTCGAGGATCGTCTGCAAGACGTCCACCAGGAGATTCAGGAGGACGAAGAACAGCGCCAGCACCAGGATCGAGCCCTGCAGCAGTGGCAGATCGCGCTGGAATATCGCCTGGTTGAGTAGAAAGCCCGTACCCGGCCAGGCGAACACCGTCTCGATCAGGATCGAGCCGCCGAGCAGGTAGCCCAGCTGCAGACCGACCACCGCCAGCGCGGTGGGCGCACAGTTCTTGATCACGTGGCCCAGCACCTGGCGTTCGCCAAGGCCACGGGCCCGCAGGCCAACGATGAACTCCTGGGCCAGGGTGTCGGCGACCAGCGCGCGCACGGTGCGCGCGACGATGCCCATGGGGATGAACGACATGGTCACTGCCGGCAGGATCAGGTACTGCACGTGTGCCCAGTCCCAGACCCATTCACTGGAGCCCCCCGGCCCGGCACCCGTGGCCGGCAGCCACATCAGCTGTGCCGAGAAGACGATCACCAGGACCATGCCCAGCCAGTAGTTGGGCACGCTGACGCCGATCACCGAGAGCAGGGAAGCCAGACGATCGGCCCAGGAATTGCGGAAATAACCGGCCACGAAACCGAACAGCGAACCCAGGCTGAAACCGATCAGGCTGGCCAGCAAGGCGATGCTCAGGGTGTTGCCGACCGCCCTGAAGACCTCATCGGCAACAGGCCGGCTGGTGGCGATGGAGGTGCCGAGATCGCCGTGCAGCACGCGCCATATCCAGTGGGCGAATTGCTCCGGCAAGGGCCGGTCGAAGCCGTAGAGCTGCATCATCTGCCGTTGCAGGTCGGCAGACGCATCGGCAGGCAGGATGGAAACCAGCGGATCGCCAGGGGCGATGTGCACCAGCATGAAACAGAGAAAGGCAACGCCGAGCATGATCGGCATGGCATAGCCAAGCCGCCGCAACAGATAAGCAGTCATCGCAGGACCTCTCAGGCAGGGAAGCGCCGCGCGCCGAACCCTGCGGCGCTTGGACGGCGGTGGCGAAGGTCAGTCCATGGTCATCGTGGCGATGTCGATGAACCAGCTGCGTGGCTGTACCACGTTGCCCACCTTGGGCGAGATTGCCCGAGGGCCGACATCGTGCGCGACGAAGAGGAAGGGCGCCTGCTCGACCAGGTTGGCGTGCAGCTTGCTCAACGCGTCGTCGCGCGCCTTTTCATCGAAGGACGTGCGCGCCGCCTCGATCAGCGTGTCGGTTTCCTCGCTGACGTAGTAACCCCAGTTGTTCGATACCGGCGGCAACGCCTTGCTGCTGACGAAGCGAACCATGGCGAAGAACGGGTCCATGGTCGCGGCGCTGACGTTGGTGGCGTCGGCCCCGTGCGCCGCCGGATCCTTGGCCCCCAGGCGCCAGTTGGAGAACAGGGTGTTCCACTCCAGCACGTCGAACTGGACGTCGAAGAAGCAATCCTTGAGGTTCTGCTGGATGTACTCGTTCATCGGCAACGGCTGCATCTGCCCGGAGCCGGAAGCGGACGTCTGCACCTTCACTTTCGCCGGCTTCGCGGCGGAGTAGCCGGCGTCGGTCATCAGTTGCCGGGCGGCATCGACGTCGTAGCGCACCTGGAAGCTCGGTTTGCCGTGCCACGGGTCATCCGCCTCGACGATACCGGTGGCCGGCGCCATCTGGCCGTTGAGCAGGGTCTTCAGGTCTTCGCGATTGACGCACAGGTTCGCCGCCTGGCGTACGCGCAGGTCATGGAAAGCCGACTGTGGCAGCAGGGAGAACTGCCAGGGCCAGAGGTGAGGCTGCAGGTTGGCGTACACCCTGAAACCGCGCGCCTCGATAGCCGCGATCGAATCGGGCGCCGGCGCCTCGATCCAGTCCACCTGCCCGGACATCAGCGCCGCGGTGCGGGCACTGGCCTCGGGCAGCGGCAACAGTACGACCCGATCGATCTGCGGCCGTCGCCTGGTGTCCCAATAGGCGGGGTTGGCGGTGATTTCCAGGCGCTCGCGCGCCACGAAGCGGCTCATCTTGAACGGACCGGTTCCCGAGGCATCCGCCGCGAACGCCGTCCAGGCCTGGCTGGCGCGCTGCAGCGGATCGCTCACACTGGCTGGCAGCGCATCGAACTTGGCCTGCCAGTGCGCCGGGGACGCCATGAACAGGTTGGTCAGGTTATAGGGCAGGAAGGCATCCGGCTCCGAGGTCTTCAGCTCTACCCGGTAGTCGTCGATGACACGGGCGGAACGCAGGGTGGGCATGCGTGAAGTGGTGGTGCCGACCTGGGAGGGGTCGTACTGCGGCGCCGACTTGTCGAGCACCTTGTCGACGTTCCAGACCACCGCCTTGGCATCGAAGGCCGAACCATCGTGGAACCTCACCCCCTCGCGCAGCTTGAAGATCCAGCGGGTGGTGTCCGTGGGATCGACGCTCCAGGTCTCGGCGAGGCCGGGGATCAGTGCGCTGGGCTTGTCCGCCGCGCTCAGGTCCCACTGGGTCAGGCCGTCGTACAGGGTGATGCCGGTGAAACGGTTGCCCTCGAAGCCCTGGTCGGGTTGGCCCAGGGTGCGCGGGATGTCGCCGGCGGTCATGCCGATGCGCAAGACCTTTTCCTGCGCCAGCAGTGGGCCGCTGACACACAGCGCCAGGGTCAGTGACAGGCATGCACCCCATGCCGGGCGTCGCGTCGTCGTGCTCATCGGGCTTTCCTCATCGGAATGGGATTCGTGCCACGGAAAAAGCAACGTGCATGCCAATCGATTTAAATATATCGATTATCGATACTTACTGAACTATCCCTCTACCTTGCGCCGAGTCCAGCTACCCGGGCATGCCTTGGCGGCCGTACCCACCCGGGGATGCTCGAGGAAATCCCTGGCCATCCTGGTATGGCCCCGGCGTGTAGCGAGCGGGTGTGCTGGCCGCCTCAATAGAAAGCAGCCCCATCGCCACGCGCTCCTTCAGTGGGCGAGGGATTCGGAAATGCCGCGGGCGCATTCCAGGACCATTGGCGCAAGGCGTACGGTCGCTTCTTCCAGGGTCCAGCGGCTGGTGGGCGGGGACAGATGCACCGCAGCCAATGGCTGGCCCTCACGATCGACGATCGCGGCGCCGACGCCCATGTCGCCGAAGAACAGCTCTTCGCAGTTGATCGCATAGCCCAGGCGCCTGCAGGTCTGTATCTGCCGCAGGATGGCATCCACTTCGACCAGGGTCGACGGTGTCCGCGCCACGCGCTCCACGGCCTGCAAGCGAGCGACCACCTCCGCCGTATCCAGCCGGCTCAGGTAGGCACGGCCGGAACTGCTGCAGTACATGGGAATGTGCATACCGACCGGCGTCAGTACCGGAATCGCCTGGGAGGTCATGATCTGCGAGATGTAGACCATCGACTGCTCGACGGGCTCGGTAAGGCTGGCGGTCTCGCCCGAGGCGCGCGCCAGCTGGGCCAGATAGGGATGCGCCAGGCGCACCAGCGGGTGCGTGGCCAGGTAGTTGAACCCCAGTTCCACGACCTTGGGCAGCAGGCGGAAACGCCGGCTGCGCGGGTCGCGGCCGATATAGCCAAGCGTCTCGAGGGTATGCACGGCACGCTGAACCGAGGCCTTGCTCATGCCGGTCAGCTCGGCAATCTTGCTCAGGGTCATGGCCGGGTGCGCACGGTCGAAGCTGCGCAATACCAGGAGCCCCTTTTCCAGGGACTGGTTGAACAGAGGGTCGGCCTCGGCCGCGGCTCCAGAGGGTGCCGGCTGGTCATTCTGGGTGGTCATCAAGGGGCTCCGAGCGGGCCAGTCCGAAGGGTGTCGATGCGCCCTACTTTAACCGGATCACCTCGCCATCCGAACAGTGGAGGCGACCTCGAGAAGACTCGCTTGCGCCAGGGCGGAGGCTGCCGAGCCATATCGACCCGGCCGTTCACTGCCCCACGCCACCCTCGAGCTTGCGCCAGAGCAGGCGCACGGCGGCCTTGCGCGACATGCTCCAGCGGTAGAGGCGAATTTCCAGGGGAATGAACCAGTGTTCCTTGCCGCAGACCACCAGCTCGCCGCGCGCCAGCTCGGCGTTCATGGACAGTCGCGGCACCCAGGCCACGCCCAGGCCTTGTAGCGCCATGGCCTTGAGGCTGTCGGCCATGGCCGTTTCATGCACGGTGGTGGAGCGTAGCGCTCGCTGGCGCAGCAGCAGGTTCACCGAGCGTCCCAGATAAGTGCCGGCGCTGTAGGCCAGCAGCGGAACACCCTGCCCGGCCTCCAGATCGAAAAGCGGCGTGCCCTGCTCATCGACGGCGCAGACCGGCAGCATCTCGCTGTTACCCAGATGCAGCGACGGAAACAGATCGGGGGCCAGTTGCACGGCAGCGTCCTGGTCGTGGTAGGCGAGGATCAGGTCACAGGTACCTTCACGCAGGGAGTGCACGGCTTCGCCGACATTGGTGGCGACCAGCCGGGTGGTCAGCGGCAGGCCGTCGCGGCGCAAGCGGGCGATCCATTCCGGGAAGAAGCTGAACACCAGGGAATGCGCAGCGGCGATCTGCAAGGCCTCGCCCTGCTGGCCCTCGAGGTGATGCAGGTGACGCACCACTTCACCCAGTTGCTCGACCAAACTGCGCGCGGTGAGCAGAAACAGCTGGCCGGACTCGGTCATTTCCACTGGTGTGCGCGAACGGTTGACCAGGGTCAGGCCCAACGCTGCCTCGAGACTTTGGATACGCCTGCTGAACGCTGGCTGGGTAACAAAACGCTTCTGCGCCGCCTGGGAAAAACTGCGCGTAGCGGCCAGCGTCACGAAGTCTTCCAGCCATTTGGTTTCCAGGTTCACGAGCATCCTCCCCTGCAGCAATGCTGTGCACACGTTTGGTGCGCCCAGTCCGTCACACTTACATTATGCCGATTATGCATACCCCAGCAAGTAACAGCATTGGCCATCAGACGGTCAAAATCCTTACTCTAAGGGCCATTGCGGTATCTTCCGCGCCTTTATGAGAATCGATACATCATGTCCGCTGCTGCATTGTTCCGCGTCGAAAAAGACCTGCTCGGTACCCTCGAAGTCCCCTCCGAGGCTTACTACGGTATCCAGACCCTGCGTGCGCTGAACAACTTCCGCCTGTCCGGCGTGCCGTTGGCGCATTACCCGAAACTGGTCGTGGCCCTGGCCATGGTCAAGCAGGCAGCAGCCGACGCCAACCGCGAACTGGGCTACCTGCCTGCCGACAAGCATGCCGCGATCAGCGAGGCTTGCGCACGCATCATCCGTGGCGACTTCCACGACCAGTTCGTGGTCGACATGATCCAGGGCGGTGCGGGTACCTCGACCAACATGAACGCCAACGAGGTGATCGCCAACATCGCCCTGGAAGCCATGGGCCATGCCAAGGGTGAGTACAAGCACCTGCACCCGAACAACGACGTGAACATGGCGCAGTCGACCAACGACGCCTACCCCACCGCCATCCGCCTGGGCCTGCTGCTGGGGCATGACACCCTGCTGGCCAGCCTGGACAGCCTGATCCAGTCGTTCGCCGCCAAGGGCGAGGAGTTCGCTCAGGTACTGAAGATGGGCCGGACCCAGCTGCAGGATGCCGTACCGATGACCCTCGGCCAGGAATTCCGCGCGTTCGCCACCACCCTGGGTGAAGACCTGGCGCGCCTGCGCAGCCTGGCACCGGAGCTGCTCACCGAAGTGAACCTGGGCGGCACTGCCATCGGTACCGGTATCAACGCCGACCCCGGCTATCAGCACCTGGCCGTGCAACGCCTGGCGCTGATCAGTGGCCAGCCGCTGGTGCCGGCCGCCGACCTGATCGAGGCCACCTCGGACATGGGTGCCTTCGTGCTGTTCTCCGGCATGCTCAAGCGCACCGCGGTCAAGCTGTCGAAGATCTGCAACGACCTGCGCCTGCTGTCCAGCGGCCCGCGCACCGGCATCAACGAGATCAACCTGCCGGCGCGCCAGCCGGGCAGCTCGATCATGCCCGGCAAGGTCAACCCGGTGATTCCGGAAGCGGTCAACCAGGTGGCCTTCGAAATCATCGGCAACGACCTGGCACTGACCATGGCGGCCGAAGGCGGCCAGTTGCAACTCAACGTGATGGAGCCGCTGATCGCCTACAAGATCTTCGACTCGATCCGCCTGCTGCAACGCGCCATGGACATGCTGCGCGAGCACTGCATCAATGGCATCACGGCCAACGAAGCCCACTGTCGCGCCCAGGTGGAGAACTCCATCGGCCTGATCACCGCGCTCAACCCGTATATCGGTTATGAAAATTCGACGCGTATCGCCAAGGAGGCGCTGGTCAGCGGCCGCGGCGTACTGGAACTGGTGCGCGAGGAGCAATTGCTCGACGACACCACCCTGGCCGAGATCCTGCGTCCGGAAAACATGATCGCCCCGCATCAGTTGAAGCCGCTGATCCCGCCGAGCAAGCCGGCGGTCGACCAGCAACGCTGAGCCGGGCAGGGCTCCCGCCAGGGACGGCAGCTTGTCTCGAGAAACCCCGTGTCGCCGCCGCGCCACGGGGTTTCTTCGTTACCGGGTTCGCCTTTCTCATGTGCGTGCGTTGCCGTTTGTCGCGTGGCGCGCTACAACGGCAACGGGCCCTATAACGAGAAGTCGCCACATGACCAGCAAAGCCGCATGGTTCACCTGTTTCGTCACGCTCCTGAGCGCCTTCGCGCTTCCCGCTCGCGCCGAGTTGCCGGCCGGCTACCAGGTGGTGTTGCAAACGGAAAACTTTCCGCCATTCAACATGGCCGACAACGAAAAGAATTTTGCCCGTGACGCCAATATCCAGGGCGTGAGCACCACCATCGTGCGTGAGATGTTCAAGCGTGCCGGCATCGATTACACCCTGACCCTGCGCTTTCCCTGGAGCCGTATCTACGACGCCACCCTCGCCAACCCCAACCACGGGCTGTTTTCCACCTCCATGAACGAGGCACGCCGCCCGCTGTTCAAGTGGGTTGGCCCGATCGCCAAGGTCGAACGGGTGCTGCTCGCCGCACCGGGCTCCGACATCCCCAACCTGAAAGACCTGCAACAGGCCAGCCAGTACCGGATCGGCAGCTACAAGGACAGCGCCGCCAGCCAGACCCTGGAAAAGGCCGGGCTGCAGCCGATCAACACGCTGCGCGACCCGGAGAACATCGGCAAGCTGACCCAGGGCCGCATCGACCTGTGGGGCACCACCGACCCGGTGTGGCGTCACCAGGCTCGCCAGGCGGACGTCAGCGGCCTGCGCAACGTGCTGACCTTCGACCGCTCAGACCTGTACCTGGCGCTCAATCTGGACACCCCGGACGAAGTGGTCGCACGCCTTCAGCAAGCGCTGGATCAGATGAAGACCGAGGGCTACGGCACCTGCAACAAACACCCGGAGCTGTGCTGACAACCGCTGTACGTCCGCCTGTCGAGGGGCTACTGCGCCGATATTCAGTCTTCGTCGCTGCTGCCGGCGGCACGATAGGTGCTGCGTTGCAGGCCATGGCGCTGCATCTTTTCGTTGAGGGTACGGCGTGGCACCTGCAGCAGCTCCATGGTCTGCAGGATGCTGCCGCGACATCGCAGCAGGGCGTTGTGCAGGCACTGCGCCTCGAAGGCCTCCATCTGCCCGGCCAGCGACTGGCTGACGTCCTCCTGCGCCGCGCCGCTCAGGCCCAGGACGTGGCGCTCGGCGGCGTTGATCAGCTCGCGTACGTTGCCCGGCCATTCATGCCCGAGCAGGCTCGCCAGTTCGGCAGGTGTCAGCGGTTCCAGGCTACGACCATGGCGTAGCGCAGCCTCCCCGGCGAAGTGTTCGAACAACAGCGCGATGTCCTCGCGCCGCTCGCGCAGGGGCGGTATCTGCAACGTCGCGACATTCAGCCGGTAGAGCAGATCCTCGCGAAAGCGACCGGCACGGACTTCATCGAGCAGCTCGGGCTTCACCGCGCTGATCACCCGCAGGTCGACGCGGATGCTGCGGTTGGAACCCAGCCGCTCCAGCGTCTTTTCCTGCAGCACGCGCAGCAGCTTGACCTGTTGCGCCAGCGGCAGGCTTTCCACCTCGTCGAGGAACAGGGTGCCGCCATCGGCATGCTCGATACGACCGATGCGCTTGCTCTGGGCGCCAGTGAAGGCGCCGCTCTCATGGCCGAACAGCTCGCTCTCGAACAGGTGCTCGGGAATCGCGGCACAGTTGAGGGCCACGAACGGCTTGTCGGCGCGCCCGCTGAAATCGTGCAGGCAGCGCGCCACCCGCTCCTTGCCGGAGCCGGTCTCACCGCGGATCAACACGTTCACCGAGGTGCCGGCCAGGTCGAGGATCTGCCGGCGCAAGCGCTCCATGGGCCGCGACACGCCGAGCAATTGCGCGGCGATGCCGTCCTTGACGGCGAACTGCTGCCGAAGGGCACGGTTCTCGCAGATCAGGCGGCGTTTTTCCAGGGCGCGGCGCACGGTGTCGAGCAGGCGATCGGGGGTGAAGGGCTTTTCGATGAAATCATAGGCGCCCTGCTTGAGCGCCTGTACGGCCATGGGCACGTCGCCGTGCCCGGTGATCATGATGACCGGCAGATCGCGGTCGCAGGCGACCACCTTGTCCAGCAACTGCAGGCCATCGGTGCCGGGCATGCGTACGTCGCTGATCAGCACGCCGGGAAAGTCGATGTCGATCAGGGCCAGCGCCTGGGCGGCATCGGCGCAGGTACGCACGCTGAATCCGGACAGCTCCAGCCATTGCTGCGCCGCTTCGCGGATCGCTGCCTCGTCGTCGACGACGATTACCTGAACGCCCATATCACCTCCTTATTCTTGGATCGCGCAGTGTAACGCCGGGTCATCGGCACGGCCGGCGCGGCATCGTTACACGAAGTTGACGAGCCGAGGTGTTCAGCCTGCGCAGGGCAGGCGCAGGCTGAACACTGCGCCCTCGCGACCATTGCGCACCTCCAGACTGCCGCCCAGATCGCGCACGATGCCATAGGAAATCGCCAGGCCAAGCCCCAGCCCCTCGCCCACCGGCTTGGTGGTGAAGAACGGCTCGAACACGCTGCCCAGATGCTCCTCGGTAATCCCGCCGCCGCTGTCGCTGACCTGCAGCAGGCAGCTGTCGCCCTGCTGCTCGATGACCACGCCGAGCACAGGGGTGGGGCTGTCGAGCATGGCATCCAGGGCATTGTTGAGCAGGTTGAGAATCACCTGTTCGAGGCGGATGGCATCGCCACACACCCGCGCCTCGCTGCGGATCTCGCGGTGCAGCTCCACCTGCTCGCTGCGCAGGCGCGGCGCCAGCAGCAACAGCGCCTGTTCCAGCACATCGCTGAGCAGCAGGCGCTCGTCGAGCCCGGCCGGGCTCTTGCGGGCGAAGGTCTTCAGGTGGCCGGTCAGGCTGGCCATGCGTTGCAGCAGCCCGTCGATACGGATCAGGCCTTCGCGCACCTCGCCCTCGCGGCCGCCGTCGAGCAACAGGCCGAGGCTGCCCAGGTGCATCTGGATGGCCGTCAGCGGCTGGTTGATCTCATGGGCCATGGCCGCCGACATCTGCCCCAGCGCCGCCATCTTGGCGGCATGTACCAGGCCTTCCTGGGCTTCGCGCAACTCGGCGGTACGCAGGGTCACCTCACGTTCGAGGTTCTCGCGGATGCTCGCCTGCAGGCGCTGGTTCTTGTGCCGCTGAACCAGGAACAGCACCAGGAACACCAGGGTCAGCCATACGCCGGCCGCAGCCAGGCGATAGCTGCGGGCGGTATCGCCCAGGCTGCTTTCCTCGATCAGCAGGTGCAGCGTCCAGGCTTCGCTGGCCAGTTCCTGGCGCTGCCACAGGTAAGTCTGCCGGCCATCGGGGCCGTCGATGTTCATCCAGTCGGCATTGCCTTCGAAGTACGGGCCGGGCTCCGTGGACAGCACCTCCAGGGGACGCTCGGCGTACTTGCGCACCTCCAGCAGCTCGGCGTGATCGAGCTCGTCCAGCTCATCCAGGGCGCGGAAACGCCAGGCCGGCCGGCTGCTGAGGATCACCACGCCGTAGCTGTCGGCCACCAGCAGCACGCCGGGCTGGCCCACCCACTCACGCTGCAGTTCCTCCAGCTCCAGCTTGACCACCAGCACGCCGATCACCGCGCCGTTATCGTCGTAGACCGCATGGGAGAGGAAGTAGCCGGGCACGCCAGTGGTCACCCCGACCGCGAAATAGCGGCCTGCTGTGCGCTGCAGGGCATCCTGGAAATAGGGGCGGAAACCATAGTTGCTGCCGACGAAGCTGCTCCACTCGTTCCAGTTGCTGGCCGCCAGGGTGAGGCCCTGGCGGTCGATCAGGTAGAGCACGCTGGCGCCAGCGGCGGCGTTGAGCAATTCGAAGCGGCGGTTGAGCTTGTCGCGCAACTGCGGATCGGCCGGCGCCTCCAGCAGCGCCTGGATGTCGCCGTCCATGGACAGCAGTTGCGGCACGGAGCGGAAGCGGTCGACCAGGGTCTGGATCGATTGCGCGTAAAGCTGCAACTGGCCGTGGGCCTCGCTACTGCGTTCCTCCCAGGCGCGCTGCTCGGCATAGCGGCTGGCCAGCCACAGGCTGGCCGCCAGGCCGAAGACGACCAGCAGCACGATGGCAAGGATCCGATAGCGCAGAAACAGGGCGGTCATGCATGACTCGAATTCTTGTGGTGTCGGCATGTTAGCCCGAAATGACTGGCCGTCGCGTGGGCGATGGCCATCAGGCAGGGGCGGGCGACAGCGCCACCGCGACGGGTGCCTCGCGTTCCACCACACCGGCCGTGTCGCTCACGACTATCCCCGGGTCGTACCCGGTACCCGTCAGCGCGTAAGAGCCACGTAAGTTGTCCACAGATGGACGCGAAGGCCCGGGCCAGGCGAGTCCGCACGTTGCAACGACCACGCGGGGGCAGCCATGCGCGCGACCACTTATCCACAACCGGCCATGCCTGTCGATCCGGGCACCTTGCGCAAGGTGATCGCCGCGTCGGCCATCGGCAACTTCGTCGAGTGGTTCGACTTCGCCGTGTACGGCTTCCTGGCCGTGACCATCGCCGCGCTGTTCTTTCCACCGGGTGATCCGGCCCTGGCGCTGCTGCAGACCTTCGCGGTATTCGCCGTGTCGTTCGCGCTGCGGCCGCTGGGCGGCATCGTGTTCGGTATCCTCGGCGACCGCATCGGCCGCAAGCGCGTGCTGTCGATCACCGTGCTGCTGATGGCCGCCGCCACCACCCTGATCGGCCTGCTGCCGACCTACGCCAGCATCGGCCTGGTCGCACCGCTGCTGCTGGCCCTGGCGCGCTGCCTGCAGGGCTTCTCTGCCGGCGGCGAATACGCCGGCGCCTGCGCCTTCGTCATGGAGCACGCGCCGACCGACCAGAAGGCCCGCTATGGCAGCTTCGTGCCGGTTTCGACCTTCGCGGCCTTCGCCTGCGCGGCAGGTCTGGTATTCGGCCTGGGCCTCCGGCTGGACGAGACGCAGATGCAGGCCTGGGGCTGGCGCGTGCCCTTCCTGATCGCCGCACCGCTGGGCCTGGTGGGTTTGTACATGCGCCTGCGCCTGGATGAATCGCCCGCCTTCCAGGCCCTGGCCGCGCAAGCGCACCCGGAACACTCGCCACTGCGCGAAACCTTGCGCGAGCACGGCGCCACGGTGTTGTGCCTGTCGGCCTTCATCTCCGCCACGGCGCTGTCGTTCTACATGTTCACCACCTACCTGACCACCTACATGCAGGTGGTCGGCGGTGCGACGCGGCCGACAGCCCTGCTCGCCAGCCTGATGGCGCTGCTGTTCGCCGCCTTGCTGTGCCCCTTGGTGGGCCGTTATTCGGATCACGTGGGCCGCCTGCGTACCATCCTCAGCGCCGGAGTGGCATTGATCGTCGCGGTCTACCCGGCCTTCACCCTGGCTGCGTCGGGCAGCCTGCTGGCCTCGGCCATCGGCGCCATGCTGCTGGCGGTCGGCGCGGTGATCTGCGGCGTGGTGACCGCCGTGCTGCTCTCCGAACAATTTCCCACCCGGGTGCGCTACACCGCGTCGGCCTTCACCTACAACCTGGCCTACACGGTGTTCGGCGGCACCGCACCACTGGTCGCCACCTGGCTGATCGAGGTGACCGGCAACCGCATGTCGCCGGCCTTCTACCTGATCGCCATCGCCCTGCTGGCTCTGGCAGGCGGCCTGTCGCTGCCGGAGTCGTCGAAGCGTTCGCTGGACTACCAGCCCTGAACGATCAGTACGCCACCGAGTAGCTGAGGCCGAAGGTGCGGCCCTGTGCCGGCAGGCTGGAGATAGCGCCATAGGTGGCTGCCGCCTGCTGGCCGTAGACGGTCTTGTAGTCGCGATCGGCCAGGTTGTAGACGCCGAAGCCGACCTCGCCGCCAAGCCAGGGCGCGTGGGCGATCAGGTCGACCACGGTGTAGCCGTGGATCTTCGTCGCCGGCGTGGCGCGGATGGTCGGGCTGATCGCGGCGGCCTGGGCATCGTCGTAGGCACGGTCGCTGCCCCCCACGGTAAGCGTCTGCAGACGTGCGCCATAGCCGTCAGCGAAACGCCAGTCACTGTAGAGGGTGGCCTTGAGCGGCGAGACGCGGAAGGCGTTCAGTTCGCGCCAGTCGCCGGCAGCGTCCTTGTACTGGCCACGGGTGTAGGCCAGGGTACCACCCAGGGTCCAGCGCTCGGTGACGGGCACCTGCAGGTTGCCCTCGGCGCCCCACACGCGTTCGTCGGTGTCGGCCACCGAAACGCTGAAGTCACGGTTGAACTGCACCACCTTGTCGGAGGTGTTGTAGAACGCGGTCAGACCGGCATTCACGCCGCCGGCTTCGCCGATGCGCCAGCCCAACTCGTAGTTGTTCACCTTGATCGAGTCGATGCTGCTGCTATCGATCACGAAGTTGGCGGGCACGTCACGCAGCATGCGCTGGGTGTCGGGCAGGCTGAAGCCCTGGGAGAAGTTGGCGAACAACTGCTGGGCATCGGTCAGCGCGTACACGGCGCCGAGGTTGAACAGCGTTTCGCTGTGGCGCACGTTGCCACCCTCGAGGGTACGAGCCTGGTAGCCAGCCACGCTGGCAGCGGTGACCGCCTCGCCGTACGGGATGGAATCGTCCACCTCATTGCGGATGGTTTCGCGGCGCACCCCGGCCTGCAGGCTCAGGCGCTCGGTTAGCTGGTAGTCGCCCTGCAGGAACAGGCCGGTCTTGCTCACCTCGACATCCGGGCCCATGGACGCGCGATAGGTTTCCCGGTAATTCAGGCCATTGCTGGCGAAGAAGCGGTTGAAATCGTAGAACTGGCCGTCCTGACGATCCTGCTCACGCTCGTGATCGAGGCCGTAGGTCAATTGCAGGTCGCGTCCGCCCAGGGTGAAGCCCTTCTGCAACGCGGTGCGCAGGCCCCACACGTCGATATCGGTGCTCGATTGCAGCACCACGTTGACCACGCCACCGGGCAACGCGGCATTCGCTGCGCGACTGGCGAACGGGAACCAGCGCGACTTCTCCTTGCGGTAGTAGATCTCGGCCGTCAGTTGCTGGCCGCCAAACAGGTCGCGGTTGAGGTATTGCAGGTTGGCGCCGTAATGGCGGGTGCGTGGCTGGTCGTCGAGCTGCAGGCCGTCCACCGCGTCATGGCTGGGCTGGTAGTTGGGCACCAGCAGGGCTGACAGGTTGGGGCCGTAGTCCGGGCCGTAATCGCTATCCTGTTCGTCGTCGTAATAGCGCACGCCGCCGCTCAGTTGCTGGTCGTCATCGAGGTGCCAGGTCAGGCGGCCATTGAAGTCGAAGCTGGTGGTGTCCTGGCGGTCGGTCTGGGCGATTTCCGGGCCGACGCGATCACCATCGGCGTCGCGGATCTCGCCCTGCTTGGTGTAGCTCAAACCGGCGAAACCGCTGACCGCGCCCTGATGGAAGGCGGCGGTCTGCGAAGCCTCGTAGGCCATGGCGTCGCGGGCCGCGCGCCCCGGCGTGCGCAGGCCGATACGGCTGCTGAAGTCGCTGGTTTCGTCGTCGGCATTGCGGGTGATGATGTTGATCAGGCCGCCGGTGGCACCGGCGCCGTAGATGCTGGTGGCACCGGAGATCACTTCGATACGCTCGATCATTGCCGGGCTGATGCTATTGAGCTGGCGCGAACCGTCACGGGAGCCGGTCAGCGGTACACCGTCGATCATCACCTGTACGGTACGCCCACGCATGGTCATGCCGTAGTTGCTGGTGGTGCCGCTGCTCGGTGCCAACGACGGCACCAACTGGCCGAGGATATCGGCAGTGGAACGGCCAGCCGACGCCTGCTCGGCGATTTGCTCACGCTCGATGCCATAAACCGTGCCGGCGATCTCGGCAATGCGCTTGGCCGAACGCGTGGCCGTCACCACCATCGGCCCCAGTTCCCGGACCTGGCTGCCGCCTGATCCCGTGCGCTCGCCACTCTGCGCGAACACCTGGGCACTGACCGCCAGACTCAGAAGCGTGACCTGCATGGATGCCGAAAGATGCCGCATGATGTTCCCCTGTGGATAAGTTACGACGCGAAGCCGGAAGAGAGTTTCTTGATGAGCGGTTTGCAGACCAGCACGCTGAGCACCGACAGCCCCCCCAGCAGCAGGTAATAGGTCTCGTAGCCCAGCCCCTTGGCCAGGAACCCGGACAGCGAGCCGCCGATGAAGAACACCAGCAATTCGAAGCACACCAGCACGGTGAAGTCGGTACCGGCCTGCTGGCGTGAACACAGGCGCATGAACAGTGCATAGAGGCTGGTCATCGCCATGTAGCGCAACGCCAGGGTGGCCAGCACCACCAGGCCGAGCCAGGGCGTCGAAGTGGCAGCCAGGCCGCTGGCCAGCAACGCGGCGAGCAGCAGGTAGATGCCGCTGCGCCACCAGCCGGCGCGAATCAGCAACACCTCGGGCGCCCGGGTCTTCAGCGCCCTGGCGGTCAGCACCGCCGCCAACAGGCCGATGCTGGCACCGGCCACCGACATCAGCACACCGATCTGCGCCAGCGACCACTGCTGGTCCACCAGCAGCGGCGTGAGCATGGCCATGGCCGGCGCCTCGACCGCCCGGTAGAGCAGGATCAGCAACAGCGCCCAGCGCATTTCCGGGCGGCGCAACGTGTGGATGAAGCTGGGTCGCTCGGCGGCCGGCGAATGACGTTCTTCGACGCGTGCCACCACCAGCATGGGCAGTGCGGCCATCGCTGCCAGTGTCAGCAACGCGGTCTGCCAGCCAGCGGCCTGATACAGCCAGAGCACGCCGGCACCGCCGAGCATGCTGCCCAGTGCCACGCCCATGCTCTGCGCCATGCTGCCCAGGCGGTGCTCCTCGGTTGCCAGCGACTCGACCGTATAGCCGTCGATGGCGATGTCCTGAGTCGCGGCGAAGGTAGATATCCACAGGCCGATCAGCACGAACAGCAACAGGCCATGCTCGAGCCCGCTCACCGCCAGGGCCAGCAGGCCGGCCACCAGGGCTGCCTGGGTCAGCCACAGCCAGGTGCGACGCCGGCCGAGTACATGCAGGTAGTAGCGGTCGACCAGCGGCGCCCAGAGAAACTTGAACGCCCAGGGGATGTACAGCAGGGCGAGCATGCCGATCCAGCGCAGATCGACGCCCTGGCTGCGCAGGATGGCTGGCAGCGCCACATTGAAGAAGTACAGCGGTAACGCGTGAGCCAGGTAGAGCACGACGATGACCGTCAGGCTCAGCCGCGTTACCGGCGTGAGATCATTGGACTGTTGCATCGCTCACCATGCGCTCGGCGATCCACTGAAAACCCTGCTCACGTTCCAGGGTCACGAAATAAGGCACGCCCCAGGCGGCGTGTAGCGCCGGGGTATCGAGCCGCGCGCGTTCCTCGGCGTCGCCTGCGATACGCACCAGCCCCCGGCAGGTGCTCCGGAAGGCGGGCTTGTGGCGCTTGTACCAGGCGGCTTGAATGGCCCGATAATCATCCGCAAGCTCGGTGTCGGCCAGCGTGCTGGAAACGAAGAAGAAGGGTTGCTGACGCTCGATCAACTGCTCGATGCACGCCAGCCAATCGCGTATTTCCGCGGCACTGACGGCCCTGTGGAAAACGGCCTCGACCACCACCGTTTCCGTGATGTTCAACCCCACGGTATTGCCCTTTCACGACGAAGAGAGTCACCCCAGGAGATGGCCTGTGGCGAGTAGACGCACATGAGAATAATTCCGAATAGTGTTGCTCGCTTAGGCTAAAAAAAGGAAGATTTAGCCCTTACGACATTTATCCGGATGCAGCCCATGCCTGTATTCACCAGGGGTCAGCTCGATGCCGTCGCCCATGCCCAGGGCGGTGACGTACGCTTCCAACGCGAAATACCCAACGACTTCCCCGTGCTCAGCGGCGAGCAGGCCGTTCAGGCGCTGGGCAATGGCCTGGTGCTGTACATCAGCCACAGCGAAGACCTGATCGATGGCGACAGCCAAAACCTGCTGCCTAGCGGCATCACCGCCGCCTTTCTGCTTCAGGGCCAGGCGGATGTCAGCATGGCCGGCCAACGCCAGTATTTCGATGCCCGCCCGGGTCGTTATAACGCCATGCTGGTGAACCTGACCGACAGCGACCAGTTTCACCGTCACTGGCGCAAGGGTCGCCAGGAAACCAAGCTCTGCCTGTGCTTCAGTCCAGACTGGCTCAACCAGTTCGAGCACGACAGCAACCTGCGCACATTCAGCCGTACGCACTGGCAACAGCAGCCCTGGCAGCCCTCTGCCGACATCCTGCAACGGGCCCATCGGCTGATGACCCAGAATGATCGGCACCCGCTCGTGCAAAGCATGCGCCGGGAAAGTTTCGCGCTGGATTTCGCCACCGAAGTGCTGCAGACCATCGAAGCACCCGTGCCGCTGAAACGCACGGTCGCACGCCTCGATCGCCGCCTGCTGCGCCTCAAGGAATGGCTCGACAGCGGTGAAGCCGATCGCTTGAGCATCAGCCAGATGGCCCGGCAGTTGGGTACCAACCCGGTCGATCTGCAGAACGGCTTTCGCGCCCGCAATGGCATCACCATCGCCGCCTATCTGCGCAGGCGCCGCCTGGAGCAGGCCTACCGCGCCATCCGCCAGCAGTCACTGTCGATCGAAGAGGCCGCCAACCTGGCCGGCTACGAACACCTCAGCAGTTTCAGCGCCGCCTTCAAGCGCCAGTACGGGTTTCCCCCCTCGCAAGCCAGGCACTGAGCGGGCGCCGGGCGGCAAGGGGACGCTATGATGGAGCCCCTCCTCGTTCCAATGGGTGCCCCCATGCGACTCGATCCCGTACATGAGCCCGACGGCCACCTGCTGGGCCAATGCTTCCGGCTGCACCAGCCGGCCTCGCTGGAAGAGCTACTGAGCGTCTATGACGATGTGCCCGACGGGCATCGCCATCTGTTCACCCTGGATGATCTGGGCCAGGCGCTCTACACCGCGATGCATGCGAGCAACCGCCATGATCTGGACAGCGGCGACTGGCTGCAGGAGGCGGGGATCGACGCGACCTGGCTGGAAGATGGCTATCCACGGGACGACCTGTCGCTGCAACAACGCCTGCACATTCGTCGCCTGGGTGCCGAACGCAAACTGCAGGAGACCTCCTTCGACGACCTGTTCGCCAAGGATCTGCGTGTGGATGAAGACAGCCTCGCCGACCTGGTGGCTGCCAATACCGACCTTGTCTCGGTGCTCGATGATGAATGCTATCTGCTGCGGATTCCCGTACAGCGCGCCTGCGAGGCCATCTACGGCTTCGCCAATGGCTACTTTTCCAGCGACCTGTCGCCTCAAGAGAATTTCCGCCTGGCCGAGCATCTGGAAAACCACTACGGCTATGCCCTGTTCGGCATCGGCGCCAGCCTCATCGCCTTTCGTCGCTCACGGGCCCTGGATCAGGCGCAGACCGCCAGCCTGCTCGATCTGCTGAGCCGCCTGTATGCCCGCGAGGACAACGGGGCGCCGGTTCGGGCACTGTTCGCGGACAGTATCGAGAACCGCGAGCTGCTGGTGCTGCGTTACACCGAATGACCGGGTAAAATCAGATCGGCAGCAAACCGGTCTCGACGCATGCGCTCGACTCATCGCGGTTGCCCGATTGCATGGCCAACAGACGCGCCAGCGTCGTATCGATTTCGATGAAGTCGGGGCGGGCACTGACCTGCGGCTGCTGGCAACGCATCACCAGCTCTTCCAGCAGCGCCGCGTAGAGCGCGGGCACTTCGCTGCGGGTGAGCAACTCTTCGAGCAGGATGCCAAAGGCGCGCACCTCGATGCGCTGCACGGCCGCGTGTTGCCAGGGGGCCGCCGGGGGCTGGAACGACGCGGCACCGAAGTCACCGAGCAGCACCTCGCCAGCGTCATCGAGCAGGATGTTGTGGCCGTAGAGGTCGCCGTGGGAAATGCCCTGCGCATGCAGGTGACGCAACGCCGAGGCGATGCCGCAGACCACTCGCAACGCCTGAGCGAAGGGCGCCCGCCAGGCTGACGGATAGGTGTCACGGCTGCAGCTTTCCAGGCTCGGCGGCCCGGCCAGGGTGCTGAACCGCGGATCGACGAGACCCAGTAGCAGCCCCTGCTCGCCTTCGGGTGCCGCAGCGAGGCGCCCGAGTACGTCGATCAGATTCGGGTGACGCCCGGCGGCGAGGCAGGCGCGCATTTCGCTGTCCGGGGTACCGTCGCTGGTCATCTGGCCCTTGAACAGTTTGAGCGCCACGGCCTCGCACGCGCCATCCGGCCGCTGCCAGCGGGCATGGTGAATGATGCCGGACGCGCCCTGACCCAGCACCTCACCCACCTGCAACTCCTGCCACGGCACCTCGGGTGCCAGGGACTCGAATGCCGCACTGCTGTCGAAAGGATTACCGGCGTAGGCCAGCCAGGCCAGGCGGGGCAGATCCAGCAGCGCATCCGGCAAGCCAGGCAGTCGATTGGCGGCGATGCGCAGCAGCTCCAGCTTCTCCAGGCGCGCCAGGCTGGCGGGCAATGCACTCAGGCGATTGCCGGCGAGCATCAGTTTCTGCAGTTCGACGCAGTCGCCGAGGGCTTCAGGCAGACTCTCCAGGCAGTTGTCGGTCAGGATCAGCCAGCGCAGGTGCGGAGGTAGGGCCTTCTCGGACAACTCACGAATACGGTTGGACTTGAAGCCCACCATGCGCAACGACAGGCAGCGACCCACCGACTCCGGCACGTGCTCGAAGCGATTGTTGGAGCAGAACAACACCTGCAGACGATGCAGCCGGTGCAGGTCGTGGGGCAAATCGCTCAGCAGGTTGCCGCTTAGATTGAGCACTTCGAGGCTGTCGGCCAGCGTGTAGATTTCCTCGGGAAACCGCTCCAGCGCGGCGCACAGGTCGAGACGGGTGATGCCATGGAGCTGGCCGGCACGCAATTGATCGAGGGTATGCATGCTGGCGCAGGCTCGGGCAGGAAGGAGCCTGCCATTCTAAGCGATCATGGCCCTTGGCCACCCAGTGCCCAGAAGAAAAATTTCCCGTTTGCCGAACAGTTGCCGAAAGGCACGCGTTGCGACAGGCCAGCGGCGGGGTCAGCGTCGTACCACGGGGCCTAGGCTCTGTCCGAAAAGTACCTGCGCTCGGTGATGCTTCGTTAAAAATCGGTTCGGAATGCTCATTTACAGCTCGTAAACTCGAATGCGAGCCCAGTCCGTTCCTCACCGATTTTTGCCTCGCCTGACCTTCGCTCGGAGACTTTTCAGACAGACCCTAGCGAGTCGATGTGCCGGTACTCGGCGCCCAGCTCATCTGCCAGTTGCGCGGCGCGGCCCAGACGGATCGGCGCGCATTCGATATCCACCAGTGTCACCGGACAGGGGCTGGGCGGCAGGGCTGGCCATTCCCGCAAGCGCCCGTCGGTGACCACCAGCAGGCGTTGCTCCTCACCCGGCTTGAGACGCTGACGCCGCTGCAGCCAGCCATGGGCTTCCTGCAATGCCGGGATCAACGGGCTGCCACCACCGGCCCCGAGCTCCACCAGCCATTGCTGCAGAGCGCCGGACGCCTTCTGGCCCTGCCAGTGCCATTGCGGTCGTGCTCCCTGGGCGTCCAGCACGGCGATCCGCACGCGCTCCCGGTAGGCCCGCTCGAAGAGTTCGGCGAGCAGCCCCTTGGCCTTGCCCAGCGCACCGTGGCGCCGGGTCGAGGCCGAAGCGTCGACGACGATCAACCATAGCTGTGTCGGTGCGCTGCTTCGGGGCCGATGCTGCACATCCGCGCGACGCTTCGGCTTGCCTTGCAACAAGGTGGCGAGCCAGTCGATGGCGCCGCTCGTGCCACGCTGCCTGGCACCACGGCGGCCCTGTGCCTGTTTGCCGGGAGCCGGCTTCGCATCCATCCCCGCTCTGGCGCGCGGGGGGATGCTCAGGGCTTTTTTGCCCAGCGCGGCGGTTCACGGCGCTCGCCGGCGGTTTGCGCTTGCGGCGGCAACTCGCCCCACTGACCGTCGCCCGCGGCGGGCTGCTCGCTCGGCGCCTGGGCGAGAGGGCTGGCCGGCGGCTGAGCCTGCTGCCGGGGGGGCGTATGCCGACGGCGATGGCGCAGCACGAAGTCCTCGACCGCATCGATATCCACAGGCTCGATACCCGTCGCGCCACGCCAGGCCGTATGGGCACGGGCCGCGCGCAACCAGACCAGATCGGCACGCAACCCATCGACACCCGCCTCGAAACAGCGGCTGGTGATCGCCTCCAACGCCTGATCGTCGAGTGCAATGCGCGCCACCCGGGCACGCGCCTGCACGCAGCGCTGCGCCAGTGCCGCCTGTTGCTCGGCCCACTGCGCGATGAACGCCTGGGGATCGGCATCGAAGGCCAGGCGGCGGCGGACGATGTCGGCCCGCGCCCCCGGTTGCGGCTGGCCGTCCAGCGCCAGGTTGAGGCCGAAGCGGTCGAGCAGTTGCGGGCGCAGCTCGCCCTCTTCGGCGTTCATGGTGCCGATCAGGATGAAGCGCGCACTGTGGCGATGAGAGATACCGTCACGCTCGACATGGTTGACGCCACTGGCCGCCGCATCGAGCAGCAGATCGACCAGATGATCGGGCAGCAGATTGACCTCATCCACATACAGCACCCCACCATCGGCCTTGCTCAGCAGGCCGGGTGAGAACTGCGCGCGGCTTTCACCAAGGGCAGCGTCCAGATCGAGCGTGCCGACGATGCGCTCCTCGCTGGCACCCAGCGGCAGGGTAACGAACACGCCGCTCTCCAGCAGCTCGGCCAGGCCACGGGCCAGGGTCGATTTGGCCATGCCCCGCGGGCCTTCGATCAGCACCCCGCCGATTGCCGGATCGACCGCCACCAGGCACAGCGCCAACTTCAGCGAGTCGGCAGCGACCACGGCGGCAAGGGGGAAGTGGGCGTTATCGGTCATGGCGCAATCCGGCTGAGCAAAGCCGCCATTGTAGCAGCGGGCGGTCGAATCCCACCCCGCTGTTCTGCTAATGTCGGCGGTTTCGCGATGCTGTCGCGTGCGATTTATCCAGGGAGACTCAGATGCGCCTGTGCATTTTCTGCGGTTCCAATGCGGGCACCAATCCCGTCTATATCGAGGCGGCTACCCGCCTCGGCCAAACGCTCGCCAAAGCCGGCATCGGCCTGGTGTATGGCGGCGCGTCCGTCGGCCTGATGGGCGCCGTGGCCAACGCGGCGCTCGAGGCCGGCGGCGAGGTGATCGGCGTGATTCCGCGTTCGCTGTGGGAAAAGGAAGTGGCCCATACCGGCCTCGATGACCTGCGAATCGTCGACTCCATGCACCAGCGCAAGGCGCTGATGGCCGAATTGTCCGATGGTTTCATCGCCCTGCCCGGCGGCGTGGGCACCTTGGAAGAACTGTTCGAGGTATGGACCTGGGCACAACTGGGCCACCACCGCAAACCCTGCGCACTGCTCAATATCAATGGCTACTACGACCGCCTCGCCGCCTTTCTCGATCACATGGTCGACGAAGCCTTCGTCAAGGCACCGCACCGCGAGATGCTGATCGTCGAGCCGGGTATCGAGGCGCTGCTGACGGCGATCCATGGCTACGAGGCGCCCCAGGTGGGCAAGTGGATCGGCCGGCAGGAAACTTGAGACAGTGTGTCGGGTGGACAACGCTTTTCTTGTCCACCGAGGGGCCTGAGGGTGAGCGGATGAAGCGTCGGCTAAGCGCCCCGCCCCACCCTACGAGGCCGATATGCTGTGTTGGCTGCGCTTGCAATCGACCCCCGCGATGAATTAACGTCGAGCCCATTCAACGGAGCCTTGCATGTCCACATCCCTGATCCTGAACGCTACCCGCCTCGATGCAGCCTGCATCGCGATCGCGCGTGCCCAGGCATCCGTGGTCGCGGCGGCTGCGTATTTTTATGGGTATTGGTTTAGCCACAGGCGCGCCTGATACCCCACAGGCGCCCTAGCAACTCAGGGTCGCCACCAGACAGTTTCTCGAAACCCCCGGTCGGCCTCCCGACCGGGGGTTTCGTTTTTTTGGCACATCGATTGTTCACAGAGGATTTCACCATGACCGCCTACGCCACCTACCAAAACGATTACCGCTACAGCTGGCGATTTACCGGCAGCCGCGCTGCTCATCCACTCAATCGAACATCCCATCGAGCCCGATAGTGCGCCGCGCGCGGTAACGTCCGCGCCGGCCGAGGAAACCACCATGTCCGTAGCCGTCAAGTCCCGCTGCACCGCCCAATCCGCCGATCTGCATCGGGTCGACACCAAGACCCGCCGCCAGACCTCGCCCTTGCCCAGCGCCACCCAGTTGCGCGAAGCGCTGCCCCTCTGCGCCGCCCGCGCGCGCCAGGTGCAGCAACAGCGCCACTCGATCCGCGCCATTCTCGATGGCCACGACCCGCGTCTGCTGGTGGTGGTCGGCCCCTGCTCCCTGCACGACGACGCCGCCGTACTCGAATACGCCGAGCGCCTGGCCGCCCTCAGCCAGCGAGTGGGTGATCGCCTGCTGCTGGTGATGCGCGCCTACGTCGAAAAGCCGCGTACCACGGTGGGATGGAAGGGCCTGGTCTACGATCCGGCGCTGGATGGCAGCGGCGACATGGCCGAAGGCTTGCGCCGTTCGCGGCAGCTGATGCTGCGCCTGCTGGAGCTTGGCCTGCCACTGGCCAGCGAGATTCTGCAGCCGCTGGTGGCTGGGTACTTCGACGACCTGCTCGGCTGGGCGGCGATTGGCGCACGCACCAGCGAATCCCAGGTGCACCGCGAGCTGGTCAGCGGTCTGGAGATGCCGGTGGGCTTCAAGAACGGCACCGACGGCAGCCTCGGCATCGCCTGCGACGCCATGCGCTCGGCGGCCCATGCGCACCAGCACTTCGGCGTCGATGGCCACGGCCGCCCGGCACTGGTGCAGACCCAGGGCAACCCGGACACCCACCTGGTGCTGCGCGGCGGCCACGGCGCGCCGAACTACGACGCTGCCAGCGTCGCCACTGCCCGCGCCGAGCTGGAGCGCCAGGGCATCGCGCCGCGAATCATGGTTGACTGCAGCCACGCCAACAGCGGCAAGAACCCGCTGCGCCAGCCCGAGGTGCTGCGCAGCGTGCTCGACCAGCGCCTCGCCGGCGACGGCGCCCTGCGTGCGGTGATGATCGAAAGCCACCTGTTCGACGGCGCTCAGAGCCTGGGCGGCGAGCTGCGCCACGGCGTGTCGATCACCGACGGCTGCCTCGGCTGGACCGCTACCGAACGCATGCTGATCGACGCCGCCGTGCGCATGCGCCACCTGGTCTGACCCCGTAGCCTGGCATTGAGCGCAGCGATACCCAGGACACCCTTCCCCGGGTATCGCTGCGCTCAACCTCGGGCTACGAAAGCCGATGGTACTGCCAGCCCTGCGTCGTCCACTGCAGGCGGTCGGTGATCGCCACTGCCTCGATGAACGCAGCGTCATGGGACACCAGAATCAGCGCACCACGGTATTCCCGCAGCATGGCTTCGACGGCCAGCAGCGAGTCGAGATCGATATGGTTGTCGGGCTCGTCGAGCAGCAGCAGGGGCGCTGCCGGTTCGCTATCGATCACCCCGGCAAGCGCCAGTTTGAGGCGTTCACCGCCGCTCAGCCGTGCGCTGGGCTGCAGTGCCCGATGGGCATCCAGCCCCAGGTGCATCAGGCGGGTGCGGGCAATCGCTTCGGGCAATGCGGGGTTGCAGCGACGCAGGTGATCGAGCGCGCTTTGCGCCGCCTGCAGGCAGCACAGCTGCTGATCCAGGTAGGCCAGAGGCACCTCGACCCGACACTCGCCGGCAACGGCTGAAAGCCGCCCCGCGAGCATCGCCAGCAAGCTCGACTTGCCACAACCGTTGGGCCCGGTGATGGCGAGCCGGCGCGGGCCGAACAGCTCGATATCCGGCAGGACGGCGCCCGAGAACGGCGCCTGCACGCCACGCAGACTCAGCACCCGCTTGCCCTCGGGCAGGCTGGCAACGCTGCCATGCAGCTCGATCTTCAGGTTCTCGTCGACCCGCGCTGCGGCTTCGCGCACCGCGCCTTCGAGTCCGCTACGGGCCTCTAGCAGGCGCTGCTGCAGCCGCCCGGCGCTGGCCTCGCTGCGGCTCTTCTGGCGATCCAGGAGGATCTGCGCCTGGTTGCTGTCCCGTGCGCCACGCGCTCCGCTGGCGGTGCGCCGCTGCTGACGTTGCTGCTGCGCCTGCAGTTCCCGTTCACCCCGTTTGCGCTCGGTACGGGCGTGCTCCAGCGTATGCTGGGCGGCCTGACGCTCACGCAACAGGCAGTCTCGGTACACGCTGTAATTGCCGCCGTAGGCACGCAGCCCGCCTGGCGATAGCTCGACGATGCGCTGCATGCGGTCGAGCAACTCGCGATCATGGCTGATCACCAGCAAGCCACCCGGCCACTGTTGCAAGCGTCGATAGAGCCGCTGGCGGCTGAGGCCATCGAGGTGATTGCTGGGCTCATCGAGAATCAACAGATCGGCACCGCTGAGAAACATACCGAGCAGCGCCACCCGCGTGCGCTCACCGCCGCTGAGCCGGTTGGCCGGAGTTTGCAGCGAGAGGTGGCCAAGGCCCTCCTCATGCAATGCGCTACACAGGCGCTCGGCGGTATCCCAGCGGCCTTCGAGCAGCTCGATATCGTCTTCGCCCATGCGCCCGTCAGTCACCCGACACAGTGCATCGTAAGGCGCAGCGAAACCCGTCAGGTCGACCAGCCGAGCACCCTCGGCCAGCTCGATGTCCTGAGGCAGGTAGGCAACCTGGGCCTGCCGCAAAATACGCCCGGCGGTCGGCTGCAACAGCCCCGCGAGCAGGCGGCCGAGTACGCTCTTGCCGGTGCCATTGCGCCCCACCAGGCCGGTATGGCGGGCATCGAAGGTTTCGCTCAGCTCATCGAACAGCGGCTGACCGTTGGAAAAATCAAAGGACACGCGCTCGAGCGCGATAACAGGCGAGTTCGTCATGGATGACTCCAGGCAATGCCGTGAAAACCCGAGGCACGAGGCCGCGGCGGACGATCACAGGTCGTGCGGACACGACGGCATTACTGGCGCATTGGACGAAACTCCTGGAGGGGAATGAGCGGGTAGGCTAAACCCAAGTTCTGGCCAGGGCAACCGAGGAGACTCGTAAAACCCCAAAAGCGCTGAAGGTAGCTTCAAGGCAGAAGCGCCGTTCCCTGCGTAGGGTAGACAACGCTCTTTTTGTCCACCATTGCGATCGTAAAGCGGTGGACGGATCGGGCCGCGTAGGTGAAGCGTCGTCCACCCTACAACTGAAGGCAGCTTCAAGGCGATAGCAGCCGTAGGGTGGATGACGCTCTTTTCATCCACCATCGCGATCGCAGAGCGGTGGACGGATGAGGCGTCGTCCACCCTACGAATGTCCGCTAACGCCACTTTTCGGCCAACGTGCCAACAAACCTCAGCTTTCTTCACTGTCGAGGAGAAGGTTTTCCAGGGCTTCGCGATAGTCGCCCGGCTCCTGCCAGAGACCGCGCTGCTGGGCTTCGAGCAGACGTTCGATGATGTCCTGCAGGGCACCGGGGTTATGCTGCTGGATGAAGTCGCGGGTGTCTCTGTCCATCAGGTAGGCGTCGGTGAGCAGGGCGTACTGGTGGTCGTCGACCAGCTCGCTGGTGGCGTCGAAGGCGAACAGGTAGTCGATGGTCGCGGCCAGCTCGAACGCCCCTTTGTAACCGTGGCGCTTCATGCCCTCGATCCACTTCGGGTTGGCCGCACGGGCGCGCACTACACGGGCCAACTCCTGCTTGAGGGTGCGGATACGCGGGGTATCGGGCTGGCTGTTGTCACCAAAGTAGCTGGCCACCCTGGCGCCCCGCAGGGTTTCCACCGCCGCCAGCATGCCGCCCTGAAACTGGTAATAGTCGTTGGAGTCGAGGAGGTCGTGTTCGCGATTGTCCTGGTTGTGCAGCACCGCCTGCAGATGCTCCAGGCGCTCGGCGAACTGGCCCCGTGCGGGCGTACCCTCGCTGCCTTTGCCGTAGGCGTAGCCGCCCCAGTTCAGGTACACCTCGGCAAGATCCGCGCGGCTTTCCCAGAGACGTTCCTCGATGGCGTTCTGCACGCCGGCACCATAGGCGCCGGGCTTGGCGCCGAAGATCCGCCAACCGGCCTGACGCCGTGCCTCGCGCTCGTCCAGCCCACCATCCTGCAGCGCCAGGGCTTCCTGCCAGACGCGCGCGGACAGCGGGTTCATGTCCGGCGTCTCGTCCAGATCGGCAACCGCCTGCACGGCATCATCGAACAGGCGGATCAGGTTGGCGAAGGCATCACGAAAGAACCCGGAGACCCTCAGGGTCACGTCGACACGCGGGCGGCCGAGCTGCTCCAGGGGCAGCACGTCGAAGCGCTCGACCCGCTGGCTACCCGCCTGCCACACCGGGCGCACGCCCATCAGGGCCATGGCCTGGGCGATATCATCGCCACCGGTACGCATGGTTGCGGTGCCCCACACCGACAGGCCGAGCTGGCGCAAGTGGTCACCTTCGTCCTGCAGGTGACGTTCGAGCAGGCGGTCGGCAGCCTGCACGCCGAGGCGCCAGGCCGTGGGCGTGGGCAGGTTGCGCACGTCCACGGAATAGAAATTGCGCCCGGTGGGCAGCACGTCGAGCCGCCCACGACTCGGCGCGCCGCTGGGGCCGGAGGGCACGAAGCGGCCCTCCAGCGCATCGAGCAGGCCATGCATCTCGGCATCGCCACAGGCGTCCAGCAGCGGCGCGATATGGCTGCGCAGGCTGTGCAGCACTGCGTCACTGCTCGGGCCGACGGATTGCTCACCCTCGATCAGCCGTAACCCCAGCAGCTCCAGGCGCTCACGGGTATCGCCCAGAGTGCGCCAGGGCTCATCGCTCAGATCAGCCAAAATCTCCGGGCGCGGGCCCGTCCACGACGCGGCCATATCGCAATCGAGGGGGTCGAAGTCCAGCGCCAGGTCATGGGCCAGGGCACGCAGCAGGCTGGCATTGCCGCCCTGGCCATCGCCGCGAGGGATGCGCAGCAAGGCCAGCAGGGTGTCGCGGCGCAGCGTGCCGGCCGGGGATTCGCCGAACACATGCAGGCCGTCGCGAATCTGCGATTCCTTGAGGTCGCACAGGTAGGCATCGAGTTGCGGCAACCAGCTGGCGGGGTCATCGTTGAGCTGCAAGCCCAGCTCACGATCGAGGCTGGCCTCGCGGACCTTGTGCAGGATCTCGCCACGCAGCTCGCCGGCGCGGCGCAGATCGAGCTGGCTGGCGTCGTAGTACTCGTCGGCCAGACGCTCCAGATCGCGCAGCGGGCCGTAGCTCTCGGCGCGGGTCAGCGGCGGCATCAGGTGGTCGATGATCACCGCCTGTGTGCGGCGCTTGGCCTGGGCACCTTCGCCGGGATCGTTGACGATGAAGGGGTAGATGTTCGGCAGGGCACCGAGGATCAAAGTCGGCCAGCAGCTTTCGGACAGGCCGACGCTCTTGCCCGGCAGCCACTCCAGGTTGCCGTGCTTGCCGACATGGATCACCGCCTGGGCAGCGAACACCTGGCGCATCCAGCAATAGAAGGCCAGGTAGCCATGGGGTG
The DNA here is from genome assembly GCF_900100535.1 of Phytopseudomonas flavescens. Lineage (GTDB taxonomy): Bacteria > Pseudomonadota > Gammaproteobacteria > Pseudomonadales > Pseudomonadaceae > Aquipseudomonas > Aquipseudomonas flavescens. The sequence goes on from NZ_FNDG01000003.1 coordinate 302,634, forward strand.
GCACCAGATCGGGGTCGTGATAGACCGCCGCCGCATCCACCTGATAACCGCGCGCCGGCTGGATGCCGACGAAGGTCAGGCCGAAACGCAGGCCGGCGATCATCAGCCGCCCCTCACGGAACATCGGGTCGTTTTCCGCTGCGCCCCAGCGCTCCAGCACCGCCTGGCGATTGGCCTCGGGCAAGGCTGCGAAGAACTGCTGGTAGGCGTCCAGGGCCAGGCTTTGCGCACAGGGCCGCAGGTCGAGGTTGTCGAGATCGTTGGTCACGCCACCGAGCAACTGATTGATCAGCGCGGTGCCGCTGTCCGGCAACGCCTCTACCGGATACCCCCGCTGCTGCAAGGCTTGGAGGATCTTCAGGGCCGCCGCCGGGGTGTCCAGGCCGACACCGTTGCCGATGCGCCCGTCGCGGGTCGGGTAGTTGGCCAGTACCAGGGCGACGCGCTTATGCGCGGCCGGCGTGCGCTGCAGCTCGCACCAGCGCCGCGCCAGTTCGGCGACGAAATCCATGCCGGGCAGGTGCACGCGGTAGCAGACCACATCGCTCTGGCTGCGCTCGCTGTGCCAGGCCAGGCCCTTGAAACTGATCGGCCGGGTGATCAACCGGCCGTCCAGCTCCGGCAACGCGATATGCATGGCCAGGTCACGGGGGCCGAGGCCCTGGGCGTTGCCTTGCCATTGTTCTTCGCTGTCCAGCGCGCACAGCGCCTGCAACACCGGCACGTCGCGGCGAAACGGCCTGGCCTGGGGCGACTCCGGGTTGGATTGCGCGAAACCGGTGGTGTTGAGGATCACGCTCGCGCCGGCTTCGTCCAGCCAGTCCTCGACCTGCGCCAGGCAGGCCGCTTCCTTGAGGCTGGCCACGGCGATGGGCAACGGATTGAGGCCCTGGGCCTGCAGCCGCTGGCAGAAGGTGTCGACGAAGGCGGTGTTGGCGGCCTGCACATGGGTGCGATAGAACAGCAGCGCGGCAACGGGCGCATCCGGCTGCCAGCTGGCACGCCAATCCTGCAGCGACGCATTACCCAGGTGCGGGTGATACAGGCCGACCCGCGGTAGCGCTCGGGGAGGCTGGCTGCCGTAATGCCGGCCGAGATAGCGGTCAGCGATGCAATGGAAAAACTGCCGCGCGTTATCCACACCGCCCTGACGCAGGTATTGCCAGAGCTGCTCGGCGTCTTCGCCGGCGACGTTGCCCAGGCCGGTCAACTCCGGATCGGGGCTGTCGTCGCCAGGTACCAGAATCAGCGTCTTGCCCTGCCCCGCCAGCTCCACCAGCCGCTGGATGCCATAGCGCCAGTAACTGACACCGCCATGCACGGAAATCAGGATGACCCTGGCGTGCTGCAGGACCTGCTCGACGTAGAGGTCCACCGAGGCGTTGTTACTCAGCTGCGCCGGGCTGGCCAGGCGCAGGCTGGGGTAATCCTCGGGCAGATGACGGGCGACCTCGGCCAGCAGCGACAGGTGCGAATCACCGGTGCACAGCACCACCAGCTCGGCGGGGGTCTGGCCGAGGTCGGCGATGCTGTCGGCCGGCAGCGACTGGCCGGGCTGGGTGCGCAGGAGGTGCATATTCTCGCCTAAGGCATCGCCCGCAAGCGGGCTCCTACGCGAACCGCAGGAGCCCGCTTGCGGGCGATCATGGTTATACCAGAGCCGCTTTCAGCTCAGCCGCGATGGCCGTGTGGTCGAGCGCCTGGCCGATCACGATGAGGCGGGTAACCCGCGCCTCATCGGCCTTCCAGGCACGATCGAAATGCTTGTCGAAACGCAGGCCGACCCCTTGCAGAAGCAGACGCATGGGTTTGTTCGGCACGGCGACGAAGCCCTTGATGCGCAGAATGCCGTGTTTGGCGACGACGTCCTTCAACGCGGCCAGCAGGCGGGCTTCATCGGCTTCCGGTAGTTCCACGTGGAACGAGTCGAATTCGTCGTGATCGTGATCGTCGCCTTCATCGTCATGGTGGGTGCGACGGCCTTCGATATGCAGCTCGGTCTCGCTGTTCAGGCCCAGCAGCACATTGAGCGGCAGGGAACCGCCATGGGCTTCGACCACCTTGACCGCTGGCGGCAGCTCTTCGCTGACCTCAGCGCGCACCGCTGCCAGCGCCTCGGCATCAAGCAGATCGGCCTTGTTGAGGATCACCAGATCGGCGCTCGCCAGCTGGTCGGCGAACAGTTCGTGCAGGGGCGACTCATGATCGAGGTTGGGGTCGAGCTTGCGCTGGGCGTCGACCTGATCGGGGAAGGCAGCGAAGGTGCCTGCGCCCACCGCCGGGCTGTCGACCACGGTGATCACCGCATCCACGGTGCAGGCGTTGCGGATTTCCGGCCAGTTGAACGCCTGGACCAGCGGCTTGGGCAGGGCCAGGCCGCTGGTTTCGATCAGGATATGGTCGAGGTCGCCGCGACGCTCCACCAGTTCGCGCATCACCGGGAAGAACTCTTCCTGCACGGTGCAGCACAGACAGCCGTTGGCCAGTTCGAAAACCCGGCCGTTGGCTTCTTCCTCGCTGCAGCCGATGGAGCATTGTTTGAGGATCTCACCGTCGATACCCAGTTCGCCGAACTCGTTGACGATCACCGCGATACGGCGACCCTCGGCATTTTCCAGCATATGGCGCAGCAAGGTGGTCTTACCGGCACCGAGGAAGCCGGTGACGATGGTGACGGGAAGTTTGGCGAGCGTTTTCATGGAGGCCCCTGGCGTATGCAGAAACGGCGAGCGGGCAATAGGATGGCAGGCGCCAGCCGAGGCTGGCGAAGGCATCACCGGATCACCCCGCCCGGTTGTCGAAAGCGTTATCGAGGCAGGTCTCCTGGCTCACAGGTCATGACGCATAGCCGGCCTTCCCGGTTGCCCAGTGGCGGTTGGCGATGCGCTCGCTGCTTACAGTTGCGGGGGCAGCCACGGCTTGCCGTGTTCCCTCTTAGCCCCATGCCGATGCATGAGGAACCTCGAAGAACGCAAGGCTACGCAGACCCTGGGACACGGTCAATCGCTAGGGTCTGTGGACGTTTCAGTGCGAACCGCGTTGCTGCGAGAAATCACGCAAGGCCGGGCGGCGATCCGCTAGGCGGACGACGCCGGGAATGGCATTCCCTTTTCAAGTCCTCCAACAACGCGTGGCGGCGATTTCCCGCGCAACCCGTAGGGCCGGGCCAGTTTTAGTGCGATGCTGCGTTTCTCGGTGACTCATTTAGCTAACTAAACTTCGCACCTCGTGCCTTGCCTCGCGCTAAAGCTGGCTCCGGCGCGGTCGTGCTGAAACGTCCACATACCCTTAACCCGTAACATATTGACGCATCTGTCGCTTCATGGTGTTCTTGCGCGGTTGTTTCAGGTGTCTCGCGCCGTCGTGCGTGAGGTGAAACGGGAAGCCGGTTCGAGTCCGGCGCTGCCCCCGCAACGGTAAGCGACTGTCAGGATCGTGTTGGCCACTGTGCGAGCGCATGGGAAGGCCGATCCTTATCACTGCCCCAGTGATCATCGTGAGCCCGGAGACCGGCCTGAATCCTTCGTTTGGCAACCCGCGGTGGGCGGGCACGCGCCGATAGCTGCCCTTGTGCGGGTGGGCTCGCTGCGTCCCTGTGCACCGTCTACCTCACCAAGAAGGTCACGATCATGCCCAGCAGCGTCCTGTCGTCCGCCACGCCGTCCTCCCTTTCCCTGTCCCAGCGCATCGTGCTGGCCATCGGTAGTTGCCTGCTCGGCAGCCTGCTGATCTTCTTCGCCGGCTTTTCCCACGTCGAAGCCCTGCACAATGCCGCCCACGATACCCGGCACAGCGCCGCGTTCCCGTGCCACTGAGGACGCCAGGATGATCAAGCGCATCGCCCGGACCGCAGGCTTCGCCGGCCTGCTCGCCGCCATCGTGCTGACCTTGCTGCAGAGCCTGTGGGTCACCCCGCTGATCCTGCATGCCGAGACGTTCGAAGTCGCCGAGCCCGCTTCCGCTGTCGAACACAGCCACGATACCGCCAGCGCCGCTGGCGACCATAGTCACGACGTTGAAGCCTGGGCACCGCAAGACGGCTGGCAACGGCTGTTATCCACAGGCTTGAGCAACCTGGTGGTGGGCGTTGGCTTCGCACTGATGCTGGCCGGCCTGTTCGTCCTGCGCGCACCCGAGAAAACCTGGCAGGGCCTGCTCTGGGGGCTGGCCGGTTTCGCCACCTTCGTGCTCGCGCCCTCGGCCGGTCTGCCGCCGGAACTGCCGGGTACCGCCGCGGCCGATCTGCTGCTGCGCCAGTACTGGTGGATCGGCACCGCTGCTTCGACCGCCGCAGGCCTGGCGCTGCTGGCCTTCGGCAGCAACTGGATGCTGCGCATCCTTGGCCTGCTGATCCTGGCGCTGCCCCATCTGATTGGCGCGCCGCAGCCCGAGGTGCATGAAAGCCTGGCACCCGAAGCGCTGGAGCATGAGTTCATCCTCGCCTCGCTGCTCACCAACGCGGCTTTCTGGGTTGCCCTGGGGCTGGCTGCCGCCTGGTTCCATGGCCGCACTCGACACGCAGAATGAACGAGCGCCCGACCCTCGTCGCCGGCCTGGGTTGCCGGCGCGGGTGTTCGCTGAGCGAGCTGCTGGCCTTGCTCGACAATACGCTGGCCGAGCATGGCGCGAGCACTGCCGAGCTGACGGCCCTGGCCAGCAGCGACCACAAGGCTGACGAGCCCGGGTTGCTGCAGTTGGCCGAGCACCTGGGCCTGCGCATCAGCTTCCTGCCCGCCGAGGTGCTGACCGGTTACCATGAACGCCTGAGCCAGACCTCGGCCATCGCCCTGCGTGTCACCGGCAGCCAGGGGGTTGCCGAAGCCAGCGCCCTGGCTCTGGCCGAACGCATGAACAATCGACCCGCTCGCCTGTGGATAACCAAGCGCAAGAGCGCCGCTGTCACGCTGGCCGTTGCCCGCAGCGATCCGTAGGGTGGATCGGGACGCGTAGTCCACGCTTTCTCGATCCACGGGATGGCGATCCCCCGCCGAGCGACCGGATAAGCCGAACAACAGGGTGGAAGAGAAAAGCGTCTTCCACCCTACACCCAGGATTCGCATGACCGTCTATTTCATCGGCGCCGGCCCCGGCGACCCCGAGCTGATCACCGTCAAGGGCCAACGCCTGATCCACAGCTGCCCGGTCATCCTCTATGCCGGTTCCCTGGTACCGGAGGCCGTGCTCGAGGGTCACCGGGCCAGGCAGGTGGTCAACACCGCCGAATTGCACCTCGATGAAATCGTCTCGCTGCTGCGCGCCGCCGACGGGCGCGGCGAGGACGTGGCACGGGTGCATTCGGGTGATCCATCGCTGTACGGCGCCATCGGTGAACAGATTCGCCACCTGCGCGCGCTGGGCATCCCCTTCGAGATCATCCCCGGGGTCACCGCCACGGCAGCCTGTGCCGCGCTGCTGGAAAGCGAGCTGACCCTGCCGGATGTTTCCCAGACGGTGATCCTCACCCGCTATGCCAGCAAATCACCGATGCCCGACGGCGAGCAGTTGCATGAGCTGGCCCGTCACGGCGCGACCATGGCCATCCACCTGAGCGTGCAGCACCTGGCGAAGATCGTCGGCGACCTGCTGCCGCACTATGGCGCCAGTTGCCCGATCGCGGTGGTGCACCGCGCCAGCTGGCCGGATCAGGACTGGGTGCTCGGCACCCTCGCCGATATCGAGGGCAAAGTCAGTGCCAAGGGCTTTCGACGTACCGCGCTGATTCTGGTCGGCAGGGTGCTGGGCGCCGAGGACTTCGCCGATTCGGCGCTGTACCACGAGCGCCATCGCCACCTGTTCAGGGCAGGCGTTGCAGACGATACAGACTCTCGCTGAGCTTGCCGCGATTGTCGGCGATGGCGATTCGTGCGCCCTGCCGAGCGAGACGCGTATTGAGATCACTGGCATACAGGCAGCGCAGAAAGCTCGGGTAATCGCCTGCGGGCTGGCTGGCCGCCCGGGCAGCCAGCCAGGCATGCAGCGCCGGCAGATGAAAGCTCCAGCCCTCCTCGTCGCAGTCGAAGCCGGCGGCGCGCAGTTGCGCGATCAGTTGCCGATCACCACGCAGCACCCCTTCGCAACAGCCATACAGATCGTCCAGCCACTCGCTCATATCAATCGATGACCACCGGCAATTCGATGCGGAAACAGGCACCACCGTCCTGGTTACTGACGCTCAGCTTGCCACCCATCTGGTTGACCAACCCATAGCTGACCGACAGCCCCAGACCGGTGCCCTTACCCACCGGCTTGGTGGTGAAGAACGGGTCGAATACCCGATCCAGCAGCAGCGGATCGATACCACCGGCGTTATCCTGAACCAGCACGATCACCTTTTCCACGCCGAGCGAGCTGCGCAGTAGGATACGCGGCTCCAGTTCGGGGTGTTTTTCCCGCGCGCCAAGCAGCGCGTCCTTGGCATTGACCAGCAGGTTGATGATGACCTGCTCGAGCTGATCGGCGTGCCCGCGTACCTGCGCAGAGCCGCAAAGGTCGAGGGTCAGGTCGATATCGCCGGCGAGCTCGCCCTCGCGGATCAGTGTCAGTGCGCCCTCGATAGCCTCGTCAGGACTGAACAGATCGCCCTCGACCTCGGAGCGCCGCCCGAAGATACGCATGTGATTGACGATCTTCGCCGCCCGGGTGATCTGCTGCTCGATACGCCCCAGCTTGTTCTTCAGGTACTCAGGGTTGGCCGAGCCGTTCTCCACTCCCTTCAAGGTGTTGGTCAGGGCGATGCGCATGACGTTCAGCGGCTGGTTGATCTCGTGGGCCAGCCCGGTGGCCATCTCCCCCAGCACCGCCATCTTGGCGCTCTGATTGAGCATCTGCCGGGCCTTCTGCAGTTCCGTGTCGTCGCGCCCGACGGCCTGTACCTCGAGCAACTTGCCCCGTTCGTCGAACACACCGCGCTCGGCCAGCACCCACCAGATGTGTTCGCGGCCGGGCAGATCCATGCGCACCAACGCGGTGGACACCGGTTCTGCAGGCGTGAGTTGCCGATGGCGCTCGCGAAACTGGGTCAGCTCCTGAGCCGACAGATAGGTCGCCAGGCTGGTACCCGGCAGGTTCTCCTGGCGGATGCCCAGGTAGTGGGCCAACGGTCGGTTGGCATACACCAGGGTGAGATCGGGGCGATACCGGCAGATGATCGCCGGCGAGTCCTCCACCAGGATGCGATAGCGCTCCTCGCTTTCGCGAATCCGTTCGGCGGCGAGGGCAGCATCGGTCACGTCGAGGCAAAGACCGACCGCCTCGACGGGGATGCCGCGTTCGTCACGCAGCAACTTGGCCTCGTCCTGCAGCCAGTGGTAGCGACCATCGCGGTCGATCAATCGATAGCGACAGCTCGCCGCGCCCTGACTCAACAGAGTGCGGGTATGGGCGAAATAGACATCCCGGTCATCGGGGTGGATGAAATCGGCCATGCCGCGCTGCACGAAATCCTCCAGCGTCCAGCCCAACAGAGCGCTGCTGCTGTCGCTGCAGAACACCGGTACCAGGACACCCTCTTCATAGCGATTCACGTAGATCAGCGCCGGGGCGCTGGCGACCAGGCTTTTCAGCCGAGTGGTCGCCGCATCGGCCTCGACTTCCTTGAGCTTCATGTCGTTGATGTCCAGCACCGCGCCGACGATGCGCCGCTGACCATTGGCATTGAGGATGCGCGTGTGGATGCGGAACCAGCACAGGGCACCGTCGGCATCGCGCAGGCGTACCACCTGCTCGAAGGCACGGCCGCCCAACTCGGCGTCTCCCAGGCGAATGCGGAATTCGCCGCGGTCGGCCGGGCTGAGCAACTCCAGCCAGTCAGCCAGGGTGACCACCGAACGGGAATCGAAGCCGAAGCGCTGCATCAGGCTGGGGGCGAGAAGAAACGCCCCGCTGCGCGGCAGGTATTCCCACCAGCCGGTACCCAGCAGGTTCTGCAGGATGTCCAGCCGCTCGCCATGAACCCTGCGAGCCTGCTCGTCGAGACGCTGCAAAAGGGGCGCGGCGACATGGGCGAACAGGTCCAGCCAATCGCGGGTGTTGAGTTCGGGCATGCTCTGGTGGGCGATGTACGGCGAACACAGCAGCCAGGCACGAATGCCCTGGTGATCGGCATAGGGCACCAGCCAGACGGAGTCCGCCGCATGCCATTCGGCGGCATCTGTCCCATCCCGCAACCACTGGATGGGCTGCTCGCCAGAATAATGCTGCAGCTCGCTTGGCAGGTGCTGGCCCTCCTCCCAGAACACCGGTGTCAGTGCATCACGGTAGTGCCCGACAACCTGCCAGCCGCCTCGCTGTTGGTCCGGTAATGCCAAGGCGGTACAGGCGAGCCGTAGGGTCTGGGCCAATGCGCCCAGCCACTCGTGCGCATGCCGGGGAAAGTCGACCCGATCGGCGCCGCGTATGCTCTGTGCAACGCTGCTGATTTGCGAGAACACCTGCAGCCGCTGCTCACAGGCCTGCAAGCGGGCCAGAAAATCACCGATCTCGAAGGCCTGCAGCGACCAGCCCTGCGCCTCGGCCTTCAGCCAGCCGCGGGTATGCAGAATACCGCCGTCGCGGGTGACGAAGGACAGGTCGAGCATCTGCTGTACGAACGCCGCCAGGTCGGTGACCAGGTAGCGGCTCTGGCCGTGCAGCAATTGCTCCAGCGGCAGCACTTGCGACACGGCGATGGGCAGGCGGTATGAGAGACTGCCGGAGACCTCGAAGACGCGTCCCAGGGCATCGATGGAAAGATTGAGGCATGGACTGTTGGCGGAAACCGGCACGGGTGGGGCCGTGGCTTGCTCCGTCGACTGCGCATCCGTGTCACGTTTGAACCAATCCTTGAAGACTTGCATTGTCCGGCCCACCTACCATGATTAGCGCCGCAGACGGATCGAAATGTCCGTCGCTGTGATCGGGCTGCATCGCCCCTGCCGAAACCGGGTACCCACTGCATCCATGACTTACATCGTATTGCTCTGCTGGTTCATCGCCTGCGCCGTGCAGGATGCTCGGCATCGCAAGATCGCCAACTGGCTTACCCTGGGCGGCCTCGCCGCCGCGCTGCTGTACCTGCTGGGGTCGGGCAGCAGCATGACCGGCGCCAGCCCGGGGGCAGTCGTTCTGGCGATTGGCATAGCGCTGCTGCTTTCACTGCCTGGCTACCTGAGCAGACAAATGGGTTCGGCGGACGTGAAAATGCTGGTGGCGCTGGGTGCCGCCAGCGATGCCGCGCATGTCCTGTTCAGCGTGGTCGGTGCCGCATGCGTGCTTGTCGCATGGGCGGCCCTGGTACATATCAGGCCGAACATTCGTCAGGCCCTGCCGCGTCGATGGGTGTTTCTGAGGCAAACCACTGCCGGCCCTCCGCCCTACGCCCCCTTCCTGTGCCTGGGATTCGCACTTACCGTTCTATGGTTTATAGCCAAATAACCGTTTCCATAAACAATCGTTAGTTCGTGACTGAGCAGAGCGGACATTATCGCCATCCCACTCAGCGGCAAACTGATAATCACTTTTAATCACAGCGCACTTGGCTGCATAGCTTTGACTATAACTTAAGGCATAGCTACCCTGATTTTTAATAGCACCCTTATTTACGCAGAGTCTCCGCATGGAAAGCACCCTTCCCCCACAGATAATGATAGTCGATGACGAGCCGATCATTGTCGAGGAGCTTGCGGAGTTTCTCGAACGCCTGGGTTATGGCGTCACGGCGTGCCATTCCAGCGAAGAGGCGCTGCAGGCGTTCAAAGAAGATGAGCGCATAGCGATAATCCTCAGCGATATGCACATGCCCGGGCTCACCGGCGTACAACTGATTGCCGAACTGGCCCGCGTTGCTCGCCCGGGGCGGCTCTACGAAACCGCGATATTCACCGGCAGTACGGACAAACAGGACGTTGTCCTGGCCTTGCGGGCAGGGGTTGCCGATTACCATCAGAAACCCGTGGACCTAAAAGAGCTGCAGGACAGCGTGAAGCGCCTGCATGAGCGTGTCGAGCAACAGCTCAAGGAACAGCGAATTCGCGAGCGCATCCAGGATCTTGCGGTTTCGCTGCACCAGATGCACAGCGACAAGCTGCCTACTACGCCGATAAGGAATGTCGCGCAGATGACCACTTCCGCGGATATGATTCCCGAGCCTTTCAATAAATTATCCAAAAGGCAATTGGCGGTGGCGCAACTGATCGCCAAAGGAATGACCAACTATCAGATTTCCTGCGAACTGGGCATAACCGAAAACACCGTGAAACTCTATGTCTCACAAATATTGAGACTGACTCAGGTGCATAACCGTACCCAACTGGCGCTGTCCTATCCTTCACACGCGTAAATCTGCAAAAGTGACTGCCGATAATATTCCTTGAACTTAAAAACACAGGAATGTTCGCGCGCAATTCTTCTGCCGCATCAACAACGCCGTCATCAAACGGCAACGTCTGTCTTTGCGCCAATAGTTCGTTACTTATCCAGTTCTCCGCCCACGTTCTGTTCGAAGAATTCGGGGATGGGGTGCTTGTGGCTGTCCAGCCATCGCTGCAACGCCAATTCCTGCTCGGCTGGCGTCGACGCCTGGGGATGCTGCGAAGCCAGTCTTCCCTCACGCTGCAGGCGCAGCCAATGAGCGACCTGGGTTTCGCGCTCCCCGCCGACCAGGCCCCGCACTTGCCCCTGATCCGCCACGACGGCGTTCAGCGGCAGGCATGCCAGCAGTGCGACGCCAACGATCATCCTCTTCATGATGTTCTCCTCTGATTGTCGTGCCCTGGCCCACCAAACTTCGCATCTCGTGCCTTGCCTCGCGCAAAAACAGGCTCCGGCGCGGCCGTGCGTGAAACGTCAACAGCCCCTAGGCGCCACTGATCGGTTCAACGCGAATGACGCCACCGTCCTCGGGCACGATCAGGCGCCCCGCACGCATCTCGATTCCTGCCCGCCCCTGACCGGCAGGCAGGCCGGCTGGCTTGGAAGGTGGCGCAGCGGTGGCAACCTCATCCACCGACGCAACGGAAGCCAGCGATTCGTCAGGAGCACGCAGCGCTGGCGTGGCAGCCACTACCGGTGCTGTCGGCTTGCCGACAACCGCAGGAGCAGCGGCGACCTGCTGAATCGCTGAAGGGCTCGGCCCCGCGCTGGCCACGGCAGGACGTGGCACGACAGGTTGCAGCGCCGCCGGCACGACCGGCAGCTTGCTGGTAGCGCTGGCCACAGACAGCGGCACGACCGGCTTCGGACGGAAATTGGACAGTCGCGGGGCCGGCACGGATGGCGAGTGGGTCACGGCCGACGAGGCAACCGGCAACGGTGTCGCTGGCTTGGCGGCAGGCGCTGGTTGCTGTGCCGGCACTGCACGTGTCTCTGCCGGAGCCACGGCGGCGGACGGATCCTGATTGGCCCCGGGAAACGGCGACAGGGAAGCGCCCGCCTGCGAGGGAGCGGCACCGGCTACGCCGAACTGACTGCGCAACGCCTGCGCTCGTTGTTCGGCCATGCGCAACTCGCCCGCGGAAAAGCCCATGCGGGCGGCCAGCGCGCTGGCCTGCGGCTGGTTGCCTTGGTAGAGCAGCAGAGTAAGCAGATTCAGTGCCGGTTGCTTCTCCGCTTCGTTCAGTTCCAGAGCGGTGAGCAGTTCGAAGCGGGCTTCGTCCATGCGCCCAAGGTTCATGTACACCACCCCCAGGTCGTTGCGCAGGGTATCGCTGGTCGGATCCAGGTTGGCTGCCAGCCGCAGGTGCCTCAGCGCCTCGTCGTAATGGCCCTGCGCACTGGCAAGCTGGCCAAGGCCGTGTTCACCCTGGGCCTTGAGGCAGGTATCGACCAGGCTGGCATAGAGCTCCCGGGCCTCCGGGCGGTTCAGCGAACGCAGAATACGCGCCTTGTATAAACGCGCCTGCGGCAGATCGCTGGGTAGGCGCTCCAGGTTGGCCAAGGCGGCATGCAGACGGCCTTCCTCGGCGGTCTTTTGCGCCAGATTGAGGTTCAGCTCCTGATCCTGGGACAGCGGCGCACAGTTCATCGGGATCGCCGCGCCCCTGCTCATCAACCAGGGGGACTGCGCCGGGCTGCTCGCGCAACCACCCAATAGCCCCAGCATCCCCACCACGATCACTACAGGTTTCATCTCAACTCCCCCAGAGCCCCGACAATCGCGATGAATCCGGGCCCCGCCAGTACGATCAACAACGCCGGGAACAGAAATATCATCATGATGACGGACATCTTCCCTGACAATTTGGACACCCTTTCTTCGAGAGCCGTATGGTGCCGATCGTCGATCAACTCCTTGAGCCGCAACAACGAGGCCATGGCTCCGCCGCCCTGGACGATAAGCTGCTCGAGGATCACCACGCAATCGGTGACCTCGTAGACGTCCAGCTGGGCTGCCATGTCACGTAATTCGCGGCCCAACTCGAGCCCCGCGTCGACCCGTGCCAGCACCAGGCGCAGCTCGGCGCTCAGGTTCGGCAGGATACCTTCGGACTCCCTGGCGAGCACGCGCAGCCCTTGCTCCACGGTCATGCCGACATCGAACAGGATGCGCAGCAACGGGATGAACGTGGTCACTTCCTCAGCCAGGCTTTCCTGCCGGCGCTTCGCTGCCCAGGCCAACCAGCGCTTGGGGATCAGGTAACCGATACCCAGCGCGAACAGTGGCGCCAACCAGATCGGTTGCGGCGCTTTGCTCAAGAACAGCTCGACGATCATCACGAGCGCAAGCAACAGGATCGGCGTGCCCAGTTGAATGGCCGAGAACATCGACTGCTGACTGCGTTTACGCCAGCCCAGGCGGTTGAGCAGCTGCAGTGTCTCGCTATCCATGCTCAGGGTACGGCGGCCCAGGGAACTGCCGCCAATGCCACGCATCACCCCTCCACCGGAAACCCGCGACACCGTGCCCATGCCCATGCGCTGGCTGAACTGGCGGCGGGCGCGCAGGTCGGCATAGGCCAGGTAGATGAGCAGCAACGCGAGCAGCAATTGCAGCAGCGCACTGAGCAGAAGCAAGCCATCCATCACAGGCTCCTCAGTATGCGCCATAGGGAGAAACTGCCCATTGCCTGCAACGCGAACGCCAGCAGCAGTACCATTCGGCCGGTGGATTCGTGCCACATACCGAGCATGAACTGGGGATTGGTCACGAAGATGTAACATGCCAGCGCCAGCGGCAACCCGCCCATCACATAGGCGCTGATGCGTGTTTCGCCGGTCAGCGCACGTAGCTTTCGAGCGCTCTGCTCGCGCTCGCGAATCAGTCGGATCAGGTTGTTCAGCAACTCGCTGCTGTTGCCGCCATAACGCTGATTGACCCTGACCCCAAGCGCCAGCACCTGGAATTCGTCGCGCTCGTAGAGATCGGCGAAATCCTGCAGGGCATCGCCCAGGCCCATGCCTCGCTGCGCGTTACGGCGGGTACGGGCCAGCGCCCCACGCAGCGGCTCGGGGGCGACTTCCATGGCCAGCATCAGCGCGTCACCGAGCGCACGACCGGACTTCAGGCTGCGGATCACGTGATCGAGGAAGATCGGCAGTTGCTCGATCATGCGCAGCACCCGGCGACGATAGCGCAGTGCGATGAACAGCCGCCCCAGCAGCAGCGGCAGCAGTGACATGATCAGCAGGCCGAGCCAGTGACCGACGATCAAGCCCATCAAGGCGCCCAGCAGCCAGATGAACAGCCACAGACCGAGCCCCTGGCGTGGCCTGCTGAAGCCGGCGCGCAGAAACAACTTGTCCACATGGCCGATGGACAAGGCGCGCAGCGGCTCCGGTTGATTCATCTGCAGCCGCTGGGTGACTTGTTCGGAAGCGGCCTGCTCGCGGCTGCGACGCAGCATCAGCAGGCCCAGGCCGAGCAAAGTCAGGCAGATCATGCCCAGCAGCATCGATGCGTTCATTCAAGGTCTCCTTGGCAGCCGCGCGGGCCCGCTCAATCGCGCCGCATCTTGTCACCGGCCGGGTTCGGCGCATCGCGGCAGAAGGCACCGCTGCCACTGCGGTCGAGGCGAAATAGCGTATTGGTGACGTATTGGTCCTCACGCAGGCCGAGCACTTCGACCACTTCGCTGATACAGCGGCGACCATCCGGCATGCGGGTCAGCTGGATCACCACGTCCAGCGCCGCGCAAATCATCTGCCGCAGGGTCCGTTCGGCGACCTTGGCACCGGAGAAGCCCACCAGGGTTTCCAGGCGCAGCAGGGCATCCTGGGCATTGTTGGCATGCACGGTACTCATGGAGCCGTCGTGACCGGTGTTCATCGCGGTCAGCACGTCGAGCACCTCGGCACCGCGAATCTCACCGAGCACGATGCGGTCGGGGCGCATGCGCAGGGCGTTGCGCACCAGCTCACGGGCCGCTACTTCGCCATAGCCCTCGGCGTTCGGCGGCCGGGTTTCCAGGCGCACCACGTGGTCGTGATTGAGCCCCAGCTCGGCCGTGTCCTCGATGGTGACGATACGCTCGCGCGGGTCGATCATCTGGCTCAGCATGTTCAGCAAGGTGGTCTTGCCGGTACCGGTACCGCCACTGACCATGATGTTGCAGCGACGCCTGACCATCAGTTCCAGGCAACTGAGCATGGCCTGGTCCAGCGAGTTGCTGGCCAGCAGGTCGGCACTGCGCAGCATGTCCTTGCGAAACTTGCGCACCGAGATGCAGGGTCCGTCCAGGGCCACTGGCGGGATGATCGCGTTGATACGGCTGCCATCGGGCATGCGCGCATCGACCATCGGCGAGGATTCGTCGAGCCGCCGCCCCACCGGTGCCAGAATGCGCTGGATCACCCGCAGCACGTGCTGATCGTCGATGAAACGCAGATCGCTGAGCTGCAGCACGCCGCCGCGCTCGATGAACACCCGATGCGGGCCGTTGACCAGAATCTCGGTCACGCCTTCGTCCCTGAGGAGGATTTCCAGCGGACCGAAGCCGGTCAGTTCATCCACCAGTTCTTCGCCGAGCCGATCCACCTCGTAGCGCGAAATGGCGATCTGCCGACGGCTGACGTATTCACTGACCTGTTCCGACACGAACATCGCCAGCGACGTGCGCGTACCTTCCAGCAGGTTTTCACCCTTCTCTTCCAGGGCATCGATGAGATAGCGGTGCAGCACGGGCTTGAGATCGTGGACCCCAACCCGTGCACCATCGCCACCGAACGGACCGATCGTCATGAGCCAATCCTCAACATGCGCTGCCACCAGCGACCGGAGCCGCCCTGCTTGTGTTCGACCAGGCCATTGGCAATCGCCAGCAGGCCATGTGTAAGGCCATCACGGGGCGCGAACTGATACAGCGGCACCCCCTGGTTCTTGGCCTTGAGGCGAGTCACCGGGCTCAGCGGCAGGCCGGCTTCGAGGGGCAGCGCAAAGGTTTTGCTCAACTCCTGCAGGCCGGGCGCCACGCCAGATTGATAACGATCGACGAGCAGGCGCGCATGGTCGAGCTTGATACCCTTGCCGCGCCAGATCGCCAACAGGGCCAGGTTGCGCCGGCAGTTGGGCACGCTCTGATCGACGCACCAGAACAGCCGCAGGGCATGGGTCACGAAGGACCGCAAACCGTCGCAATCGGGTTGGCCGCACAGGTTCACCACCACGTGCTGGAAATGCTGGCGCAGGCTGCCCAGCAGGAGAAACAGCTCGCCAAGGCTGAAGCGTTCGAGCGCATCGTCATCCGGCCCATGGGGCAGCAGACGCAGGCCATCGGGATGTCGGGCGAAGGCACTTTCGATCAGGTTCGAATCGAGGCGACGGATGTTGCGCAACGCGTCGCCAAAGCAGAACGACGACTCCAGCCCGAACAGCTCAAGGCTCTCACCCCTCGGCACTCCGAGGTCGATGAACAGCGTACGCTGGCCACGGGCCTGGATCTGCAGCGCCAGGTGCACGGCCAGCAAGGCGGCATCGGCATCCGGTTGCAGGCCGTACAACAGCGTCAACTCGCCCTGGTCACGGGATGGCGGCAATTGCGGCAGGCGCTGCGTCAGGCGGCGAACCAGCCCCAGCACCTCGCTGCTGCGCGAGCCATAGGCGATGAAATCTCGGGCACCGGCGCGCATGGCATTGAGCACCAGTTGGTTGTCGAGGCCATCCCCCAACGCCACCACCACCACCATCGGCCGCACATCGAGCAATGCCTCGATCAACGCGCCCTGGGCCGTCTGCCCTTCGCGACTGAGGCCAACGAACACCAGGCTACTGCCAGTCATGTCCATCAACCCCAGCACTTCATCGAGCGTTTCGCCGACGTTGAGCACCTGGCCCTGGCCGGCCAGAGCGGCCTGCAGCCATTCCAGGTCCTGTTTGCGGCGGGTTTGCGCGAGAAAAATCTGTTCCATGACCACTCCCTAGCGCGACAGGCCGTCCGCCCGGTGAAAGTCGCCATTCTCGAGGAACAGTTGCCGGAACACGCCAGGGTCGTAGTTACGCAACTGTTCCCCCGGCAGCTCTGGCAACTGGGCATTGGCCGCCATCGGCTGTACCAGGCGCGGCGTGACCACCATCAGCAATTCGCGCTCCTCGCGCTCGATGCGCGAAGACCGAAAGAACGCGCCGAGCACGGGTACATCGCCGAGAAAGGGCAACTTATCCACAGTCGACGAACTGTTGGTCGAAATAAGGCCGCTGATGATGAAACTCTCACCGTCCGCCAGCGAAACGCTGGTATCGGTACGCCGCACATTCAAGGCCGGAACCTGGGTGCCGGAGATGGTGATGCCGGCAGTGAAGTCGAGTTCGCTGACCTCGGGAGCGACCTTGAGACTGATACGGTCGCGTCCTATGACGGTCGGTGTGAGCGTCAGGCGCACGCCGAACTCCTTGTACTCGATGGAGAGCGAATCACTGCCGCTGCTGGGCACGGGTATGGGAAATTCACCGCCGGCGAGGAAACTCGCGCTCTGGCCGTTCAGCGCCACCAGGCTGGGCCGCGCCAGGGTGTAGGCAAAACCACTGTTCTCCAGCGCATCCAGGCCAAGCAGGAACTTGCTGCTGCCACCGCCCCAGAGAATATTGAAGCCGCTGCCCGACAGCGGAAACGCTGCGCCGGGCCCTACGCCACCGACGCCTCCCACGGGCACCGTGGCAGGCCCGGTACCGGGTGCGCCGATCAGAAAGTTGTTCGAGGCCGTGCCGAAGATTCGCAATCCCACCTCACGCAGCTTGCTGCGCCTGACCTCGACGAAACGAATGTCGGTCTGCACTTGGCTCGGGACATCTTGCTGGCCAGGAGCCGCCCCTTGCTCGGCGAACGCGGCCGTCGCGGCGCCCTGCACGAACACCCTGCTTTCCCTCGGCTCGCGGTCGCAACGGGTCCAGACCAGCAGGCTGGTGGTGCCACCGCGCTTGCCCAGCAACAGAAAGCTCTCCTTGGTGTTCAGGCTCACATCCGCCACCTCGGGGTCGGCGATGGCCAGGCGGGTGATCGGCACTGGAAAACGCAGCTCACGCTGCACGCCCTGCGCCACCTCCATCACCGCCGGCACTGGCTCGAGCCCCGCACAGGAGGCGAAAACCCCGGTTGGCACGCCCAGCATCCCCCCTGCCAGGCAGGCTGCCAGGCGCAAGAGTCGCGGAATACGGTTGGCATCGTTCATGAATTGCGTCCTTGCCGATCAGGGAGTTTGCCGAGTGGCAGCATTACCGCGATGCACCGGAATGGTGGCGGGTGACGCGGGCGGCGCAGCAACGCCCGGGCGGGGTGGGGTAGCGGCGTCATGCAGGGCCAGCTTCTCGAACTGGAACAATTGCCGCTGGGCGTCGGCGATTTCCACCTTCGGTTCATCACCCGCGTAATAGCCGGCGAGCAGTTTTTCGTCTGCGCTGCGCACCGCCAGGCGCAGGCTACCCACCTGGGTGGCCAGCATGAAGCGCGTCAGCAGGGCCTCGGGAACGGCCAGAACGGCAGTGGTCGCAGGGCCTCGACGACGGCGCTCGTCGCTCGCATCCCCAGCGGCTTGCGCCGCCTCCCCCTGATTGGTGGCACCCAGGGCGTCTCCGACACTGAGCAGCCGCAGCGCAGGAATCAATACCTGAGCGGTCTGCTCGCGGTTGGTTTCGTCCTGACGTAGATACAGCAGCACATCCACGTAGTCACCCGGGCTCAGATGCCCGCCGCCACCGATGACTTCATCCACCGCAACGGCAACCGCCCGCTCCATGGGACGAATCATCCGTGCCAGCGGGCCGCCCATCTCGAACGTCGCCTGGTTCAAGACGGTACCGGCCGGTGTAGGCCGCCACAGGGTGCGACCCAGCAGTTCTTCCGGCTTGGCGAAGCTGCCGGGCGGCGCGATGCGCAGGTGCTCCACGGCGAGGTCATCACGGCCGAGGGGCACAAAGGGTGGCACGTCACGAGCCAGAACGACCACGCTGCTGCGCTGCTGCTCATCCACCTGGGTTTGCAACTGGCTCGTGCCTTCGGCCGGCAGCTGCGCGGGTGCAGTCGCTGGTGCCGATACCGGCTGCGCGGTTTCACGGCCGAGGGTCAACCCCCAGTACCCCGTGACCACGGCTCCCACCAGCAATAAGCCGGCCAGCACCAGCGTCAATCGGCTATTCATGACAACACGCTCCCTGTAGCCATAGAACTGCATAACCTCAGCATAATTCGGTGTTCATGCTGAATAACCATAGGCCGGAAAACTGGATCGCGTTGACTATCGGTAACTCGGCTTTTCAGTTTGATACGGATTTATCGCCCACTTATAGCGAATCCAGACATATGCCGACTATGCCATTCGTCGCAGTAACGAGTTCAGGACAGGCCAAGTCCTCCAAAAGCGCCCCACCACTATCACCTTACCCATTGAATTGATTGGATATAATAATAGTAATTAATACTTTATATATAATACCAAGGTACGTTTGCGGACTGGCCGAGGTCATTTCTAAACTCCATCTGACAAGCTCAGCGACAGGCACATCTGCCTGCAGGGCTCTTGTAGGGAGTACCCATATGTTAAAGCTCATTATCCTTCGTGAGAAGATTCGCGAGTTCTTCGTTAACGAAGACGGCGCGTCGGCAATCGAATATTCAATCATTGCCGCGTTGATTGCGGTGGTCATTGTGACCGGCGCAACGGCGCTGGGTACCGATATTAATTCGGTATTCACCTCGATATCGAACACCTTGCAGGGCGCAACGGGCACAGGGACCACTGGCGGTGGGAACTAACTTTCGTTCGCCACTGTGAGCAATCAACATGCGACAACACATTCTACTCGTGGATGATGAAACCGAAGCCCTCGAAGAACTTGGCGAGTTGCTCGAGGGTGAAGGTTTTCACTGCCACAGCGCCAGCAGCGTCGAAACGGCGATGCAGTGCTTGGCCGCTTGGCCAGCCATCGAGCTGGTGATCACCGATCTGCGCATGCCGGACGAGAGCGGGTTACGCCTGATCCATAATTTGCGCAGTACCCCCCAGCACGCAACCCTGCCCATCATCGTCATGTCCGGGCATGCCGACATGAACGATGTTATTGGTCTGCTGCCCCTGCAGGTAGTCGACTTCCTGCCCAAACCCATCTATCAGGAGCGCCTGATAGAGGTGCTCAATCAGCGTTTCCCGGTCTCCCAGGCAGTCAATTCCTGAGCGCCACAGAAAGATCTTCAGCTTTCAGCAGCAATGCCCCGCCCTATCGCCTCTTCTCGATGACACCGCTCACTCCAGCGTCCGTACCGACTCGCCTGACGAATCCGCCGGCTCTTCGGGTGCCAGCCCCAGCGTTCTATAGATTTCCACCCATCGCAACGCCACATCGGTGAAGGCACGCTGCTGTTCGAGCTGGGTGTCGAACTGGGTACGTTCGGCATCCAGCACGTCGATAAGGGAAACGGTACCGGCGTCGTATTGCCGTTGCGCCAGAGCCGTGGCGTTGGCAGCGGAGCGGCCGGCATTGTCCAGCAGACGCTGACGATCGAGTCCCTGCACATAGGCACTGATCGCACTGCGGGTTTCTCGCAACGCCTGAATCAGGCTCGCCTGATAGCCCAGCCAGGCCTGCTCGCGCAGCGCGTCGCCGGCTTCGATGCCGGCAGTAATCCGACCGAAGTCGAACAGCGGTTGCAATGCCTGCCCGCTGAGGGTCCAGGCGGGCACGCCGATACCCTGCTCGAAGCCCACCAGGGCGCCCAGGGTCAGCTGTGGATAACGCAGCGCCTTGGCCGCATCCAGACTGCTGTCGGCAGCCAGCAGCCGTAGTTCGGCGGCGCGCACGTCAGCGCGGGCACGCAGGCTGCTGGCGGGTAGTTCGAGCAACGGCAGCAGGCGCTCGTCACGGGGCGCCAGCGGAGTCGCTTGTTCGGCCAGCAGGGCATCGATGCGCGGTTGCTCGGCGTTGAGCAAATAAGCCAGCGAGTAGCGCGCCGCTTCAGCGCGCTGCCGCGCTTCAGGGATTGCCGCCCGGGTTACCGCGAGTTGGGTATCGAGACGCTCGACATCGAAGCCACTGGCAGTGCCCTGATCGAAGCGTACCCGGGTGATCCGCGCGATCTGCCCCTGGCTGTCGGCGGCGCGCCCCGCTATCTCCACTTCGCGCTGGGCCAGGCGATACTGCAGGTAGGTGCCTGCCACTTCGGCGATCAGGCTGACGCGCAGCGCCTGATAGTCGGCAGCCGCCGCCTGCAGATTGGCATCGGCGGCCCGTTGCAAGGCGCCCAGGCGCCCGAACAGGTCGGCCTCCCAGCTCAGGTCGAGACCGTAGAAATAGTCTTCGTCATGGCCATCGCTGGCACTGCGGCCCTTTTCATGGCTGCCGGTGATGCTCAGGTTCGGATAACGGTTGCCGGTCGCCTGACGACGCAGCGCACGCTGCTCGCGGATACGCTGTGTTGCGGTCGCCAGATCCAGGTTGTCGCGCAGCGCCAGCGCTATCAGTTGATCGAGAGCAGGGTCCTGCAGGCTCTGCCACCAGGCTTGCGGCAGGGCCGCCACGGCCTGAGCTGGCAATTGCGCAGGCGGCAACGGCTCGCGGCTGCTACAGGCCAGCAGCGACAGACAGACGAGGACCAGCAGCAGCGGCTTCATGGCGCGAGCTCCTGATGCTGGGCAACCGGCTCACGGCGGCTGGCCAGGTGGCGATCCATCATCAGGTAGACCACTGGCGTGGTCAGCAGCGTCAGCACCTGGCTGAACAGCAGGCCACCCACCACCGCAACGCCCAGCGGTTCACGCAGCTCGGCACCGGTGCCGAACGCCAACATCAGCGGCACTGCCCCGAACATGGCGGCCAGGGTGGTCATCAGGATGGGCCGAAAGCGCGTCATGCAGGCCTGGTGGATCGCCTCCCGCGGCGCCATGCCCTGGCGCTGGGCCTGCAGTGCGAAATCGACCAGCAGAATGCCGTTCTTCTTGACGATACCGATCAGCAGAATCAGGCCGATCAGCGCCATGATGGAAAAATCCAGGCCCCACAACCAGAGCAGCAACAAGGCACCGATGCCCGCTGAAGGAATGGTCGACAGGATGGTCAAGGGGTGCACCAGGCTCTCATAGAGCACCCCGAGGATGATGTACACCGCGACCAGTGCCGCGAGGATCAGCCAGGGCTGCGAGGCCAGGGTCTGCTGAAACGCCTGGGCGGCACCGCTGAAGCGTCCGCCGATGCTGGCCGGCATGCCGATGTCCTGCTCGATCTGACGCAATACCGCCACCGCGTCGCCCAAGGCGACGCCGGGCGCCAGGTTGAACGACAGGTTGGCCGACGGCAGCATGCCGCTGTGGTTGATGCTCACCGGCGCCGGCTTGGCCGGCAGTATCCGCACGAAGGTGCTCAGCGGCACCAGTTGCCCGGTTGCCGGCGAACGCAGTTGGAACAGCTCCAGGCTCTGCACCCGCTGGCGCTGGCTGCTGCTCAGTTCCAGCACGACCTGATACTGGTTGGACGCGGTCTGGATCTCGTTGATTCGGCGCTGCCCGAACGCGTCGTACAGCGCGTCATCGACATCCGCTGCCGAGAAGCCATAGCGCGAGGCCGCCTCGCGGTCGATCTGCACGGGCGTTACCGAGGCGTCGAACTGCAGGTCGTTGTTGACGTCACGAAACAGCGCATGGCCCTGCAGCCGTTCGGTCAGGCGTGGCGTCCAGGTGGCCAGTTCTTCCAGCGAGCGGCTGCGCAACACGTACTGATACTGGGCCCGCGATGCCCGCGAACCGAGGTTGATGTCCTGAGCGGCGCGCAGGGTCACGCGCAGATCGGGGATGGCGGCGAACTGCGGACGCAGCCGGTCGATGATCTGTTCGACACTGACGTCGCGATCGTCCGGGTCGCTGAGCACCACGGCGAGACCACCTACGCTGTAGCTGCCGTCGTTACCGATATCGGTATTGAAGGCGACGACGTCGGGGTCGTTGCGCAGGATGTCCACCAGTTGCCGGTTCTTGGTACGCATCGCCTCGTAGGAAATGTCCGCCGAAGCCTGCACCGTGCCATTCATGAAGCCGGTGTCCTGCAGCGGAAAGAAGCCCTTGGGCATCAGCGCGAAACCACCCACGCTGATGGCGATGCAGGCGAAGAACACCGTGAGGATGCTGCGCGGATGATCCAGTGCCCAGACCAGTACGCGCTCGTAACCGCCAAGCACGCGGCTCATGGTCGGCCCCGGGCCGCCATGGTTGGCCAGCGGGCGCATGCACAACGCGGCCAGGGCGGGCGCCAGGGTCAGGCAGATGACCACGGAAATCATGATCGCCGAGGTGGCCGCCAGGGCGAATTCGCGAAACAGCCGGCCCACATAGCCACTCATGAAGAACAGCGGAATGAACACCGCCACCAGCGACAGGCTGATCGACACCACGGTGAAGCCGATCTCGCGAACCCCGTCGAGGGCCGCCTGGATCCGGCCGACGCCGCGCTCCAGATGCCGGTGGATGTTCTCCACGACGACAATGGCGTCATCGACGATGAAACCCACGGCAACGATGATCGCCACCAGCGTCAGGTTGTTCAGCGACAACCCGAACGCCAGCATGGCCGCGCAGGAACCGATCACCGAGGTCGCCAGCACGGCGAACACCACCAGGGTCGCCGACCACTGGCGCAGGAACAGTGCCATGATGCCGATCACCAGGGCCACGGCGATCAGCAGGGTCAGCTCGGCCTCGTGCAGCGACGCACGGATGGTTCGGGTGCGATCGTTGAGCACCTTGACCTCGAGATCCGCCGGCAGGCCGGCAGTCAGCTCCGGTAGCGCTGCCGTCACCGCATCGGCGGTGGCGACGATATTGGCGCCCGGCTGACGGCGAATGACCACCGCGACACCTGGTTTGCCATCCGGCGAGGCCTGGGTGTAGGCGTTTTCCGCGCCAGCGACCACGCTCGCCACATCACCCAGGCGCACCGCGGCGCCGTTGCGGTAGGCGACGATCAGCTCGGCGTAATCGCTGGCCTCGAACAACTGGCCATTGCTGTCCAGCGTCGACAGCCGATGTTCGCCGACCAGCGCCCCCGTGGGCCGATTGCCGCTGGCGCGCTGCACCACCGCGCGTACGTCGGCCAGGGTGACGCCGGCCGCCACCAGCCGCTCCGGCCTTGCCTGGATGCGGATCGCCGGACGCTGCAGGCCGTTGAGGCGAATCATCCCCACGCCTTCGATCTGGCTCAATTGGCGGGCGATGGCCGACTCGGCCAGATCGCTGACTTCGTAGGGCGAGAGCGTATCGGAGGTGACCGAAAGGATCAGGATCGGCGTATCCGCCGGATTGATCTTGCGCCACACCGGTAACTCCGGCAGTTGGCTGGGCAAGCGTGACGAAGCGGCGTTGATCGCGGCCTGGACTTCCTGGGCAGCGGCGTCGATATCCTTGTCGAGATTGAACTGCAGGATCAGCTCGACACGGCCCAGGGAGCTGGTCGAGGTCATGTCGTCGACGCCAGGGATGGCGCTGAGCTGCACTTCCAGTGGCGTGGCCACCGAGGAAGCCATGGTTTCGGCGCTGGCACCGGGCATCTGCGCGGAGATCTCGATGGTCGGCGCATCCACCTCCGGCAGTGGCGCCAGGGGCAGGCGAACGAAGGCGATGATGCCACCGAGAATCAGCGCCAGGGACAGCAGAATCATGCCGATCGGATGAGCGATGCACAGCGCGTAGAACCCGCGCGGCGGCATCAAGGTACAGCTCCGGGCGCGACGGGCGCCGGCTCGACGCGCCTGACGGTCACGCCCGGGCGCAGCCGCGACTGGCCATCGATGACGATCCGATCACCTGCAGCCAGTCCTTCGACCACCGCGCGCTGCTCGTCTTCGTGCAGCACCTTCACCGCTGCCGGTTGCACCTTGTCACCCTGCAAACGCCACACGAAGGTGCCCTCGGTACGCTGACGGATCGCCTCCAGCGGGACCGACAGCGCCTGGGCGAGCAGATCGGTCTGCAGGGTGACCACCACGGACTGATCCGGCCACAGCTGCTCACCGGCGTTATCGAAGCGTGCCTTGAAGCGCAGGGTGCCGGTATCCAGGGCAACGCGATTGTCGATCAGCGTCAGTTGCCCGGTACCGAGCAGCGTGCCGCCCTCCTCGCGAAACGCCTGTACCGGGGTTCTGTCCGCCGCGGCGAGCAGCCGCTGCAGCTCCGGCAGGCGCCGCTGCGGCAGGGTCGCCTCGATATCGATGGGGTTGGTCTGCACCACCGAGAACAGGCTGGCGGTGTCATTGGCCCTGAGCAGGCTGCCGACATCCACGTTGCGGATGCCCAGGCGGCCATCGATGGGCGATTGGATGCGCGTATAGGAAAGCTGTACCTGAGCGGCAGTCACCGCCGCTTCGCGGGTCGCCAGCGTGGCCTGCAGGCGCGCGACCAGGGCCTTCTGCTGATCCAGGGTCTGCGCCGGCGAGGCACGCTCGCGCACCAGATTCTGGTAGCGCTGCAGATCGACACGGGCGATATCCAGCTCCGCACGGGTCACCCCGCGCTCGGCCTCCGCCTGCTGCAGGGCGGCGCGCAGGCTGCGGTCATCGAGTCGCGCCAGCAGCTCGCCCTTGCGTACCTGCTGCCCCTCGGCAACCGGCAGTTCGACCAGGGTGGCATCGACCTGGGCGCGAATTTCCACGCTGTTCAGCGCCCGCACGCGACCCAGCGTTCGCAGCAGCACCGGGATATCGGCCGGGGTCACTTCATGGACCACCACCGGCACTGCGCCAGGGGCTTGATCGGTAATGGCCGTGGTCGGGTGCAGCCACCACCCGATCAGGGCGCCCAGCAGCAGGACGGAAACCACGAGCAACGATGTTCGGGACAGGGGCATGCCGTTTCTTCACAGTCAGGGAGCGGGGAGCCGGCGGCACAGGCAGATCCGCTCAGGATCAGACGTTTTAACGGATTTCTCCGGCAATATCCCTATCGCTTGCCGAATTTACATAACCGCGCGTTACAACGCCTGCATGCGCATCGGTGACACCAGCGCGGCCACGGCTGTAGAGTCGCCGCCTGACCATACCGGCCGCGACGGAAACACGATGCAGGAACACGACGTACGGATCGCCCAACTGCTGACCTTCTATCGCAGCGCCTACCTGGCCGACAGCCGTGACCTGAACCTCGACAATCTGGTCGCTCTGCCCGCCGAGCGCCGCGCCTGGCTGGACGGCCGCGAAGAGCTGGCCAGCGGCGCCCTGCCGCTGCTGGCACTGCCGCCGGGTATCGGCGCCGAGCTGGAGCGTCAGCAGCAGCTTTATCAGCGCGAGCTGCAACTGATCTACGGCGTACTGCCGGTCTGCGGTCGGCTGAGCACGGGCACAGGGCCGGCCACCGCCTTCTGCGCTCCGCTGGTGTACTACGAGGCCAACCTGAGCAACGGCAGCGAAGGCGATGCGCACCTGCTGGCCATCGATATCGCGCAGCCTCTGGCGAACTGGCGGCTGCTGCGCCAGTTGCTGGCCGACGACGACAGCGGCTCGCTCGATGACCTGCCACTGGCCGATGCGCCAATCGATGCTCACGTGCTCGGCGATCTGCTGGGCTGGATCAGCCGCCGCACCCGGGTTGCCGATGTGCTCGCCGCCAGTGGCTTTCCGGCCCTGGAAAGTCAGCAGGCGGTGGACAAGGCGCTGCGCCGTCGCAGCCTGTCGCTGCGCTCGGCGGCCATGGTCGCGTTGGTGCCGCGGGGCAGCGGCAGCCGTGGCATCGTCCACGAGTTGCAGCAATTGCAGGAGGGCAAGGACTGGTCTGCCCCCCTTCGCCAACTGCTCGGTGCGCCTCAACCCAGCGCCATCCAGGGCGCCAGCAGCCCGTACGCCTTGCCGGCCCAGCTCAGCAACGCGCAGAGCCAGGCCCTGGCCAACGCAGCTCGCTATCCGCTGAGCCAGGTATCCGGCCCACCCGGAACCGGCAAGAGTTACACCCTGGCGGCACTGGCACTGGATCGCTACCTGCATGGCGAAACGGTCTTGCTGGTCAGCCGCAGCGAACAGGCGGTGCGGGTCATCGCGCAGAAACTGCGCGATGACTTCGGTCTGCGTGATGCAGTACTCGACGGCGATGGCCGCAGCCTTCAGCACAACCTGCGCGACCGCCTCGGCAGGCTGCTGCAGGGCGAGCTGACACCAATCGATGAGAATGCGGAGCGCCAACAGGAGCAGGCGCTGCGGCGCCTGATCGACGAAGAGCGCCATCTGGCAGCGGCGCTCGGCAAACGCGGTGACCAGGCGCTGCGCTGGAGCCGGCTGATTCTGCGTGACGATCGCGGCGCCCTGGGGTTCTGGCGGCGCCACCTGCTGTTGCCCTGGGTGCGCCGACGCATCCGCGGCAGTGTACGGCCCTGGGTGCTGCTCGATGAACTGCGCGACTGCCAGCAGCGCCGCGAACGCCTCAGCCGCGACTACCTCAATACCCGCCGCAGCGCGCGCCTGCAGCGGCTGCTGGCAGCCGATCGGCAACTCTTCGTACAGTACAACCAGGCGATTCGCGCACGCCAGTCACGACGCCAGCTGGCGCTGTTCGAGGACATCGATCCACAGCGGCTGCTGGCGGCCTTCCCGATCTGGGTGGTGACACTGGATGAATTGCACCGCCTGCTCCCCCTGAAGGCCGGGCTGTTCGACGTGATGGTCATGGACGAGGCCACCCAGTGCGATATCGCCTCGGCACTGCCGGCTTTCCAGCGCTGCCGCCGCGCGGTGATCACCGGCGATGCCAGGCAGCTACGTCACCTGTCGTTCCTCTCGCGCAACCGTGAAACTCAGCTGCTGCAGCGCAGCGGGCTGCCGGGCGAGCAACGCGAGCGCTGGAGCTACCGTGACAACAGCGTGCTGGACCTGGTTGGCCTGCACCTCCCCGAGCAGGCCGCGCTGACCTTTCTCGACGAGCACTTTCGCAGCCGCCCAGCCTTGATCCGCTTCAGCAACCAGCGCTTCTACGACAATCGTCTGCGGGTGATGAAGGAGCGTCCGGGGCTGAGCCACTGCGACAGCCTGCAGCTGCAGCGCCTGCCTGGCGAACGGGGGCTCAACGGCGTCAACGAAGAGGAAGTGCAGCGCGTGCTGCGGCTGATCGACGAGCACATGAGCCGATACGCCGACAGCCCGGTCAAGCCGACGATTGGCGTACTGTCGCCCTTTCGCGATCAGGTCGAGGCGGTTCGCCAACGCATCGCCGGCCTCGACCTGCAGCGCCTGCGCGACTTCCGCCTGCTGGTGGATACGCCCTACGGCTTCCAGGGCGAGGAGCGCGACCTGATGATCATCAGCTTCGCCATCGATAGCCGATCCAGCCAGGCCGCTGCCTACCTGAACCGCCAGGACATGTTCAACGTCGCCATCACCCGTGCCCGGGAGCGCCAGGTTCTGCTGTTCAGCGGCGACGAGCGTCAGTTACCGAGCGAACACCTGCTGCGCCGCTATCTGGAAAGCCTGGCCGATCAGGCGATGGCCCCGCACGGCCAGCCCGACCAGGACGAATTCCAACGCGCCCTGTGCATGGCGCTGCAGGCGCAAGGCGTCTCCACCTGGACGCGTTATCCCCTGGCCGGCCTGCTTCTCGACGTATTCTGCCAGCGCGGCGACAAGTGCCTGGCCATCGACCTGATCGGCTTTCCGGGCGAAGGAGAGGGCTTCCTCGAGCTCGAGCGCTACCGTGTGCTGGCGCGCGCAGGCCTGGAAATCGTGCCACTGAGCTACGGCCTGTGGCGCCAGGAACCTGAGCTGGCCCTACAGGCGCTGTTGCAGCGCCTCTAGGCGGAATCAGAAGCTGCTGCCCAGATTCAGGTACAGCGCCTTTTCGTTCTGGTCATTCAGCCCGTAGCTGAAGTTGAGCGGCCCCAGCGGCGTTTCGTAGCCGAGGAAAACGCTTGCCGCATTGATGTAACCGCTGTCGAAGGCATTGTCGTTGTTCCACACCCGGCCGCGCTCCAGGGAGGCACCGAGGTAGATGGGAAAATCCAGCGGCAGGATCGAGCGCGGCGTCATGCGCCGGTAGTACACCATCCGCGCAAGGCTGATGTTCTGCCCTGCCAGGGCATCCTGGCGAAAGCCGGACAACTGTCGCGGTCCGCCCAGCTGGAAGCTCGAGGTGACCACCTCGGCATCGTCCAGCGTGCGTCCGTAACGGCCGCCGATCAACAGGCTGTGTGGCCCTTCGCTAAAGGCCTTGTCGAGCTTCAGTTCCCATTGCCGATAGCGGTCGTCGGCACCCAGGCTGGCATCGTACTGGCGCAGATGCAGGTCGATCTGCTCGCCCTCGTGGGGAAAGTCGACGTTGTCGAGGGTGTCGAAGGAATACTGCATGTCGTAGTAGCCCTCGGTGAAGCTGAACTCCGGCAGGTCGCGCTCGCCGATGCGAACCTCCGCTTCACCCAGGGCCTGGCCGATGCCGAAGCGGATCTCGCCGTTGTTGGCGATCTGTCGACCCACATTGAGCCCGTAGCCGTAGCGTTGCACCCGGTATTCGGCGATCGGGTCATTGTCGAGCACGGCGTCGACGTTCCACGCCTGGGCAGACAGGTTGGGTGCGACGAACCAGCGCGAGCCCACGTCCAGCGGCTGATAGAACTCGCTGTAGAGTTCCTGGCGATCGCCCAGTTGCACCCGCGTCAACCACTCGGCACCGAGCCGGTTGATACCGTTCTTGCGGAAACTGGCACCCAGATTGAAGACACTGTCGCCATTGAAATCATCGGACAGGTTCAGGCCGAGGCGCAGGTAGTCGGTACCGGTGCGTTTTTCCCGCGCATCGATCACCAGGGTGTTCTTGCCCTGATGATTGACCACCCGGTACTGCACCCGCTCGAAGTAGTCGAGGCCGTAGAGCGTACCCATGTCACGCTGCAAGCCTGCCATGTCCAGCGGCTCGCCAAGGGGCTGACGGATGTAGTTGCGGATCACCTCGTCGCCGACCTTGGAGTCGTTATCCACCTGAATGGCGTCGATCACCGGGGTGCGCTGCTCGGCACTGCGCGCCAGGGTGAGCGCCGGGTTGCCGCCACTGTGTCGCACCAGGGCTGTCAGGCGCGGCTGCAGCGCCTTGGCGGCCTGGTAGCCGGCTTCGATCATTTCCTCACCGCGGCCGAAATCGGTGACGCCGAAGGGCGACATGTTCGGCTGCACCAGAATGTCGGTGGCCTGCAGCGTCGCCAGCTGCTCTTCGGAATTGCGCCGGGTCATCATGGTGATCGACTGGTTGAGCACGTCGACCACGGTGAGCAGCTCCTTGCGCGGTTTCAGCGGAGTGCCGATATCCACCACGATGACCCGGTCCACGCCCATGTCGCGGGCCACGTCCACCGGAATGTTGTCGACCATGCCACCATCGACCAGCAGGCGCCCGTCCAGCTCGACCGGCGCGAAAACTGCCGGAATCGACATGCTGGCGCGGATCACCTGGGGCAGGTGACCGCTGCGGAAGACCACCTTCTGGTCGTTGGCGATGTCGGTGGCCACGGCCCGAAAGGGAATGGGCAGGCGATCGAAGTCGCGCACGTCGCTGCTGCGCACCAGCAGGCGCTCGAGCAGCAGCGCCAGGTTCTGGCCCTGGATGACGCCCAGCGGCAGGCCCAGGCTGCCGTCGTCACGGAAGCTGAGACGCTGCTTGATGAGAAAGTCGCGGTCGTCCTGCTTGCGGCGGAACGGCATATCGGTGCGCGGCGGGTCGTCGGACAGCACCTGCCGCCAGTCCATGTTCAGCGCCACGTCCTCCAGTTCGGCGATGCTGTAACCCGACGCATACAGGCCACCGATCACCGCACCCATGCTGGTGCCAGCGATGGCATCGATCTGTACGCCCTGCTCCTCCAGCGCCTTGAGCACGCCGATGTGGGCTAGCCCGCGGGCGGCGCCACCGGACAGCACCAGGCCGACCTTCGGCTGCGCATTCTGCGCGACGGCGAACAGCGGAAAGAGCAGGAGCAGCAGAACGAGCAGATGACGACGCATGGCACATCCCTGGCGGTGGGCAAAAGCGCCATTATAGGAGCCTCCTCGCCCGGGATGTATTGCGCTGAGCTCACTCAGTGCAGCCGGTGGGATTCGCCGGAGAACGGGTCTTGGAAACTGGCGATCTCGGACTGCAGCCGACGGTTCTCGCCATACGCTTCGATGGCGCGGCGGTAGCGCATGCGCTGCTCGTCGAGCAGTTTGCGCCGGGCTTTCACCACACTCTGTTCATGCTGTTGCGCTTCATCCACATGGCGAGCCATGGCAGGTCTCCAGGTTGAAAAACGGGAGACCAGATTCAGCCAGTGCCATGACAGTTTGAGGGCAACGCGGTGACGCTGAGGTGAACTCAGGCGCCTTCTTCGTGATTCTTTATCGACTTCGCCGACAGCCGCAGACTGCGCAGGCTGCGCTTGACGCTCTTGAGGTGGTTGACCAGGCTCGGGCCACGGGCCATGGCCACCCCCATGGCGAGCACGTCGATCACCACCAGGTGGGCGATGCGCGAAGCCAGCGGCGTGTAGATTTCGGTGTCTTCCTGCACGTCGATGGCCAGGTTCACCGTGGCCAGCTCGGCCAGGGGCGTCTGTCCCGGGCACAGGGCGATCAGCGAAGCGCCGGCTTCGCGTACCACGTTGGCCGTGGTCAGCAGATCCTTGGAGCGCCCGGACTGGGAGATGCACACCGCGACGTCCGACGGCTTGAGGGTAATCGCCGACATCGCCTGCATGTGCGGGTCGGAATACGCTGCCGCATTGAGCAGCAGGCGGAAGAACTTGTGCTGGGCATCGGCCGCCACCGCGCCGGACGCACCGAAACCGTAGAACTCGATACGCTGTGCCTCGGAGCACAGGCCGATGGCCTTCTCCAGCGCCACCGGGTCAAGCTTCTCGCGCACCTCGATCAGGGTGTGCAGGGTGGTATCGAAGATCTTCATGCTGAAATCGGCGACCGAGTCGTCTTCATGGATGGCGAACTGGCCGAAGCTCGCACCGGCTGCCAGGCTCTGCGCCAGCTTGAGCTTGAGATCCTGAAATCCACTGCAACCGATGGCGCGACAGAAGCGCACGATGGTCGGTTCGCTGATGCCCACGGAGTGCGCAAGTTCGGCCATGGAACTGTGCATCACCGCCGCAGGATCGAGTAGCACATGATCGGCCACCTTGAGTTCCGACTTGCGCAGGAGGTGGCGTGACTGGGCAATGTGCTGCAACAAATTCACTGGCAGGGACTCGACTGATCAAAGGATGAATACGCCGGCTGGACATTAGGGTAGTCACGACTCGGTTATGATCGAGATGCGCCGGGGGTGTAGTGTTCTTGTAGTTATACTACAAGGCCGGCGCCCTCGCACGGACAAACCGATTCGGAGTTCCCATGCTGAGCAATTCCTGTGACATGCTGGTCTTCGGGGGCACGGGCGATCTGGCCCTGCACAAGCTACTGCCGGCGCTGTATTACCTGCATCGCGATGATCGCCTGCACCACGACACCCGCATCCTCGCCCTGGCCCGCAGCAACCATACGCGCGCGGCCTATCAGGCGCTCGCCGAACGCCACTGCCGGGCGCAGGTGGCACGCGCCGACTTCGATGATGACACCTGGCGCCGCTTCGCCGAGCGCCTCGACTACTTCGTCATGGACGCCTCGCAGAGCGCGGACTTCGGGCGCCTGGCCAGGTACCTGGGCACTGGCCGGGAACGGGTCAGGGTGTACTACCTGGCCACGGCACCGGACCTCTTCGAGGACATCGCCTCGCACCTCGAGGTCGCCGGCCTGGCCGATTCGAACGCGCGGATCGTGCTGGAAAAGCCCATCGGCCATTCGCTGCAATCGGCTCAGGCGATCAACGCCGGCATAGGTGCCGTATTCGACGAGTCCCAGGTGTTTCGTATCGACCACTACCTCGGCAAGGAAACCGTACAGAACCTGATGGCGCTGCGCTTCGCCAATGCCCTGTTCGAACCGGTGTGGCGGGCCGGGCACATCGACCATGTGCAGATCAGCGTCTGCGAGACCCTGGGTGTGGAAAACCGCGGCGCCTACTACGACCAGGCCGGCGCGATGCGCGACATGGTGCAGAACCATCTGCTGCAGCTGCTTTGCCTGGTGGCCATGGAAGCACCGGTGCGCTTCGACGCCGAATCGGTGCGCAACGAGAAGCTGAAGATTCTCGAAGCGCTCAAGCCCATCACCGGCCTCGACGTACGCGACAAGACCGTGCGTGGTCAGTACGCCGCTGGCAGGATCGGCGGCCAGGAGGTACCGGCCTATTATTTCGAGAAGAACGTCGACAACGACAGCGACACCGAAACCTTCGTCGCCGTACAGGCCGAGATCAACAACTGGCGCTGGGCCGGCGTGCCCTTCTACCTGCGCACGGGCAAGCGGCTGGCGCGCAAGACGTCGGAAATCCTCATCCAGTTCAAGCCCGTGCCCCACCAGTTGTTCGGTAACGGCGAAGCCAACCAGTTGCTCATCCGTCTGCAGCCCGAAGAGCGCATCAGCCTGCAGTTGATGGCCAAGAACCCCGGCAAGGGCATGCGCCTGAAACCGGTCGAACTGGACCTGAACCTGGCCGACGCCTTCAACAAGCAACGCCGCTGGGATGCCTACGAGCGACTGTTGCTGGACGTCATCGAAGGCGACTCGACACTGTTCATGCGCCGCGACGAGGTCGAAGCGGCATGGCAATGGGTCGACCCGATCATCAAGGGCTGGAACCAGCATTACCAGCGGCCACGTCCCTATGCGGCCGGCAGCAATGGCCCGGAACAGCTTCAACACCTGCTGCAGCGGCATGGCCGCGAATGGATCGAGTGATCGGCAAGACGGCGTTTTCGAGACCGCGAGGCATGCCCTTGGCGAGGGGATCGCCGCCGGGCGGCATGCACATGGCTCGGGCCGGGTGTTAGTCATAAAGTGCTATGGCGCGCGGTGTATCGGCTTGCTATTAGATACCCATCGGCAAGGCCTCGATGGGTGCCCGCCGCTCGTCAGAGCGAGGGGTCCCCATTGGAATCACAGCTCAGCGATGCAAGCTGTGTGTCCGTCGCGCAGGGCGATTGCAACGGCACGAGGATCAGGGAAGTGCCTCACTCTTCAGAAATGCCCTCGGGTCACAAACAACGCGGTGCCGTCGCCGTCGAGTTCTCGATCACCTTCGTCATTTTCTTTCTGATCTTCTACGGCATGGTCGGTTACAGCATTCCCTTCCTGCTCAGCGCCACCTATCAGGAGCTGGCCACCGAAGCCTTGCGCGATGCCATTCGCTCCACCGATACCCGAGCGCCCACTGCGCAACAACTGGCAACCCATCAGCAACGCGTGTTGCAGACCATGCGCAACTCCTGGCTGCCGCAGGCCTGGACGCAGACCTGCAGTGGCTACGATGGCTTCTTGAAAACCGGCGCGGTGTGGAGCGTTTGCGTGCGCCATGGCAATCCCGAAAGCATCATGCCGGCACTCTCGATCTTCGGCTGGAAGGTGCCCCAACTGCCCAGCGAGTTACGCGGCGAAGCCAAGATCCGGCTGTACAACGCCGCTGCGGGAGCCTAGGCATGCAGCGCCCTCGATCCGCCTCCAGGCGCCAGCGCGGCGCTTTCAGCATGCTCGCCGCCGCGACCCTGGTCATGACCATCCTGTTTTTCGCCCTGGTGGTGGACAGCGGCCGCCTGTATCTGGAACAGCGCAACCTGCAGAAGCTCGCCGACACCGCAGCGCTGGAGTCCATCTCCAGGCTCGAAGGCGGAAACTGTGCGCTGGACACGGCCAAGGCACAGCTCTATGCCCAGGATAACGCCGCCTCGTACGGCTTCCCCGGCAGCGCCCAGCAGTCACTGAGCGCATCCTGCGCCAGCCTGTCGATCATCGACGGCCTGCGGGTGCCGACGATCGATGTCAGTGGCAGAGCCGTGAGGGTCGTCACCAGCAGCCAGGTACCTTCCAGCATCATCGTGCGTACCGGTGGCCTGTTCGGCCTTCCCGGCAACGCTACCGTACGCCTGCAGGCCGTGGCCGTAGCGGAGAAAGACAGTGATCCGCTGGCGGTATTCAGCGTCGGTGCGCAACTGCTCGACCTGAATGCCAGCGGGCTGCTGCCAAGGCTGCTGAAAGCTGCCGGGGTGAACGTGAACAACCTGACCCTGCTCGACTCCGAGGGCCTGGCGAATGCCCAGGTCACACCCGCCGGCCTGCTTCAGGCACTCGGGGTGAACGTGGGTATAAACCAGCTCAAGGTGCTCACCCCGCAAGGGCTGGCTAGCCTGGTGGACACCCAGATCGGCGCGGTCGGCATCCAGCGGCTGATCCACGTATCGGCCACGCTGGTCAGCCAGGATCAGGCGCTGGCCACTGAAGTCAGCGCCCTCGGTGACACGCTCGCCAACTCGCAACTGAACAACGCCACGCTGAACCTGCTCGCGAGCGACGGACGTCCCGGCCTGCTCAGACTCGTCACCGGTTCGGACCAAGCCCTCGGATCGGCACTGGATGCCAAGCTCGCGCTCGGCGACATCCTGGCTACAGGACTGATGGCCGCCGTCCAGGGACGGGGCCTGCTGCTGGAGCAGCTGAATCTTCTCGGGCTGGTGAAGATACGGCTTGGCGTCGTGGAGCCGCCGTCCATCGGTATCGGCCCGGTGGGGACGACGGCCTTCAACGGGCAAACTCGCCTGTACGTCGATATCGACAGTGCTGGCATGCCTCTGGCCAATTCGCTGCTCACCACCTTGGCTACCTCGATCAAGCTGCCGATCATCGTCGACCTGGTGAGCGCCAAGGGCGAGCTGACTGAGATCAACTGCTCGCTGACAAAGCCGGAAGCGACCATCGAGGTCGAATCCACCATCGGCAATATCTGTATCGGTACGATGCCCGGTAATACGCTGTGGTCGACCCGCAACAGTTGCACCGAATCGGCCCTGCAAGACGCCACCATCCTGAAACTGCTCAATATCGATCTGATCAAGGGCAAGGCCGCCGTACCACTGGTTGGAACCGGTACCAACCCTGTGCGGGACGAAGTGACGCTGGCCGTGGACGAGTCCGAGATAACCACAGTCAACCAGTTGAAGATTGGCGACTCCATCGCGAACCTGCTGACCCAGGTGACCCGCCTGATAAGACTTGGCACCCCGAAGGGGTCGGACGGCTACCCGGGCTTTACCTCGACCCAGGCAGCCCAGGTCGCGGACAAATACCTGTCCACCTACAGCAGCAAGGAAGCCATTCGAGCGGCCCTGAAAGCGGACGGGCTGACCTGGCCCAGGCCCGTGGCCCTGGTGCTGGATACGACGATGCCCGATGAGTGGTACAGCAAACTGCCCCTCATCAACTGCTCTACCAACAAGACGCGTTGTCGCGATGAGCTGATCACGTCATTGCAGACGAAGCCTCAGGGCGGTGCGCTGAGCAGTGTTCTCGCCGGCGTGGCCAATGCGCTTGGCTTGGGCGGCAACTCTCAGCCCTTGCTGCTGACCATCCTGGGCCCCGTGCTGGATATCATCAAGCCGCTGCTCAACACCGTGGGCAGCGAGGTCAGCAAGCTGCTCAGCGGCCTTGGCCTGGACGTCGGCAAGAGCGAAATAAAAGTCCACAGCATCAGCTGCGGTATCCCCTATCTGGTTCACTGAGGTGTGACGTGGAACGCTGCGCAAGGAAATCACAGCGAGGCGCCGTGGCCATCGAGTTCGCCATGCTGTTCGGCGTGTTCTTCGTGGTGGTCTACGGGATCATCGCCTACAGCATTCCGCTGCTGCTGTTGCTGACCTTCAAGCAGGTCAGCGCCGATGCCGCCCGCGCTACCCTGCAGGTCGACCCCGGCAACCCCGCGTACACGCAATTGCTCAGCAGGGAAATCACCCGCGTGGTCGAGCGCAGCTGGCTGCCGGACAGCTGGCTGGGCGGCGACTGCCCACCACCGGAGCAGGATGCCGCCGGCTTCAGCTGGACCAGCCTGCCCGGCCAGAATGGCCATCATTCCTACGGCCATGTCGCCGTCGACACCCGCGACCCCAACACCCCGCGCTATGTGCTGCACGTCTGCCTGCAGCGCTTCTACAACAGCGAGGGGGCCAAGGACAAACGGGCCATCGTGCCGACCCTGAGGCTGCTCGGCATCAGCATCCCGAGCCTCCCGGTGGAAGGCGGCAATGTGGTCATACGGGGTGCCACCACGGTGACCCTGTAAGCTGCCCCTCAGGCGCCGATGACGCCGCCATCGTCGCGGCTGATGACCATCACCGAGGAGCGTGGATGGACACCGGCGCGATGATCCGGGAAGGTCGACCCCCCCTCTTCACCCGGATGCTGAATGCCCACGAACAGGGTTGTGTAGTCCGGCGAAAAGGCCAGCCCGGTCACCTCGCACCCCACCGGCCCGACCATGAAACGGCGGATCTCCCCCGTTTCGGGGTCGGCGCAGAGCATCTGGTTGTTGCCCATGCCGGCGTAGTCGCCCTTGTCGCTGTACTTGCCGTCTGTCTGGATCCACAGGCGGCCGCCGCCATCGAAGCCGACACCATCCGGGCTGTTGAACATGTTGTGGGCATTGATCGCGTGGCTGCCGGCCTGAGGTGTACCGGCATGAACCACCGGGTTGCCGGCGACCACGAACAGGTCCCATTCGAAATCCTCCGCAGCCGCGTCATCACCCCCTTCGCGCCAGCGCAGGATCTGCCCGTAAAGGTTGTTGGCACGTGGGTTCGGCCCGCCCACTGGCTGACCTTCCTCACCCCGCTTGCTGTTGTTGGTGAGGGTGCAGTAGACCTGACCGTCCTGCGGGCTGACGGTGATCCACTCGGGGCGATCCATCCGCGTGGCGCCGACCTGAGAGCCCGCCTGACGCGCCCGAATCACCACGTCGCCCTGGCTGGCGAAGCCGTTCTCGGCAATGAGACCGTTCTTGCCGGCCGTCAGCTCGATCCAGCGGCCACGCCCCTTGGGATGATCGGTATTGCCGTCACCTTCGTCGAAACGTGCCACATACAGCGTGCCATGGTCGAGCAGATGACGATTGGCCTTGGCATCACCGCGATCGAGGCGGTCACGGGTGATGAACTTGTAGATGAACTCGCCCCGTTCGTCATCGCCCATGTAGACCACCACACGGCCATCGCGGGTCGTGGCCAGGGCAGCGTTCTCGTGCTTGAAACGTCCGAGGGCGGTACGTTTGATCGGCTTGGACTGGGGGTCGAACGGATCGATTTCGACGATCCAGCCGTGGCGATTCAGTTCGTTGGGCGTCTTCGCCAGATCGAAACGCGGATCGAAGCGGTGCCACTCGTTTTCCGCGCTGGCATGCAGCACGCTGAAGCGCTTCTGATCGGCGCTGAACGGCAGGCTGGCATCGCTGCTGCCGAAGCAGTCGCTGAAGTTCTCTTCACAGGTCAGGTAGGTGCCCCAGGGGGTCTGGCCGCTGGAGCAGTTCTGGAAGGTGCCGAGCACCTCGATGCCAG
This sequence comes from Phytopseudomonas flavescens, assembly GCF_900100535.1. Classification (GTDB taxonomy): domain Bacteria; phylum Pseudomonadota; class Gammaproteobacteria; order Pseudomonadales; family Pseudomonadaceae; genus Aquipseudomonas; species Aquipseudomonas flavescens. Next base: position 340,432 of record NZ_FNDG01000003.1, read on the forward strand.
CCGGGTCGGCGGCCGTCTTGAGCAACTCGTGGCCACGTGCCGGGCCGCTGACGTCCATTGGCAGGTTGCCATGTACACGGCGGTTATAGGGCGAGCCCTGTACGAACGCCCAGCCACTGGCGCCACGGCGCACTTCGATCACCGTCACGCCCTCGGCATTCTGCGCTTTGCGCACGTCTTCGGCGGATTTCGGCAAACCACCGTGAGCCAACAGATAGCGGTAATTGACGTATTCGTTATTGATGGCCATCAGCGCACGATCCGCGTCACCCGGCCAGGGGAAGAAACTCATGCCATCGGTGTTGTCACCGAACTGCTGCAGCTGTTCGGCGGCCGTGTTGCTGCCGTCGCCCTTGAACGCAGGCCCACCGGCATGCAGCGGCTGGCCCCAGCTGATCAAGGTGCTGAACGAATAGCCGGGCGGCAGGGTGATGGTATCGGCCGTTGCAGCAGCGATGTTGGCGAAGCCAAGCAGTGGACTGCCAACAGCCGCACTGATCGAATCGGCCAATACGCTGCGCCCCAGCAGGCCACCGCCGAGAAACAGTGCCGCACCGGTCAGCGCACCGGCGCCGATGAAGCGACGGCGGGAAAGGGTCAGGCGTTCAAGGTCAGTCAATTGATCGTCATGCATCACGGCGCTCCTGCTTTCTTCTGATGCGCAGGGACGCTATGTCACTGACATGACGTTTGGATGACAGTTGATTGCAGCGCGTGTCAGGCCGCAGCGAAGTTATCGACAGGCAGAGCGATGTTCACAAATACGGTTATCTAACCTGTGGATAACCTGGTTACTCTCTGCCGCAGGCCATACGGCACAGGCTATCCAGAAAAGTGTACAGAATATGACCAGCAATCATGCTTTATTCACAGGTACTCTGGATAAAATTCGTGAGTACCTGTGGATAAACACTCAAGTGCCTTGTATTTCGGGCTCTGCAGGATTCAGGATACTTTTTGACCACTCCGCTGACAGCGCGAACCCCATGCTCCGGATCAGAAACGTCGCGTGCCGCTCAGCTCATCCAGTACCCGGGAGGTCACCCTGAAAACCACTGATGTATGGTCCTCGCCTGCTTCTATCTGGAAATCACTGCGCAGCCCGTACTGCGACAGATCTTCCAGGCGCAGCTGCAGAGCACGGGCATCCTGAATTCCCTGGGGTGCCTCGCGATCGCCTATCAACAGCGTGAGGCTGCTGTGGATAAGATCCAGTTGACCTGCATGGGCGCGTTTGAAGAATGCCCGTTCATGCTCCAGCAGGTAGCGATCACGCCACCACAGGCTCGGGCTGATAGCCACCACGTGCTGGAACAGCGCGGGGCGAGTGAACAGCGTATAGATGGCGAACATTCCACCAAAGGAATGGCCGACCAGGCTGCGCTGGTCCTGATCGACCTTGAAGCGCTCGGAGACCCGGGGCATCAGGCGCTTCTCGATGAAATCGAGGAACAGATCCTGCCCGCCCTGGGGCGGCACATTGCGCTCGGGCGGTTGTGGAGGCGACAGGTCGAACGCGCGGCGCTCGAAGTCCAGCGGCGTGTCGCTCGGATAACCGATGGCCACCAGGATCGACCCGCGCAGCCGCTCCTGAGCACGCTTGGCAGCGTGGAAGGCCGGGAAGTAGGCATTGCCATCGAGCAGGTAAATCACCGAATAGCCGCCGGTGTAAGGCACGTCGCCCTCCGGCAGGCTGATCATGATGCGGTACTCGCGCCCTTCGGCGCTCTTCATCATCCATTGCTCGGTACCGTCCAGCACCACCGGCTCGGCCTGGGCGACCGCCAGGCTGCCCAGCAGCAGCGCGCTCAGCAACCCACGCCACATGCTCATGGCGATCACCAGTTGTAACTCAGGCTGGTGACAACGCTGCGCGCTTCGCCGCGGTAGCAGTTGCTGTCCTGGCAGTTGATATAGCGCTTGTCCGTCAGGTTGCGGGCATTGAGGGCCAGGCGCACACCGTCCAGGCCACCACCGAAGTCATAATGCACGCCGGCATCGATCAGGGTGTAGCCCTCGTTCTTCAGGGTATTCTCGCCGTTGCCGTAGGTGCTGCCGGTATAACGCGCACCACCCGATACGCCGAGCCCGAACGGCAGGCGGTAATCCAGCCACAGTGACGCCAGGTGGCGCGGTACGTTCTTCGGTGCCTTGCCCTGGTAGTCGCTGTCCTTGGTGACCTCGGCATCGTTGAAGCTGTAGCTGGCGGTCATCCGCAGGCTGTCGCTCAGGTCGGACACGGCCTCCAGTTCCAGGCCACGGGAAACCTGCTCGCCGGTCTGCACCTGGAAGTTGTCATTGTTCGGATCACGCGTGGTCACGTTGCTTTGGGTCAGGTGGTAGATAGAGGCGGTGAGCATCGTGGTGCTACCGGGCGGTTGGTACTTGAGGCCGACTTCGTACTGTTCGCCCTCGCTTGGCTCGAACAGTTTGCCAGCGACGTCCGATCCACTCTGTGGCAGGAATGACGTCGCATAGCTGGCGTAGGGTGCCAGCCCGTTATCGAGCAGATAGAGCGCGCCGACCGAGCCGGTGGTGGCTGAATTGGTGGTCTTGCTGTTGATGTCACTGCCGAACTGGTCGCCATTGGAACGGGCATGTACCCAGTCGCGACGCAACCCGGCGGACAGGCGCCAGCGATCGAGCTCGATCTGATCCTGCAGATATGCACCCGCACGGTGCTCCAGACCATCTCTGTCGACCAGCACGGTATCAGGACGGGAGATCGGCTGGTGATAGTCGGGGGCATCGAGGTCGAGCGATGGTGCGCTGCCAGTGGCATACAGCAACTCGGTATCGAGCCAGGCATAGTCCACGCCGCTGACCAGCGTGTGCTGCAGATTGCCAGTGGCGAAGCGACTGATCAGACGGGTATCGGTGGACAGCGTGGCCATGTCCTCATAGCTGCCTGCGGTGCTGCGAGAGAGAATATTGTCGACGCTGACCACGCCGACATCCAGGTATTGATTGGTGGTGTCCAACTGACCGTAACGCAGATTCTGCTGCAGGCTGAAGGTATCGTCGAAGGCATGCTCGAACTCGTAGCCGACCGTCCACTTGCGCTGCTCGAGCTTGTCGAAGTACTCGTCGCCCTGCCAGATGTTGGTCAGGCGATCGCCATCCTGATAGAGCATCGGCGACGCCGCCGTCTGCCGTTCCTGGTACTGGGCCAGCAGCGTCAGGCTGGTATCCGGATCGATCTGCCAGCTCAGCGACGGCGCCAGCAGGCGCGTATTGTTGTCCATCTGCTCGATGGAATACTCGGCATCTCGATAGATACCCACCGTGCGGAACAGCACATCGCCCGCTTCATCCAGCTTGCCGCCGACATCGAACTGGCCCTGCCGGTGGTCGTAGCTGCCGGCCTGCACCTCTACCTGGTTCTTCGCCAGCAGGCTTGGCCGCTTGCTTACCCGGTTGACCATGCCGCCGGGGCTGATCTGCCCATACAACACGGAGGCCGGCCCCTTGAGTACCTCGATGCGCTCCAGGCTGTAGGCCTCGATGGAAGGCAAGGCCAACCAGCCACTGCCAGCCTGGCGCAGGCCATCCAGAAAATCGGCGGACTGCGTGGTCTCGAAGCCACGCACGTTGATGGTGTCGAAACGCGGATCCAGGCCCGAACCGCCGACCCGCACACCCGCCGTATAGGCCACTGCATCCTCGACCCGGTTGACCTTGCGGTCGGCGATCTGCTCGGCAGTCACCACGCTGATGCTTTGCGCGGTTTCCAGGATCGGCTTGTCGCTCTTGGTGGCGCTGCTGGCATTGCTGGCGAAGTAGCCGGGCAGTGGGGCGAAAGCGCTCTGCACGGAGCTCGCTTCGATGCTGGTGGCATCCAGTTGCAGACCTGCCTCTGCCCTGGCCGGTACCACCACGTAACCAGACGAGGTCTTCTGCGCAGCCAGGCCGCTGCCACTCAACAGTTCGGCCAGACCGTCCTCCAGCGAACCGCCGCCGGCCAGGCCTGGGCTGCTCAGGCCACGCACCGTATCCGGCGAGTAGGACAAGGTGATCCCGGCGCGCTCGGCGAAGGTGCTCAACGCCTGCTCCAGCGGCCCAGCCGCGATGCTCGGGGCGACGGCTGCGGCGACTGGCTGGGCCGCCTGCACCGTCACGCTGGCCGCGCCACCCAGCAAGGCCAGCGCCAGGCAGATGGCACCTGGTAATGTACGGGACTGAAGCTGAAACGGCAGGGGGCTGACAGCACGCATGACGGTATCCATTGAGGGAGTGATTCCCTCTAACCGGACGAGTGAAAAAAGTCCGACATTGGATTTAAAAATCGGGGCTTCATTGGCGGTTGTAAGGCGAAAGCAGCCGTAGGGTGGATCGGGGCGCGTAGCTGACGCTCTTTTCATCCACCATCGCGATCTCAGAGCGGTGGACGGATGAAGCGTCGTCCACCCTACAAATGACTGCTATCGCCTTCAAACAGCCACTCGCGGTCGGCGTCACGCAACCGGCATCACCCGCACCCACCAGCGCGTCCGCTCGACGATCTTCACCGGCAACAGATGGGTAATGTTGCTCAGCATCGCGTCAGGCTCGTCCAGGCGGAAAACCCCGGAAAGGTGCAGGTCGGCGACGGCGGCATCGCAGCCCAGCCAGCCCTTTCGATAACGCCCTGCTTCGGCCAGGAAGTCGGCCAGGCGAATATCGCTGACCACCAGCAGGCCACGCGCCCAGGCAAAGGGGTCGATAGCCCCTTTGCCAAGGGTGGTCGTACCGGTTGCCGACACACCCACCCCCTCGCCGCCCCGTAGCCGCAATTGGCCGGTTGCAGTGGACACCAGCGCTTCGCCACGCTGAACACGGATCTCGCTGTAATCGTCATGCTCGCGCAGCAGCACGCTGGCGTTGCGGCCCTGGCAGGTGGCGAAACGGCAGCGCGCGTGCCAATCGGCGCCCTCTATCAGTGCTTCGCCGCCCTGCAGGATCAACTCACGCCCCTGCACGTCCAGGGCGCTGCCGGTGTTGAGAACCACCTCGGCAGCTGCGCCCAGACTGATCCGTCGGCGCTCACCCGTCGCAGTGGCGAAGTCGGCTCGCCAGGTGGGCGAGGTCTGCGCCAGCAACACCGTCGCGCTGCCAGCCAGCAGACCGAAACCGAGCAACTTCAAGGTGCGCCGACGGCTCAGGTCCGCTTCGGCACGCCGCAGCAAGGGAATGCTTTGCCCGGCATCCGGCAGCCGATCGGCCTGAAACAGCCCGCCCATCTGCTGCAGGCGCTGCCAGGCCAGGCGATGACGGGCGTCACGCTGCAACCACTCCTGCAACTGCTCGTACAGCTCGGCACTGCCTGAGTCACGCAGGCGCATCTGCCATTCGATAGCCGCACGCACGATGGGCTCTGGTACCCGCTCGGAGGCTGCATTCACAGCGACGCCTCGAAGCAAGCGCGGTAGCAGTGCAGCAACGCGCTCGCGACATGCCGCTCGACCGTACGGCTGGACATACCGAGTTGCTCGGCGATCTGCTGGTGGGTCAGGCCGCCGAGCTGGTACTGCAGGAACGCCTCGCGCACCACCGGCTTGAGGCCGTCGAGCAAGCCGGCGATTCGCTCCAGGCATTGCAGCGCTTCGTGGCGCACCTCCGGCGATGGATAGCTGGCTTCGGGCAACTGTGCCAAGGCATCGAGATAAGCACGTTCAAGCGCATCACGGCGCCAGTGATCGATCACCAGGCCGCGGGCGACACGAACCAGCAAGGCACGCGGTGCACGATCAGTGATCGGTTTGCCACGCATCAACAGACGCACGAAGGTGTCCTGAGCCAGATCGGCCGCCTGCTGGGAGCAGCCGAGCGAACGCCGCAACCAACCATTCAGCCAGCGATGGTGCGTGCCGTACAGCACGTCGAGCGGGACGATGGAATCCGTTTCAGGTAGCGACATGGACGCCCTCCGAGGCCGACAAGCACAAAGAACACCATGGACAGGATGGCGACCGCGCACATTATTCGCGAATCGTTCTTATTACAACCATTGACGTGGTTCAGCCGACGGGCAGGGTCCATAAATGGCATCACCTGCACCCTGTGGTGACAGAAACGCAAATGCAGATATATGATTCATGTATATTTCGTATATAAGGAGCACCCATGGGCATCGTCAACATCGAAGATGAGCTGCATGACCAGATTCGCAAGGCCAGCAGCGTGTCGTGTCGCTCGATCAACGCCCAGGCCGGGTTCTGGATCCGCATCGGCATGCTGTGCGAGATGAACCCGACCCTGAGCTTCAACGACGTGATGGCCGGGGAGTTGCGCGCTGCCGGTGTGGTGCCACCGCGCCACGTGGTGGAGGGCGCATGACCAAGACCCCGGAAGAGATTGCCCTGATGGCGGAGTCCGGCAGGCTGCTGGCATCGGTGTTCAGCCATCTGGATGGCCTCAGCCTGCAGGGCATGTCGACCCTGCAGGTCAACGACCTTGTGGATAACTTTATCGTTCGGCAACTCGAGGCCCGCCCTGCCAGCAAGGGGCAGTACGGTTATGCCTATGCGCTGAACGCCTCTCGCAACCAGGTGGTGTGTCACGGTGTACCCAGCGCTGGCGAGGTGCTGGAAAGCGGTGATCTGGTGAATTTCGATATCACCCTGGAGAAGAACGGCTATATCGCCGACTCCAGCAAGACCTACCTGATCGGCGAGGTTTCTCCACAGGCCCGGCAACTCGCCGCAGTCACCTATGAAGCGATGTGGAAAGGCATCGAAGCGGTGCGCCCCGGCGGCCGCCTGGGCGATATCGGTCACGCCATCGAAAGACACGCCCGGACCCATGGCTATGCGGTGGTTCGCGAGTATTGCGGCCACGGTATCGGCAGGGAAATGCACGAGCCGCCGGAAGTGCTGCACTGGGGCAAGGCGAAAACCGGCCTGACGCTGCGCGAGGGCATGGTATTCACCATCGAGCCGATGCTCAATCAGGGCCAACCGGGTGTGCGTACCCTGCGCGACGGCTGGACGGTGGTAACCCGCGACGGCAAGCTCTCGGCGCAGTTCGAACACACCGTGGCGGTCACCGCCAATGGTGTTCGGGTACTGACGCTGCGCCCCGAGGAGCAACATCGAGTCGCTGCCAGTCCGACATGAAAAAGCCCGCCTCTGGAGGCGGGCTTTTTCATGTACCGAATGCTCGATCGATCACTCTACGGTGACCGACTTCGCCAGGTTACGCGGCTGGTCGACGTCGGTGCCGCGCAGCACGGCCACGTGGTAGGACAGCAACTGCAGCGGCAGGGTGTAGAGGATCGGCGCCAGGGCGTCGTGGATGTGCGGCATGTTCACCACGTGGGTGCCCTCGCCGTTGCTCATGCCGGCCTGCTCGTCGGCAAACACCAGCAGCTCGCCGCCACGGGCGCGTACCACCTGCAGGTTGGACTTGAGCTTGTCGAGCAGCTCGTTGTTCGGTGCGACGGTGACCACTGGCATGTCCGCATCCACCAGGGCCAGGGGGCCGTGTTTCAGCTCACCGGCCGGGTAGGCTTCGGCGTGGATGTAGGAGATCTCCTTGAGTTTCAGCGCGCCCTCCATCGCCACCGGGTACTGAGCACCGCGCCCCAGGAACAGGGTGTGGTGCTTCTCGGCGAACAGCTCGGAAACCTTCTCGACGATCTTGTCCATGGCCAGCGCTTCGTCCAGACGGGCCGGCAGGCGGCGCAGCTCTTCGACGAGTTCGGCAGCCACACCGGCTTCCAGGGTGCCCTTGACCTGGCCGACGGCCAGGGTCAGCAGCATCAGGCCGACCAGTTGAGTGGTGAAGGCCTTGGTCGAGGCGACGCCGATCTCGGGGCCGGCGTGGGTCAGCAGGGTCAGGTCGGATTCACGCACCAGCGAGCTGATGCCGACGTTGCAGATGGCCAGGCTGGCCAGGTAGCCGCCATCGGCCTTGGCGTTGCGCAGGGCGGCCAGGGTGTCGGCCGTCTCACCGGACTGGGAGATGCTGACGAACAGGGTGTCCGGCTGCACCGCCACGCGGCGATATCGGAACTCGCTGGCCACTTCGACCTGGCAGGGAATGCCCGCCAGCCCTTCGAGCCAGTAACGGGCGACCATGCCGGCGTGGTAGCTGGTGCCGCAGGCGACGATCTGCACGTTGCGCACCTTGGCGAACAGCTCGGCAGCCTGGGGTCCGAAAGCCTGCACCAGTACATGATCGCTGCCCAGGCGGCCTTCCAGCGTGCGCTGCACGACGGTGGGCTGATCAAAGATTTCCTTGAGCATGAAGTGGCGGAATGCGCCCTTGTCCGCCGCATCGGCGCCTTCGTGGTACTGCACCACTTCACGCTGCACGACAGTGCCGTTGGTATCCCAGATCTGCACGCTGTCGCGCTGGATCTCGGCAATGTCGCCTTCTTCGAGATACATGAAGCGATCGGTGACCTGGCGCAGGGCGAGCTGGTCGGAGGCGAGGAAATTCTCACCCAGGCCCAGGCCAACGACCAGCGGGCTGCCACTGCGCGCGGCGAGCAGACGATCCGGTTGGGCGGCGCTGATCACGGCCAGACCGTACGCACCCTGGAGCTGCTTGACCACCGCTTTCAGGGCGTCAGCGAGGTCGCTCTCAGTTTTCAGGGTGTGATCGAGCAGGTGCACGATGACTTCGGTATCGGTATCGGAACTGAAGGTATAACCGAGGCCCTGGAGGCGCTCGCGCAGCGGACCGTGGTTTTCGATGATGCCGTTGTGCACCACCGCCAGCTGATCACCGGAGAAGTGTGGGTGGGCATTGCTCTCGGTCGGCACGCCATGGGTGGCCCAGCGAGTATGGGCGATACCCAGACGACCTGGCAGCGGCTCGCTGCTCAGCGCGCTCTCCAGTTCGCCGACCTTGCCGACGCGACGACGACGCTGCAAGGCGCCCAGATCATCGACCAGTGCCACACCGGCGCTGTCGTAGCCACGGTACTCGAGGCGCTTGAGGCCCTCGACCAGCACAGCAGTGATGTTGCGTTCGGCGATGGCGCCTACGATGCCACACATAGCGTTCTCCTCAGGAAGCGTCAGCTACCGCGCAGATCAACTGGATCCCGCGGGCCAAGAGTTGTTCACGCGCCTCATCAGCGAGGCGCTCATCGGTAATCAGGGTGTGCACGCTGCTCCAGGGCAGCTCCAGGTTGGGGATGCGGCGGCCGATCTTGTCGCTTTCGACCATCACGATCACTTCACGGGCCACCTCGGCCATCACCCGTGAAAGGCCCAGCAATTCATTGAAGGTGGTAGTACCGCGCTGCAGGTCGATGCCGTCGGCACCGATGAACAACTGGTCGAAATCGTAGGAGCGCAGCACCTGCTCGGCGACCTGCCCCTGGAAGGAATCCGAGTGCGGATCCCAGGTGCCGCCGGTCATCAGCAGCACCGGCTCGTGTTCGATGTCGCTCAGGGCGTTGGCCACGCTCAACGAATTGGTCATCACCACCAGGCCGGGCTTGTGGCCCAGCTCGGGAATCATCGCCGCCGTGGTGGTGCCGCTGTCGATGATGATCCGCGCATGCTCGCGAATCCGTGCCACGCCGGCGCGGGCGATGGCCTGCTTGTAACGGGAAATCGGCTGGCTGCTCTCGACGATCAGTTCCTGGGGCAACGACACGGCACCGCCATAGCGGCGCAGCAACAGGCCATTGGTTTCCAGTGCGGCGAGGTCCTTGCGAATGGTCACTTCGGACGTCGCGAAACGCTTGGCCAAGGCATCCACGCTCACCTCACCCTGCTCGGCGAGCAAGGTGAGAATGGTGTGACGACGCTGTGGTGTGTTGCGCTTCGACATGCTTAAGTTTCGGTTCGAAAGATAATGGCGCGAATCAAAACCTAAATAAGCTTCGGAGTCAAGCTACCACGAAAGCAAATTCTTCGATGAAGTTAACCGCAACACCAGCATTTCACTGCTTCACAGCCTTTCAGCTGAGGGTCAGCTTGACACCGAAACCGATCAGAAACAGCCCGGCCAGCTTTTCGAGGCCCCTGCCGATACGAGGATTGGCACGCATGCGCTCCGCCAGGAAATGGGTACAGAGTACGACTACCAGCCCGTAGAGGAAGGTCAGCACCGCGATGGTCACGGCCAGAAAACCGAACGTGAGCATGCCCTGATGGCGCAGCGGATCGATGAACAGCGGAAAGAAGGCCATGTAGAAGACGATGGCCTTGGGATTGAACAGGGTGATCAAAAAGGTTTGTCGCAGGTATTGGCGCGGTTTGATATCCAGGGTGGGCGCTGCCCCGGGTCTGGCCAGCAACATCCGCGCACCGAGCCAGATCAGGTAGGCCGCGCCCAGCCACTGCACCAGATGGAAGGCAGCGGGATAAGCCTTGAGCAACGCCGCTACACCGGCCACCGCCAGCCACATCAACACCTGATCACCGAGGATGATGCCCAGGGTCGATGCCAGGCCACCACGAATGCCGCCCTTGCCTGTGGATAAGATCAGCGCCAGGTTACCCGGCCCGGGAATCGCCAGCAGAACGATGAAGGCCACCACGAAAGCGCTGTAATCCGTTACACCGAACATGCATCGACTTCCTATTGATGTGATGAGGCGAGACAAGGCCAGCTATACAGTGGTTATCCACAACTTCATCCACAGCGCCCATTTCCTGGGTATCGCTCCGCTCAACCCAGGCTACGCGGGCCTCCTACTTCTTGGCTGGGCGCTGCCAGCCTTCGATATTGCGCTGGCGGCCACGGGCAACGGCCAGGTTCTTGGGTGGCACGTCATTGGTAATGGTCGAGCCGGCAGCGGTGTTGGAGCCATCACCGATATCCACAGGTGCGATCAACGAGTTGTTGGAGCCGATGAATACATCCTCGCCAATCACCGTCTGATGCTTGTTGGCGCCGTCGTAGTTGACGGTGATGGTGCCAGCACCGATGTTGGTGCGCGCGCCAATGACGGTGTCACCCAGGTAGGTCAGGTGACCCGCCTTCACGCCCTCACCCAGCACGGCATTCTTCAGCTCCACGAAGTTACCCACATGAGCCTTGGCCCCCAGCACGCTACCGGGGCGCAGACGGGCGAACGGGCCGCAATCGGCGCCCTCGCCGACGTCGGCACCTTCCAGGTGGCTGTTGGCCTTGACGATGGCGCCCTTGCGCAGGGTGCTGTCCTTGATCACGCAGTTGGGGCCGATCTGCACGTCGTCTTCGATGATCACCCGGCCTTCGAGGATCACGTTGATGTCGATGGTCACATCGCGGCCCACGGTGACATCGCCGCGCACATCGAAACGATGCGGGTCACGCAGGGTGACGCCCTGCGCCATCAGGCGGCGGGCGATGCGCTGCTGGTAATGACACTCCAGCTGCGACAGCTGGATGCGGTCGTTGGCACCCAGCACTTCCATCTCGTCGGCGGCCCGTTCGGTAGCCACCACCAGGCCGTCGGCCACTGCCATGGCGATCACGTCGGTCAGGTAGTACTCGCCCTGGGCATTGCTGTTCGACAGCCGCCCCAGCCAGTCGGCCAGGCGCTTGCCCGGCACCGCGAGAATGCCGGTATTGCCTTCGCGGATCTGCCGCAGCGCTGCGCTGGCATCCTTGTGTTCGACGATGGCCTGCACCACGCCCTGATCGTCCCGCACGATGCGCCCGTAGCCGGTCGGATCGGCTAGCTCGACGGTGAGCAGGCCAAGCTGATCGTCATTGACCAGAGCCAGCAGGCGCTGCAGGGTCGCGGTCTCGATCAGCGGCACGTCACCGTAGAGGATCAGTACGGTATCGGCGCTGAGCTGCGGCAGCGCCTGAGCCACTGCGTGGCCGGTACCGAGCTGCTCGGCCTGGATGACGAAATTCAGGTCGTCCGCTGCCAGTCGCTCACGCACCTTCTCGGCGCCATGCCCGATCACCACCTGAATGCTCTGTGGCTGCAGGCTGCGGGCGGTGTCGACGACGTGGGCGAGCATGGGCTTGTGGGCCACCGGGTGCAGGACCTTGGGCAGAGCGGAGCGCATACGGGTGCCCTGGCCGGCGGCGAGGATGACGATATCGAGGGACATGGGGAGCGGTTCCTTGGCAATCGCAGACGCGCGGGTCGGCTGCGAAATGAAAACGGCAGAAAAGCAAAAGGGTAGCCAAGGCTACCCTTTTACCAAGCAACGATGAAGCCCGCAGGTATCAGCTACCGCCGAACTTCTTGCGCAGTTGCTGGACGGTACGCAGCTGGGCTGCAGCCTCGGCCAGACGCGTAGCCGCAGAACCGTAGTCGAACTCGGCACCCTGCTCGCTCAACGCTTTCTCGGCAGCCTTGACGGCTTCCTGAGCAGAGGCTTCGTCCAGGTCGGCGGCACGTTGCACGGTGTCGGCAAGTACCTTGACCATGCTCGGCTGCACTTCGAGGAAGCCACCGGAGATGTAGAACACCTCGGTGTCGCCACCCTGCTTGACCAGACGAATCGGGCCCGGCTTGAGGTCGGTGATCAGCGGCGCGTGGCCCGGGGAAATCCCCAGATCACCCAGGTTGCCGTGGGCGATCACCATTTCGACCAGACCGGAGAAGATCTCGCCTTCTGCGCTGACGATGTCGCAATGGACTGTCATAGCCATATCTAGCCTCACGTAAGCGCCCGTTGCCGGGCGCACGGGTGATTACAGTTTTTTCGCTTTCTCGATGGCTTCTTCGATGCCGCCGACCATGTAGAACGCCTGCTCCGGCAGGTGATCATACTCACCTTTGAGGATGCCGCTGAAACCAGCGATGGTGTCCTTCAGGGAAACGTACTTGCCTGGCGAACCGGTGAAGACTTCGGCCACGAAGAACGGCTGGGACAGGAATCGCTGGATCTTACGAGCACGGGATACCAGCTGCTTGTCTTCTTCCGACAGTTCGTCCATGCCGAGGATGGCGATGATGTCCTTCAGCTCCTTGTAACGCTGCAGCACGTACTGAACGCCGCGAGCGGTGTCGTAGTGCTCCTGGCCGATCACGTTCGGATCCAGCTGGCGCGACGTCGAGTCGAGTGGATCGACCGCCGGGTAGATACCCAGGGAGGCGATGTCACGGGACAGTACGACGGTGGCGTCCAAGTGGGCGAAGGTGGTCGCCGGGCTCGGGTCGGTCAGGTCGTCCGCAGGGACGTATACAGCCTGGATCGAGGTGATCGAACCGGTCTTGGTCGACGTGATGCGCTCTTGCAGAACGCCCATCTCTTCGGCCAGGGTCGGCTGATAACCCACTGCAGACGGCATACGGCCGAGCAGTGCGGATACTTCGGTACCGGCCAGGGTGTAGCGGTAGATGTTGTCCACGAAGAACAGAACATCACGGCCTTCGTCACGGAACTTCTCGGCCATGGTCAGGCCGGTCAGTGCGACGCGCAGACGGTTGCCTGGTGGCTCGTTCATCTGACCGTAGACCAGGGCTACCTTGTCGAGAACGTTGGAGTCCTTCATCTCGTGGTAGAAGTCGTTACCCTCACGAGTACGCTCACCCACACCGGCGAACACGGAATAACCGCTGTGCTCGATGGCGATGTTACGGATCAGTTCCATCATGTTCACGGTCTTGCCGACACCGGCGCCACCGAACAGACCGACTTTACCGCCCTTGGCGAACGGGCAGACCAGGTCGATGACCTTGATGCCGGTTTCCAGCAGCTCGTTGGAGCCAGCTTGCTCGGCGTAGGTCGGCGCAGGACGGTGAATGCCCCAACGCTCTTCTTCGCCAATCGGGCCCGCTTCGTCGATCGGGTTGCCCAGTACGTCCATGATACGACCCAGGGTCTTCACCCCGACCGGTACCTGGATGCCTGCGCCCGTGCTGTCGACGTCCAGGCCACGTTTCAGGCCTTCGGTCGAACCCATCGCAATGGTACGCACCACGCCGTCGCCCAGCTGCTGCTGAACTTCCAGAGTGGTTTCGGCGCCGACTACTTTCAGCGCTTCATAAACACTCGGCACCTTGTCACGCGGGAATTCCACGTCGATGACGGCGCCGATGATTTGAACGATACGTCCGCTACTCATCTTTGATTCCTCTGACTTGTTTCAACCGTTCTGGACAGTTGAACCGTTAAACCGCGGCAGCGCCGCCGACGATTTCCGAAATTTCCTGGGTGATCGCTGCCTGACGTGCCTTGTTGTAAACCAACTGCAGGTCTTTGATGATGTCGCCAGCGTTGTCGGTGGCATTCTTCATCGCAATCATCCGCGCGGCCTGTTCGGCGGCGTTGTTCTCGACCACTGCCTGGTACACCTGCGACTCCACGTAGCGCACCATCAGCCCGTCAAGCAGCTGCTTGGCGTCGGGTTCGTACAGGTAGTCCCAGTGGTGTTTCAGCTCCTGATCCGGATCGGCCACCAGTGGAATCAACTGCTCCACGGTCGGCTTCTGGGTCATGGTATTGACGAACTTGTTGGAAACCACGGACAAACGGTCGATGCGCCCTTCCAGGTAAGCATCGAGCATCACCTTGACGCTGCCGATCAGGTCGTTGATCGACGGCTCTTCGCCGAGGTGGCTGATCGCAGCGACGACGTTGCCACCAAAGTTGCGGAAGAATGCCGCACCCTTGCTGCCAACCACGCAGAGATCGATCTCCACGCCGCGCTCGCGATTTGCCGACATGTCCTTGACCAGGGCCTTGAACAGGTTGGTATTCAAGCCACCGCACAGACCACGGTCCGAACTCACCACCACGTAACCGACGCGCTTAACTTCGCGTTCGATCATGAAGGGATGACGGTATTCCGGGTTGGCGTTGGCCAGATGACCAATCACCTGGCGGATACGCTCCGCGTAGGGACGGCTAGCTGCCATGCGCTGTTGTGCCTTGCGCATCTTGCTGACCGCCACCTTTTCCATGGCGCTGGTGATCTTCTGCGTGCTTTTGATGCTCGCAATCTTGCTGCGAATCTCTTTTGCGCCTGCCATTTCACACCTTTGGGGTTAGCAGGCGGGCGCCGTTGGGCGCCCGCTGCGGCTTACCAGGTTTGGGTGGCTTTGAACTTCTCGATACCGGCTTTGAGCTGGCCATCGATGTCGTCATTGAAGTCACCCTTCTCGTTGATCTTCGCCATCAGAGCGGCGTGATCACGGTTGAAGAAGGCGATCAGAGCCTGCTCGAAGCTGATGATCTTGGCGACTTCGATGTCGGTCAGGAAACCACGCTCGGCGGCATACAGCGACAGCGCCATGTCCGCGATGGACATCGGAGCGTATTGCTTCTGCTTCATCAGCTCGGTAACGCGCTGGCCGTGCTCAAGCTGCTTGCGGGTGGCTTCGTCCAGGTCAGACGCGAACTGGGCGAATGCCGCCAGTTCACGGTACTGAGCCAGAGCGGTACGGATACCACCGGAGAGCTTCTTGATGATCTTGGTCTGCGCAGCACCACCCACACGGGATACCGAGATACCGGCGTTGACGGCCGGACGGATACCCGAGTTGAACATGGCCGATTCCAGGAAGATCTGACCGTCGGTGATGGAAATCACGTTGGTCGGAACGAACGCGGAAACGTCGCCAGCCTGGGTTTCGATGATCGGCAGAGCGGTCAGGGAACCGGTCTTGCCCGTCACGGCGCCATTGGTGAACTTCTCGACGTACTCTTCGGAAACGCGCGATGCACGCTCCAGCAGACGGCTGTGGAGATAGAACACGTCGCCCGGGTAGGCTTCACGGCCTGGCGGACGGCGCAGCAGCAGGGAGATCTGACGGTAGGCAACGGCCTGCTTGGAGAGGTCGTCGTACACGATCAGGGCATCTTCACCGCGGTCACGGAAGTATTCGCCCATGGTGCAGCCGGCGTAAGGAGCCAGGAACTGCAGCGCAGCGGATTCGGAAGCCGAAGCAGCCACCACGATGGTGTTGGCCAGGGCGCCGGACTCTTCCAGTTTGCGAACCACGTTGGCGATGGTCGATTGCTTCTGACCGATGGCTACGTAGACGCAGAAGATGCCGCTGCTCTTCTGGTTGATGATGGCGTCGACGGCCAGGGCAGTCTTGCCGATCTGACGGTCACCGATGATCAGCTCGCGCTGGCCACGGCCTACCGGGATCATGGCATCGACCGACTTGTAACCGGTCTGCACCGGCTGATCGACCGACTTACGCCAGATCACGCCCGGTGCAACTTTCTCGACGGCGTCGGTGGCTTGAGCATTGATCGGGCCTTTGCCATCGATCGGGTTGCCCAGGGCGTCGACAACGCGGCCCAGCAGTTCCGGACCAACCGGAACTTCCAGGATGCGCCCGGTGCACTTGGCGCTCATGCCTTCGGCCAGGGTGGTGTACGCACCCAGGATTACGGCACCTACGGAGTCTTGCTCCAGGTTCAGTGCCATACCATAGACGCTGCCCGGGAACTCGATCATTTCGCCGTACATGACGTCGGCGAGACCGTGAATGCGCACGATACCGTCAGACACGCTGACGACGGTGCCTTCGTTACGGGCTTGGGAAGAGACGTCGAGTTTCTCGATACGTCCCTTGATGATTTCACTAATTTCGGAAGGATTGAGTTGCTGCATAGCTCTGCTGCCCCTTCAAACTCAAGATTTCAATGCTTCGGCCAGTTTCGCGATCTTGCCGCGAACTGAGCCATCGATAACCAGGTCGCCGGCGCGGATCACGACACCACCAATCAAGGCGGCATCCTCCGCAGCATGCAGGCGCACTTCCCGGCCGAGCCGTGCACTGAGAACCTTGGCGAGTTTGTCTTGCTGTTCATCGCTCAATGCGAAGGCACTGGTGACATCCACGTCGATCGACTTCTCCTGTTCGGCCTTGTACAGCTCGAACAGCGAGTGGATTTCCGGCAACAGGGCCAGACGATCGTTCTCTGCGACAACGTGGATGAAATTGCGTACCTGGGCGTCGAACTTGTCACCACACACCTCGACGAAGGTGGTGGCCTTGTCTGTACTCGTCAAACGCGGGGCCTTGAGCACGCGTTGCAGGGTGGCGTCTTGCGACACCGCCGCTGCCAGGCCGAGCATGGCTGACCAAGAGGCCAGCTGCTGGTGAGCCTGGGCGTATTCGAAGGCCGCCTTGGCGTAAGGTCGGGCCAACGTGGTCAGTTCTGCCATGATCGCGCCCTCGCTTAAATTTCGGCGGCCAGTTTGGAAACCAGCTCCGCATGCGCGTTTTGGTCGATGGATGCGCCCAGGATCTTCTCGGCACCGCCAACGGCCAGAGCACCCACTTGGGCACGCAGCGCGTCTTTGATGCTGTTGATTTCCTGTTCGATCTCGGCCTGAGCCTGTGCCTTCACGCGATCCGCCTCGACACGCGCCTGTTCACGGGCTTCGTCGACGATTTGAGTACCGCGTTTCTTGGCTTGCTCGATGATCTCAGCAGCCTGTGTCTTGGCTTCGCGCAGTTGTTGACCCGCTTTCTCTTGGGCCAACTCCAGATCACGAGCCGCACGACTGGCTGCATCCAGACCTTCTGCAATCTTCTTCTGACGTTCTTGCAAAGCCGCAATGACCGGAGGCCACACGAACTTCATGCAGAACAGCACGAAGATAAAGAAGGCAACGGACTGGCCAATCAGGGTTGCATTAATGTTCACGCCAACACCTCGCTCGTTCGTTGTCCATCACACCAATCAGCTCGAAAACTCGAGTGATCAGCCAGCGATTTGACCAACGAAGGGGTTCGCGAAGGTGAAGAACAGTGCGATACCAACACCGATCATGGTCACGGCGTCGAGCAGGCCGGCGACGATGAACATTTTCACTTGCAGCATTGGAACCATTTCCGGCTGACGCGCAGCGCCTTCCAGGAACTTGCCGCCCAGCAGGCCGAAGCCGATGGCGGTACCCAGAGCGCCCAGGCCAATCAGCAGAGCAACAGCGATCGCGGTCAGACCAACTACAGTTTCCATCTTTCCTCCCGACTTTTTACGTCGTATTGGTTAAGGTTTTTCTAAGGGTAAAGCGGTAAAGCAAAATCGTTGCTTCCAGTGCCCTTGCAGGCGATCCAGCCGAAACTGGAATCCATCGAAAACGCCGCGCATCCCGCCGGGGCAGTGGATGCGCATCACGTCATCAATGGCTGTCTTCGTGCGCCATCGACAGGTAGACGATGGTCAGCATCATGAAGATGAAGGCCTGCAGCGTGATGATGATCAGGTGGAATACTGCCCAGGCCCACTGCAGGACGCCTGCCAGTGCTGCCAACAGAATGCCGCCGCCGAACATGACCGCGATGAGGATGAAGATCAGCTCGCCGGCATACAGGTTGCCGAACAGACGCAGCGCCAGGGAAATCGGCTTGGCGATCAGGGTCACGAACTCCAGCAGGAGGTTGACCGGGATCAGCAAAATTTTCACGAAGATGTTCTTGGCACTGAACGGGTGCAGGGTCAGTTCGCCGATGAAGCCGCCGATGCCCTTGACCTTGATGCTGTAGAAAATGATCAGCGCGAATACCGACAGGGCCATGCCCAGGGTCGCGTTCGGGTCGGTGGTCGGTACGGCGCGGAAGAACAGGTGCTCGTCACCGGCTATCTTGGCAGCGGCGACCGGAATCCAGTCCACCGGCACCAAGTCCATCAGGTTCATCAGGAAGATCCAGACGAAGATGGTCAGGGCCAGCGGCGCGATCAGCGCATTGCGGCCGTGGAAGGTGTCCTTGACGCTGCCGTCGACGAACTCGACCAGCACTTCGACGAAATTCTGCAGACCGCCAGGCTGGCCCGAGGTGGCACGGCTTGCGGCAGCCTTGAACAGCAGAATGAAGATCAGGCCCAGCACCACGGAGATACCCAGGGTATCGAGGTGGAACGCCCAGAAGCCCATTTCTTTGGCCTCTTCAGCGGTGTGGGCGAACCCCCAGCCATTCACCGGATGCTGACCATAGGTCAGGTTCTGCAAGTGATGCTGGATATAACCCGAAGCGGTTTCTGCAGCTGCCATAAATCCCTCAAACGCTCTAAGGCTTTAAAAGTTATCTCTTCATCAGCAAGGGTGCGAACCAGTTGACCAATTGGGTCAGCAGGAATACGCCGAACAACGCCAGCGCATCCAAAGGCTTCACACCTGCAAACACCAGCGCAAAAAGCACCGCTGTCAGAACCAGTTTCCCCGCTTCGCCGGCATAGAACGACCGGACGATGGCCTGGGCCGCCCGCGCTCCGGAGAACCGGAATGCCTTGTGGGCGAAATACAGATTCGGCAGCCAGGCGATCAGGCCACCGTACAAGCCTGAATAGCCACCGATCGAGCCCCGCCCGTACCAGCAGGCAGCGGCAAGAACCAATGCCACGATCAGTTGAGCCAGCAGAACAGGAAACACCGGCAGTCGATGGAATGGCAGGCGTTTTGGCGTGCGGCTATCCATCATTTTTCCCGGTAAATCGTACTCAGACTTCGTTACCAAGCTAATCAATAACTTGGCACATTTTGTGCCGCCGAAATGCGCGCAGAGTATAGGGGTGGTTCCCACCCCGTTCAACTGCCCGAAAGTCTTTTCGCACTAGTGCCGCGGGGGCAATTGTTTCAGCGGATGTGGGCCAGGACGCCCTGCAGTTCATCGAGGGAATTGTAGCGAATGACCAGTTGGCCCTTGCCCTTCTGGCCATGCTTGATCTGTACCGGAGAGCCCAGGCGCTCAGCCAGGCGCTGTTCGAGCCGGCTGATATCCGGATCGGCCTTGACGGCGGCCACGGGCTTTTCCTGGGTGTTCAGCCATTGCCGCACCAGCGCCTCGGTCTGACGGACGGTCAGGCCCCGTGCGACAACGTGTCGCGCTCCCTCGGTCTGCTGTTCGGCAGGCAGGCCCAGCAAGGCGCGGGCGTGGCCCATTTCCAGATCGCCATGGGACAGCAGGGTCTTCACCTCTTCGGGCAGGGCGATCAGGCGCAGCAGGTTGGTGATGGTCACTCGCGACTTGCCGACGGCTTCGGCGACCTGTTGCTGGGTCAGCTGGAATTCCTGCTGCAGGCGCTGCAGGGCCATGGCTTCTTCGATCGGGTTGAGGTCTTCGCGCTGGATGTTCTCGATCAACGCCATGGCGATGGCGGCTTCGTCCGCCAGCTCGCGCACCAGCGCCGGAATGCGCTCCAGGCCGGCCTGCTGGGTGGCCCGCCAGCGACGTTCACCGGCGACGATCTCGAAACGTCCCTCACCCACCGGGCGCACCACGATGGGCTGCATCACGCCGTGGGTCTTGATCGAGTGGGCCAGCTCCTCGAGGGCGGTGACGTCCATGTCGCGGCGTGGCTGGTATTTGCCGCGCTGGATCAGGTCCAGGGGCAGATGCTGCAGCTCGCTGGTGTCGGCCTGGACCGCTTCTTCCTCAAGGGCGTCGACGCTGGAGCCCCCCAACAGGGCATCCAGGCCTCGTCCCAGCCCACGTTTCTTGGCGGCCATGCACAGGTTCCTTATACGGTTGCGGTGTGGGCGTTCGCACGCTGTCGACGAACCAGTTCGCCAGCCAGCGCCAGATAGGCGATCGCACCACGGGATTGCTTGTCGTAGACCAGCGCCGGCATGCCGAAGCTCGGCGCTTCGGCCAGTCGCACGTTACGCGGGATCACGGTTTGATAGAGCGTGTCGGGGAAATGTTCCTTGAGCTGCGCCGATACGTCGTTGGTCAGGCTGATGCGCGGGTCGTACATGGTACGCAGCAGGCCTTCGATCTTCAGCGACGGGTTGAGCAGCTTGCCGATGCGCTGGATGCTGTTGACCAGATCGCTCAGCCCCTCGAGCGCGTAGTATTCGCACTGCATGGGGATGATCACGCCGTCGGCGGCGACCAGTGCGTTGACCGTCAGCATCGACAGCGCCGGTGGGCAGTCGATGAGGATGTAATCGTAATTCTCGCGGATCGGCGCCAGTGCATAGCGCAGGCGGCTTTCCTTCATCTTCATTTCCAGCAGGGACACTTCCGCGGCGGTCAGATCACGGTTGGCCGGTAGCAACTGGTAGCCGCCATGCTCGGAGAACTGCATGGCCTCGACCAGATTGCATTCACCGACCAGCACGTCGTAGACGGAGTGTTCCAACGCCTGTTTGTCCACACCGCTGCCGGTGGTGGCGTTGCCCTGAGGGTCGAGGTCGATGAGCAGTACACGGCGTTTGGTCGCAACCAGGGAAGCCGCCAGGTTGATGCAGGTCGTGGTCTTGCCCACGCCGCCTTTCTGGTTGGCGATTGCGAATACTTTAGCCATGTTGCCGTTCCCCCTAAACCGAGCGACGCAGTATCAACAGATGGCGCTGGCCTTGGCAACCGGGAACCTTGAGCACGTGGGTGGCAGCAAGGTGGAAGTCCGCTGGCAATGCCTGCAGCTCGTCGTCCGGATGTACGCCCTTCATCGCCAGCCACTGGGTCTGGCCATCGCCGAGATGGCGCGTCCAGTTGGAAAAATCCTCCAGTGAGCTGAAAGCCCGTGAACAGATACCGCTGAACGGCCGCTCAGGCGTGAATGCTTCCACCCGGCTGTGGATAACGTCCAGGTTGGCCAGCTTCAGCTCGAGCTTCACTTGCATCAGGAAGCGGGTTTTCTTGCCGTTGGAATCGAGCAGCGTGAAACGTCGCTCCGGAAACAGGATGGCCAGCGGAATACCGGGCATGCCACCACCACTGCCGACATCCAGCCAGTTATCCCCAGCCTCAACGACGAAGGGCACCACGCTGAGGCTATCGAGCAGATGACGCGAGACCATCTCGTTGGGGTCGCGTACGGCGGTCAGGTTGTAGGCCTTGTTCCACTTGATCAGCAAGGCCAGGTAGGCGAGCAATTGCTGGTGTTGCTGCTCGGACAGGGTGACACCCAGTTCGCGGGCGCCTTGCTGCAACTCTTCGGCATGACGAGTGGTTACGGCGGACATCAGGCGGGCTGCTCCAGCTGGCGACCGGCGCCGCGTTTCTTCAGATGAATCATTAGCAGGGAAATCGCTGCGGGCGTGACACCCGGGATACGCGACGCCTGGCCCAGGGTCTGTGGCCGGGCATTGCCAAGCTTGTGCTGGATCTCCTTGGAGAGCCCGGAAATCGTCGTGTAGTCGATGTCGGTGGGCAGTGCGGTTTCTTCACTGGCGCGCAGGCGAGCGATCTCGTCCTGCTGACGCTCGATGTAGCCCGCGTACTTGGTCTTGATCTCGACCTGCTCGGCGACCTGCGGATCCTCGGCGCCTTCACCGGTCACCTGGACCAGGCCGACGTAGTCGATCTCCGGGCGCGCCAACAGATTGAGCAGGTTGTACTCATGGGTCAGCGGCGTGCCGAAACGCTCGACGAGAGCGTCGCCCTGGGGCGTGTTCGGGCGCACCCAGGTACTTTTCAGGCGCTGCTCTTCACGGGCGATGCCTTCACGCTTGGCCTCGAAGGCTGCCCAGCGCTCGTCGTCGACCAGGCCCAGTTCGCGACCTTTTTCGGTCAGGCGCAGGTCGGCGTTGTCTTCACGCAGAATCAGCCGGTACTCGGCCCGCGAGGTGAACATGCGGTACGGCTCCTGGGTACCCAGGGTGATCAGGTCGTCGACCAGCACGCCGATGTAGGCCTCGTCCCGACGGGGACACCAGCTGTCCTTGCCCTGCGCGCGCAATGCGGCATTGGCACCGGCCAGCAGGCCCTGTGCACCGGCTTCTTCGTAGCCGGTGGTGCCGTTGATCTGCCCTGCGAAGAACAGGCCGCCGATGACCTTGGTCTCCAGGCTGTATTTCAGGTCGCGAGGATCGAAGTAGTCGTACTCGATGGCATAGCCCGGGCGCACGATGTGCGCGTTCTCCATGCCGCGGATGCTTTGCACGACCTGCAATTGCACGTCGAACGGCAGGGAGGTGGAGATGCCGTTGGGGTACAGCTCATGGGTGGTCAGGCCTTCCGGCTCGATGAACACCTGGTGGCTGTCCTTATCGGCGAAGCGATGGATCTTGTCTTCGATCGACGGGCAGTAACGCGGCCCGACACCTTCGATGACACCGGAATACATCGGCGAGCGATCCAGGTTGGCGGCGATGATTTCGTGAGTTCGCGCATTGGTGTGGGTGATCCAGCAGCTCACCTGGCGTGGGTGCTGTTGCTTGCTGCCCATGAACGACATCACCGGAATCGGCATATCGCCTGGCTGCTCGGTCATCACGGAAAAATCCACCGAACGTCCATCGATGCGTGGGGGCGTACCGGTTTTCAGGCGACCGACACGCAGCGGCAGTTCACGCATGCGTTTGGCCAGAGCATTCGAGGGCGGATCACCGGCACGACCACCGGAATAGTTCTGCAGGCCGATGTGGATAAGTCCACCAAGGAAGGTACCGGTGGTCAGTACCACGGAGTCTGCGAAGAAACGCAGCCCCATCTGGGTCACCACGCCTTTGACTTCGTCCTGCTCGACGATCAGGTCGTCGGCAGCCTGCTGGAATATCCACAGGTTGGCCTGGTTTTCCAGGATCTCGCGGACTGCGGCCTTGTACAGGATGCGATCCGCCTGGGCGCGTGTCGCACGTACCGCCGGGCCCTTGCGGCTGTTGAGTACGCGGAACTGGATGCCCCCCTTGTCGGTGGCAGTCGCCATGGCGCCACCCAGGGCGTCGATTTCCTTGACCAGATGGCTCTTGCCGATCCCGCCGATGGCCGGGTTGCAGCTCATCTGTCCCAGGGTCTCCACGTTGTGGGTCAGCAGCAGGGTTTTCACGCCCATGCGCGCCGCTGCAAGCGCAGCCTCGGTACCGGCATGGCCGCCGCCGATGACGATCACCTGAAAACGGGAAGGGAAATCCACCACGCACCTCGTGCCTGTTGAGTAGGGGTTAGTCGGAAAGGGCGGCAAGTATAGGGACTTAGCCGAATTGAAAGAAGCCTTTTGCACAAAAAATAGCCAATTGGTCATCAGTCATCGCTTAGTTATCGGTTGTCCTTCATCCCCTTTTCCCATCGCCCCTGGCAGATCGAATGACCTGGATATAAATAAAAGAAAAAGAATGATTTTCTTAAAAGGCTTGTTTTTATGTTTATAAATGATAGCGACAATTTCTGTGGATACATTGCTACAGGCCAATAACCACATGCTGTACAGCAATGTATGGAAGTGCGGGTATCCTGGGTGGCGGGTGTTGGATAGCGGTGATCAGCCTGTGTGTAAAAGTGCTGGTTATGCACAGGGTGGTTTATCCCTAGCTTTGTCACCGGGTTATGGGCATAGCTCAGCCGAGGTTTTCCACAGGGTTCATTTTGGCTGTTGAAATCTCAATCGACAGGAAATTACCTACCAGGCGTGCTGGTCGGCAGGCCCTGATCAGAATGCGGGATCTGGAAGTGAGAAAGGTGGCAGAGAAAGGAGAGGTAATGCCGATCTTTTGTTGGGGAAGATTGGTCGGCTGAATGGAACAAGCCGCGACCTGTGTAGGAGCGCACTTGCGGGCGATGTGACAGCGGAGCATGACTGCCATTCGCCGCGGGGTCGCGGCCCTAGAGGGCCATTGGCTAGCTGGAAAACCTGCGGCCCTGGGGATAAGTAGAGATCAATCTGCGGGCGGGCGATCAAGCGGGTCTCTTTGCGCAGTTCTACAGTACCCCGAAACGCTTATTTTCCGATGCAGAAGCTCGAGAAGATGCGCCCCAGCAGATCGTCGGAGCTGAAGGCACCGGTAATCTCCCCCAGTGCCTGCTGGGCCTGTCGCAGGTCTTCGGCAAGCAGCTCGCCCGCGCCTGCCAGCGTCAGTTGCGCATGCCCGTGTTCGAGGTGGCTCTGTGCCTGGTGCAAGGCATCCAGGTGGCGGCGGCGGGCGCTGAAGCCGCTCTCTGCCGTTTGCTGAAAGCCCATGCAGGCTTTCAGGTGTTCACGCAGCAGCTCCAGGCCTTCGCTGGACCTGGCGGATAGCACCAGCATGGCGTGGCCATCGTCGCTGGTGTGCAAGCCGACGGGCTCGGCCGAGAGATCCGCCTTGTTGCGGATCAGCGTGACGCGGGTGGAGTCCGGGCGCTGCTCGAGAAACTCCGGCCACAATGCGAAGGGATCACTCGCCTCAGGTGCCGTGGAGTCGACCACCAGCAGCACGCGATCCGCTTCGCCGATGGCCTTCAGCGCACGTTCCACGCCAATTCGCTCGACCTGATCCTCGGTATCGCGCAGCCCTGCGGTATCGATCACGTGCAGTGGCATGCCATCGATGTGGATATGTTCGCGCAGTACGTCTCGCGTGGTGCCGGCGACATCGGTGACGATGGCCGCTTCGCGCCCGGCTAGGGCATTGAGCAGGCTGGATTTTCCGGCGTTCGGCCGCCCGGCGATCACCACGTTCATGCCATCGCGCAGCAGCGCGCCCTGACCCGCTTCGCGCAATACTGTGGATAACTGGGCGCGTACACCTTCGAGCAGGCTCAGGACGTGGCCATCGGCCAGGAAGTCGATTTCTTCTTCAGGAAAGTCGATGGCGGCTTCGACGTAGATACGCAGGCTGATCAGTCGCTCGGTCAGCTCATGCACTCGACGGGAGAATTCACCTTGCAATGAGCGCACGGCATTGCGCGCTGCCTGGGTGGAGCTGGCTTCGATCAGGTCGGCGATCGCTTCCGCCTGTGCCAGGTCGAGCTTGTCATTGAGGAATGCCCGTTCGCTGAACTCCCCCGGGCGGGCCTGACGTGCACCCAGCTCCAGGCTGCGCTGCAGCAGCATGTCCAGAACCACCGGGCCGCCGTGGCCCTGCAGTTCGAGCACGTCTTCACCCGTGAAGGAGTTGGGTCCTGGAAAGAACAACAGCAACCCTTCGTCGATCACCTCACCGCAATCGTCATGCCAGGCACCGTAGTGCGCATGCCGTGGTACCGGCTCGATACCACTCAGGGTGATCGCGATCATCCGTGCGCGCGGCCCGGAGACCCGCACGATACCGACCCCGCCACGACCCTGGGCAGTGGCGACGGCAGCGATGGTTTCACGGGGTACGGACATAGCATTCTCCAGACGCTGGATAGCAGAACGCCCCACGAGGGGGCGTCTGTCATGTAGCTGATGAAGCGCGAGGGCTACGCCTCGGAAGGCTTGTTCGCGGCTTCGATCTTGCGGGTAATGTACCACTGCTGAGCGATGGACAGGACGTTGTTGACCACCCAGTACAGCACCAGACCCGCCGGGAACCACAGGAAGAAGAAGGTGAAGATGATCGGCATCATTTTCATCACACGAGCCTGCATGGGGTCCGGCGGCGTCGGGTTCAACTGCTGCTGGATGAACATGGTGGCGCCCATGATGATCGGCAGGATGAAGAACGGGTCCTTGATCGACAGGTCGGTGATCCACAGGATCCACGGTGCCTGACGCATCTCAACGGATTCCAGCAGGGTCCAGTACAGGGCCAGGAACACCGGCATCTGTACGAGGATCGGCAAGCAGCCGCCCAGCGGGTTGATCTTCTCTTTCTTGTACAGCTCCATCATCGCCTGGGACATCTTCTGGCGATCGTCACCGAACTGTTCCTTCAGCGCCTGCAGGCGCGGCGATACGGCACGCATGCGCGCCATGGAACGGTAGCTGGCGGCCGACAGCGGGAAGAAGGCCAGCTTGATGATCAGCGTCAGCACGATGATCGAGAAGCCCCAGTTGCCGAGCAGGTTGTGGATATGTTCCAGCAACCAGAAGATCGGCTCGGCGAGGAACCACAGGATGCCGTAGTCGACGGTCTTGTCCAGGCCAGGCGACAGCGCTGCAAGGTCCTTCTGGATCTTCGGACCGGCATACAGGATGGTGCTGGCCTGGGCCTGGGTACCAGCGGCAATGTTCAGTGCCGGGCCGGTGTAGCCGATGATGTAGTTACCCTGGCTGTCCTTGCGGGTCTGCACCAGGTTGGTGTCGTCTTTCGACGGAATCCAGGCTGTCACGAAGTAGTGCTGCAGCCAGGCGATCCAGCCGCCCTGTACGGATTCCTTGAGACCCTGCTTGTCGATGTCTTTCATCGACACCTTGGTGTACGGCTTCTCGGCGGTCCACAGCGCCGCACCCAGGTAGGTGGCAGTGCCGGTGGCGGTGCTGGAGGACGGATCACCACTGTTGTCGCGCTTGAGCTGGGCGAACAGGTTACCGGTCCAGGCATTGGCACTCTGGTTGTCGATCAGGTAGGTGACGCCGATCTGGTAACCGTTGCCACTGATGCAACCGGCTTTCTTCTGTTCCACTTCCTTGGCGGAGCAACTGGTATCGAGGCCACGATTGAAGGTGAAACGCTTGATGTAGTTGACGCCGGCTTCGCTGAAGCTCAGGTCGACGACCAGTTGGTCCTGGCCATTGGCCAACTGATAGACGCGACGCTCGCTGTTGTACAGCGGGCGACCGTTGGCACGGGCGTCCGGACCGTTGGCGCCGGTCAGGCCACTTTGTGCCAGGTACAGGTGCTCGCTGCCGTTGTCGAACAGCTGGAACGGAACGTCCGGGCGGTCCTGGCGGCGCGGGTAGTGGGGCAGGCTCAGGCGCACCACATCACCACCGCGCGGATCGATGGCCAGATCCAGAACGTCGGTCTTGACCTGGATCAGCTCGTCGCTGACAGCGACGGCCTCCACCGGGCTTGGATCGGTGCCGTCGGCGTTCGCCGTGGGGACATCGTCGTTGCTGGCAACGGAGGCGGTTTCCGGCAAGCCCGGGGTGGCCTTGCTGGTGGAAGCTGTCTGATTCGGCAGGGCAGCCTGGCCATAGTCCTGGTTCCATTGGAGAACCATCATGTAGGACACGACTGCCAGGGCGACGATCAGGATCGAGCGTTTGATATCCATGATTATTCGGCCATCGAAGAGGATCGGGAGTGTTTCGCGAGGGGCACCGGATCGTAGCCTCCGGGATGCCAGGGGTGACAGCGTCCCAGACGACGAACGGTCAGCCAGCCACCACGCAGGACGCCATGGGTTTCGATGGCTTCGAGCGCGTAGCAGGAACAAGAGGGATAGAAACGACAATGACTGGCCATCAATGGACTGATGGCGTACTGGTAGAACCGGATTGGAGCTTGAACCAGTTTACGCATGGGGATTGTCGTTCACCCCGGTCCGGGCATCGGTCTGCTGAACAGGCTTGCTGCGGGCAAGGCGTTTCCACAGCTTGCCGAACTGTTGGGCCAGTTCGGCGTTCTGCAGATCGCCCAGGCCTTTACGCGCGACCACCACGATGTCCCAGCCCACCAGGTTGTCCTGGTTCAGGCGGAACGATTCGCGGATCTGGCGTTTCAGGCGATTGCGCTCAACGGAGAGCTTGACGCTCTTCTTGCCGATCACCAGACCTAGGCGTGAATGATCAAGCTCATTGTTGCGCGCAAGCAGCAGGACACTCTTGCCCGGCGCTTTGCCACTGGGAGAGTCGAAGACTGCCTTGAATTGCCGGGGAGTTAGCAGGCGCTTCTCCCGGCCGAAGCCTCGACTCACCACAAGACTGGAAAATCAGACTGCGAGACGAGCACGGCCCTTGGCGCGACGACGCGACAGGACGGCACGGCCGTTCTTGGTAGCCATGCGGGCACGGAAGCCGTGGGTACGAGCGCGTTTGATGGTGCTGGGTTGGAAAGTGCGTTTCATGATGCGGTTACCTGGTTGTCGACAACGGGCCGGAATGGCCCCCGTTTTAAGAGACCGGCGATTCTAGAGAAAGCCGCAGGCCAGGTCAATTTCCAACCAGGTGTTTTCCACCTAGAGAAATATAAAGGAAAGAATCTTTTTAGAAAGGCTTGTTATGTTTTCTATATTTAGGCGAATGCCTTTCTGTGGATAAGTATCTGGGCGTCTTTTCCTTGGCGGCTTTCGGCACTTTGAAACCCTGTCAGAAAACAGTGCCGCGCCTGTTGGGCAGGCGGGCATAAGCTGGGGGTGAAATGGCAATTTACCCACAGGCTGATTATCCACCGCGTTTTCCCTGTGCTTGCGCACGGGGTTCATGGGCTTTTATCCACAGGTTTCAAGGTTATTCAGCCGACGTCTGGTCGTTCAGGTAACACCTTGATTTGTCATGTACTGATCGCGTTTCCTATGTGGATAACTCAAGCGGCGGAGGCTACAATAGCGGCTGTTTTTGCCTCAGCGCTTTTGATCAGGGGATGTCCGTGTCCGTGGAACTTTGGCAGCAGTGCGTAGAACTTCTACGCGACGAACTGCCTGCCCAGCAATTCAACACCTGGATCCGTCCATTACAGGTAGAAGCCGAAGGCGACGAGCTGCGCGTCTACGCACCCAATCGCTTCGTGCTCGACTGGGTCAATGAAAAGTACATGGGGCGTATGCTCGAGTTGCTCGGTGAGCGTGCTTCGGGCCTGGTTCCCGCCATATCCCTGTTGATAGGCAGCCGCCGTAGCTCCACGCCTCGTGCCGTGCTGACGCCCTCGCCGTCGGTCGCCAACTACAGCAGCCCGGCCGCGCCTGCGCCGCAGGTCAGCGCACCGCCGCCCAAGCCGCCGGTTCAGGCCGAGCCCTCCCGGGCCAGCTTCGATTCCATGGCGGGTGCCGCCTCCAGCGTCGCGCCGGTTCGCAGTGAACGTAACGTGCAGGTAGAAGGTGGCCTCAAGCACACCAGCTACCTTAACCGCACCTTCACCTTCGACAACTTCGTCGAGGGCAAGTCCAACCAGTTGGCGCGTGCCGCAGCCTGGCAGGTCGCGGATAACCCCAAGCACGGTTACAACCCGCTCTTCCTTTATGGAGGGGTCGGCCTGGGCAAGACTCACCTGATGCATGCCGTCGGTAACCACTTGTTGGCCAAGAACCCGAATGCCAAGGTGGTCTACCTGCATTCCGAGCGTTTCGTGGCTGACATGGTCAAGGCGCTGCAGCTCAATGCCATCAACGAATTCAAGCGTTTCTACCGCTCGGTGGATGCGCTGCTGATCGACGACATCCAGTTCTTCGCCAAGAAGGAGCGCTCCCAGGAGGAGTTTTTCCACACCTTCAATGCCTTGCTCGAGGGTGGCCAGCAGGTGATTCTCACCAGCGACCGTTATCCGAAAGAGATCGAAGGCCTGGAAGAGCGACTGAAGTCGCGCTTCGGCTGGGGCCTGACCGTGGCGGTCGAGCCGCCCGAGCTGGAAACCCGTGTGGCGATCCTGATGAAGAAGGCCGACCAGGCCAAGGTCGATCTGCCCCACGATGCTGCATTCTTCATCGCCCAGCGCATTCGTTCCAACGTGCGTGAGCTGGAAGGCGCATTGAAACGTGTGATCGCACATTCGCACTTCATGGGGCGCGACATCACCATCGAGTTGATCCGCGAGTCGCTGAAGGATCTGCTGGCCCTGCAGGACAAGCTGGTCAGCATCGACAATATTCAGCGCACCACGGCCGAGTACTACAAGATCAAGATCACCGATCTGTTGTCCAAGCGTCGTTCTCGTTCCATCGCCAGGCCGCGCCAGGTGGCCATGGCCTTGTCCAAGGAACTGACCAATCACAGCCTGCCGGAAATCGGTGTGGCCTTTGGCGGTCGTGATCACACCACGGTATTGCACGCCTGTCGTAAGATTGCTGAACTTAGGGGATCCGATGCGGACATCCGCGAGGATTACAAGAACCTGCTGCGTACACTGACAACGTGACGCGCCACTCCATGCACGAGGCAAGGGACTAGACCATGCACTTCACCATTCAACGCGAAGCCCTGTTGAAACCCCTGCAACTGGTCGCCGGCGTCGTGGAACGCCGCCAGACCTTGCCGGTTCTGTCCAATGTTCTGCTGGTCGTCGAAGGCCAGCAGCTGTCGCTGACCGGTACCGACCTCGAGGTCGAGCTGGTCGGTCGCGTGGCGCTGGAAGATGCCGCCGAACCCGGCGAAATCACCGTGCCGGCACGCAAGCTGATGGACATCTGCAAGAGCCTGCCGGCCGACGCGCTGATCGACATCCGTGTCGACGAGCAGAAGCTGCTGGTCAAGGCTGGGCGCAGCCGTTTCACCCTGTCCACCCTGCCGGCCAACGATTTCCCCACCGTCGAAGAAGGCCCGGGTTCGCTGACCTTCGATCTGGTGCAGAGCAAGTTGCGTCGCCTGATCGAGCGCACCAGCTTCGCCATGGCTCAACAGGACGTCCGTTACTACCTCAACGGCATGCTGCTGGAAGTGCAGACCGGGGTCCTGCGTGCTGTAGCCACCGATGGCCACCGTCTGGCGATGTGTTCCATGGACGCCAGCATCGAGCAGGTCGAGCGTCATCAGGTGATCGTCCCGCGTAAAGGCATCCTCGAGTTGGCGCGCCTGCTCACCGAGCAGGATGGTACCGTAAGCATCGTCCTGGGCCAGCACCACATCCGTGCGACCACAGGTGAGTTCACCTTTACCTCCAAACTGGTCGACGGCAAGTTCCCGGACTACGAGCGTGTACTGCCACGTGGTGGTGACAAGCTGGTCGTCGCAGACCGTCAGGGCCTGCGTGAAGCCTTTAGCCGCACCGCGATCCTGTCGAACGAAAAGTACCGCGGTATTCGCCTGCAATTGGCCGCCGGCCTCTTGAAAATCCAGGCCAACAACCCGGAGCAGGAAGAAGCAGAAGAAGAGATCGCCGTGGACTACAACGGCGGCGCGCTGGAGATCGGTTTCAACGTCAGCTATCTGCTCGATGTGCTGGGCGTGATGACCACCGAACAGGTGCGTCTGATCCTGTCCGATTCCAACAGCAGTGCGCTGGTCCAGGAAGCCGACAATGACGATTCCGCTTATGTCGTCATGCCGATGCGCCTGTAATTGTTGCTGCCGCTAACAGGCAACCCAGGCGTTATTGAAATCAGCTTTGGTATGTTCGGATCAGATACTGACCCGTTACATCCAAAGCTGATTTCGTTTCTGGCAGCGCTATCCGCTTGCCCATTCCTCGACGGCCCGCTTCATGTCCTTGATCCGCATTAATCTGACCGCGGTGCGCAACCTGCAGCCGTCGACGCTGATGCCCTCCCCACGCATCAACATTCTCTACGGCGCCAATGGCAGCGGAAAAACCAGCGTGCTCGAAGGCATTCATCTGCTGGGACTTGCACGTTCGTTTCGCAGCGCTCGGTTGCTGCCCGTCATCCAGTACGAGCAACAGGTCTGCACTCTGTTCGGACAGGTGAGCCTGGGCGACGGTCGGCAGAGCAATCTGGGGGTCTCACGGGATCGTCAAGGCGAGTTCCAGATCCGCATCGACGGGCAGAATGCGCGCAGCGCAGCACAACTGGCCGAAACCCTGCCGTTGCAGTTGATCAATCCAGATAGCTTCCGCTTGCTTGAAGGCTCTCCTAAAATCCGTCGGCAGTTTCTCGATTGGGGAGTGTTCCACGTGGAACCTCGTTTCCTTCCCGCCTGGCAGCGCCTGCAGAAGGCCCTCAAGCAGCGGAACTCATGGCTCCGCCGTGGTACACTTGACGCCGTTTCTCAAGCGGCCTGGGATCGCGAGTTGTGCCTGGCCAGCGATGAAATCGACAGTTATCGGCGATCCTACATACAGCGACTGAAGCCTGTCTTCGAACGTACCTTGAGCGAGCTGGTGGAGCTTGAAGGGCTGACGTTGAGCTACTACCGGGGATGGGATAAGGATCGGCCCCTGAATGAAGTGCTGACGTCGTCCCTGTTGCGTGACCAGCAGATTGGACACACCCAATCCGGCCCGCAGCGAGCAGACCTCAGGTTGAGGCTTGGCGCGCACAACGCAGCGGACATCCTGTCCCGAGGCCAGCAGAAGCTGGTGGTGTGTGCTTTGCGGATTGCCCAGGGGCATTTGGTTGACCAGGCCAAGCGCGGCCAATGTATCTATCTGGTGGATGACTTGCCGTCAGAACTGGATGAACAGCACCGCCGCGCTTTGTGCCGGTTGTTGGAAGATTTGAACTGCCAGGTATTCATCACCTGCGTAGACCATGAATTGTTGAGCGATGGCTGGCAAACGGATACGCCGGTTTCCATGTTCCACGTGGAACATGGACGTATCACCCAGACCTCGACCACCGGGAGTGAAGCATGAGCGAAAACCAAACGTACGACTCCAATAACATTAAGGTCCTCAAGGGCCTGGATGCCGTACGCAAGCGGCCTGGCATGTACATCGGCGACACCGATGACGGCAGCGGTCTGCACCACATGGTCTTCGAGGTGGTCGATAACTCCATCGACGAGGCCCTGGCCGGTCACTGCAGTGACATTACCATCACCATCCATCCCGATGAGTCGATCAGTGTGCGCGACAATGGCCGTGGCATTCCGGTCGATATTCACAAGGAAGAAGGCGTCTCTGCTGCCGAGGTCATCATGACCGTGCTGCACGCCGGTGGTAAGTTCGACGACAACAGCTACAAGGTTTCCGGCGGTCTGCACGGTGTTGGTGTTTCGGTAGTCAACGCGCTCTCCAAGGAGCTGGTGTTGACCATTCGCCGCAGCGGTAAGATCTGGGAACAGACCTACGTGCATGGCGTGCCACAAGCACCGATTGCTGCTGTTGGTGACAGCGATACCACAGGTACGCAGATCCACTTCAAGCCGTCGGCAGACACCTTCGCCAATATTCACTTCAGTTGGGACATTCTGGCCAAGCGCCTGCGCGAACTGTCGTTCTTGAACTCTGGCGTTGGCATTCTTTTGAAGGATGAGCGTACTGCCAAGGAGGAACTGTTCAAGTACGAGGGTGGCCTACGCGCATTCGTTGAATACCTGAACGTCAACAAGACAGCCGTGAACCAGGTGTTCCACTTCTCCGTACAACGTGATGACGGCGTCGGTGTGGAAGTGGCCCTGCAGTGGAACGACAGCTTCAACGAAAACCTGCTGTGCTTCACCAACAACATTCCCCAGCGTGACGGCGGTACCCACCTGGCAGGCTTCCGTTCGGCGCTGACGCGTAACCTGAACAACTACATCGAGCAGGAAGGCCTGGCCAAAAAGCACAAGATCGCCACCACGGGTGATGATGCCCGTGAAGGTTTGACCGCGATCATCTCGGTCAAGGTTCCCGACCCGAAATTCAGTTCGCAGACCAAGGACAAGTTGGTCTCCTCCGAGGTGAAAACCGCGGTCGAGCAGGAAATGGGCAAGTATTTCTCCGACTTCCTGCTGGAAAACCCCAACGAAGCCAAGGCGGTTGTCGGCAAGATGATCGACGCCGCTCGTGCCCGTGAAGCGGCGCGTAAAGCTCGTGAAATGACCCGCCGTAAAGGCGCGCTGGATATCGCAGGCTTGCCAGGCAAGCTGGCCGACTGCCAGGAAAAGGACCCTGCCCTTTCCGAACTGTACATCGTGGAGGGTGACTCCGCGGGCGGTTCTGCCAAGCAGGGCCGTAACCGCAAGACTCAGGCGATCCTGCCGCTCAAGGGCAAGATCCTCAACGTCGAGAAAGCGCGCTTCGACAAGATGATTTCCTCTCAGGAGGTCGGCACGCTGATCACTGCCCTGGGCTGTGGCATCGGCCGCGAGGAATACAACATCGACAAGCTGCGTTACCACAACATCATCATCATGACCGATGCTGACGTCGACGGTTCGCACATCCGTACCCTGCTGCTGACCTTCTTCTTCCGTCAGCTACCGGAACTGGTCGAGCGTGGCTACATCTACATCGCTCAGCCGCCGCTGTACAAGGTCAAGAAGGGCAAACAGGAGCAGTACATCAAGGACGACGAGGCCATGGAGGAATACATGACCCAATCGGCCCTGGAAGACGCCAGCCTGCACGTCAACGAGAGCGCTCCCGGCCTTTCCGGCGAAGCGCTGGAGCGTCTGGTCAACGATTACCGGCTGGTGATGAAGACCCTCAAGCGCCTGTCCCGTCTGTACCCCATGGAGCTTACCGAGCACTTCGTCTACCTGCCCGGCGTGACCACCGAGCTGATGGCCGACAAGGCGCAGATGGAAAGCTGGCTGGCCCTGTTCGATGCACGTCTGAAGACCATGGAGAAATCCGGCCTGGTGTACAGGACCAGTCTGCGCGAGGATCAGGAACGCCACCTGTGGCTGCCTGAAGTCGAGCTGATCTCCCACGGTAACTCCAGTTACATCACCTTCAACCGCGATTTCTTCACCAGCAACGATTACAAGACGGTCACCACCCTGGGTGATCAGTTGAACAGTCTGCTGGAAGAAGGCGCCTACGTGCAGCGTGGCGAGCGCAAGAAGCCGGTCACCACCTTCAAGGAAGGCCTGACCTGGTTGATGACCGAAAGCACCAAACGTCACAGCATCCAGCGATACAAAGGTCTTGGTGAGATGAACCCGGATCAGCTGTGGGAAACCACCATGGATCCCGAGGTTCGTCGCATGCTCAAGGTGCGCATCGAAGATGCCATCGCTGCGGATCAGATCTTCAACACCCTGATGGGTGACGAAGTGGAACCGCGTCGCGACTTCATCGAGACCAACGCCCTGGCGGTGTCCAACCTCGACGTCTGATCGCGTATGCGATGCATAAAAAACCCGGCTTCGAGCCGGGTTTTTCATTATTAATCAGTCAGTTGTCGATGCACTTCAGCCCCACCAGTAGCGCACCATATGGAAGAACACCGGGGCCGCGAAGCACACCGAATCGAGGCGGTCGAGCATGCCGCCGTGGCCTTCGATCATGTGGCCCCAGTCCTTCACGCCGCGGTCGCGTTTGATCGCCGACATCACCAGGCCGCCGGCGAAGCCGAGCAGGCACACCAGCAAGGCGAATAGGCCGGCCTGCCAGAAGGCGAACGGGGTGATCCAGTACAGCGAGGCGCCGATCAGGGTCGCCAGTGCCACGCCACCGAAAAAGCCTTCCACGGTCTTCGACGGGGACAGGTTGGGGGCGATCTTGCGTTTGCCGGCAAGCTTGCCGCAGACGTACTGCAGCACATCGGATATCTGCACGACGATCACCAGCCAGGCGATCAGCAGCAGATTGCGGCCATCGTAGCCGGCGATATCCAGGGTCAGCAGCGCCGGCACGCTGGAGATGCAGTACACGGCGATCATCAGCCCCCACTGCACCTTGGAGGTACGCTCGAGAAAGCGTGTGGTATCGCCGCCCAGCGACGACAGGATCGGCAGCAGCAGGAACAGGTACACCGGAATGAAGATGGCGAACAGACCGTACCAGCCGATGCCGATCAGCAGGTATTGCATCGGCAGCGCGAAGTAGAACGCGGCGACCAGTGCCGGGTAGTCGCTGCGCCGGGTCGGGGTCAGGGTCATGAACTCGCGCAGGGCGTAGAACGATACACAGTAGAACAGCAGCACCACGCCGATGTTGCCGAACAGGAAGGCGAAGCCGATCACCAGCACCATCGCCCACCAGGCATTGATGCGCGCATTGAGGTTGTCGATGACCGGGTGTGGGCCGGGGCCGGCGCGCAGTTTCAGCAGCCAGCCGATCAGGCTGGCCAGCAGCAGGATGCCGCCAATGCCGGCGAACAACAGCAAGGTATTGCGATCCATCTCAAACCTCCTCGGGAGCCAGGGCCAGTAGCGCGTCGCGGGCGCGTTCGAGGAAAGCGTCTTTGCCCTCCTCTTCGCCCATACCCAGTGGTGCGCCGAAATTCAGGGTGCACAGCAGCGGTAATGGCAGGGCTCGGCCCTTGGGCATCACCCGGTTGAGGTTGGCGATCCACACCGGGATCACTTCCACGTCCGGCCGCGCCTTGGCCAGGTGATAGAGGCCAGCCTTGAAGGGCAGCAGGCCGTCCTCCAGGTTGCGCGTGCCTTCCGGGAAGACGATCAGCGAGTCGCCCGCTGCCAATGCGTCGAGCATCGACTGCAGTGGATTGGCGTTTGGGTCACTGCGTTGGCGGTCGACCAATACGCCGTTGAACACCCGCTGGATCAGGAAGCTGCGCAGCGTGCCCTTCATCCAGTAGTCCGACCCGGCTACCGGGCGGGTGCGTTTGCGCAGTTCGGCGGGCAGCGATGCCCACAGCAGCACGAAGTCGCCATGGCTGCTGTGGTTGGCGTAGTAGATGCGCTGTACCGCTTGCGCAGTGCTGCCCAGCCACAAGGCGCGGGCACCGGTGAGCAGACGCGCCCCGGAGGTGATGAGAAAGGCGACCAGTGACGCAAGCATGGACAGCTCCTTATCCGAATCGAATGTGTGAAAGCCAGGGCATCAAGACGATGGCCGCCAGGGCGATGAGCATCTGCAGGCCGAGCCACAGGGCCTGCAGACGCAACAGACGCAGCGCGCCCTGGCCCCGTTGCTCCCAGGAGCGCGAACCCTGATCGGCCTTACTGCCGAGGGTGAGCAGCGCCTTATCCAGCTCTGCAGTACGGCGGGTGAGTTGCGTCGGGTCGTTTGCCGCTTGCGCGAACAATTCCGCGTCCAGCGCTACACGCAGCGCGTAGTACTTCTGCAGCAGGCCGCAGACCAGCAGCAGTACGCACACTGCACCGCCGGTAGTGAGCGCCATGAAACCGAGCAGCGGCCCCAGGCCGATAACCAGGGCGAGCAGGGTCAGGGCGCTGGAAAGGCGGTCGAGGGCTTTGCCACGGCGCAACAGCCCG
This sequence comes from Phytopseudomonas flavescens, assembly GCF_900100535.1. Taxonomy (GTDB): domain Bacteria; phylum Pseudomonadota; class Gammaproteobacteria; order Pseudomonadales; family Pseudomonadaceae; genus Aquipseudomonas; species Aquipseudomonas flavescens. Next base: position 377,742 of record NZ_FNDG01000003.1, read on the forward strand.
GCGATCAGTTGCAGGTGCATTTCACTGGCCATGCAAGGCGCCTCCAGCTGTGGCGGCTGGTTGGCTCAAGATGCCCTCCAACGCCTGTAAATGAGCGTTTCCAAGCACAACCTGTGGGCGTGCCTGGCGAAGCAGTGAAACGGCCTCTGCGACGCTCCTGCAGCGGCCGCTGTGCAATAGCCAGGCGGCAATCGCGGTGGCACTGCGTGAGTAGCCCAGGGCGCAGCACACCAGCACCGGCCCGTGCACGCGAAGATCGTCGATGGCCACTGCCGCCTGCAGGCAATGTTCGCTGCTCGGTGCGATCAGATCGAGGCAAGCCAGTTCGCGGTAGACCTTACCTTCAACCCGGCACGGCAGCTCGGCACTCAGGTCGGCGACTGCGGCGAAAGCCTGCCCTTCTCCACGCCCGGGAATCCGCCCGAGCCAGACGCCGTCGGCGACCTCGTCGGGCTGTGGGTGCTTGCGTGTCCAGGCTCGTGAGTTGATCCAGGCGGCCGCCAGATAGGGGGCCAGCAGCCAGTTGCTGGCAGCACTGAGACGACCGTCCGCACGCTTCTGGAAACCCCGTGCATCGAACAGCGCATAGTTCAGCGCCACCATCAGCAACGACAACGCCGGCCACAGCAACCACAGAGCGAAGCCACCGACGTGGACCGCCAACGCACTGCACAGCGCTGCACCTAAGGCGTAGCGCAAGGCCAGCCGCCAGCGCGGTGGATCGCAGGCCAGGCGCCAGGCAAGCAATGGGCTGCGCCCTTCGCTGGGCCATAGCCACAGGCACAGGAAGCCGGCGAGCATGCCGGTCGGCACGTCGATGAAATGATGCTGCCAGGTGGTCAGTACCGACAGGCCGATCAGCGAGAACCAGATGTGCAACACGACACGCCATACACCAACTGCCGAATGGGCGAAGCAGGCCCAGAGCACGACCAGCAGGGTGATGTGCAGCGAGGGTGCCTGATTGAACGGTTTGTCGAAGCCCATCAGTACGTCGAACATCACCCCGAACAAGCCGTCCAGCGCCGGGCGGTCGAAGGTGAAGCGCAGCGGCCAGAGCAGGAAGCAGGTGATGCAGATCACTTGCGCGGTCAGCAAGCGCAAGCCGAGCCTGTCCACTGCGCCACGGGAAGCCGGCAGCAGGAAGGCCAGGCCGTAGAGCAGGTCGATCGACCAGTAGGGAATGATCGTCCAGGGCCACAGGGGGATCTGCCGCTCCCAGGCGAATACCAGGCTGCCGACGTCGTCACGCTGCCCGGTGAACCAGTTGGCGAAGCCGTAGGTGCCGAAGAACAGCGGCGCGAGCAGCAGCAGCCAGAGGATGCCGCGCTTCCATAATCCGCTTTCGCGAACGACTGCGGCGGGCGTCATCAGGACACCCGCTGGGCCAGGGATACGCTGAAGATACCCCACTCGTCGATGCGCTGGGTCAGCTTGCGAAAACCCGCCGCCTCCACCAACTGATCCATTTCCGCCTGGCTGCGGCGGCGCATCACCCAGGCCTGGCCATCACGGTGGCTGGTCAGCGCGCGGGCGATCAGCTCCAGCTGCGGGTGCCACGGCTGGCCGGTATAGATCAGGTAGCCGCCCTCTTCCACGGCTGCCGCCAGGCCTGCCAGCGAGTCGCCGACCAGCTGATTGCTGCCGAACAATTCATAGAGGCCGGAAACCACTGCCAGCGTCGGCCTCGCAGGCTGTTGCAAAACTACCTGCGTTGCCACTGCCTCGCCTACGTTTTGCAACGGCCTGCTGAGATCCAGCGCAGCCAGGTCGGCCTTGTCGAAGGCATCGCCCTTGACGAAGCGGGCGATGCTGCCCAGGCCCTTCTGCTCGATCAGCGCAGCGCCGTCGCGCACGTTGATGTCGCTGTAGTCCCGCAGCAGGATCGAGTCGGGTTTTTCGGTGCCCTGCTCCAGCGCTTCGAGGATATAGCGGCCGTGACCGGCGGCGATATCGACGATGCGCACCTGGCGACCCTGCTCACGCAATTTGCCCATGGCCAGGCGCAGCAGTTCTTCGGCGTGCACCTTGCGCTGACGAATGCCACGCCAGCCGATGGAGTTCAGGTAGTTGCGATCGATCAGTCGGCCCAGTGGCGAGCTGCCGGTGGGTGTATTGCGGTACACGTAATCCAGGGTGCTGCCGGAATCGAAGCCGGTGTCGAAACCCAGTTTCACCCCCGCAGCCAGTCCGCTGCCGAGCTTCAGCCCGGCGCGTGTGGCGCGCCAGTAGAGATCCCGAGGCGAGTTCTTCGGCAGCGCTGCGGCCAGTTCCTCGGCCTCGGCGCAACTCCAGCCCAGGCGATCGGCATCGAGCAGCGATGGTCGCTGCAGCGGCTCTTCGAAGGTCTTCAGGACGAAACGCCGAATGCGCGTGAGGGCATGGGAACGATCACGCTCGCCCAGGGTGTCGTGGAAGAATCCGGGCAGGATGTGCTGCTCCTTGTGCAGGCTGCCCAGGCGCTCGAAGAACTGCTCCTGGGGCTTGCGATGCACCACGAAATCGCTGCCGGAGATCAGCAACTGGGTGGGGATCTGGATCGCCTGGGCGTCGGCGACCACCCGCTCGGCAGCCTCGTACAGGCCCAGCAGCATGTTCACCGAGATCGGCCGGCTGATCAGCGGATCCTGTTCGAAGGACGCGATGCGCTGCGGATCGTGGCTGAGGTACTTGGCCTTCACGTAACTGTTGACGAAGAAATTGCCGCGCCAGGCGCGCATCAGCTTCAGGCCAGGCCGCGCGAACGGTACGTACAGCTTGACCTTGAAGGCTGGCGAGGCGAGCACCAGGGCGCGGATCTTCGGGGCGTAGTCGTGGGCCCAGGTGGAGATGATCACCGCGCCGACGCTTTGTGCCAGTACCACCATGTCTGCGCTATCGATGCCGTGAGCGCTGGCGATGTGATCGACAAAGGTCTGCACATCGCGCACGCTGGTAGCGAAGCTCGGGCTGTCTCCGCGCTCGCCCGGCGATTCACCGTGACCGCGAGCGTCCCAGGCGAAGAAGTCGAAGCCCTGCAGGCCCAGCTCCTCGACCAGATGGGCCATGCGCCCGCCGTGTTCGTGACCGCGGTGGAACATGACGACAGCCCGGCGCGGCGCGTCAGGCTGTGCATCCACAGCAGGCCAGTGACGGTAGAACAGGCTGACGCCGTCATGGGTCGTGAAGGTATTGGAGCGGACTTCATTCATTGGAGCATCCCTATTCCACGGTGGAGGAAGCCGCTTGCGCCAGACCCTGGCGTACGCGGTTGTAGAGCGTGTACAGCAGCAGCGCGGTGATGACCGCGAGAATCGGGTTTATCCAGCTCAGCGGCAGCAGCGCGGTGGCGACACCAGCGCCAAGCACGCCGAAGCAGAAGGCGCGGTCGCTTTTGCCCATCGGCCCGTCGTAGCGCCGTGAAGCGCCCACCATGGGGCCCATGACGCCGGCGTACTCGCTGATCAGTGCGGCGATGACCAACAGCACCACCAGCACGGGAGACACGCCGGGCAATAGCGCGAAAGGCAGGAACAACGCGGCATCGGCGATCACGTCGCAGAGTTCGTTGAGGTAAGCGCCGAGTGTGGATTGCTGGCCGAACTCACGGGCCAGCATGCCGTCCACCGCATTGAGCGCCATCCGCAGCAGCATCCACAGCGGGATCAGCGCGAACAGCCAGAGGTGGTCGGGCAGAAAGGCGAGCAGCAGACCTATCAGCACCGACACGATGGCCGCGCTCAGCGTCACCTGATTGGCGGTCACGCCACGGTCGAAGAGGCGCTGAACCAATGGGCGCAGCAGGTTCTGGAAGCGGGGTTTGAGCTGATAGATCGAAAGCATGTTACGAACTCCGTTTCGCCACGTTTCTTTGTCTGGCCGAACGCCAGCTTAGCCGGTCGAGCACCCACTAAGCGATACGCCAACGTGATCATTGTCATGTTGCCGCATGAAAACTTATGCCCAATTTATCGACATTTCAGGTACCGATAAAAGTCCAGTTTTATCAGTACCTTGAGACGGCTATTTAAATTTTAGGATAAAACCTTCAACAGGTTATCCACAGATCGTGACGGCTCAGGCGAGATCATTGGCCGTCTCTACGGCAGTGCTCTGTGGATCGAGAGCACCGAGTTCTTGCTGCGCCTGGCTGACCCACGCGAAAGCGCGGTCGTTGAGGTTGGCAATCGCTCGCGGACCTTCGCCCTCGGCAAACAGCGGCGGGCCGAACACCACCTGCACGGTGCCCGGCTTCTTGCCCCAGCCCTCTTTTGGCCAGAACCGGCCGGCGTTGTGGGCGACGGGCAGCACCGGTAGCTTGCTGTTAACCGCCAGCGCCGTACCGCCTCGGGAAAACTTGCCGATCTGGCCGTCCGGGATCCGTGTGCCCTCGGGGAAGACCAGCACCCAGGCGCCCTGCTCCAGACGTGCGCGGCCCTGGCTGGCGAGCTGTTTGAGGGCGGCCTTGGGGTTGCTGCGGTCGATGGCGATCGGTTTGAGCATGGCCATCGCCCAGCCGAAGAACGGTACGTACAGCAACTCGCGCTTGACCACCTGGCTCAGCGGCTCGAAGTAGGCACACAGGAAGAAGGTTTCCCAGGTGCTCTGGTGCTTGGCGAGAATCACGCAGGGCTGCTCGGGGATGTTCTCCTGGCCCTTGATCTCGTAGCGGATACCGGCGACCACCTTGGCCAGCCAGACGGCGCAGCGGCACCAGTTCTGCACCACGAACCGGTAGCGTGCCCGGAATGGCAGGAACGGCGCGACGAACACGCTGATGATGCACCAGACGAACGAGCTGGAAGACAGCAACAGATAGAAGAAGAAGGTTCTGAACAACTGCACTGTCGACATGTGAGCGATTACCGTTGCAGGCCTGGCCTGCGCTATCAAGTGAGAAGCCGAGCAGCGAGCGCTGCCAGATCGTCGAATACCAGGGTGCCCGCTGGCAGTGCCTTGGCCAGGGTGCGCTCACCCTTGCCGGTTTTCACCAGCACGGGTTGACAATCGACGGCTTGCGCGGCTTTCAGGTCACTGCCGCTGTCGCCGACGAACCAGATTCCGCTCAGTGGTACTGCGTAGTGCGCGGCGATCTGGCGCAGCATGCCGGGTTTCGGCTTGCGGCAATCGCAACCCTCGTCCGGGCCATGTGGGCAATGCACGATCAGGCCGACTTCACCGCCCTGCTCCGCCACCAGCTCGCGCAGCTGCGTGTGCATGGATTCCAGGATGGCCAGCGAATAGTAGCCGCGGGCGATACCGGACTGGTTGGTGGCCACTGCCACCGTCCAGCCCGCCTGGCTCAGGCGGGCGATGGCCTCGATGGAACCCGCGATCGGGATCCATTCGTCGAGGCTCTTGATGTAGGCATCGGAGTCATGGTTGATGACCCCGTCGCGGTCGAGAATGATCAGCTTCATAGCTGCAAGCTCCAAGCCTCGAGCTGCAGGCCAAAGCCGCTACCTGCAGCTTGTGGCGTGCAGCTTGCGGCCGCTTTAGCCCAGCACGGAGATATCGGCGACACCCAGGAACAAGCCGCGCAGGCGCGCCAGCAGCGCATAGCGATTGGCCCGTACCTTGGGGTCTTCGGCGTTGACCAGCACCGCTTCGAAGAAGGCGTCCACCGGTTTGCGCAGCGAGGCCAGTTGCGCCAATGCTTCGCGATACTGACGCGCCTGGGCCAGCGGTTGCACGGCGTTGTCGGCCTGCTGGATGGCGGCATTGAGGGTGAACTCGGCCGGCGTATCGAAGTAATGCGCCTCGATGCTCGTGGCGACTTGCCCGTCGGCCTTGCCCAGCAGGTTGGACACGCGCTTGTTGGCGGCAGCCAGGGCCTCGGCCTCCGGCAACTGGCGGAACGCCTGCACGGCCTGCACGCGCTGATCGAAGTCCAGCGGCGACAGCGGATTCACTGCCCGTACGGCCTGGTAAACGGACACGTCCACGCCCTCGTCTTCGTAGCGCGCGCGCAGGCGGTCGAAGATGAAGTCGAGCACCTGCGGCCCCAGGCCCGGTGCCTTGACCTTGCCGCCGAACTGGCGGACAGCGAAGTCGACGGTGGCACCCAGATCCAGGTCCAGGCCCTTCTCGATCAGAATGCGCAGCACACCCAGTGCCGCACGACGCAGCGCATAGGGATCCTTGCTGCCGGTGGGCAGCATGCCGATACCGAAGATACCGACCAGGGTGTCCAGCTTGTCGGCCAGCGCCACGGCGGCACCGGTCAGCGTGCTCGGCAGTTCGGCACCGGCACCGCGCGGCATGTACTGCTCGTTCAGCGCCAGGGCAACGTCCTGTGGTTCGCCGTCGTTCAACGCGTAGTAGTAACCGGCGATGCCCTGCATCTCCGGGAACTCGCCGACCATTTCACTGGCCAGGTCGCACTTGCTCAGCAAACCGGCGCGGGCACCACGGCGGGCGTCGCCACCGATGCGCTCGGCGATGAAGCCGGCCAGCGCCGAGACACGCTGGGCCTTGTCATAGACGGTGCCGAGCTGGGCCTGGAAGACCACGTTGGCGAGACGCGTGTTGAAGCTTTCCAGCTTCTGTTTCTTGTCCTGCTTGAAGAAGAACTCGGCATCGGTGAGGCGTGGGCGCACCACCTTCTCGTTGCCGGAAACGATCTGCGCCGGATCCTTGCTTTCGACGTTGGCCACGGTGATGAAGCGCGGCAGCAGCTTGCCGCCTGCGTCCAGCAGGCAGAAGTACTTCTGGTTGTCCTGCATGGTGGTGATCAGGGCTTCCTGCGGTACTTCCAGGAACCGCTCTTCGAAAGAGCAGACCAGCGGTACCGGCCACTCGACCAGCGCACTGACTTCCTCGAGCAGTGCTGGTGGCACGATGGCCGTGCCCTGCTGCTCGGCAGCCAACTGGTCGACGCGCTTGGCGATCAACTGACGACGCTCGCTGGCATCGGCGATCACATAGGCGGCACGCAGTTCCTGGGCGTACATGGCCGGGGCCGAGATACGCACCTCGTGGTTGGCATGGAAGCGATGCCCGCGGGACACGCGACCAGCCTTCTGGGCGAGGATTTCGCAATCGATCACCTGGTCACCGAACAGCATCACCAGCCACTGGCTCGGGCGGACGAATTCGGTCTTGCGCGCACCCCAGCGCATGCGCTTGGGAATCGGCAGTTCGTTCAGCGAGTTTTCCACGATGCCCGGCAGCAGCCCGGCGGCGCCCTGCCCCGGGATGTGCTGGCTGAACTTCAGCTTCGGCCCGCTCTGATCGATGGCGTCCAGCTCGACGCCACACTTCTTGGCGAAGCCCAGGGCGGCCTGGGTCGGATTGCCGTCGGCGTCGAAGGCGGCCTGCAGCGGCGGGCCGTCGAGATTGACGGTGCGATCCGGCTGCTGGGTGGCAAGCTGCTCGACCAGCACCGCGAGGCGGCGCGGCGCGGCATACATGCGCGCGCTGTTGTAGCTCAGGCCAGCGGCCTTGAGGCCCTTTTCAACGCCGGCAAGAAAGGCATCGCCGAGGTTCTTCAGGGCTTTGGGTGGCAGCTCTTCGGTGCCCAGTTCAACGAGAAAATCGAGCGCACTCATTCTGCTGCCTCCAGCTTGGCCAGTACTTCATCACGCAGATCGGCGGTGGCGAGCGGGAAGCCCAGGCGGCGTCGGGCCTGCAGATAACTCTGCGCCACGGCGCGGGCCAGGGTGCGCACGCGCAGGATGTACTGCTGGCGCGCGGTCACCGAAATGGCGCGACGGGCGTCGAGCAGGTTGAAGGTATGGGAGGCCTTGAGCACCATCTCGTAGGTGGGCAACGGCAGCTCCAGTTCAATGAGGCGATTGGCCTCGCTCTCGTAGAAATCGAACAGCTCGAACAGCTTGTCGACGTTGGCGTGTTCGAAGTTGTAGGTCGACTGTTCCACTTCGTTCTGGTGGAACACGTCGCCGTAGGTCACCTTGCCGAACTGGCCGTCCGCCCACACCAGGTCGTACACCGAATCGACGCCCTGGATGTACATGGCCAGGCGCTCGAGGCCATAGGTGATTTCACCGGTGACCGGGTAGCACTCGATGCCACCGACCTGCTGGAAGTAGGTGAACTGGGTGACTTCCATGCCGTTGAGCCAGATTTCCCAGCCCAGACCCCAGGCGCCGAGGGTCGGCGATTCCCAGTTGTCTTCGACGAAACGGATGTCGTGCACCAGCGGGTCGATGCCGATGGCCTTCAGCGAGCCCAGGTACAGCTCCTGGAAGTTCTCCGGGTTCGGCTTGAGCACCACCTGGAACTGGTAGTAGTGCTGCAGGCGATTGGGGTTCTCGCCATAGCGGCCATCGGTGGGCCGGCGCGAGGGCTGCACATAGGCAGCGTTCCAGGTTTCCGGGCCGATGGCGCGCAGAAAGGTGGCGGTGTGGAACGTACCGGCGCCCACTTCCATGTCGTAGGGCTGCAATACCACGCAGCCTTGCTCGGCCCAGTATTGTTGCAGGGCGAGGATCAAGTCCTGGAAGGTGCGCACGGCAGGCGTTGTCTGGCTCACGAAAAATTCACCTGTTGGGGCTGCGACAGAAAGCCGGGGAGTATACCCGAAGCGAGGTCCAGCCCGCATGCTGCGCCGTCTCTGCAGCCCAATGCAGGGTGGCGGCGATGGCAGGTTGCCGCGGCTGATCGCCTCGCAGAGAATGGCATGGCGCCATGGCAGCCGATCCACGGCTATAGTCGGCTCTCGCCCATCGCCGAGCCGAGTGCCATGCCCCGTTGTTTCTGGTGTAACGACGACCCGCTGTATCAGACCTATCACGACGAAGAATGGGGCGTGCCGTCGCGCGACCCGCAGCACCTGTTCGAGATGCTGCTGCTCGAGGGTGCGCAGGCCGGCCTGTCGTGGATCACCGTGCTGAAGAAGCGTGAGCGCTATCGCCAGGTGTTGTTCGGGTTCGATGCCGAGCGCCTGGCCGCGATGAGCGACGCGTATATCGAGAAGCTGATGCAGGATCCGGGCATCATCCGCAATCGCCTGAAGCTGCAGGCCGTGCGTAACAACGCTCGGGCCTGGCTGCGCCTGGACGATCCGTGTGCGCTGCTCTGGTCGTTTGTCGGCGGCACCGTGAAGGTCAATCATTTCAATGGCCGTGGCGACGTGCCGGCGGTCACCCCGGAAGCCGAGGCCATGAGCAAGGCGCTGAAAAAGGCCGGCTTCACCTTCGTCGGTCCGACCATCTGTTATGCCTTCATGCAGGCAACCGGGATGGTCATGGATCACACCCGCGAATGTGATCGCTACGCAGCATTGCAGCAGGAGGTATGCCCGTGAACACCACCGTCACCACCCTGGAGCAGTTGCAGGCGTTGTACGGTCAGGTTCATGAGCGCTCGCTGCGCAAGGAAATTGCCTGTCTCAGCGAGCCCTACCGGGCGCTGGTCGCCGCTTCGCCGTTCGTGGTGCTGGCCACCTGCGGCGCTGACGGGCTGGACTGCTCGCCCCGTGGCGATGCGCCGGGCTTCGTCCGGGTTGTCGATGAACGCACCCTGCTGTTGCCGGATCGGCCGGGCAACAACCGCATCGACAGCCTGCGCAATATCCTCCACGACCCCCACGTGGCGCTGCTGTTCCTGATTCCTGGCGTCGGCGAAAGTTTCCGGGTCAACGGCCGTGCCAGCATCTGCGTCGATCCTGCTCTGCTGGAACTCTGCAGCGCACAAGGCAAGCTGCCGCGCAGCGTGCTGCGTATCAGTGTCGACACCTGCTATTTCCAGTGCTCCAAGGCGGCGGTTCGCTCAGGTCTGTGGGAGGCCGAACGGCACGTCGAGCGCTCCAGCCTGCCGTCGGCGGGCGACATGCTCAAGTCGGTCATGGACGCGCAATTCGATGTGCAGGTCTATGAGCGCGAGTTGCAGGAACGTCTGAAGACCTTGCTCTACTGAAGGTTTCAGCGTTTGCGTGCGTGCAAGCGACAGTCACGCTGGGCCGAGGCGGTTACACTGTGCTCCCTTTTTTGACCGGAGCAGCTTGTGGAAAAGCTCAAAGGCGCGCTGGTGGTCGGTTCCCTGCGCTTGTTCGCCCTGTTGCCATGGCGGGCGGTACAGTCGCTCGGCGCGATGATCGGCTGGTTGATGTGGAAATTGCCCTCCGGCTCGCGCGACGTGGTGCGCATCAATCTGGCCAAATGTTTCCCGGAATTGACGGCCGCCGAGCATGACCAACTGGTTGGCCGCAGCCTGATGGACATCGGCCGTACGCTGACCGAGAGCGCCTGCGCCTGGGTCTGGCCGGCGCACAAATCCCTGGCTCGCATACGGCAAGTCGAGGGCCTGGAGGTGCTCGAGGCGGCGCTGGCTTCCGGCAAGGGCGTGGTCGGCATCACCAGCCACCTGGGCAACTGGGAAGTGCTCAACCACTTCTACTGCTCGCAGTGCAAACCGATCATTTTCTACCGCCCGCCGAAGCTCAAGGCTGTGGACGACCTGCTCCGCGAGCAGCGCGTGCAGCTCGGCAACCGCGTGGCGCCGTCGACCAAGGAAGGCATCCTCAGCGTCATCAAGGAAGTGCGCAAGGGCGGTGCCGTGGGTATCCCCGCAGACCCTGAGCCGAGCCTGTCATCCGGGATGTTCGTGCCGTTCTGCGGCACCGTGGCCCTGACCAGCAAGTTCGTGCCGGGCATGCTCGCCGGGCACAAGGCCGTTGGCGTGTTCCTCCACGCGCTGCGCCTGGAGGATGGTTCGGGTTACAAGGTGATTCTCGAGGCGGCGCCGGAAGGCATGTACAGCGAAGACACCTACACCGCCGTGGCCGCCATGAGCGGTGTGGTGGAGAAGTACGTGCGCGCCTACCCCAGCCAGTACATGTGGAGCATGAAGCGCTTCAAGAAGCGTCCTGAAGGCGAGGCGCGCTGGTACTGAAAGCCGTGGTGCCTCGCCATGGGGTACCAGGCCTCTGCGCCAGCCGGGAGCTGACTTATCAACAGGGTGAATATCTCTTCGCACGAGGTTGACCAAACATGTCCGCCAACCATCGCCGGCATCCCCGTACACCGATGAAGTGCCGCATCCGCATCTGCCATTCCAGCTTTGGCGATCTGCTGGCGCAGACCCGTGACCTCTCCGACGGCGGCGTCTACGTCCGCCACCGGGATCTGGCAGCGCTGGCACCCGGGACGCGGGTGACCGGCCAGGTGCAGGACATGCCCTTCGAAGCCCCGGTCCTGGAAATGGAAGTGATGCGCGTAGACGCCGATGGCGCAGGGCTGCGCTTCGTACGCGACTGAGCCGCTGCCGCTGGACAACCCGTTTACCCCGCCCGGGGTAGGCAGGCTGCTGTCCGCGTCGCTGCGGCGAGTGTTTTTTCATTGCCGCGTGCGGGTTTTCCCGCCGTTATGCGTCTTTGTAGATGAACCTCCACTTTTCTGCTCCGGCGCTGTTGCCGGATTCCCGTCAATCTCGTGAAAAGGCGTTCCCATGATTGCGTTTCGTGGCCATCGCATGGCTTCCCTCTTCTTGCTGCTGGGCACCGCCCTGGCACTGCCCGCCGTCCATGCCGAGTACCTGTGGGTCGAGCGTGGCCCTGCCCCGCAAGCCAAGGCTTACCTGAGCGGCTTTCAGCCTAGTGAACGGTTGAGCCTGGGCAAGCTGTTGCAACCGAGCGTCAGGCAGGCCGATGGCAAGATCGCTGCGCTGCGTGCCAGTGGCGATGCCTACCCGCTCACCGACAGCGGCCAGGGAGATCTGCGGGTCAGCGCCAAGCTGCCCGAAGGCGACAAGCTGGTGATCTACGAAGCCAAGGCCGGGCGCCACGAGACCAAGGCGGTCAACGACCTTGAACTGGTACCCACCACATCCGGCGGCAACGCTTTCAAGCTGTACTGGAAGGGCTCCGTGGTGTCGGCCTCGCAGGTCAATGTCTACACCTCCGAGCAATGGACCCGCACCCTCAAGCCCGATGCCGACGGCGTGGTGAGCTTCGATCCGTCCTTCCCCGCCCGCTACGTGCTGGAGGTGGTCGCCCAGGTCAATGGCGCTGCCACCGTCGATGGCAAGCGCTATGACAGCGTGGTGCACGTGGCGACCCTGTCGTTCGAGGTGCCGCGCTAGGGTCTGTTGACAGCGTGTAAGCGGGCATGACGCAGGCACCCGCGACGGTCATCAGCCGGGCAATGGTGCCGCTCGTGCCAGACTGGCCAGTTCGACGACGGGTGGGCATCATAGCCGGCTTCCGTCTCCTGTTGCGATTGGAAGCCGATGATCCGTATCGACCTGCGCCAGTTGATTCTGAGCCTAACCCTGCTGTCCGTGGCAGCCACCCTGGCCAATGCGCTCTACTCCAGCTATCGGGTGCAGGAAGACTTGCTGGTCAGTACCACCCTGGAAGCCAACCGGGTGTATGCCACCAAGCTCGCTGCCTCCACCGACCGTTTCCTGGCCGCCACCCAACAGCGGCTGGCCTTCGCCAGTGGGGAAATCAAGCAGCAGCTCGACCAGCCGGCGGCACTGCAGCTGATGACCAAGCGCTTGTTGCTGGAAACTTCCAGCTTCAATTCGGTGCTGATCGTCGATGCCGACGGCCGGGTGGTGGGTTGCTCGCCGGAAAGCCTGCACCTCGGCGGAACGCTTCTGCGCAGTGAGGGTAACAGTGCGGCGCTGCGCGAACGCCAGCCGCTGATCAGCCAGCCATTCATGAGTACCACCGGCAAGCTGGTAGTGACCGTCTCCCAGCCCCTGTTCGATGTCAGCGGCCGTTACCGGGGCTATCTGAGCGGAGTGATTTACCTGCAATGCGACAGCATCCTGCACAGCCTGCTGGGCGAGCACTACTACCGCGATGGCTCCTACCTGTACGTGGTCGACAGCCAGCGGCGGCTGATCTACCACCGGGATGTCGCCCGCCTCGGTTCCACGGTGAACGACAACCCGGCCATCGAGCAGGTGATCGCCGGCCAGGAAGGCAGCATGCAACTGCGCAATAGCCAGGGCGTCGATATGCTCGTCGGCTACGCGCCGCTGCAGAGCGCGGGTTGGGGGGTGGTGGCGCAGCGTCCTCTGGCCGCCACCCTGGCACAACTCGACGGCCTGCTGTGGCGCACCGTCGCCAACATCCTGCCCATGCTGCTGTTGTCATTGCTGCTGATCTGGTGGCTCGCCAGGCGAATCGCCCTGCCCCTCTGGCAGATGGCACGCAATGCCCGCGAGATGGAGTCTCCCGGAGCCCGTGAAACCCTCGAGCAGGTATCGGCCTGGTATTTCGAGGCTGCACAACTCAAGCAGTCACTGCTGGCCGGCCTGAGCCGGGTCAACAGCAAGATCCATCGCCTCAATCACGAATCGCTGACTGACCAGCTCACCGGGCTGTGCAACCGCCGTGGCATGGAGAGCGTGCTGGGCGAGTGGACCGCAGCGGGACGGCGCATTGCGGTGATCGTGCTGGATATCGATCACTTCAAGCAGGTCAACGACGCGCATGGCCACGACATGGGGGACCGGATCCTGCAGGAGCTGGCGCACGTCATGCGGGCCTGTGCCCGCGCCGAGGATCTGCTGTGTCGCAGCGGCGGCGAAGAGTTCGCCATCTTCCTGCCCGATGACGGGCTGGACAGTGCCCTGGAAGTCGCCGAGCGCCTTCGCCGTGCGGTTGCCGAGTACCCGTTCGCCAGCGACGGGCAGATTACCATCTCGCTTGGCCTGGCCCATTTCCCGGACAGCGCGGCGCTCATGGACGACGTACTGAAACAGGCGGATCGGGCGCTCTATCAAGCCAAGGCCGAGGGGCGTAACCGCAGTGTGGTGGCGCGCGTCGACTGATCGGCCCTGCACCGTTCATGCATCGCACACGCCGCACACTGCCGCGCCTTCAGAGTTTGCCTTGCACCGCTTCCAGCGCATCGCCGCCATCGCGCGTGGTCACGCCGTCGAGCCAGCGCTCGAGCACCTCGGGGTTGGCCTTGATCCAGGTCTTGATCGCCGTGGCATTGCCGACCTTCTGGTTGAGTACCTGATCCATGATGGTGTTTTCCATGTCCTGGGTGAACGTCAGGTTGCTCAGCAGCTTGCCGACGTTCGGACACTCGGCCACATAGCCCTTGCGCGCCAGGGTGTTGACCGAGCCGGTGCTGCCGAAGAATTTTTCGCCGCCCTTGAGGTACTGCATGTCGTACTGGATGTTCATCGGATGCGGTGTCCAGCCGAGGAATACCACGAACTGTCCGCGCTTCTCGGCCCGACCGACCTGTACCAGCATGGCCTGCTCGCTGGACTCGACCAGCTCCCAGTCGCCAAGGCCGAACTCGTTGTTGGCGATCATCTGGCGGAGGTAGTCGTTGGCCGGCGAGCCGGAGCCGATCCCGTAGATCTTGCGGCCGAAACGCGCGGCGAATGTGTTCAGGTCCTTGAAGTCCTGGACGCCCTCTTCGTAGGCATAGGTCGGCACGGCCAGGGTGTACTCGGTGCCGCCGAGGTTTTCCACCACCTTGTCGACCTGGCCGCTGGTGACGTAGCGCTCGTAGTCGTGCTGGCCGGCCGGCATCCAGTTGCCGAGGAACACATCGACCTGTCCTTTCTGCAGCCCGGCGAAGATGATCGGCACGGCCAGGGTCCGGGTCTGCGGCTTGTAGCCGAGACCGTCGAGCAGCAGGCTGGCGATGCCGTTGGTGACCGCGATGTCGCTCCAGCCTGGATCGGCCAGGCTCACGGTGGCGCACTTGGCGTCTTCCGCCAGGCTGTGGAAGCTGGCGCCGAGGGCCAGCAGGCTGACGGCGATCACGGTCTTCAGGGGGTTCATCGGCATCGTCCTTTTGCGTGAGGGAGCCCTAACCCTAGGGGCTATTGGCATTTCAGCGCAAGCCGCGTTGCGCAGCCCGCCCTGCCAGGCAGAGGGTGCCGGTAGAGACCGGCCGTTTCCAGCGTCGACGACGCTCATCGGCTCAATACCGTTCATCGGTAAATAGCCAGAAAAAATGAACCTTCGATGTTTTTAGATTGTCCGTCCAGCGGACGTGCGGAGCGCTGTTGATTGTCTATCAATGTTGCAAGTGGCTGATTTCAGGAAAGGATTCGCGGCGACTTGGGTATTTTCAAGGTCATCGAATTGAATAAATTGATCCTTTCTCTGTTTCTGGGCGGCACCCTGTTGTGTGCTGCCGCTGGCAATGCATCCGCCAGCTTTCGTGTTCATCTGCAGGACGGCAGCAGCCAGGTGGTAGCTCCTGCTCATGTCGAGCAGTCACCGGCGCAAGATGTGGTCAAGCGCGCGCTGGGTGCCCTGGGAACGCCCTATCGCTGGGGTGGCACCAGCCTCGAGCGCGGTTTCGACTGCAGCGGCCTGGTGAATTACGCCTTCAGGAAGGTCGACGACCTCGACCTGCCGCGTACGTCCCGCGCGCTTTCCCGTGTCGATGGTCCGAAGGTTGCCAAGGGCAAGCTGGAGCCAGGCGATCTGCTGTTCTTCCGTATCCGTGGGCGCAGCGTCGATCACGTGGCCATCTACCTGGGCAACGACCGCTTCATCCATGCGCCACGACGTGGCAGCAGCGTGCGCATCGACAAACTCAGCGACGGCTACTGGAAAAAGCATTTCCAGCTGGCCCGCCGGGTGATGCCGGAAGGCACCCAACTGGCCAGCAACGGCTGACGGAGCCGGCGAAACCACTGTTGTAAGTCGAAAGCGCCGTTCGTAGTCGGGGGCCAATTGGTGGGCTGAAGCGGATCGCCGCCCGGCCCACCCTACAGCTGCAAAAAGGCGATAGCGGTCATGTGTAGGGTGGACCGGGGCGCGTAGCCGACGCTTCACCTACGCGGCCCGATCCGTCCACCGCTCTACGATCGCGATGGTGGATGAAAAGAGCGTCAGCTACGCGCCCCGATCCACCCTACGTCTGCTTTCCCCACCAAGCCGCCTACGATGAAGCCATCCGGCGGGCGGGCTGTCCCGACGTGAGGCCAGGCGGTACACTGCGCGCCGCTCGTGGCCATGTCGGTCGCGGCAATGGGTTCCCTAACCCCATTTCACCAAAAAGGACATGCCATGACCCTGCTTCCCGCCTCGGTCAGCCGCACCGTACTGGCTGCGCTGATCGCCTTTCACATTGTCATCATCATTGCCAGCAACTACCTGGTGCAGCTGCCGATCACCATTTTCGGCTGGCACACCACTTGGGGTGCGTTCAGCTTTCCGTTCATCTTCCTGGCGACCGACCTGACCGTCAGGCTGATCGGCAAGCATGCCGCGCGGGTGGTCATCGCCCGGGTGATGGTGCCGGCACTGGTCGCGTCCTATATCGTCTCGGTGCTGTTCCATGACGGCGCGTTTGGCGGTGTTGCCGCCCTCGGCGAATTCAACCTGCTGGTGTTCCGTATCGCCCTGGCCAGTTTCCTGGCCTACGTGCTCGGGCAACTGCTCGATATCCAGGTGTTCGACCGCCTGCGCAGGCTGAAACAGTGGTGGGTCGCTCCGGCAGCTTCCAGTGTGTTCGGCCAGGCCATGGACACCCTGGCGTTCTTCTCCATCGCCTTCTGGCACAGCAGCGACCCCTTCATGGCGGCCAACTGGGTGGAGATCGCCGTGGTCGACTACGTGATCAAGCTGACGGTCAGCCTGATGCTGTTCGTGCCACTGTATGGCGTGCTGCTTGGCGCTATCGTGAAGAGGTTGTCGCAGCGCTCCGTGCTGAACTGAACCATCAGCAGACGAAAACGCCGGAGCCCCTCAGGGTATCCGGCGTTTTTCGCTGCGACGTTGACGGCTTAGCGCGAAGGCATGGCCACCGGTAGCGCCTGCAGGCGCGACAGGTGCAGGGCCACCGCCAGGGAGACCAGCAGCAGCGAGCCGATGAACAGGCCCAGGCCGTCCCAGCCGCCAGCCTGCCAGAACACCCCGCCGAGGGTGCCGGCGACGCTGGAGCCCAGGTAGTAGCAGAACAGGTACAGCGACGAGGCCTGGCCCTTGGCCTGGGTGGCGCGGCGGCCGATCCAGCTGCTCGACACCGAATGGGCACCGAAGAAGCCGAAGGTGAACAGCAGCATGCCGACCAGGATCACCGGCAACACGTCGAACAGGGTCAGCACCAGGCCCGCCAGCATCAGGCCGATCACCGCCCAGAGCACCTTGCGCCGGCCCAGCTTGTCAGCCAGGGCGCCGATCTGCGCGGAGCTGTAGATGCCCGACAGATAAACCACCGAGAGCAGGCCGATACTGGTCTGGTCGAGTCGGAACGGTGCTTCGATCAGGCGGTAACCGATGTAGTTGAACATCGTCACGAAGGCGCCCATCAGCAGGAAGCCCTGCAGGAACAGCCACGGCAGGCCGGCGTCGCGAAACTGCAGGGTGTAGCCCTGCAGCAGGCTGCGTGGGCGCAGCGAACGAGGACGGAAATTGCGGGATTCGGGCAGCAGGCGCCAGAACGCCGCGCCGGCCAGCAGGCCCAGGCCGCCGAGGGTGCCCAGCACCGCGTGCCAGGACATGAAGTCCACCAGTACGCCGCTGAGCAGCCGGCCGCTCATGCCACCGATGGCATTGCCGCCGATGTACACACCCATGGCCAGGCCCAGGTGCAGCGGGTCGATTTCTTCGCTCAGGTAGCTCATGGCTACGGCCGCCAGGCCACTGAGGGCCAGGCCGACCAGCGCGCGCATCACCAGCACGCCTTCCCAGGTCGGCATCAGCGCACTGCCCACGGTGAACACAGCGGCGGCGAGCAGCGACACCACCATCACCGGCTTGCGCCCGAGCGCATCGGACAACGGCCCGGTTATCAACAGGCCGACGGCCAGGGTGATGGTGGAAACGGACAGGATCAGGCTGCTCTGCGCGGCGCTAAGCTCGAACTGTTGCGCCAGCATCGGCATCATCGGTTGCACGCAATAGAGCAGGGCGAAGGTAGCGAAACCACCGGAGCACATGGCGAGGATGGTGCGCAGGAAGGCGCGGGTGCCTTTCTGGATATAAACAGGCTCTGCGACGAGGCTGCGGGGCGCAGGCTCCTCATTGCAGGCAGGAACGCACTCGTTGGGCGCGTGTGGAACGGGCTGACTCATTACGACCTCTTGAAAACTCGATTCCCAGGCGAAACGCTGCCGTATGCACAGGCGGACGCTGGCATGGCTTGGTTTTTTGTAATTGGGAATGATCACAAGGATAAATAGGCGATCAAGTTCTTTCCAATATAATTTTCGACACGATCGATATGTTTTAAGACCTATGGAGGATTCATGGAGCTGCGCCATCTGCGTTACTTCGTGGCTGTCGCCGAAGAGCTGCATTTCGGCCGTGCCGCCGAGCTGCTGGGCATTTCCCAGCCACCGCTGAGCCAGCAGATCCAGGCGCTGGAGCAGGAGCTGGGGGTGCGTCTGTTCGAGCGCAGCAACCGCCATGTGGCGCTCACCGATGCCGGGCGGCTGTTTCTCGAGGAAACCCGGCAGACCCTGGCGCAGGTCAGCAAATCGGTGGATGTAGTACGCCGCGCCGAGCAGGGCGAGATCGGCGAGCTGCAGATCGGCTTCACCGCCTCGGCGCCGTTCGTGTCGATCATTCCGCGGGCGGTATTCGCCTTTCGCCAGGCGTTTCCCGCGGTGCACCTCAACTTGCAGGAAATGACCAGCCGCCAGGTCTGCCAGGCGCTGCTGGAAAAGAAACTGCAGATCGGCATGATTCGTCCGCTGGAGTTGCCCGCCGAGCTGGACGCCGTGGAGCTGCTCAGCGAGCCGCTGGTGGCGCTGCTGCATGCTGGCCATCCGCTGGCTGGCGAGCAGGATCGGGGGCTGGCCCTGGCCGAACTGGCTGACGAGCCTTTCGTGTACTTTCCACGCAATTACGGCTCAGGTCTGTATGGCCAGTTCTTCAACCTGGCCCGGCAGGCGGGTTTCACCCCGCGGGTCACTCAGGAGGCTCACGAAGCGCTGACCATCATCGGCCTGGTGGCCGCCGGCCTTGGGGTGTCCGTGCTACCGGCCTCGTTCCGGCGCATCCGCATCGATGGCGTGGTGTTCCGCACCCTGATGGATGCCGATGCCACCACCGCGGTATGGCTGGTCAAGCGGCGCCAGGAGCGCTCGCCTTTGGCACAGGCCTTTATCGATCTGCTGACCCGGGAAGTGCAGGCGCGCAAATAGATGGGGCTCGATAGCTTTCGGGAGCCCGGGTAGAGTGCTCCGGGTATCGCTTCGCTCAACCCAGGCTACGGGCTAGAGGCTACGGACTGCGTCGCGACTCAAGTGCTGGCGTTCCTGTCCAGCTTGCGCAGGAACACGCTCATTTCCTTTTCCGCCTGCTTGTCGCCCTTGGCCTGTGCGGCCTGCAGGCCGCTCTGCCAGGCGCTGCGCGCGGCGTCCGGGTTGCCGGCGGCCTGGTGAGCCTTGCCGAGCAATTTCCAGGCGGCCGAATACTGCGGGTCGTGTTCGACGCAGCGTTGCAGGTGCTCGGCGGCCTTCGCGGCCTCACCGGCATCCAGGTAGCCCTTGCCCAGGCCGAAACGCAGCAGCGAGTTATCCACACCCTTGGCGAGCATCTTTTCCAGTGCGTCGGTGCTCATGGAGCCTCCTTCGTCGACAGCTTCAGGCGGCAAGTAAAGTGCTTGACGCTTGCTGCTCAAAAAAACGTCAGGCCAACCTGGAACAGCCGCTCGACGTCGCGAATGTGCTTCTTGTCCATCAGGAACAGGATCACGTGGTCGCCGGATTCGATCACCGTCACGTCGTGGGCGATCAGCACCTCTTCGTCGCGGATGATCGCGCCGATGGTGGTGCCTGGCGGTAGCGAGATTTCCTTGATGGCCTTGCCGACCACCTTGCTCGAGCGCGCGTCACCGTGGGCGATGACTTCGATGGCTTCGGCGGCACCGCGGCGCAGCGAATGCACGCTTTCGATATCGCCGCGACGCACGTGGGTCAGCAGGCTGCCGATGGTCGCCAGCTGCGGGCTGATGGCGATGTCGATCTCGCCACCCTGGATCAGATCGACGTAGGCGGGGTTGTTGATCAGCGTCATCACCTTGCGCGCGCCCAGGCGCTTGGCCAGCAGCGAGGACATGATGTTGGCCTCGTCGTCGTTGGTCAGGGCCAGGAAAATGTCGGCGTCCTTGATGTTCTCTTCCACCAGCAGGTCGCGGTCGGAGGAACTGCCCTGCAGCACGATGGTGCTTTCCAGGTTCTCCGAGAGATAGCGGCACCGTGCCGGGTTCATCTCGATGATCTTCACCTGGTAGCGGCTTTCGATGGCTTCGGCCAGGCGTTCGCCGATATGCCCGCCGCCGGCGATCACGACCCGCTTGTAGCTATTCTCGGCACGGCGCATCTCGCTCATCACCGCACGGATGTCGGCCTTGGCGGCGATGAAGAACACTTCGTCGTCGGCCTCGATCACCGTATCGCCCTGGGGCATGATCGCCCGGTCGCGGCGGAAGATCGCAGCGACCCGGGTATCGACCTTGGGCATGTGCTCGCGCAGTTGGCGCAATTGCTGGCCGACCAGCGGCCCACCGTAGTAGGCCTTGACCGCCACCAGTTGCGCCTTGCCGTCGGCGAAGTCGATGACCTGCAGGGCGCCGGGGTATTCGATCAGGCGCTTGATGTAGTTGGTCACCACCTGTTCCGGGCTGATCAGCACGTCGACCGGGATCGCCTCGTTGTCGAACAGCGCCTCGCGGGTCAGGTAGGCCGCTTCGCGGACGCGGGCGATGCGCGTCGGCGTGTGGAACAGGGTATAGGCGACCTGGCAGGCGACCATGTTGACTTCATCGCTGTTGGTTACTGCCACCAGCATGTCGGCATCGTCGGCGCCGGCCTGGCGCAACACGGTCGGGAACGAGCCCTTGCCCTGCACCGTGCGAATATCCAGGCGGTCGCCGAGGTCGCGCAGACGGTCACCGTCGGTGTCCACCACGGTGATGTCGTTGGCTTCGCTGGCCAGGTGTTCGGCCAGGGTGCCGCCCACCTGGCCGGCGCCGAGGATGATGATCTTCATCGGGGAGCTCCTGCCGCGGCTATCTTGATCAGCTTGGCATAGTAGAAACCGTCGTGGCCGTCCTGCTGGGCGAGCAGTTGCCGGCCGTGGGGCTGCGGCACGCCGAACGGGCCGGCAATAGCCAGATCGCGGGCCCCCGGCGTGCGCTCGAGGAAGGCGTCGATCACCTCGGTATTTTCCGTTGGCAGGGTCGAGCAGGTGGCGTAGAGCAGGATGCCGCCGACTGCCAGGGTGGGCCACAGTGCGTCGAGCAATTCGCCCTGCAGTTTGGCCAGCGCCGGAATATCGTCGGGCTGACGGGTCAGCTTGATGTCCGGGTGGCGACGGATCACCCCGGTGGCCGAGCAGGGTGCATCGAGCAGGATGCGCTGGAACGCTTCGCCGTCCCACCAGGCAGCGGTATCGCGGCCATCGGCGGCGATCAGGGTGGCCTCGAGCCGCAGGCGGTCGAGGTTCTCGCGCACGCGCAGCAGGCGCTTGGCTTCCAGATCCACGGCGACCACCTGCTGCAGTCCGGGCTCGGCTTCGAGCAGGTGGCAGGTCTTGCCACCTGGGGCCGCGCAGGCGTCCAGCACGCGCTGCCCAGGCGCCAGCTGCAGCAGGTCGGCAGCCAGTTGTGCGGCCTCGTCCTGTACGCTGACATGGCCCTCGGAGAAGCCGGGCAGCAGGGCGACGTCGCAGGCTTGCAAGAGGCGAATACCGTCGCGGCTGAAGGTGCAGGGTTCGGCGTCGAAACCGACCTGGCGCAGCCGCGTCAGATAGTCATCGCGGCTGCCGTGGCGACGGTTGACCCGCAGGATCAGCGGCGGGTGGGCGTTGTTGGCCGCGCAGATCGCCTGCCAGTGCTCGGGCCAGAATGCCTTGAGCTGTTTTTGCAGCCAACGCGGATGAGCGGTGTGCAGTACCGGGTCGCGATCCAGTTCTTTGATCAGGCTCTCGCTGTCGCGCTGGGCGTTGCGCAGTACGGCGTTGAGCAGGCCCTTGGCCGAGGTCTTCTTCAATTTGTCGACGCAGCCGACCGTCTCGCCAATGGCCGCATGGGCGGGAATGCGTGTGTAGAACAACTGGTAGAGGCCGATCAGCAGCAGGGCTTCGAGGTCGCGGTCGCCATCCTTGAAGGGCTTGCGCAGCAGCTTGTCGGCGATCAGCGCCAGACGTGGCTGCCAGCGCGCGGCGCCGAAGGCCAGGTCCTGGGCGAGGCCACGGTCGCGTGCCTCGACCTTGTCGAGCAGCGGCGGCAGGCTGCTGCCCAGCGACGCCTTGCCTTCGAGTACCGCCGCCAGGGCGCGGGCGGCTGCCAGCCTGGGGTTCATGCCAGCACCGTGCCGACGACGAACTGCTCACGGCGGCTGTTGTACAGGTCGGCGAAGTTCAGCGCCTTGCCGCCAGGCAACTGCAGGCGGGTGAGCAGCAGGGCGTTTGCGCCACAGGCGACGGTCAGGCCGTCCTTGCTGGCGGCGAGGATCTCGCCGGGCTGGCCCTGACCTTCGGCGAGGCGGGCGGCCAGCACCTTGAGCGGCGCGTCGTTCAGGGTGCTGTGGCAGATCGGCCAGGGGTTGAAGGCGCGGATCAGTCGCTCCAGATCAATGGCCGGGCGGCTCCAGTCGATACGCGCTTCGTCCTTGTTGAGCTTGTGGGCGTAGTTGGCCTGGGTGTCGTCCTGTACTTCGCCCATCAGCGTGCCACTGGCCAGACCGGCGATGGCGTCGATCACCGCCGGCGGGCCGAGTTCGGCGAGACGGTCATGCAGGCTGCCGCCAGTGTCGTCGGCAGTGATCGGCGTACGTACCTTGAGCAGCATCGGCCCGGTATCCAGACCCGCTTCCATCTGCATCACGGTGACGCCACTTTCTGCGTCGCCAGCCTGTACCGCGCGCTGGATCGGCGCGGCACCGCGCCAGCGGGGCAGCAGGGAAGCATGGCTGTTGATGCAGCCGAAACGCGGGATGTCGAGCACCGCCTGAGGCAGGATCAGCCCGTAGGCGACCACTACCAGCAGATCCGGCTCGAGACCGGCCAGCTCGGCCTGGGCAGCGGCATCCTTGAGGCTCGGCGGTTGCAATACGGGAATGTTGTGTTGCAGGGCGAGCTGTTTGACCGGGCTGGGCATCAGCTTCTGGCCGCGGCCCGCCGGGCGATCCGGCTGGGTGTACACCGCGACGATCCGATGTGGCGTGTCGAGCAGCGCCTTGAGGTGGGCGGCGGCGAATTCAGGGGTGCCGGCGAATACGATACGCAGAGCTTCGGTCATGGTGTCTCGCTGTTGCTCGGGAGCGCTGGGCGCTGCAGCTGAAAAAGAAAAGGCTTGCCGTGGCAAGCCTTTGCAGAGGGTGGCATCACACCTGCTGGCGGTGCTGTTTTTCCAGCTTCTTCTTGATGCGGTCGCGCTTGAGCGTGGACAGGTAGTCGACGAACAGCTTGCCGTTGAGGTGGTCGCACTCGTGCTGGATGCACACCGCGAGCAGGCCTTCGGCGATCATCTCGAACGGCTGGCCGTCGCGATCCAGTGCGTTGATCCTGACCTTCTGCGGGCGGTCGACGTTCTCGTAGAAGCCGGGCACCGACAGACAGCCTTCCTGGTACTGGTCCATCTGCTCGGTGAGCGATTCGAACGTCGGGTTGATGAACACCAAAGGCTCGCTCTTGTCCTCGGACAGGTCCATGACCACCACGCGCTTGTGCACATTCACCTGGGTCGCGGCGAGGCCGATACCGGGGGCGTCGTACATGGTTTCGAACATGTCGTCGATCAACTGACGCAAGGCGTCATCGACCACGTCCACCGCTTTGGCGATGGTTCGCAGGCGTGGATCGGGGAATTCGAGGATGTTTAAAATCGCCATATGCGTTTGTGATGCACTTGTGGAATAAATTCAAAATCCGCTGCTAAGATGACCGCAGCATCGAAAAACGGCTTCACGCCGCGGTTTTACTGGGTTCTGTCGCGGCGCTAGGGCGCTTCACGCGAAGCCACATAATAAAGGGATTCACCGCATGAGGAAATCACTACTCGCCCTGCTGCTGGTCGCCGCGAGCGGCCTGGCAGCCGCCGAGGTGCAACTCAGGGAAGGTCACCCCGAGCGCTACACGGTGGTGAGGGGCGATACCCTCTGGGATATTTCCGGCAAGTTCCTGCGCCAACCCTGGAAATGGCCGGAAATCTGGCACGCCAACCCGCAGGTGGAGAATCCGCATCTGATCTACCCGGGCGATGTGCTGAGCCTGGTCTATATCGACGGTCAACCGCGCCTGATGCTGGGCCGGGGCGAGTCGCGCGGCACCATCAAGCTGTCGCCGAAGGTTCGCAGCACGCCGATGGCCGAGGCCATTGCGACCATCCCGCTGGAAGCGATCAACAGCTTCCTGCTCAAGAACCGCATCGTCGATAGTCCGGAACAGTTCCAGGGCGCACCCTATATCGTCGCCGGCAATGCCGAGCGCGTGGTCAGCGGTGCCGGTGACCGTGTCTACGCCCGTGGCAGCTTCGATCCGGCCGAGCCGGTGTACGGCATCTTCCGCCAGGGCAAGACCTATACCGATCCAGACACCAAGGAATTCCTCGGCATCAACGCCGATGATATCGGCGGCGGCGAAATCGTTGCCGAGGAAGAGGGCGTCGGCACCCTCAACCTGACCCGTACCACCCAGGAAGTTCGCAACGGCGACCGTCTGTTCCCCACCGAGGAACGGGCGATCAACTCGACCTTCATGCCCAGCGAGCCGAGCGTACAGGTCAAGGGCCTGATCCTCGATGTGCCGCGCGGGGTCAGCCAGATCGGCCAGTTCGACGTGGTCACCCTGAACAAGGGCGCCCGTGACGGCCTGAAGATCGGCAACGTGCTGGCCGTCTACAAGACCGGCGAGACCGTGCGTGACCGGGTCACCGGCGAGTCGGTGAAGATTCCTGACGAACGTGCCGGCCTGCTCATGGTGTTCCGCACCTACGACAAGCTCAGCTACGGCCTGATCCTCAACGCCTCCCGGCAGTTGGCGGTGATGGACAAGGTGCGCAACCCGTAACACCCGACCAGCCCCGCGATCGCGGGGCGCGTGCTCTCTACCGCCGCTACGGCGGCGCGACCGATCAAGGATGATCAGCCATGTCGCCATTCTCCGATGCGTTGTCTCCCGCCGAGCTCGAGGCCCGTCTGCGCCTGCATTGCCTGCCTGAGCTGGGGCCCAGGCGTTTCCGCACGCTGCTCAGTGCCTTCGGCAGCGCCTCTGCCGCCCTGAGCGCGCCGGCCAGTGCCTGGCGCTCGCTCGGCTTGCCGCAGGCCTGTGCCGAGGCACGGCGAAGCGCGCAGGTGCGCGAGCGGGCTCGACTGAGCCTGGACTGGTTGCAGGCGCCGGCCCAGCACCTGCTGATGTGGGACGACCCGCGCTACCCCGCCTTGCTGGCGGAAATTCCCGATGCGCCGCCGCTGCTGTTCGTCGCCGGCGATCCGGCATTGCTCGAGCGGCCGCAACTGGCCATGGTCGGCAGCCGCCGGGCGTCGAGGCCGGGCCTGGAGACCGCACGGGGTTTCGCCCGCAGCCTGGCCCGTGGTGGTTTCGTGATCACCAGCGGGCTGGCGCTGGGGATCGATGGGGCGGCGCACCAAGGCGCGCTGGATGTTGGCGGGCACACCGTCGCGGTGCTCGGCACGGGGTTGCAGTGCCTGTACCCGGCGCGCCACAAACGCCTGGCCCGGGACATCATCGACGGTGGCGGGGCGCTGGTCTCCGAGCTGCCGCTGGATTGCCCGCCCCAGGCCGGTAACTTTCCACGTCGCAATCGCCTCATCAGCGGCTTGTCACTGGGGGTGCTGGTGGTCGAGGCCAGCCCCTCGAGCGGCTCGCTGATCACCGCACGCCTGGCGGCCGAGCAGGGGCGCGAGGTCTATGCGATTCCCGGCTCCATCCATCATCCGGGGGCCCGGGGTTGCCATCAGCTGATTCGCGATGGCGCCACGCTGGTGGAAAGCATCGAGCACATCCTCGAAGCCCTGCGCGGCTGGCAGGTACCCCATGCCGAACGCTCAGCGGCCACCGAGACCGTCCCGCAGCCGTCAGCCCATCCCCTGCTGGCGTTGCTGCACGCCGCGCCCCACAGCAGCGAGGCGCTTGCCCACTGCAGCGGTTGGCCGCTACCCGAGGTTCTCGCCGCCTTGACCGAGCTCGAGCTGGACGGACGGGTCGCCTGCGAGGCGGGGCTTTGGGTGGGCTGCAAGGCGTAATACACTGCGGCCAGTGTTTTCCGGGGGAGATATCCATGATCACCAGTTGGCAGGTCAAGCAGGCCGCGCGCGTGGTTCGCGCTGGCGGCGTCATCGCCTATCCGACCGAAGCGGTGTGGGGGCTGGGGTGCGATCCGTGGGATGAAATGGCCGTGGACCGCCTCCTGGCACTGAAGGAGCGACCGGTGCGCAAGGGTTTGATCCTGGTGGCCGACACCATCCGCCAGTTCGACTTCCTGCTCGACGACCTGCCCGAGCTCTGGCAGGATCGCCTGGCCAGCACCTGGCCAGGCCCGAACACCTGGCTGGTGCCGCACCAGGACCGCCTGCCCGAGTGGATCACCGGTGAGCACGACAGCGTCGCCCTGCGGGTCAGCGATCACCCGCTGGTAGGCGCACTCTGCGCCCTGACCGGGCCACTGGTCTCGACCTCCGCCAACCCTGCCGGCCGCCCGGCCGCGCGCTCACGGTTGCGGGTCGAGCAGTACTTCCCGAGGCAGCTGGACGCGGTACTCGGCGGTGCCCTGGGCGGGCGCCGCAATCCCAGCGTGATTCGTGACCTGGTGACCGGCGACGTGCGCCGGCCCGCCTGAGGCAGTAGTCGAGATACAAGGGTGGGAGACAGAAGATGTGGGAGCGCGCGGGGACGCCTAGTCCATGCGCGCGAAATCGCGGGCGTGGCCCGCTCCCACGAGAGAACGGTAGGGTGGATCACGCTCCACCGATCCACCACTGCACCGTATCCGCTCCCATAAAACGTTTGCCAGCTTTCGCCTAGGGAAAGCTGGCAGGCAGCGGATAGCGTTTCAGCCTAGGGCAGCAGAATCGTCGACCCGGTGGTCTTGCGCTCGCTCAGCAGTGTCTGCGCCGTAGCGGCGTCGCTCAGCGGGTAGCGTTGGCCGATCTCCACGTCGAGCTTGCCCCTGGCGATCATGCCGAACAGTTCGTCGGCCATCTTCTGCAGGCGCTGCGGTGTGTCGGCGTAGCTGGCCAGGGTCGGCCGGGTGACGTACAGCGAGCCCTTCTGCGACAGGATGCCCAGGTTGACGCCGGTGACTGCGCCAGAAGCATTGCCGAAACTGACCAGCAGGCCGCGTGGCGCCACGCAGTCGAGCGAGGTGTCCCAGGTGTCCTTGCCGACGCCGTCGTAAACCACCGGGCATTTCTTGCCGTCGGTCAGCTCCAGCACGCGCTGGGCAACGTTTTCATGGCTATAGTCGATGGTCGCCCAGGCACCCTGTTGCAGGGCGCGCTCGGCCTTCTTGGCCGAACTCACGGTGCCGATCAGCTTGACGCCGAGGGCCTTGGCCCACTGGCAGGCGAAGGAGCCGACGCCGCCCGCCGCCGCGTGGAACAGGATGATGTCGCCGCTCTTCAGCTCGGCGGTCTGGCGCAGCAGGTACTGCACCGTGAGGCCCTTGAGCATCACCGCCGCGGCCTGTTCGAAGCTGATGGCATCGGGCAGCTTGACCAGCTTTTCCGCGGGTAGCACGTGCAGCTCGCTGTAGCCGCCCAGTGGCCCGGTGGCGTAGGCCACGCGATCGCCGACCTGGAAGTCCGTGACCTCGGCGCCGATCGCATCGACGAAACCGGCACCCTCGGTGCCCAGGCCGGATGGCAGCGCGGGTGGCGCATACAGACCGCTGCGGAAGTAGGTGTCGATGAAGTTCAGGCCGATGGCCTGGTTATGCACGCGCACCTCGTTGGGGCCTGGCGCGGCCGGCTGGTAGTCGACGTATTCGAGTACCTCGGGGCCACCGTGGTGGCTGAACTGGATGCGTTTGGCCATCGTTTTTGCTCCTGCGTGAAAGGTGAATGCAAGGAACCCCTAATCCAGTGGGGTATTGAGCGGGTTTTTGGCGTGAGTGGTCGAACGTCGCATCTGCCGTTGACCGGCGTCAACTGCAGAGCGCCGAAACGCGGTGATATGCTGGCCGCCGATTTTACCGACGTTCGTGACACAAGGTGCCCCCCGTGAGTAACCAGACCGAGGCCGTAAAAGCCTACCTGCTCGACCTGCAAGACCGTATCTGTGCCGCCCTGCAAGCCGAGGACGGCAAGGCCAGCTTCATCGAGGACGCCTGGCAGCGACCCGGTGGTGGTGGCGGTCGCACGCGGGTGATCGGTGACGGCACGGTGATCGAGAAGGGCGGGGTGAATTTCTCCCACGTGTTCGGCGACAGCCTGCCGCCGTCGGCCAGTGCCCATCGCCCGGAGCTGGCCGGGCGCGGTTTCCAGGCCCTTGGCGTGTCTCTGGTGATCCATCCGCACAATCCGCACGTGCCAACGTCCCACGCCAACGTGCGTTTCTTCAGCGCCGAGAAGGCAGGCGAAGCGCCGGTCTGGTGGTTCGGTGGCGGCTTCGACCTGACACCGTACTACGGCAACGAAGAGGATTGCGTGCACTGGCACCGTGTCGCCGAGCAGGCCTGTGCGCCTTTCGGCACCGATGTCTATGCGCGCTACAAGGCCTGGTGCGACCGCTACTTCCACCTCAAGCACCGCGGTGAACCGCGTGGCATCGGCGGGCTGTTCTTCGACGACCTCAACGAGTGGGATTTCGACACCTGCTTCGCCTTCATCCGCGCCATCGGCGATGCCTACATCGAGGCCTACCTGCCCATCGTGCAGCGCCGCAAGTCCATGTCCTTCACCCCGGCGCAGCGCGAATTCCAGGAGTTCCGCCGTGGCCGCTACGTGGAATTCAACCTGGTCTACGACCGTGGCACCCTGTTCGGCCTGCAGTCGGGCGGGCGTACCGAGTCGATTCTCATGTCGCTGCCGCCCCAGGTGCGCTGGGGCTACGACTGGAAAGCGCAACCAGGCAGCGAGGAAGCACGCCTGACCGAGTATTTCCTGACCGACCGCGATTGGCTGAACGTCCAGAACCAGGCTTGAAGGTCTGCGCAAAAAGCTTCAGGCTTGCCGCCTTTGGCTTTTGCGCACGGAAACCTTCATGGACCGCTACGGTGTATTCGGCAACCCCATCGGCCACAGCAAGTCGCCCCTGATCCATCGCCTGTTCGCCCAGCAGACAGGCCAGGCGCTGAGCTACGAGGTACTGCTGGCGCCGCTGGAGGATTTCGATGGCTATGCCCGGGCCTTCTTCGCCGAGGGCCATGGCGGCAACGTGACCGTGCCGTTCAAGGAGCAGGCCTTTGCGCTGGCCGACAGCCTGACCGAGCGCGCCCGCCGTGCCGGTGCGGTGAATACCCTGAAGAAGCTCGATGACGGCAGCCTGCTCGGTGACAACACCGACGGTGCCGGCCTGGTTCGCGACCTGACCGTGAATGCCGGGATCGAGCTGCGCGGCAAGCGCATCCTGCTGCTCGGCGCCGGTGGCGCGGTACGCGGCATTCTCGAACCCTTCCTGGCGCAGCAGCCGCAGACCCTGGTAATCGCCAACCGCACCGTGGAAAAGGCCGAGTACCTGGCCCGCCAGTTCGCCGATCTCGGCCCCGTGGTGGCCAGTGGTTTCGACTGGATCGATGCGCCGGTGGACCTGATCATCAATGGCACCTCCGCCAGCCTGGCCGGCGAGCTGCCGCCGATCGCCGCCAGCCTGATCCAGCCGGGCCACACCTGCTGCTACGACATGATGTACGGTGCCGGCCCCACCGCCTTCAACCGCTGGGCCGCGGAGCAGGGTGCGGCGCGCACCCTCGACGGCCTCGGCATGCTGGTCGAGCAGGCCGTGGAAGCCTTCCACCTGTGGCGTGGCGTGCGCCCGGACAGCGCGCCGGTGCTGGCCGAGCTGCGCCGCCAACTGGCCGCCTAGCACCACGCCCCGCCACCGGAAACCCCTGTAGGCTGTGGGAGCGGGCCACGCCCGCGATTCGCGCACATGGCGCGCTCCCACAGTGCAGCCGGTCTGCCTCATCCTTGCCCTTCGCTGGCGAGCCGCTTTCTCAGAAGCTGTAGCGGGCCGTCACCTTGAAATTGCGTGGGTCGCCGTAGATGTCGTAGGGGTACCACTCGCCGTTGGCCACACTGGTGTAGTAGGTGCGGTCGAACAGGTTGTTGACGTTGAGCTGCAGATCCAGCTGCTCGCTGGCCTTGTACCCGGCCACCAGGCCCACCACGGTGTAGGAACCCTGCTGGTTCTTCCAGGCGCTGGCACCGGTGCCACCTGAAGTGCGGATGCGGCTCTGCTGGTAGACATCACCCCCTATGCGCCAGCGCTGCAGCTCCCCGGGCAGGGTGTAGAGCGTGGACAGTTTGAACAGCTGGCGCGGTTTCTTGCGGTCGAAGTCCTCGCCTTCGCGGGCTGCGTTGGCGTCGCTGACATACTGGGTCTGGGTGTAGGTGTAACCCGCAGCGACCTGCCAGTCGTCGCTCAAGGCGCCCTGGATTTCCAGGTCGATGCCGCGGCTGCGCACCAGCCCGGCGGCCTCGTAGCAGGAGCTGTCAGGCGTGGAACCACAGCCGAGTTGGCCCGTCAGGGTCTGGGCACGATTTTTCTGGTCGATCTGGAACAGTGCCAGGCTGGCATTCAAGGCACCGTCGTAGTATTCGCCCTTGATACCGACTTCGTAGTTCTCACCAACCATCGGCTCCAGCGGTTTTCTGTCCAGCCCGCGATCGTTCTGGGGTTTGAAGATATCGGTGTAGCTGACGTAGACCGAGTGGTTCGTATCCAGGTCATAGATCACACCGGCATAGCGGGTCAGGTTGCGAGTGACCTTGTAATCGCTTTCGCTGCTTTCGCGATCATCGTATTCGTACCAGTCGACGCGACCGCCGAGGATCAGCGACAACGGTTCGCTCAGGCGCAGCCGGGTCGTGGCGTAGACGCTGTCCTGGGTGGTCAGCTCACCCGTCCAGGTGGGGTCGACCACGATGTTCGGTTTCGCGTGACCACGGGGATTCCAGGCGAAGAGGTCGACGTCGTCATCGATGAAGTCGCTCCAGCTGTCACCCGTGCGATAAGTCAGTTCACGCTTGCTGGCGCCCACGGTCAGGTCGTGCTCCAGACCGAACAGCTGGAAGGGCCCGCTGAGCGCCAGGTCGTAGCCGACTTCCTTCTGCTCCATGGCCTGTGTCCACAGGTAGTGGCGGTCGTATGCCCAGATCGAAGAAGCCAGCACCTCGGTATCGGTTTTCGCCTGCATCGCCGCCAGGCGCAGCGTCCAGTCGTTGGCAAAGCCATGCTCCAGGGTGGCGAAGTAGCCGGTGGTGCGGTTGTCCGAATATTCCCAGTCATGCCCCAGGAAGGTGTCGCGCGGCAGTCCCAGATGGCCGCCGCCACGGGCCATGGGCAATCCGCCCCAGATGTAGTTGCTGTAGTTCTTCTGTCGGTAGGCGCCGAGGCTCAGGGTGGTGCTTTCGCTGAGGTCGGCGTCGACCACGCCGTAGAACAGGTCGTGATCGTGCTCGACCGAATCACGGAAGCTCCTGGCGTCCTGCCGGGAGACCACGGTACGGGCGCGCAGGGTGCCGTTTTCATTGAGGGGGCCGCCGACATCCAGGGTGCCGGTGTAATCGTCCCAACTGCCGGCGCTGCCGGTGAGCGTGCCCTGGAACTCATGGGTCGGGCGCTTGCGCACCAGGTTGATGGCGCCGGATGGGCTGCCGGCGCCCTGGGCCAGGCCCGTGGCGCCGCGAACGATTTCCACACGGTCGTACATGGCCAGGTTGGCTTCACCGCTGGGCAGGTAGGTCAGCAGGCTGGTGGGGAAGCCGTCGTACATGAGGTTGTCGACATCGAAGCCACGGGCGCTGAAAGACGGCCTGCCGACACCTCCCGAGTTGTTCAGGAACACGCCGGGTGTGCTCTGCACCACGTCACTGATACTGGTCATGGCCTTGTCGTCCATGCGCTTGCGCGTGACCACACTGACCGACTGCGGCGTTTCGCGCAGGCTCAGGGGCAGCTTGGTGGCGGTCTGCATGGCGCCGGTGGTGTAGGAATCACTGTTCTCGGTAGTCGCCGTCAGGCCCTGCCCGGTGATGCTGGTCGCGCCCAGTTCCAGGCCCGCGCCCGCTTCCTGCGGCGTCAGCAGATACAGGCCATTGCCTTGCGGTGCAGCGTGCAGACCGGTGCCCTGCAGCAGTTGCCGCAGGCCGCCTTCCACGCTTGTGGCGGCGTTCAGGCCGGGGCTGCGTAAACCTTCCACCAGGGCTGGCTCGATGGGCAGGGTGATGCCTGCCTGACTGGCGAAATCGGACAGGGCGCTGCTCAGGTTACCGGCCGGTACCTGATAGGCACGACTCCGCTCGGTCGCCTGCTCGGCGGCCTGCAGCGGGGCCGCAGTGAAGCTGCCGCCCGCGATGATCAGCCCCAGTGCGGCAGCCTGTACCGCCCGTGCCAATGGTTGCATGCCCTGCGTCGTCGCCATGTTTGCGTTCCCGCCCTGTGAGAATGATGTGGTTACGGGAGGGACACGCAGCCTGGAGAAAACACGACAATGAGTCTTTGTTACGCGGTGGCACGCGCCGTGACGGTGACCCAATAGGCCGTGCGGTAGTGGACGCTCACCGGCAGGGTCCGGCTCAGGGCACTGAGAATCTGGTCGGTATCGCGCAGCTGGAAGGCGCCAGAGATCAGCAGCCCGGCGACTGCCGGATCGCAACGCAGCAGGCCCGGGCGATAGCGATCCAGCTCGGCGATGAAGTCATCCAGGCGCATCCTTTCTGCGCGCAGCACGCCGCTGAGCCAGTCGAGACGATGCTGTGCCAGCGCCACTGCAGGCTCTGCAGTGCGGGCGTCGACGTAGGTCTGCTGGCCGGCCGCCAGGCGCATCAGACCGTCGTCACCCCGTGACAGGCGCGGGCGCACTTCTACAGCGCCCCCCAGCGCTGCCAGGTAGGTACTGCTGGGGTACTGACGCACCAGAACACGGCTGCCCAGCAGGGCGATTTTCGCGTCGGCAGTATCGACGATGAAGGGCCGCCTGGCATGCTCGCGGGGCACCTCGACGAGCAGCTCGCCGGCGATCAGGCGCACGCGGCGAACGCTGTCGTCGTAGGCGATATCGACCGCGCTGCCGGTGTTCAGGCGAAGCTGTCCGCCATCCGGCAGGTGCAGGGTGCGCTGCTCACCGGTGGCGGTGCGCTCGTCCGCCTGCCATTCACGCCAGGGCAAGCCGCGGTGTGCGGCGAGGCCGAGCGGGGCGGCGGCGATAAGCAGGGCGAGGGTTTTGAGCACTTGTCGCCGCTGCAGATTGCGTGGGCGCTCCAGGACTGCCCGTCCGGCGCCTCCGGCAAGCTGTTGGGCGTGAGCGCTGAAACGCTCGGCCAGTTGCCAGGCCCGCTCGTGATCGGCATGCCGGGCCCGCCATTCGGCACAGGCAGCATGCTCGGCGGCGCTGACCCCACTGTTCTGCAGACGCACGAACCAGCCGGCCGCCTCACGGGCGATCCGCCGGTCGATGGGCGACTCACTCATGCTTCGCGCCCTGGCTGGCGAGCACGATGCATTCCTCGAAGGCCCGTGCGAGGTGGCGTTGCACCGAGCGCACGCTAAGGCCGAGCCGGCTGGCGATCTCCTCCTGTGTATAACCCTCCAGCTGCGCCATCAGGAACGCCTGCCGGGCCTTGGCGGGCAGTACGCCAAGCACCTGGTCGACCTCGTCGAGGGCTTCGAGCACCAGAGCCTGATGTTCCAGCGATGGCGCCAGCTCTTCCGGTATTTCCGCCAGCGCGGCCAGGTAGGCGTGCTCCAGCGAGCGGCGGCGGTAGAGGTTGATGGTCAGGCGGTTGGCGATGGTGGCCAGATAGGCGCGAGGCGTCGTGAGGTTAAGCGGCTCGCCCGGCGCACTGCTGAGCAGGCGCACGAAGGTGTCCTGGGCCAGGTCCGCCGCATCGGCGGCATTGCCCAGGCGCTTGCGCAGCCAGCCTTGCAGCCAGCCGTGGTGGTGGCTGTAGAGCTGATCGATGGCCTGATGCGGGTGGTGAGGTGCCGATGGAGTGGAATGCACGGGATAGGGTCGGTGGGAATGAGAATTCGTCGCATTCTAGCACCCTGGCTACCGGCCCGCACGAGCACAGGATATGGATACCTGAGATGCACTGTGCGCCTGGAGTCTTTCCTGGGTATCGCTACGCTCGACGCCAGGCCAGAGGGGCTTGTCACATGGCCGGACTGTGCTGAATTCGTCATCTGCCAGCAGCAAAGGCATCAAGCCAGCGGCTGCTTCAGGTTTCACTGTATAACGTCAATCCGGCCCTGCGGCCGCCTCGAACAAGGAGCTGAAGATGATTCGACTGACCCTGGACGAAGCCGAAGAGCTGGCGCTCTCGATCCTGCGCCACAACGGCTTCAGCGAAGCCCAGGCACGTGCGGTGACTGCCACGGTGCTGGCGGGCGAACGCGACGGCTGCGCCTCGCATGGTCTGTACCGGGTGCTGGGCTGCGTAAGCTCGCTGAGGGCGGGCAAGGTGGTGGCCGATGCCGAGCCGCAGGTAATCGATCAGGCGCCGTCGATCGTCCGCGTGGATGCCCGCGGCGGCTTCTCGCAACTGGCCTTCCAGGCAGGGTTGCCGGTGCTCGAAGAGAAAACCAGGGCCAACGGCATCGCCGCCCTGGCGATCAACCGCTGTGTGCATTTTTCCGCATTGTGGGTGGAGATCGAGGCGCTTACCGAAGCCGGGCTGGTAGCCCTGGCGTGCAATCCCAGCCATGCCTGGGTAGCACCGGCCGGTGGCAGCAAGCCGATCTTCGGTACCAACCCCATCGCCTTTGGCTGGCCGCGCGCCGGCCAGCAGCCGTTCATCTTCGACTTCGCCACCAGCGCCATCGCCCGAGGCGACATCGAGCTGCACCGCCGGGCTGGTAAAGCGATCCCGGAAGGCTGGGGCATCGACGCCGACGGCCAGCCAAGCACCGATGCCGAGGCGGTCATGAACGGCGCCATGCTGACCTTTGGCGGGCACAAGGGGTCGGCGTTGGCAGCCATGGTGGAGCTGATCGCCGGGCCGCTGATCGGTGATCTGACCAGCGCCGAGTCCCTGGCCTATGACGCGGGCAGCAAATCGTCGCCCTATCATGGCGAACTGATCATCGCCCTCGACCCGCAGCGCTTTCTCGGCGCCGCTGCCGATCAGCACCTGGCCAGGGCCGAGGCGCTGTTCGCGGGCATTCAGGAGCAGGGTGCGCGCCTGCCGTCACAGCGGCGCTACGACGCCCGCGTTCGCAGCCTCGTCGATGGCGTGCAGATCCCCCAGGCGCTCTACGACGACCTCAAGGCGCTGCTCAATTGATGCTGTAACCGCGCCCGCTCAGGCAAGCACCCAGGGCGCGCCGGTAGTAGTCGGTGGCGCTGGCGGCTGGCGCACTCGTGGCGGTAGCCGGGTCGAAACCGCTCTGGCCGACCGCCCAGCTGTGGCACTCGTAGCGGTCGCGGGCCTGCAAGTCAGCGTTCTGACCGCGGGCTGGATAGGCGATCACATCGTAATTGGCCGCAGGTGCAGCCACTGACACCGGCGGCGCCTCGACCACGATGTACTGCCTGCGGTCGGCGTTCCACATGTAGTAGGTGCCGGCAGCGACGAAGTACAGCGCGCTGCCAATCCACAGCTCACGGGCGTAGTCCGGCAGGCCATGGCCATGCCGCGGGCCCGGGCCACCCCAGCCTGGCCCTGGGCCGCCATGACCGCGATATCCGCCCTGGCCCCCGGGGCCACCACCCGGCCCGCCGGGGCCAGCCAGAGCATTCAGGGAAAGCGTTGCGAGCAGTATGGCAACGGCAGTGCGGGGGAGACTTGCTTTCATCATGGGCTCCAGAGAATGCGACAGCCCGACCAGATGGTTGGGCAGAATCGATTATCCAGGGGCCTGTGCAAAGGGACGTCAGGCCGATGTAAAGGTGGTGTAAAGGAGGCTCGAGCCGGCGCTATCGTCAGTCGAGGCCAAGGCAGGCGGCGACGCTTCTCTCGAGAATGTCCACCAGCTCGGGATCCATGTACTGATACTCGTCCGCTATATCCAGAACGTGCAGTGGTTTATGACTCAGTAACCGAGCGAAGTTCGCCATCAATCGGCTCTTGTGCTTGTGCTCCATGACGAACACCACGTCGGCCCATTGGATATCGCTTGCGCTCACCGTCCTCCGTGCCCTCGGGCTGGTACCCGCGGAGCGCACGCAGAGCTCCGGATGCTTGCGCCATACTGTTTCGGCGGTGGGGCTGCGCCACTGATTGCGGCTGCAGACGAACAGAATGTTGCTCATAGGCAGTCTAGGGCTGTGGATAACTGCGCGGCGTATACACCCACTCACCCCCATCGCGCCTGGGCAGGCGCCGGGTCTGGCTGGAGCCGATGATCACCAGGGTGCGCATGTCGACCATCTGCGGGGTCAGCTCGCCGAGGTCGAGCACGCGCAGGGCTTCGGCGGGGCGGCCGATGTCGCGGCCGAGCACCACCACGGTGTCTGGCGTGCGGTGCTGGCGGACGATGTCCAGGGCGCGGCCGAGTTGCCAGGGGCGGGCTTTGGAAATCGGGTTGTAGAAGGCCATCGCCAGATCCGCCGCGCCGGCATGCTCGAGGCGATTTTCGATCACCGCCCAGGGCTTGAGATTGTCCGACAGGGAAATCAGGCAGAAGTCATGACCCAGCGGCGCACCGGCCTTTGCGGCGGTGGCCAGGGCAGCGGACACGCCGGGCAGAACCTCCAGCTCGACGGCGTGCCAGTCGGTCGCCGTGCCATTGGTTTCCAGGGCTTCCAACACGGCCGCTGCCATGGCGAATACACCGGGGTCGCCGGAGGAAATCACCACCACGCGGCGGCCGCTGGCGGCCAGCTCGAAGGCATGGCGGGCGCGTTGCAGTTCTTCACGGTTGTCGCTGCAGTGGCGCACCTGTTCCGGGCGCAGCGGCTCGGCCATGTTCACGTAGGTGGCGTAGCCGAGCAGATCCTCGGCCTCGTCCAGCACGCGACGTACCGCAGGGGTCATGTGTTCGGCGGCACCGGGGCCCAGGCCGATCACGCTCAGGCGGCCGCGGGGACGGCCAATGGCTTGCGCCGCTTCGGGCGAGTCTGCGAGCAGCAACTGCAGGTTTGCGCTGCGGTGCCGCGGTGGTGGCAGTGCCTCGCCTGCGCGGACAAAACGCAGCGGCACGGCGAGGTCGCTGGCGGCCTGGGCCAGGCGCTTGTCGCCCATCAGCGCCTGGGGGGCGAGCAGGGCGGCCAGGGATTTCGGCGCCAGGCGCGATTGTTCGAATGCCTGGCCGAGGCTGGCTGCCAGGTCATCCGCCTTGTCGACCAGGGCGAGTAGCGTGCGCGGATGGATCAGCAGTTCGTCAGGCTGTGCAGGGCGCTGCTCGGTGGTTATCCGTACGCTATGGCCGGCATCCTCGTCCAGCGGCAGCCGGGCTCCGTCCAGCCACGGCGCGTTGCCGTCGATGCGCAGGCTTTCGCCGCCGAGCAGGTCGCAGACGAAGCGCTTGCCGTGCTCGAGGTCGGCCAGTGCATAACCGCTCGGCGGGTCGAGCAGGCAGGTGCCGAAACGCAGTTCGCCGCTGGTGGTGATCGCCGCGCGGGTATCCAGTGCGGTGGCGATCTCCCGGGCCATGCGGTTGACGCCACCCAGGCCGCCGAGCAGCGGCACCACGGCGCTGGCGTCTTCGGCCACGGCCAGCACCGGCGGCTCGGCACCCTTGCTGGCGAGCAGCGGCGCCAGGCTGCGGATGACGATGCCGGCGGCGCACAGGGCGATGATCGGCGTGCCGTCGCGATACAGGCTGCGCAGGGTGTCGCCGAAGTCCTCGTAGGCCTGGTCGGCCTCGACCCGCCCGCGCAGGCCATGGATCACGGCCTGTGGATAAAGCGCCTGGATGCGCCGTGCGGTGGCCAGGGCAGAGGGGCCGAGAATGACGATGGCGGGGGAAGCAGTCATTGGGATTCCAGGTTCAAGGTGCAGGCAAGGGTGTGGCTCAACCACGCCACTTCTCACCCGGGACCACGATCATCGAAAAATACGGCGAGGCCATGGGCTCGACGTCGTGCAGCGGCACGATGCGCTGGTTGGCCATGGTCGCCCGTTCCACGTAGTGGGCACGTTCGTGCAGGCCGAGATCCTGCAGCACCCGGCGCACTTTCTCGAAGTTGCGGCCGAGCTTCATCACCACGGCGGCTTCGGCTTCTCGCAGGCGCTCGCGCAGTTCGTCTTCGGGGAGCACGCCGGAGAGCACCGACAGGCTCTGGTTGCGGTACACCAGGGGTACGCCGAGCACTGCCGCGCTGCCGAGCATCGAGCATACGCCGGGGATCACCTGGGCCACGTAGCGTTCGGCCAGGCGATCGTGCAGGTACATGTAGGAGCCGTAGAAGAACGGGTCGCCTTCGCAGATCACCGCCACGTCGCGGCCGGCGTCGAGGTGCTCGGCCACCTGGGCGGCGCAGGTGTCGTAGAAGTCGCTGATCACGTCCTCGTAGCACTGCGGCGGCTCGAGCTTTTCGGTGGTCACCGGATAGACCAGCGGCAGGCGCTGCTGGCTGTCGTCCAGGTGCCCTTCGATAATGCCAAAGGCGTTGCCGCCCTGGCCAATACTGGCCTTGGCCTTGGCCACGAAGTAACCGACCACGGGTGACGACTTGAGCAGGCGCAGGGCCTTGAGGGTGATCAGCTCGGGGTCGCCCGGGCCGACGCCCAGGCCCAGCAGGCGGCCTTTGCCGGGGCTGTCCATACCGATCATCACTCGACCTCCGTGGCCAGGGCGTTGACCGCGGCGGCGGCCATGGCGCTGCCACCCCGACGGCCCTGGACGATCACGTAGGGTACGCCATGTTCGGCGAAGGTGCTGGCGAGCAGATCCTTGGATTCCGCCGCGCCCACGAAGCCCACCGGGAAGCCGAGAATCAGCGCCGGTTTGGGCGCGCCGGCAGCCAGCATGTCGAGCAGATAGAACAGCGCGGTGGGAGCGTTGCCGATCACCACCACCGCGCCGTCGAGGTGCTCGCGCCAGTGCTCCAGGGCCACCGCCGAACGGGTGTTGCCGAGCTGCCTGGCCAGCTCCGGCACGCCGGCATCGTTGAGGGTGCAGAGCACCGGATTACCGGCTTGCAGGCGCGCCCTGGTCACCCCTTCGGCGACCATGCGGGCGTCGCAGAGAATCGCCGCGCCATTGGCCAAGGCCTGGCGACCCGCCGCACCGGCACCTGCCGAGAAACGCAGATCCCGCACCACGTCGACCATGCCGCAGGCGTGGATGACCCGCACCGCGAGCTTCTCGAGATCCGCCGGAATGCCGCTCAGGTCGGCCTCGGCGCGGATGATGGAGAAGGAATGGCGATAGATCTCCTGACCATCGCGGATGTAATCGGTCATCGGGTGAAACTCCAGGTATCGGGAAGCGAGGCCAGCAGCGCACTGGCTTCGTCGAGTGTCAGGTGGCGGGCCAGTGGCTCGCCGAAAGTCTTGTTGTCCGCCTGGCGGGCGAACAGGTCGTAGCGGCCCTCGGCGACCGCCAGCAGGGTCACCGGCGCGCGGTGGGCGGCGGCGCAGGAACGACGGCAGCCGCTGAGGTGGACGCCCGGCTGCCGGCTGCCGGCCTGCAAGCCCTCGGCCAGGCGGCGGGCATCGGCCTTGGTGTCGGCCAGGCCCCTGGCACAGCCGCTGGAACCGGTGCAGGCGATGATGCGTGCCAGCGGCGCATCGGTATCGACCAGCAGGCCGAGCCCCTCCAGCGCCTGGAGAGTTGCCTGTGCATCGGCTGCGGCGACATTGGGCAGCAACACGCTCTGCCAGGGGGTCAGGCGCAGGCTGCCATCGCCCAGGCGGCGAGCCAGGGCGGCGAGACCGAGCAACTGTTCGGCGTCGAGCCGGCCCAGTGCAGGCACGCCGCCGACCTGCACCAGGCCGGGCTGAAGTTGGCAGCCAATACCGATATGGGCCTGGGGTTCGGCCGGGCGGCGCCGCCAGTCGTTCGCGTTCAGCAGTACGTCACCCAGGCGCTCGCCCAGGCGTTGCCGCAGCTCGGTGGCCGGGTGACTGACGAGCAGGTGGCGCATGCGCGTCTGCTCGGGCGTGGCCAGTTCGAGAAACAGCTCGAGCAGTGCCAGCAGCAGCCCGTGGGCATGGGCCCCGGGCACCAGGGCCAGCGCGGGCGCATCGCCAGGCGCCTGTGGCGGGCAACCGGCCAGGCCGAAGGCATAGCCGATCCCGCCATCCAGCGGCAGGGCGCTGAGCCAGATGTCGTGGGGGTGTTCGAGCATCGCCAGGCGTTCGCCGCCGTCGAGCAGCAGGGCGAACTTGGGCGACAGCGCGTGCAGGCGCGGGGTGTTCTCCAGGGTCGTCAGCAGGCGCGTGGCGAGTGGCGATACATCGACCAGCGCCGCCGGGTCGAGGCCGGCAGAGGGGCTGACCATCAGGTTGCGCACATCGTCGGCAGCGGGTGAGCGCGGGCCGAGGCCGGCGGCCAGCAACTCGCCGATCAGCGCGTCTTCACGGCCGGCATGGATACCGCGGATCTGCAGGTTGGCGCGGTTGGTGGCTTCGATCACCCCGCCCGCATGGCGTTGTGCAGCGCGGGCGATACGCTCGGCCTGGCTGGCATCGAGGCGCCCGCAGGCCAGCTTGATCCGGCAGATGCCGCCGTCCTTGGCCTGCACGATACGCAGCAACCCCGGACAGGCCGAGGGGCGAACAGCAGGGGATGGAATGCAAAAAGCCTGTTTCAACGGATCACCGGGGTCGGGTCACATGGGCATCCGTTCGAGGATAAGCCAGAGAAGGACGAGCTTCTATCACCGGGACACCCCGCCCGGTGTGGGCACATGCGACTGAATCCGTCGGCAGGTCTCCTGGCTCGCAGGTCATGGCGCGTGGCCGGCCTTCCCGGTTTCCCAGTGGCGATTGGCACAGGCGCTCGCTGCAACAGTTGCGGGGGCAGCCACGCGGCAGAGCATTCTGCTCGTGTTCCCTCATAGGCCCGTGGCTACGCATCACGCAGCCGACGGACACCGACGAAGACGTTATTATGCCCGCTTTGCCCACCCGGATGAAAAGCCGCGTGGATCAGCGGCAAGCGACACGTTTCAAGACGTAGGGCGGACGACGCCACCGCTCCACCCTTGCGATGGTGGACAAGAAGAGCGTTGACTGCGCGTCCCGATCCACCCTACGGAAAGCACGCTGGTGCCTTTATAGCCAATTGAGTACGGGCAGTTCTGATAATGAGGAAAAACAGTTGAATCCCTGGCTGACCGTCGTGGGCATCGGAGAAGACGGCTACGCCGGCCTCGGCAAGGCGGCGCGGCATGCCTTGCTCAAGGCTGGCCAGGTGTTCGGCAGCGAACGCCAGCTGGCCCTGCTGCCGCGCTGCATCGCTGCCACGCGTCTGCAGTGGCCCAGGCCCTTTTCCCTGGCGCCGGTGCTGGAGCGCCGCGGCACGCCGGTCTGCGTGCTGGCCAGCGGTGACCCGATGCTCTTCGGGGTCGGCGCCAGCCTGGCCCGCGCATTGCCGAGCGAGGAGCTGCACATTCTGCCGGCGCCTTCCTCCTGTTCGCTGGCGGCGGCTCGCCTGGGCTGGCCGTTGCAGAGCACTGCCCTGGTCTCGCTGGTTGGCCGCCCCCTGGCAGCGCTCAATGCGCAGATTCATCCCGGCGTGCGCCTGCTGGCGCTGAGCAACGATGGCGAGAGTCCGGCGGCCATCGCCGCGTTGCTGCGTGAGCGTGGTTTCGGCCCCAGCCGCCTGAGCGTCTTCGAACACCTGGGCGGTGAGCGCGAGCGGCGTATCGATGGCCTGGCCGATGGCTGGTCGCTGGCTCGATCTGCCGATCTCAACCTGGTGGCGATCGACTGCGTGGCCGGTGATGACGCCAGGCGCCTGCCCCTCACCCCCGGCCTGGCGGACGATGCCTATCGCCACGACGGGCAACTCACCAAACGCGACGTGCGCGCCATCACCCTGGCGCGCTTGGCGCCGTTGCCCGGCGAGCTGCTCTGGGATGTGGGCGCCGGCTGCGGCTCCATTGGCATCGAGTGGCTGCGTGCCCACCCCGCTTGTCGGGCGATCGCCATCGAGGCCGACGAAGGGCGCCAGGGGCATATCGCCCATAACCGCGATGCCCTTGGCGTGCCGGGCCTGCAACTGGTGGCTGGGCGGGCGCCCGAGGCGCTGGAGGGGTTGGCGGCGCCGGACGCCATCTTCATCGGTGGCGGGGTGACCGCGCCTGGCGTGCTGCAAAGCTGCTGGCGCGCGCTCAAGCCCGGTGGCCGACTGGTGGCCAACGCCGTGACCCTGCAGAGCGAGGCGGCGCTGATCGCCTTTCGTGGCGAACAGGGCGGTGAGCTGACCCGTATCGAGGTCGCTCAGGCGCGCCCGCTCGGCGGTTTCGACACCTGGCGCGCCGCGTTGCCGATCACCCTGCTGCAGGTCAGTAAACCGGTCGAGTCGCCATGAGCCGCGTGCTCTTGCTGGGCGGCATCGGCGAAGCGCTGAACCTCGCCCGGCGCCTCGGCCCCGCGCATGTCTACAGCCTGGCCGGGTTGGGCAAGGTGCCGGATGACCTCGCTTGCCAGGTGCGCGTCGGTGGTTTCGGCGGGGCCGATGGTCTGGCTGCGTTCATCCGCGAGGAGGCGATCGACCTGCTGGTCGACGCGACCCATCCCTACGCTGCGCAGATCAGCCACAACGCCGCCCGCGCTGCACAGCGGTCAGGGATCGCCTGCTGGGCGCTGCGCCGGCCTGGCTGGAGCGCCTCGCCCGAGGATGACTGGCGCGAGGTGTTCGACTGGCCGAGTCTGATCGCCGCACTCGGCGACTTCCGGCGCCCACTGTTCACCCTCGGCCGCGAGCCGCTGGAGCATCTGCGCGAGATTCCCGGCCACCAGCACTGGACGGTGCGCTGCCTGCACAGCCAGCCTGCCACGCCCCGTGCCGACGTGATCGGTGCCCGTGGGCCGTTCAGCCTGCAAGGCGAGCGCGCGCTGTTCGAGCGCCTCGGTTGCGATGTGCTGGTGAGCAAGAACAGCGGCAGCGCCGCCACCGAGCACAAGTTGCAGGTGGCCCGTGAGCGTGGCGTGCCGGTGCTGGTGTTGCAGCGGCCGCCATTGCCCGCTGTAGACCGGGAATTCGCCGAGCCCGACGTGCTCTGGCAGGCGTTGCTGACCAATGGTGTCTAGCTCACTGCTAGACTGCCGCCCTTTTCCCGGAGCCTACCCATGACCACCCCGCCCTACGCTCAGGTGCTGTTCACCGGCCCGGATCTGCTCGACGGCTCCTTTGCCGAGCTGTTTCGGGCCCGCCTGGTCGAGCTGCGTGGCGCGCCCGCGCTGGCCGAAATCGTCGATACCGGTGCCGGTTATGGCGGCCTCTGGCAGCGCGTGAAGGAGTGCAGCGGCAGGCTGCTGGTAATCGACCTGGAGCCGCAGAGCAGCAGCCAGCATGTCGACTGGCTGCGTAGCGAACTGGCGAGCCTGAGCGAGCCTGCACGGGTCTCTGTCACCAGCCTGTTCGGCCAGCTCGATGCCGATGCAGCCGGGGCCGCCTGTGCACTGATCGAGCGCCCGGAGCTGCATCTGGACTGCGTGGATGTGCCGGCGCTGCCCGGCAGCCACGCCTGGTCGAAGATTCCCGCTCACCAGTACCGCGTGCTGCTGTGCAACGGCCCGCGCTGCACCCGCCGCGGTGCCCTGCCGCTGTGGAAAATGCTGCGGGAGAAGGTCAAGGATGCCGGCCTTCTGGAATGCGAGGGTGGTGTGCATATCACCCGTACCCAGTGCCAGTTTCCCTGCGATCAGGGCCCGACGCTGACGGTCTACCCGCCGGGTCATTGGTATCAGGTGCGTAGCGAGGAAGACGTGGTGCGCCTGGTCGACGAGCAATTGCT
Source organism: Phytopseudomonas flavescens (assembly GCF_900100535.1). Lineage (GTDB taxonomy): Bacteria > Pseudomonadota > Gammaproteobacteria > Pseudomonadales > Pseudomonadaceae > Aquipseudomonas > Aquipseudomonas flavescens. Next base: position 421,604 of record NZ_FNDG01000003.1, read on the forward strand.
CGGCGGGCGTGCACTGCCCGAACTGATGATGGCGCGACCCGCATAGGAGCGCCACCCCGGCGCGAAGCCAGGGGTGGCAGGGGATCAAGCCTGCCAGGGCCAGCCGTCACCGTAAGGCGCGGCTCCCAGGGGAGCCGCGCCGGGCCAGGCGTTCAACTGCCGGCATCGACCCTCTGCCGGCTTCTTGCGTTGCGCTGCGGTTTACAAGGCGTCGCGGCTGCTGGCGCCATCGACCAGGCGGGCGATGCCCAGCGGGTTGGCGCTCTTCAGGGCGTCGGGCAGCAGCGCGTCCGGGCAGTTCTGGTAGCACACCGGGCGCAGGAAGCGGTCGATGGCCAGGGTGCCGACCGAGGTGCCACGGGCATCGGAGGTCGCCGGGTACGGGCCACCGTGGACCATGGAATCACAGACTTCCACGCCGGTCGGGTAGCCGTTGAACAGCACGCGACCGACCTTCTGCTCGAGCAGCGCGAACAGCGCTTCGCTACCGGGCAGGTCGCCCGGCTCGCTGAGCAGGGTGGCGGTCAACTGGCCGTGCAGGCCATCGATGGCCTTGAGCAGCTCGGCCTGATCGGCCACTTCGACGACGATGGTGGTCGGCCCGAAGACTTCTTCCTGCAGCAGTTCGTCGCCGTTCAGCAACAGGCTGACGTCGGCCTTGAACAGCTGCGGACGGGCCTGATTGCCTTCCTGCCTGGCGCCGGTCAGGTGGGTGATGCCGGCGTGTGCATTGAGCGCTTCCAGGCCTTTGACATAGCTCTTCAGGGTGCCGGCATTGAGCATGGTCTGCGGCGGCTGCTCGGCCATCTTGGCGGTGAAGCTTTGCAGGAAGGCGCTGAACTCAGGCGAACGAACGCCGATCACCAGACCCGGGTTGGTGCAGAACTGACCGCAGCCCATGACCACCGAACCCGCCAGCTCGCCGGCGATCTTCTCGCCACGGGCCTTGAGGGCCTCGGGCAGCAGGATCACCGGGTTGATGCTGCTCATCTCGGCGAACACCGGGATCGGTTGCGGGCGCGCCGCGGCCATGTCGCACAGGGCGCGACCGCCTTTCAGCGAACCGGTGAAGCCAACGGCCTGGATGGCCGGGTGCTTGACCAGCGCCTCGCCGACGCCACTGCCGTAGATCATGTTGAACACACCCTTCGGTGCGCCGGTTTTCTCGGCAGCGCGCAGGATGGCTTCGCCTACGAATGCAGCGGTAGCCATGTGGCCGCTGTGCGCCTTGAACACCACCGGGCAGCCAGCGGCCAGCGCGGAAGCGGTGTCACCGCCAGCGGTGGAGAAGGCCAGCGGGAAGTTGCTGGCGCCGAACACCGCGACCGGGCCGAGGCCGATGCGGTACTGGCGCAGATCCGGGCGCGGCAGCGGCTGGCGGTCCGGCAGGGCGCGGTCGATACGCGCGCCGTAGAAATCACCCCGGCGCAGCACTTTGGCGAACAGGCGCATCTG
>NZ_FNDG01000036.1 GCF_900100535.1 Phytopseudomonas flavescens
CTCGATCTCGTTATTCTTGTACGCATGGCAATGCGCTGGCGGGCTCGTTGCAGAAGCTGTGCCAGGCGCAGCGAGGCCCGGCCAGTGGGGCTCGAGACGAGATCGGAGCGGGAAGGTCTGGCAGCATTCCGCCAGGCCCGAGGGCGACCTGGCGGAATGTTGCCGGCAGGGGTCAGCGCGCGGCTGGGGGCTCGCCTTCCAGAAAGTCGGTGCGCAGCAGGCCGTGGCGCTGCATCTTTTCGTTCAGGGTGCGGCGCGGCAGTTGCAGCAGTTCGGTGACCCGCTTCATGTCGCCGTGGCAGCTGGCCAGGGCTTCGCGCAGGCACTGTGCCTCGAAGCTTTCCATGCGTGCGCCGAGCGAGTTATCCACAGCGGCTGACGGGTTCTCGGAGCCGGACAATGCCAGCACATGGCGCTCGGCAGCGTTCACCAGCTCGCGCACGTTGCCCGGCCAGTCGTGGGCCAGCAGATGGGCCAGCAGCGCGGGCGTGACCGTCGGCAGCGGGCGTTCGAAACGCTCGGCGATCTGCCGGGCGTAGTGCTCGAACAGCATGGGTACGTCTTCACGGCGTTCACGCAACGCGGGCAACTGCAGTTCGGCGACGTTCAGGCGGTACAGCAGATCCTGGCGGAATCGTCCTTCGCGTACGCGCTCGTGCAGATCCGGCTTGGTGGCGGTCACCACGCGCAGGTCGAGGGCGATCACCTGATTGGAACCGAGCCGCTCGAGCTGGCGCTCCTGCAGCACACGCAGCAGTTTGACCTGCTGGCCCAGGGGCATGCTTTCGATTTCGTCGAGAAACAGGGTGCCGCCGTTGGCATGTTCGAGCTTGCCGATCCGCTTGCCCTGGGCGCCGGTGAAGGCACCGCTCTCATGGCCGAACAGTTCGCTCTCGAAGAGATTTTCCGGGATGGCCGCACAATTGAGGGCGACGAAGGGGCCGTTGGCGCGCGCGCCGAAGTCGTGCAGGCAGCGGGCGACCAGCTCCTTGCCGCTGCCGGTTTCGCCACGCATCAATACGTTGGCCGGCGTTCGCGCCAGTTCCAGCACCTGCCGACGCAGCTGCACCATGGCCGTGGAGAACCCGAGCAGGCGTCCGGCCAACTCGTCCTTGTGCTCGACCTGCTGGCGCAACTGGCGGTTCTCCTGGGTCAGTCGACGCTTTTCCAGTGCGCGGCGCAGGCTGCCGAGCAGGCGCTCCGGGGTGAAGGGTTTCTCGATGAAGTCGTAGGCGCCCAGGCGCATGGCTTCCACGGCCTGGGGCACGTCGCCATGGGCGGACACCAGCAGGAATGGCAGTTCGGCGTCGCGGGCCTGCACCTGTTCCAGCAGTGCCATGCCATCCATCCCCGGCATGCGCAGGTCGCTGATCACCACCCCGGGAAAGTCCTCGGGCAGCAGTTCCAGGCACTCGCGAGCACTGGCGCACAGCTGTACCTGAAAGCCGGAGCGCTCCAGCCATTGGCGCACCGCTTCGCGGATGGGTGCCTCGTCATCGACGAAAATCACGCTGGGAATCATGCGAACTCCTGTGGGGCGTTGGCGGCGGGCAGGCGCAGGGTGAAGCGGGCGCCGCCTTCGGGGCGGTTGCTGGCCTGCAGGTCGCCATCCAGTTCACGCACGATGGCGTAAGACACCGCCAGGCCGAGTCCCAGGCCATCGCCGACTGGTTTGGTGGTGAAGAAAGGATCGAACAATTGCGGCAATGCCTGTGCATCGATACCCGCGCCCGTGTCGTCGATATGCAGCGACCAGTGAGCGTCTGCGAGTATCAGCTCGAACGACAGGCATGGGGCGGGGTGATCCTGCATCGCATCGAGGGCATTGCGGATCAGATTGACCAGCACCTGTTCCAGGCGTATCGCATCGCCGGCCACCCAGGCGGGCTGCTCCGGCGTGCGCCGGATGTGCACCTGGACATCGCGCAGGCGCGGTTCCAGCAGCTGCAGGGCCTTGTCGAGCACGGCGCCCAGCTCCAGGGTTTCGCGCAAGCCGCCGGGGCTCTTGCGGGCGTAGGTTTTCAGGTGCCCGGCCAGGGCGGCCATGCGCTGCAGCAGTTCTTCATGACGCACCAGGGACTGGCGCGCCTCTTCCAGCTCGCCATCGGCGAGGATCATGCGCAGCGTGCCGAGGTGCACCTGCAGGGCGGTGAGCGGCTGGTTGATCTCGTGGGCGAGGGCCGCGGACATCTGACCCAGGGCGGCCAGTTTGGCGGCTTGTACCAGGCCCTCCTGGGCGGTTCGCAGCGCCGCCGTGCGTTGCTCGACCAGCGCCTGCAAGTCATCGCTGGCACGCTGGCGCAGCCGGGCGATGCGCCAGCGCTGATGCACCACCAGGCCGAGCAGAAACAGCGCCAGCCATGCACCGCCGGCAGCCAGGCTGGCGGCATGCGCGCTGTCGTCGATGCTGCGGGTGTCGCGCAGCAGGTGCAGCGTCCAGTCCTCGCTGCTCAGGGCACGGGTTTCCCACAGGTAGTCGCCGGCCAGATCCGGGCTGTCGACGCGCACCAGGCGGCCTTCATCGCCGAAAGACTGGCGCTGCCGGTAATTCAACGGCGCCAGGGGCTTCTTGTCGTATTGGCGGGTGGCTGCGAGCCTTTCGCGCATGGCCGTGGAGATAGGCAGCAGCTCGCGGTATCGCCAGGCGGCACGGTTGGCGATAAAGGTGATGCCCTGCCGGTCGCTGACCAGCAACACGTGGGGGCTCTGGCTCCATGCCTGCTCGATGCCGGGGAATTCCAACTTGACCACCACGGTACCGAGAAACCGTCCGCTGCCATCGCGTACCGCGTGGGACAGGAAGTAGCCGGGGATACCACTGGTCACGCCCACCGCATAGAAGCGCCCGGTATCCTGGCCGCGCGCCTCGCTGAAATAGGGGCGGAAGCTGTAGTCGTGGCCGACGTAGCTGGTCGGCAGGCGCCAGTTGCTGGCGGCAACGCCCAGCCCTTCGGCATTCATCACCTGCAGCGTCGAGGAATGGGCAGCGGCGTTGATGGCTTCCAGCTTGAGGTTCAGGCGGTGTTGCAGCATCGGGGTGAGCGGATGCTGCAGGGCCTCCTTCAGCTCGGGGTCGAGCGCCAGCACCGCCGGCAAGGCGCGATAGCGGTCGATCAGGGTCTGCAGGGTGCCGGCATAGGCGGCCAGTTGTTCCTGTGCCTGCTGCCCGGCTTCGGCGAGGCGATGACGCTCGGCCTGGCGTTCGGCCAGGTAGGCAGAAAGGCCCAGGCCCACGACCAGCAGGATCGTCAGCAGAGCGAGGCGCAGAGAGCGGGACGACATGAAAGCGGATTCGCCAGGCAGATGAGCGGCGACCATAGCACAGCGTCGATCAGCCCGATCGATCCCGTGGGCCTGGGTGGTCACGCTGCCATTGTTGCAGCTCGATCACCTGGCCAGACTGGCTTTTTCTCGGCGTCGGCGTCGGCGTCGGTGGCAGTGCTGGCGAAGGCTCGCGGAATGGGTAGGGGTCCAGTTCGATCTGGCCCAGGTGCGCGCCGAACATGACGATGCGTCCGCCATGGCGCTGTTCGCCGGTGACCGTGAACTCGAAGCCGTAGACCCGTGCGAAGCGACGGTTGCCACGGCCATCACGGACGATGGCGAAACGCTGGAAGGCGACGTTGCCGTCGAGCAGTTCGATATCCAGCTTGCCGCAGTGCTGCTTGACCAGCGTCAGCGCGCGCTCGCGAATACCGTGGCCGTGCCACAGCCAGGTGGCAGCGGCGCCGAGAAGCAGCAGGATGAACAGGTTGCCGAGGGTCAGCATGGGGCACGGGCTCGGGACGATGGGCGCTCAGCTTACCTGATCTGCCATGGCCGGTGCCGCCCTCGATGGGTTCACTGCCCCTGCAATTGCCGCGTCCCGGGCTGACGAATGAACCTATCGTCAGCCCTCCGGCCGCTGCCGAGAGCAACGACAGGGCAGCGCCGTCGGCCTACTGGGCGATCGGAGCGGGGGGCTGCAGCCCCAGGCGCTCGAACATCACCCGGGCGATTTCCCGTTCGCCCATCACCACCAGGTCGGCGTTGTGTTCGCGCAGGTAATCGACCTCATCGTCGAAGTGGGCGCGGGCGATGATGTCCAGGCCGGCATTGGCCTGACGGCCATGCAGGGCGATCTGCCCGGCCTCCAGGCTGTTGGGGATGGCGATCATCAGCCAGCGCGCCTGGGCGACGTTGGCCAACTCCAGCACGTGGGTGCTGGCGGCGTTGCCGAGCACCACGCTGAAGCCTTCCTCGCGCAGTTCCTGGGCGCGGGTACGGTTGTCGTCGATGATCACCAGCGGCACGCCCTCGCCACGCAGGCGCTTGCTGATCCGGCTGCCGACACGGCCATGACCGATGAGGATGGCGTGGCCGACTTCGCTGATCGGGTGCAGGTCGTTGTCTTCACTGTCCGCCACGCTGACCTGATCGGCCGGCGTGGTGTGTTCGCGGCGATCGAGCCATGGCTGCAGGCGGTCGATCAGCAGGAACAGCAGCGGGTTGCAGAGGATGGAAAGGATCGCGCCGGCCAGCACCAGGTCGCGGCCCGCTTCCGGCACCAGATTCAGGCCGATGCCCAGGCCGATCAGGATGAACGAGAACTCACCGATCTGCGCCAGGCTCACCGAAATGGTCAGCGCCGTGCTCAGGGGTTTGCGGAACGCCATCACGATCAACATCGCCGCCAGGGATTTGCCGAGCACGATGACCAGGAAGGTGCCCAGCACCAGCAGTGGCTGGTCGAGCAGGATCGACGGGTTGAACAGCATGCCCACCGAGACGAAGAACAGCACGGCGAAGGCGTCGCGCAACGGCAGCGAGTCTTCGGCTGCCTTGTGGCTGTACTCCGACTCGTTGAGGATCATCCCGGCGAAGAACGCACCCAGGGCGAAGGACACCCCGAACAGCTGCGCCGAGCCATAGGCGATGCCCATGGCGATGGCCAGCACGGCCAGGGTGAACAACTCGCGCGAGCCAGTACCGGCGCTGCGTTCCAGCAACCAGGGAATGACCCGACGTCCGACGACGATCATCAACACGACGAAGGCGCTGACCTTGCCGAGGGTGATCAGCAACTGCATGCCGATGCTGCTGGAGCCGTCGCCCTGAGGAATGCCACCGAGTACACCGGACAGGGCCGGCAGCAGCACCAGCGCCAGCACCATCACCAGGTCTTCGACGATCAGCCAGCCCACGGCGATCTTGCCGCGGCGGGTGTCGATCAACTGGCGCTCTTCCAGGGCGCGCAGCAATACCACGGTACTGGCCACCGACAGTGCCAGGCCGAATACCAGGCCGGCGCCCCAGCCCCAGCCCATCGCCCAGGACAGGCCCATGCCCATCAGGGTGGCGACGGCGATCTGCACCACGGCGCCGGGAATGGCGATGTGCTTGACCGACATCAGGTCTTTGAGGGAGAAGTGCAGGCCCACGCCGAACATCAGCAGTATCACGCCGATCTCGGATATTTCGTGGGACAGCTCCTTGTCGGCAACGAAGCCTGGCGTGAAAGGGCCGACGACCACGCCTGCGAGCAGGTAGCCTACCAGTGGCGACAGACGCAGGCGGTTGGCCAGGCTGCCGAACAGGTAGGCCAGCACGAAGCCGGCGGCGATGGTCGCGATCAGGGGGGTGTGATGAGGCATGCGTTCTCCCTATGAACAGAAGGGCCTGGCATGCCTGCGCGGCAGGGAATACAGCGCAGAACAGCATAGCGGCCAGGGTCGGATTGCCCGACCATAAAGACCGATATTTTATATTAAAAATTTACTTATAACTAAAGGGTCTTTATACAGGATGTGTCCGTGCATGCTGCGGGTGCGCTAGACCTTGTCACGCCTCGCCTTTGAGGGCGCGGTAGCGGTTTTCCAGCTCCTGGCGGATCTCGCGGCGCTGTTGGCCCTGATCGAAGCGCCGACGCTCCTCGGATGTCTGAGGTTGACGGGGCGGCACTTCGGTGGATCTGCCCTGCTCGTCGACCGCCACCATGGTGAAGAAGCAACTGTTGGTGTGGCGCACGGAGCGCTCGCGGATGTTCTCGGTGATCACCTTTATGCCCACTTCCATCGATGTCCGGCCGGTATAGTTGACCGAGGCGAGGAAGGTCACCAGTTCGCCGACGTGTACCGGTTCGCGAAACGTCACCTGGTCCACCGACAGCGTCACCACGTAGCGACCGGCGTAGCGACTGGCGCAGGCGTAGGCCACTTCGTCGAGGTACTTGAGCAGGGTGCCGCCGTGTACATTGCCGGAGAAATTGGCCATGTCCGGGGTCATCAGCACGGTCATCGTCAGTTGGGCGTTTCCGGGTTCCATAATCTCTGGCTCGTCAGGTTGAAAGGGCGCGATTGTCCGCCATGTGTACGGCGCTGGCTGGTCGATTGTGTCTATGTACTCGATTGCTGTGACGTATGTAAGAGTATTTCAAGCCGCTTGGGCAATGTCCGCCACTCCTCGACAAGGAAGATCCATGAAGCGCATTTTCGTTTCCCATGCCCTGCTGTTGCTGCTGGTCGGTGCCGCCCAGGGCGCCCCGCAGGCCTGCAACAGCGTCAGCCTGTGCAACGCTGCCGGTACCGCAGCCTATCAGGCGGGCCGCTACGACGAGGCGACCGATGCCTTCGAGCGCCAGTTGCGGCGTGCCGAGCAGGCGCAGGACAGCGCCGCCCGCGAACTGGCCCTGAACAATCTGGTGGTGACCAGCCTGCGCCTCCGGCAACCGGGCCAGGCACGGGCCTGGTTGAACCTGGCCCTGAACGACGGCATGCAGGGGGCGGCTACCCGCCAGAACCTGCGTTCGGTATCCGCCGGGCTCGATTACCAAGCCCTTGGCGCCAGCCTCGAGGGGCACTATCTGCGTTATTCCGGATCGGCGCTGTGGAGCAGCCTGGACATCAATCGCCAGCCGGATGGCAGCTATCGCGCCCATTTCTCTCCGTTGCGTGCGGGTGCCAAGGTCGAAGAGTACGGCCCGGCTGCCATCGGTGATCTGCAGGGCGCGCTGCAAGGCGAGAAAGCCTATTTTCAACTGACGGCCGCCGATCTGCTGCGGGGCTGTGCCGTCGAGCTGTTTCAAGAAGGTCTGGATATTCGGGTACTGGAAGTCTTTGACGCGCAGTGCCAGCAATACGGGGGCGCAGGTATCAACGTGGCGGGCAACTACCTGAAAGTCAGTGCCGAACCACAGCAGCAACAGCGCTGACAGCTGCTTTGTGACGATACCCGGGTACGGCTGCCCTGGGTATTGCCGCTCGACCACAGGCCATGGAGGGGCCTCAGCGCGATCCAGGATCACCAGCAAGGCGAATTCCTACAGGGGCCTGTGCGCCGATTTCGGCCATGACCTGGCGGCAGGTTCGCGGCTGCCGCTGACGGTCATGCGGCGTTCCTCTGTGGGAGCGAGGGGGCATGCCCAACGCCAGTGAAGGCGTCCGTGCCACGTGTTGCCGGTGACCTGGAAACGGCGTCGCACGTCTTTGCGCAGGTGCCTGTAACGCCGCGTATGGCGTGCGCTTGGTGGCAAATGTTTCCGAATATTGCCATGTCGCGACGGCTACGACTCGGATGTTAACCTGCGGTCGAAGCGGTTCAGCAACGAACCTGCATCCCCCTCTTTCAGCAACCTTGCATGCGCCATCGAGCCGCCGCCCGAGCTGGTGCCTGCCTGTCCAAAAACAAGGAGCCGTTCCGTCATGCATGCCATCAGCTTCATCCAGGATCTAGCGGTGATCATGCTGGTGGCCGGGGTGGTCACCGTACTGTTTCACCGCTTCAAGCAGCCGGTGGTGCTCGGCTACATCCTCGCCGGCTTCCTGATCGGCCCGCATACGCCGCCCTTCGGCCTGATCCACGATGAAGAGACCATCCGCACCCTCGCCGAACTGGGGGTGATCTTCCTGATGTTCTGCCTGGGGCTGGAGTTCAGCCTGCGCAAGCTGTTCAACGTCGGTGCCACCGCCTTCATCGCGGCGTTCCTGGAAATCATCCTGATGATCTGGATCGGTTTCGAGATTGGCCGCTATTTCGGCTGGAGCACCATGGATTCGCTGTTCCTCGGCGCCATCCTGGCGATTTCCTCGACCACCATCATCATCAAGGCGCTCGGCGACCTGAAGATGAAGAACGAGCGCTTCGCCCAACTGATCTTCGGTGTCCTGATCGTCGAGGACATCCTTGGCATCGGCATCATCGCGCTGCTTTCCGGTATCGCCCTGAGCGGCAGCGTGGAAACCGGCGAGGTGTTCGCCACCGTCGGCAAGCTGTCACTGTTCATGATCGTCGCCCTGGTCATCGGCATCATCCTGGTGCCACGCATCCTCGCCTACGTGGCCAGGTTCGAGAGCAACGAGATGTTGCTGGTGGCGGTGCTGGGCATGTGCTTCGGTTTCTGCCTGCTGGTGGTCAAGCTGGAATACAGCATGGTGCTGGGCGCCTTCCTGATCGGCGCGATCATGGCCGAATCGCGCCAGCTGGTGCAGATCGAGCGTTTGGTCGAACCGGTTCGCGACATGTTCAGCGCGATCTTCTTCGTCGCCATCGGCCTGCTGCTCGACCCCAACGTACTGATCGAATACGCCTGGCCGATCGCGGTGATCACCGTCGCCGTTATCGTCGGCAAGGTGTTCTCCTGCGGCATCGGTGCTTTCATCGCCGGCAACGACGGGCGCACCTCGTTGCGCGTCGGCATGGGTCTGTCGCAGATCGGCGAGTTCTCTTTCATCATCGCCACCCTGGGCATGACCCTGCAGGTGACCAGCGACTTCCTCTACCCGGTGGCGGTGGCCGTCTCGGTGATCACCACCCTGACCACGCCGTACCTGATCCGCTCGGCCGACCCCCTGGCGCTGAGCCTGGGTAAGGTCATGCCGCAGCGCGTGTCGCGGGTGTTCTCGCTGTATGGCGAGTGGCTGCGCAGCATCCAGCCGCAAGGCCAGGGCGCGATACTGGCAGGGATGATCCGCAAGATCGTCCTGCAGGTACTGGTCAACCTGGCGTTCGTGGTGGCGATCTTCCTCGGCATCGCCTTCTTCGCTGCGCAGATCGGCGCCTGGCTGGGGCAGTGGCTCGATCAGGAAAACCTGCGCAAGGCGGTGATCTGGGGCGCTGCGCTGTTGCTGTCGTTGCCTTGCCTGATCGCGGCATACCGCAAGATCAAGGCGCTCTCCATGCTGCTCGCCGAGATGGGCGTGCGCCAGGAGAAAGCCGGCCGCCATACGGCGCGGGTGCGCAAGGTGATTTCCGAGGTGATTCCGCTGCTCTCGCTGGTCGGCATCATGGTGCTGCTGACGGCGTTGTCGTCGAGCATCCTGCCGTCCAACGACATGCTGCTGCTGGTCGGTGTCGTCGCCGCCGCTGTGGTGGCCGTGCTGTGGCGCTGGTTCATCCGCGTGCACACACGCCTGCAGATCGCCCTGTTCGAAACGCTCGACAAGCCCGATACACCCGGCCATCACTGAAACGACAAGGGCGCCAACAGGCGCCCTTGAGTGTTGTTTGCAAGCGAACCTGCCTTGGCGTTGAGCGCCAGCCGCCCGTGCGTGGTGTCATTCCTCCAGCCAGACTTCACGCACCCAGTGCCAGACCGAGTCCCAGCTGTCGTCGGTGAGGTCCTCTTCTTCGCCGTCCCACAACAGTACGGTGCCATCCTGCTCGACGCAGTAGTAGTTGCCCTGATCCTCGCAGATCGGCACCAGCTCCCGGGATACCCCCAGGGACCAGGCGACCGAGGCCACTTCCGGCAGGTAGGTGTGCGACTGTGGGTCGGTGACCGTCACCGGCTCCAGGCGACCGTAGACCACGTCGCTGACCTTGAGCAGGAATTCGCGCAGTTCGAACGGCAGGTTGATGAGGATCTGCTCCTCGATCTCCACCAGCAGTTCTTCGTCCGGCAACTCCAGGGGCACCGGCACCGGTTCGTTCAGTTCACGCAGTTGTTCGATGACTTCTTCCACGGGCGGCTCCAGTAGAGGTCGGCGATTCTCGGGATGTGGAAAGCACGAAGCGGACGAACGCCAGGTTCGCTGTCGTCTGGTTGGATGCTTGTGCAATAGCGCAGCTTTTTACGCTGAATGGAAAATAGCCACAAGTCGAAAAAAGGCAAAACGCCATGGCGCTCTGCATATGAGCCTTGCACGGGGCTTGTTGCCAATGACCGGGCCGTTTCGCACGGGTTCCCGAAAACCAGCGCCGAAAAACACGAAACCCGGGCAAGCCCGGGTTTCGTTATGCCGCGTGGGATCAGCCGTTCTGGCGGATACCGGCGACCAGCCAAGGCTGGTTTTCGCCAGTCGCGCGCTCGAGGCGCCAGCTTTCGCTGAAGACTTCGCCCTGGTCGAAACGCGAGGTCTTCGACACGCCGCTGAAGGTCAGGGTGGCGATGGTCTTGTCGGCGTGGTCGTCGACACCGTCCAGTTGCACGTCGAGGTTGTCGATGTAGGTGGACTGGAAGCCATCACCCAGATCCGCACGCTCGCGCTTGAGGAACTCCAGCAGTTGCGGGGTCACGAACTCGGCGATCTTGTCCATCTCGTTGGCATCCCAGTGCTGCTGCAAGCTCAGGAAATGCTCGCGACCGGCATTGATGAAGCTCTGCTCGTTGAACCAGGCAGGTGCGTTGATCACCGGCTTGATCGCAGCGGCGCTGCCGCCACCGAAGATCGACGGCTGAGCCGACGGCGGTTGGCCATGGGCCTCCCGCTGGAAGGGGGCACCACCGGCAGCCGCGACAGTCGGCTGCTGCTTCTGGCGACGGGCGGCCAGGAAGCGGAACAGCAGGAAGGCGATCAGGCCGAAGATCAGCATGTCCATGATCTGCAGGCCTTCGAAGCCATCACCCATGAACATCGAAGCCAGCAGGCCACCGGCGGCCAGGCCGGCCAGCGGACCGAGCCAGCGCGACGCGCCGCTGGCGGCCGCCGGCGTACGGCCAGGCGCGGCTGCGTTGGCGTTGGGCTGGGAGGGCGGCGTGGCCTGGCGGGTCTGGTGGCTCGGCGCGGCGCCGAAGGACTTGCCGCCGCCCATTCGCTTGGCGTCGGCAGTGAAACTGAAGGACAGGCCCAGGCAGAGCACCAGGGCAATACTGAGGAAACGCTGCATTATCGGTTTTCTCTTGGTTATTGAAACACTGAGGGGCATCTTGCCCGTGGCGGGCCGGCATGACCAGCAACAGAATGTTTCGAGCTTTTGCCCGGCCGGGGGACTGGCGCCGCGCCAGTCGGTCGCTATGCGGCTGGGCTGTCTTCCAACCGCTCAGAGTGCCTCGAGCTTGGCGTAGGCCAGCATCAACCACTTGCTGCCCTCGCTCTCGAAGTTCACCTGTACCCGCGCCTGTGGGCCGGAACCCTCGAAGTTGAGGATGGTGCCTTCGCCGAACAGCGAATGCTGCACACGCTGGCCGAGGCTGAACGGCGTGTCGGGTACCGCGCTGCCGGCGAACAGGCTGCTGCCGCTCATGCTGCGACTGCCGCTGCCGTAGGGGCGGCTGACGCTGTTCGACAGGCGTACTTCCTGCAGCAGCGGCGCGGGCACCTCGCGCACGAAGCGCGACACCTTGTTGTAGGTCTCGTTGCCGTACAGCCGGCGGGTTTCCGCGTAGCTGATCACCAGGTTGTGCATGGCCCGGGTGATGCCGACGTAGGCCAGGCGACGTTCTTCTTCGAGCCGACCGGGCTCTTCCAGGCTCATCTTGTGCGGGAACAGACCCTCTTCCATGCCGACCAGGAACACCCGCGGGAACTCCAGGCCCTTGGCGCTGTGCAGGGTCATCAGTTGGATGCTGTCCTCGTTCTCGGCGGCCTGGGTATCGCCGGCCTCCAGCGAGGCATGGCCGAGGAAGGCGGCCAGCGGCGTCTGCTCGTCGTCGCCGTCCTCGCCCTCGTAGGAGTCGAAGGCGCGTGCGGCGGAGACCAGCTCCTCGAGGTTTTCCACCCGGGCCTGGGCCTTCTCGCCCTTCTCGTCGCGGTGATAGGCCAGCAGGCCGGATTGCTCGATGACCAGCTGCGCCATGGCGTGCAACTGCATGCCCTCGACCTTCAGGGCCAGGGTATCGACCAGCTCGACGAAGGCATTCAGGGCGCTGGCGGCGCGCCCGCCGATGACCTTGGTGCCCACCGCCTCGTGCAGCGCGGCCCACATCGACAACTCGTTGGCCCGTGCGAACTGGCGCAGGGTCTCCACGGTCTTTTCGCCGATACCTCGGGCCGGGACGTTGATCACCCGCTCCAGGGCCGCGTCGTTGCCGCGCTGGTGGATCAGGCGCAGGTAGGCCATGGCGTTCTTGATCTCGGCACGCTCGAAGAAGCGCTGGCCACCGTAGATGCGGTAGGGAATCTTCTCGCGCAGCAGGGCCTCTTCCAGCACCCGTGACTGGGCGTTGGAGCGATAGAGAATGGCGATCTCGCTGCGCTTGAGGCCCTCCTTGCGCAGGGCATCCTCGATAGTCTCGACCACGTAGCGGGCTTCGTCGTGCTCGTTGAAGGCGGCGTACAGGCTGATCAGCTCGCCGTCGCCGACGTCGGTGCGCAATTCCTTGCCCAGGCGCCCCTGGTTGTTGGCGATCAAGGCGTTGGCGGCATTGAGGATGTTCGCCGTGGAGCGATAGTTCTGCTCCAGGCGGATGATCTCGGCACCGGCGAAATCGCTGTCGAACTGCTGGATGTTCTCGATCTTCGCGCCACGCCAGCCATAGATCGACTGGTCGTCGTCACCCACCACCATGAGGCTTTCGCCGCCCATGGCGAGGATGCGCAGCCAGGCGTACTGCACGGCGTTGGTGTCCTGGAACTCGTCCACCAGAATGTGCCGGAAACGGCGCTGGTAATGCTCCAGCAGGCCCGCATTGTTGCGCCACAGATCCAGGGCGCGCAGCAGCAGCTCGGCGAAATCGATGACCCCGGCGCGGGCGCAGGCCGCTTCGTAGGCTTCGTAGATGCCGCGCATGGTCGCCAGGAACAGATCGCCGCTGGCCTGAATGCCCTGCGGGCGAATGCCTTCGTCCTTCTGCCCGTTGATGAACCACTGCGCCTGTTTCGGCGGCCAGCGCTGCTCATCCAGGCCCAGTTCGCGGATCACCCGTTTGACCAGGCGTTGCTGGTCGTCGGAGTCGAGGATCTGGAAGTTCTCGGCCAGCCCGGCCTCGCGCCAGTGCGCCCGCAGCAGGCGGTGCGCGAGGCCGTGGAAGGTCCCCACCCACATGCCGGCCGGGCTCTGCCCGAGCACCTCTTCGATGCGATGGCGCATCTCGGCGGCGGCCTTGTTGGTGAAGGTCACCGAGAGGATGCTGTGGGGCGAGACACCCAGCCGCTGGATCAGGAAGGCGATGCGGTGCACCAGCACGCGGGTCTTGCCGGAGCCGGCACCGGCCAGCACCAGCTGATGGCCAGGCGGTGTGGTGACCGCATGGTGCTGGGCGGGATTGAGGGATGTGAGTCGTTGATCGAGGTCATTTTGCATCGCCGCATTCTAGGGGGGCACTTGCGCCACCACAAGCACAGGAGGGCGAGCCGTCGAGGGGCATCACGGCCTGGCGTCAGCGTGTGGCGAACACGCGATGACACGCTCCGCAGGCCGGAAGGGGCGGCGAGAGCCGCCTGTTTACCGCGTGCTCGAACGTGCCGTTCGCGGCGCCTCGAGTGCCAGGTAGCGCATGCTCTGCCCACCCTTGTATCTACGGCCTGCCATGTGATGTACCGTTGCTGAACGACAATGATCTTTAGCCGACAGATTGCCTGCGATGGCCGCAAAGGGAGCGTTAGCGGCCATTCGTAGGGTGGACGACGCTTTATCCGTCCACCGCTCTGTAACCGCAATGGTGGACAAAAAGAGCGTTGTCCACCCTACCGATGATAGGGGATGCCTTTCGATGGCGAATTGACGCTTGCGAGGTACCGAGCAAGACGGTATCTGCAGTCGCGCGCCGGGTCGATGCCGGCCAGTGCCGCAGGCAGTTTCTCCTGATGCGCGCCCAGCCGCGCGAAGCCAACAGCTCCGGCCACGGCCGAGAGGTCCAGGGCCAGGTTCTCGCTGTCGCGCAACAGGGCCAGGCAGGTGCTCGCCGGTTGCCGTGTAGATACCGTCGAGCAACGGTTCCATCACCGGGCCGACGAACGCCGAGGGGCGCTCCACGTCCAGCGCCGTCGGCGCCGGGCAAGTAGACGATCGGTGGTGGCGCGTTGTCCACGGTCACGCCTAGGGCCGGGAACCGCGCATGGAGCCGCTGAGCCGTTACGGCCTTGCCGAGCAACAGCGCAGTGGTGCCCCCGGCGTCGACGAAGTGGCTGCGCAGCAGGCTGGCGGCTTCGGCGCATCCCCGGGCTACCGCCATGCTGTAGTCAGTCGCAGGTGTACTCGATCACCGTCACGCCCCTGTGCGCAGCAGTGCCTTCTTGCATTGGCTGGCGGCGGTGTCTGCCAGCCAGGGGTTGTGCGAGGCAATCGGTCATGTCCCGCTCCTGTGGAGACGTTGGCTCAGGCGAAACCGAGGAAGCCTTCGGCCTCGCGCAGTGGCGTGGCACGCGTGAGGTAGTCCAGGTCCACCTGCGGGCGGCGCAGTTCGAGGTCGTCGGCGAACAGGGCCTCCAGCTCGGCGGCGAAGCCCAGGGTCCGCAGGTCGTCGCCGCGACGGCCGATGATCTGCAGGCCGAACGGCATGCCGTTGCGGTCGCGCCCGGCGGGCAGGGTCACGGAAGGATGGCCGGCGAGGGTCGAGGCGTAGGCCAGCGACAGCCAATGGTAGTAGCTCTGCGTCGGGCGGCCGTCGATCTGCTCGGGGTAGAGTTCGTGCCAGTCACGCGGGCTGATGGTGGTGGTCGGGGCGAGGATGAAATCGTGCTCCTCGAAGAACGCCTGCCAGTGGCGGTACAGCCGGGTCTGGTTGCCCAGCGCGCGGACCACGTCGAGCGCCGAGTAGCTTTCGCCTTCGCGGATGTTGTCGGTGATGTTCGGCCCCATTTGCTCCGGGTGGCGGTAGAGCAATTCGCGATGATGGCCCGAGAAGCCCAGCGCGCGGATCACCGCGAAGGTGTCGTCGGCGTCGCTGCAGTCGGGATGGGCGTTCTCGCACTGGGCGAAGACATGGCCGAAGCGCGTCAGCTTGTCGGCGAAGCTGTCGGCGACCAGGCGTTCGGTGAGGGTGAAGCCGAAGTCGCTGGTCACCGCGATCCTGGCGCTGCACAGGTCCACCGGCGGCAACTGGCGATACCCGGCGGCGTCGTGTGCCAGCGCACCGTCGATCACCGGTACCCAGGGGTCGCGGCGGTCGGCGCGGATCATCGAGGACAGCATCAGGCCCACGTCGCCGACGGTACGTGCCATCGGTCCGTTGATCGACATGGGCAACCAGCCCAGCGGGCGGTTGTGTCCGGGCACCAGGCCCGGCGTGGCGCGAAACCCTACCACGGCATTGAACGCCGCCGGGTTGCGCAGGCTGCCGCCGGTATCCGAGCCGGTGGCCAGCGGTGCCATGCCGCAGGCCAGTGCCACCGCCGAGCCGCCGGAGGAACCCGCTGCCGAGCGGCTCAGGTCGAAGGGGTTGGCGGTCACCCCGTAGACCGCGTTGCGGGTATTGCCACCGGCGCTCCACTCGGGGTTGTTGGCCTTGGCCATGACCAGCGCGCCGGCGTCGCGCAACTGGGCGACCATCGGGTCGTCGCCGCGGGCGATGTTGGCGGCGTAGATCGTGCTGCCGAAGGTGGTGGGCAGGCCGTTGACGTCGACCATGTCCTTCACGCACAGCGGCAGGCCGTGCAGGGCGCCGAGCGGGGTGCCGCGGTCGATGGCGCGCTGCGCCTCGCGGGCGGCCAGGCGCATGTTCTCGTAGTCGGCGGCGACCAACGCGTTGACCGCCGGGTTGACCGCCTCGGCGCGGGCGATACAGCTGTCCGCGAGTTCCACGGCGGAGAGTTTCTTGCTCGCCAGCAGGCGGCGCGCTTGCTGCGCACTCAAGTCGCAAGGTTGCATGTGAGGGTCTCGTTCAAGCGGGATGAAGGATGCGGTGCCAGGGCACCGCGGCGAATCAGGAGGCCGGGGCGAAGGCGGCGAAATCCCACGAGCGCCCAGGTGCGACCTCGATCAGCTGGCGCGTGTACGCGGCCTGCGGGGCACCGAGCACCTGCTGCGCGGGGCCGTACTCGACCACCTGGCCACGCTGCATCACCAGCACGTCGTCGCAGATCTGCGCGGCCACGCGCAGATCGTGGGTGATGAACAGCACGGCGATGCCCAGGCGCTTCTGGATGTCGTCGAGCAGCGCCAGGACCTGCGCCTGTACCGACACGTCTAGGGCGGATACCGCCTCGTCGGCGACGATCACCGAGGGCTCCATGGCCAGTGCCCGGGCAATGGCGATGCGTTGCCGCTGGCCACCGGAGAACTGGTGCGGGAAGCGCTGCATGGCATCCGCCGGCAGGCCGACCAGGGCCAGCAATTCGCTGGCGCGTGCCAGTGCCTGCTCGCGCGGCACACCGTAGTTCATCGGCCCCTCGATCAGGCTCTGGCCGACGCTGCGCCGCGGGTTGAGCGAGCGGTAGGGGTCCTGGAAGATCATCTGGATGCGCTGGCGGTGTGGCTTGAGCGCCGCCGGGCTCAGCTCGGAAATGTCCTGCCCGGCGACGCGGATGGCGCCGGAGGTCGGGTCTGTCAGGCGCATCACGCAGCGCGCCACGGTCGATTTGCCCGAACCCGACTCGCCGACGATACCCAGGGTGCGGCCCTCGTAGAGCTGGAAGCTGACATCCTGCACGGCCGCGGTGGCGGTGCGCAGGCGGCGCAGCAGGCGTCGGGGGCCGGCATAGACCTTGTGCAGCTCGGCGACATCGAGCACCAGGCGAGGCCCGCTGGCCGGCCGTGGCGCGCGCGGCGTCAGGCTCGGCACCGCCGCCAGCAGGTCGCGGGTATAGGCCTGCTGCGGGGTGGCCAGTACCTGGCGCAGCGGGCCCTGCTCGACGATGCTGCCGAGGTGCATGACGCAGACGCGGTCGGCGATGTCCGCCACCACGCCCATGTCGTGGGTGATGAACAGCACCGCGGTGCCGTGCTTGTCCTGCAGCTCGCGGATCAGTTTGAGGATCTGGTGCTGGGTGGTGACGTCCAGTGCCGTGGTGGGTTCGTCGGCGATCAGCAGGCGCGGTTTCAGCAGCAGCGCCATGGCGATCATGATGCGCTGGCGCTGGCCCCCGGAGAGCTGGTGCGGGTAGCTGTCATGGATGCGCTGGATGTCCGGCAGGTGCACCTGCTGCAGTGCGGCCAGCACCCGTTCGCGGCGCGCGGCGGCGTTGTCGTGGGTGTGCTGCGCGAGGACCTCGTCCAGCTGCCGGCCGACGCTGAGCACCGGATTGAGGGCGGTCATCGGCTCCTGGAAGATCATGGCCATGCGGCTACCGCGCAGCGCGGCCAGGCGTGCCGGCGTGGCCTGCAGCAGATCCTCGCCGTCGAGCAGGATGCGTCCGCCGCTGGCCCGCAAGGCACCCTGCGGCAGCAGGCCCATGGTGGTCAGCGAGGAGACCGACTTGCCGGAGCCGCTCTCGCCGACCAGGCACAGGGTCTCGCCGGCGTGAACCTCGAAGCAGATGCCGTTGAGGATCGGCCGCGGCTGGTCGCCGAGGGTCTCGATGTGCAGGTTCTCCACCTGCAGGACGGGGCGTGTGTCGTTCATGCTCAGCCCTCCCGGCGCTGCATTTTCGGGTCGAGGGCATCGCGCGCCGCGTCGCCGAGCAGGTTGACCGACAGAATGCACAGTGACAGCAGCAGGCCGGCCCAGAAGATCAGCGAAGGCTTGAGCTGAAAGAAGGTGCGCCCGTCGGCCATGATGTTGCCCCAGGTCGGGATCTCCGAACTCAGGCCGACACCGAGGAACGACAGGGTCGCCTCGGTGAGGATCGCCGCCGCGCAGATGTAGGTGCACTGCACGATCAACGGGGCCAGGGTATTGGGCATCAGATGGCGGCGGATGATGGTATGCGTGGGCGTGCCCATCAGCACGGCGGCCTCGACGAAGGCCTCTTCGCGTATCGACAGGACCTGGGAGCGGATCAGCCGTACCACCTGGGGGATCTCCGGGATCATGATGGCGATCATCAGCGTCCACAGGTTGGCGCTGGTCAGCGACACGATGGCGATGGCCGCGAGAATCCCGGGGATCGCCATCAGGCCGTCCATGAAACGCATCAGCAGCGCGTCGATACTGCGGAAGTAACCGGCCAGCAGCCCCAGAGGCAGGCCGACCAGCAGGGTCGCCAGGGCCACGCCGAGGCCCACCGTGAGTGACACCCGCGCGCCGTAGACCACGCGGGCGAAGAGGTCGCGGCCATAGGCGTCGGTGCCCAGCCAGTGTTCCGCGCTCATCGCTTGCAGGCGTTGGGCCGGGGCGATTTCGCTGGGGTCGTGGTGGGTCAGCCAGGGGGCGAAGATCGCCATGGCCACGATCAGTGAGAGGACGAGGCTCGCCACCAGCGTGGTACCACGCGGGCGCTGGCGAATCAGCCCGGCGAGCCGGCGCGGCAGCGTTCGCGCACCACTGAGCGGTGGGTAGGTTGTCTGGCTCATCAGTAGCGGATCCTCGGATCGGTGATCGCATAGGAAAGGTCGATCAGCAGGTTGATGACCACGTAGAGGCCGGCGGTGAGCAGGATCAGCGCCTGGATCACCGGGTAGTCGCGGGCGAGCACGGCATCCACGATCAGGCGGCCGAGGCCGGGAATGTTGAATACGCTCTCGGTCACCACGACGCCGGAGACCATCAGCGCAAAGCCGGCGCCAACGACGGTAAGAATCGGCACCGCAGCATTGCGCAGCGCATGCCGGAACAGCACCACGCGCTGACTGAGGCCCTTGGCGTGGGCGGTGCGAATGTAATCCTCGCCCAACACCTCGAGGACGCTGGCCCGGGTCATGCGGGCGATCAGCGCGATGTAAACCGAAGACAGCGTCAGGGCCGGCAGGACCAACCGCGAGACGAACTCGCCCAGGCCCTGGTCCAGGCTGCGAAAGCCCTGTACCGGGAGCCAGCGCAGTTCGATGGCGAACACCTGGATCAGCAGATAGGCGATGACGAACACCGGCACCGAGAAGCCCACCACCGAGCCGGACATCACCAGGTTGTCGACCCAGCTGCCCTGGCGCCAGGCGGCGATCACGCCCAGTGGCACCGAAACCATCACGGTGATCAGGATCGCAGCCAGGGCGAGGCTGACGGTGGGTTCCAGGCGCTGGGCGATCATCGAGCCGACCGATGTCTGGGAAATCAGCGAGGTGCCGAAGTCGCCCTGCAGCAGGTGGCCCAGCCAGAGCAGGAACTGGCTCAGCAAGGGCTCGTCCAGGCCCAGGGCCCGGCGGATGTTGGCCACCTGCTCGGGGTTGGCCATGTCGCCGGCGATGATGGTCGCCGGATCGCCCGGCGCCAGGCGCAGTAACAGAAATACGCTGAGCGCGACCACCAGCATGACCGGAATCGCGGTCAGCAGGCGGCGCAGAAAGTAACTGAGCATGGGAATCCCCGTTGCAGATGGTCAGGTGTTGGCGGCCCGCCCGCAGCTGCGCAGCGCCAGGTATCAGTCGGCCTTCTTCATGCCCCAGAAGGCCGTGACCGTGCCGTGGACGATGTCGCTCAGATCGTTGCGCCAGCTGGTGACGTTCTGGAATTGGCCCAGCGGTACGACGATCGCCTGGTCCATCGCGCGCTGCTGGACCGCCTCGGAAAGCGCCTTGCGTCGTGCCGGGTCGGTAGACAGCGAGAATTCGCTGCGCAGCGCTTCCAGGCGCTCGTCCTTGGGCCAGCCGAACCAGGCGTCATCGTCGCCGGTGGCGATCAGCGTGGGGTTCACGGCCGGGCTCCAGATGCTGTCCACCGCGAAGTTGGTGAAAATCATATTCCAGCCGCCCTCGGCCGGGGATTTCTTGCTGGCGCGCTGGCTGACCAGGGTTTGCCAATCCATCTGCTTGAGTTCCACGTTGAAGCCGGCCTTGCGCAATTGCTGGGCCACCACCATCGGTTGCGGTGCCAGGGTGGCGACGTCCGAAGGCTGCAGAATGACCACCGGGGTCTTCGCGTAGCCGGCCTCCTCGAGCAGGCGCCGGGCTTCGGCCAGATTGCCGTCCTTGAGCAGGGATTCGGCGCCGACCTCGGTGCTCTGCTCGGTGTTGCAGCCGAATACCGAACCGCACAACTGGTAGTAGCGCGGATCGCCGACCAGGGCGGCGAGCACGTCCTTCTGCTGGATGGCCAGCAGTGCTGCGCGACGAATGCGCAGGTCGTCGAACGGCGGTTGCAGGAAGTTCATGCGCGCCAGCGTTTGCATGCCGAGAGTGTCGAGCACGCCGCTGGTGATGTCCGGGTTGGCCTCCAGCAGCGGCAGCAGGTCGAAGGGCGTGCGTTCGATGTAGTCGATGTCGCCGCTATTGATGGCGTTCACCGTGGTTTGCATGTCTGGCATGTTGATCCACTCGACGCGATCGACAAAGACCCGCTTGCTGCCAGCGGTGCCGCTGGGGGCCTCGTCACGCGGCTTGTAGTCGGTGAATTTCTCGAACACTGCCTTCACCCCGGGCTGGAATTCGGCGTCGACGAAGCGGAATGGCCCGGAGCCGATGTGGTTGGCCAACGGCTGGCCCGGCGCGGTTTCGGCGACCTGCTGCGGCATGATGAAGGGGGCCACCGAGGACGGCTTGGCGATCAGTTCGAGCACATCGCCGAACGGCCGCTCGAGCTTGAGGACGAACTGCTTGTCGTTGAGCGGCTCCAGGCTCTCGACATTGGCCATCAGCAGCTTGCCGCCGGCGTCGAACACGCCCCAGCGCTTGAGCGAGGCGATACAGTCGCGGGAGGTCACCGCGGTGCCGTCGTGCCAGAGCAGGCCGTCTCGCAGGGTGAAGGTGTAGCTCAGACGATCGTCGGCCACCGTCCACTCGGCCATCTGCGGCTGCAGCCGGTTGTCGGCATCCAGGCCGATCAGGGTGTCGTAGACCATATAGCCATAGTTGCGCGCGATGGTGGCGCTGCTGGCGACCGGATCGAGGGCGCGCAGGGCGGCATGCATCACCGCGTGTACGGTGGTGTCTGCATGGGCCTGGCCGGCCAGCGACAGGCTGCTGGCCATCGCCAGCATGGCCAGCAGCTTGCGGCTCCGTGGTGCGTGGCGCAGGACGTTCGGCTCGTACATCTTCGCATACCCCTTCAACTGGTCTTCGGCGGAAAGTCGTGCCCGAGAGCCGCTGGGCACTCATGGGTCGTAGCCGATACTAGCGTTCGCGCCGATCATGTCGTTAGATGCATTTTTCGAGGATGGTATTGCCGTTCAGGCAATACCTGGAGAGGGCTGGGAAAATGACCGAACGAGTATTGGTGGACAGCGCGCTGCGCTACTTCCTGGCGGTGGTGCGCCAGGGCTCGATCAACAAGGCCTCGGTGCAGTTGCACGTGGCGCCTTCGGCGGTCAGCCGGCAGATCGCCAGGCTGGAGGCGGAGCTGGGTACCCAGCTGTTCGAACGCACCAAGGCGGGCATTCGCCTGTCCGCCTCGGGCGAACTGCTCGCCGACCATGCGCGCAGGGCCCGTCTGGAGGCGCAGCGGGTCGTCAACGAAATCACCGGGCTGGAAGGTATTCAGAAGGGCATGGTGCGCATCGCCAGCATCGAAGGCCCGGCGACCTACTTCCTGCCCCAGTTGATCAGCCGTTTTCGCGAACGCTACAGCGGCATCCACTTCGAGTTGATCGCCTGTTCCAACAGCAACGTCACTCGCCGCGTCCAGGAGGGCGTTTCGGACATCGGCCTGACCCTCAGCCCGCCGCCGGTACGCGGCATTCGCGTGGAAAAGCGCAGCATGGCACCGGTGCACGCGGTGATGAGTACCACCCATCCGCTGGCCTCGAAGCAGCAGGTCACCCTCGCGCAACTGGCGAGCTACCCGCTCGGCCTGCCGCAGGAGAACACCAACCTGCGCAATCTCTTCGACATCGCCTGCAGTCGGCAGGGGCTGCTGATCGAGCCGGTGATGGTCAGCAACTATGTCAATGCACTGATCGCCTTCTCCGCCACCGGTGGCGGAGTCACCCTGTTCGGCGAACTGTCCGTACGCCACCACAGCGACCGCGAGCGCCTGGCGGTGCTGCCAGTCAGAGACCGCGAGATGAGCGCGCGAACCATCGAAGTCCAGACGATGGCCGGGCGAACCCTGCCCAAGGGCGTCGCGGCTTTTCTCGAGCTGCTTTGCCAGGAGCTGGATTGAGCGAAGAGGGTCGAACAGCGTTCATTCGATTACCCGGAACGGCCTGTGCGGATCACTATGTATCTTTTTGTTTCATGATGATCGGGGCCCTCGAAGAGCTCCTAGAGGGCCCGCCGCTATGGCCTTCGTGCGTTATCGAGAACTCCAGCGCTCGGGGTCTGGAATCGCATTCGGCAGGTGCCGTTCGGCGATTTTGGACGGTGGTCGGGAACCCGGATCGCTCATCGAACGTCCGAGCGTTCAACTAATTCCTAGTTACCCGTCAGGAATGGACGCATGTTGCCACGCAATGGAATTGTCGCTTTGGGCCTTTGTTTTTCCCTGTCCCCCTGGAGTGCCAGCGCCCAGACGCCAGGCGAGCAGGAGCTGCTGCGCGAGCGCCAGGAGCGCGTGCTGCAGGAGCAGCAACGGCGCCTGCAGGAGCTGCAGCAACTGCCGGGGCGCCGGGCCGAGGCGCCCGCCGCGCCGACCAGCGCCGACGAGCGCCGACGAGCGCTGCTTCGCCATCGAACAGATCGAGATCAGCGGCGCCAGCCTGCTCTCCGAGGCTGACCGTGCGGCGATCCTCGCTCCCTTCGCCGACGCCTGCCTGGGCGTCAGCCAGCTCAACGGGCTGCTCAAGGCGATCACCGACCACTACATCGACCGCGGCTACGTGACCACCCGGGCCTACCTGCCGCAGCAGGACCTCTCGGCCCGCACGCTGAGGATCACCGTGGTCGAGGGGCGCCTGGAAGGGCTGGACAGCTCCTCGCTGGCCAGTGACCGAGAGCTGGCCATGAGCTTTCCCGGCGCGCCCGGCGAGGTGCTCGACCTGCGCGAGCTGGAACAACTGGTGGAGAACCTCAACCGCCTGCCGTCACGTTTCGCCAAGCTGGAGCTGGTGCCGGGCGAACAGGTGGGCGGCAGCCGTGTGCAGTTGCAGGGCGAGCGCAGCAAACCGTGGCGGGCGAGCCTGGCGCGGCACAACGACGGCCAGCGCAGCACCGGCGAGCAGCAATGGGGCATCGGCCTGGACTGGGACAGCCCGCTCGGCCTGGCCGACCAGCTGAGCCTGCGCGCCTCGCGCGACGCGGTCAGCGACAGCTACCGCCATTCCCACAGCCAGAGCCTGTACTACAGCCTGCCCTACGGCTGGTGGACCTTCAGCTACAACTACGGGCAGTCCTCCTACCGCACCACCGCCGATATCGATGGCTTCGCCTTCGAGACCGACGGCGACTACCAGAACCACAACCTGCGCGCCGAGCGGGTGCTGCACCGCGACAGCGTCAGCAAGACGGCCGTCAACCTGGGGTTCGGCCACGTGCGCAGCAACAACTTCATCGAAGACAGCCGCATCGACTTCTCCAGCAACCGCCTGAGCGAGTGGCAGCTGGGCTTCAACCACGGGCGGCGCGTCGGCAGCGCCTTCGTCAACCTGGATGCCGGCTGGCAGCGCGGCATCGGTGCCTTCGATGCCCAGGGAAACGGTGATCCCCAGGGCTCCGATCCCGTCGCCCGCTACAACAAGTACACCCTCACCCTGAGCTACCTGCAGCCCTTCAGCCTGTGGGGCGAGCGCTTCAGTTTCGACAGCCTGGCCACCGGGCAGAAGAGCGAGGACGTGCTCTACAGCCCCTCGCGCATCAGCATCGGCGGGCTCAACTCGGTACGCGCGTTCAAGGACCAGTCGCTGTCCGGCGACAGCGGCGGCTACTGGCGCAACCAGCTGCGCTGGAGCCGGCCCGTCACCTGGGCGCCGCTGCAGCCCTTCGTGCAGCAGTACGGCGCGGCGCTGGCCTACGACGTCGGGGTGATCAGCCACGACAGCCACAACGACGGCGCCAGCGGGCGCATGAGCGGCCATGCCCTGGAACTCAGCGCGCGTGGCGAGCACCTCGCCGCCTCGGTGACCTTCGCGCATTCCCTGGAACGTCCCGATGCCTTCACCGAGGGTGAACGGCCGGTGTATTTCCGCCTGGATGTGTTTTTCTGATTCGGAGCTTTCCACATGGACGTTCGCCGCCCCTTTTTCCAGCACATCGCCCTGATCGTTGCCGGGGTGATGTTCCTTAACCCCATCGTCGCCACGGCCGCGCAACTGACCGTGGATGCCCAGGCGGGCGGCAACACCAGCGTTGGCCAGGCCGGCAACGGCGTGCCGATCGTCAACATCGCCACGCCCACCGGCAGTGGCCTGTCGCACAACAAATTCAGCGACTACAACGTGGGGCAGCAGGGGCTGATCCTCAACAATGCCAGCGAGCGGCTGCACAATTCCCAGCTGGGCGGGATCATCGTCGGCAACCCGAACCTGCAGGGCGGTGCCGCCAACGTCATCCTCAATGAGGTCACCGGCAGCAACCGCAGCCAGCTCAAGGGCTACACGGAAGTGGCAG
>NZ_FNDG01000010.1 GCF_900100535.1 Phytopseudomonas flavescens
TTCATCCGGGGCTCCTGGAGTGCTTGGTTGGTCGCACTTCCAGAATTCCGGGAATGCCCCGGATGAACAACCTACTGAGAGATCACAGCTAGGCGAGCTGCGCGGGCTATTCGAGCATGAACAGGCTGCGCCCGCAGAACTGCGCCTCGAACTGGTGGGCGGGCATCGGCCGGCCAAGCAGGTAGCCCTGCACTTCGTCGCATTCGTGGTTACGCAGGAAGTCGAGCTGGTCCTGGGTCTCCACGCCCTCGGCGATCACCGTCATGTTCAGGCTGTGGGCCATGGCGATGATGGCGCGAGCGATCTGCCCGTCCTGCTCGCCCTGGGGCAGGCCGTCGACGAAGCTGCGGTCGATCTTCAGCACGTCGATGGGAAACTGCTTGAGGTAGTTGAGCGACGAGTAGCCGGTGCCGAAGTCGTCGATGGCGATGCACAGGCCGAGGCTTTTCAGGTCTTTCAGGGTCTGCATGGCCGCGCCCACGTCCTGCATGAGGATGCTTTCGGTGAGTTCCAGTTCCAGGCAGGCCGCCGGGATGTTGCTATGGCCGAGGATGCGCTCGATGCGCCGGTGCAGCTGGCCGTCGCTGAACTGGCGGGCCGACAGGTTCACCGAAACCTTGGGGACACGGATCTTGTTGTGGTGCCAGATGTTCAACTGGCGGCAGGCTTCTGCCAGTACCCAGTCGCCGACCTGCACCACCAAGCCGAGTTCTTCGAGCACCGGGATGAACGCGTCCGGGGCCACCAGGCCACGCTTGGGGTGCTGCCAGCGCAGCAGCGCCTCGACGCCGGTCAGGCGCTTGCCATTGCCGGAGAACTGCGGCTGGTAGTGCAGCAGGAATTCGCCCTGTTCCAGCGCGTGGCGCAGGTCGCTTTCCAGCTCCAGGCGCTCCAGGGCGCTGGCGTTCATGTCCGCCTGGTAGAACTGGAAGTTGTTCTTGCCGCGTTCCTTGGCGTGGTACATCGCGGTGTCGGCGTTCTTCATCAGCTGGCTCAGCTCGTTGCCGTCCTGGGGGCTCAGGGCGATGCCGATACTGGCGGTGACGAAGAACTCGCGGCCTTCCAGCACGAAGGCGCGGGCCAGGCTGGCGAGAATCTGTTCGGCGACGTGGATGGCCCGGTGCAGGGCGCCCTCGCGGCTGCCGTTGGACTGCAGCAGCAGGGTGAATTCGTCCCCGCCCATGCGCGCCACGGTGTCGTCTTCGCCCACGCAGGCGGCCAGGCGAACGGCCACATCCTTGAGCATGCGGTCACCGGCGGCGTGGCCGAGGGAGTCGTTGATCGGCTTGAAGCGGTCGAGGTCGAGGAACATCAGCGCCACCCACTCGCGATGCCGCTCGGCATGTTGCAGGGCGGTGTGCAGGCGATCCTGGAACAGGGTGCGGTTGGGCAGTTGGGTCAGGGCGTCGTAGTACGCCAGGCGGTGGATGCGCTGTTCGCTGGCCTTGCGCTCGCTGATATCGCTGAAGAAGCACACGTAGCTGACCAGGTCGCCTTCTTCGTCGTGCACCGCGGTGATGCCGACCCAGGCCGGGAAGTTCTCGCCGTTGCGGCGTTTCAGCCAGATCTCGCCTTCCCAGGTGCCGCGCTGGTAGAGCTGGGACAGCACGTAGTGCAGGTGGGTGCTCTGCTGGCTGTCGGCGGTGAGCATGCCCGGCAACTGGTCGAGCACCTGCTCGGAGCTGTAGCCGCTGACCCGGCTGAAGGCATTGTTGACCTGGACGATGTAGCCCGCCAGGTCGGTGACCAGAATCGCCGCCGTCGAGTGCTCGAATACCGTGGCGGCCATGCGCAGGTCTTTTTCGGCACGACGCTGCTGGCCGATGTCGCGACCGACGCCGAGCAGGCCCTCGAAGCGCCCGTTGTCGTCCCACATCGGCACCAGGCGCAGTTCCACCGGAATCTTGCGGCCATCGCCGTGCAGGCAGTCGAACACGAACAGTTGCGGCGTCAGGGTCTGGCGCAGCTCGTGCAACTGCTGGGGCGCGCCGAGGGCGGAGCGGATGCGTTCGACCAGGGCGAAGATGCCCGTCAGCTGCTGCGGGTTGGTGGCCAGACCTTCGAAGCCATGTGCCTGAATCCACTGCGGTGTGTAGCCGAGCACCGTCTGCACGGACGGGCTGATGTAGTTGAGGGTCAACTGGCTGTCGGTGGAGCAGATCACGTCGCTGATGCTTTCGGCCAGCATGCGATAGCGCTGTTCATTGTCACGCAGCGATTCGTTGCGGGCGATCTGTTCGGTGATGTCCTTGGCCACGCCGATCAGGCGGCCGACCCAGCCATTGGCATCTCGCGAGAGTGCCTGCTCGGTGACGCTGAACCAGCGCCAGGAACCGTTCTGGTGACGGGCGCGGAACTGCGATTCGAGCAGCACGCCGTCGCTCAGCACCGTTTGCAGATTGCGCACGCGGGTGTGGAGATCGCTGTCGTCGGGGTGGACGACGGTTTTCCAGAAATCGTCGCCCTGGTCTTTCACGAAGGCCGCGTCGTAACCCAGCTTGGTGCCGATGTCGTGGTTGCTGAACAGCAGGGTGCGCGACGGGATGTCGTTGACGTAGAGGGTGTCGGGCACCGCCCGCACCACTTCCGACCAGAAACGCTCTCGCTCGACCAGCGACAGTTCCATGCGCTTGCGGCTGGTGATATCGCTGATGCTCAGGGCCACGGCGTGCAGGTCCTGGAGGCTTTCCGGCAGGCGCATGACCAGCCACAGGTGGCGGATGATGCCATTGGGGCCGTCGATGTGGCTCTCCAGTTCGAGCTGGCCGCCACCGGCGAGCAGCGCCGTGCTGAGCTGGGAGCGGAAGCCGCCGGGGCTGATCTGGCCACGGTTGATCAGTTGTTGCCAGGCCTGTTCGGGCGTGCTCACGCCGAGCAGACGCAGGGCGACCTGGTTGGTTTCGGTGATGCGCATATGGCGCAGCAATTCGCTGTGGCGCTGTGGGTTGCTCTGCAGCCAGGGCTGCAACTGGGCGCCGGTGCTCAGCCCCTCGTCGACCAGGAATTGATGGAGGCCGGCGAGGTCGAGCACGCAGAGGGCCGTGCCGGTCCCGTCGAAGATGTCCTGGTAACGGCGCCGGGTTTCCTGCAGCACACGGGTGGCGTGCTGCTCTTCGGTGACGTCGCGCAGCACCCAGACGAAGCCCAGGTGGCGTGCGTCGTCGCCGAGGTCACTGCGGGTGATGGTGAACAGGCGCCTGTCGCCGTCCTGGGTGATTTCCACCAGGTCAGGGCCGAGATCGCTGTGGAACGCCGTGGCGTGCAGCAACAACGGGTCGAGGCGCGGCAGCAGTTCCAGCAGGTGCCATTCGCGGGCATGGCGGTTGGCCAGGCCGAACAGCGCCTCGGCCTGCGGGTTGAGGTAGGTCAGGCGGCCGCTGCTGTCGGTCACCAGCACCCGCTCCTCGATAACCCCCAGGGCACTGGCGGCCAGGTACAGGGAGCGCCGCGACGCCGCGTTGAGGGCGTGCAGGTTGCTCTGCTCACGTAGCAGGCGATAGAGGGCGAACAGGGTGAGCAGGCTGCAGAGAATGAACAGAAGGAACTTGCCGGCCATTTCCGGCAGCACCTCGGTCTGCACCTGGCGCTCGTCGAGCAGCGTGCGCAGTTGCCAGTCGGAGCCAGGCACGCCCTGCACAGAGACGGTCTGTGCCTGGTTGGCGGCAGTGACCATCGGGTAGTTGCGCTGGTGCGAGCCCAGCCCGCGCGAGCCGGCGATCACCCGTTCGCTGGAGGCGTCCTCCAGCAGCCAGGGGACGTCACCCTCGCGGCTATCGGGCATCCAGCCTGCAAGCGCCTCGGCGTTCAGGCGCAGCGCCCAGTAGCCATTCTCCACGGGGCTGTGCAGCAGCAGGTAGATACGCCCGCCGTGTCCGGGGGTGAACGCATACTGGTAGCGCCGGTTGGCGCTGCGGCCGGCCAGCTCAGCCAGCAATCGCTGGTCGCCGCTTTGTGGCGCGCTGTCGTGCAGTACACGGCCGTTGGCGTCCAGGCGGGCAATGCTTTGCAGGGACGGGAATACCGCGAGCAGGTTGTCCAGGTAGCGCCGGTGCCGGTCAGGGGCGTTTTCGGGTACCTGGGTGGCACCGAGCAGTGCTTGTCCGGCATTCGCCAGCGACGCCATGCTCATGCCCAGTTGCCTGGCCAGTTGTTCGCTGACCGCCAGATTGAGCTCGCGCTGGTTGTGCTTCAGCTGACGGAATTCGAGCTGCAGTTGCCAGAGCAACAGAGCCAGCAGGCCGAACACCAGCACGACCAGGGCGCCTTTGAACGAGCGGCGCATGGGCACGCTGGAGGAGTCGCGATGGGGACGCGTGGTCTTGTGCGCTGACACGTGATGAGGTCCTGCGGCGGCGGGCGAAAGGGCGGGCAGTACTGTTGAAACGGTAGTAAACAGGCCGTCCGCTTGCCAGGGCGGCTAGCATGCCACAACTGTGGCGAAGTGCCAGTCCGGGCGACGAGTGTCTTGCCGGTGCCTGTGCTTCCCGCCGCCCCGCCGCCGTCGCGCCCTTGCCGGCCTGCGCTGCTGCCAGGGCGTCGCCCACGCGGCTCGGCCGCAGCCATGATCGGCCGGCATGCGCTAGGCTTGCCATTCCCGCGTGCAGGCGGCGGCTTCGGTCGCCGGCGCGACATTTCTCCGTTTGCGTGACGCATCGTCTTCGCATAGGGTGCGCCATCGTTGCCATTTATGAGTGAGGTCTGAATTTTGGCTCAATACGTCTACACCATGCATCGGCTGAGCAAGGTCGTGCCGCCGAAGCGCGAGATCCTCAAGAACATTTCCCTGTCCTTCTTCCCGGGTGCCAAGATCGGCGTGCTCGGCCTGAACGGCGCGGGCAAGTCGACCCTGCTGCGCATCATGGCCGGGGTGGACACCGAGTTCGACGGCGAAGCCCGTCCGATGCCGGACATCAATGTCGGCTACCTGCCGCAGGAGCCGCAGCTCGACCCGAACAAGACCGTGCGCGAGGTGGTCGAGGAAGCCGTGAGCGGCATCAAGGACGCCCAGGCGCGCCTCGACGAGGTGTACGCCGCCTACGCCGAGCCGGATGCCGACTTCGACAAGCTGGCCGCCGAGCAGGCCAAGCTGGAAGCCATCCTGCAGGCCAGCGATGGCCATAACCTGGAGCGCCAGCTGGAAGTCGCCGCCGACGCCCTGCGTCTGCCGGCCTGGGATGCCAGGATCGAACACCTGTCCGGCGGTGAGAAACGCCGCGTGGCACTGTGCCGCCTGCTGCTGTCGGCGCCCGACATGCTGCTGCTGGACGAACCGACCAACCACCTGGACGCCGACTCGGTGGCTTGGCTGGAGCGTTTCCTCCACGACTTCCCCGGCACCGTGGTGGCGATCACCCACGACCGTTACTTCCTCGACAACGTCGCCGGCTGGATTCTCGAACTCGACCGCGGCGCCGGTATCCCGTACGAGGGCAACTACTCCGGCTGGCTGGAGGCGAAATCGTCCCGTCTGGCCCAGGAGTCCAAGCAGCAGTCGGCCCACGAAAAGGCCATGAAGGAAGAGCTGGAGTGGGTGCGCAAAGGCGCCAAGGCCCGCCAGTCGAAATCCAAGGCGCGTCTGCAGCGCTTCGAGGAAATGCAGTCCCAGGAATTCCAGAAACGCGCCGAGACCAACGAAATCTACATCCCGGCCGGGCCGCGCCTGGGTGACAAGGTCATCGAGTTCAAGAACGTCACCAAGGGCTATGGCGACCGTGTACTGGTCGAAGACTTGTCGTTCAGCGTGCCCAAGGGCGCCATCGTCGGTGTGATCGGCGGTAACGGCGCCGGTAAGTCGACCCTGTTCCGCATGCTGATGGGCAAGGAGACCCCGGATGCCGGCAGCATCGAGGTCGGCGACACCGTGCAACTGGCCTGCGTGGACCAGAGCCGCGACGACCTGGACGGCAGCAAGTCGGTCTGGGAGGCGGTTTCCGATGGCCTGGATCAGATCAAGATCGGCAACTACGAGGTGCCGTCCCGTGGTTACGTCGGCCGTTTCAACTTCAAGGGCGCCGACCAGCAGAAGTTCGTCAAGGACCTGTCCGGCGGTGAGCGTGGCCGCCTGCACCTGGCCCTGACCCTCAAGGAGGGCGCCAACGTCCTGCTGCTCGACGAACCGTCCAACGACCTCGACGTGGAAACCCTGCGTTCGCTGGAAGACGCACTGCTGGACTTCCCCGGCGCCGCCATCGTGATCTCTCACGATCGCTGGTTCCTGGACCGTGTGGCGACCCACATCCTCTCCTACGAGGACGACGGCGTGCTGTTCTTCGAAGGCAACTACACCGAGTACGAGGCCGACCGCAAGAAGCGCCTCGGCGACGCTGCCGCCCAGCCGCATCGGGTACGGCACAAGAAACTGGCGCAGTAAGCGCTGCAATGAAAAAACGGAGCCAGTGGCTCCGTTTTTTTGCGGCTGCATTTCCTTGAAGGGGTTCACCATCCTTCGACGAAATGCCTGTGCGATGACCGAAAAGTGGCAGGAGCGGCCGTTCGGCTCAGGTAGCTGTGGGAGCGCGCCGTGCGGGCGAGAAATCACGGGCATGGCCCGTTCCCACAATCAAGCGCCGAATGACCGTTTACGCCTCATCACCGTCGATCCATCAGCAATACCCGCTCTCAGATACACAAGGATCGTGCGCGGCTCCTACGCTCGGCTGCTGACCTCGACCCGCAATGTCTTGCCCGTCGGCGTGCAACTGACGGTCACCGGGCAGAAGGCCTCGATCACCTGGATATTGCTTTGCAGATGCTCGCTCAGGTGCGTGGTGGTGAAGCTGCCCGTACCGGCCAGCGCCATGGGCAGCAAGAGCTGGTCGGCCAGGTGCTCGGCCACCGCCGCCTCGCTGGCAAGCCATTGACGCAGCGCTTCGATGGCCCGGTCGGCGACCGTTTCCGCTCGCACAGCGGATTGCCCGAAGGCGCAGAACTGTTCCGTCAGCTGTTCGCAGGCCACCGTCAGCATGAGGATGTTGCCGGGGCCGTGACTCTGATCCAGCCAGGTGCAGTGCAGATCCTCGGCCGCCCACTTCAGGCGCTTGCCGACCCGCTCCAGTTCGCGCTCACCGACATGCCCGGCGATCCCGGCCAGCAAAACCTGCGCGTGCTGCCCGGTTATCGCACCGCGTTCGGTCAGGTGCAGCGGCAGCAATTGCGAGGGCTGAATGAAGGCCTCCAGTTCGCCCCCACCGGCCGGCACGAAGCCGTGGCGGTGCAATTGCAGTTCGACCTGCGCGCCCATACGCCGCAGCAGCGGTAGCCAGGCCTGATCGAGAAAGTCGAAAGGCGGTGCCGCCGGGTTGTGGGTACCACCGCTGATCTGCACGCGGCTCGGTTCGGCGGCACGCAGCAGGGCTGGCAGAATGGTCTGCAGCACCAGGGTGCAGCTGCCCGCCGAGCCGATGGCGAAGCGGTAGTCGCCACCGCGCACTGCCTGCGGGCGAAAGGTCAGGCTGGTGGCGTGCATCTGCGCGCCTTCGACCTCGGCAGCGCTGATCTGCGCGGCAGCCAGCACGGCGGTCAGGTGCTGACGCAGCAGGCCCGGGCGGCTGCGCTTGGCGCGGATGTTGTGAATACGCAATGGCGTGCCGGTGATCATCGACAGGCTCAGCGCGGTGCGCAGCACCTGGCCGCCTCCGATGGCGCCATCCAGTTCGACAATGTCCTCGTTCATGTGAATCCTTGTTGATCGTTTCCAGGCTGCGCGTGGGAGCGCCCCTCGGGACGCTCCGCACCCCAGCCAGCGAGAGCTTCAGGCGTAGTGCCTGACCATTTCGCGCAGGTAGTCGTCGAGCACGCCGCTGTCCGCCTGGGTGCGCGGCAGTTTCGGTACCGGCCGCTCCAGCTGCGCCTCGATAAAGCCATGCAGGACGGGGCGACGAGGGCCATAGGCCGACTCATCGGCCAGGCGCTTGAGGGCCAGCAGTTCGTCGACTTCCTCCAGCAGGGCTCTGTCGTCCACCGTCTGCAGGAGGTCGGCGAAGGTCATCGGCGGTCGGCCGCGACCCTGGTCGATCCAGCGCACGGCCAGCAGCGGGCGCAGTACGTAGACGTATTTCTTGAACCGCACCGACTCGCCCTGCAGGTAGCCACGGAAGTTCTTCCTGGCCATCGACAGGTAGTGGTTGCGGGCTGCCGGCGGGCTGTAGAAGCGTTCGGCCAGTTCGCGCAGGCGCACCGTGGCTTCGTCTTCCTGGCGATACACCAGTGGCGAGTCGAGCCACTCCAGCAAAGTGGGGTTGGACTTGCGCAGCAGGCCGAGGGTCTTGCGCAGTTCCCAGCCACTGACGTCCAGCTCGTCATCCAGCGGGCGCTCGATCACGTCGCGTCCCTCGTCGACCTGGACGAACCAGTCCGGTTTTTCCACGTAGACGAAGCGTACGTCGTAGTCGCTGTCGGTGGAGGCGAACCCCCAGGCGCGGCTGCCCGACTCGCAGGCATACAGCACCTTGACGTTGCGCTCGCGTTCGACGCGTTGCAGCTCTTCCAGCACCCGCTCGCGCATGGCGTCGCTGAGTGGATGACGTTCCTCCGTTGCCATGTTCATTTCCTTTATGACGTGCTTAGCGCAATCGTTCGCTACTGCCCTTCACTACGAGCCCATCGGCTTCCAGCCGTTCGACACGCTGCAGCAACGCTGCTCGTTCGACCGTCGAGGTCGTCGGGTCGACCATCAGGTATTGTCTGTTGCACCAGGTGCTCAGTTGCTCCAGCCAATACGCCCGTTCTTCAGGGGCGCTATCCAGGCGTCTCAACAGGTAAGCCAGTTGCTGCCAGCGTGGTTGCAGCTCCAGTAGTGCAGCACGCCGCCTGTGGGACAACGCGTACCATCCAGTATCCAGCCTGGTGTCGAGTTCGCTGGCCAGCTCGTTCCAGTCCTGCGAACTCAAGCGCTCTACCGCTTTGGCGAACACCTTGTCGGAGGTGTCATCGAGTGCCGCCAACTGCCTCGATAGATCGCTCTGTCCGAGGCTCTCGACGGCAGCCAGTCGCACGCTGCTCATGGGCGCTTGCCGGGCCTGGTCTTTCCAGCGCTCGTCCAGGTCGACCGCCAGCTCGCAAGCCAGGCCAAGCAACCCCAGCCATTCGCGCTTGTTGGCTGGCGCCTGTTGCTCGAGGCGGGTATGCAGCACGTCGTGAACATCCATCTGCCAGCGTGGAGCCGCCCAGCGTGCCAGGTTGCGCACGGCGGGCGAGGCATCCAGCAAGGCCTCGCGCAGCAGCGGACGAGGGGCATCGAGCGCCGTCAGCAGGTAGCGCAAGGCGTTGACCCGAACGCTGGCGCCCGGTGTCGCGAAGGCCCTCAACAACAACGGACGCGCCAGATCCGCTGGCAGCACCTGGCAGGCAGACACTGCCATCTGTCGTACCGTCATTTCACGATGCGCCAGTGCGGTAGCGAGCAGGCTGGTTGGCTCGTCGCTTGCTTCCAGCAACAGCCCGAAGAGAAATCGAGCGCCTTTGCCGTGCTTCGCGACGAACGCGGCTTCCACCTCGTGGCGCGCCTCTGCCGTCTGCAGGACTGCTCGAGCCGCTGCCAGTGTGGGGCCGTGGTCGGCGCGCTGGCGTTCGGCAAGCGCCATCAGCGCTGGCAGGGCATGCAGCAGGGCTGTCGTGTGCTCTGGGGTCAAGTAGGTCTGTACGCCAGCGACTGCCAGTTTGCGTATTTGTGGCACCCAGTCGTTGACGCGTTCTAGCAAGGCCGCCAGTGCATCGGGGGAAGGCTGCTCGCTCAGCTCGCGTACCGCCACCTCGCGAACAAAGCCATTACCGTGCGTGCTGAGCGTGAGCAAGTCGCCTGGCCCCTTGCAGGTTGCCAGTGCCTCCAGGGCATCCTGGTGGCGACGGTCTTCCCAGTAGTCGCCGGAAGCCGGGCGGCTCTTCAGCCGCTCCAGCCAGTCTTTCAGGTGTTTCATATGCTCTATCCTTTTACGCACACCACCTGACGCAGGGTGTGCATGACTTCCACCAGCTCGCGCTGGGCGTCCATGACATGGTCGATGTCCTTGTAGGCCATCGGGATTTCGTCGATCACGTCGGCGTCCTTGCGGCATTCGACGTGGGCCGTGGCCTTGATCTGGTCGGCCACGGTGAACAGTTTCTTGGCCTTGGTTCGGCTCATGGTTCGGCCGGCGCCGTGGCTGCAGGAGCAGAACGCTTCCTCGTTACCCAGGCCGCGCACGATGAAGCTCTTGGCGCCCATCGAGCCGGGGATGATGCCCAGTTCGCCCTTCTTGGCGGACACCGCCCCCTTGCGCGTTACCAGTACCTCTTCACCGAAGTGGCGCTCCTTCTGCACGTAGTTGTGGTGGCAGTTGACCGCTTCCAGAGCGACTTCGAACGGTTTGGCGATGACGCCCCGGGCCGCTGCGATCACCGCGTGCATCATCAAGGCACGGTTCTGCTTGGCGAAGTCCTGGGCCCAGCCTACCGCCTGCACGTAGTCGGCGAAGTGCTGGCTGCCTTCCTCGAAGTAGGCCAGGTCGCGGTCCGGCAGGTTGGCGATGTGCTGGCGCATATCGGCCTGGGCCAGTTCGATGAACAGGTTGCCGATGGCGTTACCCACACCGCGCGATCCGCTGTGCAGCATGAACCAGACGCGGCCTGCTTCATCCAGGCAGACCTCGATGAAGTGGTTACCGGTTCCCAGCGTTCCCAAGTGTTTGCGGTTGTTGGTCTTCTCCAGCTTCGGGTACTTGTCGGTGATCACCTTGAAGCGATCGCTCAGCGCCGACCAGGCGTGATCGGCCAGATCCGGTACGTTTTCCCAGGCACCACGGTCGCGACCGGCGCGGGTGTTGCTGCGGCCATGGGGAACGGCTTTCTCGATGGCGGCGCGCAGCCCGGCCAGGTTGTCCGGCAGGTCGGTGGCGGTCAGCGAGGTACGTGCGGCGATCATTCCGCAACCGATATCCACCCCGACCGCAGCCGGGATGATGGCGCCGATGGTGGGAATCACGCTGCCGATGGTCGAGCCCTTACCCAGGTGCACATCCGGCATCACGGCCAGGTGCCTGAAAATGAAGGGCATCTTCGCGGTATTCATCAGCTGCTGGCGGGCCTCTTCCTCGACCGGTACGCCTTGCGTCCACAGTTTGATCGGCTTGCCGCCTGCGACTTCCAGCAGGTTGTAGGTCTTGGTTTGCATCATCATTCACTCGTATTCGTGCTGGCCGTGCCAGCGTGTTTGCAGTGCGGCGACAATCGTTGGTGAAACATGCGCCTTGCTCTGTCCAGTTGAGCTACAGCCTGACGGCTGGCGGGAGTCGAACCCGCAACCCTTGCGTCCTGTAGTTACACCGGCATTCGCCGGGCCAATCGAAAAAGCGTGGAGGCGGGCCTCCTGCAGCGACGAGGTGATGGGCACATTCGCTCTACCGACTGAGCTACCCGTTGCCGGGGCGGGGCTCGAACCCGCGACACACTGTAGTACCCATGGCATTCGCTGCCGACCCACCGTGGCGGGCCTTGAAAAGATGCGACGACAAAAGTGGTGAAACGTATTTTCGTGTTCTGCCATTGAACTACGGCCCCCCAGTGATGGAGCCGACGGGACTCGAACCCGCAACCTCGACCGTGGAAGGGTGTAGTTCCACCGGCATTCGTCGCAAAACCGTTGAATCAGGTGGCACGACAAGATGAGTGACTGTTCCGTGTTGCCACGGGCGGGAATCGAACCCGCTTAACCGATGTACAGCCACTGGCATTCGTGCCTTCGCGCGCAGTCGACAAGGGCGTGACGAGACGTCTTGGATGTAGTCCCATCGGCATTCGTATGCGCTCGAAATCGTTGATCTTGTACGCCCAGCCCTGATTGGCTGGGCGCGTTCTCATACCTCCATCTGCTCGATGGCGTCGACCCAGTGGGCTGCGCCATAGGTACCGGTGGAGAACTGTGCCACCACATCGAACACAGCGTCGCTGAAGCCGCCGACATTCAGGATGTCCGCACGATCCGGCGCCTGGGTGGTGCCATGGGGCTGCAGGTCGATGCAGATCAACCGCGCTTGCGGGTTGAGGTGCTTGATCCGCTCCCACTGCCGCAGGGTTTCCGTGGCGCCATGAAGCCGGGCGTCGATCCAGGATTCGTTGTCGGAAACCAGAATCACTGTATCCACCCGCGCCTTGGCGTCCGCCAATTGTTGCAGGGGAGCCGAGCAACGGGTTCCGCCGCCACCGATCGCCGCCAGCTTCTGGGCATTGCTCATCACGCTGTCGCGCGGGTTGAGCGTTACCTTCACCACCCTGTTCTCGAACGGCAGCACCTGGGCATGCGGTTGCTTGCGCAGGATAGCCGCTGCCACCAGTGCCGCGACGTCGATGCAGCGCACCGCCGTGGTCGCACCCTGTCGATAGCCGGTTACCGGGCTCGCCATCGAGCCCGATACGTCCGGGCAGACCACCACCTTGCCGCTCAGCACCGGCACGTTGGCCAGCGACAGCTCCAGGGCATCCTGCAGCGCTTCGCGCACCACCAGCGGTACTTCGTTGCTGGCCATGCGGTAGGCCGCCAGCAGCTGGTAGGGGTAAACCCGCGCCTTGGCCACTGCCTCTGCGTCGGCCAGCCGGGCGGCGACGATTTCCGCGCAGCCCCTGATCTCGAATGCGCCGTGGCGCAGCAGCGTGTTCAGGTTCATGCGCAGTGCCTGCCAGCCCATGCGTCCTGCCAGTTCGGCCCATTGCGCGGCGTTCAGCGTCTCGTTGCCGAGCAACTGGAACGGTACCTGCGGCAACTCGTTACTGGTTCCGCTGCGAAACGCCAGCAGGGAGCGGGTCAGCGGTGGCAGCGCAGCGACATCCGCCGGCTTGCCGATCAGCCAGGCGAAGAACGCCTCGCGCCATGCTTCTGCCGGCTTGGGGTGAACCATCTTCACCACGTCTGCCAGGGAGGGCTGGTTGCCGATCGCAGCCTGCAACAGTTGGCGCTCGCTGGCCGTGTTGAGCCAGTTCTGCACCAGTCGCTTGGGCTGCGAGCCCAGGGATTTACGCCCGGTCACACCGCTACGCAGGATCTGCACGAAGGTGCGCAGCATCTTGCCGTTATCCACCACCTCGGCGAACAGCGCCGGTACCAGGCTCGAACGTTGCGCCGCCAGGGCTGCCAGCAGCAGGGCGGGCATGTCCTTCATGTGGCCTTTCTTGCGGGCATACAGGGCGGCCTTGGCCACGTAGCGGCTATCCAGTTGAGCGACCAGCGCCAGTACGTCGGCCAATTGGGTCTCGGCAGCGGCGTAGTAGGTCTGGTTCAGGCAGCCGGTCACCGCCAGTTGCGCCAGCTTGTGCTTGGGCTTGTAGGTGTAAGCCGGAGCCTGTGCCTTGTTCAGCGTATCGCTGGCTGGCAGTTGCGCTTGCTGGGTATTGAACAGCTTGAAGTTGGCCATCGTGGCGTCTCGCTCTGTGTTTCCGTGTTGCCAGAGTTATTGCAGCCGCTGTGCCAGCTTTTCGTTTTTCGCACTTATTTAATTTTAAGTAAATGATTTATAAGGATTTAAATTTATTTTTGGAGGATTCTTTGACGAAGTGATTGGTGGGTTCTCTCTGATTTTTATAGATGAATGGATAGTTTTTTATATTTTTAGATAATATTTGCAAATCGTCTTCCATCCGGAAAATCAGAGGCAACTGACATGGCACGCAAGCGCACGGTCGCAATCGGTTTCATCGGCGCGACCCTGGATCGGGTGGGCAAGGGCGCCAACCGCTGGAACAAATGGCGACCCAGCATCGGTCTGTGTCAGCAGCCGGATCTGCTCATCGACCGCCTCGAGCTGATTCATGGCGCCGATGCACGTGACATCAGCCTGGCCGAGCGCGTGCGCGCCGATATCGAGCAGATATCCCCGGAAACCGAAGTGCGCCTGCAGCCGATGCACCTGAGCAACCCTTGGGATTTCGAAGAGGTCTATGGGGCGCTGCACGATTTCACCAGCGCCTATGCCTTCGACACCGAGCACGAGGATTACCTGGTGCACATCACCACCGGCACCCACGTGGCGCAGATCTGCTGGTTCCTGCTCACCGAGGCGCGCTACCTGCCGGCACGCCTGGTGCAGACCTCCCCTGCCCGCAGGCGGGACGAAGCGGCCCAGGTCACCGGTACCCATGCGCTGATCGACCTCGACCTGTCGCGCTACGACCGCATCGCCACGCGCTTCCAGCACGAGCGCCTGGAGGGCCTGGCCTTTCTCAAGTCGGGTATCGCGACGCGCAATGCCGCCTTCAACCGTTCCGTCGAGCAGATCGAGCGGGTAGCGGTACGCTCCTCGGCGCCGATGCTGTTGATTGGCCCCACTGGCGCTGGCAAGTCGTTTTTGGCCCGGCGGGTGTACGAACTCAAGCGCAGTCGTCACCTGGTAAAAGGCCGCTTCGTCGAGGTCAACTGCGCCACGCTGCGTGGCGATGGCGCCATGTCCGCGTTGTTCGGCCACCTCAAGGGCGCGTTCACCGGCGCGCAGAGTGCCCGCGAGGGGCTGTTGCGCGCCGCCGATGGCGGCATGCTGTTTCTCGACGAGATCGGTGAGCTGGGGCTCGATGAGCAGGCGATGCTGCTCAAGGCCATCGAGGAAAGACGCTTCTTCCCCATGGGCTCGGACCGCGAGCTGAGCAGCGATTTCCTGCTGATCGCCGGCACCCACCGGGACCTGCGTGCGCGGGTGGCCGAAGGGTTGTTCCGCGAGGACCTGTACGCGCGCATCAACCTGTGGACCTTCGAGCTGCCGGGGCTGGCGGGGCGGCGCGAAGACATCGAGCCGAACATCGACTTCGAGCTGCAGCGCCACGCCCGCGAACAGGGGCGCCTGGTACGCTTCAACCTGCAGGCGCGACATCGCTACCTGGCCTTCGCCAGTTCCGGCGAAGCGGCCTGGCAGGGCAACTTCCGCGAGCTGTCGGCCTCCATCACCCGCATGGCCACCCTGGCCGACAGCGGGCGCATCGATGAAGCCCAGGTGCAGGAGGAAATCGAGCGGCTGCGCCGTGCCTGGGGGGCGCCCGCGGACGGAGGCCTGGCGGCGATACCGGGGGCTGCCGAGCTGGATCTGTTCGACCGGTTGCAACTGGCTGCGGTGATCGACGTCTGTCGTCAGGCCGGCAGCCTGTCCGAGGCCGGACGGCGGTTGTTCGATGTCAGCCGCCAGGCCAAGGCGCAAGCCAACGATGCCGACCGGCTGCGCAAATACCTGGCCCGCTTCGGGCTGACCTGGCAGGCGATTCGCGAGCCGGGATGATCGTTTTGGTGCTCTTTGTGAATGTTTTTGGTGCGTATTTTTACCCTGAATGCCCCTGTAAATCGGCGGTAATTTATGTAAAGGCACCAAAAACTTTCATAAAGGCGTCATTTTGCACTTTTTAAGTGCGATCCATTCTTGCTAGAGTCGCGGCCACTTCCACAACGTGGCGCAGCAAGACGCCAGGAGTCCGCCATGAGCATGTCCGTCGATCGTTTCCTCGCGCGTGTGCAGCAACGCGACCCCGACCAGGCCGAATTCCACCAGGCGGTCGAAGAGGTGCTGCGCAGCCTGTGGCCATTCCTCGAGGCCAACCCGCACTACCTGCAGGCCGGTATCGTCGAGCGCCTGGTCGAACCGGAGCGGGCCGTGCTGTTTCGCGTGCCCTGGGTCGATGACGCGGGTCGGGTGCAGGTCAATCGTGGTTTCCGGGTGCAGATGAACAGTGCCATCGGCCCCTACAAGGGCGGCCTGCGCTTCCACCCGTCGGTGAACCTCAGCGTGCTCAAGTTCCTGGCCTTCGAGCAGACCCTGAAGAACTCCCTGACCTCGCTGCCCATGGGCGGCGGCAAGGGCGGCGCGGACTTCGATCCCAAGGGCAAGAGCGACGCCGAGGTGATGCGTTTCTGCCAGTCGTTCATGAGCGAGCTGTACCGCCATATCGGCGCCGACCTCGATGTGCCGGCCGGCGATATCGGCGTCGGGGCGCGGGAGATCGGTTTCCTGTTCGGCCAGTACAAGCGCCTGGCCAACGAGTTCTCCTCGGTACTCACCGGCAAGGGGCTGAGCTACGGCGGCAGCCTGATCCGCCCGGAGGCGACGGGGTACGGCTGCGTGTATTTCGCCGAGGAAATGCTCAAGACCCGTGGCCGCAGCTTCGACGGCCAGCGCGTGGCGATCTCCGGTTCCGGCAATGTGGCGCAATACGCCGCACGCAAGGTCATGGAGCTGGGTGGTCAGGTGATTTCGCTGTCCGACTCCGAGGGTACGCTGCACGCCGAAGCGGGTTTCAGCGAGACGCAGTGGCAGGCGCTCATGGCGCTGAAGAACCAGCAGCGCGGACGCATCCGCGAACTGGAAGGCAACGGCTTGCGCTTCCAGGCCGGTCAGCGGCCGTGGAGCCTGGCGTGCGACATCGCCCTGCCATGCGCGACCCAGAACGAGCTGAACCTGGACGATGCCCGCACCCTGCTGGGCAATGGCTGCGTGTGCGTCGCCGAAGGCGCCAACATGCCCACCACCCTGGAGGCGGTTGACCTGTTTGTCGAGCACGGCACCCTGTTCGCACCGGGCAAGGCATCCAATGCCGGTGGCGTTGCGGTCAGCGGCCTGGAAATGTCGCAGAACGCCATGCGCCTGCACTGGAGCGAAGGCGAGGTGGATGAGAAGCTGCACGGCATCATGCAATCCATTCACGCTGCCTGCGTCCGTCACGGCGAGGAAAACGGCACCATCAACTATGTGAAAGGCGCCAACATCGCCGGCTTCGTCAAAGTGGCGGACGCGATGCTGGCCCAGGGCGTGGTTTAAACGCAGCACGCGCAGCAGGGCAATCCTGTTGCGCTATCCCACCCCTCGTTAGGCAGGGCCAGTGCCCTGATCGATCTGGCAGCCAAAACATCTTCTGTTGGAACCAGCACAGCGGCCGTTCCGTTATGGGTTCTGACTCGCAAAAAACACTCAACCATCTCCACTGTCACGACTCTTACACACAAGAGGATGAAAATGCCTCCCCGTTGCGGCAGCAGGATGTCGTCGCGGGTCAGAACAAAACTGGATTAACGAGAGTCGTGTAATGAAATCGATCCCTGGAATGCTCGAAGGCGCAATGGCCGTCCGCTTCTATCAAAGTGTGAATGGCCCTTTCCCCATCGAAGTCGGCGCCGCCGTGCCTGGCTCAAGCATGTCCGCCATCGTCAAACCGACTGTCGAGTTGGCAATGCTCGACCCCATGAGTGAAGAGGAGCTTGGGCTGTCGCTTCTGGAAGCCGAAGCCACCGGGTTGCTGCCAGAAAAGGTCTGTGACCAGCTCAATGCTTTTCTCGGCGGCCGGCGTATAAACTGCACCAGCGCTGCCGAGGTGAAGGCGATCAACCATCTTTTTCAGGCCTGCGCGATCGAACGTGAGTTCGACCTGGCAACGCTGGCTGCTGCAGCGCTGTATCTGCCAGATGCGCTACCGGTCGACCAATATCCTGAAACTCTCGCTCGGGATCTATATATTTGCCTAACATTAAAAGCTTAATAGAACTGCTATAGCTATTTTTAATGTGTTTCGGAGAGTGGTGCACGATAATAAATATTCATATTGTGCTAATGATATTTTCTCAGAATTTACGTAAAATTAAATTGGTCACGTTTATAAAATTTAATGTGTATTTTTAAAGATAGTATTTATTAGTGGTATATTTTAGTAATTTCTATGAATGAAAGTATTTACTCTTTCCATTAACTCGACACGATTCTTGTCGCGAAATATTCGAGTTGCCATTTGAACGGGGTCTCCAAAAAAGAATCGCTCATAAAGTGTTTGTCTTCCGGCAAACGCGGATATCGAAACATCCCACGCTAGCCTGTATAAGTCAATTTTTTCGGCAGCTTCAAGCTTTTCTGTCTGGAAGTATTTTTCAATTTCCTCTTTTAATGGCCCGTTTAGATCTTCTTTAGTTGGTAGTGCTACTAATCCGCTCGCACCGATCTGCTGAACAATTTCAACCATTCTAGGGTATAAGCGAGGAAACATATATCTGGCAGCGTCTAGAGGATCCCAGTCAGGAACTAGCATGCCAAACGAGTTAGTTTTCGCCCCAGCCTCTGATGCGACTTTGAAAGCTTTCATAGCCTGCAGCCCAACCCAGATCTCGGCGGTTTTCTCATGAATATGCTGAAAACGATCCAATCCGGAACCATGTGTCATAAGGGAAATTAAACCTAAAAAAAACTCTGTTTTTACAATATTTTTGCATACTACTTGATATGAAATATGGGCGGTAGCCCCTGTTGCGTCGTAGAAACGATTGCAAATATCAATATCCCTATAACAAAAAACCCTTTCCCATGGTATAAAAACGTTATCAAAAATAGCTACCGCATCCATCTCTTCGAATCTGGAACTAAGAGGGTGATTGGTTTTGCCTAAACCATAATCAACAGAGTCTCGGCACAGAAACTTTAGACCCTTAGCCGTAGTTGGTATTGCAAACGCGAATGCATAGTCTTTGGTTGCTTCAGAGGTGTCCATTAAACGCGCAGGAAATACTGCGATCTCATCTGCAAATGGAAGTGTTGCCACAAGCCTTGCGCCACTTACGAAGAAGCCTGAGTCAGACTCTTTAGTAATATGAGCAGCTATCGTCGGGTCATTCTGAAGCGCTGGGCTAGCCTGGCGGTTTACTTTGGGGTTTAATAACGTATGAGTTAATGAAAGATCATTGTTTCGAATATAATTGAAGTAGTTAACTACGTTGTTTGAGAAGGTTTTTCCACCCGTGTCGAAAAAAGCCGAGCAACCAGCAAAAGATGCAATCGATCTATTCATATATGCGGGCTCCCTGCCTAGCATACCTTGGCTAAATTGCGCGCTTGCGGTTAGAGCTTTTCCAAGAGCATGCAGCTCACTCTTTTCTTTAGGGATAGAAAAAGTCCTACTGATTTTTCTATC
The DNA here is from genome assembly GCF_900100535.1 of Phytopseudomonas flavescens. GTDB lineage: Bacteria > Pseudomonadota > Gammaproteobacteria > Pseudomonadales > Pseudomonadaceae > Aquipseudomonas > Aquipseudomonas flavescens. The sequence continues at coordinate 18,886 of NZ_FNDG01000010.1, forward strand.
CTCACTTGTTACAAGCATTATTTCGCTTCGTTTCCATTGGTAGTCATACAGCGAGGCTAGAGTCTCTATACCACCTCTTAAGGGGGCAAAATTTCTAACATCTTTCACTAGCTCACCCCTATACCAAATATTTGGAGGTGAACTTTCAATACGCCGCAGAAAATCTGATCCCCTTCTTGCTCCGCGGAACTCGCCTTGAAATGTTGTAAAGTCAGTCATTATTTCTCTGCTTCATTATTATTTATATCGTCGTAGCAAAGTGATGCAATTTGCCAGCGCCCGTGCAAAATAAGCCATAGCTCAAAAAACTTATATTCGTTTACTAATTCATTGTCTCTCGTCACTGAGGCAGATCCCGAGATGGTAGCCCAACCTGTGTGCTCTTGAGTTTGCGTGGTCGTCTCATTAAAAACAGTATCAGCAATTGGCACTTTTCTTCTGTTTCTCTCAATCAGAGACAATTGCTCTTTTTTTGACATCACAATTGCGCCCCGTTTAACAAAAAAGAAGGGCGACTCTACATGTGCTAGCCAATCCACGTCGCTTTTAAAATATGCATCAATCCATGCCTGCCTGACAACTTTAAGTGAAAAATTAGTCTTCATATTGTATTAGTACGTCTATTTGCTCAGAGATATCTTCCCATTTCCGCTCTAGTACGTCTCTGACCGCCATTAAGCCCTCATTGTATGCATGGACGCGTGCGAGTTTGTATAATTTCTCACTAAAACCCAAGATTTCCATATTTCCAGCCGAAATATCTAATTCGCTTGATAGTAAGGTTTGTACCTCCGAGGAAAATTTAACTAGGTTAAATTTCTCTGCATTCATATTGATTTGCTCCAATAATTAGGTAGTTTCAACTCGTGTTCTCCTATGTTTGCTTGTTCAAAAATTTTGCTAGTCAATAACTTGGCATCAAGGTTCTCAATGGCTTCAATAAGTCTCTGTTTTAGTTCGTTGCCGTCGTGTGCTTCTAAGCGACCACGAAAAAAACTATTAGCAGCTAGCTCATTGGCTATTAACCGCATGACGTCCAATCTTCTAGTGAAATCCATGCCAATTGTTACATGCAATGACAGATCCGATAGCGTTTCCACATTGTGCCAATAACCCGATGGTAAATAAATACCTCCGCCGCTAGGTAGGATTTCTATTTTTAAAGGTTTTCCTCTTGGCGGTGGCAGGTGAAAGCTTTTGTCACCACGGTTTGGTGACTGATACGTGGGTTCATGGATGGTCCATTGTTTGGTCCCATATATCTGAATTGCTAAAATGTCATGGTCATCGAAGTGGCAGCTGAAGCCGCTTGAACCCTTTGCTGATATATATAGATTTGCCCAGCTTCGACAACCGAGCATCTCGCTAATTTCTTTTACTAGAGTATTAACTGTAGGAAAAAATGCCTCGCATCGATCAATTATTATCGTCCCGCCAAGTGCTAAATTTTTATACAATACCCCAGGAATGATTTTTGCTAATTTTTCTCCTCGATCAGAATACGCATACCGTAAAAATCCACTATAACTTTTGCTGTATTCATTCTCAGCGCATGCAATTCTTATTCTAGGATAGTCGAGTACTCCGCTAGATAGAAGGGTGTTGGTATTTTCCCAAGTTACCAGTTGATCTACCTCTATGTGATTAAACTTATACGGCTGACTATGTAAAGCGTCTACGATAAATTCATCAAGCTTTAACATTCTCAGCATTTCCCTTTATCAAGATCAGTCCGTTTTCTTCGCGCATGGTGTGCTCATTTATTATGGGCTGTTTTCCGAATAAGTCAGTTGGGCGTTGGTGCATTATCACAAGTATGCATAGTGAGCGAGCTAAGCTTGAAATGATAAAAGCAAGTTCTAGAGCGGTTTCTTCATCGAGTCCTGCAAACGGTTCGTCAAGTATCAATAATTCACATTTTTGTAATAAGCCACGAGCTATGACTAGGCGTTGTCTTTCTCCCCCAGATAAAAGCCCTCCTTTTTCTCCTACTACATAGTCAATATTGCTAGCGAGCTTTTCTAGGCCAACGCTCAATAGCGTGTTTCTTATTTCATTATCGCTAGCATCACTCTTCCCATATCTTAGATTTTTAATCACGGACTCATTAAATATGATGGTGTCTTGAGATACGTAGCCTATCTTTTCAAGGAGTATGTTGGTTTTTATATTGCTTATGTCTATGGAGTTTAAGTAAGCTTGTTTTTCTTGAGTTTTTATTTCTCCTCTTATGGTGCGGGCAAGTGAGCTTTTACCTATTCCACTTGATCCTCGCAAGATATTTATCTCACCTTTGTTAATCAGTAACTCTCCTGTTATCGAGGGGGAGGTCACTGGGTTTGAATTGGGTAACTCAAGCTTAGTAAATGAAAATTTATGACTGTTGCCGCTGATATTGTATTTATCATCACCCAGGTTTTTGTCAATCCGTGGGGTTAGAGCTTCCGATACTCTGGCAAAGTCTATACCAGCGCGCAGAATATTTCGGTAATTAAAGCCAAGAGTATTTATTTGAGCAATTATTTGTGCAAGGCTAGTGGCCAGCATCACAACTATGCCTATAGATATTGCAGTTTCATTGTAATAAAAAAATAACAAGAAATAAGATGCCGCGGAGCACATTACGGCAGAGAGAGCGCTATCCATAAAAAGTTTTTTTGAATTCAGATTCTTCTTGTATTCTAAATCGTGCAATAAACTTTTATGTTGCTCGATTCTATTTGTCCGTACATTAGGAGAAATAACTCCAGTATTAATGAAGCTGTCATGCATGAAAGCGGCACACTGTCCGTCCGAATGGGCAATGTCCTTCATTATAGGCATTCTTTTTTTTGTTACATAAATAATGAAGTATGCATAAGTTCCAGCGAAAGCTAATAATGCTAAGCTGGCGCTGAAGTTTATGAATATCGCGGCCAAGACTGCAATGGATATTATTTCCAAGGCGATAGTCAACACAGATCTTATTGTGCCGTTCAAAAGCATTCTTACAGAATTTACTGCCTCCTGAAGTTTTTTTTGTAGCTCTCCAGAATTTTTGGCTTTGGATTCACTATGTTCTAGATCTACGACATATCCATACCATATATTCCTGATCTCATTTTCTATCTTGTTTGCGAGCATGCTCGCGACTAGAGTGCCGCCGCCTCCAGCGAGAGGTAGTAAAAATCTTTGTAGGGTAAAAAGCAGCACAAAAGTTACTAGTGCGCTTGGGTCATTGTTCTGCAAGCCATCTGCCAGCCACTTTAAAATCACACCAAAAGAAGTGTTTATAATGGCTGCTAAGCATGCAAGTATGAATATTCCTATTACATAGAATTTATATTTTTTTATAAGTGTGTGTAGATAATTTGACATGTCAGTCTTTGCGTTCCTTGATTGTTAGCTAGCAAACAGTCCCAGTCAGCGCAGCGCATAACTGGGGCTGACTCTCCGATATAGTAATTAATTAGCTATATAGGCTTCCAGAGTTGCAGCTACAATAAACGCCGCAGCCATGCCCACCACAGAACATTGATTGAGATTGGTGACGCAAGATTCCCTGAATAAGCTCTTTTGCGTCACTTTTTTTAACTGTCTCTAAATCAATTGGTGACCCAAGGCGATCAAGATCTCCATGGTAAATTGATCGTTGAAGCATGTTCATTCTCTCGGGCGAGTACCTATGGCTATAATCTACATACCATTTCTTCACGGTTTCAGTGCCGAATACTTCTTGGATAGTCTCGAGTTGTCTTTGAAGACGTCGTGATTTGTATTCATTTAAAGTCTCTCCTTTTGATGAAAGCTCTTTAATTTTTTGCGTCAAGTGCTCTGTACAAAAGGGGATATGGTGAAGCATTTTTCCAAAGAAACTCTTGCAAAAATTTTCGTAATCTAGGGTGAACATGATGAAGTGATGCCACATTTTATCAATCATCAATATAGGTTCATCTATTTCGAATTCTATGCAATTTTTTTGAGCAAGTGCCGATATGTAAAGGAATTTTTTCATTTCCTCGAAGATTTCTTTAGCCTCTTGTGTATCAACATCCCATTCATCTTTGAATTTTCCTATAACCCCACTGTGCTCGTATTTTTCCAGCTCCGTCGGATACGTGAAGTCTTGTCCTTTAAGATCCATCTTTAAGCTAGTATTCATAGCATGTCCCTTTAGATTTATATTGACCTGATCGCTAAAGATATAGCATATAGGCCAGTCTGAATGTACTGATGTTAAGCTTGAGCGCTAACTCAGCCCGACTAGGATATTTCTCTTGAATAGGATTTTTCCTCATTTTTTGTAACGGTGCATTTCTTGGGCGGCCTTTTACTCAGAGCAAGTCCCAGCCATGGCGGCCGCGGAAACTGAGTGCAACACCTGACCTTTCCGGTAAGGTGCGGCCGCATGAAATATCACGAATTCAGCATTGAAGAACGCGCCACGATCCAGGTGAGTCGGCTGCATGGCATGAGCCAGCGAGCCATTGCCAAAGCGCTGGGTCGCAATTGCTCCACGATCAGTCGTGAGTTGCGGCGTAATACGGGCGACAACGGCATCTATCATGCGCCTACGGCCCAGGGGCATATGCGCCAACGGCGTGTGGTATGCCGGCCTCCGAAGAAGCTGGTACCGGGCGCCGAGCTGTTTGAGTTGATCGTGCAGTTGCTGCGCGAGTACTTTTCTCCCTAACAGATTGCCGGCAAGCTGCGCAGCATGAATATTCCCAGCTTTGAAGATGCTTACGTTTGCCGCGAGACGATCTACAGCGCGGTGTATGCCTTGCCGGTGGACGAGCCGCACAAGGAACTGATCGCTTGCCTGCGGCAAGGTAAAAGTACGCGTAGACCGCGCACAGGTGCTGTCGATCGGCGTAACCAGATACCGGACATGATCAGCATCCAAGTCCGCCCGCCGGAGATCGAGGATCGCCTGATGCCTGGTCATTGGGAGGGTGACTTGATCAAAGGTAAGGCCAACGCCTCGTCGGTTGGTACGCTGGTCGAGCGCACCAGCGGCTATGTGATGCTTATCAAAATGAACGATGCCACGGCCACATCCGCGGTGGAAGGCTCAGCGCAGCGCTCAATCGCATGCCGCTGCCCGTGCGCAAAAGCATGACCTATGACCAAGGCCGGGAGATGACCCGACATGCTGAAATCACCCAGAAAACGGGGGTGGCGATCTACTTTTACGACCCTCACAGCCCCTGGCAGCGCCGGCAGTAACGAGAACATCAACGGCCTGATCCGCCAGTTCTTACCCAAAGGCAGGGACTTGTCGGGGTACAGCCAAGAGCAGCTGGATAGGTTTGCGTACTTGCTGAACATCCGCCCGCGTAAACGCTTCGACTGGAAGTGCCCTATTGAAGTCATGACACAGGTAATGGAAAAGATTACGGCAGTGAAACATGATGCGCCTGCGTCAATTCAATAACCGTATTGCACTCAGCTCCCGCATCCGCTCATCACACAAGTTTTTATATATAAAAAAGACTTATATATGCCACAACTTGAAAGGCATGACGGGCGGCGTGGATAGCATGCTGCGCGAGGTGCTGAGTGAGGTGGTTGGGATTTGGCGACGGCAAGGCGCCGAGCGCCAGTGGCTGGCGGCGACGCTGGATCTGCCCGGCCTGCGTTATGCGGTTTCGCCCGACGCCTCGACGACTGGTTGAGCAGCCGCGGCGCCCAGCGTCTCGGCGAGCGTATCGAGGTGGACGGCGATGACGAGCAGGCGCTGCTCGGTTGGCAGCGGCAACTGGCCGAGTTGACCGGGGTGCAGCCGCTACCCGTGCAACAGGTGCCCTTCGATGGCTGGACGCTGCACGAGCGTACCTGCCTCAACCCCCTCGGCCAGGGCCAGAGCACCTGGCTGATCGGCCTGCAGCCGCCGCCCGCTACCACCTGGGAGGCGGGGGATATCCTGGAGATTCTGCCGCGCAACGGCCAGGCCCAGGTTGCCCGCTGGCTGCACGAACATGGTTTGCAGGCGCTGGAGTCGGTGCTCGTCGAGTCATCCGGCCATACCCTGGGCGAGGCACTGAGCGCCCGCCAACTGCCGTGCAGCGCCAGCCACCTGGTCGGCCTGCACGCCCAGGCGCTGCTCGAGGCGCTGGTGCCGCTGCCGAGCCGCGAATACTCCATCGCCTCCTTGCCCGAGGACGGCAAGCTGGAGCTGATCGTGCGTCAGCAACGGCTGGCCACGGGTGAGCTGGGAGTCGGTTCCGGCTGGTTGACCGAGCACCTGCCCCTGGCCGGACACCTGCTGGCGCGGATACGGCGCAACAGCAATTTCCATGTGCCGGTGGATGACCGGCCGCTGATCCTGATCGGCAACGGCACCGGCCTGGCCGGCCTGCGCAGCCTGCTCAAGGCACGTATCGGCGCCGGGCACGCGCGTAACTGGCTGCTGTTCGGCGAGCGCAATGCCGAACACGATTTCTACTGCGCTGCCGAGCTGCAGGGCTGGTCGGACGACGGCCTCCTGCAGCGCCTCGACCTGGCGTTCTCGCGGGATCAGGCACAGCCCGTGTACGTGCAGGACCGTCTGCGTGAAGCAGCTGAGGAGCTACGTGCGTGGATCGCCGATGGCGCTGCCGTCTATGTGTGCGGCAGCCTGCAGGGCATGGCGGCGGGGGTGGATCAGGTGTTGCGTGAGGTGCTGGGCGAGGCGGTGGTCGAGGAGCTAGTGGAGCAGGGACGGTATCGGCGGGATGTGTACTGAGGGCTTGCTCTGTATTTATGGGCAAGTGCTGAAGTGGGTGTGGTCTGTGCGCTAATCGCGGGCATGGACTAGGCGTCCCCACCCGCTCTCACCGTTGAGCTGACCTTCTGACCGGCTGCTGTATTCGTCACTCTGGCTGCCTGAGTTGCCGGGCGCAGCGTGCTGCTGCGCCCGACGTGCGGTCAGAGAAACTGCTCGGCGTGATGGCAGGCCACTTCGCGGCCATCGAGCGGGCGCAGTAGTGGAAGTTCGATCTGGCAGCGTTCGGTAGCGTAGGGGCAGCGCTTGTGGAAGGCACAACCCGATGGCGGGTTCAGCGGATTGGGCAGTTCGCCGACGATCTTGATCTTCGGCGTGTCCGGGTTCGGGTGGATGGTCGGCGTGGCCGACAACAGCGCCTTGGTGTACGGATGCAGCGGGCGCTCGTAGAGGCGCTCGCTGGGGCCGATCTCCGCCGGGCGGCCGAGGTACATGACCAGCACGTCGTCGGCGACGTGGCGCACCACCGAGAGGTTGTGGGAAATGAACACGTAGCCGGTCCTGAATTCTTCCTGCAGGTCCATGAACAGGTTGAGCACCTGGGCCTGGATCGACACGTCCAGCGCCGAGGTCGGCTCATCGGCCACCAGCACCTTGGGGGTGAGCATCATGGCGCGGGCCAGGGCGATACGCTGGCGCTGGCCGCCGGAGAACATGTGCGGGTAGCGCTGGTAATGCTCGGGGCGCAGGCCGACCTGGCTCATCATCGCCTGCACCCTGTCGCGACGCTCCAGGCGTGACAGGCCGGTGTTGATGAGCAGCGGCTCCGCCAGCTGGTCGCCGATCTTCTGCCGTGGGTTGAGCGAGGCATAGGGGTTCTGGAAGACCATCTGCACGTCGCGGCGCAATTGCTTGCGGGTCTGCCGGCTGGCCCCGGCGACCTCCTGGCCGGCGATCTGCAGTGAACCCGAGGAGGGCTCCTCGATCAGCGTCAGGGCGCGGGCCAGGGTGGATTTGCCGCAGCCGGACTCACCGACCACGGCCAGGGTCTTGCCGGCTTGCAGTTCGAAGGACACGCCATTGAGCGCCTGCACCGTGGCACTGGGCTTGAACAGCCCCTGGGACACGGAATAGTGGCGCGTCAGTTGGCGTGCGGTCAGGACGGTCGTCATCACGCCACCTCGGCATTCAGGTTGAGCGGGAAATGGCAGCGCACCGCGCCACGCTCGTGGGCTTCAAGAGCCGGGCGGCGCTCATGGCAGCTCGGCTGCACGTAAGGGCAGCGCGGCGACAGCAGGCAGCCCTGCGGCCGGTCGTAACGGCCTGGCACGATGCCGGGCAGGGTCGACAGGCGCTTGGCACCCAGGCTGTGTTCGGGGATCGCCTTGATCAGCGCTTCGCTGTACGGGTGGGTGGGCGCATCGAACAAAGCCGGCACCTGGCCCAGTTCCACGGCCTGGCCGGCGTACATCACGCAAACCCGATTGGCGGTTTCGGCGACCACGGCCAGATCGTGGGTGATCAGCACCAGGCCCATGTTCTGCTCGCGTTGCAGGTCGAGCAGCAGCGCCATGATCTGCGCCTGGATGGTCACGTCCAGGGCGGTGGTGGGTTCGTCGGCGATCAGCAGCTTGGGCTCGGCAGCGATCGCCATGGCGATCGCCACGCGCTGGCTCATGCCGCCGGACAGCTGGTGCGGGTAGGCGTCGAGGCGACTGGCCGCAGCGGGGATTTCCACCCGTTCGAGCAATTGCAGGGCGCGCTGGCGAGCTGTCTTGCCCCTGAGGCCGAGGTGCTGGCGCAGCACTTCCTCGATCTGGAAGCCGACGGTGAAGCTGGGGTTGAGCGCCGTCATCGGGTCCTGGAAGATCATCGACAGGTCCTTGCCGACGATGTGCCGACGCTGGCGGCCCTTGAGGGTGAGCATGTCGCTGCCGTCGAAGAGCAGGCGATCGGCACGGACGATGCCCGGGGCGTCGATCAGGCCCATCAGCGCCATCATGGTCACCGACTTGCCGGAGCCGGACTCGCCGACGATGGCCAGCACCTCGCCCTTGTCGACGTTCAGGTCGAGGCCATCGACCACCGGCACGGCGCTGGCGTCGCCGAAGCGCACGCTCAGGTTGCGGATTTCCAGTAGGCTCATCGGGCGGCCTCCATCGGGTAGCGAGGTGCGGCCATGGTGGATGAGAAAATCGTCATCCACCCTACGGGCAGCCTCGAACGGGAGCGTAGGGTGGACGACGCTTCACTCGTCCACCGGGGCATTGGCACGGATTGGAGGTTGTTCATGGTGACCTCCTCAGCTCGCGTTCTTGAGCTTGGGGTCCAGCGCATCGCGCAGGCCGTCGCCCATCAGGTTGATCGCCAGCACGCTGAGCAGGATCGCCAGCCCCGGCAGGGTCACCACCCACCAGGCGCGCTCGATGTAGTCACGCGCCGAGGCCAGCATGGTGCCCCACTCGGGGGTTGGCGGTTGTACGCCGAGGCCCAGGAAGCCCAGGGCGGCGGCGTCGAGGATCGCCGAGGAAAAGCTCAGGGTGGCCTGCACGATCAGCGGTGCCATGCAGTTGGGCAGCACGGTGATGAACATCAGCCGTGGCAGGCTGGCGCCGGCCAGGCGTGCAGCGGTGACGTAGTCGCGGTTCAGCTCGCCCATCACCGCAGCGCGGGTCAGGCGCACGTAGGAGGGCAGCGAGACGATGGCGATGGCGATCACCGTATTGATCAGACCGGGGCCGAGAATGGCGACGATGGCCACCGCCAGCAGCAGCGACGGCAGCGCCAGCATGATGTCCATCAGACGCATGATCGACGGGCCCATCAGGCGCGGGAAGAAACCCGCCACCAGGCCCAGCAGCAAACCGGGGATCAGCGAGATGACCACCGAGGCGAGGCCGATCAGCAGCGACAGCCGTGCCCCATGGATCAGCCGCGAGAGCAGGTCGCGGCCCACCTCGTCGGTGCCCAGAATGAACTGCCATTGCCCGCCTTCGAGCCACACCGGCGGCGTCAGCAGGGCATCGCGGAACTGCTCGCTGGGTGAATAGGGGGCGATCCAGGGCGCGAACAATGCGCAGAACACGATCAGGATCATGAAGCCGAGCCCGGCGACGGCGCCCTTGTTGTGGCTGAAGGCGCTCCAGAACTCCTTCAGTGGCGAGGGGTAGACCAGGCTCTGGTCGAGAGGTGCGGTGGATGTCGAGGTCACGGGCGCACCTCATTCTCTTGTAGGGTGGACGACGCTTTATCCGTCCACCACTGAGGTTTACTGATGGTGGATGAAAACAGCGTCATCCACCCTACGGACTGGCGAGAGGTGTTGGTATCAGTGGCCATTCATGACTCCGGAGAATCGGTTCATGGCCTCGCGAGCTAGCGCGAGGCAAGGAAAAATTCGTCGTGAGAGCGGAGTTGGCTGTAGCCAATGAGCATCTCGAGATGGATTTTGACGCGGCATCGCCGACGCGCAGCAGGTCATGGCCGGTTCTCAACGCTGGTGGCGGATGCGCGGATTGGCCAATCCATAGAGGATGTCCACCACGAAGTTGACCAGGATGACCAGGCAGGCGATCAGCAGGATGCCGTTCTGCACCACCGGATAGTCACGGGCGCCTATGGACTCGATCAGCCATTTGCCGATGCCCGGCCAGGAGAAGATGGTCTCGGTCAGCACGGCGCCGGCCAGCAGTGTGCCAACCTGCAGGCCGAACACCGTCAGCACCGGGATCAGCGCGTTGCGCAGGCCGTGCACGAACACCACGCGGGCTGGTGACAGGCCCTTGGCGCGGGCGGTGCGCACGTAGTCTTCGCGCAGCACCTCGAGCATCGCCGAGCGGGTCATGCGGGCGATCACCGCCAGCGGGATGGTGCCCAGCACGATGGCGGGCAGAATCAGGTGGCGCAGGGCATCGACGAACGCCCCCTGCTCGTCGGAGAGCAGGGTATCGATGAGCATGAAACCGGTCACCGGCTGGATGTCGTAGAGCAGGTCGATGCGCCCGGACACCGGAGTCCAGCCCAGCCACACCGAGAAGAACATGATCAGCAGCAGCCCCCACCAGAAGATCGGCATCGAGTAGCCGGTCAGGGAGATGCCCATCACCCCGTGATCGAACAGCGAACCGCGTTTGAGTGCCGCGATCACCCCGGCGATCAGCCCCAGGGTGCCCGCGAACAACAGGGCGGCCAGGGTCAGCTCGAGGGTGGCGGGGAACAGCGTGGTGAACTCGTCCCACACCGGTGTGCGGGTGCGCAGCGATTCACCCAGGTCACCCCGCGCCAACTGGCCGATGTAGTCAAGGTACTGGGCGTACAGCGGCTTGTTCAGACCCAGGCGCTCCATGGCCTCGGCGTGCATCTGCGGGTCGACCCGGCGCTCGCCCATCATCACCTCCACCGGGTCGCCGGGGATCATGCGAATCAGGGCGAAGGTCAGCAGGGTGACGCCGAAGAAGGTCGGAATCAGCAGGCCCAGGCGGCGTGCGATGAAACTCAGCATGGGGGTGGATAACTCCTCATCAGGGCAATATCGAACAGCCCGGGAATTTCTGGCGATTCCTCGGTTACTTGCAGGGTAGCTGTTCGGCCGCGACATGATTCGGGTGGGTACCCGAACCACGTCGTTGCAGGACGGTTGCGCGACACGCTATCAGTCGTTGCTCACGCCGATGAAGCTGTTGCGACCGAAGGGGCTGATCTGGAAGCCTTTGACGCTGCTGCGCATCGGCTGGTAGACCGTGGAGTGGGCGATCGGCGTGATCGGCACTTCGCGCTTGAGAACCACCTGGGCCTGGCGATACAGCTCGCTGCGCTGCGTCTGGTCGGTGACGCGCTTGGCCGCCACCACCAGCTTGTCGTACTCGGCATCGCACCACTTGGAGAAGTTGTTGCCGTCGACCGAGGCGCAGCCGTACAGGGTGCCCAGCCAGTTGTCGGGGTCACCGTTGTCACCGGTCCAGCCGATCAGCATGGCGTCGTGCTCGCCGGCATGGGCGCGCTTGATGTACTCGCCCCATTCGTAGCTGACGATACGTGCCTTGATGCCGACCTTGGCCCAGTCGCTCTGCAGCATTTCGGCCATCAGGCGGGCGTTGGGGTTGTACGGGCGCTGCACGGGCATGGCCCACAGGGTGATTTCGGTGCCTTCCTTGACGCCGGCGGCCTTGAGCAGTTGCCTGGCCTTTTCCGGGTCGTAGGCGGCGTCCTTGATCGACTCGTCGTAGGACCACTGGGTGGGCGGCATACCATTGACGGCCAACTGCCCGGCGCCCTGGTAAACCGCGTCGATGATCGCCTGCTTGTTGACTGCCATGTCCAATGCCCGACGCACCTCGAGCTTGTCGAATGGCGCACGGGTGACGTTGTAGGCGATGTAGCCGAGGTTGTAACCCGGCTCGGTCGGTACGTTGAGGTTCTTGTCCGCCTGCAGGCCCTTGAGGTCGGCAGGACGGGGGTTGAGGGTGACCTGGCATTCGCCGGCGCGCAGCTTCTGGGCACGCACCGAGGCATCGGTGTTGATCGAGAAGATCAGGTTGTCGATCTTCACCATCTCCGGGGCCCAGTATTGCTTGTTGCCCTTGAAGCGGATCACCGCGTCCTTCTGGTAGCGGCTGAACACGAACGGGCCGGTGCCGATCGGTTTCTGGTTGATGTCCGCGGCCTTGCCGGCCTTGAGCAACTGGTCGGCGTACTCGGCCGAATGCACGGCGGCGAAGTTCATCGCCAGGTTCTGCACGAAGGCGGCGTCCACGGCGTTGAGGGTGAAGATCACGGTCTTGTCGTCGGTCTTCTCGACCTTGGCGATGTTCTTGTCCAGGCCCATGTCGGTGAAGTACGGGAACTCGCTGGGGTAGGCCTTGCGGAACGGGTGGTTGCGATCGAGCATGCGCTGGAAGGTGAACAGCACGTCGTCGGCGTTGAAGTCGCGGGTCGGCTTGAAGTACTCGGTGGTGTGGAACCTGACCCCTTCGCGCAGGTGGAAGGTGTAGGTCAGGCCGTCTTCGCTGATGTTCCACGAACTGGCCAGGGAGGGTTGCGCCTTGGTGCCGCCACGCTCGAATTCCGCCAGGCGGTTGAAGATGGTTTCCGAGGCCGCATCGAAGTCGGTGCCGGTGGTGTACTGGCCGGGGTCGAAACCGCCCGGGCTACCTTCGGAGCAATACACCAGGTTACTGGCGTGTGCGAACGAAGCACTGGTGAGCAGTCCTGCGGTGAGCAGAGCCTTGCACAAGGGAGACATGCGCATGCGAACCTCTTTTTCTTTTTGTTCGCGCCGGGGTGTAGCGCGAGCTCGGAATGCGGTGAAAGCGGATAGCCCACCGGGTCAGGCTCGAAATTAAGTCATGCTGAAATTCCGGTCAACAAAAATTAAGCAGCACTAACATTGCGCATAATTGCCCTGAATTGGGGCGGAAATCACTCGCTGGTGGGGCGATCGTCGAACAGGGCCATGGTGGTCATGGTCAGCACCTCGGCGGGGGCATCCGTGGCATTGGCCAGGCGATGCAGCTTGCCGGCATCGAAGTGCACCGAATCGCCCGGCCCGAGCGGGTAGTCGCGGCCCTCGATGGTGTAGACGATCTGCCCGGCCAGTACGTAGGAGAACTCCACGCCTTCGTGGGCGATCAGTTCCGACTGGTAGCCCACCGGGATGTTCATCTTCACGGCATTGATCGAGTTGCCGGGAAACGAACTGGATAACCGCTCGTAGGCCAGCAACTGGCCGCCCACGGTGTAGCGCACCCGCTCGTTGACGTGGGAATCGGGTTGCGCCTGGGCGGGCTGGTCGAACAGGGCGTTGAGGGGGATGTTCAGGGATTTGGCGATACTCGCCAGGGACGACAGCGACACCCCGGTGAGGTTGCGTTCCGCCTGGGACAGGAAGCTCGCGGTCAGGCCGGCATCGGCGGCTACCTGATTGAGGGTCTTGCCGGCGGCCCGCCGGTAGCGGCGCAAGCGTTCGCCGATGCGATCTGCGGTCATGAAGGGGGCTCGCTGTTCGAATCGCCGCAGTATACCCATGAGATACAAGGACTTCAGCTTGAACGTCAGAGGCTTTTTAAGTGCTGCTAAAAAAGACTTTGACCAAAATTTAAGTTGCACTTAAATTTTGCCCCGGTATACGGCCGGCCGACGATGCCCGTTGCAGGCCTGAGAAGAGGATGCGCAGATGACACTGGGAGTGGGCGGCAGCACGCCGGAGCAGGCCTTGGCGCGCCTGCAGGATATGACAGGCGGGACCTCGCCGATCAGCGAAGACGAGTACCGGGGCCGCATCGCACGTGCTCAATCCTTGATGCGCGAGCAAGGTATCGCCGCGCTGTTCGTGTCGGCAGGCAGCAATCTGCAGTACTTCACCGGTGTGAAGTGGAACCCCAGCGAGCGCATGGTAGGGGCGATTCTGCCTGCCGACGGCGTACTCGAATACCTGGCTCCGACCTTCGAAGAAGGCACCGTGCTCGACTTCCAGGTCGTGCCGGGTGTGATCAATACCTGGGAAGAGCATGAGAGTCCCTACGGATTGCTGATCAGTTGCCTGCAACGCCTCGTGATTTCGCCCAGTGATGGTGCGCAGCCTCGGGTAGGTCTTTGTTCTTCCTTGCCTTTTTTCATGTACGACGGCCTGCGCCAACTGACCGACGGTTATCGTTTCGTCGATGCCGGGTTGATCACCACGGCCTGTCGGCAGCATAAATCGGCGGCGGAAATCGCCTTGATGCAGCGTGCCAAGGACATGACCCTGGACGTGCACAAGGCCGCTGCGAGCATCCTCCACGAGGGCATCAGTACCCTTGAGGTGGCCGAGTTCATCCGTCAGGCTCATCGCAAGGTCGGTGCACCGGGCTCGGTCTTCTGCATCGTGCTGTTCGGGCCGGCGAGCGCGTTTCCTCACGGGGTCAAGCATGCGCAGTATCTGAAGGACGGTGACATGGTGCTGATCGACACCGGCTGCCAGGTGCACGGCTACCTGTCGGACATCACCCGCAGCTACGTGTTCGGCACGCCCAGCACGCGCCAGCGCGCGTTCTGGAACCAGGAGAAGGCCGCCCAGCAAGCGGCGTTCGAGGCCGCCATCCTGGGTGCGCCTTGCTCATCGGTGGACGCCGCAGCGCGCCGCAGCCTGGAGGCCGCCGGGCTGGGCCCGGGCTACGAGCTGCCAGGCCTGTCGCACCGTACTGGCCACGGCATCGGCCTGGACATCCACGAGGGGCCGTATCTGGTCGGTGGCGACGACACCCCGCTGGCCGAGGGCATGTGCTTCAGCAACGAGCCGATGATCTGCGTGCCCGGCGAGTTCGGCATCCGCCTGGAGGATCACTTCTACATGACCGCCAACGGCCCGCGCTGGTTTACCCAGCCGAGCCATTCGCTGGACGACCCGTTCGGTCTGGGTGCGTAACCCACTCTTGGAAACGGAAACGCCCGGCCAATTGGCCGGGCGTTTTCCTTAGGGGCTGGATTACTCGATGCTCACACCGTAGAAGGAGTTGATGCCGAAGGGGCTGATCTTGAAGTCCTTAACCCGCGTGCTCATCGGCTGGTACACCGTGGAGTGGGCGATGGGGGTGCTCTGCACGTCGGCCTTGAGCAGCTGCTGGGCCTGCTTGTAGAGCACCGTGCGCGCTTCGCGGTCGTTGATCGCCTTGGCCTTTTTCAGCAGCCCGTCGAACTCCTTGTTGCACAGGCGGCTGTAGTTGTTGCCGCCGATGGCGTCGCAGCCGTACAGCACGCTCAGCCAGTTGTCCGGGTCACCGTTGTCGCCGGTCCAGCCGATCAGCAGGGCGTCGTGCTCGCCGGCCTTGGCGCGCTTGTTGTACTCGCCCCACTCGTAGCTGACGATGCGCGCCTTGATGCCGATCTTGGCCCAGTCGGCCTGGAGCATCTCGGCCATCAGTTTGGCGTTGGGGTTGTACGGGCGCTGCACGGGCATGGCCCACAGGGTGATTTCGGTGCCTTCCTCGACGCCGGCGGCCTTGAGCAGTTGCTTGGCCTTTTCCGGGTCGTAGGGGCTGTCCTTGATGGTGTCGTCGTAGGACCACTGGGTCGGCGGCATGCCGTTCACCGCCACCTGGCCCGCGCCCTGGTACACGGCATTGATGATCGCCTGCTTGTTGACCGCCATGTCCATGGCCTGACGCACCTCGAGCTTGTCGAACGGCTTGTGCTCGGTGTTGTAGGCCAGGTAGCCGAGGTTGAAACCGGCCTGGTCGGGCATCTGCAGCTTGGCATCCTTCTTCAGGGTTTCCAGGTCGGCAGGCCGTGGGTAGACGCTGACGTGGCACTCGCCGGCGCGCAGCTTCTGCATGCGTACGGACGGGTCGGTGTTGATGGCGAAGATCAGGTTGTCGATCTTCACGTCTTCGGGTTTCCAGTACTCCTTGTTGCCCTTGTAGCGGATCTGCGCGTCCTTCTGGTAACGGCTGAACACGAACGGGCCGGTGCCGATGGGCTTCTGGTTGATGTCCGAGGCCTTGCCGGCCTTGAGCAACTGGTCGGCGTACTCGGCGGAGTGGATCGACGCGAAACTCATGGCCATGTTCTGGATGAAGGCCGCATCGACGGCGCTCAGGGTGAAGCGCACGGTGTGCGCGTCGACCTTCTCGAGTTTGGCGATGTTCTTGTCCATGCCCATGTCGGTGAAGTAGGGGAACTCGGTGGGGTATGCCTTGCGGAATGGATGCTCCCGGCTGAGCATGCGGTTGAAGGTGAACAGCACGTCGTCGGCGTTGAACGCGCGGCTCGGCTTGAAGTACTCGGTGGTGTGGAATTTCACCCCCTCGCGCAGGTGGAAGGTATAGGTGAGGCCGTCTTCGCTGATGTCCCACTTTTCCGCCAGGCCCGGGACCACGGCGGTACCGCCGCGCTCGAACTGCGACAGGCGGTTGAAGACGGTTTCCGCACCCGCGTCGAAGTCGGTGCCGGTGGTGTAGAGCCCGGGGTCGAAGCCGGCCGGGCTGCCTTCGGAGCAGAACACCAGGTTGCTGGCGGCGCTGGCGAACGGGGCGCTGGCGATCAGACCGGCGGCGACAAAAGCCTGGATGAAGGCGTTCTTGTGCATGGTTACCTCATGTCTATTGTGTTTTTTCGTGAGGGGTCTGCTGCAGGAAAACAGGGCGTGTCAGATCGTGACCGGCCTGCCTTAACCCTAGACCTTGTTGCACGCTATGCACGGGATGTGCCGAAACCGGTCGGGATATGGCAATGGGGGTGCGACGCTGGTCGCAACCCCATGACGGGATTCGCCGAGCGGGCTCGGCGCGGGGGTTGGGCTTGGCTTACATCTGCACTTCGATCACGCCGTCGGCGCTGAGGGTCACCTGGCTGGTACCCGCTTCCACTTCCGGTGCCACGCTGTCGCTGGAGAACGACGAGGCTTTCATGGCTTGCAGGCGCATGGGCGGGCGCGCGAAGCCGCCGCCGTTGAGGCCCAGGCTGACCAGCTTGTAGGATTTGCCGCCCAGCGCTTCGGTGGTCAGCTGGGCGCGCTCCTTGAAGGCTGCGACGGCGTCCTTGATCAGCGCGTCTTCCTCTTTCTTGCGCGTCGCGTCAGCGATGCTGAAGCTCATGCCGCCCATCTTCAGGGTCTTGAGCAGGTCGCCGGTAAGTGTCGAAAGCGTGGCGAAGTCGGCGCTTTCCAGGCGGATCTCGGCGCGCTCGCGCCAGGCGCTGATGTCCTCGCCCTTCTCACCGTAGACCGGGTAGCTGTTGCGGCTGCCCTGGGACACGCTCACGCCTTTCACGTCGCGGGCCTGGGTCAGGCCGGCATTGAGGGTGCGGGTGATCTCTGCAGCGAGGGCGGCGGGATCGGTGTTCTGGGCTTCGGTGTACAGGGTGACCTGCATCAGGTCATGGGCCACTTCGTGACTGACCTGGGTGCTCAGCGAGACCTGGTTGTAGCGTGGCTCGTCGGCCTGGGCGGTGATGCTGAGCAGGCCGGTCGTGGTGAGGGCCAGGGCGGTGGCGAGGCGGGACAGTGGCTGCATGGCGGTTCCTTATCGATTACGGGCACGGATGAAAGCCGTGTTCATCAGGTTAGACGAGGCGGCCTGGGGAATCGGGTCAAGGCCATCGGAAAAAACATCCGCCCTTCCCAGGGCACTGTTTTCGGCAGGTGATTTTTTCTCGGGCGGCGGGGCGACAATCATCGTACGACTGCGGCGCGTTGCCGCATCAGGCCGTCGACGGGCTTGGTTATACTCGCCGGGCCTGCCCACGAGCATAAAGGAGTATCGATGCTCGCCCCCGTACAACTGCTGTCGGCCAGTCGCCAGAACCTCTGGCGCCTGACCCTGATTCGCTTCCTCGTGCTGGCGGCGCAGGCCGGTTCGGTCGGTCTGGCCTACAAGTCCGAGCTGCTGCCGCTGCCCTGGATGCAACTTAGCATCACCCTGGGCGCTTCGCTGGTGCTGTGCCTGCTCACGGCCGTTCGCCTGCGCGGGCCCTGGCCGGTGACCGAGGCCGAGTACGGCATCCACCTGGGATTCGACCTGATCATCCACAGCGTGCTGCTGTATTACTCCGGTGGCTCGGCCAACCCCTTCGTCTCCTATTACCTGGTGCCGCTGACCATCGCCGCGGCGACGCTGCCCTGGCTGTTCACCATGATCCTCGGCGGCATGGCGCTGGCCTCTTACACCCTGTTGCTGGTGTGGTCGCACCCGCTGCAACTGCCGGTCGGGCCGCGGGAGAGCCTGCTGGTCTACGGCATGTGGCTGAGTTTCGCCCTGGCCGCGGGGCTGATCACCTTCTTCGTCGCCAAGATGGCCGAGGAACTGCGCCAGCAGGAAAAACTGCGTGCCGAGCGCCGTGAGGAGGGCATGCGCGATCAGCAGTTGCTGGCCGTGGCCACCCAGGCCGCCGGGGCCGCCCACGAGCTGGGTACGCCCCTGGCGACCATGAGCGTGCTGATCAAGGAACTGCGCCGCGAGCACCAGAACCCGCTGCTGCAGGAAGACCTGGCGCTGCTTCAGGAGCAGGTCAAGCTGTGCAAGGAAACCCTCCAGCAACTGGTGCGCGCCGCCGAAGCGGATCGCCGTCAGGCGGTGGTGGAGATGTCCTCGGTGGCCTGGCTGGAGAGCACCCTGAATCGCTGGCACCTGATGCGCCCCGAAGCCAGCTATCGTTACGAGTGCCTGGGGGTTGGCAAGCCGCCGCCGTTGATGCCGCCGGCGGACCTCAGCCAGGCGCTGCTCAACCTGCTCAACAATGCCGCCGATGCCTGCCCGGAGAACCTGGAAATCTGCCTGGACTGGGATCACCAGTGGGTACGCCTGAGCATACGGGACTACGGCGCGGGTGTACCCTTGGCGATTGCCGAGCAACTGGGGCGGCCGTTCTTCACCACCAAAGGCAAGGGCAAGGGGTTCGGCCTCGGGCTGTTCCTCAGCCAGGCCAGCGTGACCCGTGCCGGTGGCACGGTGAAGCTGTATAACCATGAAGAAGGCGGCACGCTCACCGAGCTCAAGCTGCCAAGGGCTTACGTTCGGGCCTGAGTTAAGGAGTGATGTGATGAGTGACGAAGCGCTGCTGGAAAGTGAAGAACAACCCCATCTGCTGCTGGTCGATGACGATCCCACCTTCACCCGGGTGATGGCGCGGGCCATGAGCAGCCGTGGACTGCGCGTCTCGACCGCCGCCTCTGCCGAGGAAGGCCTGGCGCTGGCCAGCCAGGACGTGCCGGATTACGCCGTGCTCGACCTGAAGATGGAAGGCGACTCGGGCCTGGTGCTGCTGCCCAAGCTGCTGGAGCTGGATGCCGAAATGCGCGTGGTGATCCTCACCGGCTATTCGAGCATCGCCACCGCGGTGGAGGCCATCAAGCGCGGCGCCTGCAACTACCTGTGCAAACCGGCGGATGCCGACGACGTGCTCGCCGCGCTGCTGACCCAGCATGCCGACCTCGACACCCTGGTGCCGGAGAACCCGATGTCGGTGGACCGCCTGCAGTGGGAGCACATCCAGCGCGTGCTGGCCGAGCACGAAGGCAACATCTCGGCCACTGCCCGTGCCCTCGGCATGCATCGCCGGACCCTGCAGCGCAAGCTGCAGAAGCGACCGGTTCGCCGATAACGCGGCCTCAAGCCTCAGGCTGCAAGTAAAAGAAAGTTCGCTGGCTGAGCGACGCTGGTGGGCATGCGCTTTTCTCGGTCAGGGCAGCGTCGCAATGCCGCTCGTCTGCCCCTGGCAACCATGGGCCGTTTCTTGCGTTTCAAAGCTTGAAGCTTGCCGCTGCCTTTACGACTATCATTAGCACGCTATCAACGTGCCTGGGTTTCAGGCACGTTGTCGTGCCACCTTCCTGCTCCCTGGACACCCATGCTCGCCGTGCTTCAGCAAACCCTCGGCATTACCGCGCCGGTCTTTTCCATGCTGTTTCTCGGCGTGGCGCTCAAGCGGCTGCGCTGGATCGACGATGACTTCATCGGCACCGCGTCGTCCCTGGTGTTCCGCGGCACCATGCCGACCCTGCTGTTTCTCAGCATCATCGGCGCGGACCTCAATGCGGCGCTGCAGCCCAGGCTGATCGGCTACTTCGTGCTCGCCACCCTGGTCAGCTTCGTGGTCGCCTGGGGCTGGGCCATCTGGCGCTGCCCGATGGCCGACCGCGGCATCTACACCCAGGGTGCCTTTCGAGGTAACAACGGCATCGTCGGCCTGGCGCTGGCCACCAGCATGTACGGCGACTACGGCCTGTCGGTGGGGGCGGTGCTCGGTGGCGTGGTAATCCTCTGCTATAACGTGCTGTCGGCCATCGTCCTGGCGATCTACAGCCCGAACATGAAGGCCGACCCCTGGACGCTATGCAAGAGCATCTTCAGCAACCCGCTGATCATCGGCGTACTGGCGGCCATCCCGTTCGCCTACTGGCAGATCCCGCTGCCGCACTGGATGCTGGTGTCCGGCGAGTACTTCGCGCAGATGACCCTGCCGCTGGCGCTGATCTGCATCGGCGGTACCCTGTCGCTGACCTCGCTGCGCGAAAGCAGCGGCGTGGCGCTCGGGTCGAGCATGATGAAGATGGTCTGGCTGCCGCTGTTCGCGACGCTCGGGGCCTGGGCCTGCGGTTTTCGTGATGCCGACCTGGCCATCCTCTTCCTCTACTTCGCCAGCCCTACGGCGGCGGCGAGTTTCGTCATGGCGCGGGCGGTGAACGGCAACTACCAACTGGCCGCCGCGATCATCGTGATCACCACCCTGGCAGCGGTGGTCACCACCAACGTCGGTTTGCTGCTGTTGCAGTGGGCAGGATGGATCTAGCGCATCGATAGCGTCCGCTTCAGCCCGCCAATGGCATGTTCACATCGGCAATCCGAACCAGTCGGGTAGAAGGCGCCTGACCTGCACGACCCGAATCGGTCACCCTTTCACGGTAGCGATGGCGGATGAAAAGAGCGTCATCCACCCTGCGCAAGGCGCGTGCTGCCGGGGTGGATTCAGCGCGCCAGATGTTCGCATCGCCAGCCCACTCCCGCCCTTCATCGAGCCCGCCCTTGTGATCCAGTGCCTATTCGCACGCTCCACGATTGTTAGTTGCGGGGTAACTGGTTAGCATCGTCGGCTGGCGTGTAACTTCATGTGACAGCCTCTTGGCGGCGGATCGTCCATGAAGCGCTATCACCTGTGACGTAACGTGCGGATGCCAGGCTGTGCAGCCTGAGCCGGCACAAGGAGTGCAGTGCAGTGGTTCGTCCCTCTTCGCGACGAAGGTCGTTTCGGCTCGTTCGGGCCTGTGCCTGGCTGGCGCGTCGCCTGCCGCTGCTGTGCGTCGCCCTGGTGCCTGCCGTGAGCCTGGCCGAGCCCTCCGTATCCCTGCAAGGCCCCAGCGGTGGCTGGCGTTACCACGGTCTCAATGACGCCGACACGCAGGCCCGCGTCGCTTACCCGACGCCACCCATCGACCGTGGCGCCCAGCGTGGCCGCAGCCTGATCGAGGGGACTCTGCAGAACATCGGCCAGTTGCGCCCGCCCCATCGGCTGGTGGTCAATGGCAACCCACTGCCGCTGTATACCGACGAGCAGGGTCGTTTCGCCCGGCCCTATGCCTTCGGTGCCGGCTCCAACAGCGTCGAGCTGGTGGCAGGCGAGGGGCAGTCGCGGGGGCGCATTCAGTTCTATGAAGCCAACGACCTGCGCACGCCGGCGCGCATGCGTATCGTACTGGGCTGGGACGATCCCAAGGCCGAGCTTGACCTGCACGTGGTCACCCCGGATGGTCAGCACGCCTTCTGGAGTCGGCCGGTGCTGAGCAATGGCGGTGGCCTGGATGTCGACAGCGTCGATGGCCCCGGCCCGGAAATGTTCACCATGACCGCGCCGCTGCAGGGCACCTATCTGATCTACGTGAACTATTGGGGCAACCTGGGCAGCGGTGGTTACAACTTCGAGGCTGGCAGCAACCAGAACGAGATCATCACTGCGCAGATCAACCTGGTCTTCAACGAGAACACCGTCAACGAAAAGCGCGAGACGTTCCTGGTGCCGCTACGCGCCATTGGCGAGCTGCTTTTCGTCAAATCTTTCAATTATTGAACCCGATGCTCGGATGAACTGGGACTTTTTATGAACCGGATGATCACCGCCCACTTGCAGCGCGCCTCCACACTGGCGCTGGCTGTGCTGCTTGCCGCCTGCGGCCAGGATTCCCGCGAGCTGGGTGAACGCAGCGCCCTGGGCCTGAATCTGCAGCACCCCGATGCGCTGATCGAGAGTGCCTCGCTCAGCCGTCTGCCCAAGGATCTGCTGGCGGTGCCGCTGCTGCGCGACACCCTCACCGAAGACTTCGTCTTCTACTACGAGCACAACGCCGACCGCCTCGGGCTGGTTGGCAGCCTGCGGCGGATCATCTACGAACGCGACCTGAAGCTGCGTGACAACCTGCTCGACGAGCTGCTCGACCAGCCCGCCGACGTCGCTCTGTGGAAGGGCGCCGATGGCAAGCTCAAGCATTTCCTGATGGTCATGCAGCGCGGCGGTCTGGCCAAGGTGCTGGAGCCGCTGGCCCATGTCGCCCTGGACGACAGCCAGCTGAAGCAGGCTGGCGAGCTGCGCGTCGATGGCAGCAGCGTGCAGCTGTATCGTCTCAACTATCTGGGCGACCGTGCCCTGCTGCTGGCCAGCCATGGCGACAAGCTGTTGGTGCTGTCTTCACCTGGCATGCTGTTTGGCGAGGACGACAAGCTCGGCCGCCAAGCCGTGGAGTCGGTGGAGTCCCTGCTCGACGGCGACAACCCGTTTGCCAAGCGCTTCGGCCTCAAGGCCCGTGAGCAGGAGCAGCAGCGCATTTCCCTGAGTGGCGAGTATGTCGCCCTCGGCTACCAGCGCTTCTTCCCGGCCTTCGCCGGTTTGCGTTTCGAAAAAGGCGAGGGCGGCTGGAGCAGCTTCCTGGCCCTGAACGAAGTCGATGACCAGCCGCGCCTGGATTTCACGCCGATCTGGAAAGCCATGCCGATGGGCGCCAGCGCCTGTGTGGCGGTGCCCGTGGCGCCGGGCAGTGCCGAGAAACTGCTGGCCAAGGTCGGCGCCAGCGAGCAAGCCAGCGAAGACCTGCGCAAGCGCCTGGGCAACGTCGCCGGCCTGTGCTGGTACGCCGACTCGCGGCTGCACTCGCCGTTGCTGGTCGCCCATCTCGACGAAGCCGCCACGCCTGAGCTGGATCAGGCTATCGGCGGGCTGTTCGACGGCATGATCGGCGCCTTCGAGCCCAATGCCGAGAACGGCCGCTTCCCGGTGGAAAGCCAGAGCACTGCCGATGGCCATACCTGGCGCCGCGAGGTGGGTTCCAATTTCGGCCAGTACCCGGCCGAGCAGAGTGCAATGCCCGATGCGCTGGTTTCCCAGGGGTTCTTCCGGGTGAGCCTGGCGCGTCAGGGGCAGACGCTGCTGTTCTCCCTGGATGACCGGTTGGTGGACAAGGCGCTCGATACGCTCGGCAAACGCTTCCCGCCGCTTGCCGAGGTGCTGCCCGCCGATGGCCTGGTGCCCGGCTATCTGGCACCCGAGGGGCTGTCGCGCCTGCTCGAACAGGAAACCCTGGACAGCCTGCCGGCCAACTACGAGCCGGTATTCCGCAACGCCGCCGACACGCATCTGCTGCCCAAGCTGCGTGCCATGGGCGGTTATGGCCAGTTCGCGCTGACGCTGCCGAAAGACACCGAAGCCGATGACGATTGGAAATGGGTGCCCCTGGAATGGCGCGCTCTTTGAAACCCATTCTTGCTGGCCTGTTCGCCATGCTCCTGGCGTTGAGCCTCTGCGCCCGCGCCGAGCCAACGCCAGAGTCGGTGCCCGGCCTGAACCCCGAGCAGTCGCAGATATTCCGTGCCTGGTTCGTGCGTATCGCCCAGGAACAGCTGCGCCAGGGACCGAGCCCGCGCTGGCACCAGCAGGACTGTGTTGGCCTGGTGCGCTTCGCTGCCAACGAAGCGCTGAAAGTGCATGACGCCAAGTGGCTGCACGCCAATGGCCTGTCCAATCGCTACCTGCCGCCGGAGCTGGAACTGGACGACGCCCAGCGCCGTCTGGCGCAGAACTGGCAGCAGGGCGGCGGCAAGCAGGGCCCCTACGTCAATGCGATCAAGATGATCCAGTTCAACAGCCAGTGGGTCGGCCGCGATCTGAACCAGGCCCGCCCCGGCGACCTGATGTTCTTCGATCAGGGCGATGACCAGCACCTGATGATCTGGATGGGCCGCGACATCGTTTACCACACCGGCACCACCACTCCCACGGATAACGGCATGCGTGCCGTCAGCCTGCAACAACTCATGACATGGAAGGACACCCGATGGATACCCGACGACGCCAACCCCAACTTTATCGGCATCTATCGGCTGAATTTCCTCGCGCGATAAGCCGCCTCCTTTGCCTGGCGTTGTGCGCAATTCTGCCGTTCGCCGTCCAGGCCGAAGACGAGGTGCCGGCGGGCAACTACACGCCGCTGTCCGGCGAGTCGTTCTTCCTGCTCGCCGACTCAAGCTTCGCCGCTGACGAAGTGGCCACGGTACGCCTCGAGGCGCCAGGCCGTGATTACCGCCGCTATCGCATGGAAGGCTACGGCGGGGTGGACATGCGCCTGTATCGCATCGAGCAGCCGCTGGAGTTTCTCAAGCGCCAGAAGAACCTGCACCGCGTGGTCGCCGAGGGCCAGTTCAAGGGGGAAGGGCTGTCCAATACCCTGTCCTACCTGTGGGACAACTGGTACCGCAAGTCTCGCCGGGTGATGCAGCGTGCCTTCTCCTACGAGTCGCGCAAGCAGGTCACCGAGGAAGCGCCTGAGCTGAAGATGGGCAGCGCCATCGCGGCCCCCACCGAGTACACCCCGCAGGTGCAGTTCGCGCCGATGAAGGGGCTGCCGCTGGTGGCCGAGTTCCGCTATCCGTTGTGGGAAGCCAAGCCCATCGAACCGCCGGCGGGTGTCGACCTGTCCGGCTCGTCGAGCAACTTCGTCAGTGTCGCGCCAGGTAACGTCTACGTGCCGCTGGGCAAACTGGAGCCGGGCCTGTACCTGGCCGAGGCGATCATCGGCAAGTACCGCGCCACCACCGTGGTGTTCGTTTCCAACACCGTGGCGGTGAGCAAGATCGCCGGTGGCGAGCTGCTGGTGTGGACGGCCGACAAGCACCAGGGCACGCCAGTGGCCGATGCCAAGCTGCTGTGGAGCGATGGCCTGGGCGTGATGACCAGCGGCAAGACCGACGCACAAGGCCTGCTGCGCCTCGGCCATGCCAGCCCGGAGCGTTCCTACGTGATCGGCGAGGACGCCCAGGGCGGTGTGTTCGTCTCCGAAAACTTCTACTACGACAGCGAAATCTACGACACCAAGCTGTACGCTTTCACCGACCGCCCGCTGTACCGCCCCGGTGACTGGGTCGAGGTGAAGATCGTCGGTCGTGAGTTCAAGAACGCCCGCGACTCGGTGGCCGCCGGCACCGCGCCGATCAGCCTCAGCGTGCTGGACGCCAACGGCACCGTGCTGCAGACCCAGAAGCTGGATTTCGACAGCGCCCGTGGCGGCCAGGGCCGCTTCCAGCTGCCGGACAACGCCGTGGCCGGCGGCTACGAACTGCGCTTCGCCTACCGCGACCAGCAGTACAGCAGCGCCTTCCGGGTGGCCGAGTACATCAAGCCGCACTTCGAAGTGTCGCTGGACCTGGACAAGCCGGACGTGCGCACCGGTGAGCCGGTCAAGGGGGCTCTGGTGCTGCTCTACCCGGATGGCAAACCGGTGGTGGATGCCAAGGTGCAGTTGAGCCTGCGCGCCCAGCAGCTGTCGATGGTCGACAACGAGCTGCAGTACCTCGGCCAGTTCCCGGTCGAGCTGACCAGCAGCGAAGTGAGTACCGATAGCCAGGGCCGCGCCGTGCTCGACCTGCCGGCCGCCGACAAGCCCAGCCGCTACCTGCTCAGCGTGTTCGCCAGCGATGGCGCCGCCTACCGGGTCAAGACCAGCAAGGAAATCCTCATCGAGCGCGGCGCCGCCCGCTACCGCCTGAGCGCGCCGCAGCGCTTCAGTTCGGCTGGCCAGGCGGTGAACTTCGCCTATCAGAGCGAGGGCGTCAGTGAGCGCAAACCGGCCCGCTACGAGTGGGTGCGCCTGGAAGACCAGAGCACCGGCAACGGCGAGCTGGCGGCGGACGCCAAGGGCTTCGAACTGAACTTCGAGCGCCCCGGTACCTACAGCGTCACCCTCAAGGACAGCAGCGGCCTGATCCTCGGCGCCACCGGCCATTCGGTCAGTGGCGAGGGCGTCAAATCCGTCGCCGGCACCATCGAGATCGTGCTCGACAAGGCCGAGTACCAGGCCGGCGACGAAGCCCTGGCGCTGATCACTTTCCCCGAGCCGGTCAGCGATGCGCTGCTGACCCTGGAGCGCGACAAGGTCGAGGCCACTGCGCTGCTCTCCAGGGGCGGCGACTGGCTCAAGCTCGAGCGCCTGTCCGACACCCAGTACCGTGCGCGGATCCCGGTAGGCAATGATTTCTCGCCGAACATCACCTTCTCCGCGCTCTATACCCGTGGCGGCGATTACAGCTTCCAGAACGCCGGTATCAAGGTCGCCACGCCGCAGATCGACATCGCCATCAAGACCGACAAGGACGTGGTGCAGCCGGGCGAGCTGGTCACCGTCGAGCTGAGCACCCTGTTCGAAGGCAAGCCGCTGCCGACGCGGCTGACGGTCAGCGTGGTGGACGAGATGATCTACGCCCTGCAGCCGGAGATCGCCCCGGGCATCGATCGGTTCTTCTACCACCCACGGCGCAACAACGTGCGCACCAGCGCCAGCCTGTCGTTCATCAGCTATGACCTGGCCCTGCCGGGAATGCCCAGTGCACCGGGCCGCGCTAACCGCAGCGAGCGGGGCGTCAAGGTACTGGAGCGGCCACGCCGTGAAGAGGTCGACACCGCTTCCTGGCAGCCGGATCTGGTCACCGATGCGCACGGCAAGGCACGGTTCAGCTTCCGCATGCCCGACTCGCTGACCCGCTGGCGTATCACCGCCCGTGCGGTGAGCGCGGACGGGCAGGTCGGTCAGAAGCGTCAGTTCGTGCGCTCGGAGAAGCCGCTGTACCTGAAGTGGAGCGGCCCGAGCCGCTTCCGGGTCGGCGACAAGCCGGCACTGGGGCTGTTCGCCTTCAACCAGGGCGAAGAGGGCGCCAAGGCCGAACTGCTGATCCGTCATGGCGAGCAGCAACAGCGCCGTGACGTGGTACTGGCCAAGGGCATCAACTACCTGCCCGTCGAGGACGCGGTGATCGCCGCCGGCGACTTCAGTGCCGAGCTGCGCCAGGGCGACAAGCTGGCAGATGCGCTGGCCGTGAATCTGCGCACGGTCGCTGCGGGCTGGCAGCAGGTGCGCAGCACGCGCCTTTCGGCTTTCCCGGGCAGCACGGCGTTGCAGTTGCCTGCCGATGCCAGCCAGGTGCAAGTGCGCCGGGAGGACAGTGGGGCCGGTCTGTTCGGTGCGGCCCTGGATGACCTGCTCGCCTACCCCTATGGCGGTGTCGAGCAGACGGCCAGCCGTCTACTGCCACTGAGCCTGGCTTACCCGACCCTGGCGGCGGGAGAGCCGCGGGTCAAGGATCGCCTGCGTC
The DNA here is from genome assembly GCF_900100535.1 of Phytopseudomonas flavescens. GTDB lineage: Bacteria > Pseudomonadota > Gammaproteobacteria > Pseudomonadales > Pseudomonadaceae > Aquipseudomonas > Aquipseudomonas flavescens. Next base: position 46,663 of record NZ_FNDG01000010.1, read on the forward strand.
TGGTCATGCAGAACAGCCGCCTGCGCCTGGTGCAGATGGCCGGGCCGGAAGCGACCTTCACCTGGTGGGGCGGCGATGCCGATGGCGACGCCTTCCTGACCGCCTACGCTTATTTCGCCGACTGGCACGCCAGCCGTGCGTTGGCGATCCCGTTGCCGCCCGAGCACTGGCAGCGCCTGCTGGAGCTGTATGCCAAACGCGCTCAGGACACGCCATTGCTGCAACGCGCGCTGATCATCGCGTTCTCCCGAGACATGGGCTTGCCGGTGAAAACCCTGCTCGAAGGGCTGGTGTATGACCTGGCCGCGGCAGGCGAAGGCGGGGAAGTGGTGCTTGGCGAGGGTGACAGCCTGGTGATGGCTGCGCCGGATTCCGCGCTCGGTCTGGCGATTGCTCGCGAGCTGGGCGTCAAGCTGGCGCAGCGCGCTGGCGTGCCGATAGCGCAAGAGCTGCTCGCGCAGATGGATGCTGCGCGAGGGCGTCTCGCCGAGAGCCAGTCACCCTTCGTCGACGCCGTCGGTCTGTATCTGGATGGCCCGGATCGCCAACGGGCTCAGCGCCTGCTCGGCGAGCTGGCGCCTGCCCAGGCAGGCCTGGAACGCGCCCTGGCGCTGACCTGGCTGCAGCCGTCGCTGGATCTGCGTGGTACCCAGCCCGCGCTGGTACTGCAAGGCGACTGGCAGGCCGTGGAAGGTGCGAGCGGAGAAACCTACTGGCAATGGAACGGCGCTCAGCCGCCCCAGGCCCTGGTGCTGGCCGGGGATCTGGATCAGCCAAGCGACGTGCGCCTCGACTACCAGAGCGCCCAGGCGGCGCCGAGCAACGTGCCGGTGACCTTGAAGCGGCGGCTGCTGCGCCTGGTGCCGAGCGACAAGGCGTTCGAGTTCCGCGCCGAGGAAGTCGGCAAGGACGAGATCTCCAGTGCCGACCTGTACCTGGACGAAGTGACCCTGAGCAGCGAATCCGAGCAGACCCTGCGCTACGGCATGCTGGAAGTGCCGCTGCCACCGGGCGCCGATGTGGAACGTACCACCTGGGGGATTCAGGTCAGTGGCCTGGGCGGCGATGAAGCCTCGGCGCTGGAAAAGGCGCGCAACGAGTCGGGCGAGCTGAGCTACGCCGTACCGGTGGACAGCCTGCAGGGCGAACTGGTATTGCGCCATCTGGTGCGTTTTTCGCAGAAGGGTGAGTTCGTGTTGCCGCCAGCCCGTTATGTGCGCTTGTATGCGCCCGGGCAGCAGGCGCTGGAGGCTGAACCCGCGCTGCAGAAGGTAACCGTTGAATAAGTACGGCTTGCTAGCTTCGCTGGCCCTGCTGACCGCCCTTGGTGGTTTGGCAATGGCCGGCCAGGCGCCGCTGTCGCTGGCCTGGCAGCGGGCCGATGGCAGCGAGCTGCTGCGTTTGGACGGGCAGCGGCTGCTCAGCCGCGAACCCTTGTCCGAGAACCTGCAGGCGCCACTGGGCAGCCTGTGGAAGCTGTTCGTCTATGCCTATCTGGTCGACACCAAGCAGCCGGATAACGGCTATCAGTGCCGTGGGCAGGACAAGGAAGAGGTCTATTGCTGCAACCCGGGCGGGCGCATCGACCGGGATCAGGCGCTGGTCAAATCCTGCGGCCTGTATTTCGAGCAGCAGAATCTGCAACTGGCCGAAGATGACTGGTCGCGCTACTGGCAGGCTCGAAAGGCGCCGAGCTGGATCAGCGAGCGCCAGCGCCTGGCAGCGGATACCCGCGTTTCGGTTCAGCAATTGTTGACGCAACTCGGGCAATTGCCGGCCCAGGCCGATGCGCGCAAGGTGCTGCTGGACGTGGTGCTGGGCGGCGACGGCTCGACCATCAGCGCCCTGGGCAGCCGGCTGCGGGTAAAAACCTGGAGCTGGCTGGCCGATGGCGATCCCCAGGCGCGGCAGGGCGGTTTTGCCGGCTGGCTGGCCGATGGCACGCCAGTCTGGGCGGGTGGCTCGGGCACCAGCAGCATGGTGCTCAAGCGCCATGCCGAGGCGCTCGGCCAGGTGCTGCCAACAGCGTGGCCGCGCGAGGCCGGCAGCTGCGTCGAGGTGCGCCTGTTCGCCCGCTATCCTGTGCGCCAGATACGCCGTGAGGGTAACGACGCGGCAGTGGAGCCAGGCGCGCTGAACGGACGTTACGAGGTCGAGTTCATTAACGGCAACCGCTTGCCTATCGAAAGCCACGGCGAGCTGTTCCTTGAGCGAAGCAGCGAAGGGTTGCAGCTCACTGCCCATCTGGATCGCGAGGACTATGTGGCCCGCGTGCTGGATCGCGAAGCCTCGGCGCAGCCCGCCGAAGCCGCCAAGGCATTGGCCATCGCTGTCCGTACCTACCTGCTGCAGAGCGCCGGGCGCCGCGGTGAATGCCTGAGCATCGATGACAGCAGCGCCAACCAGCGGGTGGCGCCGCGCCCGGCCAGTCAGGGCGCACGGGATATCGCCGCGTGGACGGCCGACCTGGTGCTGGCCGGCACGCCTGTGACCTATCACACGACCCAACCCGGGCCTGATCGCCTGGCCTGGACGCAAGCCGTCGAGCAGGCTGGCAGCGGCCTGCGTTATGACGCCATCCTGGCCCGCGCCTTTCCTCGCGCCACGCTGAGCCGCTGGGACGAACCGGTAGCCGCTTGCCAACCGATTACTGCCGCCGAACAGTGGCTGCGCAAGCAGCGTCGCGACTGGCGACAACGACTGGACGGCGAGCCCGGTTACGAGGAAATCCAGCAGTTCGCCGTCTGCCAGCTGGCCTCCGGCCGGCCTTCGGTGGATCGCGAACGGCAGCGCATCTACGTGCGCGGCTTCTTTTCCCTGCAGGATCGCCTCGATCTGACCCACGAATACCTGCACCTGGCGTTCGCCGCCCACCCCAATGGACAGGACGAGGCCTATGTAGAAAGTCTCGCCCGCACCCTGTTACTGGAATGACATCATGGCTCCGATGAATCCGCTGTTCGTTTCGTTGTGTCTGGCTCTGCTCTCGCCGTCGCTGCTGGCCGACGTACAAATCGACGCACCAAGCGGCGGTTGGCGCGAGGGCGGCGCCGATGGCGCGCAGTTCAGGCAGCAGGTCAACTACCCGGCATCAAGCGTCAACAGCGCCGCCAATCAGGCCGATACCGCCCGTATCAAGGGCGCGATCAGCACGCTGGGGAAAGATGGCAAGACACCCGGCCGACTGGTCGTCAACGGGGTCAGCATGCCGCTGAAGATCGCCGAAGATGGCAGCTTCGATCGTCCCTTCGTGTTCTCCGAGGGCAGCAACAACGTCGAGGTGCGCAGCCCCGATGGCGCTCAGCGCCGCCGTGTGCAGTTCTACAACCGCGGCAGCGGCGAAACCCCGGCGCGCTTGCGGGTGGTGCTGTCCTGGGACAGCGACAACACCGACCTCGACCTGCACCTGGTGACACCCGATGGTGGCCACGTCTGGTACGGCGACCGTTCCCTGGCCAACGGCGCAGCCCTGGATGTGGACGTGACCACCGGCTACGGCCCGGAGATGATCGCCACCGCGACACCGCTCAAGGGCCAGTACCTGGTGTACGTGAATTACTACGGTGGTGGTTACGGCTACGACGAAGACGGCGAGAGCACTGCCCAGCAGGTTCTCACCACCGGGCAGATCACCGTGATCAGCGAAGAAGGCACGGTCAACGAAAAGCAGCAGAGTTTCCTCGTGCCGATGCGTACACCGGGCGAGCTGACGCTGGTGCAGCGTTTCAGTTACCCCTGAGGTCATGGCCGCAGCGCCGTTGCGCAAGCATCGGCGAGTCGTGACGGCAAGGCCGGCCGGTCAGGCCTGGCGTTTGAGCACCAGGGTGAGGATGTCGTAGCTGGCCACCAGTTCGCCGTTCTGGTTGGTGACCTCCACGTCCCAGGCGACCACGCCCTGGGGTTCGTCCTTCGGGCTGAGCTTGCCCTGGTCGATCTTGCGCTTGCAGGTCAGGCGCGCCTGGATAGTGTCGCCGATGCCCACCGGGTTGATGAAGCGCAGGCTGTCCAGGCCGTAGTTGGCCAGCACCGGGCCGGCCCCCGGGGAGACGAACAGGCCGGCGGCCGCCGACAGCACGAAATAGCCGTGGGCGATGCGCTTGCCGAACTGCGATTCACGGGCGGCGATCTCGTCGAAGTGCATGTAGAAATGGTCGCCCGAGAGGCAGCCGAAGTTGACCAGATCGGCTTCGGTAACGGTACGCCGATGGGTCAGCAGCGACTCGCCGATCTGCAGGTCTTCGAAGTGGCGCCGGAACGGATGTACTTCAGTCTCGTACACCTGGGCGCCGCGCACGTATTCGCCGGTGACCGCCATCAGCATGCTGGGCGAGCCTTGCACCGCTGCGCGTTGCAGGTAGTGCTTGACCGCGCGCAGGCCGCCCAGCTCTTCGCCGCCCCCGGCCCGACCAGGGCCGCCGTGCTTGAGTTGCGGCAGAGGCGAACCGTGGCCAGTGGATTCCCCAGCGGATTCGCGGTCGAGGATGTGCAGGCGACCGTGCAGCGCGGCGGCAGCGGGCACCACGCGGGCTGCGACCTGCGGGTCCTTGGTGATCAAGCTGGCGACCAGGCTGCCTTTGCCGCGGGCGGCCAGGGCGATGGCTTCGTCGATATCGTCGTAGCTCATCAGCGTGGTCACCGGGCCGAAGGCTTCGATGTCGTGGGCGCCGCCTTCGGCGTGTGGATCGCGGCTGCGCAGCAGGGTCGGGGCGAAGAACGCCCCCTCGGCCACACCGTCGCCGCGTGGGCTGAAACCGTCACGGGCACCGAGCAGCAATTCGCTGTTGGCCAGCAAGGCTTCGACGCGCTCGGCGACGTCGGCCTGTTGTGCATGAGAGGCGAGGGCGCCCATCTTCACGCCTTCCACGGAAGGGTCGCCGGCGACGACTTTGCGCAGGCGTTCGCGCAGTTTTTCCGCCACGGCATCGGCATGCCTGGCCGGCACGATGGCACGGCGGATGGCGGTGCATTTCTGCCCGGCCTTGACCGTCATTTCGCGGGCGACTTCCTTGACGAACAGGTCGAACTCGGGATCGTCCGGGGTGACTTCCGGGGCGAGGATGGCACAGTTCAGCGAGTCCGCCTCGGCGTTGAACGGCACCGAGTTACGGATAAGGTTGGCGTTGACCCGCAGCTTGGCGGCGGTGTCGGCGGAGCCGGTGAAGGTCACCACGTCCTGGCCTTGCAGGCGGTCGAGCAAATCGCCGGTGCTGCCGACGATCAATTGCAGGCTGCCGGCCGGCAGCAGGCCGGACTCGTGCATCAGGCGTACGGCGGCCTCGCTCAGGTAGCTGGTGGCGGTGGCCGGCTTGACGATGCACGGCATGCCGGCGAGGAAGCTCGGCGCGAATTTTTCCAGCATGCCCCAGATCGGGAAGTTGAACGCATTGATATGCACCGCGACGCCGCCGCGCGGCACCAGGATATGGCTGCCGACGAAGGTGCCGAGCTTGCCCAGCGGCATGGCCGGGCCTTCGTGTACCAGGTTGCCGGACGGCAGTTCGCGGCGACCCAGGCTGGCGTAGGCGAACAGGGTGCCGGCGCCGCCTTCGATGTCGACCCAGCCGTCGCCCCGGGTCGCGCCGCTGTGGTGGGACAGGGCGTAGAGTTGTTCCTTGCGTTCGAGCAGGTACTTGCCCAGCTCGCGCAGGCGCGATGCGCGTTGTTGGAAGTCCAGCGCCAGCAGCTCCTTGAGCCCCTGCTGGCGGGCATGGGCGAGGGCTTCGGCGAAGTCGATGGACTCCTCGTGGGTGCGGAACAGGGTCTGGCCGTTGATCGCGCTGCGCAGGGCGCTGGCGCCGTGCTGGCCGATCCAGTGGCCGCCGATGAAGCTCTGCAGCGTGGGGACGTTACTCATCAGGTGTTCTCCTCTGGAGATGGAGGCCGGCGACGGGCACCGGCACGAAACAGGGGCGCCCTACCAGAGCGCCAGGGTGTAGCCGAGGATCAGGCGGTTCTCGTCGAGATCGGTGCTCAGGCCGCCGCCCGAGCGAAAGGTGACGTTGCGCCAGCGCAGGCTCATGCCCTTGAGCCGGCCGCTCTGCACCACGTAGGCGAGGTCGGTATCGCGTTCCCATTCTTCGCCGTCATCGCCGCTGGCGGTCGTCGCGTTGCGTCCATCGACGTAGCGGGTCATGAAGCTCAGCCCGGGAATGCCGAGGGCCGCGAAGTCATAGTCGTAGCGCAGTTGCCAGGCGTCGGTGCCGGCGCGGGTGAAAGTGTTGAAGGTCACCAGGTTCACCGAGTAGGGATCGCCGCCGTTGAGGAAGGGGAAGGCGCTGTCGCCCGACATGCGTTGCCAGCCCGCGCCGACGCGGTGCCCGCCATGGCTGATGCTGAGCATGCCGTTGAAGTTGCGGTTGTCGATGCCCCCGGCGCGCTCCTGGCCGTGGCCGCGGCTGTCGAAATAGCGGATATCGCTGCGCAGGGCGAAGCCGCCGCCGAGGGTCTGGTCGTGCACCAGGCCGAAAAATTGCTGGCGATAGATGTCTTCCAGCCGGCCGTAGTAGTAGCTGGCCGTCAGTTGCGGGGTGAAGGCGTAGCTGGCGCCGGCGAAGTCGAAGGCATCGCTGCTGGCGCCTGCATAGCCGATGTCGTCGCGGCTCGACGAATCGCGCAGGTTGGCGCGGGTCAGGCGGCCGCCGTTGAAGGTGAGCCCGTCGATGGCCGTGGAGGTCAGCAGGCCGCCCTGGAAGCTCGAGGACAACAGCCGCGTGTCATTGTAGGTGACCACCGGCAGCAGGGGTTGCAGGGTGCCGAGGCGCACTACGTTGTCGAAGGCGCGCAGCTTGGCGGTCAGCCCCAGTTCGCTGTAGTCGTCCACGGGCTCACCGCTTGCCGGGTCGAACGGCAGCAAGCCGCTGCCGCGGCGGTCGGCGCTGCTGTCCAGCTTCACGCCGAGCTGGGCCATGGCGTCGAGGCCCACGCCCAGCGTGCCTTCGGTGAATCCTGATGCGACCCGTGCGGTGAAGCCCTGGGCCCATTCCTCCGTCTTGGCCTGGGGCGCACCGCTCTGGCGGAAGTCGCGGTTCAGGTAGACGTTGCGCGCCTCGAGGCTGGCCTTGCTGTCTTCGAGGAAGGCGGCGCTGGCGTAGCTGCCGAGGCAAAGGCCGAGGGCGGACATCAGCGAGGCCTGGATACGGATATTGTTCATTGTTGTGGTTCCGTGTGGATCAGTGGCGGCTGGCGGCAGCTGCGCCGAGACCGGTCATGGAGCGGATGAACTGGGCCAGGTAGCGGCCGCGTTCGCTGGCGCCGCGCGCCGAGCGGTCGGTCACCGAGAACGCCCAGGCGCCAAGGAATGCCAGGGTCATGGAGAACAGCGCCGGATTGGACCAGGGGAACAGCGCGCTCTGGTTGTTCAGTACCTTGACCCAGACCACCGGGCTGAGCACCAGCAGCGCCACGGCCGAAACCAGGCCGATCAGGCTGCCGGCCACGGCGCCGCGGGTGGTCAGGCCTTTCCAGAACATGGAAAGGATCAGCACCGGGAAGTTGACCGAGGCGGCGATGGCCAGCACCAGGCCGGAGAGGAACGCGATGTTCTGCGACTCGAAGAGGATGCCGAGAACCACCGCCAGCACGCCGATCACCAGGGTGGCGATACGCGACATGCGCATTTCTTCCTTCTCGGTGGCCTTGCCCTTGCGAATCACGCAGGCGTAAAGGTCATGGGCCACCGCCGAGGCGCCGGACAGTGCCAGGCCTGCCACCACGGCGAGGATGGTGGCGAAGGCCACGGCCGAGATGAAACCGAGGAACAGGCTGCCGCCCACGGCGTGGGACAGGTGCACGGCGACCATGTTGCCACCACCGATGATGGCGCCGGCGGCGTCGCGGAACGCCGGGTCGGTGCCGACCATGACGATGGCGCCGAAGCCGATGGCGATCAGCAGCAGGTAGAAGTAGCCGATGAAACCGGTGGCATAGAGCACGCTCTTGCGCGCTTCGCGGGCGTCTTTCACGGTGAAGAAACGCATGAGGATGTGCGGCAGGCCGGCGGTGCCGAACAGCATGCCGACGGCCAGTGAGAGGGTGTCGATGGGGTCGGCCAGCAACCCGCCCGGCGCCATGATCGCGGTGCCCTTGGCATGCACGGCAGCGGCGCCTGCGAACATCGCCTCGAGGCTGAAGTTGAAGTGACGCAGAACCATGTAGGCCATGAAGGTGGCGCCGGAGAGCAGCATCACCGCCTTGATGATCTGCACCCAGGTGGTGGCGAGCATGCCGCCGAAAGTGACGTAGCAGACGATCAGCACGCCGACCAGCATCACCGATTGCACGTAGCTGATGCCGAACAGCAGCTCGATCAGCTTGCCGGCGCCGACCATCTGCGCCATCAGGTACATCAGTGCCACGATCAGCGTGCCCAGGGCCGCCGTGATGCGGATCGGCGTCTGCTCCAGGCGATAGGAGACCACGTCGGCAAAGGTGTACTTACCCAGGTTGCGCAGACGTTCGGCGATCAGGAACAGGATGATCGGCCAGGCCGCGACGATGCCCAGGGAGTACAGCAGGCCATCGAAGCCAGCCAGGAAGATCATCGCCGAGATACCGAGGAAGGACGCGGCGCTGATCATGTCGCCGGCGATGGCCAGGCCGTTCTGCAAGCCACTGATACCGCCACCGGCGGTGTAGAAGTCGCTGGCCGAGCGGGTGCGGGTGGCGGCCCAGCGGGTGATGCCGAGGGTGAAGGCGACGAACACCAGGAACATGCCGATGGCGTGCCAGTTGAGTGGCCGCGCGGCGGCATCCGCGGCGAACACGCCAGCGCTGGCCAGCAGGCCGGCAGCGAGGAGGAGCAGGGGAGCCGTTCTCATGGACGGGGCTCCTGCATCAGTTTCGCCGCCAGCGGGTCGATCACCTTGTTGGTGTGGCGTACGTAGATGGCGGTGAGCACGAAGGACAGCACGATCACCGCCGCCACCACCGCGATGCCGACGCTGGTCACTCCGTTGCCAATGGGCTGAGCGAGCAGGTGCGGAGCGAAGGCCATGACCAACACGAAGCCGAAATAGATCGCCAGCATGCACAGGGTCAGGGTCCAGGTCAGGCGCTGCTTGCGCCGCACCAGCTGGATGAAGTCGGGGTGTTGCCGTAGGTGCTCGAGGTCGTGCGGGGTCATGGCTGCGCTCTCTTTATTGTGATTGTCGAGACGGTATTGCCGGGGCGTTGCGGGTGTAAGGGGGCGAGCGGCCCACCGAAAGCGCGTTAGCTGCGCTCAGATCTGGTCGAAATCGAGTACCACCTTGTCGCTGATCGGGAAGGCCTGGCAGGACAGCACGTAGCCGGCCGCCACTTCGTAGTCTTCCAGGGCGTGGTTGCTGTCCATTTCCACTTCGCCCTCGATGACCTTGCACTTGCAGGTCGAGCACACGCCGGCCTTGCACGAATAGGGCAGTTCGGCGCCGGTGGCGTTGCCCGCATCGAGCACGCTCTGGGTGTTGCGCGGCAGGTCGAAGGCGAGGGCGCGGCCGTCGCTGATCACGGTGACCTGGCTGACGGCCGAGTCCAGCTCACGTGCGGCTTCGCGGGCTTCACGACGCTGCGCGCTGCCGGCTGCGGCGAACAGTTCGAAGTGGATGCGTTCAGCCGACATGCCGTTGGCCGCGAGCTGGTCGCGCACGGTTTCGGTCATCGCCTGGGGGCCGCAGATGAAGGCTGCCTCCAGCGACTTGACGTCGATCCAGCGGCTGAACAGCTGGCCGCATTTGTCGGCGTCGATGCGCCCGTTGTAGAGGTCGATGTCCTGCTGTTCGCGGCTGAACACGAAGATCAGGTTGAGGCGCTGCAGGTAGCGGTTCTTCAGGTCTTCGAGCTTGTCGCGAAACAGCGCGCCAGAGCTGGAACGATTGCCGTAGAGCAGGGTGAATCGGCTGTTCGGCTCGCGCTCCAGGGTACTGGTGATGATCGACAGGATCGGCGTGATGCCGCTGCCGGCGGCCACGCCCAGGTAGTGGCCATGACGGTTCGGGTCGAGCGGCACGTAGAAGCTGCCGGCGGGTGGCATCACCTCCAGTTGCTGGCCGGCCTTGAGCACTTCGTTGGCATAGGCCGAGAAACGCCCGCCCGGCACGCGCTTGATCGCCACGCGCAGCTCGCCGTCCTCGACGCCGCTGCAGATCGAGTAGGAGCGGCGCACTTCTTGGTCATCCAGCTGGGTGCGCATCACCAGGTACTGGCCCTGGGTGAAACGGAAATCGTCCCGCAGTTGCGCCGGCACGTCGAAGGCGATGGACACGGCGTCGCGGGTTTCCTTGCGGACTTCCTTGATCGTCAGGCTGTGAAAGTGGCTCATTATTGTTCTCCCGCTGCACGGCGCGACGCGCTCAGATGCATTTGAAATAGTCGAAGGGCTCCAGGCACTCGCGGCACCGGTACAGCGCCTTGCAGGCCGTCGAGCCGAACTGGCTGAGCAATTCGGTGTGCGCGCTGCCGCATTGCGGGCAGTGCACCTGCGGGCTGTCGCCGAGCAGGCTGCGCTTGCTGCTGCTGCCCACTGGCGGGGCGATGCCATAGGCACGCAGACGCTCGCGGCCGAGGTCGCTGATCCAGTCGGTGTTCCAGGCCGGGGTCAGGCGCCGTTCCAGGTGCGGCCCGTTGAAGCCGGCCTGCTCCAGGGCTTGACGGATGTCGCCCTCGATCACCTCGGTGGCCGGGCAGCCCGAGTAGGTCGGCGTGACCACCAGATGCAGGTGCCCGGCTTGCCAGTCGAGATCGCGGACGATGCCGAGGTCGACCACGCTGACCACCGGCACCTCCGGGTCCATCACCTGTTCCAGTACCGACCAGGCGCGCGCCAGGTCGTCGGCCTGGCCGGCACGGGCGCCGCGGTCGCTGGCGATCAGCTCACCAGGTCGCATCGGGGTAGGCTCGCGGCAGGAACTGCATCTCGGCCAGCAGCAGGCCGAGGTGCTCGCTGTGCAGGCCGCTGCGGCCGCTGAGGTAGAAGTAGTGGGCGGCAGGCGGCAGTGGCAATTCGACCGAGGCGAAGGTGTCTTCCACCTGCTTCAACCAGGCGCCGGCGACCTGCGCCGGATCGGCGGCGATGCCCGCGGCGGCCAGAGCCTTTTCGCCCTCGCTGCCAGCGGCCAGTTCGACGGTGAAGCGCCACAGCGCGGGAACCGCATCGAGCATGCGTCGACGGCTTTCCTCGGTGCCGCCGCCCAGGCGTTGCAGCCACTCGCTGGAGCGGCGCAGGTGATAGGTGACTTCCTTGAGGGCCTTGGCGGCGATCCCGGCGATACGTTCGTCGCTGGAATCGCACAGTCCTTCGAGTACCTGGAAGTGCCAGGCATCGTAGAGGAACTGCTTGGTCATGGTCACGGCGAAGTCGCCGTTGGGCTGCTCGACCAGCAACAGGTTGCGAAAAGCGCGCTCGTCACGGCGAAAGGCCAGGTCATCGGCGCTGCGCCCGTCGGCCAGCAGTTCGGCGGCGTATTCCAGCCAGTTGCGTGCCTGGCCGACCAGGTCGAGGCCGACGTTCATCAGCGCCAGTTCCTCTTCGAGGGCCGGTGCCTTGCCGCACCACTCGCACAGACGCTGGCCCTGGATCAGGGCGCTGTCGCCGAGCAGCAGCAGGTATTGGATGAGGTCTTCTTGCTTGTGCATGGCGACCTCACATGTGTCCGACTTCGTCGGGCAACTCGTAGAAGCTGGCATGGCGGTAGACCTTGTCGTCGGAGGGGACGAACAGCGGGTCTTTCTCGTCCGGCGAGGAGGCGACGATCAGCGCCGACGGCACCACCCACAGGCTCACGCCTTCGCTGCGGCGGGTGTACAGCTCACGGGCGTTCTCGATGGCCATGGCGGAATCGGCGGCATGCACGCTGCCGACGTGTTTGTGATTGAGGCCGTGCTTGCTGCGCACGAACACTTCGTAAAGGGTCCACTCGGACATGTTCTTGATCTCCGGATCAGGCAGGCTTTTTCGCTCAAGCGGCGTTGCGCTTGGCTTGTTGTTTTTTCGCGTAGGCCACGGCGGCCTCACGGACCCAGGCACCGTCTTCGATGGCCTTGCGGCGTGTGGCGACCCGTTCCACGTTGCACGGACCGTTGCCCTTGAGCACTTGATAGAATTCGGCCCACTGGATATCGCCGAAGTCATAGTGGCCGCGCGCCTCGTTCCACTTCAGGTTCGGGTCGGGGGCGCTGCAGCCGAGCAGCTCGAGCTGCGGCACGGTCTGGTCGACGAAGCGCTGGCGCAGTTCGTCGTTGCTCTGGCGCTTGATCTTCCAGGCCATGGACTGGGCGCTGTTCGGCGAGTCGGCGTCGCTCGGGCCGAACATCATCAGCGATGGCCACCACAGGCGGTTGATCGCGTCCTGGACCATGTCCTTCTGCGCCTGGGTGCCGTGGCGCATCATGGTCAGGAGGATTTCGTAGCCCTGGCGCTGGTGGAAGCTTTCTTCCTTGCAGATGCGCACCATGGCGCGCGAGTAGGGACCGTAGGACGTGCGCTGCAGCACCACCTGGTTGACGATGGCGGCGCCATCGACCAGCCAGCCCACGGCCCCCATGTCGGCCCAGCTCAGGGTCGGGTAATTGAAGATGCTCGAATACTTGGCCTTGCCGCTGTGCAGCTTGGCGATCTCTTCGTCACGGTCGGCGCCGAGGGTCTCCATGGCGCTGTAGAGATACAGGCCGTGACCGGCCTCGTCCTGGATCTTGGCCATCAGTTGCAGCTTGCGTTTGAGGCTGGGCGCGCGCGTCACCCAATTGCCCTCGGGCAGCATGCCGACGATCTCCGAGTGGGCGTGCTGGGAAATCTGTCGAATCAGGGTCTGCCGGTAGGCGTCCGGCATCCAGTTCTTCGCTTCGATCTTGATCTCGGCATCGATCTTTTCCTGGAAGGCGCGTTCCTCTGGGGCCATTTCATCCAGCGCCTTGATGCGCTTGACGCCGGTCTCGACGAGTTGTGCGTACATGCTGTGCCTCCGGCTTTTCGGTTGTTGGGGTGGGCTTGGGCCATGGGTGTAGTTTTAAGCGATACAGGAATAAATATCAAACTAAAAATAGTGTGTTGTGTTTGTTTTTTGTATCGCTTTGGGCCGCTGTTGAGAGCAGCATCCAGAACCGTGGCAGCTTCGGCTGGTTTGTTGAGGTATATGGTGTTGCGGCGGAGGTATTCGGTTGGAGGGAGGGCTTTTCTGGTAAAAAGTAAAGCGATACGGTTTTTTTATTTTAATCCGGTTGCTGATGTTTAATTTTTTCGTAAAGGGATACCGCTGTGAGGTGGCGGTGAGGGCTGCTGCTGCCTGCTTGGGGAGAGGGATAGGGGCACACGAGGGAGGGCGCCCAGATAAATCCTCAGCCATGAAAAAGCCCCGCACAGCAGGTTGTGTGAAAACTACTGCACTCGGTCATGCGGCGTAAAAACCGGCTCAAAATGCTCATTTACAACTCGTAAACTGCGCTTTTTCGCCGGTTTTTGCCTTGCCTGACCTTCGCTCGCTACGTTTTCACACGGCCTGACAGGCGGGGCTTCGTTGCAGCGCTAAACGATCAGGCGCGCGGACGATTGTCGAACACGTGACACGCCTTGCCCTCGGAGCGTTTCAGGGCGTGGAACGGTTGGATCAGTACCCGCGAGCTGATGCCGATGTGGGTCTTGATCTGTTTGCCCAGCTCGTCCGCGACCTGCTTCTGCTGCGGCGCTTCGAGGTTTTCCAGGCCGTGCTTGAGCTCGACGTGCACGTCGATGCTGTCCAGGTTGCCGTTGCGGTGCAGGTGCAGTTCGTAGACTTCGGCGAGCTGCTTGATCTTGAGGATCTGCTCCTCGATCTGCGTCGGGAACACGTTGACCCCGCGGATGATCAGCATGTCGTCGCTGCGCCCGGTGATCTTGTCGATGCGGCGCATCGGCCGCGCGGTGCCTGGCAGCAGGCGGGTGAGGTCGCGGGTGCGGTAGCGGATCATCGGCAGCGCTTCCTTGGACAGCGAGGTGAACACCAGCTCGCCCATCTCGCCGTCCGGCAGCACCTCGCCGGTCAGCGGGTCGATGATCTCGGGGTAGAAGTGGTCTTCCCAGACGGTCGGGCCATCCTTGGTTTCCGCGCATTCCATGGCCACGCCAGGGCCCATGATTTCCGACAGGCCGTAGATGTCCAGGGCGGTGATGCCCATGCGTTCCTCGATGGCGCTGCGCAGCTCCTGGGTCCAGGGCTCGGCGCCAAAGATGCCCAGGCGCAGCTTCAGCGAGTGCGGGTCGATGCCCTGGCGCTCGATTTCGTCGGCCAGGTTGAGCATGTAGGACGGCGTGACCATGATGATGTCCGGCTGGAAGTCGCGGATCAGTTGCACCTGTTTCTCGGTCTGGCCGCCGGACATGGGGATCACCGTGCAGCCCAGGCGCTCGGCGCCGTAGTGGGCGCCGAGGCCACCGGTGAACAGACCGTAGCCGTAGGACACGTGGACCTTGTCGCCGCGCCGGCCACCGGCTGCGCGGATCGAACGGGCGACCACGTTGGCCCAGGTGTCGATGTCGTTCTGCGTATAGCCGACTACCGTCGGCTTGCCGGTGGTACCGCTGGAGGCATGCAGGCGCACGACTTCGCTCTGTGGCACGGCGAACATGCCGTAGGGGTAGTTGTCGCGCAGGTCGTTCTTGCCGGTGAAGGGGAACTTGCCCAGGTCTTCCAGGCGCTGGAGGTCGTCGGGGTGGACGCCCGATTCGTCGAAGCGCTGACGGTACAGCGGCACGTTGTCATAGGCGTGTTTCAGGCTCCAGCGCAGGCGATCGAGCTGATGCTGGCGCAGTTCGTCGACGCTGGCGGTTTCCATCGGGTCAAGCAAGGCGGTTTTTGCGGTCATGGTCGTTCACTCGAATTGTTCTTGTTGAGGTCGTGCCTCTGAGTGCTGAGGCGGAGCATACGCCTCGCCTCGTGCTTTGCATCGCGTTCTACGTATCAGGCTCTTTCGATGATCAGGGCAATGCCCTGGCCGACGCCGATGCACATGGTGCACAGCGCATAGCGGCCCTGACGCAGTTCCAGCTCGTGCAGGGCGGTGGTGACCAGGCGCGCGCCACTCATGCCCAGCGGATGGCCGAGGGCGATGGCGCCGCCGTTGGGGTTGACCCGAGCGTCATCGTCGGCCAGGCCAAGCTCGCGCAGCACGGCCAGGCCCTGGGCGGCGAAGGCTTCATTGAGTTCGATCACGTCCATGTCGGCCAGCGACAGGTTGGCCATTTCCAGGACCTTGCGCGTGGCCGGTACCGGGCCAATGCCCATGATCCGTGGTTCGACGCCAGCGGTGGCCATCGCCAACACTCGGGCGCGCGCCTTGAGGCCGAAGCGTGCGGCCGCCTGCGGGCTGGCCAGGAGCAGGGCGCAGGCACCGTCGTTGATCCCCGAGGCATTGCCGGCGGTGACGCTGCCGCCTTCGCGGAATGGCGTGGCGAGCTTGGCCAGCTGTTCGAGGGTGGTGTCGGCGCGTGGGTGTTCGTCCTGCTCGACCCGTTTGTCCGGGCCTTTGCGTTGGGGAATTTCCACCGCCACGATTTCCTCGGCCAGGCGACCGCTGGCCTGGGCGGCGGCGGTCTTCTGCTGGCTGCGCAGGGCGAAGGCATCCTGGTCGGCGCGGGAAATGTCGAACTGCTCGGCGACGTTCTCGGCGGTCTCCGGCATGGAGTCGATGCCGAATTGTTTCTGCATCAGTTGGTTGACGAAGCGCCAGCCGATGGTGGTATCGAAGATCTCCGCACTGCGGCCGAAGACCTGTTCGGATTTGCCCATGACGAAGGGCGCGCGGGACATGGACTCGACACCACCGGCGATCATCAGCCCGGCCTCGCCGGCACGAATCGCTCGGGCAGCCGTGCCGATGGCATCCAGACCGGAGCCGCACAGTCGGTTGAGGGTGGTGCCGGGCACGCTGATCGGCAGGCCGGCGAGCAGGCCGGCCATACGCGCGACGTTGCGGTTGTCTTCGCCGGCCTGGTTGGCGCAGCCGTAGATCACATCGTCGATGGCGCTCCAGTCCAGCTTGGGATGGCGCTGCAGCAGGGCGCGGATCGGTACCGCGCCGAGGTCGTCGGCACGCACGCCGGACAGGACGCCGGCGTAGCGTCCGATGGGCGTACGGATGGCGTCGATGATCAGGGCGTCATTCATTGGGGGTCTCCTGGTCGAGCAAGGTGCCGCGCACCTGGTAGGACTTGCCGTGGAACAGGGCGATCAACTGGCCCTGCTGGTTTTCGATGCGCACGTCGTAGTTGCCGGTGCGGCCGCTGCGGCTCTGCTCGATGGCGGTGGCGGTGAGCAGGTCGCCTTCACGGCCGGGCGCCACGTAGTCGATGCTGCAGCCAATGGCCACGGTGATACGGTCATAGGTGTTGCAAGCGAAAGCGAATGCCGAGTCGGCCAGGGCGAACAGGTAGCCACCGTGGCAGGTACCGACGCCTTGCAGCATGTCGGCGCGCACGCTCATCGACAGGCTGGCGCGACCGGGAGCGACCGCGAGCAATTGCATGCCCAGGGCGCGGCTGGCGGTGTCGCGTTCGTACAGGGTGCTGGCGCAGGCTTCGGCCAGGCGCTGGGCGGCATCGTCAGTCATGCAGGTTTCTCCTTTCGGCAGCGCGGCGGCGCAGCAGCAGCGACGGGCGATAGCGGCTTTCACCGTAGACCGCCTGCAGGTTGTCCAGGGTGTTCAGCACCTGCTCCAGGCCGATGGCGTCGGCCCAGGCCAGCGGCCCGCGCGGGTAATTGACCCCGGCGCACATGGCCAGGTCGATGTCGTGGGCATTGGCTACACCATGCAGCAGGGCGTCGGCAGCCTCGTTGGCGAGCATGGCGACGGTGCGCAGCACGGCCAGGCCGGGCGTGTCGGTCAATCGGTTGACCTTGAGGCCGGCGCGTTGCAGCAGCGCCACGGCCTCCTGCAGCGCCTGCTCGCTGGTACCGTGGGCGGCGCTGATGGCGATGCGCTCTGCGCGGCCGAAGTCGAGGGCCAGGTCGAACAGGACCAGGTTGCTCAGGCCATCGTCGAGGGCGCGCTGGCTGGCCAGGCGACCATCGCTCAAGGCCAGGGTGGCGTCGCCGACGCGCAACAGGCCGGCGCCATCGCGCCAGATGACCTGCACGCCGTTGGCTTGCAGGCGCTCGATCAGCGGCTTGGCGATGCCCAGGTCGCCTTCGACCACGCAGTGGCTGACACCTACGCTGCTGCGGGTGTCCTGTGGTTGCGGACGTTCGGCGCCCTCGGCATAGCGGTAGAAACCCTGGCCGCTCTTGCGCCCCAGGCGGCCGGCATCGAGCAGTTCTTTCTGGATCAGCGACGGCTGGAAACGGAAGTCGCCGTAGTAGGCGTCGAACACCGAGCAGGTCACCGCGTAGTTGACGTCATGACCGATCAGGTCGGTGAGTTCGAAGGCGCCCATGCGAAAGCCGCCGGCCTCGCGCATCAGGGCGTCGAGGGTGGCGCAGTCGGCGGCACCTTCCTGCAACAGGCGCAGGCTTTCGGCATAGAAGGGGCGCGCCACACGGTTGACGATGAACCCGGGTGTGGAGCGGGTGTGCACCGGTTTCTTGCCCCAGGCCAGGGCGGTGGCGTACAGGCAGTCGGCGAGCCGGGTGTCACTGGCCAGGCCCGATACGATCTCCACCAGCGCCATCAGCGGCGCCGGGTTGAAGAAGTGCAGGCCGAGTACGCGCTGGGGATATTGCAGGCCGGCGGCCAGGCTGGTGATCGACAGCGACGAGGTGTTGCTGGCGAGGATGCAATCGGTGGCGCAGATGGCTTCCAACTGAGTCAGCAGATCACGTTTCACGTCGAGCCTTTCGACGATGGCTTCGATCACCAGCGCCGCATCGGCCAGGGCTTCAAGGCGGTCGGCCGGTTGCAGGCGCGCGACGGTGGCGCGGCGGGCCTCGGCGCTGAGCTTGCCGTTGTCGACCCGTTTGCCGAGCTGCTTGTCGATGCCGGCGATGGCCTGTGCCGCCGCTTCCGGGCGTGTGTCGTAGAGCTTGACCGGATGGCCAGCCTGGGCGGCGACCTGGGCGATACCGGCGCCCATGGCACCGGCGCCGATCACCGCGACGATCTTGTCTGTGTGCAAGGCGCTCATGGGCTCAGCGTCCTTTGAATGCAGGGGTGCGCTTGGCCATGAACGCGGCCACGCCTTCACGGTAATCCTCGCTACGCCCGGCCAGGCGTTGCAGGTCGCGCTCCAGCTCCAGTTGCTCGTCGAAGCTGTTGTGGGCGCTGGCATTGAAGGCGCGCTTGATCAGGGCCAGGCCGTAGGTCGGCTGGGTGGCAAGATGGCGGGCCAGCGTGAGGGCTTCGTCGCGCAGCGCGGCATCGTCGACCACGCGGTAGATCAGCCCCCATTGTTCGGCCTGTTCTGCGCTCAGGCGTTCGCCGAGCAGGGCCAGGGCCTTGGCGCGAGCCGGGCCGATCAGGCGCGGCAGGCTCCAGGTACCGCCGGAGTCGGGAATCAGGCCGATCTTGCAGAACGCCTGGATAAAGCTGGCGGAGCGGGCAGCGAGCACCAGGTCGCAGGCCAGCGGAATATTCGCGCCGGCGCCGGCGGCGACGCCGTTGACCGCACAGATCACCGGCAGCGGCAGATCGCGCAGGCTGCGGATCATCGGGTTGTAGAACGTCTCGATGGACTCGCCGAGGTCGGGCATTTGCGCGCCCGGTGCGACGTTGCGGTCCGACAGGTCCTGGCCGGCGCAGAAGCCACGGCCTTCGCCGGTCAGCAGCAGCACGCGCGCATCGGCGCTCTGGCGGACCTGCTTGAGTGCTTCGCGCACCTCGCCGTGCATGGCGGCGTTGAAGCTGTTCAGTTGCTCCGGGCGGTTGAGGCTGAGCAGGGCGACGCCGTCCTCGATGGAAAACAGGATGTGCTGGAAGTCCATGGCTTGCGCTCTCTTTCTTATCGTGAGGAATCGTTACTGGCCGGTGAAGTCGGCGCGGCGCCTTTCCTGAAAGGCCCGGATACCTTCGTTGCGGTCGGCGGTGCCGGCCAGCACGGTGAAGGCGTGACGCTCGAAACGCAGGCCGCTGGCCAGGTCGGTGTCCTGTGCCTTGAGCAGCGCCTCCTTGGCCAGGCGCACGGCCAATGGCGCCTTCTCGGCGATGCTGCGGGCGATCTGCAGGGCGCGCTCGACAGTGAACTCCGGTTGGGTCACTTCGCTGACCAGGCCGGCACGCTGGGCATGGCGCGCATCGATCTGCTGACCGGTCAGCACCATTTGCATGGCCAGGGACTTACCCACGGCACGTAGCAGACGCTGGGTGCCGCCGGCGCCGGGCATGATGCCCAGGTTGATTTCCGGCTGGCCGAAACGGGCGTCCTCGCCGGCGACGATGATGTCGGCATGCATCGCCAGCTCGCAGCCGGCGCCGAGGCAGAAGCCGTCCACGGCAGCGATCAGTGGTTTGCAGAAGCTGCTGATGCGTTGCCAGTGGGCGACGCGGGGATCGTTGAGGATGCCGACCAGATCGCGCTCGGCCATCTCCTTGATATCGGCGCCGGCGGCGAATGCCTTGCGGCTGCCGGTGATGACCACGGCACGGGTTTCAGGATCGCGCTCGGCGCTCTCCAGTTCGACGGCCAGCTCGCCCAGCAACTCGGTATTGAGCGCGTTCAACGCCTCCGGGCGCTGCAGGGTGATCAGGCGCACGCCGGCTGCAGGGGCACTGGCGGCAAGGGTACGAGGCATCTGACGTTCCTCTGGCTGCACGCGCGGCGTTTACGCCGCTGATTGTTGTAGGTCGCGCTCGTCTGGGCGCGTCGCTTTCGCCGAGTATAAGCATTAAGCGATACAAAACAACATGTACAAAATAAAATAGTGTGTTGTATATGTTGCCCTTGCGGCAGTGAAAGGTCGCCTGGCCAGGCGCCCCGTATGGGCAGAACGCCGATAGGCAGGGTGGTTTGTCGCCTAAGCCGTGGCCTGTCAAAGCCGATAGGGAATTTTTCCTTCGCCGGTACGTCAAGATGTGATACAAAAAATACTGGATACTGCATCGCTTTGGTTTGTATAAAGCCAGGCGTGCTGACTACCGCAGCGATAATGAAGAGAACCACACGATGACTTGCTACAGCCTCGATGGCGTCACCCCGGTGGTACATCCCACGGCCTATGTGCATCCCAGTGCGGTGCTGATCGGCGATGTGATCATCGGCCCCGGTTGCTACGTCGGCCCGCTGGCCAGCCTGCGCGGTGACTTCGGCCGTATCGTTCTGGAAGAGGGCGCCAACATCCAGGACACCTGTGTGATGCACGGTTTCCCCGACAGCGATACGGTGGTCGCACGCAATGGCCACATCGGCCATGGTGCGGTGTTGCATGGCTGCCAGATCGGCGAAGACGTGTTGGTCGGAATGAATGCCGTGGTGATGGACTACGCACGCATCGGCGCACGCTCGTTCATCGCCGCCACCACCTTCGTCAAGGCGCGCTTCGAATGCGAGGAGCAATCGCTGGTGCTTGGCTCGCCCGCGGCGGTAAAACGTCGACTCAGCGATGAAGAGGTGTCATGGAAGCAGGCCGGCACCCGCGAGTACCAGATGCTCGCCAGGCGCTGTGCAGAGGGGTTGGTGGCCTGCGAGCCGCTGCGCGAAGTCGAGCCGCAGCGGCCACGAATCAACGACAGTGGCTTGCGACCCAAGGAGGCCGCGCGTTGACCGGGGTCGCGACAATACCGGGCGGGCGGTTATATTCGGCATCATCTTCACCCTCCGGTAAGCCCATGACGCCCATCGCGCCGCTCAACCAGCTCATCACCCGCTTTCAGGAACGCACGCCGATCCGCGCCAGCTCGTTGATCATCACCCTCTACGGCGATGCCATCGAACCCCACGGCGGCACGGTCTGGCTGGGCAGCCTGATCCAGTTGCTGGAGCCCATCGGCATCAACGAACGGCTGATCCGCACTTCGATCTTCCGCTTGACCAAGGAGGGCTGGTTGAGCGCGGAGAAGGTCGGCCGGCGCAGCTATTACAGCCTGACCGGCACGGGCCGGCGGCGTTTCGAGAAGGCTTTCAAGCGGGTCTACAGCGCGACCGTACCGGCCTGGGACGGCGCCTGGTGCCTGGTGGTGCTATCGCAGTTGGCAACCGAGAAACGCAAACAGGTTCGCGAGGAGCTGGAGTGGCTGGGCTTCGGCGCGATCTCGCCGACGGTGCTGGCCAACCCGCGCAGCGAGCGCAACGACGTGACCGCGACCCTGCAGGATCTCGACGCCCTGGAAGACAGCATCGTATTCGAGACCCGGGCACAGGATGTGCTGGCTTCCAAGGCGCTGCGCATGCAAGTGCGCGAAAGCTGGAACATCGACGAACTCGGCCAGCACTACAGCGAATTCATCCAACTGTTCCGGCCACTGTGGCAGGCGCTGCGCGAGCAGGACGGCCTGCGTGCGCAGGACTGCTTCCTGGCGCGCACCTTGCTCGTGCATGAGTACCGCCGCTTGCTGCTGCGCGACCCGCAGTTGCCGGACGAGCTACTGCCCGGCGACTGGGAAGGCCGGGCGGCGCGCCAGCTGTGCCGCAATATCTACCGGCTGGTTTACGCCAAGGCCGAGGAGTGGCTGAACCAGGCCCTGGAAACCGCTGACGGGCCGTTGCCGAACGTCGCCGAGAGTTTCTACCAGCGTTTCGGAGGGCTGCGCTAGAGCCTGCCAGGGCGGCACGGTGATGCGCTGCGACAGGGAAGGCGTGCAACCGCCAGGCCGCTCGCCGTGGTTTTCGCGGTGATTGCCATGGATGCCGCATGCCGCTGCTTTTTAATATCAAAAAAACCTTATCCATCCTTCATTATTATTCGTTTGATGGCGGCTGTTTCGTCCGCCACACTCGCTTGCGTGTCCGAATCAGTTTCTCTGCTGAAGCGGATCAGGTTGCAAGCAAAAGGGTCCAGCATCCAGGGACGGATACTCCTGCTACTAGCCGCTTGCGGCGGTAATCAGCGGGCCTTTCCTTTGAAAGGCCCGATCTTTTCGACGATACCCGATGAAACCCTCAGCGCATTTTCCCCAGTGGCTGTCTGCCTTACTGCCTGACTCCCTGCATACCCGACCCCGAGAATGGAGCCGTGCCGCGCTTGGTGCTGCGACGGGGTTCCTGTTCAGCACCTGGGTGTGCAGCCATCTGTTCGGCCTGTCTGCGACGGTGCATTTTTCCGGGCCATTGGCTGCGTCGGCGGTGTTGCTGTTCGCGGTGTCGTCGGGTGCGCTGGCGCAGCCCTGGTCGATCCTCGGCAGTTACCTGTGTGCCTGCGTGGTCGCGCTGACGGTGGCTCACTTCATCGACCACAGCCTGGCTGGGGCGGCGCTGGCGCTGGGCCTGAGCCTGTTGCTGATGGGCCTGCTGCGTTGCCTGCACCCGCCAGGCGGTGCAATGGCCTTCTGCATAGTGTTCGCCACGCCCGCGTCGGGCGGGCCGTTCTGGCAGCCGGCGCTGGTGGCGCTGACCGCTGGTACCGGCCTGCTGGCCTGGGCGCTGCTGTACAACAACCTCACCCGCGTGCCCTATCCACGGGCCCGTCCGGCCGCTGCCCGGCACGCGACCGGCGATCCGCTGCCCAGCGAGCGTGTCGGTATCCAGGCGGCGGACCTCGACCAGGCGCTGGACGAGCTGGATGGCTTCGTCGATGTCTCCCGCGAAGACCTCGAGCTGATCGTGCGTCGCACCGAGGCGCATGCCCTGCGCCGCAGCATGGGCGGCATCAGTGCCGGCCAGGTGATGTCCCGCGACCTGGTCCATGCCCGCCCCGAAACCCGCGCCGCCAAGGGGCTGTACCTGCTCACCCAGCACCGGCTCAAGGCCTTGCCGATCCTCGACGGCGACAAGCGATTGGTGGGTATCGTCAGCCTGGTGGACCTGCTCGGCACCCTGCGCTCCAGCCGCTTCGACCTGCGCGCGATCATCGGTCTGAAAAACGCGCAGGTACTGGGTGAGTTGATGACCTCGCCCGTGCGATCGGTGGATGTCGATACCCATGTCATCGAACTGGTCGCGTTGCTGTCCGACGAAGGCCTGCATGGTTTGCCGGTTCTCGACAACGGTGTCCTGGTTGGCATGATCACCCAGACCGATCTGGTGGCGGCGCTGCATCGGGATCTGCTCAGGGCCTGTTCAGTATCCGGCGCGTCATAGCCAGGTGACCGGGCATAAAAAAGCCGGCTTGTGGCCGGCTTTCGACAGGCAGGTCGGGCTTATTTTTGGTAAGCCGCAGCTGCCTTGGTGATCTCGGCGCGGGCCGCTTCTGCGTTGCCCCAGCCTTCGACCTTGACCCATTTGCCTTTCTCGAGATCCTTGTAGTTCTCGAAGAAGTGCTTGATCTGCTCGATCAGCAGCGGGGGCAGGTCGGTGTATTCCTGGACGTCCTTGTAGAGGGTCGTCAGCTTGTCGTGCGGTACGGCGATCAGCTTGGCGTCGCCACCGGCTTCGTCGGTCATGTGCAGGACGCCGACCGGACGGGCGCGGATCACCGAGCCTGGTGCTACCGGGTAGGGGGTCACGACCAGCACGTCGAGGGGGTCGCCGTCGTCGGCCAGGGTGTGCGGGATGAACCCGTAGTTGGCCGGGTAGAACATCGGGGTGGCCATGAAGCGGTCGACGAACAGGCAGTCGGTGTCGTGGTCGATCTCGTATTTGATCGGCGCGTGGTTGGCCGGGATTTCGATCGCGACGTAGATGTCATTGGGCAGGTCTTTACCGGCCGGAACCTTGCTGTAGCTCATGGTGACTCCCTGATGTGGGCCAAAAAAGTGGCCGGATTATAGGTGGATTCCCGCGTCGTTGCCATTACTCCAGGGGTTCGCGGCGGGACCCTGGCGCGCCACCGGTGGCGTGTCCGCTTCGACCCGCGCGAAGGCCGAACGTGCCCGAAGCCGTGTCGAAGAACACCTGTTGCCATCTGCAAAGGCGGGCCGTTGCCAGGCCCGGGGCGGCGGCGCAGCGCTCAATACTGGGCGTCGCGGTCGATCAGGCCGCGCATCGGTTCGCCGCGCTGGTGCCGGCGCAGGTTGTCGAGCAGGACCGCGAAGGCGCTGTCGGGCGCGGTCATCGCGCCGATATGCGGGGTCAGCCAGATGTCGGCGCGCTGCCAGAACCGGTGAGCGGCCTCTGGCGGCTCGTGCTCGAGCACGTCGATGATGGCGTGTTGCAGCTGGCCGCTGTCGAGGGCGGCGATCAGGTCGTCTTCCACCAAGTGCCCGCCACGCCCGAGGTTGATCAGGTGCGCGCCCCGTGGCAGGGCGGCAAACGTTCGTGCGTTGAGAATGCCCTGGGTGTCGCGGGTCAGTGGCAGCAGGCAGATCAGGATGTCGCACTGCTGGAGAAAGTCGTCCAGCTCCTGCAGGCCTGCATAGCAACGCACGCCGTCGATGCCTTTGCGCGAGCGCGACCAGCCGCTCAGGGGGAAGCCGAACGGGCGCAGGCCGTCGAGGGCGGCGCGGCCCAGGTTACCCAGGCCCATCACGCCGATACGCCGTTGTGCTGCGGCGACCAGGTTGTGATCCTGCCAGTGCCGTCGCTGCTGCTGGCCGAGGTACAGGGGGATCTGCCGGTGCAACGCCAGCACCGCGAAGCACGCATATTCGGTGATGGCCTTGGCGATGCCCGGGTCGAGCATGCGCACCACGTCTACGGCTTCGGGTAGCTGGTTCAGGTCGAACTGGTCGACCCCGGCCGAGGTGGCGAACACCACGTCCAGGTTGGGAAAGCGCGTGGCCAGGTCTTCGGGCGGTTGCCAGGCGGCGAAGTAGCGGATCTCGGCGGGATCGCCGATCGCGGGCCAAAGGCGCACGTCGATCTCGGGGGCATGCCGTGCGAAGAGCGACAGCCAGGCCTGGCCGCGTTCGTCATCCGTTTTGAACAGCAGGGCCATGGGCATCCTCGCAGGCCGATGAAGGAGCGTTCACGATGCCTGAAAACGCCACAACAATCTTCCGAATCGCGCCCCTGAAACAGAAGATCGCCTGCTGTTCCGGCCGTTCAGCAGGCGGCGGCGATGGCTTTGCCCAGGGCTTCGGTGGTACCGGTACCGCCGATGTCGCGGGTCAGGGGCGCGCGCTCGGGCCCCTGGGCCAGCACCTTTTCGATGGCTGCCAGCACGGCGGCGCCCGCCTGTGGGTGGCCGAGGTGGTCGAGCATCATCGCGCCGCACCAGATCTGGCCGATCGGATTGGCGATGCCCTTGCCGGCGATGTCCGGTGCCGAGCCGTGTACCGGTTCGAACAGGCTGGGGAAGGTGCGCTCCGGGTTGATGTTGGCCGACGGCGCGATGCCGATGGTGCCGGTGCAGGCCGGGCCGAGATCGGAAAGGATGTCGCCGAACAGGTTGCTGGCCACCACCACGTCGAACCAGTCGGGGTGCAGGACGAAGTTCGCGGTGAGGATATCGATATGGTACTTGTCGACCCTGACCTCGGGGTACTTGCTGCCCATCTCGGCGACGCGCTCGTCCCAGTACGGCATGGTGATGGCGATGCCGTTGGACTTGGTGGCTGAGGTCAGGTGCCGCTTGGGCCGGCTCTGGGCCAGGTCGTAGGCGAACTTGAGGATGCGGTCGACCCCGACGCGGGTCATCACGGTTTCCTGCAGGACGATCTCGCGTTCGGTGCCAGGGAACATCCTGCCGCCGACGCTGGAGTACTCGCCCTCGGTGTTCTCGCGCACCACCCAGAAATCGATGTCGCCGGGCTCGCGGTCGGCCAGTGGCGCTTTCACGCCGGGCATCAGGCGGCAGGGGCGCAGGTTGACGTACTGGTCGAACTCGCGGCGCAGCTGCAGCAGCGAGCCCCACAGCGAGACATGGTCGGGCACGATATCCGGCCAGCCGACGGCACCGAAGTAGATGGCGTCATAGCCCTTGAGCAGCTCGAACCAGTGGTCCGGCATCATCGTGCCGTGGGCCAGGTAGTAGTCGGCGCTGGCGAAGTCGAACCAGTCCCACTGCAGGTGCAGGTCGTGTCTGGCCGCGACGGCATCCAGCACCCGCACCCCCTCGGGCATGACTTCCTTGCCGATACCGTCGCCGGGGATCACGGCAATCTTGTAGTGGGTTCTGCTCATGGACTCGACTCCGGTGGTTGATGAACAACGATGCCCAGTGTAAGCAGTGATCCTGATTTAATAATTGGCTTCCGGCGAAAACGATTGTTGAAAAAAAGGAAACTATCCGTGAGCGCTATCGACGATCTGAGCTTCTTCCAATGGGTGGCGACCTGCAGCAGCCTCACCGAGGTCGCGCGTCACCTGGGCCTGTCGCTGCCGGCGGTGAGCAAGCGCCTCAGCCAGCTGGAGGCGCGCCTGGGCGTGCAGTTGCTGCAGCGCACCACGCGACGCTTGTCGCTGACGCCGGAGGGCTCCCTGTACCTGGAGGGCGGGCGCCCCATCCTGCGGCAGCTGGAAGAGCTGGAAAGCGCGCTGAACAGCCAGCAGCAGACCCTGCAGGGACGCCTGCGCATCAACGCCACCCTGGGCTTCGGCCGGCGTCACCTGGCACCGTTGGTGTCGCGTTTCGCGTACCTGCATCCGGCGCTGGAGATCTCTCTGGAGCTGAGCAGCCAGCCGTTATCTCTGCTCGACGACCAGTTCGACCTCGGGGTGTACATGGGCGATCCACCGGATTCGCGCCTGATCGGCCTGCGCCTGTTGGAGAATCCGCGGATTCTCTGTGCCTCGCCGGCCTACCTCGAGCGCATGCCCGCGCCGGCCAGGGTGAGCGACCTGGCGCAGCACAACTGCATCATCCTTCGTCAGTTCGGCAGCGACTATGCCATCTGGCGGTTTCGCCGCGACGGGCAGGAATACACCCACAAGGTCAGCGGCACCTTGTCGAGCAACGACGGCGACGTCGCGGTGAGCCTGGCCCTGGAGGGCCACGGGCTTATCCTGCGTTCGCGCTGGGATGTCCAGCAGCACCTGGAGAGCGGCCTGCTGCAACCGTTGCTCGAGGCGTACCAGGCGCCTCGGGCGGACATCTACGCGGTGTATCGGCACCGTCGACATGTCCCGCCACGGATTTCCCAGTTCGCCCACTACCTGGCTCGGCAACTGGCCACGCGCTTGCCATTCGCGGCGCTGGAACGGCCGTGACGGGGCCGTTGTTGCGGCGTTGTTGCGCAGCGGCATCGGCCCGGGTGCCGAGCTGCTGGTGCAGGGCATCGACGTACTGGCGGATCGTCCCGGCGTCGGCGCCAACCTGATGGCGCAGCCGTCGATTGCCGTATCGGCCGTTGAGCAGAGCCGGGCGGCCACGGGTAAAAAAACGGTAGGTTATGCCTCGCGGGGCTGGCAAAACGGAATATTGCGTGAGAGGGGCCGCCGATAATGAAATCACCAGACGGTTCCACTTCCATGCCCATCCAGCGGAGCGCCCCATGTCTTTCTCGCCATTCAAAGCCCTGACGTTCGACGTCGTCGGCACCCTGATCGATTTCGAAGCCGGCATCCTGGCCCATGTGCGGGGCGTGGCGGGCGATGCCGGAGAGGCCCTCAGCGACGACGACATTCTCAAGGCCTACCGCGAGGCACGCGCCAAGGACGATTCCGGCTGGTTCCCCGATGACCTGGAGCGTTGTTACCACCTGATGGCCGAGGCGCTGGGGCTGCCGGACAACGACGATTATGCGAAAGGCCTGGCCGCCTCGGTGAAGAACTGGCCAGCGTTCCCGGATTCGGTGCAAGCGCTCAAGCGCCTGCGCAAGCACTACAAGCTGGTGGCGATGACCAATGCCCGGCGCTGGGCGCTGGACCACATGGCCAAGACCCTCGATCAGCCGTTCGATTTCGAATTCACCATCGACGACTCGCGTTTCGAGAAGCCCGACCCGCAGTACTTCGGCTATGTGCGTGGCGCCCTGGCGACGCAAGGCATTCTCTTCGAGGACATCCTGCACACTGCGCAGAGCCAGTACCACGACATTGGCGTGGCCGTGCGCCTGGGTTACCAGGTCTGCTGGATCGAGCGCCGTCACGCCCAGAAGGGCAGCGGCGGCACCCTGGAGTCGGTGCATACCCAGCCGCATTACCATTTCACCTCGCTGGCACAACTGGCCGATGCCGTGGAAAACGAGCTGGGTTGATTCCCCCGGCGCCTCGGCCGGGCCGTGGGCGTCGTCTCCAATGTGGCCAAGAGGCTGGCATGACTGTTCAGAGCTTATGGGCGGCCACCGCCCAACCTGCACCCGCACTGCAATCGCTGCAGGGCGACCGGCAGTGCGATGTGGTGATCATCGGGGCCGGCTATACCGGCCTCTCGGCGGCCAGGCACATCGTCCTGAGTGGCCGCGAGCCGCTGATCGTCGAGGCCAATACCCTGGCCTGGGGCGCCAGTGGCCGCAATGGCGGCGTGGTGTCGCCGAAGTTTCGCGTCGGCTTTTCCACCCTGATGGGGCGCTTCGGGCGTGACACGGCCCTGCACCTGTACCGGACCGGTCATGCGGCGGTGGACAGCGTGGCGGAGACGGTGGAAACACTCGGCCTGAGCCACGCCCAGTTCAAGTTGAGCGGGCACATCGCGGCCGCGCACAACGTACATGCGCTGGCGGGCCTGGAGGCGACCGCCAACTGGATCAGGCGCGAGACCGGCGATGAATCCTCGTTGATGATCGGCGCCGGGCAGGTGCGCGAGCTGACCGGCTCGACGGTGTTTGCCGGCGGCCTGCTGACCCCGAAGGCGGGCGGCATTCATCCACTCAACTATGCGCGTGGCATGGCGCAGCATCTGCTCGACAGGGGCGTGAAGCTGTTCATCAATACGCCCGCCGAGCGCGTCGTGCATGAGGGCGGGCGAGTCATCGTGCACACGCCCCAGGGGCGAATCAGTGCCCGGCAGGTGATCTACGCCACCAATGGCTACTCGGACCAGACCCGGGCAACCGTTACGTTGCACCGCCGGCTGATCCCGTTTCGCAGTGCGATCATCGCCACCCAACCGCTGCCGGCCACCGTGCTGGCCAGCCTGATGCCGGGCGGCCAGGTCTGTGGCGATACCAAGCGCATGCTTCGCTGGTTCCGGGTGGTGGGCGACCGGCTGATTTTTGGCGGGCGCGGGGCATTCGGCAAAAACGACTCGCGCAGCGCCTTCGATGACCTGCAGCGCAGCCTGGCAGGGGTCTTTCCGGTCCTGCGCGACTACGCCATCGACCATCGCTGGTCGGGCTTGGTGGCCATGACCCTGGACTACCTGCCGCATGCCGGCCAGCTCGACGAGCGCAGCTTCTATGCCATTGGCTACAACGGTGGCGGGGTGGCGATGTCGACCTGGATGGGCAGGCAACTGGCGGCGATGAGCGCTGGCGAACAGCTCGAGCTGGGCCTGCTTGCCGGCCAGGGCTTCAGGCCGATTCCCTTGCATGCCTTCCGCGCGCCCGGCGTTCGCCTGGCCGCGGGCTGGCAGCAGTTTCTCGATGTGATTGGCCGTTAGGGTCTGTTGAGGTTT
The DNA here is from genome assembly GCF_900100535.1 of Phytopseudomonas flavescens. GTDB lineage: Bacteria > Pseudomonadota > Gammaproteobacteria > Pseudomonadales > Pseudomonadaceae > Aquipseudomonas > Aquipseudomonas flavescens. The sequence continues at coordinate 76,062 of NZ_FNDG01000010.1, forward strand.
CAGCGCGGCCGTGGGTGAAACGTCAACAGACCCTAGGTCGATCTATTCCGGGTCGGCCTTGCCGGGCCGGCTCCTCCTGCCGAATGAAGTGAGCCCATGATTCCCATTGTGCATTTCGCCCAGCCCGCCGCCGCGCGCCGCCTGCCTGACGAGACCGCGAGCCGGTTGATCGACGACCCGTTGGCCGAGGGACGCCATGTCCACTTCCAGGAACCGCGGCAGGGCTATGTCACCGGCGTGGCAAGGGCCATGGACAGCGACCGCAGCTTCAGTGATTACCCCTGGGTCGAGCTGAGCATCATCGAGGCCGGCACCCTGCATATCGAGGGTGATGGCTATGCGCTGACGGTGTCGGCCGGTGAAACCCTGGTCGTTCCCCGCGGGGCGAATCTGCGCTGGTGGCACCACGGCGAACTGCGGCGCATCTTCGTGGCGTTCAATGGCCCTGCCAGCCTGGGCGATATGCCGGCCCGGGCGTTGAAGATCGATGCGCATGCCGGCCTGCAGCCGTGCCGCCCGCCGTCGGCCGAGGTGCTGCTGACGCCCGAGCCGGTCGCTCGCAGCCACACCCAGTTCGCCAGTGGCGGTTGCCTGCGCATCGGCATATGGAGCTGCACAGCCTATGCGCGCCGGCAGGTCGAACCGGGCTACAGCGAACTGATGTACTTCTACGAAGGCAGCGTGGCTTTCGCCACGCCGGGCGGGAAGCGCTACGAGGTGAAGGCTGGCGAAGCCATCCTCATACCCGCCGGTGCCAGCAACGCCTGGCGCAACGACGTGGCGGTGAAGAAGCTGTTCTGCATCCTCGCTTGAGCAGGCGCCCGCCGCCATGGCGGCGGGTGCTTTTGCTTCACACGCCGCCGTCGCTGATGCGGTACCAGGCGATCACGGCGGCGATATACAGCCGGCGCATGCCATACAGCGGAAAGGCCTTGATGCCCGAGGGCTGCACCGGCAGCCCCTGGCGGTCATCGCTGAGCAGATAGCGGGCCAGCGCCTGCCCCATGCGCGTCTGCAGGCCGACGCCGCGGCCCTGGCAGCCGATATCGATGAGCAGGCCGGGCGCCGGTTCGTGCAGGTGCGGCAGGTAGTCCCGGGTGACGGCGACGTGGCCGCACCAGCGATACTCGAAGGGAATGCCGGCGACCTGCGGGAACAGCTTGCCCACCGCTGCCTCGAGATGCGACCAGTGATCCCGTCGCGCCGGATCCGGCTCCTGGAAGGTACCGCGGCCGCCCATCAGCAAACGGCCGGTGTGATCGATGCGGTAGTAGAGCAGCAAATTGCGTGCGTCGGAGCTGACATGGCCGTGCGGCAATACCGTGCGCCGTATGGCCTCCGGCAGGGGCGCAGTCGCCACCTGGAAGGAGTTGGCGTCGATGATGGTCTTGCGCAGGGTCGGCCATAGATCGTCGGTGTAGCCGTTGGTACAGAGCAGCACCCGTTCTGCGCTGACGTGACCGCCCCCTGCCACGGTGGCCGTCCATTGGCTGCCGGTGCGCTTCAGGGTGGTGACCCGTGACTCGGTGAACAGGCGTGCGCCGGCGGCCATCGCCACCCGGGCCAGCTCGCGGGCGTAGCTCAGCGGTTGGATGCCGCCGCCGCGAGGGTCGACCCAGCCGCCCAGGTACTTACCGGTACCCAGCAGGCGTTCGGCCTGGTTTCGGTCGAGCAGCTCGGTGGCCACGCCCTGGGCGGACCAGTCCCGGGCGCGGCGCTCGGCCAGTTGCATGGCCTGCGCATTGTGCGCGCCCTGGATCCAGCCCAGGCGCACCCGGGGTACGTCCAGCGCATGTTTGTCGATCAGCTCGAACACGGCATCCGCGGTGCCGCCGGCGAAGTCGACCAGGCGTTGGCCATCCTTTGCACCAAAGCGCGCCAGCAGTTCGCCGGGATCGTACTTCAGGCCTGGAATGACCTGGCCGCCATTGCGTCCTGAACCGCCGAAGCCTATCTCCTGCGCCTCCAGTACCACCACGTCGACACCTTGCTCGGCCAGGTGCAGGGCGGTGCTCAGCCCGCAATAGCCGGCGCCGACGATGATCACATCGGCTTTCAGGGAGGCTTGCAGCGTATCGGTTCGCGGCGCGGCGATGGCGGTTGCCGCCCACAAGCTATGGCGCAGCGGGAAATACTCTCCGTTCATGCTCTGCGCCTCACAGCGGATTCAAGACACGGCGCAGGAAATCCTGCGTACGCGGGTGCTGGGGAGCGTTCAGCAGGTCTTGGGCGATGCCCTGCTCGACGACACGCCCGCCGTCGATGAACAGGATGCGATCGGCGACCTCACGGGCGAACTGCATCTCGTGGGTGACCACCACCATGGTCATGCCTGACTCGGCCAACTGGCGCATGACACCGAGCACGTCGCCGACCAGCTCCGGGTCGAGGGCCGAGGTCGGCTCGTCGAAGAGGATCGCCTTTGGCCGCATGGCCAGCGCCCGGGCAATCGCCACGCGCTGCTGCTGGCCGCCGGACAGCTGGTTCGGATGGGCGTCGGCCTTTTCCGCGAGGCCAACGCTGGCCAGCAGTTCCCTGGCATGGGCGATGGCCTGCGCGCGGTTTTCGCCCTTCACGTAGACCGGCCCTTCGATGACGTTCTCCAGCACGGTTCGGTGCGGGAACAGGTTGAAGCGCTGGAACACCATCGCCACTTCGCTGCGGATCGCCTTGATGCTCGCCGAGCCGCGTTCCACCCGCTGGCCATCGATGGTGATGCGCCCGCCCTGATAGCTTTCCAGACCATTGATGCAGCGCAGAATGGTGGACTTGCCCGAGCCGGATGGGCCGATGATGCATACCACCTCACCCTTGGCGACGGTGGCGTCCACGCCCTTGATGACCTCCAGGTTGCCGTAGGCCTTTTTCAGCCCGCTGATCTCGATCATTGCTGCCCCCGTTTCTCGAAGTGGCGCACCAGCAGGATCAGTGGCACGCACATGATCAGGTAGAGCAGCGCGACCAGGGTGAACACCGTGGCGTTCTGGAAGGTGGATGTGGCGATCAGCTTGCCCTGCAGGGCGAGTTCGGCAACGGTGATGGTGGAAGCCTGGGAGGAGTCCTTGAGCATCATGATCATGGTGTTGCCATAAGGCGGCAGCACGATGCGAAATGCCTGGGGCAGCACCACCCGGCGCATCATCAGCCACCAGCTCATGCCCATCGCTTCGGCCGCTTCCAGCTGGCCCTTGTCGATGGCCTCGATACCGGCGCGAAAGTTTTCCGCCTGGTAAGCCGAGTAGGCGATGCCCAGGCCAATGATGCCGGCCTGCAGGGCACTCAGCGACAGGCCGAAGTCAGGCATCACGAAGTAGATGTAGAACAGCAGCACGATGATCGGAATGCCGCGCAGCAGGTTGATGATCGAACTGCTGATCCAGACCAGCGCGGTGATCCCCGAGACCCGCATGGTGGCCCAGACCAGGCCGAGCAGGGTAGACAGCAGCAGCGAGCCGACGGTTACCTGAATGGTCAGCCAGGCTCCCTGCAGCAGAATCGGCAGGTACTCGGCGCAGCGTTGCAGGAATTCGGACATGAAAAGCCTCTCGAGTCGTCACGGCGGCGGCATGCCGCTGCCGTGGAGTACGCGGAAAAGTGGCCGGTGCCGTCTTACAGGCCCCATTTGCTGACGATGCCGGCGATGGTGCCGTCGGCCTGCAGCTTTTCCAGGGCGCGGTTTATTCTGCCCAGCAGCTCGGGGTTGTCCTTGCGTGCGGCGATGCCGATATCGTTGACCAGGGTCGGTTTGTAGCTGGTTACCAGGCGCAGGTTGGGGAAGTGCTTCTGGGCGATGGCATAGGCGGCGATGGGGGCGTCCAGCACGGCCACGTCGATGCGGCCGGCATTCGCGTCACGCAGCAGGTCGGCCGTGGTGTCGTAGAGCTTCACGTCACTGAACAGGCCACTGTCCTGCAGTGCGGCGACGAAGGCCGTGCCGACCTGGACGCCAACGCGCTTGCCCTTGAGCTGGGCCATTTCGGTGTATGCGGTGGTGTCCTCGCTGGGCACCACCACGCCTTCGCCATAGCTGTAGACGGGGGTCGAGAAGTCGACCACTTTGCGGCGTTCATCGGTGATGAACATGGCGGCCGAGATCAGCTCGACGCGCCTGGCGGTCAGCGAGCCGATCAGGGCGGAAAACTGCATGGGTTCGATCTGCACCTCGAAGCCGGCCTCCTTGCCGACGGCCTTGACGATGTCGACCATTACCCCTTCGATGCTGTTGCTCCTGGTGTCGAGGAAGGTGAACGGGCTACCGGTCGGCGTCGCCGCCACTTTCACGCTGTCGGCGTGGCCGACGCCGCTCGCCAGTGTCAGCGCCGAGAACAGGGTGGCAATCATCAAGCGATTTTTCATGGTGCATTACCTCTGGTGAAGGGCGGGTAGCGGTTCAGGAAGTCTTGCGGGCGATGGTCCAGATGACCGTCGTCGAACGCGTGCCGGGGTTGCGCCAGCGGCGCGGGGTGGCGCCGTCGTAGCAGAAGCTGTCGCCGGTGTGCAGGCGCAGCAGGCGATCCTCGATCACCAGCTCCAACTGGCCCTCGATGATGTAGCCGACCTGCTCGCTGCGTTGCGTGGTGAACAGCCCTTCGCCAGTGGAGCCCTCCGGCTCGATCACCACCCGGTACAGCTCGACGCCGCCGGCCGAGCCCGGCGGCGTCAGGTTCTCCTTGTGGATACGGCGTGTCTGCACGTCGATCAGCGGATGCTGGCCGGCGCGCACCACCGTGCCGCCGGCCTCGTTGCCGGCTGCCTGGGTGTTGCGGATGAGCTGCTCCATGGGCAGCGCCAGCTCCCGGGACAGCGTGCTGAGCGTGCGCAGGGACAGCGAACGCAGGCCGCGTTCCGCCTGGCTGAGCAGGCTGACCGATATGCCCACCGCCTCGGCGACCGCCTTCAGTGGCTTGCCCAACTGCTTGCGGCGGTGGCGAAGCTGCTCGCCGAGCCAGATATCGATAAAGGTATTGATTCGCTGCGCTGAGTGGTCTTGGGGCGAATCGTCGCTGTCGGGTGCCATGGCTGCTCTGTGAAATTTTCAATAATGTGTAATTTTCACAAAGCAAGTCTCGCGCCATGTCGTCTCCCCAGGCGCTGTAAGGGGCCTGTGATCCAGCAGGCGAGCGCGTGCACGGCGCTGGAGCATGCCTGCCCGACTTTGCGGTGTTTCTGTGCGGCGCGGTGGGGAAGGGGCGGTAGCGTGGTGATTCCACACACTGACGATCAGCGCGAAGCGCCCATGGCGGGTCGGCTCCCGGAGCGGCTGGTGGCGCAGGCGGCCGTCGGGTGGATCGGGGCGTGTCGCCAAGCGTCGCCTACGCGCACCGCTCCACCCTGCGCCTGCGGTGGCCTCAGACGGCGCGCACCAGGCTGCGCAGCGGCACCGTGCTCTTGACCACCGGCGATTTGATGACGATGTAGCTGAAGTACTTGTCGATGCCGATGTTCCTGTCGAGGATCGACTCCATCAACTCCTGGTAGTGCTGGATGCTGCTGCACAGAAAACGCACCAGGTAGTCGTAGCCGCCGCTGATCAGGTGGCATTCGAGCACTTCATCGATGTGGCGGATGCTCGACTCGAATTTGACGAAGTCGGCGCGCTTGTGGTCGCCGAGCGTCACCTCGGTGAAGACGGTGACCGAGTTGGCGAACTTGGCCAGGTTGACATGGGCCTCGTAGCCGCTGATGTAGCCGGCGGCCTCCAGGCGTTTGACGCGTTGCAGGCAGGGGCTGGGCGACAGGCCCACCGCCTCGGCGAGGCTGACGTTGGTCATGCGGCCGTCTTTCTGCAGTTGAACCAGGATGTTGATATCGATTCGGTCGAGCTTGGTTGCCGCGTCCATCATTCAATCCTCGCAGTGTTCGATCTCGCATCCGTGTCGTCATGCGTGCAGTGCCAACTGGTGGGCGTGCGCCAGGTCGGCAAGGCTGGCGTATTCGCAGCGCTTGCCATCCAGGGCTTGCGGTGAGCGGTTCCAGGGTGACCGGTTGTCCCGGCGCAAGGTGCAGACGGGGAAGTCCACCCGTTGCGCCCAGGGGTCGTCTGCTTCCGTGCTGCGCACCGGCAGCAGCTCCGGGCGCACCAACTGCAGCCGTTGCAGTTCGCCTTCCAGGCTGCGGTGCCAGTCTTCGCCGTTCGGTTCGACGACCGCGTCGAAGGCCACCGGCAGGCGCCGCAGCAGAGCCTGCACGTCGCTGCCATGGGGAGGCGCGACCAGCAGCAGCCGATAGAACTTGCTCAGGTACTGCAACGCGCCGGGGGCGTCTTCGAAAATCGGCCATTGGGCAGTGGAGTTACTGAACGCCACATGCGCCTCCCAGTCGGGAATGACTAGCAATTGTTGCGCCATGCGCTGGTACAGCCGGGCATGCAGCGAGGCGCTGCTGAGCGCTTCGTCGCCGTGCGACAGCTCGCTGGCCAGCTGCCGGTAGGCCTGCAGCAACTGCTCGTCGCTGGTGGCGCGCGTGCTGTGCACCGCGAGGGACCGCAGGCCATCGAGGATGCCCCGTTCGCGATCAACCACGGTGCCGAGGGAAAAGCCCAGCGCCTTGTACTGGGTAACTTTCATGGCTCACTCCTGAGTCGCGCATCACACTGCCGGCATGGGACAGCCTCCGGCCTCAGCAAGCGGCCGCGAGGGCCTGGTCGAGCATCCGCAGGGCCTCGGCCAACTGTTCAGGCGTGGTCACCAGGGGCGCGAGGAAACGCACCACGTTGCGTTGCACGCCGCATTTGATCACCAGCAGCCCGGCATGCCGGGCCTGGTCGATGACCGCCTGGGCGAGTGCCGCGTCCGGGCTCTGCCTGGCGTCGTCGCTGACCATTTCGATCGCCTGCATGAAGCCCAGGCCACGCACGTCACCAATGCGCGGGTAGCGCCGTTGCAAGGCCAGCAGTCCTTCACGCAGTTGCTTGGCCCGTGCCTCGCCCTGAGCCAGCAGGTCCTCCTGCTCGAACAGCTCGAGAACCGCCAGGGCCGCCGCGCAGGCCACGCCATTGCCACCATAGGTACCGCCCAGGCCGCCGGGGCTGGGCGCGTCCATGATCTCGGCACGGCCGACCACCCCCGACAGGGGCATGCCGCCGGCCAGGCTCTTGGCCACGGTGACCAGGTCCGGCTGGATGTCGGCGTGCTGGAAGCCGAACATGCGTCCCGTGCGCCCGAAGCCGGCCTGGATTTCATCGAGGATCAACACGATGCCGTGTTCGCTGCAGCGCGCCCGCAGGGCCTGGAGAAACCCCTTGGGCGCCGCGAGGAAGCCACCGTCGCCCTGTACCGGTTCGATGATGATCGCGGCCACGCGATCCGCCGCGACGTCGGTGGCGAACAGTTCGTCCAGTTCGGCCAGGGCCTGGTCGCTGCCGATGCCGCGAAATTCGTTGGGGTAGGTCGCGTGGTAGATCTCCGCCGGGAAGGGGCCGAAGTTCTGCTTGTAGGGCTGGCTCATGCCGGTCAGGGTGACCCCCAGCAGGGTGCGGCCGTGGAAGCCGCCCCGGAAGGAAATCACCGCGCTGCGGTTGGTATAGCCGCGGGCTATCTTGATGGCGTTTTCCACTGCTTCGGCGCCCGTGGTGAACAGCACGCTCTTGTAGTGCGCGTCGCCGCCGATCATCGCATTCAGACGGGCTGCGACCTGCAGGTAGGCCTCGTAGGCGACCACTTGGAAGCTTGCATGGGACAGCTCGCCGACCTGGCGGCGCACCGCGTCGACCACCCGTGGATGATTGTGGCCGACGTTGAGCACGCCGATACCGCCGACGAAATCCAGGTAGCGCTTGCCGTCCACGTCCCACAGCTCGGCGCCGCGGGCGCGTGCCGCGACCAGCGGGTGGGCGGTGGCGATGCCACGGGGCACGTGCTGGTCGCGCAGGGCCAGCAGGCGCTGGTTCTCGGTCGATGCAGAATTCATCTTGATCTCCATGAGCGCCGTCGCCGGCGGGGCTGTGACCAGCATAGGGGGGGCCCGGAGCCACAAGCGCTGAACTTCGCCCGGGCAACGCAGTGATCGGCTGTTTTGGCTGCCGCGCGCGACACATTCGGCTGGAGGCCGCCCAGGGGCGAGCGGCAGGCGGACATTCAGCGGCTGGTGCGGGGCACCACGATGGTGTCTTCGGGATGCAGGCGCATCAGCAGTGGCGAGCCGATCGGCGGCAGGCTCAGGTTGCCCTCGTGGTGGCTGGCCTGGCGCAGGCTGACCGTCGGCCCGCCCTCCAGGTCGACGAACACCTTGAGGCTTTCACCCTGGAAGACGATGTCGGAAACCCGGCCGCGCAGGCGGTTCCACTCGGGGCCGGCGCTGTCGTTGTCGAGCAGCAGCTTTTCCGCCTGCAGGGCCAGCAGCAGCTCGCCCGAAGACGGGATCGGGCGGGTGGTGCTGAGGGCCGTGCCGCCCAGGGTCAGGCTGTTGTCGGCGCCGCGCTGCAGCGGCACCAGGGTGCTTTCACCGATGAAACTGGCGACGAAGTCATCGGCGGGATGATCGTGCAGGCGCCGCGGCGTATCGACCTGCACCAGCTGGCCGCCGCGCATGATGGCGATGCGGTCGCTCATGGTCAGGGCTTCACGCTGGTCATGGGTCACGTAGATCATGGTGGCGCCCAGGCGCTTGTGCAGGGCGCGCAGCTCGATCTGCATGGTTTCGCGCAGCTGCTTGTCGAGTGCCGACAGCGGTTCGTCCATGAGAATCAGCTTGGGCTCGAAGACGATGGCACGCGCCAGCGCCACCCGCTGGCGCTGGCCACCGGAGAGCGCGGCGATGTCGCGCTCCTCGTAGCCGCCGAGTTCCACGGTGGTCAGCGCCTGCTGCACCCGCGCGCGGCTCTTGCTGGCGCTTTCGCCACGGGCACGCAGGGGAAAGGCGACGTTCTCGCCGACGGTCATGTGCGGGAACAGGGCGTAGTTCTGGAATACCACGCCGATCTCGCGCTTGTGCGGCGGCATCAGGGTGACGTCACGCTCGCCGAACAGAATGTTGCCGGAGCTGACCCGGATGAAACCGCCGAGGATGCTCAGCAGGGTGGTCTTGCCCGAGCCGGAGGGGCCGAGCAACGACATGAACTCTCCCGCTTCGACGTCGAGGTTCACGTCCTTCAAGGCGCTGAGGCTGCCGTAGTTCTTGCAGACCTGGTTGACGCTGACCGATTCGAAACCCTGGGTGAACTTCATGGCGCATGCTCCTGTACTGGACGGGATTACCGAGTGTCCGAGCGGTTGATGGGAACACAGGCGCAGAACCGGTTCGTGCCGTTTTGCACGACCGGGAGAACAGGATCTGCTGCGCGCGCCTAGCCCAGGCCGCCGATGTGCCAGGCCTTGATCTCGAGAAATTCGTCCAGGCCGTACTTGGAGCCTTCGCGGCCCGTGCCGGACTGCTTCATGCCGCCGAATGGCGCCACCTCCATGGAGATCACCCCGGTATTCAGACCGACCATGCCGAACTCCAGGCGCTCGCCGACCCGCCAGGCGCGGCGCATGTCCTGGGTGAAGTAGTAGGCGCCCAGGCCATAGGGCGTCGCATTGGCCAGTGCCAGGGCCTCGGCTTCATCCTTGAAGCGAAACAGCGGGGCGACCGGGCCGAAGGTTTCCTCGTTGGCCAGCAGCATGCTGGCGCTGGCGTCGCGCAGCACGGTCGGTCGCACGTACAGATCGTCACCCTGCGGCAGGCCGCCGGTCACCACGCGTGCCCCCTTGTCCAGCGCATCGGTGATATGCGCGCTGACCTTGGCGACCGCCGCCGCGTTGATCAGCGGGCCGATGGTGGTGCCGGCCTGGCGGCCATCGCCGACCCGCAGCTCGGTCACCGCGGCGCTCAGCCGCTCGGCGAAACGCTCGTAGATGCCGTCCTGCACCAGGATGCGATTGGCGCAAACGCAGGTCTGCCCGGCGTTGCGGAACTTGCTCTGCATCACCCCGGCGATCGCCAGGTCGAGGTCGGCATCGTCGAATACGATGAACGGGGCGTTGCCACCCAGCTCCAGGCTCAGGCGCTTGATGCTGGAGGCGCACTGGCTCATCAGCAACTGGCCGATGCGCGTGGAGCCAGTGAACGACAACTTGCGTACCGCCGGGTTGCCGGTCATCTCGCCGCCGATGCCGGCGGGCATCCCGGTGAGCACGTTGAAAACCCCGGCGGGAATGCCGGCGCGTTCAGCCAGCACCGCCAGGGCCAGGGCCGACAGCGGCGTCATCTCCGAGGGCTTGACCAGTACGGGGCAGCCCGCGGCGAGTGCCGGCGCGCACTTGCGGGTGATCATCGCGTTCGGGAAGTTCCAGGGGGTGATGGCCGCCACCACGCCGATGGCTTGCTTGAGCACCAGGATGCGGCGGTCGGCGCTGGGCGAGGGAATGGTGTCGCCGTAGATGCGCCGGGCCTCTTCGGCGAACCATTTGACGAAGCTGGCGCCGTAGGCGATTTCGCCACGGGACTCGGCCAGGGGCTTGCCCTGTTCGGCGGTCATGATCAGGGCCAGGTCTTCCTGGTTGTCGATGATCAGCCGGTACCAGGCTTCCAGGAACGCGGCGCGCTCTGCCGCCGGCACCTCCCGCCAGCTGCCGAAACGCGCCTCGGCGGCGGCGATGGCGCGTTTGGTTTCCGCTGCCTGCAGCGCCGGAACCTGGGCGATGACGCTGCCGTCCGCCGGGTTGCCGACCGCCAGGGTGCCGCCGTCATCGGCCTCGATCCACTGGCCATTGACGTAGGCGCGCTCGACGAGGAGGGAAGGGTCACGCAATTGCTGTCTCAACATGATCGGATGTCCGTGGGGGCTGAACGATGCTTCGATTGTAAGAACGCACGGCCGCTGGCCGATGCCGATATACCGCCCGGGCAGGGCGTTTGCTGCCGAACTGGCGGCCCTGGCAGCAGCCTCTGCCGCCGTCGGGCCAGCGGGGATCACGACGGCTTGTTGCGCCCGGCGATGACCACCAGCAGCAACGAGGCCAGAATCAGCAGCGAACTGATGGCCGCGATGGTCGGGTCGATTTCGTCGCGCAGGGCGGTGAACATGCGCTTGGTGAGGGTCTGGTTGTCGCCGCCGGAGATGAACAGCGCCACCACGGTTTCATCCAGCGAGGTGATGAAGGCGAACAGGGTCGCCGATACCAGGCTCGGCTTGATCTGCGGCAGGGTCACCGCCATGAAGGCGCGCAAGCGGTTCATGCCCAGGCTGCGGGCGACCATTTCCTGGGACATGTCGAAGTTACGCAGGCCGGCGAGCAGGGCGATGATCACGTAGGGCAGGGCCAGCATGATGTGCGCCAGCACCAGCCCGCTGAGGGTGCTGACCAGACTGACCCGGGCGTAGACGAAGAACACGCCGGCAGCGATCAGGATGATCGGCACCATCATCGGCAACAGCAGGATGATCTGCACGGCGCGGATCACCTTGAGGCTCGAGTTGTTGATCGCATAGGCCGCCGCCATGCCGATCGGCAGGCTGATGGCGGTGGTCAGTACCGCCGTGATCAGGCTGACCCGTGCCGCGGACATCCATTCGGCGCTCTGGAAGAACGCGCTGTACCAGCGCAGTGACCATTCCTTGGGAGGGAACTGCAGGAAGCGCGCCTCGGAGAACGACATCGGCACCACGATCAGCACGGGGATGATCAGGTAAAGCAGGATGACGGTCACCAGCAGGCCGAACAGCAGTTGGGAGAGGCGCAGGTGGCGCAGGGTGGCCAGCAGTTTCATCAGCGTGCTCCGAGGATGCGTTCGATCGCAATGAAGCGGTTGATGCCCCAGAAGATCAGGAACACCACCAGCAGCAGCACCAGGCCGACGGCACTCGCCGCGCCCCAGGCGTGATACAGCTCGACGTTGCGCTGTACCAGCATCGACACCAGGATGGTGCGCCCGCCGCCGAGCAGTTCCGGGGTGATGAAAAAGCCCAGGCAGATCACGAACACCAGGATCGAGCCGGCCATCACGCCCGGTGCCACCAGTGGCAGGAACACCCGGCGGAAGGTGTAGAACGGCCTGGCCCCCAGGCTGTCGGAGGCCTGCAGCAGGTCTTGCGGAATCTTCTTCATCACCGCGTAGAGCGGTAGCACCATGAACGGCAGCATCACGTGCAGGGTGCCGATCACGGTGCCCGTGGTGTTGTGCATCAGGTTCAGGGGCTGGTCGATGATGCCCAGATCGATCAGCGTCTGGTTGACCACCCCACGCCGCTGCAGCAGCACCAGCCAGGCGTAGGAGCGCACCAGCACGCTGGTCCAGAACGGCAGGATGACGCAGAGCAGAATCAGGTTGGCCCAGAAACCCTGCAGGCGTGAGGCTGCGTAGGCGATCGGAAAACCCATCAGGATCGACAGCAGGGTGACCAGCACGCTGATCCTGAAGGTCAGGGCGAAGGTGTCCCAGTAGATGGTTTCTTCGAAGATGCGCAGGTAGTTGGCCAGCGAAAAGCCGCCCTCGCTGTACACGGACTGCAAGGCCAGCCAACACAGCGGCAGGATCAGCAGCACCACCACCATGATCAGTGCCGGCAACAGCAGCAACAGCATCGAGGCGTGCTCCTTGCGTTCTTCGCGATGCAGCGCCTGGGCGTTGCTGGCTGGCGGCACTGGCCGGCCGCCCTCCTGCAAGGCTTTGGCGAGATAGGCATTGCTCATGTCGAACCCTCGTCACGGCTGCGGGCTGACGCTACGCCAGCATGAGTGGATGGTTGACCCTGCCAGGCTCGGGCCATGGGGCCGCTGCCTGCGCAGCGCGTGGCGGCGCCCGCGGTCCGGATGCTGCCTGGCCGAACCTCGTCGAGGGGCCGGTAGCCCTGGCGCGCCGCCGGCATTCACTGTATCGGGATCGTCACGCAGGAAGCGGTCGTTGACGGTGCCCCGGCCAGCGCTTTGTTGCGAATTGCAGGCGCTGCGCGGCATGTCCTGCGCTCGGGGCGTATCGACCTGGCGACGGCATCGCAGTGCAGGGCGTCGCTGGCCCATGGACGAGGGCGGCTATTTCTTCTGTACGAAGGACAGCCAGCGTTCTTCGGCTTCGACGCCGGCCGGCGACGCCCACCATTGCGCGGACAGCACCGCCTGGCGGGAGAGGTTGGCGGGGGATGACGGCAGCTTGCCGGCACGCTCGCTCGGAATGATCCCGGTGTCGAAGGCCTCCGGGTTGAGCGGGCCGTAGTCGATGATCAGGGGCAGGGCGGCCTGCAGCTTGGCATCGATGGCTTCATTGACGAATTTCATCGCCGCGTCCTTGTGCGCCGAGCCCTTCAGCACGCAGAGCGAATTGGTTTCCAGCACGCCCTGGGCATAGTCGAAGGCCACGGGCGCGCCATCGGCCTGTACCGCCGTGATACGGCCGTTCCAGGCCTGGATCATGTCCACTTCGCCGTCGCTGATCAACTGCGCAGACTGGCCGCCGGAGGTCCACCAGGTGGCGATGTGCGGCTTGATCGCCTCGAGCTTCCTGAACGCCCGGTCGACGTCCAGCGGGTAGAGCATGTCGGGCGCCACACCGTCGGCCATCAGGGCGATTTCCAGGGTCGGGCGCGGTAGGTTGCGCAGCGAACGCTGGCCGGGGAATTTCTCGGTATCCCAGAAATCCGCCCAGGTCTTTGGCGCCGTGTCCGCGTCGAAGGCGTCGGTGCGGTAGGCCAGCACGGTGGAGTAACTGATGTAGCCGACGCTGTAAGCGTCCTTGAGTTCGGCCGGCAGTTTGGCGGCGTTGGGGATCAGCGCCAGGTCGAGTTTCTCGAACAGACCCTCCTGCTGGCCGCGAATGCAGTCGCCGGTCGGCAGGTCGACCACGTCCCAGCTGACCTTGCCGCTTTGCACCTGGGTCTTGATGATCGGGTAGGCCTTGGGTGAGCTGTCCTGCTTGAGGGTCAGGCCGAGTTTCTTGGCCGCGGGCTCGAGAATCGCCCTGGATTGCGCCTCCTGGTAGGCGCCGCCCTGGGAGACGAAGGTAATGTCTTCGGCGAAGGCCTGGGCGCTGGCGCTGACCAGCAGGGCAAGACCCGCTCGAGTGAACGCGTTGCTACGTGGGGTGGTCATGGTGGCTCTCCAGGTAGTCGGCAGGTTGGGGCGACGAGGGGCGAATCGCTCGGCGCGAGCAGGTCGCCCTAATGTACGGCGAAGGCCCAGGCCGAAACGCGCACAAATCGACGGCTGCACAGGGGTTTTATTGCGAAATGACGGGAGGCCGCAGCATGTCCTGCGTTGCCATGAGCGGCGCCAGCGCTGGTAGCGCACGGCGCGCAATCAATGAGCGGTACTGGTGTCCTCGGCGGGCGCGGCAGGGCCGTCGTCCGCGCGGGGCGGCTCGGCGCCCCGGTAGTCCGGGTGCTCGGCCTGCAGCTGGCGCAGACGCGCCAGCGGATCCTGGCGATAGAACAGGCGCAACTGGGCGTACACCGCCGGAAAGGCTTCGTCGAGCAGGTCGGGGGCGTTGAAGAAGTATTCGCTGGTCACCGCGAAGAATTCGGCGGGGTTCTCCGCCGCGTAGGGGTCGATAGCGGTCTGCGCCTGCTCATCGGCGTCCAGCTCGGCGTTCAGGCTGTCGAAGGCGTGCTGCATGGCGCTGGCCCATTGCTGGACATCCATATTGCCGTGCAGCGGCGGCAGGCCGTTGGCGTCGCCGCCGAGCATGTCCAGCTTGTGCGCCAGTTCGTGGATCACCAGGTTGTAGCCTTCCCAGTCGCCGCTGGCCTGCACGCCGGGCCAGGCGAGAATCACCGGGCCCTGTTGCCAGGCTTCGCCACTGTGTTCACCGCTCCATTCATGCTCGATGCCGCCGGAGTCGCGGTGCCGTTGCGGGCTGACGAAGTCGTCCGGGTAGAGGACCACCTCGTGGAAGCCCTGGTACCAGTTCAGCTCGGCCAGGCCGAGCAGCGGCAGTTCGGCCAGCGTCGCCAGGGTCAGGCGGTCGTGGTGATCCAGTTCGAGGCCGGGCAGCGTGGTCAGGTGCTTGCCGTGCAGAAACAGCACGGCGCGTTCGCGCAGGCGCTGCTGCTCTTCTTCGCTGAGGCCGTCGAGAATCGGCAGGCGCTGGCGCACAACGGCCCAGCTGCTGTCGCTGAGCGGATGGCGAGAGAGGAGGCGGCGACGGCGCCAGGCACTGAACGACCACATGACAAAAGCTCGATGGCAGGGTGGCGTCACCTTAAGCAGACCATTCGCTTACCGCAAGCGCGCAGGCGTTACGCGCTGAGGGCAATGGGATGCCTGTTTGCCTGGCAGATGCACCTGGCAGCGCCACGCGACTGAGTCTTGCGCGCCTGGGGACGCCTGGCAGGCAGGATGCGGGGCGCCGCTGTGCTAATCTGCGGCCATGTTTTCACTCGGTTCGCCCGGCCTGCGGCGCGCCTGTTTTCGAGGTTTTCATGCATATCCACATTCTCGGCATCTGCGGTACGTTCATGGGTTCGCTGGCGGTGCTGGCCAAGGCGCTGGGCCATCGCGTCACCGGCTCCGACGCCAACGTCTACCCGCCCATGAGCACCCAGCTCGAGGCCCAGGGCATCGAGCTGCTGCAGGGCTACGATCCGGCCCACCTGCAGCCGGCCCCCGACCTGGTGGTGGTGGGCAATGCCATGAGCCGGGGCAACCCGGCGGTGGAATACGTGCTCAACCAGGGGCTGCCCTACGTGTCGGGGCCGCAGTGGCTGGCCGACCATGTGCTGCAGGGCCGCTGGGTACTGGCGGTGGCTGGCACCCACGGCAAGACCAGCAGTTCGAGCATGCTCGCCTGGGTGCTCGAGCATGCGGGCATGGCGCCGGGTTTCCTGATCGGTGGCGTGCCGCAGAACTTCGGCATTTCCGCACGCCTGGGCGATACGCCGTTCTTCGTGGTCGAGGCCGACGAGTACGACAGCGCGTTCTTCGACAAGCGCAGCAAGTTCGTCCACTATCGCCCGCGCACCGCGATCCTCAACAACCTGGAGTTCGACCACGCGGACATCTTCCCGGATCTGGCGGCCATCGAGCGGCAGTTCCACCACCTGGTACGGATCATTCCCGGCGAAGGCCTGGTCATCCACCCGGCCAGCGAAACCGCGCTGGCGCGGGTGATCGGCATGGGCTGCTGGACGCCCGTGCAGACCACTGGCGACGGCGGCCAGTGGCAGGCGCGCCTGCTGGCTGCCGACGGCTCGCGGTTCGAGGTGAGTGTCGATGGCAAGGTCGAGGGCGTGGTGGCGTGGGGGCTCACCGGCCAGCACAACGTCGCCAATGCCTTGGCCGTGCTGGCTGCCGCGCGGCATGTCGGCGTGGTGCCGGCGCTGGGCATCGAGGCGCTGGGACGTTTCATCAATGCCAAGCGGCGCATGGAAAAGGTCGCCGAAGTGAAGGGCGTGACCCTCTACGACGACTTCGCCCACCACCCGACAGCCATCGCCACCACCCTCGACGGCCTGCGCAAGCGGGTTGGCGACGAGCAGGTCATCGCGATCATCGAGCCGCGTTCCAATTCCATGAAACTCGGCGCCCATCGCGATGGCCTGGCCGAGTCCGCCGAGCAGGCCGATGCGGTGTTCTGGTACGCGCCGCCGAACCTGGGCTGGGATCTGGCGGCTACCGTGGCTGGCGCTGCCAATCCGACTCAGGTCTGCGATTCGCTGGAGGCGATCATCGCTGGGGTCAAGGCGCTGGTGCGTCCCGGCACCCAGGTGGTGATCATGAGCAACGGTGGCTTCGGCGGCTTGCACGTCAAGCTGGCCGCGGCGCTGGAGGCATGAGCGTGGCCGGACCGGAGCGCATCACTCTCGCCATGACCGGCGCCTCCGGTGCGCAGTATGGGTTGCGGCTGCTCGACTGCCTGGTGCGTGAAGACCGGGAAGTGCATTTCCTGATCTCCAAGGCCGCGCAATTGGTGATGGCCACCGAGACGGACGTCAGCCTGCCGGCCAAGCCCCAGGCCATGCAGGCGTTTCTCACCGAATACACCGGTGCCACCGACGGGCAGATTCGTGTCTACGGCAAGGAAGACTGGATGGCCCCGGTGGCCTCCGGCTCCGGCGCGCCCTCGGCCATGGTGGTGGTGCCGTGCAGCACCGGCACCTTGTCGGCGATCGCCACCGGTGCCTGCAACAACCTGATCGAGCGTGCCGCCGACGTGGCCCTCAAGGAGCGCCGCCAGCTGATCCTGGTACCCCGCGAGGCGCCGTACTCGAGCATTCACCTGGAACACATGCTCAAGCTTTCCAACCTGGGCGTGACCATCCTGCCGGCCTCGCCAGGCTTCTATCACCAGCCGCAGACCTTGGACGACCTGATCGACTTCGTCGTCGCGCGCATCCTCAACTGCCTGAATATCCCCCAGGACATGCTGCCGCGCTGGGGCGAGCATCACCTCAACAGTGGCGATGAGTAAGCACGCGCTCTGCGCGGTCCTGCTGGCCTGCCTGCACCTGGGCGGCTGTGCCACCGCGCGTACCCTGGACGCCGCCAAGCCCGGTGCGCCAGTGGTTTACGCCGGTACTCGGCTGGACTGGTATGCGCTGCAAGGCGGTTGCTGCCCGGTCGAGCGTTTCGGTGCCGAAGCGCCTGGCTATGCCGCGGTGGACCTGCCGGCCAGTGCCTTGCTCGATACCCTGCTGTTGCCGCTGTCGCTGGCCAAGGCTCTGGGCATTGGTTTGCAGGTCCGCGGTGGTGGGTAGGCTGTTTTGACCGGGCGAGGGTGGTTTCTTGATGGGTTGCACCTACGCGGCCCGACCCATCCTACGGTCGGAAGTGTATTACCTGTGGGAATGGGCCATGCCCGTGACTTTTCGCGGGCATGGACTGGTCGTCCCCGCCCGCTCCCACTAATCTCTACAGGCGGAGACGGCCTGTCGCCCCGTAGGGTGGACCGGGACGCGCAGTCAACGCTCTTTTTGTCCACCATTGCGGTCATAGAAACGGTGGATGGGTGAAGCGTCAGCGACGCGCCCCGATCCACCCTACGAATTGGTGTGAGACCGCGCTCGCTTCAGGCTTAGATCGGCGTCAGCAGCGGCTCGCCACGGAAATGCCGGTCGATATTGCCGAGGAACTGCGTTAGCGACTGCTCCAGCGCCTGGGGCGAGTTGCCGCCCATGTGCGGGGTGATGGTCAGGTTGTCGAGGTCGAGCAGTTCACTGGGCGGCAGCGGCTCGCTCTCGTAGACATCCAGCGCCGCGGCACGGATGCGTTTTTCGCGCAGTGCACGGCCCAGCGCGGCGGTGTCCACCACGCTGCCGCGCGCCACGTTGACCAGATAACCCTGCGGCCCCAGGGCGTCGAGCACCTCGGCGTCGACCAGATGGAAGGTCGAGGCGCCGCCAGGAATGGCCACCACCAGGCAGTCGCTCCAGCGCGCCAGTTCCAGGGCGCTGGCGAAGTAGCGGTGCGGGCTGCCCGGCTTGGCCGAGCGGTTGTGATAGGCCACCGGCATGTCGAAGGCCGCGGCGCGGCGGGCGAGTTTTTCGCCGATGGCGCCGAGGCCGAGAATGCCCAGGCGCTTGCCGCACACGCCATCGGTCATCGGCAGCGCATCGCGCCAGATGCCGGCGCGGCAGGCGACGTCCAGCCGACGCACATCGCGAATGGCGGCCAGCAGCAGAGCCATGGCGTGATCGGCGACGCAGTCGGCATTGCTGCCAGCCCCGTTGCTCAGGGCGATGCCACGGGCACGGGCTGCCTCCAGGTCGACCTTTTCATAGCCCACGCCGAGGGTGCCGACGAAGCCCAGCTTCGGCAGGCGGGCGATTTCCTCGCCGGTCAGGCCGATGGTGCCGATGGTCAGTACCGCCTGCACGCTGTCGGCGTGCTCGGCGATGGCCGCTGTCCGCGCGGCGGCGTTCGGCGCATGGGTTACCTCGAAGCGCTCGGCGATACGCGCCAGGCTGGCCTCGCTGAGCGGGTTGAGAATCAGCAGGTGCGGTTTCATGGTGGCTCCAGGGTCAGGGGGCGGCGACTTCGCGGTTTTCAACGGGCAGCGACTGGCATACATCCACCCACTCGGCTTCGACCAGCTCGGCCATACGCGCCGGGGCGATTCGCACCGCGCTGTGGATAGATCCCGCAGCCGGCACCACTTCGTCGAACGCGCGCAGTGACACATCGCAGTACACCGGCAGTGGCGTGGCGAGGCCGAACGGGCAGACGCCGCCGACCGGGTGGCTGGTCAGGGCGAGTACGGTGTCGGCATCGAGCAGCTTGGCCTTGCCGCCGAAGGTTTCCTTGATCTTGCGGTTATCGATGCGCGCATCGCCACGGGCGACGATCAGCAGGTTGCGCCCGCCCATGCGCAAGGCCAGGGTCTTGGCGATCTGCCCGGGCTGTACGCCGTGGGCCTCGGCGGCCAGGGCCACGGTAGCGGTGCTGGTGTCGAGTTCGATGACGTGCAGGTCGGGCGCCTTCTCGGCGAAGAAGGCGCGAACGGAGTGCAGGCTCATGGGGCGGCTCCCGGTGCAAAGCCACAACCATGTCGCGTCATGCGCGGCGAGGTCAAGCCTCAGCCAGGTAATCGCAGGCGGCTGCGCCCGCGGCTGATGTCGGCGAGCAGGCGCTGCAGGGCTTCGATCTGTGCCGGCGGCACGGCCAGTTGCAGCTCGGCGCCATGGGCGTCGAAGATTTCCTGCTCCAGCACGGCGGCGAACTCCCCCAGGCGCGATTTGAGCAACGCCAGCTCGGCGAATCCGCAGTGGCAGGTACAGGAGAGGCGTGCAACCTGCTCCTGGCGCTCGGCGTGCTGCAGGCACTTGTTGGCGCTGCCGCCATAGGCACGGGCCAGGCCGCCGGTACCGAGCTGGATGCCGCCATACCAGCGCGTCACCACCACGGCCACGCCATCGAAGCCCTGGGCTTCGATGGCCGCGAGGATCGGCCTGCCTGCCGTGCCACCGGGTTCGCCGTCGTCGCTGAAACGATACTGCTGGCCGATCTTCCAGGCCCAGCAGTTGTGGGACGCGCCCGGGTCGCTGGCTTGCTCGATGAACGCCTGAGCGTCCCCTGTATCGGCGATGGCGCGGGCCTGGGCGAGAAAGCGGCTCTTGCGGATTTCCTCGCGGTAGTCGCAAGGCGCGAGTAACAGAAAGGGCATCAGACGCTCGGTTTCAGACCACAGCCCTTGAGGATGATGCGCACCAGGTTGTCGGCGGCGGCCTGGTAATCCTGTTTGGTCAGGCGCGAGCGGCCACGGACACGACAGATCTGCGAACCGAAGTCGGCATAATGCTGGGTGCTGCCCCAGAGCAGGAAGATCAGGTGCAGCGGATCCACCGGGTCGATCTTGCCGGCGGCGATCCAGCTCTCGAACACCGCGGCGCGACCGCGGAACCAGGCCAGGTAATCCTGGTTGAAATACTGCGACAGGTACTCGCCACCACTGATCACTTCCATGGCGAAGATGCGCGAAGCTTTCGGGTAGCGGCGTGAGTATTCCATCTTGGCGCGGATGTAGCGTTCCAGGGCTTCTGCCGGATCGTCCTCTGCGCTCAGGTTGTTGAATGTGCTGTCCCACAGTTCGAGGATGTTGCTCAATACCGCCAGGTACAAGCCCAGCTTGTTGTTGAAGTAGTAATGCAGGTTGGCCTTGGGCAGATTCACCGCCTGGGCGATGGTGTTCATGCTGGTGCCTTTGAATCCGTGGCGAGCGAACTGCTCTTCCGCGGCGCTGATGATCGCCTCTTCGTTCTTCTGCCGGATACGGCTGGCCGGCTTGTCGGGAGTGGCGCGATGGGCAGGAACGTAAAGGGTCATCGAAGCGATTCCGGGTTGATCATGGAGCGGGCGGATGAACAGATAACCCACCGCCGACGCAGTGACAAGCACGGATGCAGAAAAAGTGCCGCCACTTCTCAGCTCGGCGCTGCAACCTGCTCTCGTGTCGAAGCCGGAGGCCGGCGTACTCGGCAACAGGCCTGGACGATCCGCCTGCGCATGGCCGCATCTGGCAGCCGGCCCTGGCCGGCCTTGAGGTTGTCGACCAGATCGAGCGGGTTGGCGGTGGCGAGACGGCGAAGGCCGTGGACGGCAGCCAGCGCACACTGGCTGCAAGGGGCACCGCCCTGGAGAAAATGGCGACGGCTGGGCATGTGTCCTCCTTGCATCCGCAGGGGTGGAAAGACGGTGGCAGGCCAGCCTGACAGATTAGCTGCCAGACCCCCCTTGCATCGCCATCGCCGCCAGGTCAGTTGTTACCTGCTCAGCGCCTCACAGGGCACTGCTCTCGCCGCGGTGCGCCCAGCCCGTCAGGCGCTTCTCGAAGAAGGCGAACAGCTCGTACATCGCCACGCCCATGGCGCCGATGACGATCAGGCCGGCGAACACCAGGGCCATGTCCATGGACGAGCTGGCGGCCATCATCAGGTAGCCGATGCCGAGGTTGGACGCCACCGTTTCGGAGATCACCGAGCCGACGAAGGCCAGGGTGATGGCCACCTTCAGCGAGGCGAAGAAATAGGGCATGGCCCGTGGCAGGCCGACCTTGCGCAGAATGTCCAGGCGCGAGGCGCCGAGCGAGCGCAGCACGTCTTCCAGTTCCGGCTCCAGGGTGGCCAGGCCGGTGGCGACGTTGACCAGGATCGGGAAGAAGGAAATCAGGAAGGCGGTGAGGATCGCCGGCACCGTGCCGATGCCGAACCACACCACCAGCACCGGTACGAAGGCCACCTTGGGGATGCTGTTGAAACCCACCAGCAGGGGATACAGCGCGCGGTAGACCAGCGGCGACAGGCCCACGGCGATGCCCAGCAGCAGGCCGACCGCCACGGCGATGGCGAAGCCGGCCAGGGTGGTGAACAGCGTCTGGGTGGCGTGCATGAGAATCGGTTCCCAGCGCGCCAGGCCGGCCTGCCACACCGCGCTTGGCGCGGGGAACAGGTACTCGGGCACCTTGAAGCCGGTGCAGATGGCTTCCCAGACGATCAGCAGGAACAGGACAACCAGCCAGGGCGCCAGACGGATCAGTTGTTTTTCAGTGAGCATGGCAGTGGATCTCGTGGAGGTTCAGGACTCGCGGATGCGTCCGATCTGCTCGCGCAGCAGGTGCACGTCGGCGGCGAAGGCTTCGCTGTAGGTGGCTTCCAGGGTGCGCGGTCGCGCCAGTTCGATGGGCTTGCGCAGCAGGATGCGCCCGGGACGCTTGCTCATCACGTACACGGTGTCGGCGAGGAACACCGCTTCGCGCAGATCGTGGGTCACCAGGATCACGGTGAACGGCTCGCTGCGCCACAGCTCCTGCAGCAGGCACCAGAGTTCCTCGCGGGTGAAGGCGTCGAGGGCGCCGAAGGGTTCGTCGAGCATCAGCAGGCGCGGCTTGTGGATCAGCGCGCGGCAGATCGAGGCGCGCTGCTGCATGCCGCCGGACAGCTCCCAGGGAAACTTGTCCTCGTAGCCGGCCAGGCCGACCCGCGCCAGCAGATCGCGGGCCTGCTGCTCGTAGCTCTGGCGTTCGCGGCGCAGGTTGGAGCGGTACGGCTCGACGATCTCCAGCGGCAACATGACGTTCTGCAGGGTGGTGCGCCAGGGCAACAGGTTGGAGGCCTGGAAGGCCATGCCGATGCATTTCTGCGGACCGCCGACCTGGCGACCGCCCAGGTAGACATAGCCGGCGCTGGGTTCGCGCAGGCCGGACACCAGCTTCATCAGGGTCGACTTGCCACAGCCGGACGGGCCGACCACGGCGACGAACTCGTTCTCGCGCACCGTGATGTCGATCTGCTCGATGGCCAGCGGCCCGCCTTCGTTGTAGGCCAGGCTGACGTTTTCAAATTTGACGAATTCCATGGAACACTCTCTGGCTGTGCTGCATCCCCGGCGCGGCAGGCGACGCCGGAAGGCTTTCAGGGCAGTTGGCGATCCGCCGCGGCGGGCAGATGGGTGGCGTCGAACAGGCTGTCCGCCGCGGGGGCGCTTTGCAGGCCATAGGCGCTGACGGCTTCCTCGATGGCGCGCTGCAGGCGCTCGGCTTTCACCGCGCCGAGGCCGATCTCGCGCACTTCGTCGGTGACCACGTTGGCCTCCAGGGCCAGCTTCAGGCGGCGCAGTTCAATAGCCTCCTTGGCCAGGGGATCCTGCTTGACCACGTAGGCCACGGCGCTGTCGGGATCGGCCAGGGTTTCCTGCAAGGCCTTGTTGAAGGCGCGCAGGAAACCGTTGACCAGTTCGGGGTTGTCCTGCAGCAGCTTGTCGCTGGCGATGATGGCGTTGCCATACAGCTCCACGCCGTACTGCGGATACGGCAGGCTGACGATGTCCTCCGGCTTGACCCCGCGGGCCTGCAGGTTGAGCACGCTGGTGAAGTAGAAACCGGTGATGGCGTCCACCTGGCCGCGGGCCAGCAGGGTCTCGCGGATCGCCGGGTCGACGCTCTGCCAGGTCACGTCGTCCGTGGCCAGGCCGTTGTGCCGGGCGAACGCCGGCCAGGCCTTGCGCCCGGCGTCGAACACCGGGGCGGCGAGGGTCTTGCCCTTGAGGTCGGCGGGGCTGGCGATACCCGAGGACTTCAGCGCGAACACCGCCGCCGGGGTGTTGTTGTAGACCATGTAGACGGCCTTGAGCGGCGTCTGCGGGTTGCCCGCGCTGTATTCGATCAGGGCGTTGAAATCGGCGAAGCCGATGTCGTAGGCGCCGGTGGCGACCCGGGTGACCGCACCGGCCGAGCCATTGCCGGCATCGATGCTCACGTCCAGGCCCTCTCTGGCAAAGTAGCCTTTCTGAGCGGCCAGCAGGAAGGGGGCTGACGGGCCTTCGAAGCGCCAGTCGAGGGTGAATTTGACGGGCGTCAGGGCGGCGGCCTGGGCGCTGGCCATCAGCCCGGCCAGAGCCAGGGTGCCAAGGCATCTGCCGGTTGCGGCGAGCAGGCGCCGTGGAGGTGTGAGTCGTGTCATCGAGGCTTCTCCGGCGCCGCGGGAACGGCGCATTTTCCTTGGCTTAGAAATGCACCTTGAGCATGGCGCTGGCGGTGTTCTGGTTGGTGGTGAAGGCCGAGCTGTCCTCGATGCCGAACCTGTTGCTCCAGTAGTCGTACTCGATACCGACGTAGACTTGCTGCTTACCCCAGTCCAGCGCCTTGCCCAGGTCGTACTTGATCTGCGGATTGATGTGCAGGTTCCTGGCCAGGTAATCGCCTCTGGCCTTGGAGCCGGCATCGTTGACCACCCAATCGATGTAGCCATCGATGAGGATGTCCGATTTGCCGACGGGAATGGTGATGGCCCAGGTGGGAGTGATCTGCCACTGACCGGACGGCTTGCCGGTGATGCCGTCGGGCTTGCGGTAATACAGATTGATGCCCAGACGGTCGAAACCGGGCACGTTCAGGTCCACCGCCGGCCCCAGCAGGTAATTGCGATTGCGGTTCTCGCCGCGCTCGTAGGTGGCGCCGATCAGCACGTCCTTGACCGGGCCGAAGGTCAGGTCGCTGCCGCTGATCTTGCCCAACGACAGGCGCGGGCTGAACTCGCCATAGTAGGTATGCCCGGCATTGCCGCTCTCGCCGTTGAACCACTTGTTGTCGACGAACAGGAACATGTCACCCCAGCTCCAGCCGCTGGCATGTTCGAACGTGACGGTCTGCTGGATCGGCTCCTCGACCTTGAAGTTCTTGCCATAAAGGTAGGACAGGCTGTTGTTCTGCCACAGCAGCGGGCTGTCGGCATGCGCCTGGCTGGCCAGCAGGGCTGCGCCGGTCAGTACCAGGCACTGGACTTTACGATTCATGGAGGCTCCTTTGGGCGTGCTTTTCTGATTTTTTTCCTGTCCGTTCGGACAGGTGTCGGCCCAGGTGCAATTTTCTGTCCAGTTGATCAGATTTTTGAAAATAAACGTCTCACGGACTCGCCACCGATGGCGAAAATGCCGTCTGCTCAATTGCATACGACCGTTGACGCGATGGTCTGGCAGCGCGAGGGGGGCGAGTGCGAGGCGGTGGTTGCACGGCAAAGCGAATTTCGTGCTTCGAACGGGAGCCCGATGCACTGAATGGGTGCGCTGGAGGAAGCCCGCTCTAGTCCTGCTATCCGGCGTTGTGCCTATTGGTGGCGCCGTGCATCCGGGGCGCGTGGCTGACGCTTTCTCGTCCACCGCAAAGCCGCACGACGGTGCATCGATGCCCGCAATCCATCCCAGACGTCAAGCGCGCGCCGTCCTTGGCTGGCCCGCTCACGTTGCATGCGCACTGGATGCCGTTTTCCGCCAACCGCCGCTTTCAGCGTGATCCTCGGATGATCGTCGTCGGCGCAGGCGCCCGGCCGGGCGACGACGCCGCGCGCTGCCGGCCAGCAGGCCGGCGAAGAATGCTTGGTCAGCTGAAGGCCTGGACGATCCGCTCGCGCAGTTGCGCATCGGGCAGGCGGCCCTGGCCGGCCTTGAGGTTGTCGACCACGTAGCGCGGGTTGGAGGTGGCCGGAATCACTGCGGTAACCGCTGGGTTGGCGAGGATGAACTTGAGCAGCAACTGCGCCCAGGACGTCGCATCGATCTCGTGGGCCCACTCCGGCAGCGGTTTGCCCTTGACCCGGCCGAGCAGCTGCGCGCGCTGGAACGGGCGGTTGATCAGCGTGGCGATGCCATGCTCGGCGCAGTAGGGCAGCAGGCGTTTCTCGGCGTTGCGCTCACCCACCGAATAGTTGAGCTGGACGAAATCGACCTTCTCCTTGGCCAGTACCCCGAGCAGGTCGTCGTGGGCCGATTCGATGTAATGGGTGATGCCGATGTAACGCACCTTGCCCTGCTCGCGCAGCTCACGGGCCAACGCCAATTGCGTGGTGGTGTCCTGCAGGTTGTGCACCTGCAGCAGGTCCATTTTGTCGGTCTGCAATGCCTTGAGGCTCGCCTCGAACTGCGCCAGGCCACGCTCGCGACCGGTGCTCGACAGTTTCGAGGCGAGAAAGGCCTTGCCCTGGGTCCGGGTGCGCTTGAGCAGTTCGCCGGTCACCGTCTCGGCAGCGCCGTAGCTGGGCGCCGTGTCGATCAATGTGGCGCCGCCGTTGATAAAGGCACGTACCACCTCGTCCAGCGGTTTCAGGCTGGCGTTGTCGAGGCTGACGTTGAAGGTTTGCGAAGTGCCGAGGCCGATCACCGGCAGCGCCTCGCCACTCGAGGCGATCTTGCGTTGCAGCAGGGGCGCCGGGTTGGCGGCTAAGGCCAGGCCAGGCAGCATCTGGCTGCCGGCGGCGAGGGTCATCAGGGCAGCGCTTCCCTGCAGGAAATGGCGACGGCTGGGCATGGTGTGCTCCGTAGGCTGGAATGGCTGAAAGGTGCTCAGCACAGACTAGTCGCCCGCTGCGGATGCGAGGGACCTCTGAGGCAAGGCGGGGAACCAAATGTTACAGGGTTTCTCAAATAGGGCCTGCCACCGTCTGGTGCGGCTCACCCATCCCGGTTCGCGGCGCCTGCAAGGTGACCGCCGAACCCTTGCCGAAGGACCTGCAAGCATGTCTGCATATCACCTGTCTCTCGCCGCACTGGCGCTGGCCACGATCTCTCTGGGCGGCTGTATCCGCTACCAGCATATCCCGCCGCATACCGCTGAGGGCCTGGCCTGTGTGCAGCGCTGTGACGACCAGCAGCGTCAGTGCCGGGATAGCCGTGACGCGTCGTACCGCGAATTCAAAGGCCTGTACGACATCCAGAACCAGAGTTACCAGAATTGCCTGCACACCACCGAAGACCCCAACCTCAAGACGCTCTGCCCACAGCCGACGGCGCCCGACGGGCCGGATTACCAGGCCTGTACCGAGGTCTACGACAGTTGTTTCACCCGCTGCGGCGGACGCATCGAGCGAGTGAAGTAGACCGCCTCAGGCACTCGCCGCCAGCTCGTCGAGAAAACTCTCCAGCACCAGGTGCGGGCGGCGGCCCTTGCGTGTCACCGAGGCCAGGGTGAGGTCATAGAAGCGTGTGTCCGCCTTCAGCACACGCAGGCGGCCCTCCTTGATCCAGGCGGCAGCGTAGTGGTCCGGCAGGTAGCCGATATAGCGTCCGGTGAGGATCAGAAAAGCCATGCCTTCGCGATCCGAGGCGCTGGCCGTGCAGTTCAGGGCCAGGTAGTGGTTCTGGACGTCGGGCGGCAGGCGGAAGGTCGGCGCGATGGCATCCTGGGCGTTGAGGCGCTCGTCCGGCAGCTCCCGGTCATCGACGTAGAACAGCGGGTGGCCGACCGCGCAGTAGAGCAGCGAGCGCTCGTCGTACAGCGGCTGGTAATCGAGGCCGGACAGGCCGCCGACCATGGGCACCACGCCCACGTGCAGGCGACCGTCGAGCACGCCCTGTTCGACCTCGCTGGGCGGCGTCATGCGGATATGCACGCGCACGTCCGGGCCGCGATCCTTGAGGCGGGCGAGGGCGGCGGTGATGCGCATGTGCGGTACCGTCACCAGGTTGTCGGTCAGGCCGATGTTCAGCTCGCCGCGCAAGTGCTGGTGCAGGCCGTTGACCTCGGTGCGAAAGCTTTCCAGCGCCGCCAGCAGCTGCTCGGTGGAGCGGTACACCTCGCGGCCTTCCTCGGTCAGCGCGAAGCCGGCACGCCCACGCTGGCACAGGCGCAGGCCGAGGCGCTGCTCCAGGTCGCTCATCTGCTGGCTGATCGCCGAGCGGCCGATGCCCAGCACGCTTTCCGCAGCGGAGAACCCGCCGCACTCGGCCACGCTGCGAAACAGCTTGAGCAGGCGGATATCGAAATCGCTGACCTGGGCCAGGGGCTCCGGGCGTCGAACGCTCATTGTTTAGTCACCAGTGAACCGAGGATAAGAAGAGTCGGGTTTGAGTGACTCTATGCCTGTGGCACCTTCGCTGACAACCGATACGCTTCTATCTCTATTCACGAAAACGCCATGACGAGGCTGACTCCATGAACATGCCGCAGACCGCTATGCCGCCCCTCCGGGCCAGCCAGAGGCTGGATGCCCACTGGATGCCGTTTTCCGCCAACCGCAGCTTCCAGCGCGACCCGCGGATCATCGTCGGCGCCGAAGGCGCCTGGCTGACCGACGATTCCGGTCGCAAGGTCTACGACAGCCTGTCCGGCCTGTGGACCTGCGGCGCCGGCCATTGCCGCAAGGAGATTCAGGAGGCCGTGGCCAAGCAGCTCGGCACCCTCGATTACTCGCCGGGCTTCCAGTACGCCCATCCGCTGTCGTTCAAGCTGGCCGAGGAAGTCGCCGACCTGATGCCGGGCGACCTCAACCATGTGTTCTTCACTGGCTCGGGCTCCGAGTGCGCCGATACCGCCGTGAAGATGGCCAAGGCCTACTGGCGCCTGAAGGGCCAGGCCAGCAAGACGCGCATGATCGGCCGCGCCCGTGGTTACCACGGCGTCAACATCGCCGGCACCGCGCTTGGCGGTATCGGCGGCAACCGCAAGATGTACGGCCAGTTGATGGATGTCGACCACCTGCCGCACACCCTGCAGTCGGGCATGGCCTTCACCAGGGGGGCGGCCGAGACCGGTGGTGTCGAGCTGGCCAACGAGCTGCTCAAGCTGATCGAGCTGCATGACGCCTCCAACATCGCCGCGGTGATCGTCGAGCCGATGTCCGGCTCGGCCGGCGTCATCGTGCCGCCTGCCGGTTATCTGCAGCGCCTGCGCGAGATCTGCACCCAGCACAACATCCTGCTGATCTTCGACGAAGTGATCACCGCCTTCGGGCGCATGGGCAAATGGACCGGCGCCGAGTACTTCGGCGTTACCCCGGATATCGTCAACGTCGCCAAGCAGATCACCAACGGCGCCGTGCCCATGGGCGCGGTGATCGCCACCCGCGAGATCTACCAGACCTTCATGGGCCAGCCGACGCCCGAGCACATGATCGAATTCACCCACGGCTACACCTACTCAGCCCACCCGGTAGCCTGCGCCGCTGGCCTGGCTTCGCTGGAGCTGCTCAAGCGCGAGAACCTGGTGCAGCAGGCTGCCGAGCTGGCACCGAAGTTCGAGAACGCCATCCACGGCCTCAAGGGCGCCAGGCACGTCGTCGACATCCGCAACTGCGGCCTGGCTGGGGCGATCCAGCTGGCGCCCCGTGATGGCGACCCGTCGATCCGTCCCTTCGAGGCCGGTGTGGCACTGTGGAAGGCAGGCTTCTACGTGCGCTTTGGCGGCGACGGCCTGCAGTTCGGGCCGATGTTCAACGCCCGGATCGAAGACCTCGACCGGGTGTTCAGCGCCGTGGGCGATGTGCTGCAAAGGATCGACTGATGGCTGTCCGGCAGCAGGCGGTAGCCACCGTGCAGGTGGATAACGACGAAGTGATCGTCACCGAGTGGCGGTTCGCGCCGGGTACCGAAACCGGTCGCCACCGGCATGGTTACGATTACGTGGTGGTGCCCATGACCAACGGCACGCTGCTGCTGGAAACCCCGGAGGGCGACAGGCACGCCCCGCTGGTGGCCGGGCAGAGCTACTTCCGCAAGGCGGGGGTGGAACACAACGTGATCAATGCCAGCGACCATGAAGTGGTCTTCGTCGAAACCGAAATCAAAGCGCAATGAAACCATTCAGACAGGAGCTGGCCGGCAGGCATCGCCGGCGAAGCCAGGCGTCACGGCGCTCCTGCACAGACATGCATAGCGAGGAATTTTCATGACCACCATCCAGCACCTGATCCACGGCGAACTCACGGACGGCCAGGGCGGCCGCAGCGCCGACGTGTTCAATCCGGCCACCGGTGAAGCGGTACGCCGCGTCGCCCTGGCCGATGTTTCCACCGTGCAGCAGGCCATCGACTCCGCCAAGCAGGCGTTCCCGGCCTGGCGCAACACGCCGCCGGCCAAGCGCGCCCAGGTCATGTTCCGTTTCAAGCAATTGCTCGAGCAGCACGAGGACGCCATCGCCAAACTGATCAGCGAAGAGCACGGCAAGACCGTCGAAGACGCTGCCGGCGAACTCAAGCGCGGTATCGAGAACGTCGAGTACGCCTGCTCCGCGCCGGAAATCCTCAAGGGTGAGTACACCCGCAACGTCGGCCCCAACATCGACGCCTGGAGCGACTTCCAGCCGGTGGGCGTGGTCGCTGGCATCACCCCGTTCAACTTCCCGGCCATGGTGCCGCTGTGGATGTATCCGCTGGCCATCGTCTGCGGCAACTGCTTCATCCTCAAACCCTCCGAGCGCGACCCCAGCTCCACCCTGTACATCGCCCAGTTGCTGCAGGAAGCCGGTCTGCCCAAGGGCGTGCTCAACGTCGTGCACGGCGACAAGACCGCGGTGGATGCGTTGATCCAGGCGCCCGAGGTCAAGGCCCTGAGCTTCGTCGGCTCCACGCCCATCGCCGAATACATCTACGCCGAAGGCAGCAAGCGCGGCAAACGCGTGCAGGCCCTGGGTGGCGCCAAGAACCACGCGGTGCTGATGCCCGATGCCGACCTGGACAACGCCGTCAGCGCACTGATGGGTGCCGCCTACGGTTCCTGCGGCGAGCGTTGCATGGCCATTTCCGTGGCCGTGTGCGTGGGCGAGCAGATCGCCGATGCGCTGGTCGACAAGATCGTTCCGCAGATCAAGGCCCTGAAGATCGGCGCCGGCACCCAGTGCGGCCTCGACATGGGCCCGCTGGTCACCGCTGCGGCGAAGGAAAAGGTCACCGGCTACATCGACGCGGGCGTGCAGGCGGGTGCCGAGCTGGTGGTGGATGGCCGTGGCCTGAGCGTGTCCGGCAATGAAAACGGCTTCTTCCTCGGCGGCACCCTGTTCGACCGGGTGACGGCGGACATGACCATCTACACCGACGAGATTTTCGGCCCGGTGCTGTGCATCGTCCGCGTCGACAGCCTGGAGGCGGCCATGCAACTGATCAACGATCACGAGTACGGCAACGGCACCTGCATCTTTACCCGAGACGGCGAAGCGGCGCGGCTGTTCTGCGACGAGATCGAAGTCGGCATGGTCGGCGTCAACGTGCCCCTGCCCGTGCCGGTGGCCTACCACAGCTTCGGTGGCTGGAAACGCTCCCTGTTCGGCGACCTCCACGCCTACGGCCCCGACGGCGTGCGCTTCTACACCCGGCGCAAATCCATCACCCAGCGCTGGCCGCAGCGCAAGAGCCACGAGGCGGCGCAGTTCGCGTTTCCCAGCAATAGCTGAGGTGGGATGAGGTAGATGAAAGGCCGGTCGGGAGATCGGCCTTTTCATTAGTGGCGATAATTGCGTCGGCAATTCCTGGGTATCGCTGTGCTCAACCGCAGGCTACGCGCGACCCCGTAGCCCGGCGTCGAGCGTAGCGACACCCGGGAATGATTTTCATGGCTCCCTACAATCTCTCCCCCGTAAACACCTCATCGCTCCCACCTCCTGCCCAATCCTCCGGCAGCAACCCCGCCGCCACATAACGATGAAACGACGACCATGGCCAATCCATTACACGCTCCACATGCCCATGCTTGCGCGGGTTGTGGTGGATGTAATCGACATGCCGGGCAACGTCCTCGTCGTCACGAATCCGATGCTCCCAGAAACGCTGCTGCCAGATGCCTCGCTCGCCCTTACGCTGCCGGCTGGCGGATATCCGTTCTCCTATCGGCAGGGCTCTGGAAAAACCACTCTTGATAAGCCGCCAGCGTAAGGCGAAATCCGCATCGCCAGGTGGCAGGGTACACAGGGCGTGGAGGTGATCGGGAAGGATGACGATAGCGTCGATGCGCCACGGATGAAGCCTCATCACATGGCGGAAGCTGGCACGCAGCAAATCGATAGGTGCAGTCAGCAAGTCGCGGCGGCGATCTGCCAGGTTGAGTGTGAAGAACCAAGTGGCGCCCGGCGTTTTGTCGCGGCGATACAGCACCATTGCCTGCAGTCCCTTGCAGAAAAAACACCGTTCAACTGTAGCCCGGATCGAGCGAAGCGATACCCGGGAATCGGCCTCCTGGGTATCGCTTCGCTCAACCGCAGGCTACGTATTGCACGAGCCGCTGAGTTGCACTCCGGGGCCGCTTTTTCGTAGCCTGATTATTTGGTTTTGCCCTTACGGCGACTCACTTTTTTCAAGCGCCGGATGGCCGGCCCCGCAAAAAAGTAAGCAAAAACGCTATGCCCCTGCATCCGCAACTAGGCGTTCCCCCTCTCGCTGCGTTCGACTTCCCTCACTCCATCATCGCTCCGAGGGTGCCTAGCCTCTCGCGGCATCCATGCCGCTCAAGGCTGCCCGCCCGGCCCTCTACGCAACGATTCCGTTCGGCCTGCTGAAGGGGTGGGTAGTGCATGCCTGATGTATTGGTGGAGACCAATGGTGGACAAGCTTTGCATTGCCCACCATTGCTGCTTCATACGAGCCAATCAAGCGTCCACTGGCCAAGTGCCGCGACGTACCATCTCTCTGACACGATCAGCCCCGTTGGCCCGAACCAGCAACTCCATGCGTGCTTTCTCGATGTCCTCGGCATTCCATTGGTCGGTAGCCATCGTGGCTTTTTCGTGGGACCAACCGTTGTCGTAGTGGCGCACCACGTACTGCTGCTGGTATTCCCACATCGACGTCCCGGGAATCGGCGTGACGATAAACGGGTTGGCATACGCCATTCCTGCGCCCATGAGGTTGACCGCGTAATCGATAGTGCGCTCGATCAGCTCCAGGCTCTCTACAAAAGGCTTTTGCCCAGGACCGCCGGGGGGATTGACGAACCCCAGCATGAACCCGCCGGTGACCTGAATGCCGTGCTCGGTAAACATTTCTATGAGCTCGAACGTTGAGTGCTGGATCGCGTTAAGTCGGGATTTGTTGGAATTGACCAGGCTGTCTTCGTTCGCGCTTTCCACCGCGAGGTAGATGTTGTAACAGCCATTTTCGGCAATCGACCGAATGAACTCCCTTGCCGTAAGTCCGCCTTTTACCGCCTCGATCACATTGCGATATTGCGGGTTCTTGCGCTCCTTCTCATCCATCTGGTCTATGAAGCGTTCGCCCAAATGCAGCAGGATCAGGTTAAAAAGGCTCAACCCGCCCTCTTCGGCCCAGGGCAAGTCATGTTTTTTCAGGAGTTTGCCAACCTCCATCGCATACAACGGGTCGTGCATCAGGTGATCGTCCTCGATCAGGACTTCGGTGACGCCCTGTTTCACCAGATCGGCCAGGTGCAAGTCAAACCAGTCCAGGCCAAGTGCACGCCAAGGGCCGTTGATTTTCGGGATGTAGCAGAAGTTACAGTTCACGTTGCAGCCAATCGTGGAGAATATCTGCGCCCAGGCGCCGTGCTTGCGTACTCGCGCACCTGAGGAGTGATAAGGCTGCAGGTAATGGTTCATGTCCAGAAGGCTGAAGTCCGGCAAGGGCATGACTCCCAGCCTCTCCTCGAGGTCCTGCCGCTTGGGGATGATGCTCAGGTAGCTGGACTTCTGGGTGGGCCGGATCAGTTTTGCCCGGCTGTCGCGGTACGCCACTCCAGGTACGGCATTGATGTCTGTACCTTCGTGAGTCAAGGCATCCAGCAGCAGGGTAAAGGCGCGGTCAGCTTCATTGATCAGCGCGAAGTCGAAGGCCGAATCCAGCAGTGCGTTCTTCCAGTCACCACTGGAGTGAGCGCCGCCGGTGACCAGCACCAAGTTGGGGTCGAGGGTTTTCACCAGTTCGGCCAACGCCCGGGCATTGCCCCATTGCACGGTGTAGTTGCACTGGATCCCGACAATATCGGGCTGTGCGGTTTCGATGATCTCGCGTATCTGCGTATCGGTCAGGCCGTAGCGGATCAGATGCCCTTGGTCGACCTTGACCAGTCTGTGCTCCTGGGACCAGCCGGCAAAGGGCGAATCGACAATCTGCACGTCATAACCGGCACGCCGGGCCACCGTGGCGATGCGCAACAGGCCGATAGGCGTACCGGCACGCTTCATCACTTCGAACGTATCAATGCCGATGCGGGCAAATGCGCTGTCGTGTGACGTGGGCTCGATCAGGCGTGTGTAGGGCGGCACAACCAGCAACACACGAGGCGCCTCGCCATTGGCGCGACGACGGATGCCGGTTGGGCTGTTCAGCAACGATGGCTTGCCAAGATAACTGAGTAAGGGCCGCGTGGGCGCGACCGAAAAACTCGGCCCGTTGCTCTCGATCCTCATGGTTCCCTGCGACGCTATCAAGTTCATTTCCCTGTCTCCTTACCCGTCGAGATCACCGTGAGGTCGTGCGTGAGCGTGAAGTAGCGATGACCGCCCCGGTAATGATCAACACAGCGGGAATCATCAGGATCGGCTTGGCATCGCTTTGCCCCACGGCAATCAGCAACAGCGTGGAGAACAACGGCGCCAGGTAAGACAGGGCGCCAAGCATCGATAGGTTTCCGTGCTTGGTCGCGTGGTCCCAGGCGAAAAAAGCCAGGCCTACCGGGCCCAGCCCCAGGGCAATGATTGCCGCCCACTGGCTGGGCTCAGGCCGAACCGTGGTTTCGAAAGCCAGGTGGCAGAGCCCTCCCGCCACTGCGACCAGCCCGCAAATACCCCCGATGATGCTGCTCGGAACGTGGCTGAACCGCCGGTTGAACACTGAATAGATGGCCCAGACCCAGGCACACGCAAAGGCGGCGGCGTAACCGATAACCGGCATCGACGCACTGTCACTCCTGGCCCGCAGTTGCATGATGAAGGCCGTGCCCGCCAGGCCGAGCAAGGCGCCCAGCAGTTGGCGCTTGCGCAGCGACTCGCCGGTGGCGAGGCTCGACAGCAGCACGATCAGCAGCGGCCACAGGTAGGCAATCAGGCTGGCTTCAGCCGCAGGCGCGGCCTTAAGGGAAAAGAAATACAATGCGTGATAGACGAAGATCCCGGCAAACCCCGTTGCCCACACGTACCAGGGCTGGCGCCAACTGCTGAATCCGGCAGCGCCATGCAGCCCCAGCATGCACAGGCTGGCCACGAACGCGACCGCGAAGCTCGAAGCCAGCAACTGAAAGGCCGGGATCCCGGCGGTCAAGGTGGTCAGAAGCGCCAGGCACGCCCACAAAAATACGGCAATCACCCCGATCAGCGTCGCACTGGCGGCGCCTTTGGCAAGGGTGATGGATGGGTTGGAAGTGCTCATGCAAGCCCCGTCTGCGGATGATCCTCAAGCGGGAACAATAGAAAGGTCGAGGGAGCGCGTATTGATCAGGCCCGCCAAAGAATTGTTCGGGACTGCTGTCTTTTTAGTGGTCTCGCCCTTGTTTACGCACAACGGCCGGCGTCAGATGGCGGGCTTTCTTCAGCGCATGGGTTAACGCACTCTGGTCGGCGTACCCGGCGCGATGCGCAATATCAATGATCGACAAAGACGTTTGGCGCAGCAGGTCAATGGCCAGATTCAGACGCAAGTTCGCGATATGCGAGAACGGCGTTGTGTTCAGGTGCTGCCCAAATAGCACATATAACCGCCGCTCACTGGTGCCCGCATAACGCGCAATATCATGAGCCGTCAGGGCGGTGCCCAGGTGCTGCTCGATATAGGCCAGCGCGCGAGCGAGAATGAACTGGCCGGGGTCGCTCCGCGCAACCTCGGGCTGCAATAACGAACACAGCAACA
The DNA here is from genome assembly GCF_900100535.1 of Phytopseudomonas flavescens. GTDB lineage: Bacteria > Pseudomonadota > Gammaproteobacteria > Pseudomonadales > Pseudomonadaceae > Aquipseudomonas > Aquipseudomonas flavescens. Next base: position 111,454 of record NZ_FNDG01000010.1, read on the forward strand.
ACCGGCTCCAGGACTCGGCCATCGTGAGTGAGCCAATCAACCGTGAGCTGTTGGTACTGGCGTAATCGAGTAAATGCCGTATATCGGGCCTGATCGCAAAAAAGCGCTTGTCGTTGAGTGGGTCAAGTGATGCAACAGTGCTTTCATGTGCTTCGTCACGGTCGGTCAATACATCCAACACCAGAAAACTGTTATGGCTGTTGGCCAGAAACGTGTGCCGGGAACCAGCGGAAATCACCAAACCCTGGCTCGCGTCGACCTTGCCACATCGTCCGTCGATCTCAATCTCCATTGTGCCGGACTGAGAAAGGACTATCTGATGAAAGTCATGTTCGTGAAGTTCAACCTCACCTGAATAAGAGCGCAACGCCAGAAAAAACGATTGGGGGTCAGTAGTGCTCATCCATGATTCTCCTCGTGTCGAGGCATTTATCTTTCGATTCCGGTCCACTCAGGGCAAGTGCGTCCCCTACGGTAATTGCCATAGGTTACCGATCATTGAACTCAAATTCGCGGTTGTCGATCAATACCGCCGAAGAACCTATCGACCCGGCCAGTATTCAGTTCGAATTTCACTCAAAGAAACGCCGTAGCATCAGGCGCTTGAGAGGGACTTCGCGCAACTTTTTGCGGCCTCCTCTTTAAGTGCCTGCTCTGCTCCCACAGGAATATGCCGAGGGTAGGTCTCGACCTTGGCTGCCACAAGAAATCTAGTGCCTATATCCTGAACAGGTACTTAGCCGAACCAACGCCGCCGTACTGGCGCTTCTTGCCAATTTGCAAGGGTGGGCAACTGCTGGAGGCGCACCCAGAGTTCACCTTGCCAGTCGAGCATGCCGATGTGCGCGCCTTGCCAGTTCATTTGCACGCGCCTTGGCGCCGCGTTCTGCACCTGTGCCAGGTCATGCAGGTGCGGGATGACTTCCTGGCCCAACCAGCGGCTTAGGTTGCGGTTCTCGGGGTGCATGAAGCGGTACAGGGCCTTGTACAGGCCGGCTTGGTCGATGACCTGCACGGGCTCTTCACCGCCGCTGGCGTGGCGCAGGTGGATGGAGCGGATCTGCTCGGGATCCATGCGCCGGCACAGGCGTTCGGCATGGCGCTGGCCGAGCAGGCGGCCGACATCGCTGGCGACGAACCAGGGTTGGCGGTCGATCAGAACGGCACGTAGCGGCTTGTTGTGGCGTATGAACACTGTAGGGGTGAATGCGTCAGGCATCGGGAAGGCTCCGAGTGGGGGATCAGGAGCTGCCTCGATCGCTGTCAACCGAATGGAGGCAGACCGCGCAGGGTTGACAGACCGGACTCGGAAGCCGGCAGACCACGAGGATCTCCCCACGCGATCTGCCATAGAGCGTTGCAGTACGAACTGCATGCAAACGCCGGCCTGCAAGAACGAACGCCGTTCTCGCATGCACCGGTTGGCACATCGCGCCGAGAGTCGAGCTGTCAAACCCGGCCACGGGATTGACCGTGGCCGAGGCAGGATAGGGTTGCGCTGCGGGCAAGGCAAGCTGCCAGGCCGAGGGCGAGCGTCGGGAGACTGGCTCGAAGCGCGCAACAAAGCATTGCACGTCAGGCTGTATGTCGAATCAATCCGCCTCCCTATGATGGCCGGCACTCTTTCTCCCTTCGAGGCTATGCCATGCCTGCTTTGCGTCTGTTGCGCCCCTTGTTGTCCGTTGCTGCCGTGCTGTCCATGGCCAGCCATGCCCTGGCGGCCGAACCGTTGACGCTGGAGGTGTACAACCCCGGCGCCAAGTCGATTTTCCCGGTGTCGGCGCAGATCGTGTCCGGGCCGAGCGAAGCGCTGCTGATCGATGCGCAGTTCCAGCGCGACGATGCCCAGGCGCTGGTGGACAAGGTGCGGGCCACCGGCAAGAAGCTGACCACCGTCTACATCAGCCACAGCGACCCGGATTACTACTTCGGCCTGGATGTGATCCACCGTGCCTTCCCGGATGCGAAGATCGTCGCCAGCGCCGAAACCGTGGCGGCCATCGAGGCGAGCAAGGACGGCAAGCTGGCGCACTGGGGGCCGATCCTCAAGGACAACGCGCCAGAGGCCCTGCTGGTGCCGCAGGCGCTGAGCGAGCCGAAACTGACGGTGGACGGTCAGGTGCTGGAGATCCGCGGGCCCGAGCCGAAGCGTACTTTCGTGTGGATCCCGGCGCTGAAGACCGTGGTCGGCGGCATTCCAGTATCGGCCAATATCCATGTGTGGCTGGCCGACACCCAGACCGAGCAATCGCGCCGCGACTGGCTGGGTACCCTGGACGCCATCGCTGCGCTGAAGCCGCACAAGGTGGTACCCGGCCATTACCTGGACAATGCCGACGGCAGCCTGCCGGATTCGCCGCAGACGGTCAGCGCGACCCGCGACTACCTGCTGGCGTTCGAGCAGGAGGCCAAGCAGGCAGCGGACTCCGCGCAGTTGATCGCCGCCATGCGCACGCGTTACCCGGGCCTGGCGGACGACTCGTCCCTCGAACTGAGCGCCCAGGTGATAAAGGGCGAGGCAAAATGGCCGCAATGAGCCGCGCCTGATCCGAAATGGAATCGCCCTGCGCCCGGCAACGGTGCAGGGTGTTTTCGCGTTGTTACCGGTTACAACGGATGAAGTCTGCCCATTGCAACTCCTTACCGGTATTGCGACCGCTCTGGAATCAACTTCATATCCCAAAAATATGTTCCTGCCCGGTGACCGCCAACCCTGCGCTTCTGAGCCCGGTGTTTCGGATTGTTGCACCAGCATGGACGGCCGCCTGCCCGCTCCAGGTGCAGAGTTGGCAGCGGTATGCAGCGATCGTGGCGCCTTTTCAATCGAAAATGACGCATTCCCCGGCGCCGCTGCCCATGCATCGACCACCGGGCATTGCCAATGCGCATTTTCACCACGCCGTCGGCTATCGGACAGGGGATGGCACAGGGCTTGCTCCAGCAGTGGGGCCAATCCTAAAACTCCTCAGGAGCACGTCCATGCCTCATCCGTCTTTTCAGAAAGGTTTCTTGGCGCTCGCGGTCACTGGCGCACTGGTTTTTTCCTCCCTCGCTCACGCTGACATCGTCATTGGCATCGGCGCGCCCATGACCGGCGGCAACGCGGCATTCGGCGATCAGCTGTGGCGCGGCGCCGAGCAGGCGGCCGCGGACATCAACGCCGCGGGCGGCATCAACGGCGAGCAGATCAAACTGGTGAAAGGCGATGACGCGTGCGAGCCCAAGCAGGCCGTGGCGGTGGCCAACCGCATGGTCGACTCGGACAAGGTGGTGGCAGTGATCGGCCACTTCTGCTCGTCGTCGACCATGCCGGCTTCCGAGGTGTACGACGAGGCGGGCATCCTCGCCATCACTCCGGCTTCCACCAACCCACAGGTCACCGAGCGCGGGCTGTCGGCGATGTTCCGCATGTGCGGCCGTGACGACCAGCAGGGCATCGTCGCTGGCGATTACATCGTCGATACGCTCAAGGCCAAGAAGGTCGCCGTGGTGCACGACAAGGACACCTACGGCCAGGGGCTGGCCGACGCCACCCGTGCGCAGCTCAACAAGCGTGGCGTGAAGGAGGTGATGTACGAAGGCCTGACCCGCGGCGAGAAGGACTTCAACGCGCTGGTCACCAAGATCCGCGCCAGCGGCGCCGAGGTCGTCTACTTCGGTGGCCTGCACGCCGAGGCCGGCCCGCTGGTACGGCAGATGCGCGAGCAGGGGGTGACCGCCAAGTTCGTCTCCGGCGACGGCATCGTCACCGATGAGCTGGTCGGCACCGCAGGCGGCCCGCAATACGTCGACGGCGTACTGATGACCTTCGGCGCCGACCCGCGCCTGATCGCCGAGGGCAAGACGGTGATCGACAAGTTCCGCGCCAACGGCTACGAGCCCGAGGGCTACACGCTGTATTCCTATGCTTCCCTGCAGGTGGTCGCCGCGGCCTTCGCTGGCATCAAGGGCACCGATGGCGCCGAAGCCGCTGCCTGGTTGAAAGCCAACCCGGTGCAGACGGTGATGGGCCAGAAAGCGTTCGACGAGAAAGGCGACCTGAAGGTCTCCGACTACGTGATGTACCAGTGGGGCAGTGACGGCAAGTACAAGCAGCTTTGAGAGAGAGTCCGTTCACGGTCTTCAGGGCGCTAGCGCGTAGGGTGGACGGCGCTCCATCTGCGCGACCCGATCCGTCCACCGTTTTGCGAACGCAATGGTGGACAAAAAGAGCGTTGTCCACCCTACAGATGCGACCGCAGTGGAGGACGAACGTGAGCGCGCGCCCACGAAACGGTCTCCGGACATCGCCCCTGTCACCCGTGAACACCTCCAAGCCCGGTGGGTCATGGCCTGCCGGGGCTGCTGCGGTCGCCGGGCGACTGCGCGCTTTTCCGTCACTGACTCAGAGATTTTCCAATGGACGGCATCTTCCTGCAGCAACTGGTCAATGGCCTGACCCTCGGGTCGGTCTACGGCCTGATCGCCATCGGCTACACCATGGTCTACGGCATCATCGGCATGATCAACTTCGCCCACGGCGAGGTGTACATGGTCTCCGCCTACCTGGCGGCCATCGCCATCGCGGTACTCGGTTTCTTCGGTGTGCATTCCTTCCCGCTGGTGATCCTCGGCACGCTGATCTTCACCATCGTGGTCACCGGGGTGTACGGCTTCGCCATCGAGCGCATCGCCTACAAGCCCCTGCGCAACTCCACACGGCTGGCGCCGCTGATCAGCGCCATCGGCATGTCGCTGATCCTGCAGAACTACGTGCAGCTCAGCCAGGGCGCGCGGCAGCAGGGCATCCCGACCATGCTCGAAGGCGCATTGCGCCTGCACGTGGGCGACGGTTACGTGATGATCACCTACACCAAGCTGTTCATCATCGCTGCGGCCATCATCGGCATGCTGGCGCTGACCTTCATCATCCAGAACACCCGCCTGGGGCGCATGTGCCGCGCCACCCAGCAGGACCGCAAGATGGCGCAGATCCTCGGCATCAACACCGACCGGGTGATCTCCTACGTGTTCGTCATCGGCGCCTCCATGGGCGCGCTGGCCGGGGTGCTGATCACCCTCAACTACGGCACCTTCGATTTCTACGCCGGCTTCATCATCGGCATCAAGGCCTTCACCGCGGCGGTGCTCGGCGGCATCGGCTCGCTGCCCGGGGCGATGCTCGGCGGGCTGATTCTCGGCGTGGCCGAGGCGCAGTTCTCCGGGATGGTGAATTCCGACTACAAGGACGTGTTCAGTTTCTCGCTGCTGGTGCTGATCCTGATCTTCCGTCCCCAGGGCCTGCTGGGCCGTCCTCAGGTAACCAAGGTGTAAGCCGTGAGTACGACTTCTTCTATCGATGTGAAAAAGAGCCTGATCGACAGCCTGATGGCCGGCCTGATCGCGCTCATCGTGTTCGGCCCCGTGGTGGGCGTGGTGCTGCAGGGTTATGACTTCAACCTGCGGGTCGACCGCGTGGCGTGGATGGTCGGTGCGGTGATGGTCGGCCGCCTGCTGCTCAGCCTGTTCCTGCAGACGGGCAAGGGGCGCGTGGTGCTGGAGGGCTTCGAGCGTTCCGGCGCTGGCGTCGGCGTGCAGCCACCGGGGCATGTGTCGCGGATGCGCTGGATCATCGGGGGGCTGATCGTGCTGGCGATCATCTTTCCGTTCTTCGCCAACAAGTACCTGCTGACGGTGATCATCCTCGGCCTGATCTACGTGCTGCTCGGCCTGGGCCTGAACATCGTGGTCGGCCTGGCGGGGCTGCTCGATCTGGGCTTCGTCGGCTTCTACGCCATCGGTGCCTACGGCCTGACCATGGGCTACCAGTACCTCGGCCTGGGCTTCTGGAGCATGCTGCCGCTGGCCGCGCTGATGGCGGCCTTCGCCGGGACGCTACTGGGCTTCCCGGTGCTGCGCATGCACGGCGACTACCTGGCCATCGTCACCCTGGGCTTTGGCGAGATCATCCGCCTGGTGCTGACCAACTGGCTGCCGGTCACCGGCGGCCCCAATGGCATGAGCGCGCCGTCGCCGACCTTCTTCGGCCTGGAATTCGCCCGCCGTGCCAAGGATGGCGGCGTGCCGTACCACGAGTTCTTCGGCGTGGCCTACAACCCCAACATGAAGTTCCTGTTCATCTACGCGGTGCTGGTGCTGGTCGTGCTGCTGGTGCTGTACGTCAAGCATCGCCTCACGCGCATGCCGGTCGGCCGTGCCTGGGAGGCGCTGCGCGAAGACGAGATCGCCTGCCGCTCCATGGGCCTCAACCACGTGCTGGTCAAGCTCTCGGCCTTCACCCTGGGGGCGTCCACCGCCGGTATCGCCGGGGTGTTCTTCGCCACCTACCAGGGCTTCGTCAACCCGACCTCGTTCACCTTCTTCGAGTCGGCGCTGATTCTCGCCATCGTGGTGCTCGGCGGCATGGGGTCGACGGTGGGGGTGGTGATCGCCGCCTTCGTGCTGACCATCACCCCGGAGCTGCTGCGCAGCTTCGCCGACTACCGGGTGCTGCTGTTCGGCATGCTCATGGTGGTGATGATGATCTGGCGGCCCCGTGGGCTGATCCGCATCAACCGCATCGGCATCGCCCCGCGCAAAGGAGTCGCGCCATGAGCGACAACATCCTCTCGGTGGACAGCCTGATGATGCATTTCGGCGGCATCAAGGCGCTCAACGACGTCAACTTTTCCATCAAGCGCAACTCGATCTCGGCGCTGATCGGCCCCAATGGCGCCGGCAAGACCACGGTGTTCAACTGCCTGACCGGCTTCTACTCGGCCACCGGCGGCAAGATCCTGCTCAATGCCCAGGGCACGCAGACCGATGTGATCCAGATCCTCGGCGAGCCCTTCGCCGTGGATGATTTCATCAAGCCCCGGCAGTTCGCTTCGCGGCTCTGGTACAAGATGTTCGGCGGCACCCACCTGGTCAACCGCGCCGGCCTGGCGCGCACCTTCCAGAACATCCGCCTGTTCAAGGAAATGACCGTGCTGGAAAACCTGCTGGTGGCCCAGCACATGCTCGCCCAGCGCAGCCTGATCAAGGGCATCCTCAATACCCCCGGCTACCGGCGTGCCGAGAACAAGCTGCTGGACACCGCCTTCTACTGGCTGGAGGTGGTCAACCTGGTCGAGCACGCCAACCACCTGGCCGGCGAGCTCTCCTACGGCCAGCAGCGCCGCCTGGAAATCGCCCGGGCCATGTGCACGGGCCCCGAGCTGATCTGCCTGGATGAACCCGCCGCCGGCCTCAACCCGTCGGAAACCCATGCGCTGAGCCAGATCATCCGCCTGCTGCGCGACGAGCACGGCCTGACCGTGCTGCTGATCGAGCACGACATGGGCATGGTGATGAGCATCAGCGACCACATCATCGTCCTCGACCATGGCCTGGTCATCGCCCAGGGCGGCCCGGACGCCATCAAGAACGACCCGAAAGTGATCGCCGCCTACCTCGGCGCGGACGAGGAGGAGGTGGCATGACCGATATCAACGTGGCTCCGATTCTGGCGTTCAAGGACGTCGACGTGCATTACGGGCAGATCCAGGCGCTGAAGCAGGTCAACCTGCACATCGACCCCGGCGAGACGGTCAGCCTGATCGGCGCCAACGGAGCGGGCAAGTCGACCCTGCTGATGTCGATCTTCGGCCAGCCGCGGGCCAGTGGGGGGCAGATTCTCTACCAGGGGCAGGACATCACCCGCAAGAGCGCCCACTTCGTGGCGTCCAACGGCATCGCCCAGTCGCCGGAAGGGCGCCGGGTGTTTCCCGACATGAGCGTGGAGGAAAACCTGCTGATGGGCACCATCCCCATTGGCGGCAAGCATGCCGCCGAGGACATGCAGCGCATGTTCGAGCTGTTCCCACGGCTCAAAGAGCGGCGCAACCAGCGAGCGATGACCATGTCCGGCGGCGAGCAGCAGATGCTGGCCATCGCCCGGGCGCTGATGAGCCGCCCCAGGCTGCTGCTGCTCGACGAACCGTCGCTGGGGCTGGCGCCCATCGTGGTCAAGCAGATCTTCGCCACCCTGCGCGAGCTGGCGCAGACCGGCATGACCATCTTCCTGGTCGAGCAGAACGCCAACCATGCCCTGCGCCTCAGCGACCGCGCCTACGTGATGGTCACCGGGGAAATCCGCATGACCGGCACGGGGCAGGAACTGCTCGGCAATCAGGACGTACGCAATGCGTATCTGGGCGGGCACTGAGCGCCTGTGCCGGCGGTCTGGCCGCTTGCCGGTCGGCAGCATGCCGATGGGGTTTGATGGATGGTGCTGCGGTGTGTTGCCTCAGGTCATGGGCAAGCGCGATCGGATAGGGCACGCTGCACCCATTCACTGCCAAGGAGACTCCCATGATTCGCAAGCTTGTCGTCGCCTCCGTGCTGGTTCTGGCCAGCGCTCCGTTGTTGGCCGCCGAGTGCTCGGTGGAGGTGCATTCCACCGACCAGATGACCTTCGATACCAAGGACATCAAGGTCAGCAAGAGCTGCAAGACCTTCACCATCGAACTCAAGCACGTTGGCAACCTGCCCAAGAACGTGATGGGGCATAACCTGGTGCTGGCCAAGAGCGCCGACGTGCAGGGCATCAGCACCGATGGCATCGCCGCCGGCGTCGACAAGAACTACCTGAAGGACGGCGATGAGCGCATCATCGCCCACACCAAGCTGATCGGTGGCGGCGAAACCGATTCGGTGAGCTTCGAGGTGAGCAAGCTGGACGCGGCGCAAAGCTACCAGTTCTTCTGTTCGTTCCCAGGCCATGCGGCGCTGATGAAGGGCGCGCTGACCCTGGTCGACTGACCGATCCGCGCGAACCCCGGGCCGCTGCATCGCCAGCGGCCTTTTCGTGTGCGGGCCATAACCTACCGGGCTGACGCATTCGTCGTCGCTTGCACGAGAAATGGAAAGCACCGGCCCCTGATGCCCAGTGAACCTGTCCACGGCTTCTGTGGGCAGGCTTGTGGATAAGGTGAGCATGCCTGCCTGCAAGCCCTGCCGGTTGCCGCTCGACGCCGGGTGATCAATTTCTGACCAACGTTGGTGGGCGGGTGAGAGCCACCCCGGCAGGCACCGAAGTCAAGGAATATCTCAATGATTTCAGGGGTTTGATGGTTTTCGGCGAGCATTGGCGGTCGGCTTATCCACGGTACCTGTGGAGCAGGTTGTGGATAAGGTGGGCGTAGTCGGGTGCAGGCCAATGATCGTCAGCCCCGGCGCCGCCTGCTGCTTTTTCGTCCAGTCGCTGCGCGCGCTTTCAGTCTTCCGCCGCTTCGTTCAGGCCCAGCCCGCGCCAGCGTTTGGCGCCAATCAGGATAAAGCGCAACTGCTCGGTCATCTTGGTCTGCGGACGCCGGTGCGAAGGCTGGGCGGCCGATTGCGCATCGATCAGTTCGGGGAGGGTGGCGAACACGGTTTTCACCACCAGATCCGCCAGCATGCCACGCGCCGGATCGTCGAGATGCTGGAGTTTCGGCATCAGGCTCAGATCGCTGACCAGGTCGGCGGCGATGTCCTCGCGGAAGGTGGCCAGTGCCTGGCGCACCGGCAGCGAGCCGCCGAACTGCTCGCGGGCGAGAAACAGGAACTGGCCACGGTTCTGCTCGACGGCGTCGAGGAATATCTGTACCGAGGCGTCGATGATGCCACCCAGTTCGAACTCGTTGCGCCGCACCTGTCGCAAGGTGATACGGAAGGTTTCGCCCACTTCCGCCACCAGGGCCAGGCCCAGGGCATCCATGTCCTTGAAGTGCCGGTAGAAGCCGGTCGGCACGATGCCGGCGACGCGCGTCACTTCGCGCAGGCTGAGGCTGCTGAAGGCGCGGCCGCCGTCCAGCAATTGGCGGGCGGCGTCCATCAGCGCCTGGCGGGTAGGGTGATGTGAGTGCGGTGCTGGCATCGAATCGCTCCCTGGTCTGTCCGATCCGGGATCGTAAAGCAAAACCCCGCCATGCGGCGGGGTCGGGAATACTGGCGTCAGTCGATCAGTAGCGGTTCTTCAGGCCGTAGCCCTCGTCGAGCATGCCGGGTACGTCGGCACTCTTGGGGGCGTAGTCCTTGGGGATTTCCAAGTCGCGCGGCGGCGTCAGGCGTTCCCGCTTGTCGCTGCTGCTCGGCTCGGCATGCAGGGTAGCCAGCAGGCGTTGGCGGGTCACCTCATCGAGGGCCAGGCGATCTGCACCATGGGACAGGTGCTCCTGGACGTCGTGATAGCTCTGGGTCAGTTTCTTGACCAGGTTGGCGGTGGTATTGAAGTGGGTGACCACTTCGCTCTGGTAGGCCTCGAAACGTTCCTGCATGTCGTCCAGCTGGCGCTGGGTGCGGCTGGGCGCGGCATTGGGCGCAAGGCGGGCGATCAGGAAACCGATGGCGATACCGGCGACCAGGGTAAGTGCCGGTAGCAACCAGGCGGTGAGCGTCTGTTCCACGAGTCCTTCCTCTCTAAACGGCTTTGCTTTACGTTAACGGCTGGAACCTGCGCTGTACACCGCTATGTTGAGGTGTGCCCACGCAGGCTGTCAGCTAGACGAGTCGACCCTGTTCGAGGTCACGGAGTTCACTGTTGCTCATCCGCGAAACCCCCGTAATGATCAATGGCCCGAGCGGCCAGCTCGAGGCCCTTTCCCTGCAGGTGGAAGACCCGCGCGGCGTCGCGCTGATCTGCCACCCCAACCCGGTGCAGGGCGGCACCATGCTCAACAAGGTGGTGTCGACCCTGCAGCGTACGGCCCGCGATGCCGGCTATCACACGCTGCGTTTCAACTACCGCGGCGTGGGGGCCAGCGCCGGCAGCCACGACATGGGCAGTGGCGAGGTCGATGACGCCGAAGCGGTGGCCCACTGGCTGCGCGGGCGTTACCCCGAGCTGCCGCTGACCCTGCTGGGTTTCTCCTTCGGCGGCTTCGTCGCCGCCAGCCTCGGTGCGCGTCTGGAGAAGCAGGGCATCGAGCCTGCGCAACTGTTGATGATCGCCCCGGCGGTCATGCGCCTGGGGGGCGACCATCCGCTTGCCGAGCGCTGCCCGCTGGTGGTGATTCAGCCGGATGACGACGAAGTGGTCGAGCCACGGATCGTCTACGACTGGTCGGCCAACCTCGAACGTGCCCACGAACTGCTGAAAGTGGCAGAATGCGGTCACTTTTTTCACGGCAAACTGACCGACCTGAAAGATCTGCTGCTGCCTCGTCTCTGATCTGCTGCGCGTCGATCTGGCGTCGTTGAAAACAGGCTCGGAATGCTCATTTACTTCAGTAAACTCCGCTTCCTCGCCTGTTTTCGCCTAGCCAGCTTCTAGCTCGCGAGATCATCAAGTTGCTTCAAGTACAAGCGAATCTGACCATGACCACTCGTATTCTTACCGGCATCACCACCACCGGCACGCCGCACCTGGGCAACTACGCGGGCGCCATTCGCCCGGCCATCGTCGCCAGCCGTCGCCCCGACGCGGATTCGTTCTTTTTCCTCGCCGACTATCACGCGCTGATCAAGTGCGATGATCCGCAGCGCATCCAGCGTTCGCGCCTGGAAATCGCCGCCACCTGGCTGGCGCTGGGCCTGGATACCGAACGCGCGACCTTCTATCGGCAGTCCGATATCCCGGAAATTCCCGAGCTGTGCTGGCTGCTGACCTGCGTGGCCGGCAAGGGCCTGCTCAATCGCGCGCACGCTTACAAGGCTTCCGTGGACAAGAATGTCGAAGCCGGAGAAGACCCGGATGCCGGCGTGAGCATGGGGCTGTTCAGCTACCCGGTGCTGATGGCCGCGGACATCCTGATGTTCAACGCGCAGAAGGTGCCGGTCGGTCGCGACCAGATCCAGCACGTGGAAATGGCCCGCGACATCGGCCAGCGTTTCAACCACCTGTTCGGCCAGGGCAGGGACCTGTTCAAGCTGCCCGAGGTGGTGATCGAGGAAGACGTCGCCACGCTGCCGGGGCTCGATGGACGCAAGATGTCGAAGAGCTACGACAACACCATCCCGCTGTTCGGCAGCAGCAAGCAGTTGAAGGACGCGGTGGCACGTATCGTTACCGACTCCAAGCTGCCCGGCGAGGCCAAGGACCCGGACAATTCGCACCTGTTCACCCTCTACCAGGCCTTCGCCGCACCGACCCAGCAGGCCGACTTCCGTGCCGCGCTGCTCGGCGGCCTGGCCTGGGGCGAAGCCAAGCAGGCGCTCTATGAGCTGCTGGAAGCCGAGCTGGGCGAGGCGCGCGAGCGCTACCAGGCATTGATCGCCCGCCCGGCCGATCTCGAAGACATCCTGCTGGCCGGCGCTGCCAAGGCGCGCAAGATCGCCACCCCGTTCCTTGGCGAGCTGCGCGAAGCGGTAGGCCTGCGCTCGTTCCGCAGCCAGGCGGCCGGCACTCAAGCCGTGAAGAAGAGAGCTGCCAAGCGCGCCCGCTTCGTCAGCTTCCGCGACGAAGACGGCGGCTTCCGTTTCCGCCTGCTGGATGCCGAGGGCGAGCAGTTGCTGCTGTCGCCATCCTTCGCCGACGGCAAGGCGGCAGGGCAGGTAAGCAAGCGCCTGCAGGCCGGTGAACCGCTGGATATCCGCGTCCAGGGCAATGCCTTCGAAGTATGGCTGGATCAGCGATTGGTCGGCGAAAGCCCGACTTTCGCCGATACGGCGGCCACCGAGAAGGCCGCCGCCCGCTTGCGCGAAGCGCTGGCGCCGGAAGAAGCCTGACACCCGTGCGGCGCGCGGCTTCGGCGCGCCGGCAGGAAACCCCGTGAGCCGGGTAGATACCGTCTTGCTCGGTACCTCGCAAGCGTCAATTCGCCATCTAAAGGCATCCCCCGATTATCGAGCAGGGTGGACAACGCTCTTTTTGTCCACCATTGCGGTTACAGAGCGGTGGACGGATGAGACGTCGTCCACCCTTGTATCTCGACTACTGCCTCACGAGAGGCGATAGTTCCCGACTGATCATCGGGGGAGGAGCTGCAAGCTGTGTCCACCCTTAAGCCTCGAGCTTGCGACGTAGATTGCGCTGCGCTCCTCCACACTCATCCTGATAAGTCCGAACGGTATCCAGAGCCTCGAGCTCGCATCAGCAAGGCTGGACGGATGCAGGTGGATCGGTGACGCTTGATCCCTCGCTACATCCTTCTGCGCCCATGGGCCCATTTGCCATTCCGTGGGGGCGTCGCTAAAGTGTCGCCCCCCGCTTCATTTGCCCGGTTCCCGCACTATGACTCCGCTCGAACGCTACCAGGCCGACCTCAACCGTCCGGACTTCTTTCACGACGCCGCCCAGGAACAGGCCGTGCGCCACCTGCAGCGCCTGTACGACGACCTGGTCGCTGACGATCGGAGCAAGCCCGGCGTGCTCGGCAAGCTGTTCGGCAAGAAGGCGGTGACCCCGGTCAAGGGCCTGTATTTCTGGGGCGGTGTCGGGCGCGGCAAGACCTACCTGGTCGACACCTTCTTCGAAGCGTTGCCGTTCAAGGAAAAGGAGCGCACGCACTTCCACCGCTTCATGAAGCGGGTGCATGAAGAGATGCGCACCCTCAAGGACGTCAAGAATCCGCTGACCGTGATCGGCAAGCGTTTCGCCGAGCAGGCGCGGGTGATCTGCTTCGACGAGTTCTTCGTCTCCGACATCACCGATGCGATGATCCTGGCGACCCTGCTCGAAGAGCTGTTCAAGAACGGTGTGACCCTGGTGGCGACCTCCAACATCGTGCCTGACGGGCTCTACAAGGACGGCCTGCAGCGCGCGCGCTTCCTGCCGGCCATCGAGCTGCTCAAGGTGCACACCGAGATCGTCAACGTCGACAGCGGTATCGACTACCGCCTGCGTGCGCTGGAGCAGGCCGAACTGTTCCACTTTCCGCTGGGCGAGGCTGCCGAGCTGAGTCTGGAGAAGAGCTTCAAGAGCCTGCTGCACGAGAAGGTCACCGTGCAGGAAAACGAGGCGCTGATGATCGAGAACCGTGCCATCACCGCACGCCGTGTCGGCGGCGATGTGGGCTGGTTCGAGTTCCGCGAGCTGTGCGACGGCCCGCGCAGCCAGAACGACTACATCGAACTGGGCAAGGTCTTCCACTCGGTGATCCTTGCCAACGTCGAGCAGATGAGCGTGGCCAAGGACGACATGGCCCGGCGCTTCATCAACCTGGTGGATGAGTTCTACGACCGCAACGTCAAGCTGATCATCTCCGCCGAAGTGGAGCTCAAGGACCTGTACAGCGGCGGTCGCCTGAACTTCGAGTTCCAGCGCACCCTCAGCCGTCTGCTGGAGATGCAGTCCCACGAGTTCCTGTCGCGCCCGCACAAGCCCTGACGCAGCCTCAAGAGGTCGGGCGTCAGTCTGGCTGTACCTTTTGCAGCGTGTGGCTTGAGTCTTGTCGCTGTCTGTACTGGTTCGGCGACAGGCCGGTGTGCTGGCGGAACAGCCGGGCGAAGAAGCTGGCATCGTCGTAGCCGATCTCGTAGCTGACCGTCTTGATGCTCTTCGGTGACGACGACAGCAACCCCTTGGCCGTTTCGATGCGCAGCCGCTGCAGGTAATACAGCGGCTTGTCGCCGGTGGCGGCGTGGAAGCGGCGCATGAAGTTGCGGATGCTCATGCCATGCTCACGGGCTACGTCTTCGAAGCGGAAACGCTCGGCGAAGTGCTCCTCGAGCCATTGCTGGATCTGCAGGATCTTCGGGTCCTGATGCTGCTTCTGGCCAGCGAAGCCGATACGCCCCGGCGTGTAGTTGCGGCGCACTTCGTAGAGGATGTCGCGGGCCACGCTCTGTGCCACGGCGGTGCCGCAAAAGCGTTCGATCAGGTAGATGTACAGGTCGCACGCCGAGGTTGGGCCTGCCACGCAATACAGGTTGTCGGCGTCGGTGAGGTGCTTGTCCTGGTTGAGGGCCACCGCCGGAAAGCGCCTGGCGAACTCGGCGAAGAAACGCCAGCAGGTGGTCGCCTCCTTGCCGTCGAGCAGCCCGGCAGCGGCCAGCCAGAACACCCCGTTGGCCTCGCCGCAGAGGCTGGCGCCGGCGGCATGACACCGGCGCAACCAGTCCGGCACCTGCGGGTAACGGCTGCACAGGGTGTCGAAATCGTCCCAGAATGCCGGCAGGATGATCAGCTCCGACTGGTCGTCGAGCGCGCCGTCCACCGGTAGCTGAACGTCGCTGAAACTGCGCACCGGCAAACCGTCCGGACTGACCAGACGAACCTCGAAGGTCGGTACCAGCCCGAGACCCTGCTGCTTGCCGTGGCGCAGGCCGGCCATATGGAAGAAATCTCTGGCTTGCATGAGGGTCGAAGCGAATACGCCGGGCGTGGCGAGAATGCTCACGCGAGTGAGCGAGGAGGGCAGGCTGGACATGGCTGTCGTTCTTATTCGAGTGAGTGGGCCGACTGATGGTGAAGCTGTCAGGCTGTGGCTGAATCGTCTTCTTTAATACCGGCTGCGTCCAGTCCGGTCCCGTAACCTTGCTCCTGGGAGCCGTCGCCATGATTGCCTTTTCCGAACTCGCCGCCTCGCCATTCGCCGATTGGGATGGCACCCCCGCGGCGGCGAGAGTCCTGCAGAAACAACTGGCCGGGCAGGTGCGCGTGGAGGATGACTATCCGCCGCTGCGGCTGCTGGCGGGCGTCGATGTCGGCTTCGAGGAGGGCGGCGAGATCACTCGTGCCGCGGCGATATTGCTGGATGCCGAGACCCTGCAGCCGATTGCCGAGTGCGTGGCGCGCATTCCCACCAGCATGCCGTACGTGCCGGGCCTGCTGTCGTTTCGCGAGTTGCCGGCGTTGATCACGGCGCTGGCGGGGTTGCCGCAGGAGCCGGATCTGATCGTCGTCGACGGTCATGGCATCGCCCACCCACGGGGCCTGGGCATCGCGGCGCATCTTGGGGTGGTCAGTGGCCGGCCGACCATCGGCGTGGCGAAAAAGATCCTCACCGGTCATCACGGCGAGTTGGGGGAAGAGCGGGGCGACAAGGTCGAATTGCTCGACCGGCAGGGCCGGCAGCTCGCCTGGATGCTGCGCAGCAAGCGCAAGGTGCGACCGCTGATCGTTTCGCCGGGCCACCGGGTCAGCATGGATAGCGCGGTGGAACTGGTGCTCGAGTGGGGCAGGGGCTATCGCCTGCCGGAGCCGACGCGGCTGGCCGACCGCCTGGCATCGCGGCGCGATACCAGGGGGCCGAAACTTCTTTAGCCAGGGTTGCCTGTGTTGCGGATTTGGTGGGCTGAAGCCCACCCGGTAAGGCGCTCTAACTGTAGATACCGTCTTGCCCATTACCTCGCAAGTGCTAATTCGGTATTCATTGAGTAGGGTGGACGACGCTTTATCCGTCCACCACTCGGTAACCTTGGTGGTGGATGAAAACAGCGCCATCCACCCTACATGGATGAGCACAGCCATGTAGATACCGTCTTGCCCGTTACCTCGCAAGCGCCAATTCGGTATCGAAAGGCATTCCCGATTTCAGGCCGGGTGGGCCGGGCGGCGATCCGCTTCAGCCCAGCACTAGCAATCGCCCACCGC
This sequence comes from Phytopseudomonas flavescens, assembly GCF_900100535.1. GTDB lineage: Bacteria > Pseudomonadota > Gammaproteobacteria > Pseudomonadales > Pseudomonadaceae > Aquipseudomonas > Aquipseudomonas flavescens. The sequence goes on from NZ_FNDG01000010.1 coordinate 127,931, forward strand.
TGGTCAGAAAAAACCATCGCCGTCAGGGCGCCGGGTTCGGCTGGGCCTTGTGGATCGCCTCGATACCTTCCAGCACTGCATCGCTGAGTTTCAATTCGCTGCTGGCCAGGTTGGACTCCAACTGCTGCAGTGAGGTGGCGCCGATGATGTTGCTGGTCACGAACGGCCGTCCGGTGACGAACGCCAGGGCCATCTGCGCCGGGTCCAGGCCGTGCTCGCGGGCCAGGGCCACGTAGCGCGAGCAGGCCGCCACGGTTTCCGCACCGTTGTAGCGAGCGAAGCGGCTGAACAGGCTGAGGCGGGCGTTCTCCGGCCGTGCACCGTTCTCGTACTTGCCCGAGAGCATGCCGAAAGCCAGCGGCGAGTACGCCAGCAGGCCGCACTGTTCACGAATCGCCACTTCCGCCAGGCCCACCTCGAAACTGCGGTTGAGCAGGTTGTAGGGGTTCTGGATGGATACCATGCGCGACAGGCCGCGTGCTTCGGCCAGTTGCAGGAACTTCATGGTGCCCCAGGGCGTTTCGTTGGACAGGCCGATATGGCGGATCTTGCCGGCCTTGATCTGCTCCTCCAGGGCATCGAGGGTCTCCTCGAGGGGCGTGCAGTCACTGTCCTGATGCTGGTAGCCGAGCTGGCCGAAGAAATTGGTCGGGCGTTCCGGCCAGTGCAGCTGGTAGAGGTCGAGCCAATCGGTCTGCAGGCGCTGCAGGCTGGCGTCCAGGGCCGCCACGATATGCTGGCGGTTGTGCTTGAGCTGGGCGTCGCGGATATGGGTGATGCCGTTGCCGGGGCCGGCGATCTTGCTGGCCAGGATCCAGTCGGCGCGGTCGCCGCGCTGCTTGAAGTACTCGCCGATGATCTGTTCGGTCTTGCTGTAGGTCTCGGCCCGTGGCGGGACCGGGTACATCTCCGCGGTGTCGATGAAATTGATGCCGTAGGCCTTGGCGCGATCGATCTGGGCGAACGCCTCGGTGGCGTCGTTCTGCTCGCCCCAGGTCATGGTGCCCAGGCACAGGGCGCTGACGTTGAGATCGGTTCGGCCGAGCTGGCGGTATTCCATTGGAGCGTCCTCTGACAAAAGACTCATACAAGCAGGTTGAAATTTTTTTCGCAATCAGGATAATCCGCCTCCTCTTTCTGCGGTGGAAGTGATGCGCCGCCTGCCGAAGAATCTTGCCGTACGCGGACGCGCTGACCCGAGCCCCCGAATAGCGCCCGCATCCGGCTGCCTTTGACTTGTCAAAGTACGCACTATTCAGTAAGATCCGCCGTCTATTTTTGCTGGGCGGCCCCTGAGGCTATAAAGAATGAAAACTTTTACCGCTAAACCAGAAACAGTAAAGCGCGACTGGTTTGTGATCGACGCTGCTGGCCAGACCCTGGGTCGTCTGGCTACCGAAATCGCTAGCCGCCTGCGTGGCAAGCACAAGCCCGAGTACACCCCGCACGTCGACACCGGCGACTACATCGTCGTCATCAACGCCGAGCAGGTTCGTGTGACCGGTGCCAAGACCACCGACAAAATGTACTACTCGCACTCCGGTTTCCCGGGTGGCATCAAGTCGATCAGCTTCGACAAGCTGATCGCCAAGGCGCCTGAGCGCGTGATCGAGACCGCGGTCAAAGGCATGCTGCCGAAGAACCCGCTGGGTCGCGACATGTACCGTAAGCTGAAAGTCTATGCGGGCGCTGCTCACCCTCATACTGCTCAGCAGCCTCAAGAACTGAAGATTTAACGGAATAGTTCATTATGTCGGCGACTCAAAATTACGGCACTGGCCGTCGCAAGACCGCAACCGCACGCGTTTTCCTGCGTCCGGGCACTGGCAAGATCTCCATCAACAACCGCACCCTGGACACCTTCTTCGGCCGCGAAACTGCCCGCATGGTCGTTCGCCAGCCGCTGGAGCTGACCGAGACCGTCGAGAAGTTCGACATCTACGTTACCGTCATCGGTGGCGGTGTGAGCGGTCAGGCCGGCGCGATCCGTCACGGCATCACCCGTGCCCTGATGGACTACGACGAGACCCTGCGTCCGGCTCTGCGTAAAGCAGGCTACGTGACTCGCGACGCTCGTGAAGTCGAGCGTAAGAAAGTGGGTCTGCGTAAAGCGCGTAAGCGTCCTCAGTACTCCAAGCGTTAATTCGCTGCGGTACGCGGAAAACGCCCAGTTTCCTCACGGAACTGGGCGTTTTTCATTTCCGCTCCCAGCTAGGGGCTGTTGGCGTTTCAGCCCGGCCCTGTGGGTTGCACGGGAAATCTCACCACCACAACGAAGCTTGCCTAGAAACGTCAACAGGCCCTCCGCCAGCCTCGCTTCGCCCCCTAGTCATCGCTTCGTTGATGCGCGTCATGAGTCGTCTTGTCGGCCTGTGCGAATCTCGCGCCGGATTGCAGCCAACTGACCTGGACGCATGGGCAATGGGACGTCGACCACCAACTTCCCTGCTCGAGCCGACAGGTAACGGTCTGTTTCGACCGCCTGGCTGTAGGAGTGGATTGGAGCCCTGGGCGAACGTCTAATCGATTGCGGCCCTGTACCGCAGCGTTGCTGAACATGCCCTGCCAAGGTTCCGGCCCTTCGGGAACAGCCTTTCGGATGGTCTCCATGACCGCCTGGGCGCTTTTCCGCGACCGACACTTACTTATTAGAGGCCTGAACAACAGGCCGGAAAGCCGATGGGAGACGACTGAATGAGCAATGACGGCGTGAATGCGGGCCGGCGTCGCTTTCTGGTGGCAGCCACATCAGTGGTTGGGGCTGCCGGAGCGGTGGGGGCTGCAGTTCCGTTTGTGGGGTCGTGGTACCCGAGCGCCAAGGCCAAGGCCGCGGGCGCTCCGGTCAGGGTCAATGTCGGCAAGATCGAGCCCGGCCAGCAGATGGTCGCCGAGTGGCGAGGCCAGCCGGTGTTCATCATGCGACGCACCGAGGCGATCTTGAGCAACCTCGGCAAAATCGAAGGGCAACTGGCCGATGCGGACTCCACGCGCTCCGTGCAACCCGCCTACGTCGACCCCAAGACCCGCTCGATCAAGCCGGAAATCCTGCTGCTGGTCGGGCTGTGCACGCACCTGGGTTGCGCGCCGTCGTTCCGGCCCGAAGTGGCGCCTGCCGATCTCGGCGAGAACTGGGTCGGCGGCTATTTCTGCCCGTGCCACGGTTCCCGTTACGACCTCGCCGGGCGGGTCTACAAGGCGCAGCCGGCGCCGCTGAACCTGCCAGTGCCGCCGCATACCTACGAGTCGGCTGACGTGATCATCATCGGCGTGGATCAGGAGCAAGCATGATGAGCAAATTGATGGAGTGGGTGGACGCACGCTTTCCCGCCACCAAGATGTGGAATGACCACCTCGCCAAGTACTACGCACCGAAGAACTTCAACTTCCTGTACTTCTTCGGCTCCCTGGCCCTGCTGGTGCTGGTCAATCAGTTGCTCACCGGCGTATGGCTGACCATGAGCTACACGCCCACCGCCGAAGGTGCCTTTGCCTCGGTCGAGGGCCTGATGCGTGACGTGCGCACCGGGGATACGCCGCACGGCGCGATCCTGCGCTACATGCACTCGACCGGCGCGTCGGCGTTCTTCATCGTCGTCTATCTGCACATGTTCCGCGGCCTGCTCTACGGCTCGTACCAGAAGCCCCGGGAACTGGTGTGGATCTTCGGCATGCTGATCTACCTGATGCTGATGGCCGAAGCCTTCATGGGCTACCTGCTGCCCTGGGGGCAGATGTCCTACTGGGGCGCCCAGGTGATCATCTCGCTGTTCGGCGCCATTCCGTTCATCGGCGACGCGCTGACCGAATGGATCCGTGGCGACTACCTGATCTCCGGCATCACCCTGAACCGTTTCTTCGCCCTGCATGTGGTGGCCCTGCCGATCGTCATTCTCGGCCTGGTGGTGCTGCACATCCTGGCGCTGCACGAAGTCGGCTCCAACAACCCGGATGGCATCGACATCAAGAAATACAAGGACGAGAACGGCATTCCACTCGACGGCATTCCCTTCCATCCGTACTACACGGTGAAGGATATCGTCGGCGTGGTGGTGTTCCTCTTCGTGTTCTGCTTCGTGGTGTTCTTCTTCCCGGAAATGGGCGGCTACTTCCTCGAGAAACCCAACTTCGAACAGGCCAACCCGTTCAAGACGCCCGAGCACATCGCGCCGGTGTGGTACTTCACGCCCTTCTACGCGATCTTGCGGGCGATCCCCGACAAGCTCATGGGGGTGATCGCCATGGGCGCTGCCATCGCCGTGCTGTTCGTGCTGCCGTGGCTGGATCGCAGCCCGGTTCGCTCGATGCGTTACAAGGGCTGGCTGAGCAAGATCGGCTTGCTGGTGTTCTGCGTGTCCTTCGTCATCCTCGGCGTGCTGGGCGTTCTGCCGCCGACTCCGGGCCGTACGTTGCTGTCGCAGGTATGCACCTTCCTGTACTTCGCGTACTTCATCCTGATGCCCTTCTACACCAGGATGGAAAAGACCAAACCGGTTCCTGAAAGGGTGACAGGCTGATGAGAAAGCTATTTGCTGCATGTGTAGTCGCATTGCTGCCTGCTCTGGCCCTGGCAGCCGGTGGTCATGGCGTGACGCTCGACAAGGCCGACATCGACCTGACCGACAAGGCGGCGCTGCAGGATGGCGCGCGGACCTTCGCCAACTACTGCATGGGCTGCCACAGTGCCAAGTTCCAGCGCTACGAGCGGGTCGCCGCGGACATTGGCGTTTCTGCAGAGCAGATGATGGAAAATCTGGTGTTCACCGATGCCAAGATCGGCGATCACATGAACATCGGCATGAAGCCCGAAGACGCCAAGCGCTGGTTCGGTGCCGCGCCGCCCGACCTGACCCTGGTCGCCCGGGTGCGTGGCAACGACTGGCTGTACACCTACCTGCGGACCTTCTACGACGATCCGGCGAGGCCGCTGGGCGCCAACAACCTGGTATTCCCCAACGTCGGCATGCCCAACGTGCTGGGCCGCCTGCAAGGGCGTCAGTACATGGGCTGCAAGCAGGTGCAGGTGGTGGAAGACGGCAAGAAACAGTACGACCCGCTGACCGGCACGCCACTCACCCACGAAGCCTGTGAGCAACTGGTGCTCGAGGCGAACAGTGGCACGCTCAGCCCGCAGGCGTTCGATGACAAGGTGCGCAACCTGGTGACCTTCCTCGCCTACTCGGCCGACCCCAACAAGCTGCACCTGCAGCGCATCGGCACCTACGTATTGTTGTATCTGGCGTTCTTCTTCGTGTTCGCCTATCTGCTCAAGCGCGAGTACTGGAAGGATGTGCATTGACCGCAGCTGAACGACGTACAGCCTTGTCTGCGCTTACGTTTTTCAACGGCTGCTAAACGCATCCGGTATCATGGCCGACCTGCGCGTTTCCACTGGAGGCACGCAGGTTTTTTTGTGGCTTGCCATCCCTGGCGGTCACCCTTCGGACCGTCGCGAGCGACGTCAAAAATCGCTCCTGGCGATTTTTTGTGACCTGTCTTCCCTGGCGGTCGCCCTCGCGGGCCGTCGCGAGCGATGTCAAAAATCGCTCCCGGCGATTTGTTTGTGCTCTGAAATCTGGAGGATCGCCTTGGCTGCGACCAATAGGTTGGCCTGTTATTCCGACCCGGCCGACCACTATTCCCACCGCGTACGTATCGTGCTCGCCGAAAAGGGCATCGTCGCGGAAATCATCAGCGTCGAGCGCGGCCACTCGCCCACCAGGTTGCTGGAGGCCAATCCCTACGCGAGTTTGCCGACGCTGGTCGATCGTGACCTGGCGCTGTACGAGCCGACGGTGATCATGGAGTACCTGGAGGAGCGCTATCCCCATCCTCCACTGATGCCGGTGTACCCGGTGGCTCGTGGCAATACGCGCCTGTTGATGCACCGTATCCAGCGCGACTGGTGCTCGCAGGTCGACCTGATCCTCGATCCGCGCAGCAAGGAAACCGCCCGTGTCCAGGCACGCAAGGAGTTGCGCGAGAGCCTGACCGGGGTGTCTCCGCTGTTCGCCGAGAAGGCATTTTTTCTCAGCGACGAGCTGAGCTTGGTAGACTGCTGCCTGTTGCCGATTCTCTGGCGCCTGCCGGTGCTGGGAATCGAATTGCCAAGGCCGGCCAAACCGCTGCTCGACTATATGGACAGACAGTTCGCCCGCGAGCGTTTTCGCCAGAGCCTGTCTTCCGTCGAACGAGACATGCGCTGACCCATTTTCCTTGCGCGCCGTAGGTGGCGTGTCCAAGCCCAGGAGGTTTGATGAACTCCAGTCGTCCTTACCTGATTCGCGCGCTCTACGAGTGGATCGTCGACAACGATTGCACGCCCCATCTGCTGGTCAACGCGCAATACCCTGGCGTGGAGGTCCCCCAGGGCTTCGTCAGTGACGGGCAGATCGTGCTCAATGTCTCGCCCACTGCCGTGCGCAACCTGACCATGAACAACGATGCGGTGAATTTCGAGGGCCGCTTCGGCGGCGTCGCGCACAGCCTGTTCGTACCGGCCCCTGCGGTGCTGGCGATCTATGCCCGGGAAAATGGACAGGGCATGGTCTTCGACCTGGAACCGCCGGTCGCCCAGGCCGAGGTCGAGGATGTGCAGGACGAGCAGGGGCCACCTGACGACGAGCCGCCGCGGCCGAGCGGGCGGCCGAGCCTCAAGGTCGTCAAATAAGCGGCAGCATCGGCTGCATGCGCAAAGCCGGTCGATCGACCGGCTTTTTTGTGGTCGTCCCAGACGGTTCGTCAATCGGCGTAATGGCGCTTTGGAATTTCGTGCAATCTGCCTGAGCGGTTTGCCGCGAACATGCAGTTTGCACGGGAAATGCAACTGTGTTTGTTTTTAAGTTCATGTTTTTAAAGGATTATTTTTTTTAAAAAAAGTGGCACAGCGCTTGCGATATCTATCGGGAAGCCACAGCCGGTAGTTGGATGTGGCCAACTCGAATAGTCAGGAGTGTTACCCATGAAACAGCCAATCAATAAGTTCGCCTTTGCCGCTATCACTGCGACCGCCCTGAGCTTGTCCATGGCGGGTACCGCTTTCGCCGATACCTACAGCAGCACCCAGCCGACCATGCTGGCTGCCAACTCCATGGACAAGGCCGAAGAAGCGGTTTCCGATACCTGGATCACCAGCAAAGTGAAATCTACCTTCCTGGCTGACGATGGCCTGAGCGCACTGGATATCAAGGTCGAAACCAACAAAGGTGTGGTTTCCCTGTCCGGCGTCGTGAAAACCGAAGCCGAGCGCGATCTGGCCGTGACCAAGGCCAAGGAAATCAAAGGCGTCAAGGCGGTTTCCGCTGACGGCCTGAAATCCGCCGACTGATCATGCGTTCGGGCAGGCTCCCAGAGCCTGCTTTCTTCCCTGTGTACAGGAGAGTTGAATCATGAATTCGGACATTATCAAAGGTAAGTGGAAGCAGCTCAGCGGTGACATCAAGACCCGCTGGGGCAAGCTGACCAACGACGACCTGGATGTCGCCGAGGGCCACAGCGAATACCTGGCTGGCAAGCTGCAGGAACGCTATGGCTGGACCAAGGAAAAGGCCGAGGACGAGCTACGCGACTTCCGTAGCAAGTACTGACCGGTCGCTGGCGTCGCACACGCCACCGTTTCCCAGAAAACCCCGGCCATCATGCCGGGGTTTTCCGTTTTCAGGCGCCATGACTGGCCACAGGTTCAAGTTGGCCTGCATGGAGCCGATACAGTGGCACATTTGTCGAACACAGGATGTGTCATGTCGATCATCACCTCTACCGCCCCGGCAAGCGCCAGCGTGGCGGCCGCTCGAATTGCCGGCAGTGGATCGGCGGCAAGCCAGCCCGCTGGCGACGAGGCCGAGAAGACCTCGCCGTCGGTCACCCTTACCCTCAGCGACTATGCCCGCAAGCGCATGAAAAGCATGCGTGAAGCCACGGCGAAGCTGCGTGCCATGCAGCGCAATCGTCAGGAGGCGCGCAAGGATGCCGCCCGCCAGCGCCTCGAAGACATCAAGCAACGTATCGAAATGCTCAAGCAACTGGTGGCCGCCCTTGGCCCGGAGGCGGCGAAAGGCATGTTGCGGCAGATCAAGCAGCTGGCCCAGGAGCTGGGCCAGGCCGCATCGGTACTCAAGGAAGGTTCCGGCGGCGGTGCTGCCAGCGTGAATGCAGGGGGGCCGGGATCTCGAGCGGCACTGCCGACGGCGCTCAGGCAACCGAAACGGCTAATGCGGTGGATGCGGCCAGCGAGGTGTCGCCGGACGTCGACGCCGATCCCCAGGCCGTACCGGCTTCCGCCACCGCTGGTGAACAAGAGCCTGCCGAGGATGGCGCCGCGCAGGACGAGGCCGATGGCGACGAGCAACCGCGAAGCGACCTGCAGCGTACTCGCAGCGAGCGGGACGACCAGCAGCGCCGCGCCGATGCCGAGGAGCTGAAAAAGGTGGCCCGCCAGCTCAAGCAACTGCTGGCCATGGTCAAGGCGCGGCTGCGCGCCGAACCGGACGCAGAGAGCAGGAAGTTGCTCGGCGATATCGACGGGCAGCTGGCCGATGTGGAAAAGGCCGCCAGCGCTATGGACGCTGTTGGTGGTGCCATTGCGGTCGCGGTCGGTTCTACGCTATCGATCAGCGTCTGAGCGGGTTCGGTGCGGCATCGACCCGCTGCGCCAGTGGCGTGCGTTCGAGCCGCTCGAAGGTGCGGCGCAGCAGCCAGGCCGTGAGCGAGGCCGGCATCAGGCGCATGGCCCAGTTGCGCAGGTGCCAGGCGCGCCGGGTCAGTGGCGCGTACCAACCCGCCATGCGTGGCGCCAGCGCCTGCAAGTCATCGATATCCGGACGCAAGGTGGCGTCGTAACGGGCCAATGCCGCGCAGTCGAAGCTCTTGCTCAGTTCATCGGCCAGCAGCCAGGCCCCGGTAAGGGCCATGCTGGCGCCGCGTCCCGAGGCCAGGGTCAGGCAGTGGGCGGCATCCCCGACCAGCACCAGGCGCCCGCAGTGCCATCGCGGCAGATGCACCTGCATCAGGTGGTCGAGGTAGAAGCCCCGGTCGTCCGGCAGAGGGGCGAGCAGGTCGAGCACCGCCGGGCCGGCCCGGGAGAACGTCTCGCGCAACACGGCCTTGCGTCGTTGCGCCGGGATGCGGCGGCTGTCCTGGCTATGCCATAGCCACAAGGTAGCCAGCAGCCCGGGGCGCATGCTGTAGCACTCGACCACATAGCCTGGCTCGGAAAACGACAGGTGGCGTTCACCTCCGGCCGCCATGTCCCCTTCCACGACGAACGATGCGGCGTTATAGCCCAGAGAGCGCAGGCAGCTTTCGTCGTCGGCGAAGGCGCGTCGGCGCAGGTCGGAAAAGCAGCCCTCGGCACCCACCACGAAGGCGAAGCGTTGCTGGCTGCCATCATCGAAGCTCACCTCGACGCCTTCGCTGTCTTCCTCATAAGCCTGCAGGCAGAGGCCGAAACGTATCTCCACCTGGTCGTCGAGGGCATCGTGCAGCACCTGCACCAGGTCGTCGCGACACACGGGCAGCAGGTTGAGGTTGCGCAGGTGTCGGCTGTGGTCGACCAGCAGTACGTCACGGTTCTGGCTGTCACGGAACAGCGTGCGACCCAGATTGACGTTGCGCCCACGCAGCCTGTCGACGATGCCCATGCGCTCGGCGATGCTGTAGCCAGTACCACCCAGGCTGAGAACGAAACCGTCATGACGCAACTGTGCAGCCTTCTCCACGATGACCGGGGTGAAGCCGCGCTGTTTGAGCCACCAGGCTGTGGCCAGGCCGGCGATACCGGCGCCAAGAACGAGAATGGGAGCGCTCATGAACCAAGGGTTTCCTGTGCTGAGTGGGGGGTGGGGCGCGGCTGCTCGTCGAGCAGGCGATGGATGCCGATCAGTCCCGCCAGCAGCAAGGCGGCGGTAATCAGGAAGCGCCCGTCGAAGCCGACCCAGTGGGCCAGCCACGCGCCGCCCAGGCCGGCGAGCAGCCCGATCCAGGCATCGGTGCACTGCAGCAGGGTGACGTCGGTACCCGGTTGCGCGGGATCGGCCCACTGCATCATGCGGCTGTAGAGCGCGACGAAGATCAGCCCGGTGGCCAGATTGGCCAGGCTGAAGGCGACCATCAACTGGGCGGCGCCGATCTGCGCCCAGCGTTCCCCGGCCAGTAGCCAGAGGCTCACGCCGAGCAGGACCAGCAGGCCGGCGCACCAGCCGTAGCGATTGCCGAAGCGCTGCAGCAGCGCCGGTGCCGCCAGGCTACCGAGCAGGCCCATGCCGATGCACCAGGCTTCCAGAGCACCGGTCTGGGTCAGGCTCAGGCCACGGTCTATCCAGTAGGCGGACGCCATGCCCAGCATCAGCCGCGGTCCGCATTGCGCCAGCAGCACCAGCCCGGCACGCCGACGCATCACCGAACGCCAGGCATGGCGCAGGCTGGGTCTTGCCAGAGTCGCGCCAGCATTGACGCGGGGCAGGGGCAGGTTCAGCAGTGGCAACAGGCACAGGGCGAGCAGGCCGCCGAGCACCAGGGTAGCGGCGTGCCAGCCATGGCGATCGAGCAGGGGAGCGGCCAATAACCCGGCAAGCAGGTAGCCGAGGTAGCTGCCGCCGATCTGCAGCCGGTTGAGGGTCGGGTAGGCTTGCTCTGGCAAGGCCAGTACGGCGAGGCCGTCGCTGGCGATATCGCCACTGGCGGCGCACAGCGCCGCCAGCCCCAGCAGGCCGAGCGCCAGAGGCAACTGCTGCACCGGGTCGATGCTGGCCAGCGCGACGATGCAGGCCAGCAGGCTGCCGTAGCACAGCAGCAGGCAGGTACGCCGCTGCTCGCGGCACCAGAGGTCTACCTGCGGCGCCCACAGCAGCTTCAGTGCGTGGGGCAGAAACACCAGGGCCACCAGGCCGATGCTGTCCAGGCCGACGCCCTCGCGGCGCAGGTAGGCAGGCAACAGCTGCAGGCTGAAGCCACCGAGCAGCCCGAGGCTGGTGTACTGGCCGAGCAGCAGCATGTGGATGCGGCGAGAGGCTGACAGGGCCATGGTCAGAAACGCAGGCTCAGGTCGACACCCAGCTCACGCCCGGACCCGGCCTGGGCGAATGCGTCTGCGCCCGAGAGGTAGGCATAGCTGCGGTAGTCCTTGGCCGTCAGGTTGTTGCCGTACAGGGCCACTTGGTAACTCGCTGCCGGCTGCCAGGTCAGGCGCGCATCGAACAGGGTGTAGCCGCCCTGGGCCAACTGGTTGTCGGCGTCGAAGTAATGCTGGCCAACATACGATAGACCGACACTGGGGCGTAGCTCGCCGAGCAGGCCGTCCCAGCGCAGGCTGCGTTCCGCCGACAGGCGCAGGGTGCCGCGTGGCGCCAGAGCCAGGCGATTGCCCTGGCGGACGTCGGCATCCACCAGACGGCTGCGGTTGAGGGTGCCAGCCAGGTGCAGGCGGGTATCCTCGTCCGGTAGCCAGTCCAGCGACAGTTCGGCGCCTTCACTGCGGGCGTCGCCCATGTTCTGCAGGTTCTGAATGCCGACCATGCCGACGTATTGCTGCACGTCCTTGATGCGCATCCAGTACAGCGAGGCATTGGCGAACAGGCGACGCTCGAGCAGGCTGGCCTTGACCCCGGTTTCCAGGTTCAGCGAGCGCTCGGGGTCGTAGGCCACGGCGTCGGCAATGCTGCTGCCGATGCGGTTGAAACCACCGGGCTTGTAGCCCTCGCTGGCCAGTGCGTAAAGGCGCACGTCATCGCTTGCCTGGAAGCCCAGGACGATCTTCGGCGTGGTGGCGTTGAAGCGATCCTGCCCGCGGTAGGCGAAGCCCGGTACCATCAGGCCATCTTGCTGGACGAAGCGGGTGCTGGCCTCCTCGCGGCTGTGGCGGGCGCCCAGGGTCAGATCCCAGTGTTCGTCGATGTGCCAGGTGAACTCACCGAAAACGGCCTTCTCGGTGCTGTCGATACGGCTGTCGGCCAAGCCCAGCAAGGCGTCGTAGGGGCCGCCAGGTGCCGCGCGGCGTTGCGAGTGGGTCTTGCTGTCCTGCCAGTACAGGCCGAGGTTGGCGTCCCAGGTACGCTGTTCGCCCTGGGTGGTGAGGCGCAACTCCTGGCTGAGGGTGCGCTGGCGTTCCGGGTGGTAGAGGCCGAAATCACCGAGCAGGCGCTCGTGACGGTAGTTCTGCAGGGCGCTGGTGGAGGTGAGTTTCCAGGCATCGCCGAGTGACCAGTCGATGACCGCGCTGCCGGTTTCCACGCGGCGGGTGAAAGACGATTCGCGCCACCCGGGGTTGACCGCTCGGCTGGCGTAGCCGTGGAAGGGCAGGTAGCGCTCTTCGTGGGATGTCAGGCGATCACGGGCGTAGACCAGGCGGACACTCAGGTCATCATTGGGCAGCAGGGTGAGGCCAACGCGACCACCGCCGTTGTCGCCGTCACCGTGCTGCGGGCTGCCCTTGAGCTCGCCTTGCAGGTCATTGTGAAAGACGGCGGCCTCGGCGAGCAGGCGGTCTTCGAGCAGAGCGCCACTGACACTGGCGCTGACCTCGCGATCGAGGTTGCTGACGCGGCTACCCACCTTCAACTGCGCAGCGTTTTCCGGGCGGCGGGTGACGATGCTCAAGGCGCCGGCGTGGGCGTTGCGCCCGTACAGGGTGCCTTGAGGGCCTTTGAGCAATTCGATGCGTTCGATGTCGAGCAACTGCTGGTTGAAGGCGCCGAGCACATAGGGCACGCCATCGACGTAGAACGCCACCGGTGCGCTGTAGGCATCGGCGGACGAGATCCCGCGAAGGCTCAGATTGGGGAACAGGCTCAGGCCACTCTGGCTCAGGAACAGTTCGGGGAAGACCCGATTGAGTTCCTTGCTGTTGTCGATGTTGGCGCGTTGCAGGTCCTCGTGTTCGGCGACGGACAAGGCCATGTCGGTCTCCGCCAGGCTGGTCTCGCGTTTGCTCGCCGTGACTTGCAGGCCAGGCAGGTCGACGGCGGCGTGGGCCAGGGCCGGCAGACCGCTGGAGCATAGAATGGCAAAGCTCAAGGGCGTCAGACGCATGATGCAGGCATCTCCATGGATGAATGGCCGGCATGTTCCGCCGCCCGGCGGGAGGTTGCGCGTGCGATCGGGCGTAAATGCGCGTGATCGGCACTTTAACTGATAAGTGTTCTCATTTATTGTGATCGCCTTGTGGAGTGTCAGCCATGGCCATCAATCACTATTACGCCGACCGCCCCCTGGACGACGTTTTCGCCAGCTTCGCTGACGAGGAGCTGGACGTGCGCCTGATCGAAATGGATGGCGAGCACGACCTGTACGTGCAGGCCGACAGTCAGCCTTCCCTGACCCTCGCCTACTACGAGCAGGGCGGTGGCTGGCGGCAGTTCGCCGACACCTCGGCCATGGATCTGCGCAACGACACCTGCTGCCTCTACCACGCCAGCGTCCCCGTACAGGGCGAAGGTCTGCTGCCGGCAGGCTCGCGGCTCCGCGGTGTGAACATCAGCTTCGCCCCGCAGATGCTGCAGCGCCTGAGGGTTGGGGAATGGTTGTTCGACAGTGCCGGCCCGTGGGAGCGGGCCTGCTCCAGTGACGGCCTGGCGCGGCTGGTGCAGTTTCCCGCGCCGCACGTGCTGCGTCGTATCGGTCTGGAGATGCTCGATTGCCGCCTGGAAGGCCTGGCGCGGGACATCCTGATGCGCGCCAAGGCGTTCGAGATGCTCGCTGAAATGCTCGGTTATCTGCAGGAGAACCTGCGCCCCCGCGTGCTCGGCGGGCGTGATCGGCTGCGTCTGGAACGTGCTCACCAACACCTGCGCGAAGCCCTCGAGCGGCCGTGGACGCTCGAGAGCCTGGCTGCCGAAGTGCAGTTGAACGTGCGCAAGCTCAAGGATGGTTTCCGCCAGTTGTACGGCAAGGGGGTGTATGCCGAACTGCAGGACCTGCGCATGCAGCACGCGGCCCTGTGCCTGCTTCAGGGCCAGCGGGTCGGCGATGTGGCGATGGCGGTGGGCTACTCCAACCCCAGTCATTTCGCCAAGGTGTTTCGCCGCCACCACGGTCTGGCGCCGCGCGCTTATTCACGGCACGCGGGCGTTGCCTCAGCGTCCTGAGGCGGTCAGGCCAGGATCGAGGCAAGGGCTGCGCGGTCGATATTGGCGCCGCTGAGCACCACCGCCGCACGTTGGCCCCGATTGATTGCACATTCCTGGATCAGCGCCGCCAGCGCTGCCGCTCCAGCGCCTTCGGCGAGGTTGTGGGTGTCTTCGTGAAGGATGCGAATGGCCTGGCGGATCTCGCCGTCATCGACCCTGACGATACGCGCGGCACCGGCGCGGATGATCTCCAGCGCCTCGGGCTGCGGCATGCGGCAGGCCATGCCATCGGCGATGGTGTCGGCGCTGTCGGTACAGATGACCCGCCCGGCCGCGAAACTCTGCGCGTAGGCATCGGCGGCACTGCTCACCACCCCGATCACTTCGGTGTCCAGGCCGAGCAGGTCGCGGGTGCGGATCACCCCGCAGATGCCCGAGCCGAGGCCAATGGGCACATAGATGCGCTTGAGCGGTGGTGCGGCCTCGAACAGTTCCAGGGCATAGGTGGCGACACCGCGGATCAGGTCCGGGTGCAGCGACGGAACGAAGTGCAGGCCGCGCTGCGCAGCCAGTTCCGCAGCCCGGCCGCGGGCCTCGTCGAAGTCGCGACCGTATTCGATCACTTCGGCGCCCAGGGCAGCCATGGCCGCATTCTTCTCGCGCGCGTTGCCTTGCGGCACCACGATGCTGATCGGCAGGCCAGCCTTGCCGGCTGCCAGCGCCATGCTTTGTCCGTGGTTGCCCCGGGTGGCCGAGACCAGGCCGGCGGCGGTCGGTTCGCGGCGCAGCAGCGCATCCACATAGACCAGGCCGCCGCGCACCTTGAAGGCGCCTGTGGGGGTGTGGTTCTCGTGCTTGACCCATACCTCGCAACCCAGGCGTTCGGCCAGCAGCGGCCAGGCGAACTGCGGCGTCGCCGGAACGTTCGGGCGAATCAGGGTGGCGGCTTGGCGTAGCGCGGCAAGGTCGAACATCTGGGGGCTCCCGGTTGGCTTTGACCCGATGCTACGGCCCTGTCATTGTATGGGTAAATCTTTATATTGCATGGCAGACAATGTGGTTACCTGATCTGCAAGGCAGCACGCTGCCCACTTATCTGGCCCTGGTCGAGGCGATTTCCAGCGCCATCGGCAAGGGTGAGCTCAAGCCCGGTGAGCGCCTGCCGCCGCAGCGCCGACTCGCCTGGACGCTGGGCATCAATCCGAGCACGGTGATGCAGGCCTATCGCGAAGCGGCGCGGCGTCACCTGGTGTCCGGCGAAGTCGGCCGTGGTACCTATGTCCTGGCCGATAGCCACGAAGCCAGCCTGTTTCACCTCAAGCAGCCCGGCCAGCCCGCGCAGGGCATCGATCTGTCGACCAACGTGCCGGTGCACGACGGCGACAGCGATGACCTGTCCCGCTCCGTGCAGCGCCTGATCGCCGAGCGCCGCATCGACGCGCTGCAGGCCTACGCGTCGGCCGAGCTGGAGATGCGTGGGCGGCTGGCGGGCAGCCTGTGGCTGCAGCAGCGCGGCCTGCACTATCCGCCGTCGCGGGTGCTGCTCTGCGCGGGTGCTCAGCAGGGCGTCAGCGCAGCGCTGCTGGCGCTCTGCGAGGCGGGCGATGCGGTGCTGGTCGAGGCCTTCACCGCGCCCGGTATCAAGGCCGCGGCGCGGCAGTTGCGGCTGCCCCTGCACGGCGTGGCGATGGATGAGCGTGGCATCCTCCCTCAGGATCTCGACCGGCAGGTGCGTGCTACCGGTGCGCGGGTGCTGGTGCTCACCCCCTGCCTGCAGAACCCCACGGGCAGCAGCATGGATGCCGAGCGACGCCAACGCATCGCCGAACTGGTGGAACGCCACGGCCTGTGGCTGATCGAGGATGACGTCTACGGCGCGCTGGGCAGCCAGGCACCGCTGGCCGCATCGCTGCCGGAACGCAGCCTGTTGGTCACCAGCCTGTCGAAAACCGTGGCCCCGGGCCTGCGCCTGGGCTTCGTGCTTGGGCCGCAGGCGCTGCTCAAGCGTATCGATCCGCAAGGGCACGCCACCGGTTGGGCGGTCTCGCCGTTGTGCCTGGCGCTGGCCTGCGCGTGGATCGAGGACGGCACCGCAGCGCGCAAGCTGGCCTGGCAACGTGACGAGCTGCTGCAGCGCTGGCGCCTCGCCGCGCGGGTGCTCGGCGCACGCATGCCCCAGGGCCGTGAGGTGGCGCCGCACCTGTGGCTGGCAGCGGCGGATGGCCGCGACCTGGCAGCCGAGTGCCGAAACGCCGGTGTCGCGGTGGTGCCCGCCGAGGTGTTCGCCGTTGGCCCGGCGGCGGCCAGCGCCATTCGCATCAGCCTGGCGGCCGCCCGCAGTCGCGTCGAACTCAAGCAGGCGCTGGAGCGCATCGTCGCTGTATGGCCGCAATGATCGCTGCACTTGCACCCGGCCTGTAATGCGTGTCAGCTATGATCCATGATCCCCACGATAAGGAACCGTGCATGTCCCTTTCTACAGACGGCGCTTTTATCGTCGTCCACTCTGCCGAAGAAGCCGTCGATCGTCTGGCGGTGCTGCACCAGCGCGCCACCGAAGGCCTGAGCCAGGCGCTCAAGCGCTACCTGAAAGACCGCATCCGCCCCGATGCCGAGCAGCAAGCGCTGTTTCGCTACCCCGAACTGCGTCTGACCTACGACTGCCAGGGCGAGGTGCCGACCACCGTGCGCGCCTACGCCAAGGTGCAGGTGCCCGGTACCTACAGCATCACCATCACCCATCCTGCTGCGTTCCGTAAGTACCTGCTCGAGCAGCTGCGGCCGCTGATGGCCGACTTCACCCTGACCGTCGAAGTCGGCGTCAGCCAGCAGTACATCCCTTATCCCTACGTGGTGGAGCAGGGCGACGAGCTGGCCGGTTCCGGCGTCAACGCGGCCGAGCTGGCGCGGGTGTTCCCCAGCACCGACCTGTCGGCGGCCACCGATGGCACCGCCGACGGCCTGTATGACTGGGAAAACACCGACCCGCTGCCGCTGGCGCTGTTCGACGCCGCCCGGGTGGATTTCTCCCTGCGCCGCCTGGTGCATTACACCGGCAGCGACTGGCGGCACGTGCAACCGTGGATCCTGCTGACCAACTACCACCGCTACGTCGACCAGTTCATCCGCAATGGTCTGGACATGCTCAATGGCGAGTCGCGCTTCGAGCGCATGGTGCTGCCGGGCAACGTGGTGATCGAGCGCGGCATGCCCGAAGGCGAGATGCAGGCGATCATCGAGACCGTGGTCTGGCACCGCTACCAGATGCCGGCCTACCACCTGCAGGCCGCCGATGGCGATGGCATCACCCTGGTCAACATCGGCGTCGGCCCGTCCAATGCCAAGAACATCACCGACCACCTGGCCGTGCTGCGTCCGCACTGCTGGCTGATGATCGGCCACTGCGGCGGCCTGCGTCAGTCGCAGACCATCGGCGACTACGTGCTGGCCCACGCGTACATGCGCCGCGACGGCATTCTCGACCGGGTGCTGCCACCGCACATTCCGCTGCCGGCCCTGGCCGAGGTGCAGCAGGCGCTGCAGGATGCCGCTGCGCAGGTCACCGGCGAGCGCGGTGACGACCTCAAGCGGCGGCTGCGCACCGGTACCGTGCTGACCTACGACGACCGTAACTGGGAGCTGCGCTGGGCCCAGGAACGGCCCCTGATCAACCTGTCACGAGCCGTTGCGGTGGACATGGAAAGCGGCACCATCGCCGCCCAGGGCTATCGCCTGCGCGTGCCCTACGGCACCTTGCTGTGCGTGTCGGACAAGCCGCTGCACAGCGAGATCAAGCTGCCGGGCGCGGCGGGTGCCTTCTACGAGCGGGCGGTGACCCAGCATCTGCACATCGGTATCGCTGCCCTGGATCTGCTGCGTGGCCAGCTCAACTCGCTGCACTCGCGCAAGCTGCGCAGCTTCGACGAGCCGCCGTTCCGCTGACGGCTGCCGAAGGCTCCAGGCTCATGGCGGGTGAGCTTGGCGCTACTTCTTCGACTTGCCGACCATCATCCGCCAGCGGTTGCGGTTGAGCAGCACGTAACCGGTCAGTTGCATGCCCGCGGCTATCACCAGGCTGCGGGTCAGGTCAGGGTCAGCCGGGCGCGGCCCGCTGTAGATGGCGTACAGCGCATACACGACGCCGATCAGGCCGAGGATGAAGAACACCAGGCCGAGAAGGGTCAGACGGTGAAGATTGCGTAGAGGCATGGCAGGAATCGTCAGGGATAACGGGCGGCCAAACTAACCCGGAATCCCGGGTTTCGCCAGTCGCCCGTCAGGCGCTTATCTGCCAACCTGGTGCAGCGGCAATGCCGTGGTCGATTTGATCCGCTCCATGGCGAAGCTGGAGCTGATATCGGCGATGCCGGGGATTTCGATCAGGCGCTTGTACACCGCGTCGTAGCCTTCGATGTCGGGCACCACCAGGCGCAGCAGGTAATCGGTGACACCCGCCATGCGATAGAAGTCGACCACCTCGTCGATCGCCGCCACCTGGCTGTGGAAGTGCTTGAGCCATTCGGCGTTGTGCTGGTTGGTGCGCACGAAGGCGAACACCGTGACCGGCACACCGATCTTGCGCGAGTCGAGCAGGGCCACTCGGGCACCGATCACGCCGCTTTCCTCGAGCTTCTGGATACGCCGCCAACAAGCCGTATTGCTCAAGCCCACGCGTTCGGCGATCTCACCCAGCGGCTGGGTGCAATCCTGCTGCAGCAGGGCGAGAAGGGCACGGTCGAACTTGTCCACGGTTTAAAAAAACTCCTGATAAGACGATTGGGAAATATCGTCAGTATGAAATGGGCTAAGTATGGAAAATTATTTCGTTTACTTTGTCTGGGTAGGAAATCTATTCCGTTTCATGGGCTCAAGGACAGTGAAATAACAAAATTTTTCACGTCCCGCTCTCTTAGCATGGTGTTCCAGACAAAGCCGTCTAGCACGGCGCCTTCAATCATCCATATGCACGGCCGTTACCCCCTATGCCAGAACTGTATTTCGATTACGCCGCTACCACCCCCATCGACGATGCGGTCATTCAGGACATGCTGGCGTGCATGGGCCGTGACGTGGTGTTCGGCAATCCCGCTTCCGCGTCTCACTCCTTCGGGCAGCGGGCCCGCCTGGCGGTCGAAAAGGCACGCAAGCAGGTGGCGGCGCTGGTAGGCACCACGGCGGACCGGCTGGTCTGGACGTCCGGGGCCACCGAGTCGAACAACCTGGCGCTCAAGGGCGTCGCCGCGCTCGCCGACGGCCGTCGGCATATCATCACCAGCCGCCTCGAGCACAAGGCGGTTCTGGATACCGCCGGGCAACTGGAGCGTGAGGGCTTCGAGGTGACCTGGCTGCAGCCCGATGCCAATGGCATCATCCAGCCGGAGGCGGTCGCAGCAGCCTTGCGTGACGACACCCTGCTGGTCTCGCTGATGCTGATCAACAACGAACTCGGTACGCTGACCGATATCGCCGCGGTGGGCGAGCTGGTTCGTCAGCGCGGCGCGCTGTTTCATGTGGACGCCGCCCAGGCCACCGGCAAGGTGGCTATCGATCTGGCCGCCCTGCCGGTGGACCTGATGTCCTTTTCCGCCCACAAGACCTATGGCCCCAAAGGCATTGGTGCACTGTACGTCGGTGAGCGTGCGCGCCCGCTGATCCAGGCGCAGATCCATGGTGGCGGGCATGAGCAGGGGCTGCGCTCCGGCACCCTGGCCACCCACCAGATCGTCGGCATGGGCAGCGCCTTCGCCCTTGCCGGTGAGCTGATGAGCGAAGAGAACATGCGCATCGCTCGCCTTTGCGCGCACCTGCGCGAAGGGTTGCTGGCGCTGCCCGGCGTGCGCCTCAACGGCTGCGCCGAGAAGCGTGTGCCACATACCCTCAACCTGTGCATCGACCACCCCTGGTTCGATGCCGAGAATCTGCTGGGGACCCTGGCGTTCTCCTCCACTTCGGCCTGCAATTCGGCCAGCAGCGCGCCGTCCCATGTGCTGCTGGCGCTCGGCCTGGACGATACCCAGGCGTATCGCAGCATCCGCCTGAGCCTCGGCCGCTACACCACGCTCGCCGACGTCGAGCAGGCCATCGATGCCATTCGCCGCTGTCTGCCTGAATGACGGCTCGGTGATCGCCCGATGAGCACGCTGGGAGAGAGGGTGCTGCAGGTCGAAAGCTTTTTCGATGCGCAGACGTCGACGTTCAGCCATCTCGTCCATGCTGGCGCGGGCAGCGCTTGCGCGGTGATCGATCCGGTGCTCGGCTATGACCTGGAGTCCGGCAGGCTCGACAGCGCACCGGCGGACGCTCTGTTGCGAGCGCTGGAGGCCAGGCACCTGCAGGTGCAGTGGATTCTGGAAACCCACATCCATGCCGATCACCTCACCGCCGCTGCTTACCTGCGCGAGCGCAGCGGTGGTCGTGTCGCTGCCGGGCCAGGCATTGGCGAGGTACAGCGGACCTTTCAGGCACGTTTCCAGTTGCCCGAGGATTACTGCCAGGCGAGCGGCCAGTTCGACCATCTGTTCGCCCCCGACGAAGACTTCACCATCGGCGCTTTGTCCGCTCGGGCGCTGCATGTGCCCGGGCATACGCCTGCCGACACGGCCTTTCTGATCGAGGAGCGGCAGGTGTTCGTCGGCGACACCCTGTTCCAGCCGGACATCGGCACGGCCCGCTGCGATTTTCCTGGCGGCAGCGCTGCCCGGCTGTATCGCTCCATTCGGCATCTGCTAGAACTGCCGGGCGACACCCGTCTGTTCATGTGCCACGACTATCCACAGGATCGCGCGCCACGGGCCTGGTGCTGCGTGGAGGAACAGCGCCTGCATAACCAGCACATGCACCAAGGCGTCAGTGCCGCACAGTTCATCGAATGGCGTGAAGAACGGGATGCAGGCCTGGAGCCCCCCAGGTTGCTGATCCCGGCGCTGCTGTGGAATCTTCGCGCAGGCGTCCTGCCCGACGGCGACGTGGCCGGCGTGCGTTTTCGCTGGACGGCTGGCTGATCGCGTTCATCTCTGCGCTCTCCGGCGACCAGAGCCTTGCAAGAAAAAGCCCCTGACACTCATCGAGCATCAGGGGCTTCTCGGCTGGCGGTCCATCATCGCCAGCCCAGGGTCGCGCAGCTGCTACCTCGGTGGCTACTCGTCGCTCGGCGCCAGCTCCTTCCCGCCTACATGCTCGCCAGCCAGCGAGGTACGCACCTTGGCGACCTGCTCGGCGGATACCGCGGGCGCGTCGTTCGACCAGCCCTTGCGCAGGAAGGTGGCCAGCTCGGCGACCTCGGCGTCGTCCATGCGATCGGCGAAGCCCGGCATCGGCAGGATCGAGGGTGCGCGTGCCGTCGATGGCGTTTGCGCACCGGCGAGTATCACGTGCAGCAGGGCGCTGGGGTTGTTCGCGTTGATCACCGAAGCACCGTCCAGGCGTGGGAAAACCCGGGGCGCACCGTTACCCGTCACGAAGTGGCAGGCGCCACAGTTGTCCAGGTACAGACGCTCGCCAAGGGTCAGGTCGGTGGCCGCCGTCAGCTTGCGGGTGGTCGCCTCGTCGGGCTGGGGCTGAGGTGCGCTGCTCGCCTGGCTATCGGTGGCCAGCGACTTCAGGTAGGCCGCCATGGCGTGCAGGTCGTCGTCCGACATGTGCGAGGTGCTGTTGGCCACCACGTCGCTCATCTCACCGGCTACCGAGGCCTTGGCGTTACGCCCCGTACCCAGGTAGTCGACGATTTCGTCCTGGGACCAGTGCGGCATGCCGTGCAGCGAGGGTACGGCCCAGTCGTTGAGCTCGGCGCCGCTCAGGTAGTCGGCGGCGCTTTCATCGAGACCCTTCTCCTGCATGGTCAGCGCCCGTGGCGTGTGGCAGGAGCCGCAGTGGCCCAGGCCCTGTACCAGGTAGGCACCGCGGGCGATCTGCGCATCGGCATCGCTGGTGCTGGCCTTCAGTGCCTCGGCGGCGTCTTCCGGCGCTGGCGAGAACAGCGTGCGCCAGTAGGCCAGAGGCCAGCGGATCGACAGTGGCCAGGGGATGTCGTTGGCCTGGTTGGCCTGTTCCACTGGCTGCACGCCCTGCATGAAATAGGCGTACAGCGCCTGCATGTCGGCATCCGAGACTTTCGCGTAGGACGGGTAGGGCATCGCCGGGTACAGCGCGCTGCCGTCGTGGCCAACGCCGCGGCGAATGGCACGTTCGAACTCGCCATAGGTCCAGTCACCGATCCCGGTCTGCTTGTCCGGGGTGATGTTGGTGGAGTAGATGGTGCCGATCGGCGACTCGATACCGAGGCCGCCGGCGAAGGCCTTGCCGCCTCGGCTGGTATGGCAGGCCACGCAGTCACCGGCGCGTGCCAGGTACTCGCCCTGGCTGATCAATGCCGGGGTGACGGCCTGACCGAGCTGCGCCGAGGCGTCGCCCGAGCGGTTCAGGGCGATGCTGGCCAGCCAGGCCAGTGCAGCGAGCAGCAGGCCGATGATCAGCAGCTTGAGGAGCAGGAAGCGGGGTGTGGATTTCATCTCTGCGCTCCTCATGCCTGCACCAGTGGGCCGGGGTTCTTCAGGTAGTGATCCTTGATGGCCTGGGCGGCGAACAGGGTCAGTGCACCGATCAGGGCCGTGGGGTTGGCCTGGAAGTTCTGCGGAAAGGCGTTACCGCCCGGTACGAAGACGTTGTGCACGTCCCAGCTCTGCAGGTAGCGGTTGAGCGCACTGGTTTTCGGGTTGTCGCCCATGACCGCGCCGCCCACGTTGTGGGTGGACACGTACTTGGTGATGTCCCAGTGCGAGTCCATCGCCAGGAAACTCTCGGAGACGCTGTCCGGCCCCAGCTCGCGGGTGATGTTCTGGACGATGCCGCGCAGGTATTGCTGCAGCTTCAGCTCGTTCTCCTTCCAGTCGAAGGTGATGCGCAGCAGTGGCTGGCCCCATGGATCCTTGTAGGTGGGGTCGAGGTCCAGGTAGTGGCCGCGGTAGGACATGCAGCCGGTGGAAATACTCACCTTCATGGAGTGGCCGTACCAGTCGCTCATGCCGTCTTTCCAGCCCTGGCCCCAGGCCGGCGTGCCGCCCGGCAGCGCGGTGCCGATCGGCGTGCCGGTGGCCTGCGAGCTGTGGATCTTGGCGCCGCCGATGAAACCCAGCGAAGGGCCGTCGTAGTTGCCCGGCGAGATGTCGTTGAACATCTGCCCGGTGGCACCGGCCGTGGCGAACGGATTGAACTGCTTGTCCTTGAAGAACAGGGTCGAGCCGCCGACGCTGAGGTAGGCGTAATCGCGGCCGATGGTGCCCGTCTCGGTGACCGGGTCGTAGGGCTTGCCGATTCCGGAGAGCAGCATCAGGCGCACGTTGACGAACTGGAAGCCGGCCAGCACGACGATCTTCGCCGGCTGGAACACCCTGTTGCCGTGTTCGTCGGCATAGGTGACGCCGCGGGCGGTCTTGCCATCGGCGTGCAGCTCGACGCGCAGCACGTTGGCCCGGGTGCGGTAGGAGAAGTTGTCGAGGCGCTTGAGGGCATCCATCACCGCTGTCTGCGGC
Organism: Phytopseudomonas flavescens; assembly: GCF_900100535.1. Taxonomy (GTDB): domain Bacteria; phylum Pseudomonadota; class Gammaproteobacteria; order Pseudomonadales; family Pseudomonadaceae; genus Aquipseudomonas; species Aquipseudomonas flavescens. The sequence goes on from NZ_FNDG01000010.1 coordinate 151,515, forward strand.
GAAGCCTTGGAGTAGTTCAGGCAGGGGTACTTGCTGCAGTAGCCGCAGTAGTTGCACGGCGCGATCTGGTTGCCGTAGGGGTTGGTCCAGGCCCGCGAGACGTTGGCCGACGGGTTGGGAAACGGGTGATAGCCGAGCTTGCGCGCGGCGTCGGCGAACAGCTTGTTGTTGAGGGTGTCTTCCAGCGCTGGCAGCGGGAACGGGTTGGAGCGCGGGCCTTCGAACGGGTCGCCGCCTTCGATGATGCGGCCCTGCAGGTTGCCGGTGTTGCCCGACAGCCCGCAGATCTTGTCGAACTTGTCGAGGTAGGGCTCGATCTCGTCCCAGGTGAACGGGTAGTCGCCGATGCGCATGTCGTCCTGCAGGATGCCCTTGCCGTAGGCCTGGTCGGCGTAGGTCTTGAGCTTGATGTCGATCGGCGTCGGGCGGATCAGTACGCCGGTCCAGTGCAGGCCTGAGCCACCCACGCCGGTGCCGGGCACGAAGGCGCCCCACTTGCGCGTCGGCAGGGCGGTGCCGTGGCTGTTGTGGCGGACCGTCAGGGCGCCATCCTTGGGGCTGACCATGACCTTGTTGCGTACCGCGTAGGCGTACTGGTCGGCAGGCTTGGGGTAGGCGAAGTCGGCATTGTTGCGATCTTCCCCACGCTCCAGGGCGCGTACTTTCAAACCTGCCTGGGCCAGTTCGATGCTCATCAACGAGCCGGTCCAACCCAGGCCGACTACGACGACATCGACGTCGTCATTGGTAATGTCTGACATAAAAAACCTTGCTTGCTGAAACGCTGCGCGAAAAGAAAATCAGCCGCGGTCGCCGTTGAGGCTGACCGGCCCGAGGGGATACTTGACGTTGTGCTGGGCGACCCATTCCAGGTAGCTGGCACGGGCGCCCGGAAAGCCGATGGCGATCCACGCCTTCATGCCCTTGTTGCCGCCGTAGATCGGGTCGGACAGGTAGCCCTGCTGGGAGAGCGAGAGCATTTCGCTGAAGAACAGCTTGGAGCCGAGCACCTCTTCGCCGAAGGCCGCGAAGTCCACCTCACCGGCTTCGAGCTTCTTCAGCACGCTGTCCTGGGTGGTGGCATCGAGCAGGGCGAAGCGCTCGTGGTGGGCGTGCTCACACCAGGCATCCACGGCCTTGATGCCGTTGCGATAGATCTGCTGCGGCAGGTACGGAATCTGGTAGCCGAGGGTCGCCGGCGCGGCGAGGTCGAAGGGGCCTTCGAGGTAGATTTCGCTCCCCAGGTCGCTCGCCAGCTGCTGGTCCATGAATACCGGGACGTTGGTTTCCAGGGCACCGGGGGCGCTGCCGCCAGGGGGAATCAGACGGTCGCAGGCGGCCATCATGAAGGTCCACTCGGTGGCGCTGAAGAAGGTCGGTGTATAGCTGTCGAGGGCTGGCGCGATCATCTCGGCAGCGGAGGCTGCGCTGAGGCCTTTGATGGTCACGCCCAGCGCGGGGAGGGCGATCAGCGAGGAAAGCAGAAACTTCCTTCGCGAAGTGGGTTTGGACAACAACATGTAGAGGCCACCTATGACTGCTCACAAGAAAGCCGGATGTTGCAGGGCCAGGGGCCTGGCACCTCACGTGCGGTCCAACTCCCAGCGCGAACAGGATGGCGACAGCCGTAGCCTCCACTGCAGTAGGCTAAGGCTTTCAGGTTCTGGAGGCTGCCGTGGGCGGTCTGCGGCTAGGGCCGGAGACCATGACCAGTGCGGGCAATCTGTGGGCAGTGCGGCTCGCGCGCATCTGCTTGCTCCACGTCAGGCTGTATCCAGAACAGGGCTGGCAGCCCTTGGCGGCCGCTCTAATTGTGCTTCATTCACATCGGGACAGCTGGCGTGCAAGAGGCATCATCCAGCCCAACATCGAGGGGTGCGATACTCGGGTATCGTCTGCTCATCACGGTGGGTCGATGCTAACAGTCGAGGCTGAATGTAACAAATAGTTTCTCGATGGCGTGTCAAGCGGGCACACTGTCGCAGCTTCCCGCCCGCTCTGCACCGGTCATTTTCGCACCACCTAGTTTGGTCATTTATTTGACCACTCGTTCAAGTATGAATAGGGTGTCAGCCCGTTTACCCCGCCGAGTAGTTATGTCCAGCCGCTCGAGATTGCCCGCCACCGTCTACCTGCTGGGGGCCACCATCTTCTCGTTGGTCACCGCCGAATTCATGGTTGCCGGCATGATGCCTGCCCTGGCCGATGCGTTCTCGGTCAGCCTGGCGCAGGTCGGCAACCTGATCGCTCTGTATGCCCTGGGCATGGCCCTCGGTGGCCCGCCGGTGACGCTTCTGCTGCTCTCGCGCGGCATCAGCAACAAGCACGCGCTGATCGGGCTGCTGACCGTCTACGTCGCGGCCGGCGCACTGGCCGCAGCAGCGCCGAACTACCCGGTACTGGCGCTGGCGCGGATCATCATGGGGGTGGCCAGCGCTGCCTGTATCGGCCTGTGCATGACCGTGTGTGCCGCGATGGTCGAGCAGGCGGCGCGCGGCAGAGCCATTTCGGTAGTGCTGGCAGGCCTGATGCTTTCCCCGGTCGCTGGCGTGCCGCTGACCGCCTGGGTCGAACAGCACTACGGCTGGCGTGCCAGCTCCTGGGTGGTGGTGGCGCTTGCACTCGGTTGTACCGTTCTGGCCGCCATGCGCCTGCCGTCCAGCTCGCCGGGTGGCGAGGCGGGTCTGAACCGGCAGTTGGCCTCGCTGAACAACCGCAGCCTGTGGGGCGCCTACCTCACCAGCGGGCTGATCATCGGTGCCACCTTCGCGGCATTCAGCTACTGCGCGCCCATCCTGATCCACGAGGTCGGTATCGCCCCGGCACAGGTGGCACCGCTGCTGGCACTCTACGGCGTGGCCAACCTGCTGGGCAACATGGTCGTCGGGCGTTTTGCCGATCACCATACGTTCGCCGCGCTGGGCTGGGGCCTGGCCCTGCTGGTGCTTGCCTTGACGGGCTTCGCCCTGGCCGGCGATCTGCTCTGGCTGAACCTGGGCTGTTTCATCGCCCTTGGTTTGACGGGGGTGGCGCTCAACCCGGCGATGGTCGCGCGGGTGATGAAGGCCGCCGAGTCCGGGGCGCTGGTCAACACCCTGCACACCTCGGTGATCACTGCCGGGCTGGCGCTGGGAAGCTGGGCCGGCGGTGCGGCGATCGAGGCCGGGCATGGCTTGCGTGCTCCACTGTGGGTCGGCGCGGGATTGGCACTGCTGGGATTGCTCAGCCTGGTGCGCCCGGTGGCGGCGAACAGGCTGGCGCGCGCTTGCGCTTGAGGGCTTCGGGACCGAGACTGCCCGCCATCGTGACAACCACGCACGCGTTCCGGGAGAGATCGAATGGCAGACAAGCTGCACACCTATGACGTTCTGGTTGCCTGGACGGGTAATCAGGGCACGGGCACCTCTTCCTACCGTGGTTACAGCCGAGCGCATAGCATTCAGGCGCAAGGCAAGAGCCCCATCGACGGCTCTTCCGATCCGAGCTTTCGGGGTGATCCGGCGCGCTGGAACCCGGAAGAGTTGCTGGTCGCGTCCCTGGCCGCCTGCCACAAGCTCTGGTACCTCGGCTTGTGCGCTGGAGCCGGCATCGTGGTCACCGCCTACGAGGACAATGCCCAGGGCGCCATGCTCGAACAGGACGATGGCGCCGGCCAGTTCACCTCGGTGGTATTGAGGCCGAAGGTGGTGCTGGCTTCCGGTTCCGATCTCGAGCGCGCCAGGGCCCTGCATCACCAGGCACACGAGATGTGCTTCATCGCCCGCTCGATGAACTTCCCGATCAGCCATGAGCCGGAGCTGTCGATCAGCCCGGACAACTGAGGCGGCACCCCGCGCGCGCGGGCCGACCAGGCCGGTCAGGTGCTCATCAGTTCGCGCACGCGAGACACCAGCGCCTCGATCGCGAATGGCTTGGTCAGCACCTGCATGCCGGGCCCCAGGTGGCCATTGCCGATGGCGGCGTTTTCCGCGTAGCCGGTGATGAACAGGGTCTTCAGGGGCGGGCGGATGTCCCGTCCGGCGTCGGCCATCTGCCGGCCATTCATGCCGCCCGGCAGGCCGACGTCGGTGATCAGCAGGTCGATCTGCACGTTGGAGCGCAGCACCTTCAGCCCCGCGACACTGTCGGCAGCCTCGACCACGGTGTAGCCGAGATCGCTGAGCACATCGGTCAGCAGCATGCGTACCGTCGGCTCATCGTCGACCACCAGGATCGTCTCGCCGGTTTCCGGCTGCGAGGCCGACGTGGTGACGGTTTCGCTGCTGTCTTCGCTGACGTCGCCGTGATAGCGCGGCAGGTAGATGCTGATGGTGGTTCCCTGGCCGATCATGGAGTGGATGCGTACCTGCCCACCGGATTGCTTGGCGAACCCGTAGATCATCGACAGGCCGAGCCCGGTGCCCTGGCCGATGGGTTTGGTGGTGAAGAACGGGTCGAAAGCCTTGGCGATGACGTCCGCAGGCATACCGGTGCCGGTGTCCGTCACGGAGAGGCAGAGGTACTGCCCCTCGGGAACGTCGTGGGCGCGCGCGGTATCGCGGTCGATGCAGCGGTTGGCTGTCTCGATGGTGATGCGACCGCCGTCGGGCATGGCGTCACGGGCGTTGATGCACAGGTTGAGAAGCGCGTTCTCGAGCTGGCTGGCATCGGCCAGCGCGGTCCACAGGCCGATCGCACCGACTGTCTCGAGCGCGATGCTGGGGCCGACCGTGCGCTGTATCAGCTCGCTCATGCCGGTCACCAGCCTGTTCACGTTGGTCGCCTGCGGATCCAGCGTCTGCCGGCGCGAGAAGGCCAGCAGGCGGTGGGTCAGGGACGCGGCGCGCTTGGCGGCGCCCTGAGCGGCCTCCATGAACTTGTCGATATCGTTCAGGCGGCCCTGGGCGACGCGGATGCCAAGCAGTTCCAGGGAGCCGGAGATGCCGGCCAGCAGGTTGTTGAAGTCGTGCGCGAGGCCGCCGGTCAGTTGGCCGACGGCTTCCATCTTCTGTGACTGGCGCAATTTCTCCTCGGCCTGCATCAGCTCGTTGGTGCGCTCGGCCACCCGCTGTTCCAGGGTCTCGTTGAGCACTCGCAGCGCGGTGATGGCGCGGTCCCGCTCGGCCTCCACGGTACGCCGCTCCTCGACGTCGATGAGCACGCCCGGGAAGCGCAATGGCGTGCCATCCTCACCATGGTCCACGCGTCCATTGGCCTCGATCCAGTAGTACTGGCCGTCTGCGCGTCTGACCCGATATTGATGCACATAGGCTCCCCCGCGGCGGGTCGCCTCGTCGACCGCGGCGATCATTGCGTCGCGGTCATCGGGATGCACGGTGGCGATCACCTGCTCGAGGTCCAGGCCTTCACGGCCTATGCTCGGGTCGAGGCCGAACGCGACGGTGAAGGCTTCGTCGACCGTGAAGCGGTCGGCCTGCAGATCCCAGTGCCAGGTGCCGATGATCGCACCGGCGGCGAGTGCCAGTTGCACGCGTTCGACGTTCTCGCGGGCGATGGCTTCGCTGATGCGCAGGTTTTCCTGAGCATTACGCCGCTCGGTGACGTCGTTGAAGAAGATGCCGATGGTTCTCTCGTCGGGCTCGCCGACCCGTACCGCTCGCACGTCGAACCAGCGCTCGAACGCCTTGGCATAGTTTTCGAAATTGGTCGGCTCGCCGGTTGTGGCGACGTGGCCGTACATGTCGAACCAGAACTGTTCCAGATCCGGCGCGTATTCGGTGACCCACTTGCCGCGCAGATCGACTCCGGCCTGCCGCTCGAACGCCGGGTTGACCTCGATGAAGCGGTAGTCCACGGGGCGGTCATCGGCATCGAACTTGACTTGGACGATGGCGAAGGCCGCTTCGATGGTGTCGAGGATGGTTCGGAAGCGCTCTTCGCTTTTGCGCAGGGCGATCTCGGCCCTGTGCATCCTGGTGAGGTCGAGCATGGCGCCGATCATGCGCACGGCGGCGCCGTCGGCATTGCGGATCACGTGGCCACGATCGAGCACGTCGGCGTAGCTGCCGTCCTGGCGCTGGAAGCGATAGCCGTCGCTCCAGTCCGTGCCGTCGCCATCGATGACGGCATGCAGCGCTGCCTCGATACGCGGCCTGTCATCCGGGTGGATGCGGGCCATCCACCAGTCGCCGCTGCTTTCGACGCCGGTCAGCGTGTAGCCATAGGCGTCTTCCAGCGCTTCGTTCCAGAGCACGTGGTTGGCGGCCAGATCCCAGTCCCAGACGGCGTCATTGGTCGCCCTGGCGGCGAGCCGATAACGCTCCTTGGTCTCTTCTACCGTCTGGCCTGCCAGGTGCTCGGTGGTGCGGTCGCGGAGGATCTTCATGAAGCCGAGATGCACGTCACCCTCGTCGTAGAGGGGCAGCAGCTCGCCCGAGGCCCAGAAACGCTGCCCGCCCTTGCGCAGGTGCCAGCGCTCGTCAGCTGCCCGCCCGTATTGCCGGGCACAGTGCATCTCGTGCTCGACCCTGCCCTTGGCGCGGTCTTCGGGCGTGAAGAAAATCCCGGCGTCCTGGCCGCGCATTTCCTCCAGAGTCCAGCCCATGATGTGCGTCGCGCCCTGGTTCCAGTCGGTGATGAACCCGGCCGGGTCGGTCAGCACGATGGCGAAGTCGATGGCGCTCTCGAACACCGCGCGCTGTCTCGCTGCCTTTCTGGCCTGGTCCAGCGGGTTGGTCTGCCGGGAGGTGTCAACCCCTGGGCAGGAGTGGCCAGGCGCCGTTTCGGGGGCGAAGCGTTGCTGCAGGGCGGGCTGTGCATCCGCCCCTGTCGGATCGATGCCCGCTGTTTCGAGGATGGTACGCAGCCTCAGCACTTCTGCTTGCAGTTCTTCACGGCTCAGGTTTTTCAGAATGGCCCCCACTTACCCATGCATTGAACGGTGGTCTTGTCGCGCCGACGCAAAGCCCATCAGGGCACCTAAAGAACTACTTGCCTTGTCATCGCAGCGTTGAAAACAGGCGCGTGTGCGAGCCCAGTCAACAGGCTCATTTACAGCTCGCAAGCTCCGTTTTTTCGCCCGTTCTGGTGGGGCCGCCTAGGTCTCGCGCTGACTGCCTCGCCTATGTTCCTAGAAGTGCTATTACAGCCTAAAAATCACGCCTCATACTGATCCTTATTGCTGATTTACGTGCCGGAAACTTGCTGTCGCCACCACAGATCCGAGAGGACCGAGCTGCGGCATCATTCGTTGGATAGGAAATCTGTTGGGCTTTTATGGGCTCGACCCGATTGGTTCTTCAGGCTGAGCAGGTATCAGGGCCGCTCGGAGCGCGCCACGCAGGCTGCCCGGCTGCGTTGGCCGGCCGCCCTGGCGAAGAGCGTTCGCGCATGCACAGGCTGCTGCGTCGTTGCGCGAACATCCTGCTGATTCCCGGGACCTCATCGGTCACCCATCGGCGTGAAAACCCCGCAGTGGCCGAGCTGCAGCTGTCGGACGAGACATCGGCAGAGTTGAACGCCATCGCGGACTGATCCCGCCTGGTGCCGTATCGCAAGCAGTCCTGATTCGCCATACCAGGCGTGCTTCGCTGCCCGCGCGCCTGAGATAATTTGCAATGAGTCGGCACTTGAGTGCGTCGTCGCGCCTGATAAATTGGCGCGGCGGCACCGGGCCCCTCTGACAGCTGAACAGCTGCCATGTCGGAGTTGCAGTTTGTACAACTCTGACTTAGGAGGGGCTTATGAGCACCCTGGAACCGTTCCTGCTGGCCGAATTCCTCGGCACCGCCACCTGGTTGTGGCTCATCTTCATCACCATCGTCATCAGCCTGCTGGTCTTCGACCTCGGGGTGCTTCACCGTGAGCACCGCGAAATCGGCGTCAAGGAAAGCCTGCTGCTGTCCGCCGGCTACATCACTGCCGGCCTGCTGTTCGGCCTGTGGGTCTGGCACATGAAGGGCGCCACCTCCGGTGTGGATTTCTATACCGGTTTCCTGATCGAGAAATCGCTGTCCATGGACAACGTGTTTCTCATGGCGATGATCTTCAGCTTCCTGGCCATCCCGCGTAAGTACCAGCACGAGGTGCTGTTCTGGGGCATCCTCGGGGTGATCGTGCTGCGCGCGATCATGATCGGCCTGGGCGCCGCATTGATCGCCGAGTTCAGCTGGATTCTCTACCTGTTCGGCGCCTTCCTGCTGCTGACCGGCGTGAAGATGCTGTTCAGCAAGGTCGACGATCACCCGGACCTGTCCGAGAACAAGCTGATCAAGTTCGTGCGCAAGCGCATGCGGGTCACCGACCGCCTGCACGAGGGCCGCTTCTTCGTGCGTCAGCCGGATGAGAAGGGCCGTATGGTGCGTTGGGCCACGCCGCTGTTCCTGGCGCTGGTGCTGATCGAGTGTGCCGACCTGGTGTTCGCGATCGACAGCGTGCCGGCGATCTTCGCCATCACCCAGGACCCGTTCATCGTCTATACCTCGAACATCTTCGCGATCCTGGGGCTGCGCGCGCTGTACTTCGCCCTGGCAGCGATGATCCATCGCTTCGCCTACCTCAAGTACGCCCTGGCTCTGGTGCTGGTATTCATCGGCGGCAAGATCTTCCTGGTCGGCATCATCGGCAAGACCCCGCCGGTGGTCTCGCTGAGCGTCACGCTCGGCCTGCTGATCGGTGGCGTGCTGCTGTCGCTGTGGAAAACCCGCAACGACCCGCCAGCCGTCGAAGCCGAAACGCCCCCTCAGTAACGCTCTTGTGCCCCGGCGTGCCGGGGCCTTCATCCGCTCTGGAGATGCCCCATGAATCCATCACCCATCGCTGCGCTGGCGCTGGTAGCCGTGATCGGCCTGACCACGGCGGGTTGCGATGTCGCCGAAGAGTCGGCGCAGAAACTCACCGACAAGGCCGAGCAGGCCGTGCAGGACATCGCCCGCGAAGCGCTCAGCGACACCCTCAACGCCTTCAACGAGCAGATCGACCAGGTGCAGAAATCCACCAGCGAACTGCTCGGCCAACCTGAAGACGAAGCGGGCAAGAACCAACCCGAACGCGAAGCCGAGAGGCCGTCGCCTTCCTTCAAGGAGGGCGTCGAGACCTGAGTTGGGCTCCATTGTCATGCTGGTAAAACCGCAACAGGGCAAGGGCTGCCATCCACCCAAGGGTAAGAATGGTCGCTTGCCCTGTTGCTTTCTCGCTGTGCCAGGGCACAGGCGCAGCGCTTTATCACTGCACCCGTTGCGCGGTTCTGCAGCCGCTTCACGCGTGGCCTTGGCGCTGTCCAAAGCGTTCCCGATAGAACGAAGGCGCCAGGCCGACCACCTTTCGAAACGCTACCCGAAAGCTCTCCACCGAACTGAAGCCACAGCGCTCAGCGATCTGCTCGCTGTTCAGGCTGGTGCTCTCCAGAAGTGCTCGGGCCTGTGCCATGCGCATGTGCTGCAGCCAGCTCTTGGGTGACAGGCCGGTGGCTTCGCTGAAACGGCGCAGGAAGGTACGTTCACTCATCAGGGCTCTGTTCGCCAATTGCTTGATCGAGAGGGGCTCGTGCAAATGCTGCCGTGCCCATTCCAGCACTGCAGAGAGATCGTCCCTGGGCGCCTGCGCGACCGGCGCGGGAATGAATTGCGCCTGTCCACCCGAGCGCTGCGGCGCCATCACCAGGCGGCGTGCCACCGAGTTGGCGATGTGAGCGCCGTAATCGCGCTCGACCAGATGCAGGCATGCATCGATACCCGCGGCGCTGCCCGCGGATGTGATCACCTGTCCGCTGTCCACATAGAGCACCGAGGCATCGACGTCGATGGCGGGGAAGCGCCGTGCGAGTTCATCGGTGTAGCGCCAGTGGGTGGTGGCACGCTTGCCGTCCAGTAGCCCGGCTGCGGCCAGCACGAAGACCCCGGAACAGATCGACAGCAGTCGGGCTCCTCGTGCGTGTGCGGCTCGCAGCGCTTGCAGCAGTGCGGGCGGTGGTGGCTCGTCACGGCTACGCCAGCCGGGAACGATGATCGTGCGCGCATCGTTCAGCGCCTCGAGGCCGGCATCGGCGGTGACCTGAATACCGCCCAGTGCTCGCATCGGGCCATTGTCCACGGCGACGATGCAGTGGCGGTACCAGGTGAAATCGAACTCGGGGCGAGGCAGGCCGAAGACCTCCACGGCTATGCCGAATTCGAACGTGCACAGGCCGTCATAGGCGAGAACGGCGACCAGACCAGGGGGGGCTTCATGCATTTGGCGGAAAACTACCAGTCGATGTCGAGTTCGCCACTGTAGCGCTGTTCGCGGCATCTCTACAGTGGTGGCTCTTTCCACCATCGAGTAATCAGCATGTCCAGCCTCGTCAGTGAAACGCCTGCCGCCGAACCAGCCTTGGCGCTCGCGCATTTCAGCCGCCGTCTGAGTGTCGAAACCGACTGTTCCGACGTCCACCACAGCCAGCAGGCCGGTGAGGTGGATTACCTGCTGGTCGACGTACGCAGCCCACAGGCATTCGCCAGCAGCCATGTCCCTGGCGCTATCAATATTCCCAGCCGCCAGATCACGGCCGAGCGGATGGCTGATTTTCCCGCCGAGACGTTGTTCGTCGTGTACTGCGCCGGCCCCCACTGCAACGGCGTGCACCGTGCCGCGGTGCGTCTGGCGAGCCTGGGGTATGCCGTCAAGGAAATGATCGGCGGCGTCACCGGCTGGCTCGACGAAGGGTTGCCGCTGGCGGGGACTCACCCCGAGCGCAGCGGCAATGCCGGCGCCATCTCCTGCGCATGTTGAACGAAGGCTGCAGAGTACGTCCGGCCAGGGTGGCCGACGTTCCGCCGCTGCTCGAACTGATGCGTGCCCTGGCGGTTTTCGAGGGCTACATCGATGAGTTTCGTGTCGATGAGCCCGCCTTGTTGGTCCGTGCCTTCGGGGCCGACCCGCAGTGCCAGGTGTTCGTCGCCGAACAGCAGGGGCAACTGCTGGGGTACGCCGTGGTGCTGGAAATTGCCTTTACCTTCGATCTGCGTCCCACGCTGCTGTTGAAGGAGCTGTACGTCGCCGAGGGGCAGCGCGGCAGCGGCCTGGGCAAGGCCCTGCTGCAACAGGTCTCTCGCTTCGCACTGAGCATCGGCGCCGGACGTTTGAAGTGGGATGTCCTGACGGGTAACGGCCGTGCCGAAGCCTTCTACCAGCGACTGGGCGGCAGGCCTGACAGCAAATGGACGGGCTACCGGATGGGCGTGCCTGAACTCGAACAACTGGCTCTGGCGAGTGACGCCTGAGCGACGCGCCGGTAAGCCAGGAGTGCGCTCAGAAACACGACTGCGGCGCCGCACAGTGCCACGCCGAAACCCGCAGAAGCCTGCGTCAGGTCTACCACCTGACCCGAGGCGAAGGCGCCTGCGGCCACGCCGACGTTCAATCCGGCCAGCAGCCAGGTCATCCCTTCAGTGAGCTGGCTTTCCGGCACGGCGCGTTCGATCAGGGACATGGCTACGATCATCGTGGGCGCGAAGAACAGACCCGCGACGAAAACGCTGGCAGCCAATGTCGGGATGCTGTCGACCAGCAGCAGAGGCAGGGTGGTGAGCGCGGTGGCGGAGCCACCGATAAAAAGCAGGCGGTGCATCGGCGTGCTTGACCTGAGGGCTCCGAACAACAGACCTGCCAGGCAGGAACCCACTGCGTAGGCCGACAGCACCAGACTCGCCGCTGCCGGGTTACCCGCCTGATCGGCGAAGGCCACGCTGACGATATCCACGGTACCGACGATGACCCCCAGGCCTACCATCAGCAACGTCAAAAGACGTACGTCAGGCAGATGAATCACCGCGCTCGAGCGAGCATCGGCAGTGTCTCCCGTCTTGCTGGGCGGCTCGCTCGCGCGCTGCACGACCAGCGCGAACACGCCAATGCCCAGCAGCAGGATCCCGGCCATCAAGCCTGCCTGAGGAAACACCGCCACGCTCAGCCCTATGGACAAGGGCGGGCCGACCACGAAGGTTACCTCGTCGAGCACGGTCTCCAGAGAAAAGGCTGTCTGCAATTGCGCCTGGCCACGGTAAATGGCCGTCCAACGGGCACGGATCATCGCCGAGATGCTGGGCATGGCGCCCGCCATCAGTGCCCCGATGAACAGCACGGCATCGTGCATCTGCAGCCAGGTGGCGACCAGTAACAGCGCCAGACCGGCAATGCATGTTGCAGCGGCACCGGACAATACCCGGGACTGGCCGTGGCGATCGACCAGACGCGAAATCTGCGGCGACAGCAGCGCATAGGCCAACACGAAAGAGGCCGCTACCGCGCCGGCCAGCGCGTAGCTACCGCGCAACTGAGCCAGCATGGTGATGATGCCGATGCCCGTCATCGGCAAGGGTATCCGGGCCACCAGCCCGGCCAGCACGAAGCCTTTCGAGCCCGGCGCAGCGAATAGTTCCAGGTAGGGATTGGCCATTTCATTCTCCTCTTGCAGGGGCACCAGCCGGGCCAGCAGATATTTACATACGTAAGGTATGTATAAAATCATAGATTCATACGCTTCGTATGTAAATAATGGCCTGCTTGCCCCATGAGGAGAAAACCGATGGCTCGCCGCACCCGTGCCGAAATGGAGAAAACCCGTTCAGCCTTGCTGGTCACTGCCCGCAGGGTGTTCTGCGAACGCGGTTATGCCGAGACCTCGATGGATGAGCTGACCGCGCAAGCAGGTCTTACCCGCGGAGCGCTCTACCATCATTTCGGCGACAAGCAGGGGTTGCTGGCCGCCGTAGTGGCGCAGATCGACGCCGAGATGGATGCCCGCCTGCAGGCCATTTCCGGTAGCAGCGCAGATGCATGGGCGGGGTTTCGCGATCGCTGCCGGGCCTATCTGCAAATGGCCCTGGAGCCTGAAATCCAACGCATCGTTCTGCGTGATGCGCGTGCGGTGCTCGGCGGCGCCACGCCCGATTCGCAGCAGCACTGCATCCATTCCCTGCAGCAACTGATCGTGGGGCTTATCCAGCAGGGCATCGTCGCCGACGCCGATCCGCAGGCATTGGCACTGCTGATCAATGGCAGCCTGGCGGAGGCTGCCTTCTGGATAGCCAGCGACGAAGACGGCAGTGCCCGCCTGGCATGGAGCCTGGCCGCTCTGGAGCTTCTGCTCAGGGGCCTGCTCGTCGAGCGCTAGTGGCCACCGGCGCAAACGGCGACGTGAGCAGGCAGCACAACGTCTTCACGGCTCTTGAGGCCTCACTGCCTTATTCCGTTCCTGGTGAATGGATGTATCGCTTCGCTCACCCGCGCTACGGGCGCAGGCAATCCACCACGATGCGCGTCGTCGGGATTTGCCATGTGCGCCGTTGCCCGACAGAATCGCGCGCCGAAGCGGCGCAACCTGCCTGGCTGCCGTGGTGAAAAGAGGTTGGAGTTGAACGAGCGAAGCTTGTCCGAGCGTCTCGAACGCGTGGCGGTCCATGTGCCGGTCGGCGCGCGGCTGGCCGATATCGGCTCGGACCACGGCTATCTGCCCGTGGCGCTGATGAACCGTGGCGTCATCGACGCCGCGGTGGCTGGCGAGGTGGCCATGACACCGTTTCTGGCTGCCGAGCGCACCGTGGACGAAAACCATCTGGGCGCGCGCATCAGCGTGCGCTTGGCCAGTGGGTTGGCGGCGATCGAGCCGGCAGACGGCATCACGGTGGTCAGCCTCTGCGGCATGGGCGGTGAGACCATCCGCGACATTCTCGAACGCGACAAGAACCGTCTGAGCGGCGAGGAGCGCCTGATCCTGCAGCCCAACGGCGGCGAGCAGCCGCTGCGCCAATGGCTGATGGACAATGGCTACCGCATCCTCCACGAAGACCTGCTGCGGGAACACCGCTTCTACTACGAAATCATCGTCGCCGAGCGTACCGGGCCGGTTTCGTACAGCGCCAAGGAGCTGTACTTCGGTCCCCTGCAACTGCGCGAGCGCAGTCCCGTCTTCCTGGCCAAGTGGCAACGCCTGTTGCAGTTGAAGCGGCAGACACTGGCCAACTTGGGCCAGGCACGGCAGCGCGTGGCCGATGAGACGGTACGGCCGCTCGCCCAGCAGGTCCGATGGATCACCGAGCTGCTCGCGTGAGCCGCGCCGGAAAGAGATTCGCCAGCCAGCCTGTCTTGAGCGCAGCAATACCCGGGACGACGATCGACAGGTCGCGCGGCGCTCAACCACGGGCTACCGGGCCGAAATGCACCGTTGCGAGTAGCCTGGGATCGGCATCCCGAGCCACCCGGCGAGGCCCTGCCCGATCGATGACGGTGGATAAAAAATACGGATTCTTTACGCTCTCGTGATGTTTATAAGTCGATTTCTGGACAAATCCCGTCGATAATTTTCCGGCAGCGGAGGAAATCCGCATCCGCAGATGCGTAAGCGGCAGCAGTTCCAGGCTTCATCTGGAATAACCCAGCCCTCTCAATGAGCCAGACGTAACCCCCCATGTTCGAATTATTCAGCGGGCTCGATGCCTGGTTGGCGCTGAGCCTGGCACTCGCCCTGCTCTTCGTCCTTACCTTCGAATTCATCAACGGTTTCCACGATACGGCCAACGCGGTCGCCACGGTCATCTACACCAAGGCCATGCCGCCGAACCTGGCGGTGGTCATGTCGGGCATCTTCAACTTCCTGGGGGTTCTGCTGGGCGGTGTCGGGGTGGCCTATGCCATCGTCCACCTGCTGCCGGTCGAACTGCTGATCAACGTCAACACCGGCCATGGTCTGATCATGGTGTTCGCGCTGCTCGCCGCGGCCATCGCCTGGAACCTTGGAACCTGGTACTTCGGCATTCCGGCCTCCAGCTCGCACACCCTGATCGGCTCGATTCTCGGCGTCGGCCTGGCCAATGCATTGCTCACCGACATCCCCCTTGGCGATGGCGTGAATTGGCAGAAAGCCATCGATATCGGCTTGTCGCTGATCTTTTCGCCGGTCGCCGGGTTCGTCGTCGCCGCGCTGCTGTTCCTCGCGTTCAAATACTGGATGCCTACGCCAAAGGTGCACAGCACGCCGGTCACGCGCAAGGAAACCAAGGGCAAGAACAAGCCGCCGTTCTGGAACCGCCTGGTGCTGATCGTTTCCGCCATGGCGGTGAGCTTCGTGCACGGCTCCAACGATGGGCAGAAGGGCATCGGCCTGATCATGCTGGTGCTGATCGGCATCGTGCCGGCCAAGTTCGTCCTCGACCTGAACAGCACCACCTACCAGATCGAACGCACCCGTGACGCGGCCATCCACCTGGGGGATTTCTACCAGCGCAACGCGCCGACCCTCAGCGAGTTTCTGGCCCTTGGCAAACCGGGCAACGGTGAACTGCCGAGGCAGTTCCGCTGCGACCCACAGCTCACCGAACCGACCATCGCTGCATTGCTCAAGACGCTGGACGGCGTCAAGGACTACCACAGCCTGAGCGAAGAGAACCGTATCGATATTCGTCGCTACCTGCTGTGCCTCGACGATTCGGCCAAGAAGGTCGGCAAGTTGCAAAGCCTGCCGGCGCGGGAGAAGTCCGACTTGGACAAGTTGCGCAAGGACCTCACCGCCACCACCGAATACGCGCCCTTCTGGGTGATCCTCGCCGTGGCCCTGGCCCTGGGCATCGGTACCATGGTCGGTTGGAAGCGCGTGGTGAAGACCGTCGGCGAGAAGATCGGCAAGCAGGGCATGACCTACGCCCAGGGCATGAGCGCCCAGATCACCGCCGCCTGCGCCATCGGCCTGGCCAATGTCTACAGCCTGCCGGTCTCCACCACCCATGTGCTGTCATCCGGCGTGGCGGGCACCATGGTCGCCAACCGCAGCGGCCTGCAGGGCAGCACCATCAGCAATATTCTGCTGGCCTGGGTGCTCACGCTGCCCGCCTCGATGGCGCTGGCGGCCGGGCTGTTCTATGGCGCGACGCTGATCTTCGGCTAGCGCCGGCCCCCGCAAACCAGGTACCTGCCGAGCAGGTGCCTGGTTTTTTGGCCTCTCAACAAATCCACTCGTATTCGCTCTGCACGCCCTGCCGGTTTCAGCGAATGCCTGACCAAACGCCACTGCCCGACACCGCCAAGGTACCGACCTCGCCATGGCATCGGCTGCCAGCCTCCAATGTCCAGACCGTCAGGGCGAAACAACCTGTTGACCCTTCACGGCAGGGCCGCATCGCTATGCCCAAGCAGCGTCGCCGAGCGCGGCGCAGCGGCTTGGCGCCGCTGCGCTCTGCAGGGTCAGAGGATATTGATCGGGTAGTTGATCAGAATTCGGTGCTCGTCCGCGTCGCGCTGATTGCCCACGGTGGAGCGCAACTGCGCGTGGCGAAGCTGGATGTTGAGGTTCTTCGCTGGGCCGGACTGCACGGTATAGGCGAGGGTCACGTTGCGTTCCCACTCTTTCTTGTCACCGTCGACCGCTTTGATGTGCGAGCCGCTTTCGTACATGCCGACGAAGGTCAGGCCGGGCACACCGGCACTGGCGAAATCGTAACCGTAGCGCACTTGCCAGGTGCGTTCACCGGCGCGCTGGAATTTGCCGATCATCGATTCCGTCATGAAATAGGCAGAGGAACCATCCCCCTGGTTGAGCCATACGGCATCGCTGTCGCCGCTGACCACCTGGTAGCCGGCGGCGAAGGTGTGACCCTGAATCAGGTAGGAGAACAGGGCGCTGGTCATGCGGCTGTCGACCTCGCCCCTGGTCACGCCGTTGCCATAGTAGCCATTGGTGTAGAAAGCCGAGTCATGGCCGTTGGCGCCATCGGAGCGGTTGTTGAAATGGCGCAGGTCGCTGCGCAGCGTGCCTTCGCCGAGTTTCAGGTCGTACAGCACACCGACGAAGTGCTGTTTGTAGAAATCTTCGAGGTTGCCGTAGTAGTACTGCAGGGTGAGGTTGTCGAGCGGCTTGTAGTCGACCCCGGCGTAGTAGAACGTGTTGACGAACTCGCCCGTCAGCGGGTTGTTCGCGCCGGGAATCGACATGCCCATCTGGTTGCTCGAACCGCGGCCCATGACATGTTCGAGCTGGCCGGCTGTGAAGGTGAAATCATGCAGATCCCTGGACTGGATCTGGCCGCCACGGAAGGTCTGCTGCAGCATACGATCGGTGGACACTACCACCGGTAGCTTGGGAATCAGTGTGCCGTAGCGCAGTTCGGTTTCGGCGAAGCGCGCTTTCAGGGTGCCGCCCAGGCTGCCGAACTGATCGACCGCACGGCCATCGCTGTCGGTGGGGAATACGTTGCCGTTGAAGTTGCTGCTCTCGGGGTTGTAGTGGCGGCCTTTGCCCGAATCCAGACGGATGCCCCACTGGCCGATGAGATCCACGCCGAAACCGACCGTGCCTTCGGTGAACCCTGACTGCACGTTGAGCATGAAGCCCTGACCCCATTCCTGGGTGTAGCTCGGGTCTGCGCTGCCGCTGCGGTTGTCGGCATTGCTGAAGAAATTGCGCGCCAGGATGCTGGCCTTGGTGTCTTCCACGAAACCTGCCGCCTGGCCCTGTTGCGCGATGAGCAGGCCGCACAGGCCTGTCGCTAGCATGGGCGCGCGATTGAATCGCTCCATCGTGTTCATCCTCTGGTTGTCGTTGAGTGTTGTGAGAGGCAGTCGAGTGTCGGCAGTCAAGGTTGTTGTTTTTCGGGAGCAACAGGAGCCCGCACGCGCGGTAGCGCCACCGGCGGCAAGCGATACAGAACGATCAGGGCCAGAACGCCGAGGGCGGCGCAGAGCAGCAGACCGACGCCGATCGCTTGGGCGAGGGCGCCGCGCGCGAGCATCAGTAGCGGTGTCTGGGCGTCGCTGGCCACCTGCTGCAACAGCACCTGGGGATCGGCGAATTTCGCCAGGGCATTCCCTTCACCTGCGGCGATCAGGCTGCGCTGCAGGGTGCTGGCGTAGAGCAGCTTGACCAGCACGGCCATCATGGCCGTGCCGAGCAGGCCGCCGACCAGGCGCAAGGACTGGGTGAGTGCGGTGGCGATGCCGAGGAACTGATGCGCGGCGAGCGTCTGGGTGAATACCGTGAGGTTGAGCAGGATGAAACCGAGCCCCAGCCCGGCCAGCAGGATCAGGCCAAGCAGCAGGTTGAAACTGGCCGACAGGCCGACCCAGGCCAGCCCCAGGCAGGCTGCCAGCAGTGCGCAGAAGCCCATGAGCGGCAACAGGTTGGGGTTGCTCATGCGGGTGACGATACGGCCGTTGACGATGGCCCCGAGGGTAATGCTCAGGGCCAGCGGAGTGATCAACAGACCGGCGTCCTGCGGTGAATAGCCATAGCTGCCCTGCAGCAGCAGCGGCAGGTAATACAGCAGGGTGAACATGATCGCGCCGGCGAGCATCGATAGCACGAACAGCAGGCGCAGGCTCGGTTGCGTGAATAGCGCTTTCGGTAGCAGGGCGAAGCGGCAGCGCCGTTCCCAGCGCCACAAGGCGAATGCGGCGCTGCACGACAGTGCACCGAGCAGCGAGCACAGCAGCAGGTCGGCCTGCTCCAGGCGTTCGACGAACAACTGCAGGCTGCCCAGCACCAGCACGATCAGCAGTGCCCCGATCCAGTCGAGGTTCATCGCCGCCCCGGTCTGCGGGCGATACCAGGGCAGGAAGCGCCAGGCGAAGAACAGGGCCAGTGCGCCCAGGGGAATGTTCAACCAGAATACCGAGCGCCAACCGAACTCGCCGGTGAGGTAACCGCCCAGCCCCGGCCCGATGGCGTTGACCACGCTGAACATGGCGCTGAGCAGTATCTGCCAACGCAGGCGCTGGCGGGTATCTGGGAACAGCTCGGGCACGCAGGCGAATGCCGTGCCGATCAGCATGCCGCCGCCGACGCCCTGCAGGATGCGGCCCATGACCAGCACCAGCATGCTGTCGGTGAGGGCGCAGCCCAGCGACGCCAGGGTGAAGATCACAGTGGCGGCGAGGACGAATGGCTTGCGGCCGTAGTAGTCGCCCAGGCGACCGAAGATCGGAATGGTGACGATGGAGGCGAGCAGGTAGCCGGTGGCGACCCAGGCGTACAATTCGAAGCCCTGCAGCTCGTTGACGATGCTTGGCAGCGCGTTGCCGATCACTGTCTGGTCGAGTGCCGAGAGCATCAGCACCAGGGAAATACCGAGCATCGCCAGCAGCGACTGTGTGAACGTCATCGGCGGCTGGCTCGGCATCGTCATGGTGCTGTGCTCAGCGCAACTCGGCCACGGCTGCTGCGATCCGCGTGCAGCCGGTTTCCAGGGTTTCGATGGCCGTGGCGGTGGACATGCGGAAGAACGGCGCCAGGCCGTAAGCGGTGCCGGCAACCACCGCGACACCCTGGCTTTCCAGCAGGTACAGCACCACGTCGGTGTCGGCTGCCAGCACCTTGCCGTCGGGCGTACGTTTGCCGAGCAGAGCGCCGCAGTTGACGTACAGGTAGAAGGCGCCCTCCGGCTTGATGCAACTCAGGCCGTCGATGGCGTTGATCAGCTCCAGGCAGCGGTCGCGGCGTTGCTGGTAGACCTTGACGCTCTCGCCGACGAAGCGCTGATCGCCTTCCAGCGCCGCCACGGCGGCGGCCTGGCTGACCGAACAGGCATTGCTGGTGGACTGCGACTGTAGGGTGGCCATGGCGTTGATGATGTCGCTCGGGCCAGCTGCGTAGCCGATTCGCCAGCCGGTCATTGCATAGGTTTTCGATACGCCGTTGATGATCAGCACCCGCTCGCGCAGAGCTGGCTCGATACTGAGCAGGTGACTGATGGGGCGCTCGTCGTAGCGGATGTGCTCGTAGATGTCGTCGGTCATCACCAGTACGTTCGGGTAGTCCAGCAGCACGTCGGCCAATGCACGGTATTGCTCGGCACTGTAGGTGGCGCCGGTCGGGTTGCTCGGTGAGTTGAGCAGCAGCCAACGGGTGCGCGGGGTGATCGCGTCGCGCAGTTGCGCAGCGGTGAGCTTGAACTGGTTTTCTTCCGGGCAGGGCAGGGTCACCGGCCGGCCGTCGCAGGCCAGCACCATGTCCGGGTAGGAGACCCAGTAAGGCGCAGGGATCAGCACCTCGTCATCGCTGCCCAGCGTCGCGGCCAAGGCATTGAAGATCGCCGCCTTGGCACCGCTGGTCACCACCACCTGGCTGGCCGGATAACTGAGACCGTTTTCGCGCTCCAGTTTGGCGGCGATGGCATCGCGCAGCGCTGCCGTACCGGCGTTGAGCGTGTAGCGCGTTTCGCCGTTCTCGATGGCCTGGGCGGCTGCCTGGCGAATGTGTTCCGGCGTGTCGAAATCGGGCTCACCGACCACCAGATTGATGATGGACTTGCCCGCACGACGCAGTTCGTTGGCCCGGTCGGCGGCAGCGCTGCTGGGGGAGGGTTTGATGCGAAGTACGCGGGCAGCGATGCGGGAAGCGGTCACGGGAACGATCCTCGGTTAAGGCCTTGATGAGGGTTACGTTACGACTGGGCTGCACGGGCGCCATAAGACGAGTTCGTTCTGGTTTGATAGGAAGTGCTTATGGATAGCGCTGCGCTTGTCGCGCACCAATGCTGTGCGACAGCTGGGGCCTAGGCTCCAGAACGGGGAATATTGGCTGCCGAGGTGCAGTCATATGAAACGCTTATGCCTGGCCTGGCGCGCCTTGGATAGGCCTTGGCTCGCCTATTGCTCTGTCCGGGCTACTGATCCGTACACAGCGGTGCACCTTGAACCTTCGTCGCCTCAAGTATTTCGTCAAGATCGTCGACATCGGCAGCCTGACCCAGGCAGCCGATGTGCTGCATATCGCCCAGCCCGCGTTGAGCCAGCAGCTCAGCACCCTGGAGTCCGAGTTGCAGCAGCAACTGCTGATCCGCACCAAGCGCGGAGTGACGCCGACCGAGGCCGGCAAGGTGCTGTACGGCCATGCTCAGGTGATCCTGCGCCAGTGCGAACAGGCGCAGAGTGACGTCAATGCGAGTGGTCTTGCCTTGTCTGGCCCGGTGTCGGTGGGGCTGGCGCCGGGCACCGCGGCGTCGGCGTTGTCGCTGCCATTGCTCAAGCGCGTGCGCGAAAAGCACCCGGGGATCCTGCTCTATCTCAACGAAAATTTCGGGACCACCCTCAGCGAGCTGATCATGAACGGCCGCATGGACATGGCGGTGCTCTATGGCGGGCGCGAAGTACATGGCCTGAGCTTCATTCAACTGATGCGCGAGCCGCTTTGTCTGGTCAGCGCGGAGCCCGCTCTGCAAGGCCGCGAGCGGGTCACCCTGAGCGAGGTAGCAGCCTTCGAACTGCTGCTGCCGCGCACCTACAACGTGATGCGCCGGCTGGTCGACGAGGCCTTTGTGCGCATCGAGATGAGCGCTCAGGTGGTCGCGGAAATCGAGTCGTCCACCACCCTGGCCGCTGCGGTTGCCGATCACTTCGGTTCGACCATCCTGCCGGAGTCGGCTGCCCAGGTGCTGGCCGATGCCCATGGCCTGTACCTGAGTCGCATCGTCGAGCCGGACATCGACGCGCCGCTGGCGCTGTGCCTGTCTGGCCACTTGCCGCTGTCGGTGCCTGCGCAGGCGGTCAAGGCGATCCTTCTCGAGCTGGTCGCGGAAATGCGCACGGGCCGCCCGCCAGCGGAGGGCGAGGGGTCATAAGGTCGTCTTATCTCCCCACAGCCAAACCGTCTTGGCCGCTGCGAAATGGCCTCGATACATTGCCCTCAGCCAATTTTTCATCGGCAGGGGCCATAGATGAAACCCGAACGCATAAAAGCATTGATCGACCTGATGGCCGAATCCGACCTGAGCGAGCTGACCCTTGGCGAGGAGGGTGCTCAATTGCGTCTGCTGCGCGAGCACGGCCAGTTTGCGAGCGCTTGCGTAGCGGCGCCGGCAGTGATTTCTCGACCCGCCAGCAGCACGCCGCAGGTGCAGGTGCAGGTCAGCGGCTACCAGGCCAAGGCGCCGCTACACGGCATCGTGCATTTCACCCCTGCGCCGGATCAGCCGCCGTTCATCGAGGTTGGCGCGCAGGTCAAGGCTGGCCAGACCCTGGCGGTACTCGAGGCGATGAAGATGTTCCACCCGCTCAAGGCCGAAGCCGACGGTGTGGTCGAGGCGATCCTGGCGGCCAGCGGCACCGAGGTCGAGGCTGGCCAGGCGCTGGTGCGTATCGCGTGAGCAGGGGCGGGAGAATGCTGATGTTCGACAACGTATTGATCGCCAACCGTGGTGACCGGCCGCAACGCGGCGCAGCGGCGCAGCCAAAGTGCCCGGCGGGCGTAGCCCGTGTGGGCGGTCTCAGCCCGGAGAACCACGATGTTTGACAAGGTACTGATCGCCAACCGGGGTGAGATCGCCCTGCGTGTGCAGCGCGCCTGCAAGGGCCTGGGGCTGAAGACGGTGGCGGTGTATTCCGAGGCCGATCGCGATGCCCGCTACGTACAATTGGCCGATGAGGCGCTGTGTATCGGCCCGGCGTCGCCAGGGCAGAGCTACCTGAACCAGCAGGCGCTGCTGGACGCTGCACAGGTCACGGGGGCTCAGGCCATTCACCCCGGCTATGGCTTTCTCTCCGAGAACGCCAGCTTCGCCGAGCGTATCGAACAGGCCGGCATGACCTTCATCGGCCCCAGCGCCGAATGCATTCGCACCATGGGCGACAAGGTTGCCGCCAAGCGGGCCATGCGCCTGGCCGGCGTGCCCTGTGTGCCAGGGCCTGACTCCAGCCTGCCAGGCGACCCACGGGCGATCCAGGCGATTGCCGAGCAGATCGGCTATCCGGTGATCGTCAAGGCTGCAGGCGGTGGTGGCGGCCGTGGCATGCGCGTGGTCCAGGACGCTGCGCAACTGCTTGATGCCATCGCCGTGACGGGTGAGGAAGCACGCCGGGCGTTCGGCAACCCGGAGCTGTACATCGAGAAATTCCTTGGCCATCCGCGCCATGTCGAGATTCAGGTGCTCTGTGATGCCTATGGCACTGCGCTGTGGTTGGGGTCGCGGGATTGTTCGATGCAGCGCCGCCATCAGAAGGTGCTCGAGGAAGCCCCCGCACCCGGTATAGATCCGGCGCTGATCGCCCAGGTCGGTGAACGCTGCGCCGAGGCGTGCCGGCAGATCGGTTATCGCGGCGTCGGCACCTTCGAGTTTCTCTTCGAGAACGATGCGTTCTTCTTCATCGAGATGAACACGCGGCTGCAGGTCGAGCACCCGGTAACCGAGGTGACCACCGGTATCGATATCGTCCAGCAGCAGATCCGCGTGGCCTTGGGCGAGCGCCTGAGCCTGGGCCAGGCGGACATTCGCACGGTCGGGCACGCGCTGGAATGCCGGATCAACGCCGAAGATCCGCGCACCTTCATGCCTACTCCCGGCCAGGTCAGCGAATGGCAGTTGCCGGGCGGTATCGGCGTGCGTGTCGATTCACATGTCAGCCAGGGTTATCGGGTACCACCGTATTACGACTCGATGATCGCCAAGGTCATCACTCAGGGCGCGACCCGTGCCGAGGCGCTGGCGCGCATGCGGCTGGCCCTGAGCGAAATGGCCGTGGGCGGCATCTCCACCAACATCGCGCTGCACCGCGAGATCCTTCAGGACTCGGCGTTCTGCGAGGGCGGTGTGGACATTCACCACCTTGAACGCTGGCTGCAGCAGAGGGCTTCGCAATGACACCGCAGATCAGCCTGCTGGGCACCACGGCCCTGCTGTTCGAGGCACCCGGCGAACTGCAACTGGTCACTCAGCAGCGCATCTGGGCCCTGGCCCGCTTGGCGAAGGACTGGCCCGCGGTGCATGAAGCGGTACCCGGCATGAACAACCTGATGCTGAGTTTCGCCACACCGCCCCGTGATATCGCCGGCCTGCGTGCTCGGCTGCTCGAAGGCTGGGAGCGTGTTGCGCCGCTGCCCATCGAGGGTCGCATCGTCGAGTTGCCGGTGGTCTACGGTGGCGAAGACGGCCCTCACATGGCCGATGTCATCGCCCATACCGGCCTGGATATCGAGACCATCGCCAACCTGCATAGCGAGCCGCTATACCCGGTCTATGCCCTGGGCAGCCACCCGGGCTACTGCTACCTGGGCGGCATGGATCCACGTCTGGCCACGCCGCGGCGCCAGGTGCCGGTACTGAACATCGGTGCTGGCGCCGTTTCCATCGGCGGCGTGCAGACCGGTATTTCCGCGTCGGCCGGCCCCAGCGGCTGGAACACCATCGGCCGCACGTCGATGGTGTTCTTCGATGCCGAGCGAACGCCACCGGCGATCCTGCAGCCGGGCGATCAACTGCGTCTGCGTATCGAGAGGATTATCCGATGATCGAGATCATCAGCGCCACGGCACTGGCTACGGTTCAGGACCTTGGCCGCCACGGCAGCCTGGGATATGGCGTCGGTACTGCCGGTGCGATGGATGCGCTGTCCCTGCAGCTCGGCAACCTGCTGCTGGGCAACGATCCTGGCGCCGCCGGCATCGAGATTCCACTGTTTCCCTTCGAGGTGCGTTTCACCGAAGACTGCACTTTCGCCATCACCGGTGCCGCCTGCGCCGCACGTCTCGATGGCCAGCGTCTGCCGCCCAACTGGGTGGCGCACGGGCGCAAGGGTCAGGTGCTGAAACTGACGTATCCGAGTTCCGGCAGCCGTGCCTACCTGTGCCTGGCTGGCGGTGTCGACGTGCCGCAGGTGCTCGGCTCGCGCAGCACTCAGTTGCGCGGCGCCTTCGGTGGTTGGCAGGGGCGTGCGCTGGAGCGTGGCGACATCATTCCGGCAGCCCACGCCGGGCTCGACCGGCCCGCCGACTTCGGCGTCGAATCGGCGCTCGCTGCCTTGCCCCTGAGCGTGGATGGCCGTGCCGCGATCCGCGTATTGCCTGCTGCGGAGTTCGAGTGTTTCAGCGCTCAGTCGAGAGAGGAATTCTTCGCCGCCGAGTGGAAGATCACCCCACAGAGCAATCGCTATGGCTATCGCCTGGACGGTACGCCCCTGCTGCCGGAACGGCCGCTGGAGATACGCTCCCACGGCATCGTGCCGGGGGTGATTCAGGTTCCCCACGGTGGCCAGCCGATCGTGCAGATGCGCGATGCGCAGCCCAGCGGCGGCTACCCGAAATTCGCCACGGTGATCGACGCGGATATCTGGCGACTGGGCCAGGCCGCCATCGGCAGCAAGGTGCGTTTCGTCGCCTGCAGTTATGACGAAGCCCTGGCTGCGCTGGAGAGCAACCGGGCATTCATCGAACGCACCCGCCAGCAACTGGCGCGGCGCACGTGAGGACATCGCTGATGAAAATTGAAGAGATCCGCCAACTGGCAGGCTGGCTTGGCGATGCCGGGTTGAGCGTCATCGAGTTGAAGCGTGGCGACGAGAGCTTACTGCTGCGGCGTAGCGTGCGAAGCGACGCGGGCGCTTCGCTGCCAGCCTGCACCACAGCTGCGCATGGCGCGCAGCGTCTGGCGGCGGTAGTGAAAGCCAGCGGCCCGGGGGTGTTCTTCGCCACCCATCCGGATGAAGCCGAGCCTTTTGTGCGCAGCGGCGATGAGGTCGATAGCGGTCAACTGGTCGGCATGCTGCAGGTCGGGGCGCTGTTCCTGCCGGTACGCTCCGAGTTCGCCGGGCGGGTTCGCGAAGTGCAGGTGGCGGACGGCCAGGTCGTGGGTTTCGGCCAGACCCTGTTGGAGCTGGAGGAGCTGGCATCGTGAAGATCGATCTGAACGCCGACCTGGGCGAGGGCTTCGGCCCCTGGAAAATGGGCGAGGACGACGCCCTGATGGCGCTGATCTCCTCGGCCAACGTGGCCTGCGGTTTCCACGCCGGCGACCCGCTGATCATGGATGCCACGGTACGCAGCGCCCAGGCACGAGGCATCGATCTCGGCGCCCATGTCGGCTTCCCCGATCTGCAGGGCTTCGGCCGGCGGCGGATGAACGTGGAGGTCCGGGAGTTGTGCTGCATGGTGGTCTACCAGCTCGGTGCGCTTGCCGGCATCGCTGCGGCGGCCGGGCATCGCGTCAGCCACATGAGCCTGCACGGTGCCCTGGGCAATATGGCCGCGGCGGACGCGGACCTGGCGGCGCCGCTGATACGGGCGGTGGCGAGTTTCGATCCGAACATCATCGTCAGTTCATCGACCAGCCAGGCCATCGAGCGCGCAGCGGAGCAATGCGGGCTGCGCGTGGCCACCACGTTTCTCGCCGACCGTGCCTACGACGACGATTGCCTGCTGGTGCCGCGCGGTACGCCCGGCGCGGTGGTCAGCGATCACGGGCAAGTGATGGCCCGCATCAGCCAATTGCTCGAAGACGGCACGGTGACCACCATCACCGGTAAGCGCGTGGCGGTGAACGCACGTTCCATTCTGCTGCACGGCGATACACCGGGTGCGGCCAGCTTCGCACGCAGCATCCGCGACAGCATCGAGCGCCAGGGCGGGGTGATCACCCCGATTACACAACTGCTGGGCGGGTCATAAGCGCAGCTTATTGCCACACAATCATTGCGTCTTGGTCGCCCCGAACGGCAGTGGTTACAGTCCAGTGAAAGGCCATCGCCCCCCATGGTTGGCGATGGCAGATGAGTCAGAGGAACCCGCAATGCCATTTTCCGATTACCAAACCGCGCTGGTCACCGGCGCTTCCTCCGGGATCGGCGCTGCCGTCGTCGAGCGCCTGTGTGCCGAGGGGCTGCAGGTTCATGCCCTGGCCCGTAGCGCCGACAAGCTGGCCGAGCTGGCGCAGCGCACCGGCTGCATCGCCCACGCCATCGACGTCACCGATCTGGCCGGGCTGACTGGGCTGTTCCGCACCCATGTCTTCGACGTGGTGATCAACAACGCCGGGGTCGACCGCCCAGGTTCGCTGCTCAAGGCCGATGCCGAAGGCATCGACCTGCTGGTCGACGTCAACCTGCGTGCGGTATTGCAGATCGCCCGCCTGGCGCTGCCGGGCATGGTCGAGCGCGATCGTGGCCACATCGTCAACATCAGCTCCATCGCCGCCGCCTACAACTTTGCTGGCAATGCCACCTACCACGCGACCAAGGCTGCAGTGAGCATGCTCTCCAAACAGTTGCGGGTGGATGCCTTCGGCAAGCGCGTGCGGGTGACCGAGATCTGTCCGGGGCGCGTCGCCACCGACATCTTCGCCCATGTGCACGGTGACTCCGAAGAGGTGCGCAAGCGCTTCCTGGAAGGCTTTGAACTGCCCGAGGCGAAGGACATCGCCGATGCCATCGCCTTCGCCATCGCCGCCCCCGTGGCCGTGAACATCGGCCACATGGAAATCACCCCGACCCTGCAGGTACCCGGCGGGCTTTCCACCGCACGCCCCGGGGAAATCTGAAAGCGCAGTTTCGTCAGGCTCCATTCCCAGAGCGGCCCAAGCCGCCTGCTTCATCCGCGCCAGCGCAGACTGGCGCCTTGCTCCTGCCCCAAGCTGAAGTCACTGGAACCTGACCATGACGACTGATTTCGATCTTTCCGCGATCCTGCAAGGCGAGTACGCCGAGCTGATCCTGAAGGGCATCGGCATGACGCTGCAGCTGGCGTTCTTCGCCTGGTGCCTGGCCATGGTGCTGGCCCTGGTACTGGTGTCGGTTCGCCTTACCGGCAACCGCTATGCCGAAGGTGCGGTGGCAGCCTATGTGTCCTACCACCGCAACGTGCCTACCCTGGTGCAACTGATGCTGTGGTACTTCGGCATCCCGACTCTGCTGTCGGAATCCACGCAGATCTGGCTGGCCAACTACAGCAGCGAATTTCTCTTCTCGCTGATCGCTCTGGGCCTGTGCCAGGCCGCCTATTTCAGCGAAGACATCCGTGGCGGCCTGCGCGCCATTCCCACGGGGCAGACCGAGGCCGCGCGAGCCATGGGCCTGGGCTACATCCGCTCGATGCGCTATGTGATCCTGCCGCAAGGCATCCGCAACAGCCTGCCGTCGCTGATCAACCACACAGTGCTGCTGTTCAAGAACACCAGCCTGGTCATGGCCATCGGCGTCGTGGAGCTGACCTACGCCACGCGTGAAGTGGAGAACTACACCTTTCGTACCTTCGAGGCCTACCTGGTCGCCACCCTGGTGTATCTGGGGTTCTCCCTGGCCCTCATGGGCCTGGGCGCCTTGCTGGCTCGCCACTTCAACAAAGCGATGGCGAGGTAAGCGGCAGTGTTCGATATCTATACGATCCTGCGGGACAACTGGACGCTGTTCCTGGTTGGCCAGTATCCCCACGGCGCCCTGGGCGGCCTCGCCACCACGCTGATTCTCGCTGCGCTGGCATTGATCCTGGCCTTCCCGCTGGGTGTTCTGATGGCCCTGGCGCGGGTGTCGCCGTGGCGCTGGCTGCGCTACCCGGCCACGGTGTGGGTTTACGTGATGCGCGGCATCCCGCTGCTGATGGTGATCTTCTGGACCTACTTTCTGGTGCCGCTGATCATCGGCCACAACATCACCGGCTTCACCACCATGCTCTGCACCCTGGTGCTGTACCAGAGTGCCTACCTGTGCGAGATCGTGCGTGGTGGCATTCAGGCCCTGCCGCCGGGCCAGTACGAGGCTTCGCGGGCGCTGGGCCTGGGCTACCTGCGCACCACGGCGTGGGTGATCCTGCCGCAGGCGCTGTACAACTCGCTGCCGAGCCTGATCAGCCAGTTCATCTCGATCATCAAGGAGACCTCCCTGGGCTACGTGATCAACGTCCAGGAGGTCACCTTCGCCGCCAACCAGGTCAACAACCAGCTGCTGACCAAGCCGTTCCAGGTGTTCTTCATCCTGGCGATTACCTACTACGCACTCTGCTACGGCCTGACCCGACTGGCTGACGCGGTCGAGCGCCGTATCGCCCGCCAACGCCTGGGCAGCACCGAGCCGGTGGCGAGCAAGCGCCCCGTTCTGACTACCGACAATTGAGGGCTCGCCCATGCATCCGATGATCATGTTTTCCCAGGTCAACAAGTGGTACGGCGAGTACCAGGCGCTGACCAACATCAGTGCCGACGTGAAGCGCGGCGAGGTGGTGGTGCTGTGCGGGCCCTCGGGTTCCGGCAAGTCGACCCTGATTCGCACGGTCAATCGCCTGGAGAGCATCCAGCAAGGCCAGATCCTGTTCGACGGTCACGACGTCAATGGCACCGACGCCAACGTCAACCGCCTGCGCAGCCGGGTGGGTTTCGTGTTCCAGAGCTTCAACCTGTTTCCGCACCTGTCGGTGCTGGACAACATCATCCTGACCCCGACCAAGGTGCGCGGTTTGAAGAGCGCGGAGGCCAAGACGCGGGCCATGCAATTGCTCGACCGCGTCGGCCTCGCGCACAAGGCCGGTGCTTACCCGGCGCAGCTTTCCGGCGGTCAGCAGCAGCGTGTAGCGATCGCCCGGGCGCTGGCAATGGAGCCGCCGGTGATGCTGTTCGACGAGCCCACCAGTGCCCTCGACCCGGAAATGGTCGGTGAGGTGCTCAGCGTCATGAAGGGCCTGGCGAAGGAGGGCATGACCATGATGTGCGTGACCCACGAGATGAACTTCGCTCGCGAGGTGGCCGACACCATCTGGTTCATGGATGCCGGCCAGATCCTGGAGAAGTCCAGGCCCGAGGCGTTCTTCCAGCAGCCCGACCACCCGCGCGCTCGGCGCTTCATTTCCGACCTGCGCAGCCACTGAGGCCGCAGGCCACCACGATCCATTCACCAGTCCAGGAGTAATCCCATGAGCTTGAAGCGTTTGTTGGCTGTATTCGCGCTGTCCCCACTGGCGGTTTCGCTGGCCCAGGCCGATCAGCTGAGTGATGTGATGAGCAAGAAGAGCCTGAGCTGCGGCGTCTATGCCGACGTACCACCGTTCTCCGCGCCGGACCCGAAAACCCGCGAGCTGGTGGGCATGGACGTCGACCTGTGCAAGGCACTGGCCAAGCACCTGGGCGTGGAGCTGGAGCTGAAGCCGCTGTCCGTCGAGGCGCGCATCCCGGAAGTGAAGATGGGCCGCGTCGACGTGATTTTCGCCAACCTGGCCTACACCAAGAGTCGCGCCGAGCAGATCCAGTTCAGCGATCCGTACTACATCGCCAAGGAAACCCTGGTGGTGCGTGCCGCCAATGGCGACAAACCCAAGGAATTCTTCAAGGGCAAGCGCATCAGCTCGACCAAGGGCTCCACCTCCGAGCAATCCATCCGGCTGGCCGATGCCACGCCCGTGACGTTCCAGGACACCGGCTCGGCCTACATGGCCCTTCA
Source organism: Phytopseudomonas flavescens (assembly GCF_900100535.1). GTDB lineage: Bacteria > Pseudomonadota > Gammaproteobacteria > Pseudomonadales > Pseudomonadaceae > Aquipseudomonas > Aquipseudomonas flavescens. Next base: position 181,602 of record NZ_FNDG01000010.1, read on the forward strand.
GCAGAACAAGGTGGTCGGCCTGGTAACCAATACCATGACCGCCATCAAGCTGGTCGGGCAAGCCAAGCAGAGCGGCATCGAGCTGGCCATCGCCAAGCAGCCCATGGCCCTGGAGCCCGTCGGCGCCGGCATGCGCAAAGGCGAACCGGCCTTCCTCGCCAAGGTCAACGAGACGCTCTACGCGATGGAAGCTGCAGGTGAAATCGACGCCATCTGGGAGCGCTGGATCGGCCCCAGCACCGAGTACAAGATGGTGCGCGAAGACAAGGTGCAGAGCCTGAGCGAACTCAAGTTCGAGCCGCTGCCTTGATGGCGTATACCCCGCGTCCCTGAACATCTGCGGCGGCCCCTTCGGGCCGTCGTTCTTCCCGTGTTCCGCTCCTGCAGATCCTGCGCCTGTGTCGGCACAGGTGATCCACGCAGGCATATCGAGTAGCCTTGCAGGTCTTTTCCGGTTGGGTCGATTGGTAGGAGTCGAGCATTGAGTCACAAGAGCAAAGCGATCTTCTGGGCCTGCACGGGCCTGAGCCTGTTGCTGTCGGTTGTCGCGCTTCGTCTGTTCTCCGTGTGGGCGACCACGCTGCCGCTGGACGTACCTATCCGGCTCGACGAAGGCGCCACCCTGGAATTCCCGGTCAAGGCCCGAACGCTGGAGTTCGATACCCTGGCCGTGGTGTTCTCCACCGATGAGTTGCCGCTGTACACCGTGCGCAAGCTGTCCGGCGGGCCGATCTGGGAAAACCAACAGTGGGTCGAGTACCCGCCCGCGCCCATGGCCCTGGCATGGACGCTGCGTACCCCGGCTGGTGAGCTGGTGTCGGCCGGGCAGGGCGAGGTGGGCCGGGAACTCACCAGCTATGGCAGCAACGAGATCACCCGCGCCGTCTCACACATCCCCGTGGAGCCCGGTGACTACCGCCTCGAAGTGAACGTGCTGACACCCGACGCGCGCTTTGGCGAAGTGGCCACGCGCCTGGTGATGGTGGCCGAGGGCAAGGGCAGAACCTGGCAGTCCAACGTCGCCTGGTGGGGCTCGATCATCTCCGGTGTACTGCTGATCCCGCTGATGGTCATCTGCGGGCTGTTGACCCTCCATCACTTCACCCGCTGGCGGTACGGCGCGCCCGCAGTGGATTGAATGCCGGGCATGGCGGCGTAGCGCGATCACGCAACGGCCAACTGCCGACGCCAGTCGGTAGTCCGCCATGGCCTGGCCCTTCCTGGCCAAGCGTCCTGCAGGCGTTCGCGTAAAGAGCGTCCGCGCTCCCGCGGCACATGCGCCCAGGCAACCTCGGGCGGATTTCCTGGCAGGATTCCGCCAGGCCTGCTGTCGATCTAGCGGTTTCTTGCCAGGAATTCTCCCGGCTTTTTCCATCGAGCCCCACTGGCCGGGCCTCGCTGCGCCTGGCACAGCTTCTGCAACGAGCCCGCCAGCGCATTGCCATGCGTACAAGAATAACGAGATCGAGGAAACATGATGGAAAGCACCAGCACGCTGTCTGCCCCCGCGCCAACGCGCACCACGTCCCAACGCATCAAGTCGATTTTCAGCGGCTCGGTCGGCAACCTCGTCGAATGGTACGACTGGTATGTCTACGCCGCCTTCTCGCTGTACTTCGCCAAGGCCTTCTTCCCCCAGGGCGACATGACCGCGCAGTTGCTCAACACCGCGGCGATCTTCGCCGTGGGCTTCCTGATGCGCCCCATCGGCGGCTGGCTGATGGGCATCTACGCCGACCGCAAGGGCCGCAAGGCCGCGCTGCTGGCTTCGGTGCTGCTGATGTGCTTCGGCTCGCTGATCATCGCCCTGACCCCCAGCTACGAGACCATCGGCGTCGCC
>NZ_FNDG01000019.1 GCF_900100535.1 Phytopseudomonas flavescens
GGCGGCGGCCAGGTCGGCATTGTTGGCAGCGGCCTGCTGATACACCGACATCAGGTCGGTGCGTACCGACAGCGGGGCCGGATCTGCCCAGGCCGTGGCGGTTGAGGCAGCGGTCACGGCAACGGCCAGGGAGAGTCTGCGCAGCATGTCAGCGAATCCTAGAGTGGGCAGTAGTCGGCGAGACTAAGCCCGGCCATCGGGGTGGTCAAGGCGCGCGGTGATGGGCAGGCAGGCGTCACTATCCGACCTGCGGGTCCTGCCGGCGTTGCTGCGGCGGGCAGCTGTCAGTAGACTGGCCGAGTTCTTGTCGGGGTGCCTCGAATCGGAGGCTGAGATCGGATAGTTCCGGATCCCGTTGAACCTGATCAGGTTAAGGCCTGCGTAGGGAACAAGAGGTATCCACCTCTACAGATCGTTTGAAAACGTGTGCGATGGCACGCGGATAGTTTTCAGCGACCTGCATGGTGGAAACCCCCGCACCGCGTTCGCGGTGCGCCCGCGCCCTGGCTGTTCGAGCATGCCGGCGCTCTCACGAATCCTGCATGTTCAAACAGCTTTGGCGTGGTGTTGCTTCATCACGTCCATCAGGTTCGCTCCGACATCAAGCCGAGGAGCCAACCGATGAGCGTCAAACAACAACAGAACCTCAGTGAGTCCGCCCAGGTCGACCAGCAGTCGATCCAGCCCTTTCCCCGTTCGCAGAAAATCTACGTCCAGGGCACGCGAGCGGACATTCGCGTGCCGATGCGCGAAATCAGCCTGGATGTCACACCCACTGACTTCGGTGGCGAGATCAATGCCCCGGTCACCGTCTACGACACCTCCGGCCCCTATACCGACCCGAGCGTCACCATTGACGTGCGCAAGGGCCTTGCCGACGTGCGCAGCGCCTGGATCGAGGATCGTGGCGATACCGAGCGCCTCGATGGCCTGTCCTCGGAGTTCGGCCAGCGCCGTCTGGCCGATGCCGAGCTGACCAAGATGCGCTTCGCCCATGTGCGCAACCCGCGCCGCGCCAAGCCCGGCAAGAACGTCAGCCAGATGCATTACGCGCGACAGGGCATCATCACGCCGGAGATGGAATACATCGCCATCCGCGAGAATATGAAGCTCGCCGAGCACCGCGCGGCCGGGCTGCTCAAGGAGCAGCATGCCGGCAACAGTTTCGGCGCCAGCATTCCCAGGGAAATCACCGCCGAGTTCGTTCGTGACGAAGTGGCCCGTGGCCGCGCCATCATTCCCGCGAACATCAACCACACCGAACTGGAACCGATGATCATCGGTCGCAACTTCCTGGTGAAGATCAACGGCAACATCGGCAACTCGGCGCTGGGATCGAGCATCGAGGAAGAAGTCGCCAAGCTGACCTGGGGCATTCGCTGGGGGTCGGATACGGTGATGGATCTGTCCACCGGCAAGCATATCCACGAAACCCGCGAATGGATCATCCGCAACTCGCCGGTGCCGATCGGTACCGTGCCGATCTACCAGGCGCTGGAGAAGGTGGGCGGCGTGGCCGAAGACCTGACCTGGGAGCTGTTCCGCGACACCCTGATCGAACAGGCCGAGCAGGGCGTCGACTACTTCACCATTCACGCCGGTGTGCTGTTGCGCTATGTGCCGCTGACCGCCAAGCGGGTTACCGGCATCGTCAGTCGCGGCGGTTCGATCATGGCCAAGTGGTGCCTGGCCCACCACAAGGAGAATTTCCTCTACACCCACTTCGAGGACATCTGCGAAATCATGAAGGCCTACGACGTGTCCTTCTCCCTGGGTGACGGCCTGCGCCCGGGCTCCATCGCCGATGCCAATGACGCCGCGCAATTCGGCGAGCTGGAAACCCTTGGCGAGCTGACCAAGATTGCCTGGAAGCACGATGTGCAGTGCATGATCGAAGGCCCGGGCCACGTGCCGATGCAACTGATCAAGGAGAACATGGACAAGCAGCTCGAATGCTGCGACGAGGCGCCGTTCTATACCCTGGGTCCGCTGACCACCGATATCGCGCCAGGCTACGACCACATCACCAGTGGCATCGGTGCGGCGATGATCGGCTGGTTCGGCTGCGCCATGCTCTGCTACGTCACCCCCAAGGAGCATCTGGGGCTGCCCAACAAGGATGACGTGAAGACCGGCATCATCACCTACAAGATCGCCGCCCATGCGGCCGACCTGGCGAAGGGGCACCCGGGGGCGCAGATCCGCGACAACGCGCTGAGCAAGGCGCGCTTCGAATTCCGCTGGGAAGATCAGTTCAATCTCGGCCTGGACCCGGATACCGCGCGCGCGTTCCACGACGAGACCCTGCCGAAGGACTCGGCCAAGGTCGCTCACTTCTGCTCCATGTGCGGGCCGAAGTTCTGCTCGATGAAAATCACGCAGGAAGTGCGCGAGTACGCCAAGGTCAACGGTCTGTCCGACGACAGCAAGGCGGTCGAGGCCGGCTTCAAGGAACAGGCCGAGCGCTTCAAGGAAGAGGGTTCGGTGATCTACCGGCAGGTGTGACGCTCAGCCGGGTGATCGGCAAGGTTGCCGCTCACCCGGCCTTCTCTCAGCGTGCTGCGGCGCCGGGCATGTAGGCCGGGCGCAGGATGCCCTGCAGTTGGCTGTAGGGAATCTTGATCTCCGGGTGGCCGTCGGCGTAGGGCGCCAGGCGGGCGACATCGTACTTGAGCATCAGCGCATCGGGGTTGAGGGCGATGTTCGGCGTGCGCTCGAAGGGCCAGCTCTGGCGGTACTCGGCGTCGTCGCCATGCCCCTGGGCGATCAGCCAGGCCTGGTGGGCACGCTGGGCGATCTGCCAGAACGCCGCTTCCTCGCCGGGGACGATGAAGTCCTGCAGGCTCAGCACCTTGTCCAGCTCACGGTCATAGTTCAGGTAGGTGCGCCCTGGCACCCCATGGGCGCCACCGATGAAGTGGTAGCTCGACAGTTCGATGACCACCAGACGGTCATGCTGACTGATTACCTTGTCCTGCAGATAGCTGACCCAGCCAGGCTTCCCATTGGCGAGAAACTCACGCTCATGATCGGCCAGCGAGTGCGGTCGATTGCCGGTGGCGGCGTTCACCAGGTCAAGCAGGGTCGACTCGATGCGCGCGTTGAGCTGGGGCCGGTCGCTCAGGCGCTGCAGGTCGATATTGACCAGCGGACAGTCCTGGGCTGCGCAGCCGGGTGTCTTGTGTTCCCAGCGCGTTTGGCTGCTGGCGAGAGCTGCAGGGGTTTGCGGGCCGGACAGGCTCTGGCAGGCAGCGAGCAGCAGGCCCAGGCTGAGGAGGGCGCCGAGGCGGGCAGGGATGGATGGTTTCATGCAGGAAAAGCCATTGGCGAAGGACGGGCGTTCGACTGCCTGGTGGCAGGGGAGTTCGCGATTATTCGCCAATCCGGGTGGATCGGCCAGGCTTTCGATGCGTCGCTTGCGGGAGAGGCGCAACAGCCCCTAGGATGGGTTCAATACGCACGCAACCAGAGAACAGCAGATGACCGAGACCTTTACCCCCGGCCCGGATGCGGTGGAAATCATCGAACGTGAGGAGTGCTTCCGCGGTTTCTACCGTCTGGATCGCTTTCACCTGCGCCACCAGCAGTTTTCCGGCGAGATGGGGCCAGTGCTCCGCCGTGAACTGTTCATCCGGCACGATGCCGTGTGCGTGCTGCCCTACGATGCGGTGACCGACAGCGTGGTGCTGGTCGAACAGTTCCGGGTCGGCGCCATGCACAAGGCGGCCAACCCCTGGTTGGTCGAGCTGGTGGCCGGGTTGATCGACAAGAACGAGGAGCCCGACGAGGTGGCGCTGCGCGAGGCCGAGGAAGAAGCCGGGCTGACGCTGACCTCGCTCTGGCCGATAACCCGCTATTTCCCGTCGCCGGGCGGCTCCGACGAATTCGTCCACCTGTTCCTCGGTCGCTGCGACAGCGCCGGTGTGGGCGGCATACACGGCCTCGAAGAAGAGGGCGAAGACATTCGCGTGCAGGTCTGGCCCGTCGAGGATGCCTTGCAGGCGGTCAGGGATGGGCAGATCAACAACGCGGCGAGCATTATCGCCTTGCAGTGGCTGGCGCTGAACCGCGCCGAGGTAAGGGGCCTATGGGGGTAAATCTGCTGCGCGAGCGCTACCGGGTCGATCTGATCGAACTGCAGGCTGCTTGCGAGGCCAATTACGCGCGGCTGATGCGCCTGCTGCCCGGCATGCGTGATGCGCAGGGCGCGCGACGTGTGGCGCTCAGTCAAGGTGAGCGGCAACTTGGCGTGCTGGCGCTGGAAGTGGTGGAGACCTGTCCGTATACCTCTACGGTACAGGTGCGCCAGGAGCACAGTCTGCCCTGGCTGCCGGTGCCACAGCTGGAAGTGCGCGTCTATCACGACGCGCGCATGGCCGAGGTCACCGGTGCGCAGAGTGCGCGACGCTTTCGCGGCATCTATCCTTATCCCAATGCCGCCATGCACCAGCCGGACGAGAAAACCCAGCTCAATGTGTTTCTCGGGGAATGGCTGAGCCATTGCCTGGCATGCGGGCATGAAACCGAGCCGATGCTCTAGGCTGGCTATTTGCCACGATAATGCTTCGGATTCTGTGAACCAGTCCCCGTTCGCAGGTTTACCCGGCTACATCGCGATTCCATAATTTACGGATCCCATTCAAGGAGAAGCACCTTGTCGAGTGCGTCCGTATCCATCCCCGCCGATTCGTCGGTCCTGCTGGTGCAACTCACCGACAGCCACCTGTTCGCCGATGCAGGGGGCAGGCTGTTGGGCATGGAGACCGCCGACAGCCTGCGTCGGGTGGTCGACCTGGTGCGCCGGGAGCAGCCGGCCGTCGACATGATCCTGGCGACCGGCGACCTGTCCCAGGACGGCAGCCCGGCATCCTACGCGCGCTTTCTCGAACTGAGTGCCGCGCTGAATGCATCGGCCCGCTGGATTCCCGGCAACCATGACGACGTGCTGGCGATGAAAGCGGCTTGCGTGGGCACCGATCTGCTCGAGCCCGTGGTGGATTTCGGCCACTGGCGGCTGATCATGCTCGACTCGTCGATCCCGGGCGCGGTGCCCGGTTACCTCCAGGAACCGCAACTGGCGCTACTCGAGCGGGCCTTGAGCGAGGCGCCTGATCGTCATCATCTGATCTGTCTGCACCATCATCCGGTGGACATCGGTTGCCAGTGGATGGCGCCGATCGGCTTGCGCAATCCCGAGGCGCTGTTCACCGTGCTGGATCGTTTTCCACAGACACGAGCGATTCTCTGGGGTCACGTCCATCAAGCCATCGACGAGACGCGCGGCACGCTGCGGCTGCTCGCTTCGCCGTCGACCTGTGTGCAGTTCGCCCCCGGCAGCGAGGACTTCCAGGTTGACCGCACCGCTCCCGGCTACCGCTGGCTGCGCCTGCATGACGACGGACGCCTGGAAACCGGCGTGTCGCGGGTCAGTGGCATGGTTTTCGAGCCCGACTACAGCGTGGGCGGCTACTAGCGTCAGTGGCCCCCGGTACCCGCCGTGCGCAGACCCTGCACGAGTGCTTGCGGCGGGTAGGTCGGCACTAGTAGCCTCGCGTCATGACTACCAGCATTCTTTATATCCACGGGCTCAACAGCGCGCCGGCCTCCACCAAGGCCAGCCAGTTGAGCGCTGCGATGACCGCCATGGGGCGGCAGGCGCAACTGCGCGTTCCGGCCTTGCACCACCATCCACGCCAGGCCATCGCCCAGCTCGAGGCGCTGATTGCCGAGCTTGGTCGCCCCGTGCTGGTCGGCAGCTCCCTGGGCGGCTACTATGCGACCCACCTGGCCGAACGGCATGGCCTCAAGGCGCTGTTGATCAACCCGGCGGTGTGCCCACACCGGCTGTTCGACGGCTACCTCGGCCCGCAGCGCAACCATTACAGTGGCGAAACCTGGGACCTGACTGCCGATCACGTGGCGGCATTGGCGGAACTCGAGACACCGCTGCCAACGGACGCCGCCCGCTATCAGGTATGGCTGCAGACTGGCGATGAAACCCTCGATTACCGGCATGCCCAGGCGTTCTACCGGCATTGCGCGCTGCGCATCGACGCCGGCGGCGACCATGGTTTCCAGGGATTCGCCGAGCGCCTGCCCAGGCTGTTCGCTTTCGCCGGCGTAGCGCCCGTGTCCTGACCGGTCGCGCCCGCCCCCCGTTCAATCAGAGCATTTCAGAGACCTATGGCCCAGCAAAACGCCTACAACGCAGATGCCATCGAAGTCCTTTCCGGCCTTGATCCGGTGCGCAAGCGACCGGGGATGTACACCGATACCAGCCGCCCCAACCACCTGGCTCAGGAAGTCATCGACAACAGTGTCGACGAAGCCCTGGCAGGCCACGCCACTGCCATCCAGGTGATCCTCCACGAGGACAACTCCCTGGAAGTGAGCGACGACGGCCGCGGCATGCCGGTGGACATTCACCCGGAAGAGGGCGTGCCTGGCGTCGAGCTGATCCTTACCAAGCTGCACGCCGGCGGCAAGTTCTCCAACAAGAACTACCAGTTCTCCGGCGGCCTGCATGGTGTGGGCATCTCGGTGGTCAACGCCTTGTCCACCCGGGTCGAGGTGCGGGTCAAGCGCGATGGCAACGAGTATTCCATGGCGTTCGCCGACGGCTTCAAGTCCAGCGACCTGGAAGTGATCGGTACGGTTGGCAAGCGCAACACCGGCACCAGCGTGCATTTCTGGCCGGATGGCAAGTATTTCGATTCGCACAAGTTTTCGGTCAGTCGCCTCAAGCACGTGCTCAAGGCCAAGGCCGTACTGTGCCCAGGCCTGGCGGTGAGCTTCCATGACAAGGCCAGCGGTGAGCGGGTCGAATGGCTCTTCCAGGATGGCCTGCGCTCCTACCTGGTCGACGCGGTCAGCGAGTACGAACGGCTGCCCAACGAACCCTTCTGCGGTAGCCTGGCCGGCAACAAGGAAGCGGTGGACTGGGCCTTGTTGTGGCTGCCGGAAGGCGGTGACTCGGTGCAGGAAAGCTACGTCAACCTGATCCCCACCGCCCAGGGCGGAACTCACGTCAACGGGTTGCGCCAGGGCCTGCTGGACGCCATGCGCGAATTCTGCGAGTTCCGCAACCTGCTGCCCCGCGGGGTCAAGCTGGCCCCTGAGGATATCTGGGAGCGGATCGCTTTCGTCCTGTCGATGAAAATGCAGGACGCCCAGTTCTCCGGGCAGACCAAGGAGCGCCTGTCTTCCCGCGAGGCGGCTGCGTTCGTCTCCGGTGTGGTCAAGGATGCTTTCAGCCTGTGGCTCAACGCTCATCCGGAGTTAGGCCAGCAGTTGGCCGAACTGGCCATCAGCAATGCCAGTCGCCGCCTCAAGGCGGGCAAGAGGGTCGAGCGCAAGAAGATCACCCAGGGCCCGGCGCTGCCCGGCAAGCTGGCCGATTGCGCTGGCCAGAATCCGCTGCGTTGCGAGCTGTTCCTGGTCGAGGGGGATTCTGCCGGCGGCTCCGCCAAACAGGCGCGGGACAAGGAGTTCCAGGCGATCCTGCCGCTGCGCGGCAAGATCCTCAATACCTGGGAAGTGGATGGTGGCGAGGTGCTGGCCAGCCAGGAAGTGCACAACATCGCCGTGGCGGTCGGCCTCGATCCCGGCTCCAGCGATCTGAGCCAGTTGCGTTACGGCAAGATCTGCATCCTCGCCGACGCCGACTCCGACGGCCTGCACATCGCCACGCTGCTCTGCGCGCTGTTCGTGCAGCATTTCCGGCCTTTGGTGGACGCGGGGCATGTGTACGTGGCCATGCCGCCTCTTTACCGCATCGACCTCGGCAAGGAAATCTACTACGCCCTGGATGAGCCCGAGCGCGACGGCATTCTCGACCGCCTGGTGGCCGAGAAGAAACGCGGTAAACCGCAGGTCACCCGCTTCAAGGGCCTTGGCGAAATGAACCCGCCGCAACTGCGCGAGACCACCATGGACCCCAACACCCGGCGCCTGGTGCAGCTCACCCTCGAGGACTACGACGGGACTCGCGAGGTGATGGACATGCTGCTGGCGAAGAAGCGTGCCGGCGACCGCAAATCCTGGCTGGAGTCCAAGGGTAACCTGGCGGAGGTGCTGCTCTGATGCGGCGACTGCTCGGCGCCGTGCTGTTTTCGGCTCTGACGCCGGTGCTGGCCGATACCCCACTCGAGGAACTCACGCTGCTCAGCGAACACCCGGTCGCCGGCATGGAATCGGGCAATCTGTCCGGCCTGGCCTGGTGCGGCGACGCGCTGTGGGCGGTATCCGACCGTGACGACGATCGCCTCTACCGCCTCGACTCGTCCGCGCGCATCTGGCAGGCCGAGGCCGAACGTTTCGTGGCGCCGCCAGCGCCAGTGATGCCGCTGCCCTGGGGCCTGCGCATGCGTGCCTGGGTGTCCGGGCTGGTGCGCGGTGGCCATCTGGACTTCGAGGGTATCGCCTGCGACGCCAAGGGCAATCGCTACCTGATCAGCGAAAGCCATGCTGCGGTACTGCAGGTGCCACCCGCCGCCGATGCGCAGTGGCTGGCATTGCCCGAGGGCATGGTGCGCCAGGCACGGGCCAGCGGCATGCTGCTGCATTTCAACTCGCAGTTCGAGGGTATCGCCGTCGATCCGGCTGGCGAGCGCCTGTGGCTGGCCGCCGAGAAAGAGCGGCGTGGGCTGGTGGTGGTGCATCACCGTCGTGCCACCTGGCGCTGCGAAGGCGGCTGCGTGTTGCTCAGCGAGGGCGGCGAGGAGGCCTCGCCCAACGCGCTGGGCGGCGTGTCCGCGCCGGTGGATTTCTCCGCCCTGGCCTTTCACCAGGAGAAGCTCTTCACCCTGGAGCGTCAGGCCCATCGCATCTGCCGCCGCGCCGCAGACACCGGTGACGTCGAGCGGTGCTGGTCGTTCGCCGCGCAGGCACTCACCGCTGAGCGTCGCTATCCGGTGAACTATGGGGTGGCCGAGGCGCTGTCGGTGGACGCGCAGGGCGCCTGGATCGGTGTCGACAATGGTGGCCACGCCCGTGCGGACGGCGAGCGCCGCCCGCTGGTCTGGCGTTTCGCGGCGCCTGCCGGTGGCTGGGAGGCGGCGCGGTGAGCGAGCAGGCTGTCGGCCGTCGTGCCGGCCGGGTGATGCTGGTGCTGGCCTGGGGCGCCGGGCTGCTGCTGGCCACGCATTTCTTCGGCAAATGGGAAGATGGCAAGAGCCATCCCAACCGCCAGCCGCAGTCGGTTCATGGCAGCGACTATGTCGAGGTGCGCCTGGCCAGCAGCCAGGGTGGGCATTATCTGGTCGATGGACTGATCAACGATGACCCGGTGACCTTTCTGCTCGATACCGGTGCTACCCAGGTCGCGATACCCAGCCAGGTGGCCCGCCGCCTGGGCCTGCAATCTGGCGCGCCGGTGCAGATCAGCACCGCCAATGGCCGTGCCACGGCGCATCGCACGCGTCTGGCGCGTTTGCAGCTTGGCGATATCGTCCTGCAAGACGTGTCCGCGCTCATCGCCCCGGGCATGGATGGCGACGAAATCCTGCTGGGCATGAGCGCCTTGAAACAACTTGAATTCAGTCAGCGCGACGGCACCCTGATGCTGCGCCAATCAACCTTGCAATGAGGCACGCATGAGCGAAACCCTCGATCTGAGCCTGGACGGTGTCGAACGCCGCTCCCTTGCCGACTTTACCGAGCAGGCTTATCTCAACTATTCGATGTACGTGATCATGGATCGCGCGCTGCCGCACATCGGCGACGGCCTCAAGCCCGTGCAGCGTCGTATCGTCTATGCCATGAGCGAACTGGGCCTGGATGCCGATTCCAAGCACAAGAAATCCGCGCGTACCGTCGGCGACGTGCTCGGCAAGTTCCACCCCCACGGCGACTCGGCCTGCTACGAGGCCATGGTGCTGATGGCGCAGCCGTTCAGCTACCGCTACACCCTGGTCGATGGCCAGGGCAACTGGGGTGCGCCGGACGATCCCAAGTCGTTCGCCGCCATGCGCTACACCGAGGCGCGGCTGTCCCGCTATTCCGAAGTGCTGCTGAGCGAACTCGGCCAGGGCACGGTGGACTGGGTGCCGAATTTCGACGGCACGCTGAACGAGCCGGCGACCCTGCCGGCACGCTTGCCCAACCTGTTGCTCAACGGCACCACCGGTATCGCCGTGGGCATGGCCACCGATGTGCCGCCGCACAACCTGCGTGAGGTCGCGGCCGCCTGCGTGCGCCTGCTCGACGAGCCCAAGGCAACGGTGGAGCAACTCTGCGAGCACGTGCTCGGCCCGGATTACCCGACCGAGGCAGAGGTCATCACCCCGCGAGCCGATCTGCTGAAGATCTACCAGACCGGTCGTGGCTCGATACGCATGCGCGCGGTGTACAGCGTCGAGGACGGTGACATCGTGATCACCTCGCTGCCCCATCAGGTGTCTGGCGCCAAGGTGCTGGAGCAGATCGCCGCGATGATGCAGGCCAAGCCATCGAAGGCGCCGCAGATCGCCGATTTGCGCGACGAGTCCGACCACGAGAACCCCTGCCGCATCGTGATCATCCCCACCGGCAGCCGGGTCGATCACGACGCGCTGATGCAGCACCTGTTCGCCAGCACCGATCTGGAGTCCAGCTACCGGGTCAACACCAACGTCATCGGCCTCGACGGCAAGCCGCAGGTCAAGGATCTGCGCACCCTGTTGGTCGAGTGGCTGCAGTACCGCGTCGGTACCGTGCGCCGTCGCCTGCAGTTTCGCCTGGACAAGGTCGAACATCGCATGCACCTGCTGGAGGGCCGCTTGATCGCCTTCCTCAACCTCGATGAAGTGATTCACATCATTCGTACCGAGGATCAGCCCAAACCGGTGCTGATGGAGCGCTTCGGCCTCACCGAGATACAGGCCGAATACATCCTCGAAACTCGCCTGCGGCAACTCGCCCGCCTGGAAGAGATGCAGATCCGCGGCGAGCAGGACGCGCTGAGCAAGGAACGCGACAAGCTGCTGGCGCTGCTGGGCAGCGAGACCAAGCTGAAGAAGCTGGTGCGCAAGGAAATCATCGAAGACGCCGAGAAGTACGGCGATGATCGCCGTTCGCCGATCGTCGAGCGTGCCGAGGCCAAAGCGTTGTCCGAGCACGATCTGCTGCCGAACGAGAAGATCACCGTGGTGCTCTCGGAAAAAGGCTGGGTGCGCTCGGCCAAGGGGCACGAAATCGATGCCACCGGCCTCTCCTACAAGGCGGGCGATGGCTTCAAGAGCGCAGCGCCGGGACGCTCCAACCAGTACGCGGTGTTCATCGACTCCACGGGACGTAGCTATTCGCTTGCCGCTCACACCTTGCCGTCGGCCCGTGGCCAGGGTGAACCGCTGACCGGTCGCCTGACGCCGCCGCCGGGTGCCAGCTTCGAATGCGTGCTGTTGCCCGATGATGAGGCGTTGTACGTGATCGCCTCGGACGCCGGCTACGGTTTCGTGGTCAAGGGTGAAGACCTGCAGGCCAAGAACAAGGCTGGCAAGGCCCTGCTCAGCCTGCCCAACGGCGCGCGGGTGGTGGCGCCGAGGCCGTTGGCCAACCGCCAGGAGGACTGGCTGGCGGCCGTCACCACCGAGGGGCGCCTGCTGCTGTTCAAGGTCGTCGACCTGCCGCAACTGGGCAAGGGCAAAGGTAACAAGATCATCGGCATCCCGGGTGAGCGTGTCGCCAGTCGCGAAGAATACCTCACCGGCCTGGCCGTGCTGCCCCAGGGCGCTACCCTTGTATTGCAGGCTGGCAAGCGTACGCTGTCCCTCAAGGCCGACGACCTCGAGCATTACAAGGGCGAACGTGGCCGACGCGGCAATAAATTGCCACGCGGATTTCAGCGTGTCGATGCGTTGCTGGTCGAATAGGGCATGCTGGCCAATGGCCTGCCACTGGAGTTGCGGGCCGGTTTGACGGATGATACGGCCTTTCATGGGCCTGCCTGGCGGCGGGCTCTATGCCATTTTTTCGGGTCAAGGCGTTCGATGGCAGGCGCATTGCATAGGGACAGGGATTATTGGGTACCCCGCCGGGCGTTTGCCGACGTGGTGATTTACCTATTTTTTGTTTTTTGACCCTTTACCTGTAGCCACGGTCGCTGGCGATACTGCCAGCTGGAATACATTGATGATTGTTAAGCGGCTTCCTCTCACGCTTCTCCTGGCTGGTCTGCTGACGCTGACCGGCTGTTCGCATTTCATGCCGGTCTCGCTCTATCAGCTCGATGGCGGTCAGAGTGCCGCCAAAACCGCCGACAAGAACGGGATGAGCGTATTGCTGGGCCCCATTACCGTGGCGGATTACCTGCAGCGCGAAGCGCTCCTGCAGCGCCAGGCCGATGGCAGCCTGAGTCCCGCTGGCGGTGCCCGCTGGGCGGGCAGCCTGGCCACCGATCTGGACCGTCAGGTATTGCGCCAGCTGTCCAGCCGGATCAACAGCCAGCGCCTGGTGCTCGCCTCCGACAACCCGGGGTTCAAGGCTCAGGTGCAGGTGCTGTTGTCCGTGACCCGCCTGGACTCCGGCCCGCGTCAGCCGGCCGTGCTCGAGGCGCAATGGCGGCTGGTGGGGCGCGATGGGCAGTTGCTCGATACCCGGCTTGTGCATCTGGAAGAGCGGCACAAGGGGCCTGTCGCCGATCAGGTGCGGGCCCAGAGCGCCGTGGTGCAGAAACTGGTCGAGCAATTGGCGAGCGCGGTGAAGAGCCACGGCAATGCCCCGATCGCTGCCGAGGAACCACGCAAGAAAGCCCCGGTTCCGGCCGCGCGCCAGCAACCACCGAAAATGCCGGTGGCCGAGCCGATCCGTATCGATGCGGAAGTGTTCCGCTTCTGACCCTGGCTAGCCAGGCTGCGCCCGGTGCTATCGCGGCACCGCGTCCTGCCCTGACGCAGGGGCAGCCCCCAGCAGTTGCGCCGTGCGTATCGCCTCATCGAGGAATACGGTGACAGCGGGATGCTTGCGTTCACCCTTGCGGTAGGCGAGCAGTATCTTGCGCTGGATGGCCGGTGCGAGTCTTACGGCCGTGACGTTTTCCAGCGGGCGCACCAGGCGCAGACCCGAGACCACCGAAATCGAGTTGCCCGACGCGACCATCGCCGCGACCATCTCGAACCCGGCGCAATGCGCGTTGATACGCGGCGCGAAGCCGGAGCGGCGACACAGATTGCCGATGAACTCGCCGAACGAGCTGTTGGTGGAGTCCAGTGCCCAGGCCTCCTCCTGCAGGTCGGCGATGGTCAGGGTGCTGCGCGATGCCAGCGTGTGGCTCGTCGGCAGCAGCACGTGCAGGCGATCTTCGGTCAGTGGAATCAGCTCGTAGTGTTCCTGGCGCGACTTTGCCGCGCCGGCCAGGTCGTCGATCACGGCGACATCGATCTGCCAGGCACTCAGGGCGCTGAGGCTCTCCTGCGGTTCCAGATCCGCCACCACCACGTCCAGGCGCGGATAGGCCTGGCGCAGGTTGCGTACGATGGGCGCGACCAGCGCCACCGCGATCGAAGGAAAGGCTGCCACGCGCAGCTCTCCGGCAATTTCGCTGCGCATCTGCGCCAGTTCCGAGCGGGCCTCGTCGAGAATCACCAGAATCCGTTCGACGTGCGCCACCAGTCGACTACCTGCCGGCGTCAGCACCACGCCGCGGCCACGCCGCTCGATCAATGCCACATCGGCCTCGCGTTCCAGCTGGGTGATCTGCTGGGAAACCGCCGAGGGCGTCAGGTGCAGAAACTCGGCGGTGGCCGCCATGGTGCCGCAGCGGGCGAGCTCGCGAAGGGTGCGTAAGCGGATGAGATCCATGAGCGGAATTCTATAGGTAAGATTTTCTAATCAATGGGGTAAGAATAAATCAGTATACATAATGAAAGTGGGGTCTTAGATTTTTCTCACCGACGGGTGCATGACCGGGCGCCTGTCTCCACCTCATAAAAGAAAAATACCGCCATGGCCGTTAGCGTATTCGATCTGTTCAAGGTGGGCATCGGCCCATCGAGCTCGCACACCGTCGGGCCGATGCGTGCCGCGGCGCTGTTCACCCACGCCCTGGAAAACCAGGGGCATATGCCCAGTGTCGTGCGGGTGGTGGCCGAGCTGTATGGCTCGCTGGGTGCTACCGGCAAAGGCCATGGCAGCGACAAGGCGGTATTGCTCGGCTTGAGTGGGTATGAGCCGGATACTGTCGATGTCGAGCAGGTTGCAAGCTATATCGAGGCCATTCGTAGCGAGAAGCGTATCGTTTTGCCTGGTGGGCATTCGGTCGCATTCAACGAAAAGACCGATCTGAAGATGATTCGCAAGGCGCTGCCGCTGCATGCCAACGGCCTGCGCTTCGCAGCGTTCGACGCGGCCGGGCTGCAGGTGCACGAGGCTACCTATTACTCGGTGGGTGGTGGCTTCGTGGTCAGCGAGGCGATCCTCGCCGACGGCTCCAAGCACAAGGTCATCGCCCCGGATGCCACCGCATTGCCATTGCCGTTTCGCAGCGGCGCCGACCTGCTGCGCCTGACCCGCGAATACGGGATCGGCATTGCCGAAGTGATGCGCCGCAATGAGCGCCACTGGCGCAGTGATGAAGAGATCGACAGCGGTCTGCTGTCGATCTGGCGCGTGATGCAAGCCTGTGTCGAACGCGGCTGTCGCACCGAAGGCATCCTGCCTGGCGGGTTCAAGGTACGCCGCCGCGCCGCCATCCTGGCGCGCAAGCTGGGTGGCTTTCAGCGAAGCTACACGGAAGATCCGCTGCGCATGCTCGACTGGGTCAACCTCTGGGCCCTGGCGGTGAACGAGGAGAATGCGGCCGGTGGCCGCGTCGTCACCGCACCCACCAATGGCGCGGCGGGCATCATCCCCGCGGTACTGCATTACTACGCCAACGCCATTTCCGGCGCCAGTGAGCGCGGCATCATCGATTTTCTGCTGACCGCCGGTGCGATCGGCATCCTGTACAAGGAAAACGCCTCGATCAGCGGCGCCGAAGTGGGCTGTCAGGGGGAGGTCGGCGTGGCCTGCTCGATGGCTTCCGGCGCGTTGTGTGCGGTACTCGGTGGCACGCCGGAGCAGGTCGAGAACGCCGCCGAGATCGGCATGGAGCATCATCTGGGCCTGACCTGCGACCCGGTCGGCGGCCTGGTGCAGATTCCCTGCATCGAGCGCAACGCCATTGCCTCGGTGAAGGCCATCAATGCCGCGCGTATGGCGCTGTACGGCGATGGTTCGCACCATGTGAGCCTGGACAAGGTGATCAAGACCATGCGCGAAACCGGTGCCGACATGCTGACCAAATACAAGGAAACCGCACGCGGCGGCCTGGCCGTGAACATTATCGAGTGCTGAGCCGCTCACCTGCCGAACCCGCGTGATGCGTGGCCTCTAGGGCTGCCATCACGCATCGATCGTCCATAACAATAACAACTGAGACCTCCCTGCATGTCCCCGCAAAGCATCTAGATGGCGCTGATCCCATTCCCCTCCCTTATAATCGCGTGATGTCTTGGGGTGACCTGCCCGGTTGGCGTGGCTCGTGCCCCTGCTGACCTGTCCCCCAATGCCATCAAGCCTAGAATTCTGGACAGCGTCTATTACATGAATACTCTAAAACGCATCGCCTCCGCCTATTCCAATACCAGCCTGGTGCTACGCATCTTCATCGGTCTGGTGCTGGGCATTCTGCTCGCTTATTTCTCGCCAGATGCCGCGCTCAAGGTCGGCTTGCTGGGTGAACTGTTCATCCTCGCCCTCAAGGCGGTCGCGCCGGTACTGGTGCTGGTACTGGTGATTTCCTCCCTGGCAGCCCATCAGAGTGGCCAGCCCACGCACATTCGTCCGGTGCTGATGATGTACCTGATCAGTACCTTCAGCGCAGCGGCCCTGGCGGTGTGCGCCAGCTTTCTGTTTCCCACCCTGCTGTCGCTGGACATCAGCTCGGCCGAGGGCAATCCGCCCGGCAGCATCATCGATGTCTTGCACAACCTGCTGACCAGCATCTTCGTCGGCCCGGTGCAGGCGCTGAACACCTCCAACTACATCGCCATCCTGGCCTGGGCCGTGGCGCTGGGCATCTTCCTGCGGCATACCGCGCCGAGCACGCGCACCATGCTGCATGACGTTTCCAACGCCTTCACCCAGGTGGTGCGGTTCGTCATCAATCAGGCGCCGATCGGTATCTTCGGTCTGGTCGCCAGCACCCTGGCCGACTCCGGCTTCGAGGCGCTGTATGGCTATGCCCGCCTGCTGATGGTGATGGTCGGCTGCATGCTGATCGTGACCCTGGTGATCAACCCGCTGCTCGCCTACATCAAGATGCGCCGCAACCCCTATCCGCTGCTGTTCACGGTACTGCGCGAGAGCGCTGTGACGGCCTTCTTCACGCGCAGCTCGGCGGCCAACATTCCGGTCAACCTGCGTCTGTGCGAGAAGCTCAAGCTGGACAAGGACACCTACTCGATCACCATCCCGCTGGGTGCCACCATCAACATGGCCGGTGCGGCGATCACCATTTCCGTGATGGCCCTGGCGACCACCCATACCCTGGGCATCAACGTCGATCTGCCCACGGCGCTGCTGCTCTGCGTGGTGTCGTCCCTGGCAGCGGCGGGCGTTTCCGGGGTGGCTGGCGGCTCGCTGCTGCTGATTCCGATGGCCACCAGCCTGTTCGGCATCGACACCGAAATCGCCATGCAGGTGGTGGCGATCGGCTTCGTCATCGGCGTGGTGCAGGACTCCTTCGAGACCGCCCTGAACTCGCACACCGACGTGGTCTTCACCGCAGCCGTATCCTATGCCGGTGAAGAGCGCGGTGTTGCCGAACAGGCCACCCGCATCGATGCCCAGGCATCCCGTAGCTGATTGGCCGTGGGATGAAAGACGCGCCTCAGGGCGCGTGTTTTCCGGGCCGAAGGTGGGTTGCGCGGCTACACGTACTGCGCCGCCGCATAGCCCGACGCCCAGGCCCACTGGAAGTTGAAGCCGCCCAGGTGCCCGGTGACATCCAGCACCTCGCCGACGAAATACAGCCCCGGTGACTTCAGCGACTCCATGGTCTTGGACGACACCTCCTTGGTGTCGATGCCGCCAAGCGTGACCTCCGCCGTGCGGTAGCCCTCGGTGCCCGCCGGCACCAGTTGCCAGTCCGCCAGGCGCTCGGCGATGGCCTTGAGCTCGGCCGGGGTGTACTGCTTCAGCGGTTTGGAAGCGAACCAGTGCTCCGCCAGCAGGCCGGCCATTTTCTTGGTGAAGCGTTCGCTCAGCAGGGTTTTCAGCTCGCTGTTGGGACGCTCGCGCTGTTGTGCCTGCAACCACTCCGGCAGGTCGACGTGCGGCAGCAGGTCGATGCTCAGGGTGTCGCCGGGTTGCCAGTAGGAGGAAATCTGCAGGATCGCCGGGCCGCTGAGGCCGCGGTGGGTGAAGAGGATGTTTTCCACGAAGCTCTGGCCGTTGCAACTGACCCGGCAATCCTCCACCGAGGTGCCGGACAGCTCGCTGCACAGCAGCTTGAGCTGCGGATCGGTCAGGGTGAAGGGCACCAGGCCTGCCCGGGTCGGCAGCAGCGCATGGCCGAACTGGCGGGCCACCTGGTAACCGAAGCCGCTGGCGCCGAGGGTAGGGATCGACAGCCCGCCGGTGGCGATCACCAGCGACTCGCAGCTCACGGGGCCGAGGCTGGTGCTCAGGCGATAGCCGTTTTCGCCGCGCTCGATGGCGTTCACCGAGGTATCCAGGCGCAGGTCGACGCCAGCCTGCTCGCATTCTTCCAGCAGCATGCCGAGGATGTCGCTGGACTTGTGGTCGCAGAACAGCTGGCCGAGTTTCTTCTCGTGGTAGGGCACGCCGTGCTTGGCCACCAGGGCGATGAAATCCCACTGGGTGAAGCGTGCCAGCGCGGACTTGCAGAAATGCGGGTTGTGCGACAGGAAGTTGGCCGGCTCGCAGTACAGGTTGGTGAAATTGCAGCGTCCGCCGCCGGACATCAGGATCTTCTTGCCGGCCTTGTTGGCGTGGTCGAGCAACAGTACGCGGCGCCCGCGGGCGGCGGCGGTCATGGCGCACATCAGCCCGGCGGCGCCGGCACCGATGATGATGACGTGGGGTGTGAGCACGGGGCGATCCTGTTGGCTGCGGGCGGAGCGCGGAGATTCTACCCCAGGGGTTGTCGAGGTTTCACCGTGCCTGGCGCGCTGCAACCTCGACGGCTCCTCAGTCGGCCTTGGCGAGCATGGCGTGCAGCAGCACGTTGGCGCCGGCCTCGGCCCAGTGCGGGTGGATGTGCTCGGCTTCGTTGTGGCTGAGCCCGTCGACGCAGGGCACGAAGACCATCGCGGTGGGCGCCACGCGGCTGAGGTAGCAGGCGTCGTGGCCGGCACCGGAGATCATCTCGCGCTGGCTGTAGCCGAGTGCCATGGCAGCCTGGCGCACGCTGTCGGCACAGGTTTCGTCGAAGGCGATCGGCGCGTACTGGAAGATGCGCTCCAGGCGGTGGCCGAGCCCTGTGGCCTCGGCGACCCGCGCCACCTCGAGGTGCAGGCGCTGTTCCAGCTCTCCCAGCACCCGTTCCTCGGGATGGCGGAACTCGACGCTGAAGAACACCCGCCCCGGCACCACGTTGCGCGAATTGGGCTGGATCTGCGCCATGCCGACGGTGGCGCGCCCCTCGGCCCCCTGGGCATGGCCCAGGGCGTTGACCGCCTCGACCACCCGGGCGAAGCCGAGCAGGGCATCGCGGCGCAGGTGCATCGGTGTGGTGCCGGCGTGGGCGCTGCGCCCGGTCAGTTCGACCTCGTACCAGCGCTGGCCCTGGGCGCCGCTGACCACGCCGATGTCGATACCCTCGGCCTCGAGGATCGGCCCCTGCTCGATGTGCAGTTCGAAGGCCGCATGGATCGCCTGGCCACCCACCGCCTCGCGACCGGCATAGCCGATGGCCTGCAGCGCCTGGCCGATACTGATGCCTGAGGCGTCCTCGCGGGAGAGGCCGTAGTCGAGGTCGAACACCCCGGCATGCACACCCGAGGCGATCATCGCCGGGGCGAAGCGCGAGCCTTCCTCGTTGGTCCAGTTGACCACCTCGAACGGCCGCCGGGTGCGGATGCCGTGGTCGTCCAGGGTGCGCAGCACTTCCAGGCCGGCGAGCACGCCGTAGATGCCGTCGAACTTGCCGCCCAGGGGCTGGGAATCGCCATGGGAGCCGGTGAGCACCGGGGCCAGGCTGTCGTCCAGGCCGGCGCGGCGGGCGAAGATATTGCCCATGGCATCGATGCGGATGCTGCAGCCGGCCGCCCGTGCCCAGTGCACGAACAGGTCGCGTCCCTGGCGATCCTCCTCGCTGAGGGCCAGGCGGCTGACACCGCCGCCGGCGGTCGCGCCGATGCGCGCCATCTGCATCAGCGAATCCCACAGGCGCTGGCCGTCGATACGCAGGGCTTCACTCATGGTCCGGCTCCCCCTGCCTGCGGTAGCGGAAGTCGCAGTGCGAGGCGCCGCCCATGATGGTCTGGCTGCGCCGCAGTTCGACCTCGGGCGCGTAACCCTGGATGAACACTTCGTCGCGGTTGCAGGAAAGCAGATGGCCGATCTCGCCCAGGCCCATCTCCTGGTACATTTCGGCGTAGCGACAGCGCGTGACGTCATAGTCGTAGCGCTGCGCGTCGCTGGCGATCACCTGTACCTGCAGCGCGTCGTCCTTCTCCCAGAGCGCCTGCAGGGCGACGAAGCTCTGCAGGTCGGCGCCGCCCGGCTCGCGTGCGGCGAATTCGCGCGCGGCCTGCA
The DNA here is from genome assembly GCF_900100535.1 of Phytopseudomonas flavescens. Taxonomy (GTDB): domain Bacteria; phylum Pseudomonadota; class Gammaproteobacteria; order Pseudomonadales; family Pseudomonadaceae; genus Aquipseudomonas; species Aquipseudomonas flavescens. Next base: position 19,738 of record NZ_FNDG01000019.1, read on the forward strand.
ACGCCGCGCCGCTTACCGCTTCGCCAATCACCGCGGCGGCCTTGGCGCTGCCGAAATCGCGCCGCAGTATCTGGTAGATGGGTTTGATGATTTCCGCTTCGATCCGCCGTCGGGCGAGGATGCCCAGTTCACCGTCATGCTTGCTCATCTTCACCTCCTGCAGGCCGGCAGCCGCCGGCACGGGTCATGGTTGCGCGCCGCCGACCACGTTGACCGGCTGCCACTGGTTGGCCTTCACCTGGTAGACGGTGAACGACGGGTTGCGCAGGTTGCCCTCGGCGTCGAAGGCGATGCGGCCGGTGACGCCTTGGTAATCGATGTCGCGCAGCGCCGGCAGGTATTTCGCCGGGTCCGCCGAGCCCGCTTTCTCGATGGCCGCGACCAGCACCCCGACACCGTCGTAGGCGAACGGCGCGTGCAGTTCGATGGGGGTCTTGTAGCGTGCCTGGTAGGCCTGTTCGAACGCGGCGCCACCGGGCATCTGCGCCACCGGCAGGCCGGGCTCCAGAGCGGTGACGCCCTCGCCATCGCGCTGCGCCAGTTTCAGGAAGGTCTGGCTGACGAAGCCACCGGCGCCCATCAGCGGCGCCTTGATGCCAAGTTGTTTGATGCGCCGCGCCAGCGGTGCGGCTTGAGCATCCACGCCACCGAAGAAGATCAGGTCGGCGTTCTTGCCGCGGATGTTGGTGAGTACCGCGCTGAAGTCGACGGTCTTGTCGTCGACATATTCGCGGGCGACGATCTGCCCGCCGCCGGCCTCGATGCGCTTGGCGAACTGCTCGGCCAGGCCCTGGCCGAAGGCGGTGCGGTCGTCGATCACGGCAATGCGCCGGGCTTTCAGGTCGTCCAGGGCGTACTGTCCGGCGTAGCGGCCGCCGTCGTCGTCATGGCCCATCACCCGGAAGCTGGTAGCGAAGCCTTGCTGGGTATACGCGTGGCCGGTGGCGACCGGCGCCACCTGGGCGATGCCGGCATCGTGGTAGACACGGGCGGCGGGGATGCTGGTACCGGTGTTCCAGTGGCCGACCACGCCAGCCACGCCCTCGTCGACCAGGCGCTGGGCGACGGCCACGGCAGTGCGTGGGTCGGACTGGTCGTCCTCGGACACCAGCTTGAAGGTAACGGTCTCGCCGTCGAACTGGATCTTTCGGGCGTTGGCGTCGGCGATCGCCAGTTGCGCGCCGTTCTCCAGGTCCTTGCCGATGCGTGCGGAAGGCCCGGTGAGCGGACCGGCGAGGCCGATCAGCACGGTTTGCTCGGCCTGGGCAAGGCCGGCGGCGAGGCTGCCCAGGGCGGTGACGATAAGGGTGACGCGTTTCAGGACTGGCGGTCTGGACATGCTGGCAGGTCTCTGTGGGGGGTTATTCGCCCAGGTACGCGGCGCGTACCTGGGGGTTGTCGAGCAGCGCCGGGGCGGTGCCCTCGAGGCTGATCAGGCCGCTGTCGAGCACGTAGCCGCGGTCGCTGGCGAGCAGCGCCAGACGCGCGTTCTGCTCCACCAGCAGCAGGGTCATGCCATCGCGGCAGACGTCGTCGATGAGCTGGAAGATGCGCTCCACCATCAGCGGCGCCAGGCCCATGGAGGGCTCGTCGAGCAACAGCAGGCGCGGTCGCGAGAGCAGGGCGCGGGCCAGGGCGAGCATCTGCTGCTCGCCGCCGGAGAGCAGTCCGGCCGGTTGCTGCAGGCGTTCGCGCAGGCGCGGGAAGTGCGCCAGCAATTGTTCGATCTCGTCGCTCACCCGGGCCCTGTCGCGGCGCAGGTAGGCGCCGGCCTGCAGGTTGTCGAGCACGCTCATGCGGGCGAAGATGCCGCGGCCCTCCGGGACCATGGCGATGCCCAGGCGCAACAGCTGGTGCGCCGGCATGCCGAGGATGGACTGGCCAGCGAAGCGCAGCTCGCCGGCGCTGGCCGGCAGCAGGCCGGTAATGGCCTTGAGGCTGGTGGTCTTGCCAGCGCCGTTGGCGCCGATCAGCGTGACCCGCTCGCCCTCGGCGACGTTCAGGTCGATGCCCTTGACCGCCTGGATCGCGCCATAGCGAACCTCCAGGCCTCGGATACTCAGCAAGGCTTCAGGCATCGGCATGGGCTCCCAGGTAGGCCTGGACGACGGCCGGGTGCCGGCGCACCTGTTCGGGCGATCCCTCGGCGATGATCCGACCGTAGTCGAGCACGCTGAGTTGGTCGCACACGCCCATCACCAGCTTCACGTCGTGTTCGATCAGCAGCAGGGTGTGGCCGTCGTCGCGAATCTTTTCCAGCAGCCCGCGCAGTTGCAGCTTCTCGCTGGCGTTCATGCCGGCGGCCGGCTCGTCCAGCGCCAGCAGCCGCGGTTCGCTGGCCAGTGCGCGGGCGATCTCCAGGCGTCGCTGGTGGCCGTAGGAGAGCGAGTCGGCACGCTGCCCGGCGATGGCGCCGATGCCCACGTAGTCGAGCAGGGCCCGGGCGCGCTCGCGGGTCTCGCGCTCCTCGTCGCGAGCCCGCCGGTGGCGACTCAGGGCCGCCCACAGGCCGTTGTGGGTGCGGGCGTGGCGGCCGACCATGACGTTCTCCAACGCGCTCATGGCATTGAACAGGCGGATGTTCTGGAAGGTGCGGGCGATACCGGCCTGGGCCACGCGGTGCACGGCGCTGGGCGAATAGGCCGCGCCATCGAGGCTGAAGCGGCCGGCATCGGGGCGGTACAGGCCGGTCATGACATTGAACAGGGTGGTCTTGCCGGCGCCGTTCGGGCCGATCAGGCCATGCACGTGGCCGGGCTGGATGCTCAGGCTGACGTTGTCCAGCGCCATCACCCCGCCGAAGCGCTTGGCGACGCCACTGAGGTGCAGCAGCGGCTGGTTCATCGGCCACCTCGCGGCGCCGGCCACAGGCCTGCGGGGCGGTACAGCATGGCGAGGATCAGGGCCAGGCCGTAGAGCAGTTGGCGGACGATTTCCGGATCGGCGAGGACCGCGCCGAACAGCTGCTGTTGCAGCGGGCCAAGGCTGCTGCGCAACAGTTCCGGCAGCGCCGCCAGCAGCACGCAGCCGAGGATCACGCCGGGCACATGGCCCATGCCGCCGAGCACCACCATCGCCAGGACCACGATGGACTCGTTGAGGGTGAAGGATTCCGGCGAGACGAAGCCCTGGAACGAGGCGAACAGGGCGCCGCCCAGGCCACCGCAGGCGGCGCCGATGGCGAACGCCAGCAGTTTCAGGCGGCGCGTGTCGATGCCCATGGCCCGGGCGGCATCCTCGTCTTCGCGGATCGCCACCCAGGCGCGGCCGATGCGTGAATGCTGCAGGCGGATGCAGGCCAGCAGGATCAGCACCACCAGGGCCGCGAACAGGTAGTAGTAGAGGTACACCGAGGGTATCCGCAGGCCGAGGATCTCCTGGCTGCGGGCGAGGTTCAGGCCCAGCAGCTGCACCGGCTCGATGGAGGAAATGCCCTTGGCGCCATTGGTGATGTTCAGCGGCTGGTCGAGGTTGCGCATGAAGATGCGGATGATCTCGCCGAACCCCAGGGTGACGATCGCCAGGTAGTCGCCGCGCAGGCGCAGGGTGGGTGCCCCGAGCAGGATGCCGAAGCCGGCGGCGAGCAGCGCGGCCAGTGGCAGGACCAGCCAGAACGGCGTGTGCAGGCCGCCGGGCAGCAGCGCCGCGAGGGCCGGGAAATGGCTGGTCAGGTGCGGCGAGGAGAGCAGCGCGGCCAGGTAGGCGCCCACCGCGTAGAAGGCGATGAAGCCCAGGTCGAGCAGGCCGGCGTAGCCGACCACGATGTTCAGGCCCAGCGCCAGCATGATGTACAGCAGGGCGAAGTCCAGCACCCTGACCCAGTAGTTGCCGCCGGCCTGGCCGACCAGCCAGGGCGCCAGCAGCAGGGCTACGGCGAACAGCACCAGGCCCAGGCGTGCGCGGCGGGCATCGGCCAGTGACGAGAGGTTGGCGGACGAGGCGTTCATGCGCGTGTGGCCAGGCGTTCGCCGAGCAGCCCGGAGGGGCGTAGCACCAGCACCGCGATGAGGACGATGAAGGCGAACACGTCCTGATAGTTGCTGCCGAATGTGCCGCCGCTCAGGGCGCCCAGGTAGCCGGTGCCGAGGGCTTCGATCAGGCCCAGCAGGAGGCCGCCGAGCATGGCCCCCTTGAGGTTGCCGATACCGCCCAGTACCGCTGCGGTGAAGGCCTTGATGCCCGGCAGGAAGCCCATGTAGAAGTTGGCGCTGCCCACGTTGCTGGCCAGCATGATGCCCGCCAGCGCGGCCAGGGCGCCGCCGATGGCGAAGGTCAGTACGATGACCCGGTTGGGGTCGATGCCCATCAGGCTGGCGACCTGCGGATTCTCCGCGACCGCACGCATGGCGCGGCCCAGGCGGGTGCGTTCGATCAGTAGCAGGAGGCCGAGCATCAGCGCCAGGGCGATGGCGATGGTGCTCAGTGCGGTGACATGGGTGATGGCGCCATGGGCCAGTTCGATGGGCTCCAGGGGCAGGAGCTGGGGAAACATCTGCGGATTGCGCGACCAGATCAACATGGCCAGCGTCTGCAGCAGCAACGACACGCCGATGCCGCTGATCAGCGGTGCCAGGCGCGGGGCGCTGCGCAGACGCCGGTAGGCCAGGCGTTCGACCAGGATGCCGAGCACGGCGCACAGGCCCATGGCGATGAGTGTGGCGATCGCCAGGGTCAGCAGCGGGGCCAGGCCGGGCAGGCTCGCCTGCAGCAGCGAGATGGTCGACAGACCGACCAGTGCGCCGACCATCAACAGGTCGCCGTGGGCGAAGTTGATGATGCGCAGGATGCCGTAGACCATGGTGTAACCTAGGGCGATCAGGGCATACAGGCTGCCGAGCAGGAGCCCGTTGAGCAGTTGTTGGAGCAGGGTATCCATGGGCGATCGGCCAGCCTCGGACAGCGGTGGGTCAGGGCGGTGATGGTGTTCATTTATTCTATTTTTATCAAATATCCTTATTTCATAACCTTATTACCGTGCCGGATTCGGCTTTTTAGCCAGTATTTAGGCAATTTTTCTCAAAATTACGTGTGAATTTATTCAATACATGAAAAATATAGAATTATTGGAGGTCGATCCGCCCCTGCGCGCCGTGCGTACCTTCGAGGCCTTCGCCCGGCAAGGTGGGGTAACGGCGGCGGCGCGTGAGCTGGCGATCTCACCCTCGGCGGTGAGCCACCAGCTGCGCATCCTCGAAGATTTCCTGCAGCAGCCGCTGACCCTGCGCCAGGGGCGCAACCTGATCCTCAGCGAGCAGGGCCGCGAGTACTACCGGTCGATCCGTTCGGCGTTCGCGGTGCTGCGCAGCGCCACCGAGCACGTGCGCGAGCAGTCGGCGCTGCGCCAGGTGACCATCAGCCTGATCCCGCTGTTCGGCGTCGGCCTGTTCATTCCGCGCCTGCCGGCGTTTCTCGACGAGCACCCGGGAGTCGAGGTGAACGTCACCTACGCCAACCACCGCAGTTACCCGAGCGACGCCGCCGACCTGTCGATCCGCTTCGGCACCGGGCACTGGCCGGGCTACCGCAGCGAACGCCTGCTGTCCGGGGCGATGGCGGCCTATTGCAGCCGCGACTATCTCGCCCGCCACGGCCCGCTCTCGACCGCCGAGGATTTGAGCGGGCTGCAGTTGTTGCATGACGAAGAGCGGGGAGGCTGGGGGCAATGGCTGCAGGCAGCCGGCGTGCGCCAGGCGGCGCGCCATGACGGGCTGCTCTTCGAGGACGGCCTGCTGACCCTGCATGCGGCCCTGGCCGGCCTCGGGGTGGCCCTGCTGCGTGAGCCCCTGGTGCGTGCGCATGTTGCCAGTGGCCAATTGGTACGTCTGTTCGAGCAGGCCCTGGACGACGGTCGCGACTACTACCTGTGCTGCCGCACCGATGGCGAGCTGTCGCGCGAATGCCTCGGCCTGTATGCCTGGCTCAAGGGGCACATGGGCGGATGACGGGGACCGCTGGCGATCACCGGCAGGTTCGTCCCCGCCCCTGGCGCTTGGCCTGATAAAGCTGCTGGTCGGCCTGGTGCAGGAAGCTTTCCAGGTCATCCGCTGCGCCATGGCAGACGCCCGCGCTGAATGACAGCGGCGGTGCGCCAGCGGCGTACTTGAGGTGTCCGCACCGCTCACGCAATTGGTCGAGGGCCAGGCTCAGGGATTCGGCGTCCTGTTGGCTGACCAAGGCGAACTCCTCGCCGCCCAGGCGACCAAGCAGGGCATCCGGGAACGCAGCGCCCAAGGCGCGGGTGAAGGCGATCAATGCGGCATCGCCACTGGCGTGCCCATGGTTGTCGTTGATCTGCTTGAAGAAGTCCATGTCGAGCATCGCCACGCTCAGCCCCTGGCCGCGGCGCTGGGCCTGCTGAAACAACTGGCTGCCCTGTTCGTAGAACGCCCGGCGGTTGTTCAGCCCGGTCAGCGCGTCGAATTGCGCCGCCTGCTTCAGCGCGCGCATCAAGTCCCGGCGTTCCAGGCTGGATATCACCCGGCAGTTCAGTTCTTCCGGGCAAAAGGGTTTGCGCAGGAAGTCGTCGGCACCGTGCTTGATGAACATGGCGCTGAGCGATCCCTTGGTGTCGGCGGACAGGCCGAGGATGATCAGCTCGTGGCGTTTCATCTTCTGGCGCAGCAGCTTGACCAGCTCGAAGCCACTGATACCGGGCATGCTGTGGTCGACCACCAGCAGGTCGATATCCGCTCGCTCCTGGAGGATGCGCAGGGCCTCTTCGCCGTCGCGGGCGTCGATGATCTGGTAGCGATGCGGCGCCAGCACGTGGCGGATGAAGTGACGCGTGGCCTCGGAGTCTTCGGCGACGAGAATATTCACCTGGCTATTGCGCTCCAGGCGGTGCAACAGGCGGAAGGCGTACTCGTAGGAATGCTGACTTTCCTTGAGCACGTAATCGACCACGCCCTTGAGCAACAGCTCGTCGCGGCGTTTTTCGTTGTACGAACCGCTGAGCACGATGCACGGCAAGGCGTAGCGCATGACCAGGTCGACGCTTTCGCCATCCGGCGCGTCCGGCAGGTGCAGATCGACGATGGCAGCGAAGAACAGCTCCGCCGAGGTCTCCAGCATCACCTCGGCTTCAGCCAGAGAGGCGCAGAACAGCGGTTGCAGATCTGTTTCCTGGCGGAACAGGTGGTCGAGGATTTTCAGCACCAGCGGGCTGTCCTCGATGACCAGAATCGTGCGCACGGAACCCCCTGTAGCCGCCCTTACAGTGTACGTATACGCAACGAGCGGCCCTTGATCTTGCCTTCGCTGAGGCGTTTGAGCGCCTGCCTGGCGACATCTCGCTGCACGGCGACATAGGCCTGGAAGTCGAAGATGGCGATCTTGCCAACCTGGGCGCCAGGGATCCCGGCCTCGCCGGTGAGGGCGCCGAGGATGTCGCCGGGGCGCAGCTTGTCCTTGCGCCCTGCACCGATGCACAGGGTGATCATCGGCGGTTGCAGTGGCTCGCCGGCGCGGGCCTTGAGGCTGCCGAGCGGGTGCCAGGTCAGCGGGCTTTTCTGCAGGGCCTCGATGGCCTGGGCGCGATGGGCCTCTGGGGGGGCGACCAGGCTGACGGCGATGCCTTTCTCGCCGGCGCGGCCGGTACGGCCGACACGGTGGATGTGGATCTCGGCATCACGTGCCAGTTCGACGTTGATCACCATGTCCAGGGCATCGATGTCCAGGCCGCGGGCGGCCACATCGGTAGCCACCAGCACCGACAGACTGCGGTTGGCGAACATCGCCAGCACCTGGTCGCGGTCGCGCTGCTCCAGGTCACCGTGCAGGGCCGCGGCGGAGATGCCTGCTGTGCGCAGGTGGTCGACCACCTCCTGGCACTGCTGCTTGGTGAAGCAAAAGGCCACGCTCGATTGCGGGCGGAAACTGGCCAGAACATCGACCACGGCCTGCATGCGCTGCTCCGGGGCGATTTCGTAGAAGCGCTGTTCGATCTGGCTGTCGTCGTGCAAGGCCTCGGCCTTGACCTGTTGCGGGTTGCGCATGAAGGCCGCGGACAACTGCTTGATACCGGCCGGGTAGGTGGCCGAGAACAGCAGGGTCTGGCGGCGCTCCGGGGTCTGCCCGATGATCTCGGCGATGCTGTCGTAGAAGCCCATGTCGAGCATGCGGTCGGCTTCGTCGAGCACCAGGGTATTGAGGCCGTCCAGCTTCAGGGTGCCCTTGGCCAGGTGCTGCTGCACCCGGCCCGGGGTGCCGACGATGATCTGTGCGCCGTGCTCCAGCGATCCGATCTGCGGGCCGAAAGGTACGCCACCGCAGAGGGTGAGGATCTTGATGTTGTCTTCGCCCCGCGCCAGACGGCGCAGTTCCTTGGCGACCTGGTCGGCCAGCTCGCGGGTCGGGCACAGCACCAGTGCCTGGCAGCCGAAGTAGCGTGGGTTGAGCGGCGCCAGCAGGCCGATGCCGAAGGCCGCGGTCTTGCCACTGCCGGTCTTGGCCTGGGCGATCAGATCCAGGCCCTTGAGCATGACGGGCAGGCTCTGCGCCTGGATCGGCGTCATTTGCGCGTAACCGAGGGAGTCGAGGTTGGCCAGCATGGCGGGCGACAGGGCAAGCGAGGAAAAAGCGGTGGCGGTCACGGTTCGGGCCTGGCAGGAGCATTCGGTTAGGCCGGGCAGTGTAACAGGACGGCGGTGAACCGCTTGCAACGATGAGCGACAAGCCCCCCGCTCGGGCGGCGCCTGGTTATCACTGCGCTCACCCGAGCCACTGTCGGGCCCTAGTCGTCCACCTCGACCTTGACGTGCCGGGCGCTGCGTCCGCTTTCGCGGGACAGCTGCAGAAAGATCGCCGCCGCCAGCATCGACAGCAGACCGACGCACAGGTAGGTGGCCTGGAAAGCGCCGAGCACGCCATCGGCCGCGTCCTGGTTGTCCAGGCTGAAACCTCCGAGCAGAGCGGCGGCGGCAGCGATACCCATGCTCATCGACAGTTGCACCACTACCGATAGCAGGCCGTTGCCGCTGCTGGCGTCACTGTCGTGGAGATCGATCAGGGTCACGGTATTCATGGCGGTGAACTGCAGGGAGTTGATGGCACCGATCAGGCTCAACTGGATGGCCAGTTGCACGTGGGAGGTCTGGCCGTCGACCAGGGCCATGCTGGCGATCAGCAGGCCGAGCAGCAGGGTGTTACTGGTCAGGATGCGACGGTAGCCAAGGCGATCGATCAGCGGTTTGGCCAGGGGTTTCATGGCCATGGCGGCCAGGGCCAGGGGGATCATGCTCATGCCGGCCTGGGCCGGCGAGTAACCCAGTCCCAGTTGCAGCAGCAGCGGGGTGAGGAACGGCAGGGCACCACTGCCCAGGCGGGCGAAGATATTACCGAGAATGCCCACGGCAAAACTGCGGGTATGGAACAGGCTGGGCGGGAACAGGGCGTTGGCCGTGCGCCCGGCGCGCAACCAGTAGGCGGCCAGGCAGGCCAGGCCGCCCAGCAACAGCAGCATCACCCGCACATGGGGCAGGTGCAGTTCGCCGAGGCCTTCGAGCGACAGGGTGATCAGCAGCATGGCGGCGCCGAAGAGCAGGAAGCCGGCGAGGTCGAAACGGCTGTGGCCGGGGCCGCGCAAGTCCGGCATGAAGCGCAACGCGGCCCAGCAGCCAAGGGCACCGACCGGCAGGTTGAGCAGGAAGATCCAGTGCCAGCTGGTGTACTCCACCAGCCAGCCGCCGAGGGTCGGGCCGATCAGCGGGCCGAGCAGGCCGGGCAGGGTGATGAAACTCATGATCCGCACCAGCTCGCTGCGCGGGTAGGCGCGCAGCACCACCAGGCGGCCCACGGGCATCATCAGCGCGCCACCGAGGCCCTGGATGATGCGCGCGAGCACCAGCATGTTCAGCGACTGCGAGACCGCGCAGAGCAGCGAGCCGAGGCTGAACAGCAGGATGGCGCCGAAGAAGATGTGCCGCGTGCCGAAACGATCCGCCAGCCAGCCCGAGGCCGGGATCAGCAGGGCCACGGTGAGCATGTAGGCGATGACCACCGACTGCATGCGCAGGGGGTCTTCGGCCAGGTCGGCGGCCATGCTCGGCAGGGCGGTATTGAGGATGGTGCCGTCCAGCGTCTGCATGAAGAAGGCGATGGCGACGATCCAGGGCAACAGGCGGGCGGTACGGGCGTCGAGTCGTGGGGGCGTAGTCTGCATCGTGCGTCCTGCAACGGTCGGTGTGAGGAAGAGTGCGCATTATCGCCGCAGTTGCGTCTTCGACGTCTTTATCGCGAATTTATTCGCGATGATCTAGGGTTGATAATTCGTCAAACAAGGAGGCAATGGAATGCCTGAAGATCTTTATCCCCATGCCCGGAATTTGCGTATCGGGCGCTTTTCCGAGGTTGGGCGCAGTTATCTGATAACCCTGGTGACCTACCATCGTCGCCCGATCTTTCTGGATTTCACCACGTCACGTCTGCTGATCCGGCAGATGCGTCATTGCACCGCTGACGGGCTGGCCAGTTCGCTGGCCTGGGTGATCATGCCGGATCATCTGCATTGGCTGGTCACGCTGCAACATGGTGGCCTGGCGCGCCTGGTCAAGCGTCTGAAGGCGCGCAGCGCTCTGCTCATCAATCGGCATCACACCCTGCGAGGACGCGTTTGGCAGCCGGGGTATCACGATCGGGCAGTTAGCCGTGAAGACGATGCGCGCGCGATGGCGAGATACATCGTGGCCAATCCCCTCAGGGCTGGACTGGTGAAGCGGATCGCAGACTACCCGCATTGGGACGCCGCGTGGCTGTAGGTCGTACGATAGCACCGGTTTTTACCAGTCCTGCAAGAGCGGATTCATCCGCGAAATTTCTGCGATGCCATCGCGGATGCATCCGCTCGTACGTGGGCCCAGTCGCGGCGTGAGGGATCATGCAGCCAATCAATTCGCTTGCGTGTCGTTCTGAAACCAGGCGAATCCATTTGACTGCAACGCTTACCCGGCCGAGCGCATCTGCTCGATGCCGCGTGCCGGTACGCCGCGCACCGGCGCGCCATTGGCCACGTAGTAGGGGGCCGTGCTGCGTGGCAGTGCCTCGTGGCCGCGAATGCGGTCGGCGATCTTCTCGGCGATCATGATGGTGGTGGCGTTGAGGTTGCCGGTGATGATCTCCGGCATGATCGACGCGTCCACCACGCGCAACCCCTGTACGCCATGCACGCGGCCCTGACCATCGACAACCGCCATGGGGTCTTCGCCCATCCTGCACGAGCAGGACGGATGGAAGGCCGTTTCCGCGTGTTCGCGGATGAAGGCATCCAGCTCGGCATCGCTCTGCACCTGGGCACCGGGGCTCAGTTCACGGCCGCGGTACGCATCGAGGGCCGGCTGGTTGATGATTTCCCGGGTCAGGCGAATGCCGTCGCGGAACTCCTGCCAATCCTGCTCATGGGACATGTAGTTGAACAGGATGCTGGGGTGTTGGCGCGGATCCTTCGACTTCAACTGCACGCGACCACGGCTTGGCGAGCGCATCGAGCCCACATGGGCCTGGAAGCCGTGCTCTTTCACTGCATTGCTGCCGTTGTAATTGATCGCCACCGGCAGGAAGTGGTACTGCAGGTTCGGCCACTCGAACGCTTCCCGCGAGCGGATGAAACCGCCGGCCTCGAACTGGTTGCTGGCACCGATGCCATCGCCGGCCAGCAGCCATTTTGCGCCGATCCCGGGCTGGTTGAGCATCTTCAGGGCCGGGTACAACGACACCGGCTGGGTGCAGGCGTACTGCACGTACACCTCCAGGTGATCCTGCAGGTTGGCGCCCACGCCCGGTAGTTCGTGTACCACCTCGATGTCCAGGCTGCGCAGCAACTCGCCGGGGCCGACGCCGGAGCGTTGCAGGATCTGCGGCGAGGCGATCGCGCCTGCGCACAGCATTACCTCGCGGCGCGCCGTGGCGATGATCGGCGTATTGCCGTTGCCCTGCAGGTAGGCAACGCCATTGGCGCGCTTGCCGTCGAACAGGATGCGGTCGGTGGTCGCGTGGGTGACGATGGTCAGGTTGTCGCGCTCGCGGGCCTGGTCCAGGTAACCCCGGGCCGTGCTGGCCCGGCGGCCCTCCGGCGTCACCGTGCGATCCATCGGGCCGAAGCCTTCCTGCTGGTAACCGTTGAGGTCATCGGTACGCGGGTAGCCGGCTTGCACACCGGCCTCGACCAGGGCGTGGAACAGCTCGTTGTTGCCGGCCTTGGGTGTGGTGACGCTGACCGGCCCGCTGTCGCCGTGATAATCGTTGGCACCGCTGTCACGGGTTTCCGCCTTGCGGAAATACGGCAGGCAGTCCAGATAGCTCCAGTCTTCGAGACCGGGCTGCTTGGCCCAGTTGTCGAAATCCATGGCGTTGCCGCGGATGTAGCACATGCCGTTGATCAGCGACGAACCGCCCAGGCCCTTGCCACGCCCGCATTCCATACGACGGTTGTCCATGTACGGCTCGGGGTCGGTTTCGTAGGCCCAGTTGTAGCGCCGGCCCTGCAGCGGAAAGGCCAGGGCGGCAGGCATCTGGGTACGGAAGTCGAGACGATAATCCGGACCGCCGGCTTCCAGCAGCAGGACGCTGACGCTGGCGTCTTCGCTCAGCCGGGTCGCCAGCACGTTGCCGGCCGAGCCGGCTCCGATGATGATGTAATCGAATTCTTGGGACATGGTGGCCTCCTGGTAGGTGGCTGAGCCTTGGGCCAAGCGGATCGCAGGCCCGTGTCCGGCTCATGCAACAGGTTTGCAGCGCTGCCGGGACGCCGGTTGGCGCCGCCTGGCAAACGCAGTCAGAACACCGAGGCGTAATCGCCCAGCTCGACCTGCACGGATTTGATTCGGGTGTAATGGGCCAGGGTGGTCAGGCCGTTCTCGCGGCCGACGCCGGATTGCTTGTAGCCGCCCACCGGCATTTCTGCGGCGGATTCGCCCCAGGTGTTGATCCAGCAGATGCCCGCTTCCAGCTGGTGGATGACCCGGTGCGCGCGATTCAGGTCGCGGGTGACGATGCCGGCGGCCAGGCCGTAGTCGGTGTCGTTGGCGCGGCGGATGACTTCCTCTTCGCTGTCGTAGACGAGGATGCTCATCACCGGGCCGAAGATTTCCTCGCGCACGATGGTCATGTCGTCACGGCAATCGGTGAACACGGTCGGTGCCACGTAGGCACCATTGGCATATTCACCCGTGGTCACCCGCTCGCCGCCGATCAGCAGACGGGCACCTTGCTGGCGGCCCGACTCGATGTAGCCGAGCACGCGCTCCATGTGGGCGAAGCTGACCAGCGGGCCGAAGTTGGTGCTGTCATCCTGCGGGCTGCCGAGACGAATGCGCTTGACCCGTTCCAGCACCTTGCTCTCGAAACGTGCCTGCAGCGCGCGCGGTACGAACACCCGGGTACCGTTGGTGCACACCTGGCCGGAACTGTAGAAGTTGGCCATCAGCGCAATGTCGGCGGCACGGTCCAGATCCGCGTCTTCGAAAATGATCAGTGGCGACTTGCCGCCCAGCTCCATGGTCACTTCCTTGAGCGAGGAGCTGGAGGCACTGGCCATGACCTTTTTGCCGGTGACCGTACCGCCGGTGAAGGAAATCTTCTCGATCCGCGGATGCTCGGTGAGCCACTGGCCCACTTCACTGCCGCTGCCGGTCAGCACGTTGAACACGCCATCGGGGAGGCCCGCCTCGCTGTAGATTTCGGCCAGCTTGAGGGTGGTCAGCGAAGTGACTTCGCTGGGCTTGAAGATCATCGCGTTGCCAGCGGCGAGGGCTGGAGCGGATTTCCACAGGGCGATCTGGATCGGGTAGTTCCAGGCACCGATACCGGCGACCACGCCCAGGGGTTCACGGCGGGTGTAGACGAAGCTGGTGTCGCGCAGCGGGATCTGCTCGCCTTCGATGGCCGGGATCAGGCCCGCGTAGTACTCGAGCACATCGGCGCCGGTGACGATATCCACGAAGCGGGTCTCGCTCAGCGGTTTGCCGGTGTCGAGGGTTTCCAGCTCGGCCAGCGCATCGTTGCGCTCGCGCAGGATATCCACCGCGCGGCGCAGGATGCGTGAACGCTGCATGGCGGTCATCGCGGCCCAGACTTTCTGGCCCTGCTCGGCGCTGACCACGGCGCGTTCGACATCGTCCTGGCTGGCGCGCTGGATAGTCGCCAGCACCTCGCCGTTGGCGGGGTTGATGCTTTGCAAGGTAGCGCCGCTGCTTGAGTCGACGTACTGGCCACCTATGTAGAGCTTCTGGTCTGCGAATCGAGCCATGGGGGCGTTCTCCTGATCGGGCCAGGCACGGTGCATGGCCTGGCGGATGGATCGGCGTGATCGAGGTGAAAAGACATGTCCGCCGATTTGGTTAAAAAACAGCCTACTTTATTTTTATTGATCGTTCAATCAATAAAAATCCGGGGCGAGGAGGCGTAAGCCAGATCCGACCAGTCGGTGCTTTTTCAGGAGGAATCATTCGGTGCGTCGCCGACGCGCAGGAAGCAGCATGTGCCGCTATCGAGCGCCTTGGTAGGAGTCGGCTTGCCTGCCAGGCAGGTGGTTGTTGGGGCGATCAGGCAGGCGTGGTGTCGGCCTTGGCCAGTTGCAGGTCGAGGTAGTCATAGGCGATCTGCGCCGCCTGGCGGGTATCGAAGTTTTCTCCGGACAGCGCGCCGCGCAGCCACAGACCGTCGATCAGTGCGGCCATGCCCCGGGCGGCAGCGCGTGCCTGTGGCTGTGGCAGGGCGCGGCGGAACTGCCCGCACAGGTTGGAATACAGGCGCTGGTCGTTGACCCGTTGCAGGCGGCGCAGCGAGGGGTGATGCATGCTGCTGGCCCAGAACGCCAGCCAGGTTTTCATCGCCGGCCCGCTGACCTGCGTCTCGTCGAAGTTGCCGTCGATGATCGCGCGCAGGCGAGCCTGCGGGGTGTCCTCGCGCAGCAGTCGGTAGCGCGCGTGGACGGCTTCGCTGAGCGCCTGCATGAGGTGGCGCATGGTCGCTTCGAGCAAGCCGTTCTTGTCGCGGAAATAATGGCTGATGATGCCGTTCGAGACGCCGGCGAGGCGGGCGATATAGGCGATGCTGGCATCGCTCATGCCCACCTGGTCGACCGCTTCGAGGGTCGCTGCGATCAGTTGCGAACGGCGGATCGGCTGCATTCCGACCTTGGGCATCGTGTTCTCCGCTGGGGGCTGTGGCGGCAGTCTACCAGAGGCGTCCCCGCGCCGGCCGTTCAGCCATCCTGTTCCACCAGGCGGTAGCCGACCCCGGCTTCAGTGGCGATCAGCCGCGGCGCGGCCGGGTCGTCGCCGAGTTTCTGCCGCAGGTGGGCGATGACGATGCGCAGGTAATGACTGTGCGCGACATGGCTCGGCCCCCAGATATCGCGAAGCAGCTGTTGCTGGGTGACGACCATGCCAGGGTGCCGGGCGAGCGTCTCCAGCACCGCGTACTCCTTGCGCGTCAGGCCGACGTCCTGGTCGTCCAGGGTGACCCGGCGAAAGGCGAAGTCGACCCGCAGCGGACCACTGACCAATGCTGCCGATGGCCTTTCGGCCGAGGGACGATTGCGCAGCAGGGCGCGCACACGGGCAAGAAACTCCTGCACGCCGAAGGGTTTGCTGACGTAGTCGTTGGCGCCCTGGTCGAGCGCCATGACCTTGTCCTTTTCCCCGGCGCGGACCGAAAGCACCAGCACTGGCACGCTCGACCACTCGCGCAGTCGAGCCAGCACCTGCTGGCCGTCCAGATCGGGCAGGCCGAGGTCGAGCACCACCAGGTCCGGTTGCTCCAGCGCCGCCAGGCGCAGGGCCGCTTCGCCGCTGTCGGCTTCGATGACCCGGTAGTTCTGCGCCTGCAGGCCGATGCGCAAGAACTTGCGGATCGCCGCCTCGTCGTCGACCAGCAGGATGCTCGCTTCACTCATGGGTGCTGGCCTCGGGGTCGGATGGTTCGTCGTCGGGTGCCTGCGACAGCGGCAGATGCAGGGTCAGCGTACTGCCGTGGCCGACGACCGAGGCAACGCTCGCCTTGCCGCCGTGAGCCGTGAGCATGCCCTGGCAGATCGCCAGGCCCAGGCCGGTACCGCCACCACCACGATCACCCCGGGCAGCGGTGTAGAACATGTCGAAGATGTGCGTTTGCTCGTCCTCGGGAATTCCCGGGCCCTGGTCGCTCACGGCGATGCTCAGCCAGTCGCCGTCGCTGCGCACGCGAATGGTGATAGCGCCGCCAGGCGGCGAGAAACGCGCGGCGTTTTCCAGCACGTTGATCAGCGCCTGCTCGATCAGCGCGCCCTGGATCCACAGCAGCGGCGTGTCGGCGGGTATGTCGTGGCTGACCTGCAGGGGCTGCAGCACCGGCTGCAAGCGTTGCAGGGCGGCGGCGACCAGGTCGTCGGCGCTCACCCAGTCGCGTTCCAGGCGCAGGGCACCATGGCCAAGGCGCGTCATGTCCAGCAGGTTCTGGATATAGCGATCCAGGCGCGCGGCCTCGGTGCCGGTGTCCTGCAGCAATTCGTCGCGAACCCCCGTATCCAGGCTGTCGGCGAACAGTTGCAGGGTTTCGATATTGCCGCGCATGGCGGTTAACGGCGTCCGCAAGTCGTGGGATACCGAGGCCAGCAGGGCATTGCGCAACCGCTCCGTCTCATGGTGCAGGCGTGAGCGGGCCAGTGCTTCGGCGATTTTCACCCGGGCCAGGGCGTTGCTCAGAAGCGGCAGCAGCGCGTTGATCAGGCGTCGCTGATCAAGGGGCGGCGCGTCGCCCTGCCCGGTACGCACGCCCAGCAGCGCCAGGGGCTGGTCGATCTCCAGCAGCGGCCACCACCACCAGTGCGGGCGCGCCAGGCTATGGCTGTCGTAACCGCGGGGCTGGCCGGTTCGCCAGGCGTGTTCGGCACTGATTCGCTCCAGTTCGCTGAGGTCGACCGGGCTGCCGTCCAGTGCCTGCCAGCGCCCCCGTTCGTCCAGGCTCAGCAGGCACAGTTGCCCGGGGGCACTGTCCAGTTGGCGGGCCATGGCCTGCAGCAGATCGCCGTGATCCCGGGCGTTGCTCAGGCGCTCGGCGAACAGCAGCAATTGTCGGGTCTGTTTCTGTGCCTGCTGCAGGTCCCGGTACTGCCCGCGCTGACGAGCGGCGAGGTTGCCGGTGAGCAGGGCCATCAGCATGAAGAACCCGAGGGTCAGAATGTCCTGCTCGCGGTGAATCATCACCGACCAGGTCGGCGGCAGGAAATAGAAACCGTAGGCCACGAACGACAGCACCGCGCACAGCAGTGCCGGTCCGGTGCTGCTGCGCACCGCCACCAGCAGCACGGCGGCGAGAAATATCAGGGAAATGTTCGGCAGGTCGAGCCAGCGCGAGGCGCCCAGGGCCAGCAACGCGCCGACCAGTGCAGCGCTGATCGCCAGCAGGTAGTCGGACAGCGGCGCGTCTGGCCTGGGTGCACGGGCATCGGTGGGCCTGCCGGGCAGGTTGAGGACGCCAATTTCGAAGCCGTCGCCCTTGCGCAGCAACGACCTGGCCAACGAGCGCCGCGCGGCGCCGCTGCACCACAGGCCCGCTGCCTGCCGGGCGTGGGCGAAGTCGATGAGCAGGGCGGCGCGATCATCGCCGGGCAGTTGTACGTAGTGCCCACCCAGTTGTTCACATAGGTGCTCCGGCGTGCGCAGCCGTTGATGGCGTGCGCTGTCGCCCACTGCCACGGCGATCCATGGCCGGCCACGCTGACGTGCCAGCTCGGCAACGTGGACGAGCAGGGCGTCCTCGTTCGCCTGGCCATTCAGGCAGGCCAGCAGCGGTCCCTGTGGATAACGCAACGTGGAAGGTGCAGCGGTAGGCATGGTTATTTCCAGGTCCTCGGCTATGGTGATCATGGCCCGCTGCAAGGTTGGCGTAAAGAACGGCGAGCGGGCGTAAAAATGCCGTAAAAATTCGTCAGGCGGCGCTGCCGGCCGACGCGTGGCGGCGTATATCTGAGGCCGTCTGCAGTCTCCAGAGAAAATCGAACGTGAGTACCACCACTACCCGCACGTCACCCATCGCGTTGCTGATCGGCGCGGTCGGTATCGTTTATGGCGATATCGGCACCAGTCCGTTGTACAGCCTGAAGGAAATCTTCTCGCCGCATTATGGGGTCGGTCTGTCCCAGGCCAGCGTGCTGGGCATCCTGTCGCTGATCTTCTGGTCACTGACCCTGGTGGTCACGGTCAAGTACGTGATGTTCATCCTGCGCGCCGACAACGGCGGCGAGGGCGGCATCATGGCGCTGACCGCCCTGGCTCAGCGCGCCGCGGCCAGCCACCCGCGGCTGCGCACGGTGCTGATCATGCTCGGCCTGTTCGGTGCCGCCTTGTTCTATGGCGACAGCATGCTCACGCCAGCGGTCTCGGTGCTGTCTGCCGTGGAGGGCGTCGGCCTGGTGGTCGACGGCATCGATCACTGGGTGGTGCCGGTGGCGCTGCTGATCCTGGTGCCGCTGTTCCTGCTGCAGCGGCATGGCACGGCGCGTATCGGCTACCTGTTCGGCCCGGTGATGGTGATCTGGTTCGTGGTGCTCGGTGCGCTGGGCGTACATGGCATCGTGCAGCGGCCGGAAGTGCTGCTGTCGCTCAATCCCTACTGGGCCTTGCAGTTCTTCATCGCCAACCCGCTGCTCGGGGTCACGGTCATGGGCGCGGTGGTGCTGACCATCACCGGCGCGGAGGCCCTGTATGCCGATCTCGGCCACTTCGGCCGTCGGCCCATCGTGCATGCCTGGCTGTTCCTCGCCTTCCCCGGTCTGATGCTCAACTACCTCGGGCAGGGCGCGGTGCTGCTCAGCGACCCCGAGGCGGTGCGCAACCCCTTCTACCTGCTGGCGCCGTCCTGGGCACTGATTCCGTTGATCGGGTTGTCGACCCTGGCCACCATCATCGCCTCCCAGGCGGTGATCACCGGCGCCTTCTCGGTAACCCGCCAGGCGATCCAGCTCGGCTACGTGCCGCGCATGCAGATCCTGCACACCTCCAGTGCCGAACAGGGGCAAATCTACATCCCGCTGATCAACGGCTGCCTGCTGATCGGTGTGGTGCTGCTGGTGCTCGGCTTCCAGTCGTCCAGCGGCCTGGCTGGCGCCTATGGCGTGGCGGTGACGGGCACCATGCTGTGCACCACGCTGCTGGTGTCGGCGGTGATCCTGCTGCTGTGGCGCTGGCCGAAAGTCCTCGCCGTACCGCTGCTGGCGCTGTTCCTGCTGGTCGACGGGCTGTTCTTCGCCGCCAACGTGCCGAAGATCCTGGGCGGCGGCGCGGTGCCGATGATCGTCGGCATCCTGCTGTTCGGCCTGATGACCACCTGGAAGCGCGGTCGCCAGCTGGTGCTCGAACGCCTCGACGAACACGCCCTGGTGTTGCGCGACTTCATCGCCAGCATCGCCCTGCAGCCGCCGCACCGGGTCGCCGGCACCGCAGTGTTCCTGACCAGCCGGGTCGACGTGGTGCCCCACGCGCTGCTGCACAACCTGTTGCACAACCAGGTGTTGCACGAGCGGGTGATGATGCTCACCGTGCTTTACGAGGACCGTCCGCGGGTACCCTTGGCGGAGCGCTTCGAGCTCGATGCCTACGAGCAGGGTTTCTACCGTGTGCGCCTGCGCTTCGGCTTCCTCGAGGCGCCGGACATTCCCCGAGCACTGGCGCAACTGAGCGAGCGAGGGCTGGATTGCCCGCCAATGCGCACTACCTATTTCCTCAGCCGGGAGACGGTGATTCCTTCCGAGCGCATCGGCATGGCGATGTGGCGTGAGCGACTGTTCGCCGTGCTGCAGAAGAACGCCGGCAGCTCCCTGAGCTTCTTCCGCCTGCCGGTGAACCGGGTGATCGAGCTGGGCACGCAGGTGGAGATCTAGACCGTGAAAAGGCGGAAGCAGACGTAGGGTGGATCGGGGCGCGTAGCTGACGCTCTTTTCATCCACCATCGCGATCGTAGAGCGGTGGACGGATCGGGCCGCGTAGGTGAAGCGTCGGCTACGCGCCCCGGTCCATCCTACACATGACCGCTATCGCCTTTTTGCAGCTGTAGGGTGGGCCGGGCGGCGATCCGCTTCAGCCCACCAGACTACGAACGGCGGCTTTCGCCCCTTTTAGCAGTCACCGAGTCAGGCATCGCCGCGACGCCATACGCTGGCCAACCAAGGCTGCTGGTCGCGTGGCAGGCCAGCCGGGCGGTAGTAATGCTCCAGCTCGTCGAAGCCGGCGGCCGTGAGCAGCTGGCGCCAGCTTTCCAGGTCATGCCAGGCGCCGTAGCGTTCGCCGCTCCAGCCTTCCCGGTTGTCGCCCCTCGGGTTGGAGCTGAACAGCACGCCGCCCGGTTTCAGGCAGGCATGCAGTTCCCTGAGCACCCGGGGCAGCTCCTGGCTCGGAATATGGAAGAGCACGGCGTTGGCGAAGATGCCGTCGAAGCGTGCGGGCGGCAGATCCAGGGCCAGGAAGTCCTGCTGCCAGACCTCGCAGCCGCTGTCGGCGCGAGCCATGGCGACGAACTGCGGGCAGCCGTCCAGCCCGACCGGGCGGTGGCCGAGGGCCGCGAAGCTGCGCAGGTCGCGGCCGGGGCCACAGCCGAAGTCGAGGATGCTCAGGGGCGCGGTCGTGTCGATGTGGCGCAGCAGTGCGTCGATGTTCTGGCTGACGTCATGGTCGCGGGTGCCTTCGCGAAACCCTGCGGCGCTGGCCTGGTAATGGGCCAGTGTGCGCGTGGTGATGTGTCGCAGCTGATCGGGGTCGAGTGGCATGAGACGCCTCCGCAGAACGTGGGTGCCCATTTAACCGCATTGTGCAGGTTTGGCGCGGGCGGGCCGTGACGAGGCGCGATAACATCGCACCCTGAACGGCATTCGAGGTGACAGGTGGATCTACAGCAGGGCTTCGTCCTGACCCGGCACTGGCGCGACACGCCGGCCGGCACCCTGGTGGAATTCTGGCTGTCCACCGAGGGTGGCCCGCGTCTCGTGCGCCTGCCGCCGCAGACCTCGGTGGCCTTCATTCCCGTCGCGCAGCGTGCGCGTGCCGAGGCCGTGCTGGGCACGGAAACGGACATCGAACTGCGTCCGCTGCAACTGCGCGATTTCCGGCAGCGGCCGGTGCTCGGCCTTTACTGCCGCCAGCAGCGCCCGTTGATCCAGCTCGAACAGACCCTGCGCCAGGCCGGTGTGGATGTCTACGAGGCCGATGTTCGCCCGCCCGAGCGCTACCTGATGGAACGTTTCATCACCGCCCCCGTGCTGTTCGGCGGTACGCCGACGGACGAAGGCGTGCTGGTCGATGTGCAGTTGAAGCCGGCACCGGACTATCGCCCGCAGCTCAAACTGGTTTCCCTGGATATCGAAACCACTGCGCGCGGCGAACTGTACTCCATCGCCCTGGAAGGCTGTGGCCAGCGCCAGGTGTACATGCTCGGGCCGCCGAACCGTGACGGCGAAGTCGATTTCGACCTCGCCTACTTGGACAGCCGCGCCGCCTTGCTGGAGGCGCTCAATGGCTGGCTGGAACGCTTCGATCCGGACGCCATCATCGGCTGGAACGTGGTGCAGTTCGACCTGCGCGTGCTGCACGAGCACGCCCAGCGCCTGCACGTACCGCTGCGCCTCGGCCGTGGCGGCGAAGTGCTGAACTGGCGTGAGCATGGTTCCAAGCAGCATTTCTTCGCCAGTGCGCCGGGCCGGCTGATCATCGATGGCATCGAGGCGCTGCGCTCGGCCACCTGGAGCTTTCCGTCCTTCAGCCTGGAAAGCGTCGCCCAGCAATTGCTTGGCGAGGGCAAGGCGATCGACAACCCTTACCAGCGCATGGACGAGATCAACCGCCTGTTCGCCGAGGACAAGCCGGCCCTGGCCCGCTACAACCTCAAGGACTGCGAGCTGGTGACGCGCATCTTCGCCAAGACCGAGCTGCTCACCTTCCTCCTCGAGCGGGCCACGGTCACCGGCCTGCCGGTGGACCGCAGCGGTGGTTCGGTGGCCGCTTTCAGCCACCTGTACATGCCGCTGATGCATCGCCAGGGCTTCGTGGCGCCCAACCAGGGCGAGCGTCCGCCCGAAGCCAGCCCGGGCGGCTTCGTCATGGATTCGCGGCCAGGGCTGTACGAGTCGGTGCTGGTGCTGGATTACAAGAGCCTCTATCCGTCGCTGATCCGCACCTTTCTGATCGACCCGGTGGGCTTGGTCGAGGGTCTGCGGCAGCCAGACGACGAGCACTCGATTCCCGGTTTCCGTGGCGCGCGTTTTTCGCGCACCCGGCATTGCCTGCCGGCGATCGTCGAACGCGTGTGGCAGGGGCGGGAGGCGGCGAAGCGGGCTGGCAACGCGCCGTTGTCCCAGGCGCTGAAAATCATCATGAACGCCTTCTACGGCGTGCTGGGCTCCAGTGGTTGTCGCTTCTTCGACACGCGCCTGGCCTCCTCCATCACCCTGCGCGGCCATGACGTGATGCGCCGCACCCGCGAGTTGATCGAGGCCGAGGGGCACGCGGTGATCTATGGCGATACCGACTCCACCTTCGTCTGGTTGCGCAGCGCCCATGCCGAGGAGGACGCCGAGCGCATCGGTCGCAGCCTGGTGCAGCGGGTCAATGCCTGGTGGAGCGAGCACCTGCAGGCCGAGTTCGGCTTGCAGAGTGCCCTGGAACTGCAATTCGAAACCCACTTCAGCCGCTTCCTGATGCCGACCATCCGCGGTATGGAGGAGGGCAGCAAGAAGCGCTATGCCGGGCTGATCCGCCGGGCCGATGGCCGCGAGGAAATGGTCTTCAAGGGGCTGGAAACCGTGCGCAGCGATTGGTCGCCGCTGGCCCGGCAATTCCAGCAGGAGCTGTACCTGCGCATCTTCAAGCGTCAGCCCTACCAGGATTACGTGCGCGACTACGTGCGCGGCACTCTGGCCGGCGAGTTCGATGAGCGGCTGGTGTACCGCAAGCGTCTGCGCCGCAGGCTCGATGACTATCAGCGCAACGTGCCACCCCACGTGCGCGCTGCGCGCCTGGCCGATGCCCACAACGATGAGCAGGGGCGCCCGCGGCAGTACCAGAGTGGCGGCTGGATCAGTTACGTGATGAGCGTGGCCGGACCCGAGCCTCTCGAGCTACGCCGTGCTCCCATCGACTACGGCCATTATCTGACCCGGCAGTTGCAGCCGGTGGCCGATGCCATCCTGCCCTTCGTGGATGACGACTTCAGTGCATTGATCGGTGGCCAACTGGAACTGTTCTGAGCGCCCCTCGATGGCCGCTCTTTCTGCAGGCTTTCTGCTTGCGCCACGTGACCCGTGCCAGAGCCGTGCGTCGAACAAAGCGCATCGCCGACGGAAACATCGTCACACCAGGTGCATATTCGAAAAAGTAATTTATTAGTAATTATTGATTCTTTTTTGTTTTATCTGCCTTGGCTTAGCCTTGCATCTGCCAATAACTAGCGCTTATCGAGCCTGGCCCTGCCAGCTCGCGATCCATGCCCCGGAGCATCACCCATGAGAAAATCCACCCTGGCCCTGGCCGTCACCCTCGCCACACTGGCGCAACAGGCCGGTGCCGCCGGTTTTATCGAAGACAGCACGGCCAAACTCGACCTGCGCAATTTCTACATCGACCGTAATACCAAGAACACCGCCAACAACAACGGAGAGGCGAGCGAGTGGGGCCAGGGCTTCATCTTCAATTACCAGTCCGGCTTCACCCAGGGCACCGTGGGCGTTGGCGTCGACGTGATCGGCCTGTACGGCCTGCGCCTGGATTCGGGCGGCAGCAACACCAAAGCCGGCCGTGATCGCACCCCGGGCCAGCTGTTCCCACTGGAAACCGACGGCAGCGCTGTTGACGATTACAGCAAGGCTGGCGCCACCGCCAAGTTCCGCCTCTCCAAAACCGAGCTGCGTGTTGGCACCTTGCAGCCCAAGCTGCCAGTCGTGACCTTCAACGACGGGCGCCTGCTGCCGCAACTGTTCGATGGCGGGCAGATCACCTCCAAGGAAATCGACGGCCTAACCCTGACCGCGGGCCAGCTGGAACACAGCAAGACCCGTTCTTCCACCGATGATGTCGGTCTGAAGATCGGCGGTGCCGGGGCAGCTGCCGATACCAACAAGTTCTACTTCGCCGGCGGTGACTACCAGATCAGCAAAGATCTCACCGCCCAGTACTACTACGGCAACCTCGAAGACTTCTACAAGCAGCACTTCCTCGGCCTGGTGCACAACCTGGCGCTGCCGGCCGGCAACCTGAAGACCGACCTGCGTTATTTCGACAGCAGTTCAGACGGCAAGAACGGCAGCGCCGCCGGCCGGGCCGATGGTTACGTCAGCAGCGGTTACTGGAATGCCGCCGATACCAAGAATGGTGAGGTCGACAATCGTGTCTGGAGCGCGCTGTTCACCTACAGCCTGAGCGGCCACTCGCTGAGCGCGGGCTACCAGCAAGTGTCGGGCAATAGCGATTTTCCATTTCTCAACCAGGGCGATGGCTCCTCCTCCTACCTGATCACCGACCGGCAGATCGGCAAGTTCGCCAGCGCTGGCGAGCGCACCTGGCTGGCCGAGTACGGCTACGACTTCGGCACCCTGGGCGTGCCGGGCCTGAAGGCGCTGGTCACCTACCTCAAGGGCGACAACATCGACGCGGCGGATGGCGATCACAAGGAATGGGAGCGTGATTTCCGCCTGGACTACACCGTCCAGCAGGGCTCCCTCAAGGGGCTGGGCTTCTCCTGGCGTAATGCTTCTCAGCGTGGCAATGACACGACCGATCTGGACGAGAACCGCTTGATCGTCAGCTACAGCCTGCCACTGCTGTAACCCTTTCTGGCGGGGCCAAGCATGGCTTGCCCCGTCCTTTTTATTCCTCGTGGTGGAATCATTGCCGGGCGTCAGCCCGGTTTTTTTTGCCTGCCGTCCCGGCGGCCACCCGGCAGGCCGTCGGCGCGGGCGATGCCATAAATGGCTCCTGGCCATTTTTCGTCTCTGCCAGCCAAGCGGCGGCCCTCGCCAGCGATATCGACGATCGCCTTCTCGAGTTTTTCCGGTGTTCAGCGGCGCCGAGCTCTGGCATGGTCGGTACCGACCCTCACTTCCAGGCTTGGCTCATGCCCTATCACCGTTATCCCGAACTCGCCTTTCTGAAGATCGACCACTTGAGTTTCGATGAGCAGAATGTGTTCTTTCACCTGCGCAATGGCCAGGCGTTCTCCCTGACCCAGGGTGGCTATCTACGACTCGACAGCCTGTCACCCGCGCAGCGCCAGGACTATCGCCTGGAAAACCTTGGCTTCACCGCCAGCTGGCGCCATCTGGGGGGCAGTTGCTGGGACTCCCCGGAGCTGGTCTGGGGCGATTTGCAGGACCAGGCATTGCGCCGCCTGGACGAAGCCGCTTGGGATCTCGAGGCGATCGATCTGCGCAATCGCCATCTGGTGGCGCTGTGGCGTCTGCAGGCCGACTACTACAATGGTGGCCTGCTGCAGGTTTTCGCCAACTGGGGCGTGCCGACCTTCGAGTACGCCCAGGCGGCGCTCGCCTTGCTCGGCCTGCAGCCGGCCCGCCAATTGTTGCAGGATTTCTACGGGGTATTCGCTCACCTGCAGGATGAGCCGACGCAAATCGAGCTGTGGGATATACCGCAATGGCTCAACGAGGCGCAGAACGCCCGGCTCGGCGAGATCGACGAGCAACTGGGCGAGGCGATCGAGGAACTGCAGTGGGCCGCACTCCGGCATTTCCTCTCGGCCTGATTGGCGGAACCCCGGGGGTGACTTCAGGTTCCCTTACTGCATATCCCCCGAAGGAAGCATCCGCCATGGCACTCAGTGAAAAACACAAAATGCTCATCGGTGAGCGCTATCTGGCCAGCGATCCCGAGCTGCAGGCCGAAAGCGCGGCAACCATCGCCTGGCTGGCGCGCTACAACGGCAACCTTGGCCTGTCGCCCGCCGAGCGTACCCAGGTACTGGCCGAACGCCTGGCGACGATTGGCAGGGGGGTGGTGGTGCGTTCGCCGTTCCACTGCGATTACGGCTTCAATCTCAGCCTGGGTGATGACGTATTCATCAACTTCAACTGCGTGATCCTCGACGTGGTGGCCGTGAGCATCGGTGACAAGACCCAGATCGGCCCCGGTGTGCAGATCCTCGCCGCCGATCACCCGCGCGACCCCGCCGAGCGAGAATCCGGCCTGGAATTCGGCCGGCCGGTGAACATCGGTCGCAACGTCTGGATCGGTGCCGGGGCGCTGATCCTGCCGGGGGTAACGGTCGGTGACGACGCGTTGATCGGCGCTGGCAGCGTGGTCACCCGCGATGTACCGGCCGGAGCGAAAGTGGCGGGCAACCCGGCGCGGGTGCTTGGCTGATCGCTGCACAGGCCCGCGCTTGACGAGGCGGCGCAAGGTCTCGCGCCGTGAATGTTTTTTGGTTATAAATAAATCGTTATTTATTCTTTTTAATATGCTGTGTTCCTCAGCATAGTGAGCGCCACGCAACGACTCACTGAAGGAGCACACAGCATGAGCATCCGCCTTGGCGACATCGCCCCTGACTTCGAACAGGACTCCAGCGAAGGCCGTATCCGCTTCCACGAGTGGCTGGGCAGCCAGTGGGGCATCCTGTTTTCCCACCCGGCCGACTTCACGCCGGTGTGCACCACCGAGCTGGGCTTCACCGCCAAGCTGAAAGACGAGTTCGCCAAGCGCAACCTCAAGGCCATCGCCCTGTCCGTGGACCCGGTGGACTCCCACGTGAAGTGGATCGACGACATCAACGAAACACAGAACACGGCGGTCAACTTCCCGATTCTGGCCGATGCCGACCGCAAGGTGTCCGAGCTCTACGACCTCATCCACCCGAATGCCAACGACACCCTCACCGTGCGTTCGCTGTTCGTCATCGACCCGAACAAGAAGGTTCGCCTGACCATCACCTATCCGGCGAGCACGGGGCGCAATTTCAACGAGATCCTCCGTGTGGTCGATTCGTTGCAACTCACCGACAGCCACAAGGTGGCCACTCCGGCCAACTGGCAGGACGGTGACGACGTGGTGATCGTGCCTTCGCTCAAAGACGAAGACGAGATCAGGCAGCGCTTCCCCAAGGGCTACCGCGCCGTCAAGCCGTACCTGCGCCTCACCCCGCAACCTAACAAGTAAGGACGTCCCATGTTGGTGGTTTTGCTGGGCGGCAGTCCGAGCCAGAGGTCGCGTTCCAACGTGCTGCTCGACAGGGCGCGGCAGTGGCTGCAGTCCCATGGCGTCGAGGTGGTGACCTATCAGGTTCGCGACTTCGAGGCCGAGGACCTGCTCTTCGCCCGTTTCGACAGTCCGCGCATCCAGGGCCTGCAGGCCCACGTGGCTGCAGCCGACGGTGTGATCGTGGCGACGCCGGTGTACAAGGCGTCGTTTTCCGGGGCCTTGAAAACCCTGCTTGACGTGCTGCCCGAGCGCGCCCTGCACCACAAGGTGGTGCTGCCAATCGCCACGGGCGGCAGCAGCGCCCACATGCTGGCCGTGGATTACGCGCTGAAGCCAGTGCTGTCGGCGCTCAAAGCCCAGGAAGTGCTGCACGGCGTTTTCGCCGATGACAGCCAGATCGCCTACACCGACAGCGGTGCCGATCTGCTGCCGGTACTTGAGCAGCGTTTGGATGACGCCTTGCAGCATCTGATTCAGGCGCTCAACCGCCGGCCGCAACCGATCGAGCCGGGGCTGTTGAATGATCGCCTGATCAGTGGGCGCTGGAGCGCCTGAAGAAGGATTCACCCACGTTCCCATGGGCGACCGTCGCCCATCAACCACCTTACTGGCCCGATAACGAGGCAGCAGGTGGCCAAACACTCAATGCAGGGGAGAGCGTCATGCGCACCATCACGTTGCGTCGGAGTCTGGTCGCCTTGTTTGCCGCGGCCATTTCCTTCGGCGCCATTACCGCCGCACAGGCCGAGACCTTGCGGATCGGTTACCAGAAGTACGGCACCCTGGTGCTGCTCAAGGCCAAGGGCACGCTGGAGAAGCGCCTGGCCGACAAGGGCGTGGACGTCAAATGGACCGAGTTTCCCGGTGGCCCGCAATTGCTCGAAGGGCTCAACGTCGGTTCCGTCGACTTCGGGGTGACCGGTGAAACGCCGCCGGTGTTCGCCCAGGCGGCCGGTGCCGATCTGCTCTATGTCGCCTACGAGCCGCCAGCGCCGCACAGCGAGGCGATTCTGGTGCCCAAGGACTCGCCGCTCAAGTCGGTGGCCGAGCTGAAGGGCAAGAAGGTCGCCTTGAACAAGGGCTCCAACGTGCACTACCTGCTGGTGCGTGCCCTGGAGGATGCCGGTCTCAAATACAGCGATATCCAGCCCGTCTACCTGCCGCCGGCCGATGCCCGTGCGGCGTTCGAGCGTGGCAGCGTCGACGCCTGGGTCATCTGGGATCCCTTCCAGGCGGCCGCCGAACAGCAGTTGCAGGCACGTACCCTGCGTGATGGCGAAGGCCTGGTCGACAACCACCAGTTCTACCTCGCCACCAGATCCTATGCCGAGAAGAATCCGCAAGTCCTCCAGGCGCTGATCGAAGAAGTGCGTGCCGTGGGCGAAGACTCCAAGGCCGACCCGGAAAAGGTCACCGACCAGGTCGCCCCTCTGCTCGGCTTGCCGCGGGACATCACCGCCATTGCCGTCAAGCGTCAGGGCTACGGTGCCGCGCTTCTGACCCCGGAGGTGGTGGCGGCGCAGCAGAAGATCGCCGACACCTTCACCGAGCTGAAGCTGATCCCCAGGAAACTGAGCATCAAGGATGTGATCTGGGCTCGGCCAGATGGGCCGCCGGCTTCCCACGCGGCCGCTCAGAAAGCCCAGCAGTAAGGCATTCAGCTGCGTGGCCACGGGCCGCGCAGCGATCCCATCCCAAGGAGACCACTCCATGAGTCTGAACATCTTCTGGTTTCTGCCGACCCACGGCGACGGCCATTATCTCGGTACCTCGCAAGGGGCCCGTGCCGTCGACCACGGTTATCTGCAGCAAATCGCCCAGGCTGCCGACCGCCTCGGTTTCGGCGGCGTACTGATTCCCACTGGCCGTTCCTGCGAGGATTCCTGGCTGGTCGCCGCGTCGCTGATCCCGGTGACCCAGCGCCTGAAGTTCCTCGTCGCGCTGCGTCCGGGCATCATTTCCCCGACCGTGGCCGCCCGCCAGGCGGCGACCCTGGATCGCCTGTCCGGCGGCCGTGCACTGTTCAACCTGGTCACCGGCGGTGATCCGGACGAACTGGCGGGCGACGGCCTGAACCTGTCCCACGCCGAGCGTTACGAGGCATCCGTCGAATTCACCCGCATCTGGCGTCGCGTGCTGGAAGGCGAAGTGGTCGATTACGACGGCAAACACATCCAGGTGAAGGGCGCCAAGCTGCTTTACCCGCCAGTCCAGCAACCGCGTCCGCCGCTGTACTTCGGTGGCTCCTCGGAAGCCGCGCAGGATCTCGCCGCCGAACAGGTCGAGCTGTACCTGACCTGGGGCGAACCACCCGCTGCGGTGGCCGAGAAGATTGCCGCAGTGCGCGAGAAAGCCGCCGCCCAGGGGCGCGAAGTGCGCTTCGGCATCCGCCTGCACGTGATCGTCCGGGAAACCGTTGATGAGGCCTGGAAAGCCGCCGACAAGCTGATCGCCCACGTCGACGACGACACCATCGCCCGTGCCCAGGCGTCCCTGGCGCGTTTCGACTCGGTCGGCCAGCGACGCATGGCCGCCCTGCATGGTGGCAGCAAGGACAATCTGGAAGTGTCCGCCAATCTGTGGGCCGGCGTCGGCCTGGTGCGCGGCGGTGCCGGTACGGCGCTGGTCGGCGACGGCCCGACGGTCGCCGAGCGGGTCAAGGAATACGCCGCCCTGGGCATCGATACCTTCATTTTCTCCGGTTACCCGCACCTCGAAGAGTCCTATCGGGTCGCCGAACTGTTGTTCCCGCACCTGGATGTGAACCGTCCGGCGCTATCGGAAGGTGCGGGCTACGTGAGCCCGTTCGGTGAAATGGTCGCCAACGACATCCTGCCCAAGGCGGCGTCGGCCAGTTGAAACACGGCCGGGCGTGGATGCCCGGCCATCCCGTGATGATTGTTGAGGTATGAAATGAGCGACACGTCTTTCCATCGCCTGGCCCTGCGCCTGGCGCCCTGGGCACTGCCCGTGGCGCTGCTGGTCGCCTGGCAGGGCTCGGTCGCCCTGGGGCTGCTGTCCACGCGCATTCTGCCGGCGCCCAGCGCGGTGTTCGAGGCAGGCTGGCAGCTGCTGTCCAGCGGCGAGATCTGGACCCACCTGGCGATCAGCGGCTGGCGCGCAGGGGTTGGTTTCGCCATCGGCGGCGGCATCGGCCTGGCCCTGGGTTTCATCACCGGCCTGTCGAAATGGGGCGAGCGCCTGATCGACAGCTCGGTGCAGATGATCCGAAACGTGCCGCACCTGGCGCTGATTCCGCTGGTGATCCTGTGGTTCGGCATCGACGAGAGTGCGAAGATCTTTCTGGTCGCCCTCGGCACCCTGTTCCCGATCTACCTGAACACCTACCACGGCATCCGCAACGTCGACCCGGCACTGGTGGAAATGTCGCGCAGCTATGGTCTATCCGGCTTCGCGCTGTTCCGCCAGGTGATCCTGCCCGGTGCGCTGCCATCGATCCTGGTCGGTGTGCGCTTCGCCCTCGGCCTGATGTGGCTGACCCTGATCGTCGCCGAAACCATTTCCGCCAGCAGCGGCATCGGTTACCTGGCGATGAACGCCCGTGAATTCCTGCAGACCGACGTGGTGGTGCTGGCGATCCTGCTGTACGCAGTGCTGGGCAAGCTGGCCGATGTCGCTGCCCGGGGGCTGGAACGTATCTGGTTACGCTGGCATCCGGCCTACCAGGCCAAGGCAGGTGCAAGATGACGGCCTTGCACAGCCTCCAGCGGGGCACGCCGCTGACCATTCGCGGCATTCAGAAATCCTTCGGCGAGCGTCAGGTGCTCAAGGACATCGACCTGCGCATTCCTTCGGGCCAGTTCGTCGCCGTGGTCGGGCGCAGTGGCTGCGGCAAGAGCACGCTGCTGCGGCTGCTCGCTGGCCTCGACCAGCCCAGCGGTGGCGAGCTGCTGGCCGGCAATGGCCCGTTGGCGGCGACCCGCGAGGACACCCGCCTGATGTTCCAGGAAGCGCGGCTGCTGCCCTGGAAGCGGGTGATCGACAACGTCGGTCTCGGCCTTACCGGAGACTGGCGACCCAAGGCCCAGCAGGTGCTGGAAGCGGTCGGTCTCGGCGAGCGTGCCGACGAGTGGCCGGCGGCATTGTCCGGCGGCCAGAAGCAACGCGTGGCCCTGGCCCGTGCCCTGATCCATGAGCCCCGCCTGCTGCTGCTCGATGAGCCATTGGGTGCCCTGGATGCCCTGACCCGAATCGAAATGCAGCAACTGATCGAGAGCCTGTGGCAGAAGCACGGCTTCACCGTGCTGCTGGTCACCCACGATGTCAGCGAAGCCGTGGCGACCGCCGACCGGGTCATCCTGATCGAAGACGGACAGGTTGGCCTGGATCTGCAGGTGAACCTGCCGCGCCCTCGCAACAAGGGCTCGGCACGCCTCGCTTCGCTGGAGGCCGAGGTGCTCAACCGTGTTCTGCAACTGCCCGCGCTGCCACCGCAGCCGGATCCCGTTTCACCCCTCCCGACGCAATTGCGCTGGGCACTCTAACCCTGACTTCATGCCCCTGCCGGGGCCAATTGCTACCCTAGGAGACTCACCATGACCATCAAAGCCATCAACGTCCGTAACCAATTCAAAGGCACCATCAAGGAAATCGTCGAAGGTGACGTGCTGTCGGAGATCGACGTACAGACCGCCGCCGGCATCGTCACCTCGGTGATCACCACCCGTTCCGTGCGCGAGCTGGAACTGGGCGTGGGCAGCGAAGTGATCGCGTTCGTCAAGTCCACTGAGGTGTCCATCGCCAAGCTCTGATCGCTTCGCGCGGGAAAACGGCCGGCCTTGCGCCGGCCTTTTCACAGGTGCCCGATGGTGCCTGACAGAACCCTGGGAGATAGGGCGGACGCGACCACTGGTGTGTTCAACGGTGGTAACGGGTATTCGTAGGATGGACGACGCTTCGGCTACGCGGCCCGACCTCTCCACCGCTTAGTTATCGCGATGGTGGATGAAAAGAGCGTCATCCACCCTGCGGGATGACGTCTGCAGGGGGCATGTAGCAGATCGTGGACGGGTGCCTAGCGTTCTTCGCGCAGCTTGGCCATCTGCCGTTCGAGCAGCGCCGGATACGGATCGAGCAGGCGCTCCACGCAGCTGGCGCCCTCGGGGCTGGCGATGGCGCGGATGCGGGCGCGTTGGCGCAGGGTGGCATCCTCGCCGACGCGGCGTTCGACCAGCAGCAGGTTACGGCTGTGCTGGGACAGGGCCAGGGCATCCTGCGCGGTTTCGCTCAGCAGCAGGTCGCCCTGGCTCAGCCCCCGCAGTCCCTCGCCCAGGGTCAGACCGAGCTGCAGGTGCAGGGTGATGCCACTGTCGGCAACCTCGATCTGCAGGGCGTGGCCCAGGGCGCGTAGCAGTTCCCCACAGCAGATGGCGTGGGTCAGGTAGTCGTCCTGGCTGTCCTGATGATGGAACAGCATCAGGCTGCTGCCATCGTTGAGGGTATACAGCTGTGCCTTGTACAGCGTCGCGGCCTTGTCCAGGCAATTGCGGTAACTCTGCAGCAGCTCCATCAGGCGCGTGCGCGGCAATCGCCGCAATTGTTCCTGTGCGCCCAGTTGGACGGCCAGCACGGCGCTTTTCTGCGGCGCAGCAGGTGCTGCCGGAGTGCCGTGGGCGGGCGTCTCGTCGTGCTCATAGAGATCGGCGAAGGCATCGTCGTCATCGTCAGGCCCGCGGCTTGGTGGGTCGTAGTCGTCGGCATCGAAACGGCTGTCGCGCAGGTTACGGACCTGGAATGGCGGGTCGTCGCGACGATCCGGTTCTTCGTCGTCCTCGTCGTGCCGGAACTGCTCGTCCAGATCGTCGAGGTCGTCGAATTCAGGCTCCACTTCCGCTTTCGGCTCTGGCTTTACCGGCGCCAGGCGGGCTTGCATGTGGCGCGCCAGATCGCCGATTTCGTCCTGGCGATTGGCGCCTGGGGCGTAGTCATCTGGATCACGCAACCAGACACGCATCTGCATCAGCGGCGTGGAGATTTGCCGGCCAAGGCGCAGGCTCAATGACAGGGTCAGCGCCAGCAGAATCAGGCTGAGGATCCCCATGCTTTGCAGGCTGATGGTCATCGGCTGCTGGAATTGCTGCATGTCCAGGCTGATGCGCAACTGCCCGGCCATCACCTCCTGGAAGGTGATGGGCGTGGAGTACAGGCCTTCGGTTTCGCCGAGCATGCTCTTGCTCGGGCGCGTGCCGGCTTCCGCGAGAATACGGTTGTCGACGCTGTAGATGGCGGCGTGGGCCACCAGCGGGTTCTTCACCAGGTTGCCCAGCAGCACGTTGAGGCTGAGGATGTCGTTGGACACCAGCAACTCGGTCGCCGAGGCTGCCGTCTGCGTGATCAGGCTGCTGCCCAGGGCTTCTGCCTGCTGTTGCATGGCCTGCTTGAACTGCATGCCGATCACCCAGGCATAGATCACCAGCGCCATGGCCACCAGCAGCAAGCTGTGACTGACGATGCGCAATGCCAGCGGCACGCGACGTTGGCGCAATGCACGGAACAGCAGAAGGAAGAAGTTATCGGGCTTTACGGGGGCGGGCCGGTTCACAGAGCTCGGCTCTTGTCGACTGGAGATGCGGCGCAGTATAGCGAGCGACCTGCGCAGGGCAAAGCGCCGCGCGTGTTCGGGAAGCCTTGAAAGTGGTTAGAATGCGGGTTTTTCACCGGCCCTGCTGCACATCGCCGTTCGGCAGACCGTTCATAGTCCTGCGAGCTCCGGAGTACGCTTTGCGCGAAATCGTTCTGATCAACATGACCGGTGAGGATCGGCCCGGCCTCACGGCGGCCATCACCGGCGTATTGGCCCGAGGTGGCGTGAATGTCCTCGACATCGGCCAGGCGGTCATCCACGGCACCTTGTCATTCGGCATTCTGGTGGAAATTGCCGATGGCGGGCACGCCGCTTCGTTGCGCGAGGAGATTCTTGGCACCGCCCAGGGGCTCGACCAGCAGGTGCGCTTCACGACGCTGTCGGAGGACGACTATCAAGGCTGGGCGGCCGGCGGCCCTGCGCGCCACATCGTGACCCTGCTGAGCCGCCAGGTCACCGCCGAGCAGTTGCAGCGCGTCAGTGCGATCACTGCCAGGTACGGGTTGAACATCGAGCATATCGACCGCTTGTCTCGGCGTGTGCCACTGGGCGTGCCGGCCTCGCAGGGCAAGGGCTGCATCGAGTTTTCGGTTCGTGGCGACCCCAGCGATCCGGCTGCCCTGCGTGACGAATTTCTCCGCGTGGCCCAGGAGCTGAACGTCGATATCGCCTTCCAGGCCGATTCCCTGTTCCGCCGCCACCGTCGCCTGGCCGTGTTCGATATGGATTCCACGCTGATCGAAGCGGAAGTGATCGACGAACTGGCCAAGGCTGCCGGTGTCGGTGAGCAGGTAGCGGCAATTACCGAGCGGGCGATGCGTGGGGAACTGGATTTCCGTGCCAGCTTCAAGGAGCGCCTGGCGCTGCTGAAGGGACTGGATGTCGGCGTGCTGGACGAAATCGGCGCCTCGCTGCGCCTGACCGAAGGTGCCGAGAACCTGTTCGCCGAACTCAAGCGCCTGGGCTACAAGACCGCCATCCTGTCCGGCGGCTTCACCTACTTCGCCAGGCAGCTGCAGGCCAGGCTGGGCATTGACTACGTGTTCGCCAACGAGCTGGAAGTGCTCGATGGCAAGGTTACCGGTGTCGCCATCGAACCCGTCGTTGATGCGCAGCGCAAGGCTGACCTGCTGCGTGAGCTGGCGCATAAGGAAGGCTTGCGCCTGGAACAGACCATTGCCGTCGGTGATGGCGCCAATGACCTGCCGATGCTGGCCATCGCGGGGCTGGGGGTGGCATTCCGTGCCAAGCCGCTGGTCAAGCAGTCTGCCAGGCAGGCGATTTCCACCCTGGGCCTGGATGGTCTTCTCTACCTGCTGGGCATGCGCGACCGCGACGCTCGGCAGTAAGTGGGCTGCCGCGGGGTGGCCTGGCTACCCGCGGCTTCATTCGTCTGACGAGAAGTTGTAGTCCATCGCCTGGCTCGGGCCCTGCAGGTAGTAACCCTGGATGTAGCTCGTGCCGGCCTGCCACAGCGTGGCGAGCACGCTGGCGGATTCCACGAACGGCACGATGGTCAGTTTCGCCTGGCCGTGCAGGCTGGCCAGCATGGTCTTCAGCGCTTCCTGATTGCTCGGGTCGTTCAGGTCCTTGGCGAAGGAGCCATCTACCTTGACGAAGTCGACGGGCAGGTGCCGAAGCGTATTGAACGGATTCAGCGCGCAGCCGAACTGGCTCAGGGCGATGTGGCAGTGCAGATCCTTGAGGCCCAGCGCCAGCGTCTTCACCTGTTTCAGGTAGGTGATGGCATCCGGCTCGCTGAACTGGAACACCAAGGCATCGGACGGCAGACGCGCGGCTTTCAGGGCGACGCTGAGCCAGGGCAGCAGTGTCTGATCCTGCAGGCTGGCATTGGACAAGTGCACGAACAGACGTGTCGCGTGCCCTTTTGAGCGGTGGTCGGCGAGCAGCTTGATCGAACTGAGGATGACCCAGCGGTCGATCCTTTCACCCAGCCCCGTTTCCCTGGCCACGGCGAGGAATTCTCCCGGCGGGACTTCCTGGCCGGAGGGACTGAGCAGGCGCAGCAGCACCTCGTAGTGCTCGTGTTCATCGCCACGCAGGCTGATCACCGGCTGGAACAACAGGCGGAAGCTGTTCTGTTCCAGCGCCTGCTGCACCATGGCCACCACGCTGCCGCGGCTGGCTGCCGCGGCCAGTTCCTCGGCCGGGTCGAACAGCTTGAGGGTACCCGGCTCGTCGATCTGATCGGCGCAGCGTTGCGCGCGATCGATCACTTCCCCTGCCTTGGGCGTTGTCTCGTTGAGGCCGGCGACGCCGATCGACAGGGTGGTCTGCGCGGTGCGCCCGTTGATGTCGAACAGGTGCGTCTCGGCCTTGCGCAGCAGGGCCTCGAGTTGCGGGCGCTGCTGCTGCGGTGTCATACCCGCTTGCAGAACGGCGAACACATCGTCGCCGAAGCGCGCCAGATGGGCATCCTGCGGGAAATGCGTGCGCAGCATGCCGGCGAGATCGGTCAGCAGCAGATCGATGGCGCCAAGGCCCATTTCGGCAAGCAGGGCGGCATAGCGATCGACGCGAATGTAGGCCAGGCTCGCCGGCTGTTCGTCGTTGACCGCGCGGTGCGCTGCGGTATCCATCAGCTCGATGAAGTGGGCGCGGTTATATAGGCCGGTGACCAGATCCAGGCTGCTGATCTCTCGCAGCTTCTCTTCCAGTTCGGCATTGCCACTCTCGGCGCGGATCACTGCCTGGATGCAGGGTTCGCCGTCGTAGGCTGCAGGAGAGAGGGTGACGCGCGCCGAGAACGTGCTTTCGTCGGTGCGCACACCTGCACAGGACAACTCGTGATCGTCCAGATGCTGATAGTTTTTCAGGAAGTCCTTGAAGGCACCCTGGTCGGCGCTGCCGATCAGGTCGATCATCGGCAGGCCTTCCAGTTCTTCGGCGTCGTCGAAGCCGAACAGCTCGAGGTAGGCGCGGTTGGCATAGATGTGCATGCCGTCGTGCACATAGGCGATGGCATCCACCGAGCTGTCCAGCAGCAGCTGGCAGCGCTTCTCCGCTTCGCGCAGGGCCACTTCGGCGGCGCGGCGGGCGCGGCGTTCCTCGAGGTTGACCAGCTCGCGACGGGCCACCAGCACCAGGCGCTCGTCTTCGCCCTGAGGCAACGCATCCTGAGCGCCCAGCATCAGCGCCTCGGTGACGCTGTCGGGCTCGTTGTCGGCCAGCAGCAGGATGACCGGAATGTCCTTGCCCTGACGACGAATGCAGGAGAGCGCCTCGCGGGGCTCCAGGCATTCGCTGACGGGTGCGCAGATCAGCAGATCCCAATTGTGCTTGAGGGTCTCCAGCAGGTCCTGGATGGAGATCAGGCGGTGTACGCGGGTTGCATTGCCGGCATTGCGGAACAGGCTGACGAGGCGCTCGGCCTCGTTCTGCGAATCTTCGAGAATCAGCAGGCGGATGGTTTTCTTTTCGATGGCCATTAGCGAGATCGAGTCTGCGATGAGGCAGCAGAATAAGGCAGGGGATTTTTTCGCAATCTACAGCGACTTCCAGAGTGAGTCAAAATCTTCCTCCCCGGCCGGCCGGTGGCTTCCGGTGGCTGTGACGGCGGTCGCGTGATCCGCGATTTTCTGCTCCAGATCGTGATATTCGAACTGGCTGAAACTGCCGGTGCTGGTCTGTTTCTGGCTCAGCACCGCGCGACGTTCCTTACCGTTGATGTTGATCAGCACCTTGCTGCCTTCCTGGAATGGTAGCCGGGGGGTGATCAGCGTCGCCGGCCGGGAGATGGCGGCTATTTCCGGGAGCAGCAGGGCGCGCAGGTACTGGCTGTTCTGCTCGGCCTTGCGCACCAGTTGCAGGCCACAGGACTGTGCGTGCGGGGCGATCAGTTCGATGCCCATCTGCGTGCCGCCACCGCGCACCTGGCGGATCCAGCGCACCACGGCAACGCTCCAGCCCTGCTGGGGGGTGTCGCGAATGCCGAGCAGTTCGCCGGCCTGCAACTGGTTGGGCACTTCCTTGGGCCATGACAGGCAGTAGCCCCCCGGGCTGTGGTTGACGATCGCCAGGGTATGGCTCGGGTAGTTTTCGCCTGCGGCGGACGGCGACGGCTCCTGCTCATCGACCGGCTTGCGGTATTCGATTTCCTCGAACGGCAGGCCGTGCTCCCACTCGGAGCTGCGTTGGGCGTCCGGGGCACTGGACCAGATATCCGGTTCGCCGCTGACGGGTTTGAACGACGCGGTGGTGTCCACCGGCTGCTTGAGCAGCTCGCTGAATACCTTGCCGTTGGCCAGGTAGTAGTTCAACGCGCTCATGCCGATACACAGGGTCATGCTCCCGTTACCCTGGGTGCGCTGGAAGGTACGCTCGGAAATGTCGCCCCAGGCGGCCGCCGCGTGCTGCAGCATGTCGAGGGTGAAACCTTCCGGCACCTGCAGGCGGGACTGGCGTCGTTCCTCGGGCAGCCGTTGCAGATGATCCTTGATGGCGTCGACCAGCGGTGTAGGATCGATACCCAGGGCATTCTGCAGCTCGCTCGGCTGGAACAGCGAGGTATAGCGTGGCGGGCCGTCGAGCTGTGGCGCCACGGCGAAGATGCTCGACGGATCCGCTCCTGCCTGCAGATTGACCAGCGGGCTCCACGCCTCCAGCGCCTCGGCCAGGCGGGCAATGGCGCCCTGGCGCATCTGGTTGCAGCGCGAACAGCCGATCAGCAGCGCCACGATGTAGTTCTGCTCGACACTCAATCCCTGCGTATGGCGGGCCAGCGGGTCGCGGATCACCAGCTTGTGCAGGTTCTGCTGGCGCGCGATCAGGTAGAGCTGGTGCAGCTCCAGCCACAACCCCTCGGGAACCGGGCAATACAACTGGCTGGTACGGATCAATGGCCCATTGAGGCTGTGAACGGCACGCTGCAGCGCAGTGCCGAGCAGTGGGTTGCGCTCGCGGCTGGGCTGCGGTGCGAGGCGCGAAATGATCAGTTTGTAGCCAATCGCCAGGTGATTCTGCAGGGCCTGGCACAGGTTGGCCACTTTGCGTGGGCGTTCGTCGAGGACGATCGCCTGGTTGAGGAAGTGACGCTCCAGGTGCTGGCAGACGAAATACACCTCGGGTCGCAGCAACTCCAACAGTTGCAAGCGGTTTTCCGAAGCGGTCAGCAACTGGTTGAGTTCGATCAACGCCTGGTACAGCTGGCGTGCGGTCTCGCCGATATTGGCCTTGGGCAGGCCGGCGATCCAGCGCTTCAGGTCACGTGGCGTGGCGTCGCAGAAAGTCAGGCCCTGCTTGGTCGGCGTCGGGACGCGGAGCAAAAGGTGGGGGCTCTGTTTATCCATCAAACTTTCTTACTCCGGCGCCAGCATGCGAGCGAATCGTTCGTTAATCGTGAAGCGACTCTAGCAGCATCTGGCCATCGTCGCAGCCTTTGCGCCACTGATGGCAAAGGCTGCAGGCCAGGCTGCGGGTTCACTGGCCGAGCAATTGGCCCATGCGCACCGGGCTGTTGGCACCCAGTTCCGCGGCCCATTTCACCTGTTCCGGGCCGAACAGCACGATGGCGGTGGAGCCGAGCTTGAAGCGGCCCAGCTCCGCACCTTTCTCGAGGCTGATCGGTGCCCGGGCGGCCTCGTCGTAGCGCACGCTCTTCAATTCCCGCTTGGGCGGCGTGATCAGGCCGGCCCAGACGGTTTCGATCGAGGCGACGA
Organism: Phytopseudomonas flavescens; assembly: GCF_900100535.1. Classification (GTDB taxonomy): domain Bacteria; phylum Pseudomonadota; class Gammaproteobacteria; order Pseudomonadales; family Pseudomonadaceae; genus Aquipseudomonas; species Aquipseudomonas flavescens. Next base: position 59,184 of record NZ_FNDG01000019.1, read on the forward strand.
TCATCGCGCCAACCAGTACCACGGCCATTGGGCCGCGCTCGGTATCGAACAGGCAGACCACCCGCTCGTTGCGTGCGAACAGCTCGGGAACGTTTTCGGCGGTGGTCTGGTTCACCGAGAACAGGCGGCCAGGCACGTAGATCATTTCCTTCAGGGTGCCGGCCAGCGGCATATGGACGCGGTGGTAGTCCTTGGGAGACAGGTAGACGGTCGCGAAGTCGCCACCCATGAAGGGCGCGGCGCGCTCGCTGTCGCCGCCCAGCAGCTCGGTCACGCTGTAGCTGTGGCCCTTGGCCTGGAACACCCGGCCATGTTCGATGCGGCCGAGCTGGCTGACGGCGCCGTCGGCAGGGCAGAGCACCGCGCCTGGCAGGTTGTCCAGCGGGCGGGCGCCTTCCTTCAGGGCGCGGGTGAAGAATGCGTTGAAGTGCTCGAAGGCGGTCGGGTCCTCGATCTGCGCCTCGCTCATGTCGACCTGGTACTGCCTGGCGAACCAGGTGATCAGGCGGTTCTTGAACCAGGGCGCCCGGCATTCGGCTGCCTGGCCGATCAGGCGCGACAGCAGGTGGTGCGGGGTCAGGTACTGGCTGAGGATAAACAGGCGTTGTTTCATCTATATTCCTTGGCAGCCCGGCGTTCAGCGCCGGGCGCATGACAGGTGGACAGTCGGGTCGCACTCACTGTTCGACGGGTGTATCGGGAAGGTTGCCCCATTCGCTCCAGGATCCGGCATAGGCCTTGACCCGCGGATAGCCCAGGGCCTTGGCCACCAGATAGGTGAAGCCGGAGCGGCGGTGGCTCTGGCAGTGGGTGATGATTTCCTTGTCGGCGCTCAGGCCCAGCCGGTTCAACTGCTGGTCGATATCCTCGCGGATGCGCAGGCCGCGCGCGGGGTCCATGCCGGCTGTCCACTCGAAGTGAATGGCACCGGGAATATGACCACCCCGGGCTGCCTGGACCTTCTCGCCGCGGTATTCCTCCAGCGAGCGTGCGTCCCAGATGGCCAGGTCATCGGCACCCAGGCGCGCCTTCAGGTAGTCCAGGCTGGCGGTTGGCTCGTCACTCAGCGACAGTTGCACCGGCGTGCTTTTCGGCTCGGGGACATCCTGGCTGAGTGGGCGCTGTTCCGCTTCCCAGGCGGTCAGTCCGCCGTTGAGGAAGTGGTAGCGCGAGTGGCCGATCACATCCAGCAGCCAGATGAAGCGCCCGGCCCAGCCGCCACCTTCATCGTCATACACCACGTAGGTGGCGTCCGGGTGATGACCAAGCTCGCCGAACAACTGCTCCAGCGCCGCCCGCTCGGGCAGCAGGCCGGGGGCCGGGGGCCTGCCCCGTTGCGTACGTTTGCTGTCGACAAGGCGGGCGCCGGGAATATGCCCGGCCTGATAACGAGCGCTGCTACTCAAGTCGACCAGAATAAGGCTGGGTTCTTGCAGTCGCGTAGCCAGATCCGCCGGCTCGATGACCAGCGGCAGTTCATCGAAGGCTGTCATATGGGCCTCGTTGGCAAAAGTGGGAACGCGATTGTAGCGCAGCCGGGGCCGGGAATAATGCCGATACTCAGCGGCTGCGCTTGCTGAACGTGTCCAGAGCGCGCTCGATGCATTGTGCAGTCTTGGCGAAGGCATGCAGGGTGGTATCGCTGATCGGCTTGCCGTGCAGATCGGCGAGCAGGATCATCACCACCCGATCATTGCTCGCCAGGGAGCGGATCAGCAGGTGCTCGCTGGGCATCAGGGCTTTAAGGTCGCCGGGCAGCAGCGCGGAAAACTGAGCGATATTGGCGGGCGTCAGGCGCAGTTGTGCCGGGGCCTGCAACAGGCGGCGCAACACCTGGCTTGGTGCCGGGTCGATGGCCAGGCCGCTGGCACTCGCATCGACGCCCGCGTGCTGCTGCAGTTGCAGGCGACTGTGGTTGCGGTCGGCGAGCAGCATGAGCAGGCGTGACAGGCCGGTCGCCTGCAGCGCCTGGCGTGCACAGGTGGTGAGCTGTTGCACGTTGCTGAATGCGCTGGGCTGGGCGAGCAGTTGCGTACAGCATTGTCGCCACTCGTCGGGCTGGGTAGCCGGCCCTGGCTTGGCGACCTCGAAGTGCCGCACGTTCCAGGGCCACAGCAGCGCCTCGGCAGGATGCCAGAGGCCGGAAATGTCCAGTTGCCGCGCGCTCTGCACGGCATTCTGGTGAATATGCTGATGCAGCTGCGGCAAGGGCATCTGCAGGTACAGGCTGTTGAGCCGTTGCCAGCGTCGGGTATGGCCGCCGCTCCAGGCATTGTGCGCCGACACGGCCAGCACATTGGCCAGCAGGATGCTGTTGGCCGGCTGGGTAAGCCAGCGCTGCAGGGTTGGATCGGCATCCAGTTCCTGCTGCTGGCGCAGCGGATCATCGTGCTGGCGGGCGAGGCGCAGTGCCTTGGCGAGCAGGCGCCGGTCGCTGACCAGCAACCGATAGCCCTGAATGATCCAGGCCGGCAGACGCCACTGCTCGGCCAGTGCCAGGCACAGCTCGAACAGCGGGATGCCCAGCAGCTCGCGCTCGACGCGAACAGGCGGCTCGCCCTTGATCAGCACGCGCTGCTCCCAGGCGTCGAAGAGCTGGGGGTAGGCCGCCAGCAGCACCCACACGGGAGAAAGGAACAGCAGGCTGCCCCAGTGGATTTCCTGCCACAGCCTGGCAAGGCGCGCGGCGAACAGACCATTGGCCTGCTGCGCGGCGTGCTGGCTGATCAGCTGGATCTGACGCAACGGCTGGGGAATGTCGGCGACCGCCTTGGCGGGGATCCGTATCAGCAGCTCCTCGGCGCGCTTGAGGCCCAGGCGATTGAGCGCCGTCTCCAGGCTTTCCGCCGCCTCCCCCAAGTTATCGCCCTTGCGATTGGCTTCACGCAGTACGCACAGCACCAGCGCCGGACTATCCTGCATCAGGTCGGCGATCTCGCGCAGCGAGCGGCGGCTGTCCGCCAGTGCGCGGCGCACCTGCTGGTGATGCCGGGTCGCAATGGGCAGTACCTGGCCGTCCAACTGCTTGAGCCAGGCCTCGAGGGTGCGCGGTAACGGCGTGCTTGCGACCATGGGGATATGCCAAAATGGCTTTTTTTAGACTTAACTGACTATAGTCTCGCGCATCTCTTCCGATAAGGAGAAGGGTTGTTTCGCGCGCCCACCCTTTCTTTTCACTTTCGTAAGTTTTTTCTATGGCCAAAATCATCGGCATCATCGTTGTCTTCGCCTGCGTCTTCGGCGGTTTTGTCGCGTCTGGCGGCCATCTCATGGCCCTGGTGCATCCTTTCGAAGTGCTGATCATCGGCGGTGCCGCGCTGGGGGCGTTCCTGCAGGCCAACCCGGGCAGCATGTTCATGACCGTCTTCAAAAAGTCGTTGAAGATGTTCAAGTCGCGCTTCACCCATGATTACTACCTGGAAGTGCTGCGCCTGCTCCACGAGATTCTCAACAAGGCCCGTCGCGAGGGCATGATGGCCATCGAAGCCGATCTCGAGGATCCCGCCGCCAGCCCGATCTTCAGCAAATACCCCGCGGTGCTGGGCGACGAGCGGATGGTCGCGTTCATCTGCGATTACCTGCGCATCATGTCCTCGGGCAACATGGCGCCCCACGAGCTCGAAGGGCTGTTCGACATGGAGCTGGTTGGCCTCAAGGAGGAACTCGAGCATCCCGCCCATGCCGTGGCCAAGATCGCCGACGGTATGCCGGCGATGGGGATCGTCGCCGCAGTACTGGGTATCGTGATCACCATGTCGATCCTCGCCGAAGCGGATAACGCGCAGATCGGCGAGAAGGTCGGCACCGCGCTGGTCGGTACATTCCTTGGCATTCTCGCCTCCTATGGCTTCTTCGGGCCACTCTCCTCTGCGCTCGAGCACGACGCCAAGGAAGAGCTGAACGTCTACGAAGCCATCAAGGCGGGCCTGGTCGCTTCTGCTTCCGGGATGCCGCCGTCGCTGGCGGTTGAGTTCTCGCGCAAGACCCTCTACCCGGCGCACCGCCCAAGCTTCAGTGAGCTTGAACAGGCAATGCGCGGGAACTAAGCACCATGGAAAACAACCAGCCGATCATCGTCAAGCGGGTCAAGAAGGTCGCTGGGGGCCACCACGGTGGTGCCTGGAAGATCGCCTTCGCCGACTTCGCCACGGCCATGATGGCCTTCTTCATGGTGATGTGGCTGATGTCCTCGGCAACCCCGGAGCAGAAGAAACTGATCTCCGGCTATTTCAAGGATCCCATCGGTTTTTCCGAGAGTGCCAGCCCCTATGTGATCGACCTGGGTGGCTCACCGACACCGTCGCCGGATCGCACCCTCAACGACCAGCCCAAGGATTCGCCGGGCGAACAGGCCGATACCGACCCCAAGGATCCGGCCGAGCTGGATGCCGAGCAGGCCGAAGCCAAGGCCGAGGAGGTCGAGCGCGAGCGTCTTGAACTGTTGCTCGAGGAATTGCAGAACAAGGTCGAGCAGGATCCGCAGTTGCAGCGCTTCAAGGATCAGATCCTCTTCGAAATCACCCAGGATGGTTTGCGCATTCAGATCGTCGATGCCGAGAACAGGCCGATGTTCGCCCTGGGCAGCGCTCAGTTGCAGCCCTATTTCGAAGACATCCTGTTCACGCTGACCGACACCATCAAGGCGGTACCGAACAAGATCAGCATCAGCGGCCACACCGACGCCAAGCCCTTCGCCGGCGCCGGCGGTTTCGGCAACTGGGAGCTGTCGGCCAATCGTGCCAACGCCGCGCGCCGGGTGCTGATCGGCGCTGGCTACGACGATGCCCAGGTAGCGCGGGTGGTCGGTTATGCATCCTCGGCGTTGTTCGACCGTGATGACCCGTTGAACCCGGTCAATCGCCGCATTGATATCGTGGTGCTGACCAAGAAGGCCCAGCGCAACATCGAAGGTGAGCAGGGCGGCGGTGAGCTGGCGCCCGATCCGGCAGCGGACGCGCCAGCGGGAAGCGCTGCACCGGCCTCGCCGGCTGGCGCACCGTTATCCAGCGATCAGGTGCGCGAGCGGCTGAACATCTTCGAGGATGGCACGCTGAAGACGGACCAGCCCAAGGAGTGACCCGCTTGGCGGGCCGATGTCTCGGGGGTGGCGAGCGCCTGGCCGCTGCCCCGTCTTCCTTCTCAGGGCGCTGCAGCCTCGCTCAGTACTCCGGCTCCGGCAGGCTGGCCAGAATATGCCGGTAGCTGTTCATCCTCTGCGGCTGGATGCGCCCGTCCTGCAGGGCAGCGAGCAGCGCGCACCCCGGCTCGCGGTCGTGCTTGCAGTCGCGGAAGCGGCAATGCCCGAGCAGTTCGGCGAACTCGATGAAGCCCGCCTCCACGTCATCACGGCTGACATGCACCAGGCCGAATTCACGGATGCCCGGTGAGTCGATCAACTGGCCGCCGCCGGGAAAATGGAACAGCCGTGCCGTGGTGGTGGTATGGGTGCCCTTGCCGGTCAGCTCGGACAATGCCCCAACCCGTGTCTCGACGCCCGGCAGCAGGCTGTTGACCAGCGAGGACTTGCCCACGCCGGACTGGCCGACGAATACGCTGATATTGCCATCGAGCTGCTGCTTGAGCTGTTCCATGCCGTCACCCTCCAGGGCGGACACTTCCAGCACCGGGTAACCCAGCTGGCGGTAAACGCCGAGCAGGACGTTCAGCGCCGGTTCGTTCTGCGCATCGATCAGGTCGGCCTTGTTGAGCAGCAGCAGCGGGCGGATGCCGGCATGCTCGGCCGCGACCAGATAGCGATCGATCAGGTTGGCATGGGGTTCCGGTAGCGGCGCGAAGACGATGACGATCAGGTCGACGTTGGCTGCCACCGGTTTCAACTGGCCGCGGGTATCCGGGCGGCACAGCTCGGTATCGCGCGGCAGTTGCGCGACGATCACGCCGATTCCCTGATTGCCGGGGCGCCATACCACGCGGTCGCCGGTGACCAGGGTCGGCAGGTTGGCGCGCAGGTGGCAGCGGAATACCTGGCCCGACAGCTCGCCGTCCGTGGCTTCGACTTCCACCTGCACACCGAAGTGAGCGATCACCAGGCCGGTCTGTTCCGAGCCCAGGTCGCCGCCTTCCAGGGTTTCCACCACGCGGGATTCGCGTTTGGCCGCACGGGCGGCACGTTCACCCTGGATCTTTTCGATGCGCCAGTTTTGCCGGCGGTTGAGTTGGCGTTTGGCCATGGGGCTTCCGAGTTTGTGATGCGCTGAAAACGATGGCGAGTCTAGCATGTCTGTAGGGGCGGAAATTTCTTCATGGCAGCGCTAGACTGGCCGTCCGCCCCACCATAGAGCCTCATGGGCATGGCTGTCTCCTACCACGCGCTGCACCGGCTGGGTGAGCGTTACCCGGCGTTGCTGGCTTTGCTGATCCAGCTTGTCGTGACCCTGTGCATGGGGCTGGCAGTCGTCGCTTTCGCGCACTTCTCCAATTGGCGCCCGAGCCTGCTGGCGGCTGGTCTGCTGCATGGCCTGCTGTCAGCCGGCCTGGCCCGCTGGCTCGGGTTGTCGCGCTGGTGGTGGTGGCTGAACCTGGCATTCGTGCCCGGCCTGTTGCTGGCCAGCGGGGCGCCGTTGCCGTCCTGGCTGTTTCTGCTCGGTTTCCTGCTGTTATTGCTGCTCAACTGGAACAGTTTCGGCGAGCGGGTGCCGCTGTATCTCACGGGTGCAGGCAGCCGCCGCGAACTGGCACGGTTGCTCGAGGAGCGTGGCGAGCGCTTCGCTTTCGTCGACCTCGGCTGTGGTCCGGCGGGTACCCTGCTGTGGCTGGCGCGACGTTTTCCCCATGCACGCTTCACTGGCGTGGAGACCGCGCCACTCTCCTATGCCATCGCGCGCCTGCGCAGTCTCGCCCAGCCCAATTGCCGGATTCGTTACCAGAACCTCTGGCACAGCGACCTGGCCACGGTGGATGTCGCCTACTGCTTCCTGTCTCCTGCGCCCATGCCGGCGTTGTGGAGAAAGGCCAGTGCCGAACTGCCGGCAGGAGCCTGGCTGATCAGCAACACCTTCGACATTCCCGGGGTGGCGGCGCAGCGTGTGGTGGCGCTGAAGGACTGGCGTGATTCGCGCCTGCTGCTCTGGGAGATGGACGACGAGCAGGGCGCGCCGATTGCGTAGGGTCTGTTGACCGTCCCGCGCGAGCCGAAGGGCTCCGGCGCAGCCGTGCGTGAAACGTCAACAGGCCCTAGAATGGCGGCTCTATAGAGGAGCGCAGCATGCAGAATCCACAGAACCTGATCTGGATCGACCTGGAAATGACCGGTCTCGACCCCGAGACGGACGTGATCATCGAAATGGCCACCATCGTCACCGACACCGAGCTGAACGTGCTGGCCGAGGGCCCGGTGATCGCCGTGCACCAGAGCGATGAACGCTTGGCCGCCATGGACGAGTGGAACACCCGTACCCATGGTGACAGCGGTCTCACCCAGCGGGTTCGCGAGAGCCGTATCCGCCAGGCCGAAGCCGAGGCGCAGACCATCGCCTTCCTGGAAAAGTGGGTGCCGAAAGGCAAGTCGCCGATCTGCGGCAACAGCATCGGTCAGGACCGCCGCTTCCTCTACCGCTACATGCCGGCCCTGGAAGCCTACTTCCATTATCGCTACCTGGATGTCTCGACCCTGAAGATCCTTGCCGAGCGCTGGGCGCCCGGAGTCAAGGACGGCTTCCTGAAAAAGGGCAGCCATCAGGCGCTGGACGATATCCGCGAGTCGATCGCCGAGCTCAAGTACTACCGTCAGCACCTGCTCAAGGTTTGACGGCCTCGGCTGCAGGCATCAGCTGCCGTGGCCAGCTCGTAGCCGGGTTAGCCGAAGGCGTGACCCGGGAATGTTGGACGCCTGTAATGCCCTGGGTATGGGATGACGGTGCTAGGCGCGTCTGGCATGTTGTTCCAGCGCCCACTGCACGTGTTCGCGCACCAGCTCCGACGGATACTCGCGGCGGGCTTGCAGTGCCTCCAGCACGGGAATGCTCGACGGTGCGTTGCCCAGGCCGACGGCCAGGTTACGCAGCCAGCGTTCGTAGCCGGCGCGGCGCAGCGGTGAGCCTTCGGTACGGCTGAGAAATTCCTCCTCGCTCCAGCGAAACAGCTCGGCCAGCTCGGCGTTGTCGAGGCTATGCCGTGGCTGGAAGTCACCCTGCTCGGTGGCTTTGGCGAAGCGGTTCCAGGGGCAGACCATCTGGCAGTCGTCGCAGCCGAACACGCGGTTGCCGATGGGCGCGCGCAGATCCTCCGGGATCGGGCCTTTCAGTTCGATGGTCAGGTAGGAAATGCAGCGCCGTGCATCGAGCACGTAGGGGCCGACGAAGGCGGCTGTCGGGCAGACGTCCAGGCAGGCGCTGCAGCGTCCGCAGTGTTCGCTGCCGTGTGGGGCGTCCTCGGGTAGCGGGATGTCGACGAACAGTTCGCCGAGAAAGAAGTAGCTGCCGGCCTTGCGATTGAGCACCAGGGTGTTCTTGCCGATCCAGCCAAGGCCCGATTGTTCGGCAATGGCCTTTTCCAGCACGGGTGCGCTGTCGACGAACGCGCGGTAGCCGAATGGCCCGATGGTCTGCTGGATGCGTTCGGCCAATTGTTGCAGGCGTTTGCGAATCAGCTTGTGATAGTCGCGGCCCAGGGCGTAGCGGGAAACGTAGGCTTTTTCAGGCTCCTGCAGTCGCTGCGCCATCTGCGTGTCGCTGGGCAGGTAATCCATGCGCAGCGAGACCACCCGCAGGGTGCCGGGCACCAGCTCATCCGGATGGGAACGTTTGCGGCCATGTGCGGCCATATAGTCCATCTCGCCCTGGTAGCCGGCCTCCAGCCAGCGCTGCAGGTGCGCCTCGTGTTCGCCCAGCTCCAGGCCGCTGATGCCAACCTGCTGGAAGCCCAGTTCGCGCCCCCAGTCCTTGATGGACTGGGCGAGGCTGGTGAGGTCAAGGGGGGCGTCGGTCATGCTGGGCGGGAATCTGGAATAGTCGACGTATAATTCTGCCAGACATCGGAGCACAGGCATGCGGCATTCATCAGACGATCTTCCCGTTGCGCTCTACAGCGCCGCCCAGGTACGTGCGCTGGATGCCGAGCTGATCGCTGCCGGTACGCCTGGTTTCGTGCTCATGCAGCGTGCCGCACACGCCATCTGGCGGGCCCTGCGCCGCAGTTGGCCGGATGCCGGTGCGGTCACCGTGCTGGCCGGGCATGGTAATAATGCCGGTGATGGTTATCTGCTGGCGGCACTGGCAGTGCGTGCCGGGTGGCAGGTTCGCGTGCTGGCAGTGGCCGACTCGCAGCCCCTGCAGGGCGACGCGGCGCTGGCGCGCGATGAGGCCCTGGCCACCGGTGTCGAGGTGCTTGCCTGGGCGCCAGAGCGCGAGGCGCAGGGCGTGCTGGTCGATGCGCTGCTCGGCACCGGGCTGGCAGGTGCCGTGCGCGAGCCTTACGCGGCAGCCATCGAATGGATGAATCGCAGTGGCTGTCCCGTACTGGCGGTGGATATCCCTTCGGGTATCTGCGCCGATACCGGCCAGGTACTCGGCGTCGCGGTAACCGCCCAGCTCACCGTGACCCTGATCGGTTTGAAAGTCGGCCTGTTCCTTGGCCAGGCGCTCGACCATGTCGGCCGTTTGCTGTTCGACGACCTGCAGGCCGACGCGCAGATCGTCGCCAATCAGCCAGGCGTTGCGCAGCGGCTGGTCGGCGCGGCCCTGCCGCAGTTGCCAGCACGGCAGCCCACCACCCACAAGGGCCGGCTTGGCCATGTGCTGGTGGTCGGCGGCGATCACGGTACCGGCGGCGCTGCGCTGCTGTCGGCGCAGAGTGCCCTGCGCAGCGGTGCCGGTATGGTTTCCCTGGCGACTCGCAGCGAGCATATCGGTGCTGCACAAAGCCGGCTGCCGGAAGTGATGAGCCTGGCGGTCGCCTCGGCCAATCAGTTGCATGCGCTTGGCGGCCGAGTCACCGTGTGGGTCGTCGGCCCCGGCCTCGGCCAGAATGCCTGGGCGCGCAGCCTGCTGTCGGCTGCAGCGGCGTCGCAGGCTGCACAGGTGTGGGACGCCGATGCCCTCAATCTGCTTGCCTCTGGCGCCGTGAGCATCTCGCCGGGCATGGTGATCACCCCGCATCCCGGAGAGGCCGCGCGTCTGCTCGGTATCTCGACGCAGGCCTTGCAGGCTGATCGTCCGGCTGCGGCCAGGGACCTGGCCCAGCGCTTCCGGGCTATCTGCGTATTGAAAGGCGCCGGCACGCTGATCGCCGACCCGACGGGGCGCTTGCTGGTCTGCGACCGAGGCGACCCGGTGATGGCCGGTGCTGGCCTGGGGGATGTGCTGGCCGGGCTGATCGGTGCGCTGATCGCTCAGGGGGGCACGGCATGGCAAGCCGCCTGCCTGGGTGTCTGGCTGCATGCCGGGGCAGGAGAATACCTGGCAGAAAAAGGAAATGGCCTGGCGGCCAGCGATCTGTGCGACGCTATCCGCCATTTGTTACAGGAGCGAGCCGCTTGTCGGAAATAGAACTGTTCGCCGCCGATGAGGACGCCATGCTGGCGCTCGGCGCGCGCATCGCCAAGGTCACCGAAGGACGTGGGGTGATCCACCTCGAAGGCGACCTCGGCGCGGGCAAGACCACGCTCTCGCGCGGCATGTTGCAGGGGCTGGGCCACCATGGCGCGGTCAAGAGCCCGACGTTCACCCTGGTCGAGCCCTACCAGATCGGTTCCTTCCGTGCCTTTCATTTCGACTTGTACCGGCTGGTCGATCCCGAGGAGCTGGAGTTCCTCGGAATCCGCGACTACTTCGACGGCGACGCCCTGTGCCTGATCGAGTGGCCGCAGCGGGGTGTGGGCATTTTGCCAAAGGCCGACCTGGACATTACCATTACCCCGCGAGCGGGTGGCCGCTCGCTGCTACTTCGCGGCCATGGCGCGATGGGTGATAGCTGGTGTGCCGAATTGGCTGCCAGAGCATGAACAAGAAAGTGGGGGCTGGTATGCGCATAGGCGCGCGATTGATCGCGGTCTGGCTGATGGTGGCGGTCATGGCAGCCGACGTGTGGGCCGCGTCGGATGTGCGCAGCGTTCGCCTGTGGCGCGCGCCGGACAACACGCGCCTGGTGTTCGACCTGTCGGGGCCGGTGCAGCACAGTGTGTTCACTCTGTCTGCCCCGGATCGGATCGTCATCGACATCAGCGGCGCCAAGCTGGTGACCCCGCTGGACAAACTCGCCCTCAGCAATACCCCGATCACGGCCGTGCGCTCGGCGCAGCGCACCCCCGACGACCTGCGCGTGGTCATCGACCTGTCATCCCAGGTCACCCCGAAGAGTTTCACGCTGGCGCCGAACCAGCAATACGGCCATCGCCTGGTGGTCGATCTGTTCGACCAGGCTTCGGATGCCGCACCAAGCCTGCCATCGACCACCACGGCCAGTGCACCGCCGGTGCCGGTCACGCCGACCCAGGCGCCGCCCAAGCTGGCGCCGGTGCCGGGTGGCAAGCGCGATATCGTGATCGCCATCGATGCCGGGCACGGTGGCGAGGACCCTGGGGCGCTGGGGCCGCTCAAGGGCCAGCTGGAAAAGCACGTGACCCTGTCCATCGCCAAGGAATTGCAGCGCCAGATCAACGCCCAGAGAGGCTTCCGTGCCGAACTGGTGCGCACTGGTGATTATTTCATCCCGCTGCGCAAGCGCACCGAAATCGCCCGCAAGAAGGGCGCCGACCTGTTCGTTTCCATCCACGCCGACGCGGCGCCCCGTGCTGCTGCATTCGGCGCCTCGGTGTATGCCCTGTCGGATCGGGGGGCTACTTCCGAAACCGCTCGCTGGCTGGCCGACGCGGAAAACCAGTCCGACCTGATCGGTGGGGCGGGCAACCTCAGCCTCGAGGACAAGGATCGGATGCTCGCCGGCGTGCTGCTCGACCTGTCGATGACCGCCTCGCTGTCGTCCAGCCTGAACGTCGGCCAGAAGGTCCTCGGGCAGATGGGCCAGGTCACGCCGTTGCACAAGCGCCGTGTCGAGCAGGCGGGCTTCATGGTGCTGAAGTCGCCGGACATTCCGTCGATCCTGGTGGAGACCGGCTTCATCTCCAACCCCAGCGAGGCACGCAAGCTGCATTCCGCCAGTCACCAGCAGAGCCTGTCGCGCTCGATCGTCACCGGCGTGAAGCAGTTCTTCGAGCAGAACCCACCGCCTGGTACCTACATCGCCTGGCTGCGTGACAATGGCAAGATCGTCCAGGGGCCGCGCGAGCACGTGGTCGCCTCTGGCGAAAGCCTGGCATTGATCGCCCAGCGCTACCAGGTCGGCCTGGCCACGCTGCGGACAGCCAACTCCCTGAGGTCCGATGTCATCAAGGTCGGTCAGACGCTGCAGATCCCGGCCACTTCGCTAGCTGCCCAGCCATGAGTGAAACGATGCGCATCCAGTTGCTGAGCCCGCGGCTGGCGAACCAGATCGCCGCCGGCGAAGTGGTCGAGCGTCCTGCCTCGGTCGTCAAGGAGCTGCTGGAAAACAGCCTGGACTCCGGCGCCAGGCGGATCGAGGTGGATGTCGAGCAAGGTGGCGTCAAGCTGCTGCGGGTGCGTGACGATGGACGAGGCATTACGGCAGACGATCTGCCGCTTGCCCTGGCACGCCACGCCACCAGCAAGATTCGTGAGCTGGAGGACCTCGAACAGGTGATGAGCATGGGCTTTCGTGGTGAAGCCCTGGCATCGATCAGCTCGGTCGCGCGCCTTACCCTCACCTCGCGGACTGCCGATGCCGAGCAAGCCTGGCAGGTGGAGACCGAGGGCCGCGACATGCAGCCGCGCGTGCAGCCCGCCGCACACCCGGTCGGTACCTCGGTGGAAGTGCGCGACCTGTTCTTCAATACGCCCGCGCGCCGCAAGTTCCTGAAGGCCGAAAAGACCGAGTTCGATCACCTGCAGGAAGTGATCAAGCGCCTGGCGCTGGCGCGTTTCGACGTGGCCTTCCACCTGCGCCATAACGGCAAGAACATCCTCTCGCTGCACGAGGCCAACGACGACGTCAGCCGTGCCCGGCGGGTGGCGGCGGTGTGCAGTTCAGGCTTCCTGGAGCAGGCGCTGCCCATCGATATCGAGCGCAACGGCTTGCACCTGTGGGGCTGGGTTGGCTTGCCGACGTTTTCCCGCAGCCAGGCCGACTTGCAGTACTTCTACGTCAATGGCCGCATGGTGCGCGACAAACTGGTCGCCCATGCCGTGCGTCAGGCCTATCGCGACGTACTGTTCAATGGTCGTCACCCGACCTTCGTGCTGTTTCTGGAGATCGACCCGACGGCGGTGGATGTGAACGTGCATCCCACCAAACACGAAGTGCGCTTCCGTGAGGGGCGTACGGTTCATGATTTCCTCTACGGCACCCTGCATCGCGCATTGGGCGAAGTGCGGCCCGAGGACCAGTTGGCCACGCCGGCCGCTGTCGAAACCCTGTTGCGCCCCACTGGCCAGGCGGCGGGTGAGTTCGGCCCCCAGGGCGAGATGGGCCTGGCCGCCAGCGTGCTGGAACGGCCTGTCGAGTCGGTCTGGCGCTCCCCGGGCGCCGGCTATCAGGGGCAGCGCGGCGAGTCGGCGCTGCCGGCGGCGGAAGCCCAGGGCGTGTACAGGGAATTCTTTGCGCCGATGCCCGCAGGCAGCACAGCTGTTTCGTTGCCGGAGGCCCAGGGCGACATTCCGCCCCTGGGCTATGCCATCGCTCAGCTCAAGGGCATCTACATTCTCGCCGAAAGCGCCCATGGCCTGGTGGTCGTGGACATGCACGCGGCCCATGAGCGCATCACCTACGAGCGCCTCAAGGTGGCGATGGCCAGTGAGGGTCTGCGTGGCCAGCCATTGCTGGTGCCCGAATCGATTGCGGTGAGTCAGCGCGAGGCCGATTGTGCCGAAGAGCATGGCCAGTGGTTCCAGAAACTCGGCTTCGAATTGCAGCGTCTGGGTCCGGAAACCCTGGCGATTCGGCAGATCCCGGCGCTGCTCAAGCAGGCCGAGGCGACCCGACTGGTCGCCGATGTGCTCTCCGACCTGCTCGAATATGGCACCAGCGACCGCATCCAGGCCCACCTCAACGAGCTGCTCGGCACCATGGCCTGTCATGGGTCGGTGCGCGCCAATCGCCGCCTCACCCTGCCGGAAATGAATGGCCTGCTGCGCGACATGGAGCAGACCGAACGCAGCGGCCAATGCAACCACGGTCGGCCGACCTGGACGCAGATGAGCATGGATCAGCTGGACAAATTGTTCATGCGCGGCCAGTAACCCGCGGGCCACGCTTGCGAGTGGCCGCCCATGCCCTGAAAATGGGCCGCCGTTCAACCGAGTCGTGCCGATGTCCTGCCTCCCTCCCGCCATCTTCCTGATGGGCCCGACCGCTGCCGGCAAGACCGATCTGGCGCTGGCGCTGGCGCATGCGTTGCCCTGTGAGCTGGTCAGCGTGGATTCCGCGCTGGTCTATCGGGGCATGGATATCGGCACCGCCAAGCCGGACAGGGCCACGCTGGAAGCGTTTCCTCATCATCTGGTGGACATCCGTGATCCGGCCGAAGCGTATTCGGCTGCCGAGTTCCGCTGCGATGCACTGGCTGCCATGGCCGAGATCACCTCGCGTGGGCGCATTCCGCTGCTGGTGGGCGGCACCATGCTGTACTTCAAGACCCTGCTCGAGGGCCTGGCCGACATGCCGGGAGCCGACGCCGAAGTGCGCGCCGTGCTCGAAGCGCGTGGGCAGCGTGAGGGTTGGAGTGTGTTGCACGAGGAGCTGCATGCGGTGGATCCGCAATCGGCGCTGCGCATCCACCGCAATGATCCCCAGCGTCTGGTACGTGCTCTGGAGGTATTCAAGGTCAGTGGCACGACCATGAGCGAATTGCGCCTGCGGCAAAGCGAAGAGCGCTCAGGAGCGGGGTGTTTCCCCTATACTGTGGCGCAACTGGCGATCGCGCCGGCGCAGCGGCAGATGCTGCACGAACGAATCGCGCAACGATTTGATCGGATGCTGGAACAGGGCTTCGTCGCCGAGGTCGAACGCCTGCATCGGCGAGGTGACCTGCACGCTGAATTGCCGTCCATAAGGGCGGTCGGCTATCGGCAGGTATGGGAACATCTGGAGGGGCGCCTGAGTGCGGCGTCGATGCGAGAGCGGGGTATCATCGCCACGCGGCAATTGGCCAAACGGCAGTTCACCTGGCTGCGTGGTTGGGAAAATGTGCACTGGCTGGACAGTCTCGATTGCGACAATCTGCCACGTGCCTTGAAATACCTGGCGACGGTCTCCATATTGGCCTGAGACCTTGCCGCGGGCCGTCTATCCTTGGGGGAAGACGTGCCAAAGCCGTTTTGTTGGTTCAAGCAAACCGTTCAACAGTCATTCTCAATTACTCAATTATCGATCCATTAAGGAGTGCGGCACATGTCAAAAGGGCATTCGCTACAAGACCCTTACCTCAACACCCTGCGTAAGGAGCGCGTCCCGGTTTCCATCTATCTGGTCAACGGTATCAAGCTGCAGGGCCAGATCGAGTCGTTCGATCAGTTCGTCATCCTGCTGAAGAACACCGTCAGCCAGATGGTTTACAAGCACGCTATTTCCACTGTGGTGCCGAGCCGCCCGGTTCGTCTGCCAAGTGCGTCCGAGTCCGAACAGGCCGAGTCCGAGCCAGGCAACGCTTAATCCAGGGGGCTGCATTGTTCTTCGAGCGCCATGAAGGGGGTGAACGGGCCATCCTGGTTCATCTGGATAGCCAGAACACCGAGGCGAGCGAGGATCCCCAGGAGTTTCAAGAGCTGGCGCTTTCCGCAGGTGCCGATGCCGTAGCGTTTTTCAGCGTGCCGAACAGTCGGCCCACGGCGAAATTCCTTATCGGCAGCGGCAAGGTGGAAGAGCTGCGTGATCAGGTCAAGGCCCGCGAGGCCGACCTGGTCATTTTCAATCATGTCCTTACGCCCAGTCAGGAGCGTAATCTCGAGCGAGTGTTCGAGTGTCGCGTGCTTGACCGTACCGGGTTGATTCTCGATATTTTCGCCCAGCGCGCGCGCACCCATGAGGGCAAGCTGCAGGTCGAACTGGCCCAGCTCGACCACATGAGCACGCGGCTGGTGCGTGGCTGGACTCACCTCGAGCGACAGAAAGGCGGTATCGGCCTGCGCGGTCCGGGTGAAACCCAGCTGGAAACCGACCGGCGCCTGCTGCGCGTGCGCATTCGCCAGATCAAGCAGAGGCTGGAGAAGGTGCGCAGCCAGCGCGAGCAGGCTCGCCGCGGGCGCAAGCGCGCGGACATCCCTTCCGTGTCCCTGGTCGGTTACACCAACGCCGGCAAGTCCACGCTGTTCAATGCGCTGACCGAGTCGCAGGTCTACGCCGCCGACCAGTTGTTCGCCACCCTCGACCCAACCCTGCGTCGCCTGCAGCTCGACGACCTCGGGCCGGTGGTGCTGGCGGACACCGTGGGGTTCATCCGCCACCTTCCGCACAAACTGGTCGAGGCCTTTCGCGCTACGCTCGAGGAATCGAGCAACTCCGATCTGCTGTTGCATGTGATTGACGCTCATGAGCCAGAGCGTACGGCGCAGATCGAGCAGGTGCTGGCGGTGCTCGGGGAAATCGGTGCGCAGGATCTGCCGGTGCTCGAGGTTTACAACAAGCTCGATCTGCTGGAAGGTGTCGAGCCCCAGATCCAGCGCAATGCCGATGGCCGACCGGAGCGGGTGTGGTTGTCTGCCCGTGACGGGCGTGGTTTGCCACTGCTCGAGCAGGCCGTGGCCGAGCTGCTGGGTGATGACTTGTTCGTCGCTACCTTGCAACTGCCGCAGCAATTGGCACGCCTGCGCGCGCAGTTCTTCGAGCTGGGTGCGGTGCAGCAGGAGTCTTACGCCGATGATGGCAGCAGTCTTCTGCAGGTGCGCATTCCTCGCGTCGAATTGAACCGATTGGTCAGCCGCGAAGGCTTGCAGCCGCTAGAATTCATCGAGCAACACACTTTGCAATAAAGCCCGCAGCGGTGATTTTGCCGCTGGAAGCGGGCATTCTGTAGCATTGGCGGGCGCGCCGTTGGCGCGTCTTTGCTTTATCAGTATGGAGAGCGCTATGGCTTGGAATGAGCCGGGTGGCAATTCGAATAATCAGGATCCCTGGGGTGGCGGCGGTCGTCGTGGTAATGGCGGCGGCGGTGACCGCAAGGGACCACCGGATCTCGACGAAGCCTTCCGCAAGCTGCAGGACAGCCTGAATGGCCTGTTCGGTGGCGGCAAGAAACGCGGCAGTGACAACAATGGGTCCAGAAACAAGGGTGGCGGTTTCGGCCTGCTGTTCGTCGTACTGGCCGTCGTGGGCGCCTTTTGGCTGTACAACGCTATTTATGTGGTCGACGAGCAGGAACAGGCCGTGGTGCTGCGTTTCGGTAAGTACCATGAGACGGTCGGCCCGGGTTTGAACATCTATTTCCCGCCGATCGATCGCAAGTTTCAGGAAAACGTCACCCGTGAGCGTGCTTACAGCAAGCAGGGGCAGATGTTGACCGAAGACGAGAACATCATCGAAGTGCCGCTGACGGTGCAGTACAAGATCAGCAACCTGCAGGATTTCGTGCTCAACGTCGACATGCCGGAAACCAGCCTGCAGCATGCCACCGACAGTGCCGTGCGCCACGTGGTGGGGTCGACCGAGATGGATCAGGTACTGACCGAAGGCCGTGAGCAGATGGCCGGTGACGTGCGTGAGCGCCTGCAGCGTTTCCTCGACACCTATCGCACCGGCATCACGGTGACTCAGGTGAATCTGCAGAGCGCTGCGGCGCCGCGTGAAGTGCAGGAAGCCTTCGATGACGTGATCCGGGCCCGTGAAGACGAGCAGCGCGAGAAGAACCAGGCCGAAACCTACGCCAATGGCGTGGTGCCGGAAGCCCGCGGCCAGGCCCAGCGGCTGATCGAGGATGCCAGCGGTTACCGCGACGAAGTGATCTCCCGCGCCCAGGGTGAGGCAGAGCGTTTCACCGCGCTGGTGGCCGAGTACCGCAAGGCGCCCGAGGTCACTCGCGAACGTCTGTACCTGGACACCATGCAACAGATGATGAGCAATACCAGCAAGGTGCTGGTGACCGGCGACAAGGGGCAGAACAACCTGCTTTATCTGCCGCTGGACAAGATGATCGACAGCCGTGGCGGCGGTGCGTCGAGCAGTGCTGCCGGTGCTGGCGCTGGTGCGGCCGATCTCGGCGCACGCGTAGGCAATAACGTTGGGCAGGCCGACTTGCGCACAAGGGAGGGCCGTTGATGAGCAATAAATCACTGGTGACTCTGATCGTAGGCGTGGTGCTGGCACTGGTCGCCTGGAGCAGCTTCTACATCGTCGCGCAAACCGAGCGTGCGGTGTTGCTGCAGTTCGGTCGGATCGTCGAGGCGGACGTGCAGCCTGGTCTGCACGTGAAGATTCCTTACGTCAATCAGGTCCGCAAGTTCGACGCGCGCCTGCTCACCCTGGATACCGTCAACTCGCGCTTCCTGACGCTCGAGAAGAAAGCGCTGATGGTCGATGCCTATGCCAAATGGCGCGTGCTGGATGCCGAGCGTTACTACACCGCCACGTCGGGCATGAAGCAGATCGCCGACGAGCGTCTGTCGCGTCGTCTCGAAGCGTCGCTGCGCGATCAGTTCGGTAAGCGCACCCTGCACGAGTCGGTATCCGGCGAGCGTGATGCGTTGATGGCCGATGTCACGGCGTCGCTCAATCGGGCGGCTCAGCGCGAGCTGGGTATCGAGGTGGTGGACGTTCGCGTCAAGGCCATCGACCTGCCCAAGGAGGTCAACCGCAGCGTATTCGACCGTATGAGCTCGGAACGTGAGCGGGAGGCCCGCGAGCATCGCGCCAAGGGTAAGGAACTGGCCGAGGGTATTCGTGCCGACGCCGATCGTCAGCAACGCGTACTGCTCGCTGAAGCCTACCGCCAGGCCGAGGAGCTGCGTGGTGAGGGTGATGCCCAGGCCGCTGCCATCTACTCCAAGGCGTATGGTCAGGATCAGGAGTTCTACTCCTTCTACCGCAGCTTGAACGCTTACCGCGAGAGCTTCTCCGACAAGCGTGACGTGCTGGTGCTGGATCCGAGCAGCGATTTCTTCCGTTATCTGGAAAAGTCCAAGCCTTGATGAAGCGGTAAGTCGCGGGCTGCAAGCTGCAGGTCGATGCCAAGTGCTCACCTGTCGCTTGAAGCTTGTGGCTTCAGGCTTTTCGCGTGGTATGATGCGGCAGCCGGGAAAATCCCGGCTTTTTTACGCCTGTGGGAATCATGCGGCACGAACCGAGCGTTGCGTTCTGTCTTTCAAGGTCGATGACCTTGCCTCCTTCCGCGCCCCTGGCGTGGGGGCTTCGTGCAATCAATTCACTGATCGTCTCGATGCCCGTTCCTGGAGCCGACCGGCCTGTTGCCGGCTTTGGCTTTCCATCCGCTTCACTGAAGGCTTGTGCCGCCCGAATCAAGAGGGAAATGGCGAAATGGCGACGGTAGACCGCTGGCTGCTGCCAGATGGGATCGAAGAAGTATTGCCCCCGGAAGCGGCGCGCATTGAAGTCGCGCGCCGTCAGGTGCTGGATCTGTTCCAGCGCTGGGGCTATGAATTCGTGGTGACCCCTCATATCGAGTACCTTGAGTCGCTGCTGACCGGCGCCGGTCAGGACCTGGATCTGCGCACCTTCAAGGTGACCGATCCACTGTCCGGCCGGCAGATGGGTTTTCGTGCCGACATCACGCCGCAAGTGGCACGCATCGATGCGCATACGCTGCGCCGTGAAGGCCCGAGCAGGCTGTGCTATGCCGGCAGCGTGCTGCATGCTCAGCCACGTGCACTGACCACATCGCGCAGCCCGATCCAATTGGGTGCCGAGTTGTATGGCGACGCCAGCCCGGCCAGCGACGTCGAGGTGATCAGCCTGCTGGTCGACACCCTCGAACTGGCCGAAGTGCCCGACCTGCACATGGACCTCGGCCATGTCGGTATCTACCGTGGGCTGGCGCGCGCCGCCGAGCTGTCCGGGGAGGTCGAGCAGCAGTTGTTCGACGCCCTGCAGCGCAAGGCCATGGACGAGATCGATGCACTGACCGATTCGCTGCCGGACGCCCTGCGCCGCATGCTGCGCGCGCTCGGCGAACTGTGTGGCGGTCGTGAAGTGCTGGATCTGGCCCAGGCCTGCCTGGTCGAAGCGCCGCACGACGTGCATGAGGCGCTGGATGACCTGCTGGCCATCGCCGATGCGCTGAGCGTGCGTTATCCAGAACTGCCGCTGTACTTCGATCTCGGAGAGTTGCGTGGTTATCACTACCACACCGGTGTGGTGTTCGCCGCATTCGTGCCGGCCGTTGGCCAGGCGATCGCCCAGGGCGGCCGTTACGACGACATCGGTGCCGACTTCGGGCGTGCTCGTCCGGCCACGGGGTTCTCCACCGACCTGAAGACCCTGGTCAGTCTCGGCCGTATGCCGCTCGGCGAAGAGCCGGCCGGCATCTGGGCGCCGGACAGCCACGACGTTTACCTGTGGCAGGCGGTTCGCCGTCTGCGTGCCGAAGGTGAGCGGGTGGTGCAGGCGCTGCCGGGGCAGGCGTTAGGGGATGCCGCAGAGGCTCGCTGTGATCGCCAACTGTTGCTGCGTGACGGTCGCTGGCAGGTGCTGGCACTGGACTGAGCGACCACGGTGGTCGTCTATTCTGAATTACTTTCGCCGGCCGTGACCGGCTCAAGCTTGCGCGAAGAGGACAAGTGTTATGGGTAAGAATGTCGTCGTCCTGGGCACCCAGTGGGGTGATGAGGGCAAAGGCAAGATCGTCGATCTGCTGACCGAGCATGCGGCCGCCGTCGTGCGTTACCAGGGTGGTCACAACGCCGGTCACACCCTGGTGATCGACGGTGAGAAGACCGTGCTGCACCTGATCCCGTCGGGCGTGCTGCGTGAAGGTGTGCAATGCCTCATCGGCAATGGCGTAGTGGTGGCGCCCGATGCCCTGCTGCGCGAGATCAACAAGCTGGAAGAGAAGGGCGTACCGGTGCGCGAGCGCCTGCGCATCAGCCCGTCCTGCCCGCTGATCCTGTCCTACCACGTCGCCCTGGATCAGGCGCGCGAGAAAGCCCGTGGCGAGCTGAAGATCGGCACCACCGGTCGTGGTATCGGCCCGGCCTATGAAGACAAGGTCGCTCGCCGCGGCCTGCGCATCGGCGACCTGTTCCACCGCGAGCGCTTCGCCGCCAAGTTGGGCGAACTGTTGGATTACCACAACTTCCAGCTGGTGAATTACTACAAAGAACCGGCCATCGACTTCCAGACCACTCTCGACGAGTGCATGGAATACGCCGAGCTGCTCAAGCCGATGATGCTCGACGTCACTGCCGAGCTGCACAATCTGCGTCGTGCCGGCAAGGACATCATGTTCGAAGGCGCCCAGGGGTCGCTGCTGGACATCGACCACGGTACCTACCCTTACGTCACCAGCTCGAACACCACGGCGGGCGGCATCGCCACCGGTTCCGGCGTTGGCCCGATGTATCTGGATTACATCCTGGGCATCACCAAGGCCTACACCACGCGCGTCGGTTCCGGTCCGTTCCCTACCGAGCTGTTCGACGACATCGGTGCGTTCCTGGCCAAGCGTGGCCATGAGTTCGGCGCCACCACCGGCCGTGCCCGTCGCTGCGGCTGGTTCGATGCGGTGATCCTGCGTCGTGCCATCGACGTCAACAGCATTTCCGGCCTGTGCCTGACCAAGCTGGACGTGCTCGACGGGCTGGAAACCATCCGTATCTGCGTGGGCTACAAGAACGAGCACGGTGCGGTCATCGATGCGCCGACCGACGCCGACAGCTACATCGGCCTGGAGCCGGTGTACGAGGAAATGCCGGGCTGGAGCGAATCGACCCTGGGTGCCAAGACCCTGGAAGAACTGCCGGCCAACGCGCGTGCCTACATCAAGCGTGTGGAAGAGCTGGTCGGTGCCCCGATCGACATCATCTCCACCGGGCCGGATCGCAACGAGACCATCGTGCTGCGTCATCCTTTCGCCTGAGTGCTGACGGCTGCTTTGCCGTCACGGGCATGAAAAAAACGGGCCGCCCTTGTGCGGCCCGTTTTCATTTGACGGGCACTGGTGCTCGGGCGCAATCTGGCAATGTGCCGCCATGCGGCACGCGCCTTGCTTGATGTTGATCCTACCTTGCTGTTGTCGCCAGTGCTGGCGGTCGGAGGATTTGCCCGTGGTCGCTGTTCTGTCGCTGTTTCGCAGCCGTCTGTTGCTGCCGGTATTCATCGCGCTGGGTGTTGCGCTATTCGTTCAGGTAGTGCTGGTGCTGGCCTTGACCCGTACGACGGTCGACGGCCTGGTGACCGACCTGGAGCATCGGCTGGGCAGTGATGCCGGGCGTCTTTCTGCTGAGCTTGAACAGGCCAGCCAGGAGGTTTCCGCCAGCCTGGGAGGCCTCTCCGTACGCACCCGCGAAAGCCTTTCCGCCGGCCTGTCGAGCCGCCTGGGCGAAGAGCGGGTGCAGATGCGTGCCAGCCTGGAAAAGAACCTGAAAGATTCCGCCAACGACCTGGCGCAGTTGCTCGCTGCGGTGGCTCCGCGGGCCATGTGGGATTCCGATATTCCGGCCCTGTCCGAATTCGCCCGGCGTGCACAGCGTAACCCCAATGTGCTGTTCGTGATTTACGACGATGCAGAAGGTAACCATCTGACCCGCTACCTCAATCGCCAGAACGAACAGATCAAGACCTTGCTCGAGAAGGGCGCAGGGGAGCGTGCGCTGGACAAGGTCATCGATGCTGCCAAGAGCGATTCCACGGTGTACTTCGTCGAGGCCGGCATCAGCCCCAATGGGGTGGAGATCGGCAAGGTGCTGATGGGGGTGTCCACTGCGGCCATCGATGCCGATCTGGCGGCTATCGACGCCCGTTTCGAAGCGTTGCTGGCCAGTGCCGGCCAGTTGGTGGCCGACAGCCTGGCGGGTGCCTCCACCGAAAGTGCCAGCGCATTGTCGGCGCGCCTGGCAGCGGCACAGCAGGCCGCTCAGAGCATGTCGGCCAATACCAGCGCGGCGGTCGACGCGGCGGCCGCGAACTTGCGCTGGCGTATCGGGCTGGGGCTGGCGGTGGTCGGTCTGGGTGTGCTGCTGGCCCTGGCGATCGTGCTTGGTCGCCGCGTGGTGGTGCGTCTGCGGACCCTGATCGCCGCCCTCGACGACCTGGCGGCGGGTGAGGGGGACTTGACCCGGCGCATCGCGATCGACAGCCGTGACGAAGTCGGCGAGATGGCATCGGCGGTCAATCGTTTCGTCGCCAAGCTGCAGCCCATCGTGCGTGAAGCCGGTGAGGTGGCGGTGCGTACCGGGCAGGAAATCAGCGCGCTGAGCGCGCGTAGCGCGGCGGCCGAATCGGCAGCGGAAAGGCAGCGTGACGAAGTGGCGGCCAGCCTGCAGGCGCTGGCCTCGATGGCTGACGAGGCGCAGGCCGAGAGCCGCGCCATGCAGGAGGCGCTGCAGCGCGTCGAAACCATCCGCCAGGCGACCCAGGAAAACGCCACCATCGGCGATCGGGTCGGCAGCTCCATCGAGGAGCTGGTGCAGCGGGTCGATGCCGGTTCGGCGGTGATCGAGCGGCTGGCCAAGCAGAGCGAGCAGATCGAGGTGGTGCTGACCGTCATCCGCTCCATCGCCGAGCAGACCAACCTGCTGGCGCTCAATGCCGCCATCGAGGCAGCGCGGGCGGGGGAGAGTGGGCGTGGATTCGCGGTGGTCGCCGACGAGGTACGGGCGTTGGCCAGCAAGACCCAGCAATCGACCGGCGATATCCAGTCGCACATCGTTGCCCTGCAGCAGGGCGCTCGCGAGGCGGTTGGCGCGATTGGTCAGGCGGGCGAGCAGGCCGATCAGGGCTTGGCGGCACTGCGTGAGAGCGCGCGCATCCAGCAAGCGGTGCAGCGTTCGGTGGAGGATGTGCACGGCGCCATCAATGCCGCGACGCAGGCGGCCGCCCACCAGGCTGAAGGCGCCGATGCAGTGCGTGGGCGCGTCGAAGTGATTCATTCCGAGGCTCAGCGCGCCGCCGAGGCGGTAGCTGCGACCGCCAATAGCGGGCGCGTGCTCGATGGCCTGGCGGGACAGTTGAAGGCCAGCCTGGGGCAGTTCAAGGTCTGAAAGGACGGCGGCAAGCTGCAAGCCATAAGCTTCAAGTGAAGGCAGGGGCTTGGCCGTGGGCTGCAAGGGGCGCTGTACAGACTGTGTGAAAACTACTGCGCTCGGTCATGCGGCGTTGAAAATCGGCTGGAATGCCAGCCCAGTCAAAATGCTCATTTACAACGCGTAAACTGCGCTTTTGACTTACTTCGTTCGCCCTGCGGGCCTGCCTTCGGCTGTTACTCCGCTGCGCTACGTTTCGCCATTTTTTGCCTTGCCTGACCTTCGCTCGCTAGGTTTTCACACGGCCTGTGTATGCCGTTTGCCGCCTTTCTGCAGGCAATAAAAAACCGAGCCATTGGCTCGGTTTTTTGAATTTGGTGCCCAGGAGAAGACTCGAACTTCCACGACCTTGCGGTCACTGATACCTGAAACCAGCGCGTCTACCAATTCCGCCACCTGGGCACTGCAGTAATGTTCACCGTCACCGGTACGGATCATCACGTCCGTTATTTGCAAGGCAGGTTATCAAGCTGCTTCACGAAATTTGGTGCCCAGGAGAAGACTCGAACTTCCACGACCTTGCGGTCACTGATACCTGAAACCAGCGCGTCTACCAATTCCGCCACCTGGGCACTGAAACGGATGATTGCTCATCTGTTCCGTGTTACAACGTCTGCTCGACGCTGTGGGCGCGAACTATACGGTCGTGCTTTTACCTTGTAAACCCCTGGCGTCGAAAAATTATTCTCGTCGAAAGCTGACCCGAAGGGCGCTTTCGCGCTTCAATAGACACATGGCAAAACCGACTCCAATAGATAAGGTGAACAGGTTCTAATGGCCGATTGGCAATCCCTCGATCCCGAGGCCGCTCGTGAAGCGGAAAAGTATGACAACCCTATTCCCAGCCGCGAGCTGATTCTTCAGCATCTGGCTGAGCGCGGCTCGCCCGCCAACCGCGAAGAACTGCTCGACGAGTTCGGGCTGAGCACAGAAGATCAGGCCGAGGCGCTGCGGCGCCGGTTGCGCGCGATGGAGCGCGACGGCCAGCTGATCTATACCCGTCGCGGCACCTACGCCCCGGTGGACAAGCTGGACCTGATCCTCGGTCGCGTCAGCGGTCACCGTGATGGCTTCGGCTTTCTGGTGCCGGATGACGGCAGCGACGATCTGTTTCTCAGCCCTGCGCAAATGCGCCTGGTATTCGATGGCGACCGTGCATTGGCACGGGTTTCCGGTCTCGACCGTCGTGGCCGCCGCGAAGGTGCCATCGTCGAAGTGATCTCCCGTGGCCACGAGACCATCGTTGGCCGCTACTACGAAGAGAGCGGCATCGGCTTCGTGATTCCCGACAACCCGAAGATCCAGCAGGAAGTGCTGGTGACGGCGGGGCGTAACGGTGGCGCCAAACAGGGACAGTTCGTCGAGGTGGCGATCACCCATTGGCCGACTCCGCGCTTCCAGCCCCAGGGCGACGTGACCGAAGTGGTCGGCAACTACATGGCGCCGGGCATGGAGATCGACGTGGCGCTGCGCAGCTACGACATTCCCCATGTCTGGCCCGAGGCGGTGATCAAGGAAGCGCGCAAGCTCAAGCCGGAAGTCGAAGAGAAGGACAAGGAAAACCGTGTCGACATGCGGCACATCCCCTTCGTGACCATTGACGGTGAAGATGCGCGGGACTTCGACGATGCGGTGTTCTGCGAGAAGAACGGCAGCAACTGGCGGCTGTTCTCCGGCGGCTGGAAACTGTATGTCGCCATCGCCGACGTTTCCCATTACGTGAAGGTCGGCTCGGCGCTGGATGCCGAGGCCCAGGTGCGTGGCAACTCGGTGTATTTTCCGGAGCGGGTCATTCCGATGCTGCCGGAAGAGCTCTCCAACGGCCTGTGCTCGTTGAACCCGAAGGTCGACCGTCTGGCCATGGTCTGCGAGATCACCATCTCCAAGACCGGCAAGATGACCGACTACCAGTTCTACGAGGCGGTGATCCACTCCCATGCGCGCCTGACCTACAACAAGGTCAGCGCCATGCTCGAGCAGCCCAAGAGCAGCGAAGGCAAGGCGCTGCGCAGCGAATACAAGGACGTGCTGCCGCACCTCAATCAACTGTATTCGCTGTACCAGGTGCTGCTCGCGGCGCGTCATGAGCGTGGCGCGATCGATTTCGAAACCCAGGAAACCCGCATCATCTTCGGTTCCGGCCGCAAGATCGCGGAGATCCGCCCGACCCAGCGCAACGATGCCCACAAGCTGATCGAGGAATGCATGCTGGCGGCCAACGTGGCCACCGCGGCGTTCATGCAGAAGCATGGCATTCCTGCGCTGTATCGCGTGCACGATGGCCCGCCGCCGGAGCGTCTGGAAAAGCTCAAGGCCTTTCTCACCGAGCTGGGCCTGTCCCTGCACCGTGGCAAGCCGAAGGACGGCCCGTCGCCCAAGGACTACCAGGCGTTGCTGGAAAGCATTCGTGGTCGTGATGACTACCACCTGATCCAGACCGTGATGCTGCGCTCGCTCAGTCAGGCGGTGTACAGCGCCGACAACCAGGGCCACTTCGGTCTGAACTACGACGCTTACGCGCACTTCACCTCGCCGATCCGCCGTTATCCGGACCTGTTGATCCACCGCGCGATTCGCAGCGTGATCCGCTCCAAGCAGGACACCCCGCACGTTCAGCGTGCCGGTGCGGTCAGCATGCCCAAGGCGCGTATCTACCCGTACGACGAGCCGACACTCGAGCAGCTCGGCGAGCAGTGCTCGATGTCCGAGCGGCGTGCCGACGAAGCCACCCGTGACGTGGTCAATTGGCTCAAGTGCGAGTTCATGAAGGATCGCGTCGGCGAGACCTTCCCGGGCGTGATCACGGCGGTGACCGGCTTCGGTCTGTTCGTCGAGCTCAAGGACATCTACGTCGAAGGCCTGGTGCACGTCACTGCGCTGCCGGGCGACTACTACCACTTCGATCCCGTGCATCACCGTCTCGCCGGCGAGCGCAGCGGCCGCAGCTTCCGCCTGGGTGACAGCGTTTCGGTCAAGGTCATGCGCGTCGATCTGGACGAGCGCAAGATCGATTTCGAGATGGCGCAGGGTACCGACCAGGCTCCGGCAACACGCAAGCGCCGTGACTCCGCCAGCGACAGTCGGGGCGCCAAGGGGACTCGTGGTGCGCCGAGCGGCAGCACCGACGTACAGAAGAGCCGTGACGTGAAGAAGGCGCTGCTCGCCGAGTCCAAGTCGTCGGGCAAGACGGCGGACAAGAGTGGCAAGCCGAGCCGGCATCGCAAGGGGCCGTCGAAGAGCAAGGCCAAGTCATGAGTCAGCTGGAAAAGATCTACGGCGTGCATGCCGTGGAGGCGCTGTTGCGTCATCACCCCAAGCGGGTGAAGCAGATCTGGCTGGCCGACGGGCGCAGCGATCCTCGCGTTCAACCGTTGCTCGAGTTGGCCGGGCAGGCGCGTGTCGCCGTCGGCCAGTGCGAGCGCCGCGAGATGGATGCCTGGGTCGAGGGTGTGCACCAGGGGGTGGTTGCCGAGGTCAGTCCCAGCCAGGTGTGGGGCGAAGCGATGCTCGAGGAATTGCTCGACCGTTGCGAAGGCCCGCCGCTGTTGCTGGTGCTCGACGGCGTGACCGATCCGCACAACCTCGGTGCCTGCCTGCGTACCGCCGATGCGGCGGGCGCGCTGGCGGTCATCGTGCCCAAGGACAAGTCCGCGACCCTGACCCCGGTGGTGCGCAAGGTGGCCTGTGGGGCCGCCGAAGTGATCCCGCTGGTGGCGGTGACCAACCTGGCGCGCAGCCTGGAAAAGCTCCAGCAGCGTGGCCTGTGGATCGTCGGCACGGCGGGTGAGGCCGAGCAGGAACTGTTCCAGCAGGACATGACCGGCCCGACCGTGCTGATCATGGGTGCCGAGGGCAAGGGTATGCGGCGCCTGACCCGCGAGCACTGCGATTACCTGGTCAAGTTGCCCATGGCGGGCAGCGTCAGCAGTCTCAACGTGTCGGTGGCCACTGGTATCTGTCTGTTCGAAGCGTTGCGTCAGCGTCGCTCGACCAAACGCTGAAACAATCGCCGGCCCCGGGCTGGCGACAGGCTGTTCAAAATATCACCAGTTCACCTTGCGTGCGGTCGGGGGCTTCTCTAGAATGTCGCCCCTTGCCGTCATGGCAGGCGTTTGCGCGCCTCTCCGTTTCAGCAGGTCAACAGTGTCATTCACTCCTTGCCTGACCGCATTTCGCGGCAGGCTACAACCCGTAAGGAGCATTCATGCGTCATTACGAAATCATCTTTCTGGTTCACCCGGACCAGAGCGAGCAAGTCGGCGGCATGGTCGAGCGTTACACCAAGCTGATCGAAGAAGACGGCGGCAAAATCCACCGTCTGGAAGATTGGGGTCGTCGTCAACTGGCCTACGCCATCAACAACGTTCACAAGGCTCACTACGTGATGCTGAACGTCGAGTGCAGCGGCAAGGCCCTGGCCGAGCTGGAAGACAACTTCCGCTACAACGATGCCGTGATCCGTAACCTGGTCATCCGTCGCGAAGAAGCCGTTACCGGCCAATCCGAGATGCTCAAGGCCGAAGAAAACCGCAGTGAGCGCCGTGAGCGTCGTGAACGTCCTGAAAACGCCGAGTCCAACGACGGCGATGACAGCGACAACAACGACAGCGACAACGCTGACGAGTAATCACCGGATCTATTGAGGAGCCAATCCCATGGCACGTTTCTTCCGTCGTCGTAAATTCTGCCGTTTCACCGCTGAAGACGTGAAAGAGATCGATTTCAAAGATCTCAACACCCTGAAGGCCTATATCTCGGAAACCGGCAAAATCGTTCCTAGCCGTATTACCGGTACCAAGGCTCGTTATCAGCGTCAGCTGGCTACCGCAATCAAGCGCGCCCGCTTCCTGGCCCTGCTGCCCTACACCGACAGCCACGGCCGATAAGATCGGACGTTCGACAAGTAGTAAGGGATAAATCGCATGCGCGCCTTGGCAGAATTCATAATGCGCGGCCGTATGCAGGCCACCTTGGTGGTGGTCGGTTCTGCGGCATTGCCGCTGCTGTTCTGGTTGAGTGCTGCCGCAGGGTGCCTGGTGCTTCTGCGGCGTGGTCTGAGCGATGCCGTGGGCATCCTCGCCTGGGCGTTGCTGCCGGCCATTGGCTGGTGGTACTTCGGCGAACCGCGCACCTTGTTGGTGTTGCTGGGCGCGCTGGGGCTGGCGTGTGTATTGCGCGCCAATCAGTCCTGGAGGCGGGTGCTGTTGTTCAGCATCGCGCTGGGCCTGGTGTATGGACTGGTATTGGGGGCGACGTTCCGCGAGCCCATCGAGGCCATGGCGCAGGAGCTGAGCAAGCTGCTGCCGCAGATGTTCGATGGCGTTCACCAACAGATGTCGGTGGATGATCAGGCGCGTCTTCAGAGTCTCATTGCACCGGTCTTGACCGGATTGCTGGCAGCGTTGCTGCAGGTGGTCAGCTTGCTTAGCCTGATGCTTGGGCGGTTCTGGCAGGCGGCGTTGTACAACCCTGGAGGTTTCGGTTGCGAATTTCGCGAACTGAGATTTCCGCCGATGCTGGCGATGTCACTGCTGGTCGGCATGCTGCTCGGGCCCAATCTGGGTGTCGAGATGGCCATGCTCACACCGTTGTGCAGTGTTCCGCTGGCGTTCGCGGCCATCGCCCTGTTGCACGGGCTGGTGGCCAAGGGGCGACTGTCCAAGTTCTGGCTGGTCGGGCTGTACATCACGCTGCTGCTGTTCATGCAACTGATCTTTCCCTTGCTGGTGGTTTTGGCCATCGTCGACAGTCTGTTTGATTTTCGTGGTCGTCTGGCGGACAAGCCCGGTTCGGGTTCCGCCAACGGTGAAGGTTAAAAGTTAAGAGGTAACACCCAAATGGAAGTCATCCTGCTGGAAAAAATCGCCAACCTGGGCAACCTGGGCGATAAAGTGAACGTTAAAGCCGGTTACGGCCGTAACTTCCTGCTGCCGCAAGGCAAAGCCACCGCTGCCACCGAAGCCAACGTCGCCGCTTTCGAAGCGCGTCGCGCCGAGCTGGAAAAAGCCGCTGCCGACAGGAAAGCGTCGGCTGAGTCGCGCGCTGCTCAGCTGGCCGAGCTGGAAGTCACCATCACCGCTACCGCGGGCGATGAAGGCAAGCTGTTCGGTTCCATCGGTACCCACGACATCGCTGACGCACTGACCGCCTCCGGCGTTGAAGTGGCCAAGGCTGAAGTTCGTCTGCCGAACGGTACCATTCGCCAGGTTGGCGAATACGACGTAGCCGTGCACCTGCACAGCGATGTCGTAGCTACCGTAAAGGTAATCGTAGTAGCCGCTTAATTGCGCTGCTCGGCGGGCTTGCACTCAGGTGCGTTCCCGCTAACATCGGGCACGGCATTGCGAAAGCGATGCCGTGCCTTTTGTTTTTCAACGCAAGCATTCTCTCCAGGCTCCCATGAACGACATTAGCATCACCGAACAGTACGACCTGCAAACCTCTGCGCTGAAGGTGCCGCCGCACTCGATCGAGGCCGAGCAGGCGGTATTGGGTGGCTTGATGCTCGATAACAACGCGTGGGAGCGGGTACTCGACCAGGTGTCCGATGGCGACTTCTATCGCCACGATCACCGCCTGGTATTTCGCGCCATCCACAAGCTGGCCGAGCGCAACCAGCCATTCGACGTGGTGACCCTGTCCGAACAGCTGGACAAGGAGGGGCAACTGCCCCAGGTCGGCGGCCTGGCGTACCTGGGTGAGTTGGCGAAGAACACGCCGTCGGTCGCCAACATCAAGGCCTATGCGCAGATCATTCGCGAGCGCGCCACGCTGCGCAAGCTGATCGGCATCAGCAACGAGATCGCCGACAGTGCCTATGCGCCCGAAGGTCGTACGGGCGAGGAAATTCTCGATGAAGCCGAGCGCCTGATCTTCCAGATCGCCGAAGCCCGGCCAAAGACCGGTGGCCCGGTGGGCATCAACGATATCCTGGTCAAGGCGATCGACCGTATCGACGAGCTGTTCAACAACGGCGATGCGATCACCGGGCTGTCCACAGGCTTCTCCGACCTGGACGATCTGACCAGTGGGTTGCAGCCGGCCGACCTGATCATCGTCGCCGGGCGTCCGTCCATGGGCAAGACCACGTTCGCCATGAACCTGGTGGAAAATGCCCTGATGCGCAGCGACAAATCGATCCTGGTGTATTCCCTGGAGATGCCATCGGAGTCCATCGTGATTCGTATGCTGGCGTCCCTCGGCCGCATCGACCAGACCAAGGTGCGTGCCGGTCGCCTGGACGATGACGATTGGCCGCGGTTGACCTCGGCGGTCAACCTGCTCAACGACCGCAAGCTGTTCATCGACGATACCGCCGGTATTTCGCCTTCGGAGATGCGTGCGCGTTCTCGCCGCCTGGCGCGTGAGCACGGCGAGATCGGCCTGATCATGGTCGATTACCTGCAGCTCATGCAGATTCCCGGTTCCAGCGGCGACAGCCGGGTGAACGAGATTTCCGAGATATCCCGCTCGCTCAAGGCGCTGGCCAAGGAGTTCAACTGCCCGGTGATCGCCCTGTCGCAGCTCAACCGTGGCCTGGAGCAGCGCCCGAACAAGCGCCCGATCAACTCCGACTTGCGCGAGTCCGGTGCGATCGAGCAGGACGCCGATATCATCATGTTCGTGTACCGGGACGAGGTTTATCACCCCGAGACCGAGTACAAGGGCGTGGCGGAAATCATCATCGGCAAGCAGCGTAACGGCCCGTTGGGTACGGCGCGCCTGGCATTTCTCGGCAAGTACTCGCGCTTCGAGAACCTGGCCCCGGGCAGCTACCAGTTCGAAGACGAGTAACGGTTCTACGCCTGGGCAGTGCCGTACACCGCGGCACTCGAGCGCCCGGCCGCCTTGGCTTGGTAGAGCGCCTGGTCCGCAGCCTTGTAGAGGCTGGCGAATTGCTCGGCGTGCAGGGGATGAAAGGCCACGCCGATACTGATGCTCACGGTCAGTGCCTGGCCGGCGTAGTCCACCGGCCTGGCCAGCTCGGCGAGCAGGCGAGCGGCGACATCCTGTGCGTGGCTTTGTGCATCCGCTCCTTCTATCAGTACGGCGAATTCGTCGCCTCCTAGCCGGGCTACCGTGTCACTCGCCCGCATGTGTTCCCGAATCCGCTTGCCGACGTGCTGCAACATCAGGTCGCCGGCATCATGGCCATAACGGTCGTTGATCGGCTTGAAGTGGTCGAGATCGATCAGTAGCAACGCCAGCGTTTCGCCTGATTGCAGGGCCCTTCCCAGCGCCTGCTCGCATCGCTCGATCAGGTAGCGGCGGTTCGGCAGTTCGGTGAGCGGGTCATGGAATGCCGCGTGGCGCAGTTCCTGCTCACGTTGCGATAACTGTTGGTTGGTGGCCTTGAGTTCCGCCGTGCGGTGCTCCACGGCCAGCTGCAGTTCGTCGGCGCTGGCCTGCACCTGAGACAGGCGCGCACTCTTTTCCCGGCTGGCCTGCAGCAAGGCTTCGGCGCGCTGGCTCTTCAGCAGCTGGATGCGATAGACCAGGGCGAAGGAGAACAGTATCGATTCGGCAGCTACCGCGATGGGAAACACATAGGTGCTCCAGGAGGCCGGCTGGATCACCCCGGTGGCCCGTAGCAGCAGCAGGTTAACGCTGGCCAGGATCATGCCGTAGCCACAGAAGTACAGGCAGGCCGGAAAGTAGCCCTGGCGCCAGCGCACCAGTGAGGCCCAGAGCGCTGCAGGGATGGCCGTGAACGACAGCAGCACGAAGATCCAGGCACCCACTGCGCGGTGACCGAAGCCGTCGGCTATCACCGCGACGACGTACAGTGCGCAGCCTAGGCTCAACAGCTGGTGGGTCCGGGGCACGTGGCGGCGGGTTTGCAGCAGCTTCTGGGTAAAGCGGCAGGC
The DNA here is from genome assembly GCF_900100535.1 of Phytopseudomonas flavescens. Classification (GTDB taxonomy): domain Bacteria; phylum Pseudomonadota; class Gammaproteobacteria; order Pseudomonadales; family Pseudomonadaceae; genus Aquipseudomonas; species Aquipseudomonas flavescens. The sequence goes on from NZ_FNDG01000019.1 coordinate 92,266, forward strand.
GCCAAAGCCCCACAGAGCCGGCAAGCTGATGCGGTCGAGCCAGAAGGGCACCGCCGCGTTCGGCCACAGGTACTGGAAGCCGTGGCCGGTCATGCTGACGATCATCAGCAGGGCGCCGCTGGTGGTGACCACGTACCAGAAATAGGCCGAATCGCGCAGGCTGAGAAAGATGAACAGGTTGTACAGCAGCAGGGCGGTGATCACGCCGTAGATGACCCCGAGCCAGAGGTTCTCGTCGGCGGCCGTGACGTTCAGGTCATCGAGTCGCCAGATCTTCAGCGGAAAGGAGTTGCCTGCGGGGTCGAAGCTGCGCAGGTACAGGGTCATTGGTTGCTCGCCCGGGGGCGGCAGCTGGAACAGCAGGCGCCGATGGGCATGATCACGACCCGCGTCGAAGCTCACGGTTTCCCCCGATTGGCGCCGTTGCCAGCCGTGCTCGCCGACGGGCAGGAAGACTTGCAGGTCGAGCAGGTTGACCGCTGCGACCTCCAGCCACCACTGGCCGGGCCGCGCTTCGCCAGCTTGCAGGGTGACCTTGATCCACCAGGGGTTGGGGCTCTGGCCGACGCTCGCCTTGCCCTGAGCGGGGACGAAGCGTCGTTGTACGACGGGGTCGGTCATGTCGTCGATGCCCAGGCGGGCGCCGGGATCCTCGAGCAACTCGATGTGCTGGTTGAGCGAAACGCCACTGCTGCCGGCATCGAGCGTGATGACCTCGGCCCGGGCACCCAGGCTGAGGCCCGATAGCATCAGTAGCGAAATCAGGAAAATGACTACCCGCTGCAAGCGGAGGCTCCTTGGTGGCCTGTGCACGACCGTTGTTTTTCTGTGTCGAGAGTATACCGAGGCGGTAGTTTTCTGATGACCTCCGCGCTCACATTGCGTGCCGTTCGATAGACCGCCAATCGGCGTTTTACCCCAGCGTGCCCGTCGGGTTTGGTTAAAATTTGTGCTATATTCCGCGCCCCGTGAAATTCCTGAATAAATCGGTCTCCGCCATGCAAGCCGCCAAGCCGCTGTTCGACTATCCCAAATACTGGGCCGAGTGCTTCGGCCCGGCGCCTTTCCTGCCGATGAGCCGGTCGGAGATGGATCAACTCGGCTGGGATTCCTGCGACATCATCATCGTCACCGGTGACGCCTACGTCGACCATCCCTCGTTCGGCATGGCGATCATTGGCCGGTTGCTGGAGTCCCAGGGCTTCCGGGTGGGCATCATCGCCCAGCCGAACTGGCAGTCGAAAGACGACTTCATGAAGCTCGGCGAACCGAACCTGTTCTTCGGCGTCGCGGCCGGCAACATGGATTCGATGATCAACCGCTACACCGCAGACAAGAAGATCCGTTCCGACGACGCCTACACGCCTGGCGGCCTGGCCGGCAGGCGCCCGGATCGCGCCAGCCTGGTCTACAGCCAGCGCTGCAAGGAAGCCTACAAGCACGTGCCGATCGTGCTCGGCGGCATCGAGGCCTCCTTGCGCCGCATCGCCCACTACGACTACTGGCAGGATCGGGTGCGCAACTCGATCCTGATCGATGCCAGCGCCGACATCCTGCTCTACGGCAACGCCGAGCGCGCCATCGTCGAGGTTGCCCAGCGCCTGTCCTACGGGCAGAAAGTCGAAGACATCACCGACGTGCGCGGCACCGCGTTCATTCGCCGCGATACGCCGAAAGACTGGTACGAGGTCGATTCCACGCGTATCGACCGTCCGGGCAAGGTCGACAAGATCATCAACCCGTACGTCAACACCCAGGACACCCAGGCCTGCGCCATCGAGCAGGAAAAGGGTGCTGCCGGCTCAGGCAATGTCGAAGATCCCAACGAAGCCAAGGTCGTGCAGATCCTCGCCAGCCCGAAGATGACCCGCGACAAGACGGTGATTCGTCTGCCATCCATGGAGAAGGTGCGTAACGACCCTGTGCTTTATGCGCACGCCAACCGCGTGCTGCACCTGGAAACCAACCCGGGCAACGCTCGGGCGCTGGTGCAGAAGCATGGAGAAATCGACGTCTGGTTCAACCCGCCACCCATTCCGATGACCACCGAGGAAATGGACTACGTGTTCGGCATGCCCTATGCGCGCGTTCCGCATCCTGCGTACGGCAAGGAGAAGATTCCGGCCTACGAGATGATCCGCTTCTCGGTGAACATCATGCGCGGCTGCTTCGGTGGCTGTACCTTCTGCTCGATCACCGAGCACGAGGGGCGCATCATCCAGAACCGCTCGGAAGAATCGATCATTCGCGAGATCGAGGAAATCCGCGACAAGGTGCCTGGCTTCACCGGCGTCATTTCCGATCTCGGCGGCCCGACCGCGAACATGTACCGCATCGCCTGCAAGAGCCCGGAAATCGAATCCGCGTGCCGCAAGCCGTCCTGCGTGTTCCCCGGCATCTGCCCGAACCTGAACACCGATCACTCGTCGCTGATCCAGCTGTATCGCAGCGCCCGCGCGTTGCCGGGGGTGAAGAAGATCCTCATCGCTTCGGGCCTGCGTTACGACCTGGCCGTCGAGTCGCCGGAGTACGTCAAGGAACTGGTCACCCACCACGTCGGCGGTTACTTGAAGATCGCCCCGGAGCATACCGAGGAAGGTCCGCTCAACCAGATGATGAAGCCGGGCATCGGCAGCTATGACAAGTTCAAGCGCCTGTTCGAGAAATACTCCAGGGAAGCGGGCAAGGAGCAGTACCTGATTCCTTACTTCATCGCGGCCCACCCCGGCACCACCGATGAAGACATGATGAACCTGGCCCTGTGGCTCAAGGAGCACGGTTTCCGTGCCGATCAGGTGCAGGCGTTCTACCCGTCGCCGATGGCCACTGCCACGGCCATGTACCACTCGGGCAAGAACCCGCTGCGCAAGGTCACCTACAAGAGCGACGGCGTGACCATCGTCAAGAGTGAGGAGCAGCGGCGCCTGCACAAGGCGTTCCTGCGTTACCACGATCCGAAGGGCTGGCCGATGCTGCGTGAGGCGCTGCAGCGCATGGGCCGTGCCGACCTGATCGGTGACGGCAAGCACCAGTTGATCCCGAGTGGCCAGCCCAAGGCCGACGAGTACCAGAGTGCGCGCCGCAAGAACTCCACGCCAGCCGGCAGCAAGAAGGTCGCCGGCAATGGCGGCGGCAAGCCTGGCGGTGGGCGCATCCTCACCCAGCACACCGGCCTGCCACCGCGTGGCAGCGACGGCAGTAAACCCTGGGACAAGCGCGAGCAGGCCAAGGCGGCCGCCGAGGCACGCAACCAGCAGGCCGCCCGCGAGCGTGCTGGCGCAGGCAAGGGTAAGAAACCGGTCAAGAAGCCTGCGGTTCCGCGTTAAGCGGGGGCTTCAAAGCGGTAGCCGCGGTTCAGCAATCCATTGTGGGAGCGCGCCATGCGCGCGAAATCACGGGCATGGCCCGTTCCCACAAGTGGCAGGCGAGCGTCCGCTTTCGTCACTTACCGCCGTGTTCGGCCCTGACTAGTCAGCACTGAAACGGCAGGTCAGATAGCGGTTGCTGGCGCCATAGCGCAGGATCGAGAACAGCCGCTTGAACAGGTACAGCGGGTGGCTGCGGTAGTAAGCCAGTACGGCGTTGCCGACGCCTTCCGAGCGGTGCTGGCGGGCGGCTTTCTTGGGCTTCTTGAACAATCCGGAAAACTCCCAGCGCTGGATCTGCTCGAAACGTTCCCGGGGGTTCAGGCCATGGCGCTGGAACAGCGCGAAAAAGCTGCGTGGGCTGAAATCGTGGAGGTGGTGGGGGTTGCCATCCAGGGTCGGCGTGGTCGGTACCGAGGCGATGATGCGGCCGCCCTTGGCCAGCAGGCTGGCATAATTGTCCACCAGGCGAATCGGGTCGGGCAGGTGCTCGATGGTTTCCAGGCTGACGATGCTGTCGAAGCCCTCGCTGTCGGCGAAGGTTTCCGCGTTCGCGCACAGGTAGCGCAGATTGGCTTTCTGGTAGTTGGCCTGGGCATAGGCGATCGCTTCGGGATCGATGTCTATGCCGATGATCTGCTTGTCCGGGTGTTGTTCGGCCAGCAGTGCGCTGCCGTAGCCGCAGCCACAGGCCATGTCGAGTACGCGCTGGCCATGCAGCGAGCGGCTGGCGAACTGGTAACGCTGCATGTGCAGGTCCAGGGTCGCCTGGTCGGCCGCCAGCCGTTCATCCATTTTCAGCGGGTAGATGCGTTCCAGGGTATGCATGGTGACCGTCCATGGAGTGAGATCGCGAGACTATAAAGTAGTCGCGATCCCTTGTCCCATCCGCTCGGTATCAGCCGTAGCGTTTCTTCGCTTCGATGGCCAGCCCGCTGCCGATACTGCCGAAGGTATTGCCTTCCACGTGGCGGGCGTTGGGCAGCAGTGCGGCCACGCTCTGACGCAATGCCGGTACACCGCTGGAACCACCAGTGAAGAACACCGTATCGACCTGTTCCAGGCCTATGCCGGCATCGGCGAGTAGCCCGGTTACGCTGCTGCGGATGCGTTCGAGCAGCGGGGCGATGCTGTCCTCGAACAGTTCACGGGTCAGTTCGGCGATCAGGCCGGCCTCGATCCGCTGCAGGTCGATAGGGTGCTGAAGCTCTCCGGTGAGGGCAATCTTGCTGTCTTCCACCTGCATGGCCAGCCAGTGGCCGGCGCGCTGTTCGATCAGGCGGAACAGACGATCGATACCGGTCGGGTCGACGATGTCGTAGCGCATGTTCTGCAGCGCCCGTTGCGAGGCGGCCGAATAGACCACGTTGATGGTGTGCCAGGTCGCCAGGTTGAGGTGGAAGCTGGTGGGCATCAGCGCATCGCTCTTCATCCGGCTGCCGTAGCCGAACAGCGGCATCACGCCCTGCAGGCTGAGCTGCTTGTCGAAATCGGTCCCGCCGATATGCACACCTCCGGTTGCCAGGATGTCGTCCTGGCGTTCGGCCTGTTGACGGCGCTCGGGTGCCAGTCGCACCAGAGAGAAGTCCGAGGTGCCGCCGCCGATATCGACGATCAGCACCAGTTCTTCACGCTCGATGGTCGACTCGTAATCGAAGGCTGCGGCGATCGGTTCGTACTGGAAGGATACGTCCTTGAAGCCCAGCTTCCGGGCCACGGCGATCAGGGTGTTCTCGGCTTCCTGGTCGGCCAGCGGGTCGTCATCCACGAAGAATACCGGCCGGCCCAGCACCACCGCGTCGAACGGACGCTCGGCAACCGCTTCGGCACGTTTCTTCAGCTCGCCGATGAAGAACCCGAGCAGGTCCTTGAAGGGCAGAGCGCTGCCCATCACTGCGGTTTCGCTCTTCAGCAGCTTGGAGCCGAGCAGGCTCTTCAGCGAGCGCATCAGGCGACCTTCATAGCCTTCCAGGTATTCGTGCAGGGCCAGACGGCCATACACCGGGCGGCGCTCTTCGAGGTTGAAGAAGACCACCGAGGGCAGGGTGATCTTGCCGTCTTCCAGAGGGATCAGGGTTTCGCCATCCGGGCGCAGCCAGCCAACCGTGGAGTTGGAGGTGCCGAAGTCGATACCGCAGGCGCGGGCAGGTGTTGAAAAGGACATGACGCGCGGCTCCTGGAAAAACGGCCGCGCATTCTAGGCGAAAAGACGCTGCCGTGCTGCCGCTTCGTCAGGGCAATGGAGGATTTCGCAGTTCGCCACGCTTGAGTCGCCATTGACCCCATTCGAAGCCCAGCACCACGATCAGCGACAGGGCGAAGGGCAGCAGCAGGTAGAACGCGCGGAACACGATCAGGGCGGCCAGCACGTCCGAGGCGGGAATTTCCGGCAGTGCGGCGAGGAAGCTCACCTCCAGCACGCCCAGCCCGCCGGGCGCATGGGACAGCAGGGCCAGCGAAAAGGATGCCAGGAACACGCCGAGCACCACCGCATAGCCAGGGTTGTAGGCCTCGGGTAGCGCGAAGTAGATGATCGCTGCGGCACAGGCCAGCTCCAGTGGGCCGGCCAGCAATTGGCGGGCCACGATACGCAGGCGCGGGTACTCGATGTGCAGCTTGCCGAAATTCCAGGGCTTGAACTGCAGCCACGAGCCCAACACGTAGAGGCCGACCAGCAACAGCAGGAGGGAACCGACGGCGATGGAAACCAGTGGCGTCACGTCCAGCACGCGGTGGATCAGCTGCGGCTGCAGAACCAGCACACAGCCGCTGGCCAGCAGGGTGCCGAGGGCGAAGGTGAAGGAGCAGAATACGATCAGAATGCCGATTTCATGGGGGGTCAGGCCCTTGGTGCGATAGGCGCGGTAGCGCACCACGGCACCGGAAAATACCGATGCCCCGATATTATGGGCCAGGGCATAGGTGGTGAAGGAGCACAGGGTGATGAACCGCCAGGAGATCTTCTTGCCCAGGTGGGCGACGGCTATGCGGTCGTACCAGGCCAGTGCCGAATAGGCGCCGAGGGTGGCGATGGCAGCGAGAATCCAGTTCTGGTGTGGAATCGCCTTGAGGCTGCCGGCAATTTCGTCGAGGGAAATATTGCGTACTTCACGATAGAGCAGGAAGCAGGACGCGAGCACGGCGCACAACCCGATCAGCGTCCAGATCAGGTCGCTGCGTTTCATCGTGGGTTTGGTACCTTGCAACGGCAATCCCCTGTTTCACGTCTCTATGGACAGTCGGCTCTCTGCATTCGATGAGCTGTCGCACCCATTGTTCAGAACCTTTCCCCTGGGGATGTCCCGGTAGTATGTGGGTGTACAGGGTGCGCAGTATCCCGGAGGCGGGCCGGTTGCTCAACTGGCACCGTTTTGCAGGCCGTTACCGAGTGTGTCCTTTCAATCGCTCAAACCCAGTGTCAGCGCGGCCAGCGCGGCATAACGGCCCGTTTTCGCGAGGGCCACGACAAGCACGAAACGCCACAGCGGTTCACGCATGATGCCCGCCACCAGGGTCAGCGGGTCACCGACCAGCGGAAGCCAACTGAACAGCAGCGACCAGCGACCATGGCGCCCGTACCAGCTCTGCGCCTGCTGCAGGCGCTGGTCGCTGACCGGGAACCAGCGGCGACCGCGGAAATGTTCGAGGTGGCGGCCAAGCCACCAGTTGACCAGCGAACCGAGCACATTGCCGGTGCTCGCCACCAAGAGCAGTGCCCAGGTGGGCTGAGCGGCGCCGAGCAATAGCGCCACCAGCAGCGCCTCGGACTGCAAGGGGAGCAGCGTCGCCGCGCCGAACGCGGCAGCGAACAGCCCCAGGTAGGCGTAGATGTCCGGCAAGGCGGGGCAGCGTCAGGACTTCTCGTCCGGCTCGGCATTGGCCATGATCTCTTCCAGCTTGAGGCCGGTGAGACCATGGATGGTGCGCCACAGGTAGTAGAAGATGGCCATCAGCATGATCATCGAGGGAATGGCGATCATCGGATAGCTGAGCAGCGTCATGCGCCCCAGTTCGTCATTGAAGGCTTCGCTGCCGGCCGGGCTGGTGACGATCCACTTGGCCAGTATGTAGTTCATCGCCGAGGAGAAGAAGAACGTGCCGCTGAGCCAGTAGGTGGCGCGCATCAGGCGCGATTCGAAGCGCTCGGTGTGACCACCCTGCTCCAGGCGGGCATGAATCTTGTCGACATTGAGGATGCTCTTGTTGAACAGCAGCGTGCGGATCAGCGGGTAGCGGGTACGCGTCGACACCAGCACGGCGATGCCGATCAGGCCGGGGATGGCCGCTTCCTTGATCGCCAGCCAGCGATTATCCAGGTGCAGCAGGCCGATGCCGCCGGTGAGTATCACGCTGACCAGGCCGAGCAGGGCGACGAAGTTGAATTTGCGGTATTTGACCAGCTCGAACGCACCCCAGCCCAGGGGAAAGGCGAGGGCCAGCAGCAGTGCGCCATCCGGGCCCAGGCGTGCTTCGCCGCTGAGCTTCATGAGAATCAGCGAAGGGATCAGGATACTGATCAGCAGGTCGATGAACGGACGGGGTTTGTGTGTCGCAGGGGACGTCTGAAGAGTATCGGTCATGTCATTGCGCGCAGATGGACGAGCGTCGATGATCGCCTGCCTGAGGACTGGGCGCCAGCCCGATTGTCGGCGCAATCGCCACAAAGTCCTTCGGTCCTGCCTGCCGTGCATGGCAATTCGTGCGTTAGCACGGCCCAATGGTGAGCCGCTGGCTGAAATTAGCCAGGCACTGCGGTAAAATTGACGATCAGCACTGTCAGGTTTGCGTCGACAAACCTCAGGTATCGATCCCGGTGCCCGGCTCACTGATCTCGTTCAAGCACGTATGGGGATGGCCAATGGGCCTGTTGCGGGCACCTCTGAAAACTACCTCGATTCTGGCGTCCTGCGTCGCTCCACCTCCTGCGTGCAGGCCGCCGCGCTTGCCCTGCTCGTACACCGCTCGCAAGGTCGGACGCGCCCCTGGCCGCTACTTCGCCCGTTCCTGCCGGGCCGCCGTCGGCCTGGCGCGGAGCGCCCTGCCGGCGTTTTCAGCGCTGCACGGGCGTCGCCACGGTATGGTGTTCGTCGCCTTGCTGCTCGTCTGCGCACGGGTAGACGCCGAACTGCGCATCCTGACCGAGCCTGGCCCTCCCACTGCCTTCATGCAGGACGGCAAGCTGCGCGGCTTCGGTGTGGATGTGGTGCAGCAACTGATCGCCCGTACCGGTTCCCGCGCGCAGATCGAGATGATGCCCTGGACGCGCGCCTACACCATCGCCCAGCGTGAGCCTGATGTCGCGCTGTTCGCCATGGTGCGTACGCCAGAAAGGGAAAAGCGCTTCCAGTGGGTCGGCCCGATCCTGCACGGCAAGGCGCGTTTCTACTCGTTGAAGGCGCGCGACCTGCAGGTGGACAGCCTCGAAGACGTCGCGGCGAGTGGTCCGTTGGCGGTGCCCAAACAGTGGTACAGCTATGAGGTGTTGAAAGGCCGGGGCCTGGACAACCTCTATGGCGTGCCGACGCCGGAAACCATGGTCACCATATTTGCCCATGGGCGGGTCAACCTGATCCTGCTGGAAGACATCCTGTTGCGTGACATGCTGGCCCCGGCAGGCCTGGCGCCCGCGGATGTACAACCGCAGATGGTGTTCATGGAGTCGTCGTATTACATCGCCTTCTCCCTGGATACCGACCCGGCGGTGGTCGCCGCCTGGCGGCAGGCGCTGGCGGAAATGCGCCGTGACGGCAGCTTTTCGGCGGTTTTCCGCCAGTGGCTGCCCGACATAGAGCTGCCCGACGTCCTGCGCTGAGTTGGCGGGATAATTGCTGCTGGTGGCGGGATCCGCCAATGGCCCGTGGCAGCGCATCCCGCGTGGCACCCAGGCCGCCCGGCGTTCGTGCAGGCAGCCGCAGGACACGAGAATTCGCTCAATGTGGCCGGGAACAAGGTCGCTGGGCACCCGATTCATCTGACGTTTTGGACAATGCCTTATGTCGAACATGCAACGTGCTTCCCATCATCAACTGCGGCGCGCCTTCCGTGCCCTGCTGGCTTCGAGCTCCTGCTACCACACCGCGTCGGTCTTCGACCCGATGTCCGCTCGGATCGCCGGCGACCTCGGTTTCGAGGTCGGCATCCTCGGTGGCTCGGTAGCCTCGCTGCAGGTGCTTGCCGCTCCCGATTTCGCGTTGATCACCCTCAGCGAGTTCGTCGAGCAGGCCACCCGTATCGGCCGTGTCGCGAATCTGCCGGTAATCGCCGATGCCGACCACGGCTATGGCAATGCCTTGAACGTGATGCGCACCGTGGTCGAACTGGAACGTGCCGGCCTCTCCGCGCTGACCATCGAGGACACCCTGCTGCCGGCGCAATTCAACCGCAAGTCGACCGACCTGATCAGCATCGCCGAGGGCGTCGGCAAGGTACGCGCGGCCCTCGAAGCGCGGGTCGACCCCGAACTGGCGATCATCGCCCGTACCAACGCTGGCGTGCTCGGCGTCGAGGAGGTGATCAAGCGCACTGCCGCCTACCAGAAGGCCGGTGCCGATGCCATCTGCATGGTTGGCGTGGAGGACTTCGAGCACCTGGAGAAGATAGCCGAGCACCTCAGCGTGCCGCTGATGCTGGTCACCTACGGCAACCCGCAGCTGCGTGACAACGCGCGCCTGGCCAGCCTTGGCGTGCGCATCGTGGTCAATGGTCATGCCGCCTACTTCGCCGCCATCAAGGCCACCTACGATTGCCTGCGCGAGCAGCGCAACGCCATCGCCAGCGACCTCAGTGCGTCCGAGCTGTCGCACAAGTACACCCTGCCCGATGACTACAAGGCCTGGGCCGACGAGTTCATGAACGTCAAGGAATAGCACCCGCGCCACCCGCCACGCCGGACAGCGGCCGCGCAACGCGTGCCGATTCGTCCGCCGTCGGCTGCCGCTTGCCAAGCGTGCCCGAGTGCTCCTATCTTCCAGTCAGCACCACTATCAGGTTGTTGAAAACTACCTACGTTGCTGCTGTTTCGTTGAAAACAGACTCGAAATGCTCATTTACGATGTGTAAATTCCGCTTTTTCGCCTGTTTTTGCGGGGCCGCCTTCGGTATCGCATCGGCTGCCTCGCCTACGCTTTCAACAGCCCGCTAACTTGGGAGAGCGATATGGCCACCGGTTGGGCGCAAGACGGCGCCGTGCAGGAACAGATCGACAGCACCATCGAAGACGCCGTGCAGCGCGCGCGCAGTCAGTTACCCAAAGGTGAAAGCCTGAGCCACTGCGAAGCATGCGATGCGCCGATTCCCGAAGCGCGACGCAAGGCCGTTCCCGGCGTGCGGCTGTGCGTCAACTGCCAGGCCCTGGAAGACAAGGAACAGGCCAAGGCCGCTGGCTTCAATCGGCGTGGCAGCAAGGACAGCCAACTGCGCTAGACAGGGTCTTGTAGTAGATGGCATTGGCACGGTACTGGCCGTCCGGACCGCAGGCATAATCCGGCAGGCCACCGATGCCGGTATAGCCGAGGCTGCGATAGAGGTGTTCGGCGTCACTGCCCGCTTCGGTGTCGAGGTAAAGCAGGCCACGCTGCAAGGCCTTCGCGTGTGCCTCGAGGTGCTGCATCAGCAGGCGGGCGATGCCTCGGCGCCGGGCGCTGCTCAGCACCAGCAGCTTCTGCACTTCGCCGCGATTGAGCCCATTGGGCTTCAGGCACAGGCCGAGCTGCACCGAACCCAGCAATTGCCCCTCATCCTCGGCTACCCAGATCGCCGAGGCGCCGCTGCCCAGGTTGTGGCGAACCTCGTTGAAGTAGCGATCGGCTTCCTGCGTATCGATATCGGCGAGAAAACCTACCGATGCACCGTTGGCCACGGCATCCAGCAGCAAGGCGATCAGGCCTTGTCGGCGGGCATCGAACTCGTTCTGCTCGAGCTGGCGGATCTGTAAGGTCATGGCGTGCTTCTCTGCGGCGTCAGGATCAGTTGCATGAAGGTCAGATCCAGCCAGCGGCCGAACTTGCAGCCAACCTGGGGCATCTGCCCGGTCACCACGAAACCCAGGCGCTCGTGGAGGCGAACCGAGGCGCCGTTGCCGCTCTCGATGGCAGCGACCATCACGTGCTTGCCGACCTCTCGCGCCCGCTCGATCAGCGCCTGCATCAGCAGCGGGCCGAGGCCCTGGCCTCGGGTGTCGTCGCGCACGTACACGGAATGCTCGACCGTATTGCAGAAACCCTCGAATGGCCGCCAGTCGCCGAACGAGGCATAACCGAGCACGCTCTGCGTCTCGTCGACTGCCACCAGGATCGGATAGCCCTGGATGGCACGGCCCTCGAACCAGGCCTGGCGGTTGGCCAGATCCACCGGGCGTTCGTTCCAGATGGCGGTGGTACCCCGCACGGCATCGTTGTAGATGGCGAGGATCGCGGGCAGGTCGCCGGCAACGGCATCACGTATCACGGCAGGCATGGTGCGCCTCTTGTGGTTCAGGGCCAGTGGGCTGGCCCCGGATCAGGTCATTTGTCGCGGTCGACGGCGAACGGGCCCCAGGCCTGACGGCTGGGCATGATTTCCAGGCGGTTGATGTTGATGTGCGCGGGCAGGGTGGCGACATAGAAGATCTGCTCGGCGATATCTTCCGCGCTCAATGGCGTGGTGGTGCTGTACAGCGCGTCGGAGGCGGCCTGGTTGCCCTTGGTGCGTACCAGGGTGAACTCGGTTTCCGCCATGCCCGGGGCGATGTCGGTGACGCGTACGCCGGTGGACACCAGGTCGCAGCGCAGGTTGAAACTGAACTGTTTGACGAACGCCTTGCTGGCGCCATACACGTGGCCACCCGGGTAAGGCCATTCGCCGGCCACCGAGCCGATGTTGATGATGCTGGCGCCCTTGCCGGTTTCCAGCAGCTTGGGCAGCACCGCATGGGTGACGTTGACCAGGCCGGTGATGTTGGTGTCGATCATGGTGTGCCAGTCTTGCAGGGCAACCTTCTGCGCGGCCTCCGGTGCCAGGGCCAGGCCGGCGTTGTTGATCAGCGCACGGATCTTGTCGAACGGCGCCGGCAGGCTGTCGACCAGGGCTTGCACGGCAGTGGCGTCACGCACGTCGAGGGTGGCGATATGCACCGGCACCTTGTCTTGCAGCTCGGTCTTGAGTTCCTCCAGGCGCTCCAGGCGACGGCCGCTGAGCACCAGTGCCCACCCCGCTTCGGCGAAGCGGCGAGCGGTGGCGCGGCCGAAACCGGAGGTGGCACCGGTGATGAAAACTACCTGGGTCATGTTCTGCCTCTTGTCTGTCGTCAGTGAACATCGCTCGGCCATTGGCCGTTGCGAATCGTGCTGATCGACTGCCGGAGTGGGCTCGTCGACGCGGATCTTCGCCACCGGAATGCCTGCGGGTTGGCCTGCAGGTGAAGGCAGGGTGGCGCACGGCAAGGATAACCGCCTTGGGCGGTCACCGCGTAGGTACAGTGAGCGTCTTTTGCCTGTTGCCGTTCAGATGGCGACCAGGCCGCGCACGCCATCCGTCTCCATGGTTTCGCCACGGCCCTGCTGGACGATCTCGCCGCGGCTCATCACCAGGTACTGGTCGGCCAGCTCGGCGGCGAAGTCGTAGAACTGCTCGACCAGCAGGATGGCCATATCGCCACGCTCCGCCAGCTTCTTGATCACCACGCCGATTTCCTTGATCACCGAGGGCTGGATGCCTTCGGTGGGCTCGTCGAGGATCAGCAGCCGTGGCTGGCTGGCCAGCGCCCGGCCGATGGCCAGCTGTTGCTGCTGACCGCCGGACAGGTCGCCGCCGCGGCGCTGTTTCATTTCCAGCAGCACCGGGAACAGCTCGTAGATGAAGGCAGGAACCTCCTTGGCCTGGCTGCCGGGGAAGCGCGACAGGCCCATCAGCAGGTTTTCTTCCACGGTCAGCCGGCCGAATATTTCGCGACCCTGGGGCACGTAGGCGATGCCGGCGTGCACCCGCTGGTGCGGCTTGAAGCCGGTGATCGGCTTGCCCTCCCAGTTGACCTGGCCCTGCCTGGCCGGCAGCAGGCCCATCAGGCATTTGAGCAGGGTGGTCTTGCCCACGCCGTTGCGGCCAAGCAGGCAGGTGACCTCGCCGACCTTCACGTCGAACGACAGGCCGCGCAGGATATGGCTGCCGCCGTAATATTGGTGAAGCTGTTGGACTTGCAGCATGTCGATGTCCTTTGCGTAGGGTGGATGGGGGCGCGTAGCTCACGCTCTATCGATCCACCGTGCGATGCCATTGGTGGATGAAAAAAACGTCATCCACCCTACGTTTCGCTCTGGCTGTTGCGTTCAGCGGCCCAGATAAACCTCGATTACCCGTTCGTTGGCCTGCACGGCGTCCAGCGAGCCTTCGGCCAGCACGCGGCCCTGGTGCAGCACGGTGACGTGGTCGGCGATGCTGCCGACGAAGCCCATGTCGTGCTCGACCACCATCAGCGAGTGCTTGCGCGCCAGGGACCTGAACAGCTCGGCGGTGAATTCGGTTTCCGCGTCGGTCATGCCGGCCACAGGCTCGTCGAGCAGCAGGAGTTGCGGATCCTGCACCAGCAGCATGCCGATCTCGAGAAACTGCTTCTGGCCGTGGGACAGCAGGCCGGCCGGGCGCTGGCGCGAGGCGTCGAGGCGGATGGTGGCGAGCACCTCGTCGATGCGGTCGCGCTGTTCGCCGCTGAGCCTGGCGCGCAGACTGGCCCATACGGATTTGTCGGTCTTCTGCGCCAGTTCGAGGTTTTCGAACACGCTCAGCGCCTCGAACACCGTTGGCTTCTGGAACTTGCGGCCGATCCCGGCCTGGGCGATCTCGACTTCGCTCATCCGGGTCAGGTCGAAGGTCTCGCCGAAGTAGGCGACGCCGCTGTTGGGCCGGGTCTTGCCGGTGATCACGTCCATCAGGGTGGTCTTGCCGGCGCCGTTGGGGCCGATGATGCAGCGCAGCTCGCCGACGCCGATGTACAGGGTCAGGTCGGTCAGTGCCTTGAAGCCGTCGAAGGCGACGTTGATGTCCTCCAGGGTCAGCAGGGTGCCATGGCGCACGTTCAGGCCACTGCCCGCGCTCTGACCGAGGCCGATGGCATCACGGCTGCTGCCGGTCGGGTCGATCATCATCTCGGGAATCGGAGCCGCTCTCATGATTTTTCCCCTCGCTTGATAAGGCCGATGACGCCCTTGGGCAGGAACAGGGTGACCACGATGAACAGCGCACCGAGAGCGAACAGCCAGTACTCGGGGAAGGCCACGGTGAACCAGCTCTTCATGCCGTTGACCAGGCCGGCGCCGAGCAGCGGGCCGACCAGCGTGCCGCGCCCGCCGAGCGCCACCCACACGGCGGCTTCGATGGATTGGGTCGGGGCCATTTCGCTGGGGTTGATGATGCCGACCTGGGGCACGTACAGCGCACCGGCCAGGCCACAGAGCACGGCACTCAGTACCCAGATGAACAGCTTGTAGCCGCGCGGATCGTAGCCGCAGAACATCAGCCGGTTCTCGGCGTCGCGCAGGGCGGTCAGCACCCGGCCGAACTTGCTGCGCGCCAGGCGCCAGCCCAGGTAGAGGCTGCCGACCAGCAACAGCACGGTCAGCAGGAACAGGCTGGCGCGGGTGCTCGCTGCGGTGATCTCGAAACCGAGGATGCTGCGGAAGTTGGTGAAGCCGTTGTTGCCGCCGAAGCCGGTCTCGTTGCGAAAGAACAACAGCATGCCGGCGAAGGTCAGTGCCTGGGTCATGATCGAGAAATACACGCCCTTGATTCGCGAGCGGAAGGCGAAGAAGCCGAACACCAGGGCCAGCAGCCCGGGTGCCAGCACCACCAGGCACAGGGACCAGAGGAAGTTGTCGGTGCCGTACCAGTACCAGGGCAACTCGGTCCAGGCGAGGAAGCTCATGAACGCCGGCAGGCCGTCGCCAGCGGCTTCGCGCATCAGGTACATGCCCATGGCATAGCCGCCGAGGGCGAAGAACAGGCCATGGCCGAGGGACAGCAGGCCGGCGTAGCCCCAGACCAGATCGAGCGCCAGGGCGACGATGCAGTAGCAGAGGATCTTGCCGACCAGGGTCAGCGTGTAAGCCGACACGTGCAGGGCATGCTCACCGGGCAGCAGGTGCAGCAGCGGCATGGCGACCAGCGTGGCGAGCACCAGCAGGCCGATGAAGAGCGAGACCTGCGGGCCGAGTCTGGCGCTGGCACGGGCCAGCAGGGTTTGGTTGGCGGCGTTCATCGGTCGATCACCCGTGCGGTTGAGGCCGCTATGCCGGCCTGTGGGAGCGCGCCATAGGCGCGAGCGATTGCGCTGGTGCAGTCGCCGGCATGGCCGGCTCCCGCGGTGTCGCGGTCGAGGATCCGCTTCAATCGATCACCCTCCCTTTCAGGGCGAACAAGCCTTGCGGACGTTTCTGAATGAACAGGATGATCAGCGCGAGGATGAGGATCTTGCCGAGCACGGCGCCGATCTGTGGTTCGAGGATCTTGTTGGCGATCCCCAGGCCGAAGGCCGCCATGACGCTGCCGGCCAGTTGGCCGACGCCGCCGAGTACCACCACCAGGAACGAATCGATGATGTAGCTCTGGCCGAGATCCGGGCCGACGTTGCCGATCTGGCTGAGGGCCACGCCACCGAGGCCGGCGATGCCCGAGCCGAGCCCGAAGGCCAGCATGTCGACGCGGCCAGTGGGTACGCCGCAGCAGGCGGCCATGTTGCGGTTCTGGGTGACGGCACGCACGTTGAGCCCCAGGCGGGTCTTGTTCAGCAGCAGCCAGGTCAGCGCCACCACGGCCAGGGCGAAGCCGATGATCACGATACGGTTGTACGGCAGCACCAGGTTAGGCAGCACCTGGATGCCGCCGGACAGCCAGTAGGGGTTGGCCACCTCGACGTTCTGCGCACCGAACAGCACGCGCACCAGCTGGATCAGGATCAGGCTGATGCCCCAGGTGGCGAGCAGGGTTTCCAGCGGGCGGCCGTAGAGGTGACGAATCACCGTGCGCTCCAGCGCCATGCCGATGACGGCGGTCACGCAGAAAGCCACCGGCAGTGCCACCAGCGGGTAAAGCGCCAGGGCTTCGGGAGCGAAGCGCTGGAAGAGGATCTGCACCATGTAGGTGGAATAGGCACCGAGCATCAGCATCTCGCCGTGGGCCATGTTGATCACCCCGAGCAGGCCGAAGGTGATGGCCAGGCCAAGCGCGGCGAGCAGCAGGATCGAGCCCAGGCTCATGCCGCTGAATGCCTGGCCGAGCAGTTCGCCGATAAGCAGCTTGCGCTTGACCTGGGCGAGGCTGGTTTCTGCGGCGGTGCGCACGCCAGCGTCGCTTTCCACGCCGGGCTCCAGCAGATTTTCCAGGCGGGTACGTGCCAGCGGCTCGCCGGTTTCGCCGAGCAGGCGCACGGCAGCCAGGCGCACCGCCGGGTTGGCGTCGACCAGTTGCAGGTTGGCCAGGGCGAGGGTGAGGGCATCGCGCACGGCGTCGTCGTCTTCCTTGGCTTGCGCCTGGGCGAGCAGCGGCAGTTGCGCCGGCTGGGCGCTCTTCTGCAATTGCTGGGCGGCGCTCAGGCGCACGGTTGCCTCACTGGCGAGCAACTGATGGCTGGCCTGGGCGTTGGCGATCAGCCCGCGCAGGCGATTGTTCAGGCGCAGTTTGCGCGGGGTGCCTTGCGGCTCGGCATCGCCTTCGGCGGCGCGGTAGCCAGCGTCGGTTTCGATGAAGGCGCGTTTGTCGCCGTCAGCGGCCACACGGCCCTGTTGCAGCGCATCGAGTAGCGGCTGGCGTGCCGGGTTGGGCATGGCGGCCCAGCTTTCCAGCTGTCTGGCTTGCTGCGTGGCGCTGGCGGCGACGAAATCGTCGGCTTCGCCGGCTTGTGCGGCCAATGGCAGCAGGAGTAGCAGGCTGAAGAGAATTCGGGCAAAGGCATGAGGCATGGGCGTGTCCTTGGTGTCCCGTGGCACAGGCGCCGGAGAACGACTCGGCGCCTGTGCCACGGTGCGGATCAGTTCGACTTCACCGGGGTGTCGCCTTTCTTGTCGTTACCCTCGATGTACGGGCTCCACGGCTGGGCGCGGATCGGCCCTTCGGTTTCCCAGACCACCGAGAACTGGCCGTCTTCCTGGACCTCGCCGATCATCACCGGCTTGTGCAGGTGATGGTTCTTCTCGTCCATCTTCAGGGTGAATCCGCTCGGCGCCGCGAATTCCTGGCCGGCCATGGCCACGCGCACCTTGTCGACGTCCGTGGTGCCAGCCTTCTCGACGGCCTGGGCCCACATGTGGATGCCCACGTAGGTGGCTTCCATCGGGTCGTTGGTGACCACGGTGTCGGCGTTCGGCAGCTTCTTGGCCTTGGCGTAGGCCTTCCAGTCGGCGACGAACTTCTCGTTGACCGGGTTCTCCACGGACTGGAAGTAGTTCCAGGCCGCCAGGTGGCCGACCAGCGGCTTGGTGTCGATGCCGCGCAGTTCTTCCTCGCCGACCGAGAACGCCACCACCGGCACGTCGGTAGCTTCGATGCCCTGGTTGGCCAGTTCCTTGTAGAACGGCACGTTGGAGTCACCGTTGACGGTGGACACCACCGCGGTCTTGCCGCCGGCGGAGAACTTCTTGATGTTGGCGACGATGGTCTGGTAATCGCTGTGGCCGAACGGCGTGTAGACCTCTTCGATGTCCTTGTCCTGAACGCCCTTGCTGTGCAGGAAGGCGCGCAGGATCTTGTTGGTGGTGCGCGGGTAGACGTAGTCGGTGCCGAGCAGGAAGAAACGCTTGGCGGCGCCGCCGTCTTCGCTGAGCAGGTACTCCACCGCCGGGATCGCCTGCTGGTTTGGCGCGGCGCCGGTGTAGAACACGTTCGGCGACATTTCTTCGCCTTCGTACTGCACCGGGTAGAACAGCAGGCCGTTGAGTTCCTCAAAGACCGGCAGTACCGATTTGCGCGATACCGAGGTCCAACAGCCGAAGGTCACCGCGACCTTGTCCTGGGTCAGCAACTGGCGGCCACGTTCGGCGAACAGCGGCCAGTTGGAGGCCGGGTCGACCACCACCGGCTCGAGCTGCTTGCCGAGCACACCGCCCTTGGCGTTGATCTCGTCGATGGTCATCAGCGCCATGTCTTTGAGCGAGGTTTCCGAAATGGCCATGGTGCCGGACAGCGAGTGCAGGACGCCGACCTTGATGGTCTCGGCGGCCTGGATGCTCCAGCTCAGGCCCATGGCGGCGATGGACGCGGAGAGGGTGAAGGCCTTGATCAGGCTGCGACGTTGCATGGGGCGATCTCCATTCACTAACGGTTATGGTTGTTGGCAGTGGTTCAAGGACATCACGTCAGCCCTGCGCCGGTACGGCCCGTTGGCGGGCCTGGTGCAGCATGTGCAGGGTGATCTTGCGCACTTCCGCCTTGCTGACCTCTATGTGGGTCTTGAGCAACAGCTGTGCTTCTTCGCAACGGCGCGACAGGATCGCGCCGAGAATGCGTGCGTGCTCCTCAAAGGTGGCTTCCACCCGCGGCGTCTTGGTGAAGTCCAGACGACGGACGATACGAATCTTTTCGCTGATTTCGCGATGCAATCGGGCCATCTCGCGGTTGCCGGTGGCCTCAACCAACTGGCAATGGAAACGTTCATCCAGAAGCGCGGTTTCACGACCGTCCTGCAGGCGTTGTTCAGGCGCGACCATCCAGATGCCGCGCAGGCTCTCCAGCAATTCCGGCGTCTCGCCTGCCTCGCGGTCGCAGAGGCGCTTGACCGCCGCCATTTCGAGCACGATGCGAACGTCGTAGAGCTCTTCGAAATGATGGAAGTCGAACGGCTTGACCTGCCAGCCGCTGCGGAAATACACCTCCAGGTAACCCTCGCGCTCCAGGCGATAGAGCGCCTGGCGCACCGGTGTGCGGCTGGCCGCCATGCGCTCGGCCACCTCACCCTCGCTGAAACGGTCGCCCGGCAGCAGGCGGAACTCGGAAATGTCGTCCTTGAGCTGCCCGTAGATGCGCTCGGCGAGGTTCTCCGGGCGCTCCTTGCCGCGCCTGATCGGGTCGACCAGTTGCATGTCAGGCCGCCTCGCTCGGATCGAGGATCAGCAGCACGTCGCCCGGAGTGACCGACCTGCCCGGCTGGCAGCGCACGGCCTTGACCGTACCCGCTGCCGGCGCGAGCACGGCCAGCTCCATCTTCATCGCCTCGACCACCAGCAACGGCGTACCGGCTTCGACGTACTGGCCGGGTTCGACCAGCACCTTCCAGACGCTGCCGCACATGTCGGCGCTGACCACCTGGCCATCGACGGCTTCGTCCTCGTCGCTGCTGGCGACTGGCGCGGCGTGGCTGTCGGCGTCGTCGTCACGCCACAGCTGTACTTCGGTATCGAAGGCCTGCTTCTGCACCTGCTGGAAGCTGGCGATGCTGCTGGCGTTGTCCGCCAGGAAGCGCTGGTATTCGGAAAAATCGAAGGTGCTCTGCTCGATTCTGATTTGTGCGCGGCCTTCACGGAAGGCGTCGCGGAATTCGTCCAGCTCGGTCTCGCTGACCGGGTAGAAACGCACCTGATCGAAAAAGTGCAGCAGCCACGGCTGGCCGCCCTCGAACTGGGCGTTCTTCACGAACTTGTTCCAGATCGGCAGGGTACGGCCGACCAGTTGGTAGCCGCCGGGCGAGTCCATGCCGTAGATGCACATGTACATGCCGCCGATACCCACGGTGCCTTCGGCGGTGTAGGTACGTGCCGGGTTGTACTTGGAACTGAGCAGCCGGTGGCGCGGGTCGAGCGGCACGGCGCAGGGCGCGTCGAGGTAGACGTCGCCGAGGCCGAGGATCAGGTAGCTGGCCGCGAAGAGGATATCGCGCACGTCCTCGCGGCTGGCCAGGCCATTGGCGCGCTGGATGAAATCGACGTTGTTCGGCAGCCACGGCGCCTGGCTGCGCACGGTCTCGCTGTAGCGGCTGACGGCAGCGAGGGTGGCGCTGTCTTCGAAGGCCATGGGCAGGTGGACGATACGGGTCGGTACCTTGAGATCCGCCACGTCGCCCAGCTCGCGTTCGAGGCGTAGCAGGTGGTCGAGCAGCGCCTGCTGATGCAGTACACGGCTGTCGTAACGCAACTGCAGGGAGCGCACGCCCGGCGCCAGCTCTTCCAGACCGGCGAGCGGCGCTGCCTTGAGCGCTTCCATCAGCAGATGCACGCGTAGACGCAGCGCCAGGTCGAGCACGTTGTCGCCATATTCGAGCAGGATGTAGGCATCGCCAGCCTGCCGGTAGACCGCGCGCGGGCGGCTGCCATCGGCTGGCAGCTCGGCCAGCACGGTGGCTGACAGGGTGTCACCCGGCTGCAGGCTGGGCGCCGGCAACTGTACCGCGCTGACCGCGCTCAGCCGCTCGAGGCTGCCCAGTTGCGCCTGTTCCAGCGCCTGAGCCTGCTCGAAGCTGATCGGATGAAAGCGCAGGGTGTCGCCTGGCTTGACCTGGCCGACTTTCCACAGCTCGGCCTTGGCGATGGTCACCGGGCAGACGAAGCCGCCAAGGCTCGGGCCGTCCTTGGTGAGAATCACCGGGAAGTCACCGGTGAAGTTGATGGCGCCAATGGCGTATTCGCAGTCATGCACGTTGGACGGATGCAGGCCGGCTTCGCCGCCGTCGGCGCGGGTCCAGCTCGGCTTCGGCCCGGAGAGGCGCACACCCAGGCGGTTGGAGTTGTAGTGCACCTGCCAGTCGGCGGCGAAGAACTGCTCGATCGCTTCGGGTGTGAAGAAGTCCGGCGCACCGTGGGGGCCATAGAGCACACCGATGTTCCAGGTCGTGCCGTACTCGGGAATCAGGCTGGTATCCAGCGCCTGGGGCTCGCTGACCGGCGCCGGCGTGGTGCAGGCGGGCAGGTCCTGGGAGATGGCCAGCATGTCGGCGGTGCGCAGGGTGCGCCCGCCATGGCCGCCGAACTGGCCGAGGGCGAAGGTCGAGCGGCTGCCCAGGTACAGGGGCACATCGAAGCCGCCGCGCACGGCGAGGTAAGTACGGCAGCCGCTTTGCGCGCGGCCGAGCTTGAGCACTTGACCTGCCTTGATGGCGATTGGCGCCCAATAGGGCACGCTCTCACCATCCAGCTCGGCCGGGCAGTCAGCACCGGCGAGGGCGATCAGCGCATCGCTGTGGAAGCGCAGGCTTGGGCCCTGTAGGGTGAATTCCAGCCCGGCAGCGCTCTGGTGGTTGCCGACGATGCGGTTGGCCAGGCGGAACGCGTAGTCGTCCATCGGCCCGGACGGCGGCACGCCGATGTCCCAGTAGCCGAGACGGCCGGGGAAGTCCTGCACGCTGCTGTAAGTACCGGGCTCCAGCACCTCGACCACCTGCGCCGCGTAGCTGAAGGTGTCGAGCAAGCGGGTCCAGATCTGCGCGGCGTGGAAGCGCGGCTCGGCAACGACCTGGCGCAGGTAGTCGAGGTTGCTGGCGATACCGTGCAGACGGGTTTCGCCCAGCGCTTTGTGTAGCTTGGCAATGGCCTCGTCGCGCGTGGCGGCGTGGACGATCAGCTTGGCGATCATCGGGTCATAGAAGGCCGACACCTCGCTGCCGGTACTGACCCAGCCATCGACACGGACGTCGTCCGGGAAGTGCACGTCGGTCAGCACGCCCGGGCTGGGCTGGAAGTTCTTCAACGGGTCTTCGGCATAGATGCGCACTTCGATGGCCGCACCTTGCGGGGCGCGGCTCAGGGCGACCCAGTCCAGCGCGTCGCCTGCGGCCACGCGCAGCATGCACTCGATGAGATCCAGGCCGGTGACCATCTCGGTCACCGGGTGCTCGACCTGCAGGCGGGTGTTCACTTCGAGAAAGTAGAAGTCGTCGCGAGCGGCGTCGTAGATGAACTCCACGGTACCGGCACTGCGGTAGCTCACCGACTCGCCCAGCTCGACGGCGGCAGCATGCAGGCGCTCGCGGGTGGCTTGCGGCAGGTTCGGTGCCGGGGTTTCCTCGACCACCTTCTGGTTGCGACGCTGCAGCGAGCAGTCGCGTTCTCCCAGGGCGGCCACGCGGCCTTTGCCATCACCGAATATCTGCACCTCGACATGCCGCGCCTGGTCGACGAAGCGCTCGAGGAATACCCCCGAATCACTGAAGAACTGCTCGCCCATGCGCTTGACACCTTCATAGGCGCTGGCCAGGGCCACGGCGTCGGCGCAGCGGGTCAGGCCGATACCGCCACCGCCGGCAGTGGTCTTGAGCATCACCGGGTAGCCGATGCCTTCGGCGGCCGCCAGGGCTTCTTCGAGGCTTGGCAGCAGGCCGGTGCCGGGCGCCATCGGCACCTGCGCGTCGGCGGCCAGTTCGCGAGCCCGGTGCTTGAGGCCAAACTCGCGGATCTGCGTCGGCGTCGGGCCGACGAAGGCGATCCCTGCGCTTTCGCAGGCCTCGGCGAATTCGGCGCTTTCCGAGAGAAAGCCATAACCGGGATAGATCGCCTGGGCGCCAGTTTCCTTGGCGGCGGCGAGAATCTTGTCGATACGCAGGTAGCTGTCGGCAGCCTTGTCGCCGCCCAGCGCCACGGCCACGTCGGCATCACGTACATGCTGGGCATTGCGGTCGGCGTCCGAGTACACCGCCACGCTCTTCACGCCGAGACGCTTGAGGGTGCGGATGGCGCGGACGGCGATCTCGCCACGGTTGGCGATCAGGACTGTTTCAAACATGGTGGCTCTCCGTGGCGAGATCGCCGTGACGGGCTACGCCCGCCCGGCACTTTGACTTCGTCGCTGCGCTGCTGCGCGGCTGGTCGCCACGGTTGGCGATCAGGACTGTTTCAAACATGGCGGCTCTCCGTGGCGAGATCGCCGTGACGGGCTACGCCCGCCCGGCACTTTGACTTCGTCGCTGCGCTGCTGCGCGGCTGGTCGCCACGGTTGGCGATCATTACGGTCTGGAACATGTTCGTGTCCTCAACGTAGGGTGGAAAACCGCGAAGCGTTTTCCACCAGCTGTTCGTTGGTGGATGGCTTCGGCCATCCACCCTACGGTTTCAGTTCTTGGCTGCTTGCTGGCTGGCGATAAAGGCGCGCCAGCCACCGAAACTGGTGATGTCTCGGGCATCGGCCAGCGCCCAGGGCTCGCAGATGAAGCCCTTCACGCTGCGTCCGTCCGCCAGGGTCAGGTTGCCGATACCCAGCGGCGCGGGGATTTCGGCGACGAATTCGCCGAAGCGCGCCAGGGGGATGTCCCACAGCTCGACGATGATCGAGGTGCCGTCGCTGCTGCGCGCCAGGCCCGGTTTGGGCGGCACGGTGCCGGCCAGGGCGTAGAGGCGATAGTCCGGCGAGGTCAGGGTCTGCTCGACCAGCACCGCGTTGCGGGTGGTCAGCTGGACGTTCAGCGGCATGCCGGTCAGGTGTGCGCCCACCACGGCTACCCGCACGCTGCCAGCCGGCACCGACGTGGCCGGGGTTTGCGGCGGCAGCGCGCGACCGGTGGCGCCTAGGGGCAGCTCCACGCTGGCCTGCCAGCGCTTGCCGAAGGCCGCCAGAGCCAGGTCATGCCAGGCGGGGGCGAGCAGGGTGATGCCGGCGGGCAGGCCGTCGTCGCGCAGGCCGGCAGGTATTGCCAGGGCGGCGAGGTCGGCGAGGTTGGTGAAGTTGGTGTAGATGCCGAACTGGCTGTTGAACAGTACCGGCTCCTGACGCATTTCATCGAGGCTGCGAATGGTCGGAGACGTAGGCACCACCAGCGCATCGAAACCTGCCAGCGCGTCGTTGATCCTGCGGCTCAGTTCGGCGCGCAGGTACTCGGCCTTATAGGCGTCGCAGGCACTGTACTGGTGGCCGCTGTCGACGATGCCGCGCACCACCGGATCGAGGTGCTCCACCGGCACGCCTTCCACGGCGACGGTACGCTCGGCGACCCAGGGGCCGTAATACAGCTGCTCGGCGAGCTCACGGAAGGGGTTGAAGTCGATGGTCTTGAGGGTCACACCAAGGCTTTTCAGCTGCTCCAGCGCCTGCTCGAACACGGCCTGGGTCTGGGTATCGCCGAAGAACTCCAGGCTATCTGGCACGGCGAAGGTTGGTGCGGACTTCATGCCGACAGGGGCGCTGTTGGGATTGCGGCGCGAGTAGGCATCCCCGGCGTCGTAACCGCCCGCGAGGCAGGCGACGGTTTCGGCGTCACCGACCGTGAGGGCGAATATCGAGATGCAATCCACCGTACGACAAGCCGGCACCAGGCCGGTGTTCGGTAGCCAGCCCTTGGTCGGCTTGAGCCCGACGATATTGTTGAAGCCCGCCGGCACTCGGCCCGAGCCGGCCGTATCGGTACCCAGGGAGAGCGGCACCAGGCCGCGCGCGACCACGCTGGCCGAGCCGGAGCTGGAACCGCCGCTGACGTACTGCGGATTGAAGCTGTTGGCGACCGCGCCGTGGGGCGAGCGGGTACCGACCAGGCCGGTAGCGAACTGATCGAGATTGGTCTTGCCGATAAGGATGGCCCCGGCAGCGCGCAGGCGCGCCACCACCGTGGCATCGGCCTCGGCGTCGTAGGCGAATTCGGGGCAGGCGGCGGTGGTGGCCCAGCCGGCGGCGTCGATGTTGTCCTTGATGGCGAACGGCACGCCGTACAGAGGCAGCTTGTCCTGCTGGCCTTCAGCCTTGTCGAGCAGGGCCTGCAGATGGCTCAACTGGGCGTCGAGCTGCGCCGCACTGGCCAGACAGATCCAGGCGTTGTCGTCATGGCCCAGTTGCGCGCGCAGGGCGTGCAGCAGTTCGGCGGGCTGCGCGGCATC
Source organism: Phytopseudomonas flavescens (assembly GCF_900100535.1). Classification (GTDB taxonomy): domain Bacteria; phylum Pseudomonadota; class Gammaproteobacteria; order Pseudomonadales; family Pseudomonadaceae; genus Aquipseudomonas; species Aquipseudomonas flavescens. The sequence goes on from NZ_FNDG01000019.1 coordinate 117,377, forward strand.
GCGGTAAGCCTGTTGCCAGTCGGCGAGGGTGAAGGCGAAGGAGGCGTTGGACATGCTCTGAGATTCCATCTTGTATCCAAGTTGAAATCTCTAGAGCAAGAGCAATGCCATTTTTTTAACTATATGATTTTTATGAATTTTATTTTATGAGAGGGTTTTTTAGGACTATTCCTGCACCGTAGCGGAGCCGCGCTGAAGCCTTTTGGTGCGCAGACGACCGGTGTGGTGTGAGATGGGATAAGGGGCAGGAATAAGGCGTTAGCAGCCGTAGGGTGGATGATGCTCTTTTCATCCACCATCGCGATCGCAGAGCGGTGGACGGATGAGGCGTCGTCCACCCTACAAATGACCGCTAACGCCACTCACCAGCCGCTCAGCCCGTTCAGTAGCGCCCGGTAATCCCGCACGGCCTCGAACTCTTCGGTGTCCTTCACGCCTTTGCGGCTATCCGGCTCATGGATCGCCAGCAGGTGCTGCACGCCGAAGCGTTGGGCGCTGCGCAGGATCGGCACGTTATCGTCGATGAACAGGCTGCGCGCCGGATCGAAGGGCAGGTCCTGCTGCAGAGCGAACCAGAACTGCGCATCTTCCTTGGGGAAGCCGTAGTCATGGGAGCTGATCAGGCGGTCGAAGTAGGGCGCCAGTTCGATGCGCTCCAGCTTCAGGGACAGCGAGTCGCGGTGGGCGTTGGTGATCATCACCACCTGTTTGCCGGCCTGGCGGATGGCGGCGAGAAAGGTGTCGGCGTCCGGGCGCAGGGCGATCAGGTCGGCGACCTCACGCTTGAGGTCACGGATCGACAGGTTCAGCTCGCGGCTCCAGAAGTCCGTGCAGTACCAGTTCAGCTGGCCGGCGTGCTTGACGAACAACGGTTGCAGCTCGGCATCGGCCAGGGCACGGCTGACGCCATGGTGCTCGGCGTAGCGCTGCGGCAGGTGCTCGAGCCAGAAGTGATTGTCGAAATGCAGATCGAGCAGGGTGCCGTCCATGTCCAGCAGCACGGTGTCGATCTCGGACCAGGGCAGGTTCATGGCGGGGCGGCTCTCTAAGGTAGAAATGGGCGAACGGTGCTCGCTGGTCGTCAGTGCGCGCTTTTAGAGCGCAGACAATCCAGGCAGGCGCGGTATGATAACCGTTCCGGTCAGCCCAGCAGCAGGACTCACCCATGCGTCAGAAGCCCACCGTCATCGCCCGAGAAATCGTCGCCAGCAGCCGCCTGTTTCGTGTCGAGGAAATCCAGTTGCGCTTCAGCAACGGTGCCGAGCGCACCTACGAACGGTTGGTCGGACGCGGTACCGGGCACGGTGCGGTGATGATCGTGGCCATGGTGGATGACGAACACGTTCTGTTGGTCGAAGAATATTGCGGCGGCACTGGTGAATACGAGATATCCCTGCCCAAGGGGCTGATCGAGCCGGACGAGGATGTACTCGATGCCGCCAATCGAGAACTGCAGGAAGAGGCCGGCTTCGGCGCCCGCACGCTGGAACACCTGGCCGAGCTGAGCCTGTCTCCCGGTTATATGAGCCAGAAGATCCAGGTGGTACTGGCCCGCGATCTGTATCCACAAACGCTGCCCGGCGACGAGCCGGAGCCGCTGCGTGTGGATAAAGTCAGTCTGCGTGAGCTGTCCGCTCTGATCCAGCATCCACAGTTCAGCGAAGGCCGTGCTCTGGCGGCCCTGTATCTGGTGCGCGATCTGCTCGAGCAGCGCGGGGAACTGAGCCGATGAGCCATCCGCTGCTGCCTGCCGTACTGGCGCTGGTGCAGCAGGCGGGTGCCGCTATCCTGCCGTTCTGGCGCCAGGGTGTTCAGGTGGTCGAGAAGGCCGATGCCTCTCCGGTGACCGCCGCCGACCTGGCGGCCCATCGCGTGCTGGCCGACGGCTTGCAGGCGCTGGATGCGAGCATTCCCGTGCTGTCCGAAGAAGATGCCGATATTGCCCTGAGTGAACGTGCTCTCTGGGCGCGCTGGTGGCTGGTCGATCCGCTGGATGGCACCAAGGAGTTCATCGCCGACAGCGAGGAGTTCACCGTCAATGTGGCGCTGATCGAGGACGGCCAGGTGGTGTTCGGGGTGGTTGGCATTCCCGCCTCGGGCGTTGTTTATTACGGCGGCAGCGGCCTGGGCGCCTGGCGCGCTGAGCCGGGTGACGAGCCGCAGGCGATTGCCGTTCGAGAAACCCCGGCCAGTGGCCTCACCGTGGTCGCCAGCCGGCGCCATGGCAGCGCCCTGCAGGAGCAGTTGCTGGCCGCGCTGGTTGCGCGCTTTGGCGATATCGACCGAATCAGTGTCGGCAGTTCGTTGAAGTTCTGCCAGCTCGCTGAAGGCAGCGCCGACTTCTACCCGCGCCTGGCGCCCACTTCACAGTGGGATACCGCCGCCGCCCAGGGCGTACTCGAGGGGGCCGGCGGCGTGGTGCTGACCCTGCACGGCGAGCCGCTGCGCTATGAGGCGAGGGAGTCGCTGCTCAACCCCTTCTTCCTGGCGTTGCCAGCTGACGTCGAGTGGCGCGCGGTGCTGGTCGAGCAAGCCAAGCGGCTGACCCCAGCTAATTAGCGCAACCCCGGCAACCGCCATTTGGCCGGCGCGAAAAACGCGGCATGGCCACAACCGTTCGCGCCGGGGCGACGCTCCTGCGGGGATGGTGGCTTATGCCTCAGTCGAGCATGTCGCTGTAGCGACTGTTCTGCTTGAACACCAGCGGCTGGGCGAAGCCCGGTACCTTGATCTGCTCGCTGCCGATATCGATCTGCGTGTCGTCGATCAGGTCGTTGCCGAAGTTGTAAATAACATCCAGTTGCCCTTTCAGTGCCTGCTCGTCGTAGGCACGGGCATTCATGCGGGTCTGCTCGCGACGCTGCTGATAGGCGCTGAACGCCGCCTCGCCATGGCGCTTGCGCAGCATGCGCTCGACCACGTGGGGGGCGAGCACCACGGCGCTGGCGTTGTTGCCGCCAAACCCCTTGGAGTTGATGAAGCACAGGTCCATGCGCTGGTCGTGGCGGTCCACGTTGCTGATGCTCAGGTGCTGCTGGTGCACGTCCGCAGCCACTTCATCGATGGTTTTGATGCCAGGAATGATGCCGTACTTGAAGGTGCCCAGCGCGGAGATCACCTGGTCGCCGCTGGCGGTCGCCAGGGAGTGGCCGACGAACGCTTTGACCGCGGCCACCGGCCAACTGTCGATGGCGAAAGCCGCCGCCACGCGATTCAGCAGTTCAGACTCGGTAACCCGGTTGGCCGGGGTGCTGGAGCCGTGGGCATGCACGAAGCTGCGCTGACGCACGGCATCGACACCCAGCAGCTGCACGGCGCTGGCCACGGCTTTGGCGACGGTCAGGTAGTTACCCGGGCCGGGGGCGGAAATGGATTTCTTGAAGCCGTCGGCGTTGATGAACACATCGGTGGCGGCGCCGTGGATGTCGGCACCCAGTTGCAGGGCCAGCTCATCGTCCATCAACACCACGAACTGGCAGGCTTCCGAAAGGGTGAAGCCGCAGTTGTCGCCGAACGGGCGGCTGGCGCGACGGAAGTCGACGTCACCCGGGGCCATATCGGTCTTGCCTTCGATCAGGCGCAGGCCGTCTTCGGTGGCCAGTGCGCCCATGGCGCCATAGCCCTCGATGCACTCGGCATTGATCGGTGCCTCGCTGTTGCCGACGATCACCACCCGAGCGGTGCCGGCATTGATCTGTTCGATGCCTTTCTGCAGGTTGTAGAGGAACGTGGCACAGGCGCCGGTGACGCTGCCAGTGGTGCCGACGCTGCCCAGCACGTAAGCGTTGATGAAGTCCGCGGGCATGGTGTTCAGGCCCAGGGCCAGCTGCTTGGAGCTGACACGATGGCCCTTGAGGCGCGACTGCATCAGGCCGCCGAAGCCGTTCTCGTCGAGCTGGCTCATGATGCTGCCGGCGAATACCGCGATTTCGTCCGGCGCGACCTGGTCGACGATGGTCTGCCAGGGCAGTCCGGTGGCGCGCAGGGCGTCAGTGACCCCGACCACGGCCATCTGCAGGCCGCGCGGGTGGAAGCGCGAGTTGTACAGCTCGCCCGGCTCGAAGCCGGTCGGCAACTGGCCGGCGGATTTCACCGGCAGTGCGCGGTAGCTGTCGACCTTGAATTCACAGTGATCGTGCAGGGTGACACGCACGTCGTTGCCATCGAGTTCGGCGACCGACCAATTGGCTGGCAGTGGCTCGGGCAACTGCTTGCGGCTGGTGACGAAGGTCAGGCTGCCGCCGTCGCCGTTCAGGGCGATGCTCTTGTGCCAGTGGGCAGCGTCGGGATCCAGGTGCTGCTTCTCGATGCGGCGCACCAGGGTGGAGGCCAGTACCTGATCGGCGTAGCGCCGTTCTACCTCGGTCGCGGATAACGGCTCGCCATCCTGGCTCTGATAGGCGCCGTCAACCACGCGTACCAGCTTGGTCATCACGGCCAGACCGATGAGGGTTTCGCGGCGTGCCTGTTCGTCCAGCGATTCGATCACCGTGCGGCGGAAACCGTGGTGGAAGGAGCTGCGGCCGGCGGCATTGTAGCCACCGAAACCGACGATCACAGGCAAACGAGACTTCACGCGGACACTCCTTCAACTAATTAGATCGGCAAGCGCAGCGAGCGCATACCGGGTCAGCGGATCGAGGCGAGGCGCGCATTTCTCGACGGGAAAGGCGCCATTATGGCTAATCGGGTGCCTATGCTGACGCGATCCATGACCCACAAGTCACGACTTGATACAAGGTTACCCGTTATCGGCGCCCGCGGCACGACCCGGATGTTCGCAGGCAGTGCCCAGTGGCATAAACGAAGAATCCCGGCAGCGGGCCGGGTTTCTTGGTTTGCAGGGCGAAACTCAGGGCATGATCAGTTCATGCCCAGCCAGTTCGGCAGCGCCAGCGACACGAACGGCACATAGGTCACCAGGATCAGGAACGCCAGCATCACCAGCAGCCACGGCGAGACCGCGCGCACCACGCGGGTCAGCGGCATGCCGGTGACCGCCGAGGTGACGAACAGGTTCAGGCCCGTGGGCGGGGTGATCAGGCCGATCTCCATGTTCACCACCATGATGATGCCCAGGTGGATCGGGTCGATGCCCAGTTGCATGGCGATCGGGAAGAGGATCGGCGCCAGGATCAGGATGATCGCCGACGGCTCCATGAAGGTTCCGGCGATCAGCAGCACGATGTTCACCACCAGCAGGAACTCGATGGGCGAAAAGCCCTGCTCCACCACCCAGGCGGTGATCGACTGGGGGATCTGCTCGGTGGTCAGCACATGGGCGAAGAGCATGGCGTTGGCGATGATGAACATCAGCACCACGCTCAGCTTGCCGGCCTCGACGAACACCTTCGGGCATTCGCGCAGGGTCATATCCTTGTAGATGAAGATCGCCACGAAGGCCGCGTACACCGCCGCCACCGCAGCGGCCTCGGTCGGCGTGAACATGCCCGAGTAGATGCCGCCGAGGATGATCACGATCAGCAGCAGGCCCCAGCCGGCCTTGCGCCCGGCG
>NZ_FNDG01000016.1 GCF_900100535.1 Phytopseudomonas flavescens
GCAAAGTACGCGGCGGCCTTTTTTAGGATGTCTCGCTCTTCGGTCACTCGCTTGAGTTCAGCACGCAGACGACGCAGTTCGGCCTGCTGATCGTTCTCTTGCTGCCGCTTTTCCTGGGGCTTGCTGTAGCGCTTGATCCAGGCATACAGGCTGTGCACCGACATACCTAACCGCGCTGCCACTTCGGCTACAGGAAGGCCACGCTCGGTCACTTGCTTGACCGCTTCGATTTTGAATTCTTCGGGGTAACGCTGGTTGCTCATGGCACCTCCTAGTGGGCCTCATTATGAGGCTTGGAGGTGTCTACGAAACTAGGGGCGATTCAAACAGAGGATGGGCCGACCTCGCAGAGAGGATCGGCTGATGCTCCATGGCATCTTCTGGGCTCTTTGCTCCGGGGCTGCCTGGCGCGATCTTGCGGAGCGATTCGGCACATGGTCGACGGCGTATCAACGATTGAGACGACGGCACGTTTGAGCGGGTTCTTGAGCGACTGCACATCCAGTTGAATCAGGAGAGTCTGATTGATCTGGACACGTGGATGATTGACTCCACCGCAGTGCGCGCAACCCGAGCCTCCTCAGGCACCGGGAAAAAGGGGGCCAGAAGGACCGCTGGATCATGCTTTGGGGCGCAGCAGTGGTGGCCAAACCACAAAAGGCAGCCATCAAGGCTGCCTTTTTCATTCCCGCATTCCCAAAATGTTCCCAAGAGCTGGGTTATTCGGCTGAGCACCCCTGAAATAGGGGCTTAAAGATGGTGCGGACGGAGAGACTCGAACTCTCACGCCTTGCGGCGCTGGAACCTAAATCCAGTGTGTCTACCAATTCCACCACGTCCGCGTGGCAATACATTTTTCACAAACAAAAACGCCAGGCTTTTTAGGGCCTGGCGCTTTCAGAATATGGGGTGGACGAAGGGGATCGAACCCTCGACACCAGGAGCCACAATCCTGTGCTCTACCAACTGAGCTACGCCCACCATATTGCTTTACTGCTTCACTTGTGCCGACTCACCTAGTGGCGCACCCGGCAGGACTCGAACCTGCGACCATCCGCTTAGAAGGCGGATGCTCTATCCAGCTGAGCTACGGGCACTTATCCATCCACTAGAGCAGACTTCAAGCTTCGGCTGGAGCGGCCACTTTCGTTGCTGCCTTTGCCGCTTTACCCTGTCACTTGCTGTGCTCGCCAAGTGGTGCGCATCTTATAGAGCCCCCCCCGAGCCGTCAACACCCAGATCTAAAAAAATTGAGTTAGATAAAGGAGTTACACCAAATCTACCGTCTGGCGCCTTTGCCCTTCCTTAATGCCATGCGAGAATGCGCGTCCTTTTTCACTCCCCTTCAATGGTTAATCGAGCGCAATGACCGCACAACTGATAGATGGCAAAGCGATTGCCGCCAATATCCGCCAGCAGATTGCCCAGCGCGTCGCCGAACGGCGCCAGCAGGGGCTGCGTGCGCCAGGCCTGGCGGTGATCCTGGTCGGCAGCGATCCCGCCTCTCAGGTTTATGTCGCGCACAAACGCAAGGACTGCCAAGAGGTCGGCTTCGTTTCCCGCGCCTATGACCTGAGCGCCGACACCAGCCAGGACGAGTTGCTGAGCCTGATTGACTCACTGAATGAAGACGCGAGCATCGACGGCATCCTGGTGCAGCTGCCGCTGCCGGCGCACCTGGACTCATCATTGCTGCTCGAGCGCATTCGCCCGGACAAGGACGTGGACGGTTTCCATCCTTATAACATCGGCCGCCTGGCCCAGCGCATGCCGCTGCTGCGCCCCTGCACCCCCAAGGGCATCATGACCCTGCTGGCCAGCACTGGCGTCGACCTCTACGGGCTCGATGCCGTTGTAGTGGGTGCATCCAATATCGTCGGTCGCCCCATGGCCATGGAGCTGCTGCTCGGTGGCTGTACCGTGACCGTCACCCACCGCTTCACCAAGGATCTGGCCGGCCATGTGGCCCGTGCCGACATCGTTGTGGTTGCAGCCGGCAAGCCGGGCCTGGTCAAGGGGGAATGGATCAAGGAAGGCGCCATCGTCATCGACGTGGGCATCAATCGCCAGACCGATGGCAAGCTGATTGGTGACGTGGTGTATGAAACCGCCCTGCCCCGTGCTGGCTGGATCACCCCGGTACCAGGCGGTGTCGGCCCGATGACCCGCGCCTGCCTGCTGGAAAACACCCTGCATGCTGCGGAACATCTGCACGCCTGATAGCGTTTCGCAGCAGATAAAACGGCGCCCTCGGGCGCCGTTTTCAGTTCAGTGCGCCCGTCGCCCCTTGAGGCTTGCGCACGAACCACAGTACCCGGCTGACGCCGCGGGTCACCGCCACGTAGCCAAGACGCAGGCTCTCGTCGGCCATCACCTGATCGTAGCTGTTGGCGAAGAAACCACAGTATGCATACAGGGCGTTACGCAGCGGGTGAGGCGTAGGCGGCAGACAATCATCGAGGATGATCGCCACCTCGGCCTGCAGGCCCTTGGCGCGATGGATGGTGTAGGCCTTTACCGGGAGTTTGCGGCCGAGCCCGGCCTGCACCTCCTTGAGCGTCTCGTTGCGCCGCCCCAGCAGCAGTACCGCCGTGCGCTCCGTGGAATCGATGGCGCTGGCATACTCGCACTGGGCGGCAATTTCCTTCAGCAGATCAGGCATCTGCCGGGCCAGATCGAATGGCGTCACCAGTTGTACGCCATGCCCGCCGGGCGGCGTGACTCGGATCGCTTCGGTGGCTTTGTCCTGCTTGGAGGCAACCTCGCGCAGAATCGACTCGGCATCGCGGATCAGCGGCTCGATCGAGCGATAATTTGCCTGCAGCATCAGCACCGCACTCTGGCCCTTGCCCTTGCTCGGGAAGTGCCGGTCAAAGGCCATGAACAGCTCCGGCGAACTGCCACGCCAAGCATAGATCGACTGCCAATCGTCACCGATGGCCATCAGGCTCACTGCCTTCGAAGCGCCGGCCAGGCGCCGATGCACCGCCTGCAGCCATTGCACGATCTGCGGTGAGACATCCTGGAATTCGTCGATCAGCAGATGGGAGAAGCTCGCCAGCGCCTCGGCGGGCAGCCGCCCGTCGCCTTCATCAAGCATCTGCGTCAGCTGCTGGAAGGCGCCATTGAAGGTCATCAGGCCCTGCTCGCCAAGACGCTGCTGCAAGGTCCGCCAGAAAGCCTGCAAGGCGAGGAGAAAAAGGCGTTCCTGATCCGAACAAGGCACCGCGACCACCGCCAGTTGGTCGATGCGAATGCCGATGCTCTCGATAAAGCCTGCCTGGCCGTAGAACACCTCGAACAACGGTACAGCGTGCAGCTCGCCAGTCAGTCGGAATGGCTGCAGTGGCGCCTTCGGCAACGGCTTGTGCTCATCCGGGGCAGGCGAACCGAGCAGCCTGTGAACCTGCGCGCGAAACGCTGGATCCGCGGCGTAACAGGCCTGATAGACCTCTTTCAGCAGACGCCCCTGCGCAGCGCCCAGGCGACCGCCAGCCAGCGGATTATCCGGCTCGCTGGCAGCAGCTCGCTTGTCACCCAGTTGTTCGAACCAACCCGGGTTGCCCAATGCCTGACGGGCCAGCACACCCATCGCCGCGTGAAAGGTGCGTACGCATTGCTGTATCGCACGCTCGTCGACGGGCGACTGCCAGAACGCCAGCAACTTCGACAGCCGCTCACGCAGCTCGACGCAGGATGCATGGGTAAAGGAAATCACCGTCAGCCGTTCGGGTTCGATGTTCAGGTGACAGAGCATGAAGACCACACGCAGCACCAGGGTCGTCGACTTGCCCGATCCTGCACCGGCAAAGATACGCGTCAACGGTTGGCGAGCGAGGATCATTGCCCATTGCTCGTCGGAAGGCGCGCCGACCACCCCGGCCGCAACGGCTCGGGCGACGCTGTCCCGCATGGCCTGCTCCTGGGCAGCGGTGATTTTCATGGCGACCGCCGAGTAGACACCGGCGCTCGGGCGCCTAACGGGCTTTTTTGGCGCGCCCCCTCCCTGGCCGCGCCCCTTCGCACCCGCGCCCTTCCCTGCGCGCTTGGCTGCCGCCTTCTTCCCGGCGGCAGGCTTGCCGGCGGTTTTCGCGGCAGACTTCAGGCGTTCGGCAGTGGCGTGCCTTTCGGCTTCCAGATAGGCCGCGGTACGGGGGAAGTAACGGGCCAGCGTGGTGGAAAGCAGCAGTTTGTAACGGCTCAGCATGGTGTTTCCGTAGCGAATGCGATGTGGGCGTCTGGAAATGAAAAGGCCGCTAATGCGGCCTTTTCGATGCAGCGGGGGATTACTCGGCAAGACGCCAGGTGGTGCCGCCCTTACCGTCCTCGAGTACCACGCCCAAGGCGGCGATCTGATCGCGGATACGGTCGGATTCGGCCCAGTTCTTCTCGGCACGGGCCTGCAGGCGCGCCGCGATCAAGGCTTCCACTTCGGCCGCATCGACCTTGCCTTCGGCGCCAGCCCTGAGAAAAGCATCCGGTTCCAGCTGCAGCACGCCGAGCAGGCCGGCCAGTCGCTTGAGCTGAGCGGCCAGACCGGCAGTGGCCTGCAGGTCGCTTTCACGCAGGCGGTTGATCTCGCGGATCATCTCGAACAGCACCGCGCAGGCTTCCGGCGAGTTGAAGTCGTCGTCCATCGCCGCGCCGAAACGCTCGACGAACGCCTCGCCACCAGCCGGAGCGACGTCGGGCAAGCCCTTGAGCCCGTTGTAGAAGCGCTCCAGGGCGCCTTTGGCTTCCTTGAGGCTTTCTTCCGAGTAGTTGATCGGGCTGCGGTAATGGCTGGACACCAGCAGGTAGCGAACCACCTCCGGATGGTATTTCTCCAGTACCTCACGGATGGTGAAGAAGTTGCCCAGGCTCTTGGACATCTTCTCGCCATCCACACGCACCGCGCCAGCGTGCATCCAGGCATTGGCGTACTGCTTGCCGGTCGCCGCCTCGCTCTGTGCGATCTCGTTCTCGTGGTGCGGGAACACCAGATCCGGCCCGCCGCCGTGAATGTCGAAGGTCTCGCCCAGGCAGCAGGTGGACATCACCGAGCACTCGATGTGCCAGCCCGGCCGGCCAGCGCCCCAGGGCGACTGCCAGCTCGGCTCGCCTGGCTTGGCACCTTTCCACAGCACGAAGTCCAGCGGGTCCTGCTTGATCTCGTCGACCTCGATACGTGCACCGATCTTCAGGTCTTCGATCTTCTTGCGAGACAGCTTGCCGTAGCCGACGAACTTGCCGACGCGGTAATACACGTCGCCATTTCCCGGCGCATAGGCGTACCCCTTGTCGATCAGGGTCTGGATCATCTCGTGCATGCCGGCGATATGCCCGGTGGCACGCGGCTCCTGATCCGGGCGCAAGACCGACAGGCGCGCTTCGTCTTCGTGCATCGCCGCGATCATGCGCTCGACCAGCGTCTCGAACGGCTCGCCGTTCTCATTGGCACGCCTGATGATCTTGTCGTCGATGTCGGTGATATTGCGCACGTAGGTCACGTCATAGCCGCGATGCCGCAGCCAGCGGGTGACCACGTCGAATGCGACCATCACCCTGGCATGGCCGATGTGGCAGAAGTCGTAGACCGTCATGCCGCACACGTACAGGCGCACGTGATTACCGACCAGCGGCTTGAAGGGCTCTTTGACCTTGCTCAGGGTGTTGTAAATGCTCAGTGCCATTTACTGCCCCCAGGAATCGCGCAGGGTGACGGTGCGGTTGAAGACCAGAGCGTCCGGCTTGGAGTCCTTGGCGTCCAGGCAGAAATAGCCTTCGCGCTCGAACTGGAAGCGATCGTCCACACTGGCCTGAGCCAGCGATGGCTCGGCACGGCAACCCTTGAGCACCACCAGGGAATCGGGGTTGATGTTGTCGAGGAAGCTGCCGCTGTCTTCGGCCTTTTCCGGGTTGGCCGAACGGAACAGACGGTCATACAGGCGAACCTCGCACTCGACGCTCTCGGCCGCCGGAACCCAGTGGATCACGCCCTTGACCTTGCGGCCTTCCGGGTTCTTGCCCAGGGTGTTTTCGTCGTAGGAGCAGCGCAGCTCGACGATATGGCCGGCGGCATCCTTGATCGCTTCGTCGGCGCGAATCACGTAGCTACCGCGCAGGCGTGCTTCCCCGCCAGGAACCAGGCGCTTGAAGCCGTCCGGCGGAGTTTCTTCGAAGTCGCCGGCGTCGATGTAGATCTCGCGGGAGAACGGCAGCACGCGGGTGCCGATATCCTGCTTGGGATGGCGCGCCAGTTCCAGGTTCTCGACCTTGCCTTCCGGGTAATTGGTGATCACCACCTTGAGCGGCTTGAGCACGCACATGGCGCGCGACGCGTTGGCGTCGAGGTCTTCGCGGATGGCGAACTCGAGCATGCCGATGTCCACCAGGCCGCCGGCGCGGTTGACGCCGATCATGTCGCAGAAGGTGCGGATAGAAGCCGGCGTGTAGCCACGGCGACGGTAGCCCGAGAGCGTCGACATGCGCGGGTCATCCCAGCCGTTGACGTGCTTCTCGTCGACCAGTTGCTTGAGTTTGCGCTTGCTGGTGATGGTGTAGTTCAGGTTCAGGCGGGCGAATTCGTACTGACGTGGCTGCGCCGGCACCGGCAGATTGGCCAGGAACCATTCGTACAGCGGGCGATGATCCTCGAACTCCAGGGTGCAGATGGAGTGGGTCACGCCTTCGATGGCATCCGACTGGCCATGGGTGAAGTCGTAGCTCGGGTAGATGCACCACTTGTCACCGGTCTGGTGATGATGGGCGTGGCGGATGCGATAGAGGATCGGGTCGCGCAGGTTCATGTTGCGCGACGCCATGTCGATCTTGGCGCGCAGGGCGCGAGCGCCATCCGGGAACTCGCCGGCCTTCATGCGTGCGAACAGATCGAGGTTCTCGGAAACCGAGCGCTCGCGGTATGGGCTGTCCTTGCCGGGGGTATTCAGGGTGCCACGGTATTCGCGGGCTTCGTCCGGCGACAGGTCGTCGACGTAGGCCTTGCCAGCCTCGATCAGCTCGACGGCCCAGTCATGCAGTTGGTCGAAGTAATTGGAAGCATAACGCTCCTCGCCGGCCCACTTGAAGCCGAGCCACTCGACGTCGGCCTTGATGGCGTCGATATATTCCTGATCTTCCTTGGCCGGGTTGGTGTCGTCGAAACGCAGGTTGCACTCGCCAGCGAATTCCTCGGCCAGGCCGAAGTTCAGGCAGATCGACTTGGCATGGCCGATATGCAGGTAGCCATTGGGCTCCGGCGGGAAACGGGTGATGATCTTGGCATGCTTGCCAGCGTCCAGATCAGCCTGGACGAGGGGACGCAGGAAGTTGGCGGCTTTTTCGACGGTAGGCTTGCTCATGGTGTCCTTAGCGCGTGCGGATTGCGGCACAGGGTAGGCCGACTAAAACAAAGCGCTTATCATAGCCCAAGCTGTCAACCCCCTGACAGGCCTTGGTGCCTGCTCCTGACCTCGGGCCGACATAAATGTCCGCCGCGAGCAGGGAGTGGCCCGCGACTTACTCGACAGAGCGATAACCACATGATCAAGCTGCACACCAACCACGGCGTCATCACCCTGAAGCTGTTCGAAGACAAGGCTCCGGCCACCGCCGCCAACTTCAAGGAATACGTGAAGAGCGGCCATTACGACGGCACGGTGTTCCACCGCGTGATCGGCAACTTCATGATCCAGGGGGGCGGTTTCGAACCGGGCATGAAGCAGAAGCCGACCAAGGCGACGATCAAGAACGAAGCCAACAACGGCTTGAGCAACAAAACCGGTACCGTGGCCATGGCGCGTACCATGGAGCCGCATTCGGCCTCCGCGCAGTTCTTCATCAACGTTGCCGACAACACCTTCCTCGACCACAGCGCACCGACCGTGCAGGGCTGGGGCTATGCGGTGTTCGGTGAAGTGGTCGAAGGCCTGGACGTGGTCGAAGCCATCAAGGGCGTCGCCACCACCATGAAATCCGGCCACCAGGACGTTCCGGCCGAAGACGTGATCATCGAGAAGGCCGAGATCGTCGAGTGATCCTGCTGATCGCCGACCTGCATCTTGAAGAGGAGCGCCCGGACATCAGCCGGGCGTTCTTGCATTTCCTCGCCCACCGGGCGAGCCAGGCCGAGGCGCTGTACATCCTCGGCGATTTTTTCGAAGTATGGATTGGCGACGACGCCATGAGCCCCTTTCAGCACCGCATCGCCCAGGCCCTGCGGCGCCTGAGCGACGGCGGTACGCGGGTCTACCTGATGCATGGCAATCGCGACTTCCTGCTTGGCAAGGCATTCTGCCGCGAGGCCGGTTGCACGCTGCTCGGCGATCCTCACGAAGTGCGCTTCGCCGGCGAAAAGGTACTGCTCATGCACGGTGACAGCCTGTGCACCCTGGATGTCGGCTACATGAAGATGCGCCGCCTGTTGCGCAACCCCATCAGCCTGTTCATCTTGCGCAACCTGCCGCTGGGCACCCGCCACAAGCTGGCGCGCAAGCTACGCTCGGAAAGCCGCTCGCAGACCCGCATGAAGGCCAGCGATATCGTCGACGTCACGCCGGAAGAAGTGCAGCGGGTGATGGCGACCCATGGCGTGCGCACGCTGATCCACGGTCATACCCACCGCCCTGCCAACCACGACTTGCTGGTCGATGGCCAACCGGCACGACGCATCGTCCTCGGCGACTGGGATAGACAAGGCTGGACCCTGCAGATCGATGAAAACGGCTTCAACCAGAGCGCCTTCGCCCTGGCCTGAAGCAGCCCCCGCAGGCAGCCCGGCGCTTAGCGAGGCGATACCCGGGAACTACCCCGTCCAGGCCTGCGGAACGCCGCTATGGAAGCGGAACTCCGTATCGGGCGACTCGATAAGCTCCTGCTCGACCGCCCTCACCCGCTCGATGGTCTGATCGACATCTGCCGCATCGCCATATTGATAGGCGAGTTTCAGGTAACCCTGAAAGTGCCGCGCTTCGCTTTTCAGCAGGCCGAAGTAGAACTTGCCCAGCTCTTCGTCCAGGTGCGGCACGATTGCCTCGAAGCGTTCGCAACTGCGCGCCTCGATAAAGGCACCGACCACCAGGGTGTCGACCAGCTTGTAGGGCTCGTGATTGCGCGTCACCTTGCGCAGGCCGGAGGCGTAGCGCGCCGCGGACACCGGGCGCAAGCCGATCTTGCGCCGCTTCATGATGCGCAGCACCTGCTCGTGATGCACCAGCTCCTCGCGGGCCAGGCGCGACATCATGTTGATCAGGTCGGCATGGCAGCTGTACTTGGCCATCAGGCTGAGCGCCGTGCTGGCCGCCTTGAACTCGCAGTTCTTGTGGTCGATCAGCATGATGTCCTGATTGGCCAGGGCGGCGTCGACCCACGCCAGGGGCGTGCGGCAGCCGAGAAAATCATGGATTTCCGGCAGGTTCGGCATGGCGCTGCGGCGGCTGGGCGATGGCTGATCGGGAGCAGTGGCTGGAAACAACACGGGTCTGGGCTCTGGCGGCTGGCTATTTGATAAGCCGGCCATTATAGGGCCGCCAGAGCGGCGCGTCCTGCCTATCGACCCGCGCAGATTGGTCGAACGGCTCAGTTGTTTTCCAGCCAAGCCTTCATCTGGGTGATTTCCTGCTCCTGCGCGGCGATGACCTGTTTGGCAAGCTTCAGCACTGCCGGGTCGGAACCATAAGCCAGCGCAACCTTGGCCATATCGATGGCGCCCTGGTGGTGCGGAATCATCCCGCGCATGAAATCCTGATCAGCGTCACCGCTCAAATCAACGGCCATGGCACCGTGCATTCGATGGTTGACGCCCTCGAACGCGGCCTTGACTTCAGCGCTCCTGCCGGCATCGACAGTAGCCTCGTAGCGCGCCGCGTTAGCGGCCAGCCACTCGTTCATCAGGCCGATCTCCTGATCCTGCGCGGCAATGACCTCGTTGGCCAAGGCCCGCACCCTTGCATCGCTGCCGTACTGCAGCGCGACCTTGGCCATCTCGATGGCGCCCTGATGATGGGGAATCATGCCGCGCATGAAATCCACGTCGGCACTGCCCGTCAGCGTGACGGCCATCGCCTTGTGCATCCTGTCGTTGATGGCGCGGTAGGCGGTCGTCGAGGCACTGGCATTCGCCGACGTACCCTCGGCCGAGTGCGCGGCATGCCCGCCTGCGTGGCCATTGGCGGCATCCTGGGCGCTCGCCATGCCGGCGGTCAGCACGGACGCCCCGGCAAACAGCAGTAAACCTAGCGTTTTGGCTTTCATTGACGATCCTCGACCATTGATAAGAGCTCGGAACCTACACCTTGCCACGACGGGAAGGTCAAGATGCGGCCTGGCGCTGCGGCTTGCGTCAACGGGCCACGGTCACAGGCGCAACAGGCCATCTATAGTGAATAGGGCAAGCCACACGCCGAGGAACCCCCATGCAAGCCATCCGCAGCATTCTCGTGGTCATTGAGGGCGATGCAGAGGAACTGGCGCTCAAACGTGCCAAGCTGATCGCTGGCGTGACCCAATCGCACCTGCATCTGCTGGTATGCGACGACGCCGAGGACCGCAGCGGCCAATTGCGCCAGCTGTGCAACGCGCTGCTCCAGGATGGCTACAGCGTCAGCGGCCAGCAGGCTTGGCACGGCAGCGTTCACGACACCATCGGCAGTGCCCAGCAGGCCGAGGGCTGCGGCCTGGTGATCAAGCGACACAGGCCCGACAACCCACTGAAAAAGGCCCTGCTCACACCCGATGACTGGAAGCTGCTGCGTTATTGCCCCTGCCCGGTGCTGCTGGTGAAGACTCACACGGCCTGGGCTGGCGGCAACGTACTGGCAGCCGTGGACGTGGGCAATGCCGACGGCGAGCATCGCGAGCTGCATACCCGCATCGTCGATCACGGCTACGACATCGCCAACCTGGCCAAGGCCTCCCTGCACGTGATCAGTGCCCATCCATCACCGATGCTGGCGGCTGCCGACCCGACCTTTCAGTTGCAGGAAACCATCGAAGCGCATTATCGCCAACAGTGCCGCACGTTTCAGCAGACCTACGACATCGATGACGAGCACCTGCATATCGCCCAAGGCCCGGCCGATGTACTGATCCCACACTTCGCACACCAGTTGCAGGCGGCCGTCACGGTGATCGGCAGCGTGGCGCGCACCGGTTTCAGTGGTGCGCTGATCGGTAACACCGCGGAGGTGATCCTCGACACCTTGGAAAGCGACATTCTGGTGCTCAAGCCCGATGGCATCATCGAGCACCTGGAGCAGCGCCTCAGCGAGCGCTGATCATTCGCGAAAGGGCTGCCGCGGCTTGCTGCGCAAGGGGTCGAGCAGCGATGACAAACCGTTGTGATCGATTTCCTGCATCAGCGCCAGCAACTGACCGATCTCGCCCTTCGGGAAGCCTTCACGGGCGAACCAGTTCAGGTAATGCCCCGGCAGGTCGGCGATCAGCCGCCCCTTGTATTTGCCAAAGGGCATTTCTCGGCTCACCAGCAATTTCAGGTCTTCGGGTTTCATGACATCGGCCGTTGGGTTTGCGTTAGCCGGCATTATGCCGCAAGCGCCAGCCGGTTGGGCCGGCCGCTCAACTCGGGTAAGCTGCGCGCCGTTCACCTCTACGGGTACTTTCCATGATTATCAAGGCACTGCGCCTCGGCCTCGGCCAACTGATCGTTCTCGGCGACCTCGCCACCCGTCCGGCCAAGATGAAGCGGGCACCTGAAGCACAGGCTGCCGTCGACCAGGCGGCGGGCAGCCTGGCGTTGTACCAGTTCAATGCCTGCCCGTTCTGCGTGAAGATTCGCCGCAAGTTGCACGCGCTCAATGTACCTGTCGCCCTGCGTGACGCCAAGAACGATGCCAGCTCCCGCAGCGAGCTGGAGAGCCAGGGCGGCAAGGTCCAGGTGCCGTGCCTGCGTATCGAAGAAAATGGCCGGAGCACCTGGCTGTACGAATCCAGGGCCATTGCAGCCTATCTGGATCAACGCTTCGCGGCGTGAACCGCTTCGGTAGCCTGGCGTAGAGCGAAGCGAAACCCAGGGAGCGATTCTGCAAGATCATCAAGACAAGCCTCGCGACTGCTCCCTGCACATCGCTGCACTCAGTGACAGGCTACAGAAACCAAGTCCAGCGAAGGCGCAAGCGGAAATACCTCCGGCTGCGCCCTTTTCTCACTTGGCTACGGCGACCTGACCGACCATGCCGGCCTGATAATGGCCGACGATCAGGCAACCGAAGTCGAAGTCACCGGCGCGGTTGAATGTCCAGGTCACCTCGCCCTGCTTGCCAGGCTGCACGTGCAGCATGTCCATGCCGGCGTGCGCCATGGTCGGTTGCTTCAGCATCTGGGCGGCGTGCTCGTCCAGTCGCGCTTTGTCGCCCAGCACGAACTCGTGCAGCACCTGCCCGTCGTTGTGCAGCACGAAACGCACCGTCTCGCCCTCCTTGACCTCCAGCTTGTCCGGCACGAAACGCATCTGGTCGTTCATGCGGATTTCCACCGTACGTGTCGCCTTGGCGGCATCCCCGGGAATCCCCCAGGGTTTCTGCCCTGCATCGCCCGCAGCGTGACCGGCGCCGTGGCCAGCGCCGTGCTCATGCTCGGCGGCATTGAGCACGGGCGCTTGAAGAAGCGCGGCAAGCGCCATGGCACTGATAAGGGGTTTAGTGATTCGCATCGTGTTTGCCTCGTGAATTTCCATCGGCATGCTCTTGGGCACGCGGGGCACGTGGCAGGCCGATTGCTGGCTGCCACGCACTGATTAACTGAAAAATGAATCAGCCAATGAAATGACGAGGTGGACGATCCGGCGTGTCGGCGATGTACCCGATGAATTGCTCCTGCCAGGCTGCCAGAGGCCTATCCCGTGGCAACTGGGAGGCAGCGCCGATAGCAGGACTCAAGGTCACCGCGCCGACGCAGAACACGCAGAGGCTGCAGGCAGCGTGCCCTGGCGCCTTCTGCTCGCTGGGCGCCAGGTGGTGACTGCAGGCCGTGCCGCAGGAATGCGCCTCATCGGCCAGGTGCATGGCATGACCCTGCCCGCCGACCGCAAGCGCCATGCCGACCGCAGCGATGCCCTGCGCCGGCAACGCCAGCATCAGCACGCACAGCAGCAGGACACGCAGTGGACGGGAAGACATCGGATGCCTAGTACGCAACGAGGAAAAATCGATTATGCCCAAATCCCGGCCGCGCGACTAATGCTGATGGCTGCGCCCGACATGGGACACATCCTTCTCGGCATGCAGGTTGTCACTGGTACTGAGCTGGCGAATGATCTCGCAAGGCGACGATTGCCGATCCGCCAAGCAACTATTGCGCAGCTCGACCAGTTGCCCCTGTAGCGACTGCAGGCTGGCGATGCGCGCGTTGACGTGTTCGATGTGTTCATCGATCAGGGTATTGATGGCTTCGCAGTTCTCCGCCGGCCTGCCGCGCAGGCTGAGCAGCTCGCGAATCTCGTCGAGGGTCATGTCCAGGGTGCGGCAGTTGCGGATGAAGGTCAGCCGTTCGACATGCTCCGGCCGATACAGCCGATAGTTGCCTTCGCTGCGCTGCGGTGCAGGCAGCAGCCCTTCACGCTCGTAATACCGAATGGTCTCCACCTGGCTCCCGGTGACTGCTGCCAATTCGCCAATTTTCATAATCCGGCCCTCGATTGCTTGACCCTATAGTGGCTACAGGGTGTTCACTCTGCAACAGGTTATTCGGAGAAGCACCATGGCCAACTGCTGCGATCACGAGCACACCCCCAAGCCCCCTCGCCCCCAGGACTCATGCTGCGCCGCAGAGAAGGCAGCGTCTTGCTGCAACTCGAGCAGCGCATTGATCACCGGGATCGCTGAGCCCGTGGCCGCCCACGCCAGCCGGGCGATGGAAAGCAGCAGCTTGCGCATCGAGCAGATGTGCTGCCCGACGGAGGAAGGTCTGATTCGCGACAAGCTGCAGCATCTGCCCGAAGTGCACGCCATGCAGTTCAACCTGCTCAACCGCACGCTACTGGTCGAGCACCAGGCGGGCGCGGCCCCCTTGCTGGTCAAGGCCATCGCCAGCCTGGGCATGCAGGCATTGCCGCTGGCAGCACAGACCCGGGTGCGCATCGAGCAGATGGACTGTCCCACCGAGGAGCGCCTGATCACCGACAAGCTCGCCCGTCAGCCCGGTATCGAGGCCTTGCAGTTCAACCTGATGCAACGGGTGCTGACCATTCGTCATCGTCCGGACGCCCTCGAGCCAGCGCTGCAGGCCATACGTGAACTGGGTTTCACCCCGCAGCCCGAAGGCGATGAAAGCCAGCCGGTAATTGCCGAGCCCCCCCACGACGGCTTTCCGTGGCGACTGATAATGGCTGGCGTGGCGGCATTCATGGCCGAGCTGGTGCACTTCACCGACACCGCGCCGCAGTGGGTGATCGCGCTGATCGCTGTGGGCGCGATCCTCACGGCCGGGCTGGATGTCTACAAGAAAGGCTGGATCGCCCTCAAGAACCTCAACCTGAACATCAATGCGCTGATGAGCATCGCCGTGACCGGCGCCGTGCTGATCGGCCAGTGGCCCGAAGCGGCAATGGTCATGGTGCTGTTCGCCATCGCCGAACGGATCGAGGCGAAATCCCTGGATCGCGCGCGCAATGCCATTCGCGGCCTGATGGCACTGACCCCGGAGCAGGCCACGGTGCGTCAGGCCGACGGCAGCTGGCAGACAACGGACGTCACACAGGTTGCCATCGGCAGTGTGGTTCGCCTGCGCCCCGGGGAACGCATCGGCCTGGATGGCCAGGTGCTCGCCGGCCACTCGACGGTCGACCAGTCGCCGATCACCGGGGAAAGCCTGCCCATCGAGAAAAGCGTGGGCGACAGCCTGTTCGCCGGCACCATCAACCAGAGTGGTGCCCTGGACTACCAGGTCAGCGCCGCCGCCAGCAACAGCGCGCTGTCACGCATCATCAAGGCCGTGGAACAAGCCCAGGGCGCGCGGGCACCGACCCAGCGCTTCGTCGACCGTTTCGCGCGCCTCTACACGCCACTGGTGTTCCTGCTCTCCCTGGCCGTGGCCGTGGTACCGCCGCTGCTGCTCAGTGGTGACTGGTTCGAGTGGGTGTACCGCGCCCTGGTCCTGCTGGTGGTCGCCTGCCCCTGCGCCCTGGTGATTTCCACCCCGGTGAGCATCGTCAGCGGCCTGGCGGCGGCGGCGCGCAAGGGCATTCTGGTCAAGGGCGGCGTGTACCTGGAGAACGGCCGGCACATCAGCCACCTGGCGCTGGACAAGACCGGTACCCTCACCCACGGCAAACCGGTGCAGACCGACTATCAGGCCCTGGAAGGCAACGCCGATGACTACCGCAAGCTGGCCGCCAGCCTGGCCGCCCGTTCCGATCACCCGGTGTCCCAGGCGCTGGCCAAGGCAGCCGAGGAGCAAGGTATCGCGCTCGACGACGTGCAGGCATTCGAGGCGCTGCCCGGGCGTGGCGTGCGCGGCGTGATCGACGGCCAGCGCTACCAACTGGGCAATCATCGTCTGCTCGAAGAGCTGGGCCTGTGCTCGCCGGAGATCGAAGCCCGGCTCGATGCACTGGAACGTGAAGGCAAGACGGTGATTCTACTCAGCGACGACAAGCGCGCCCTGGCGCTGTTCGCGGTTGCCGACACGCTCAAGGCCAGCAGCCGCGAGGCCATCGCCAGCCTGCATGGCATGGGCATCAGGACCCTGATGCTCACCGGTGACAATCAGCACACGGCGCGAGCCATCGCCGCTCAGGTCGGCATCGATGAAGCCCGCGGCGACCTGCTGCCCGCCGACAAGCTGACCACCGTGGAGGGCCTGCTCGGCCAGAAAGGCGTGGTCGCCATGGTCGGTGACGGCATCAACGACGCCCCCGCCCTGGCCCGCGCCGATATCGGCTTCGCCATGGCGGCGATCGGCACCGACACGGCCATCGAAACCGCCGACGTGGCGATCATGGACGACGACCTGCGCAAGATCCCTGCGTTCATCCGGCTGTCCCGGCAGACCGCGGCAGTCCTCAAGCAGAACATCGCCCTGGCTCTGGGGATCAAGGCGATCTTCCTGGCCATGACCATCACCGGGCACGCCACCCTGTGGATGGCGGTGTTCGCCGACGTGGGCGTGAGCCTGCTGGTGGTATTCAACGGGTTGCGCCTGCTGCGCAAGTAGGTGCTTGCTCCCATGGCCTGTCACTGGGCGCAGCGATGGGGGGCGACTTCGATAGCTGCATTTACAAGCAGCGAAAACCGTTCCCTGGGTTTCGCTGCGCTCTACGCCAGGCTACAGGTGGGGGTGTATCAACCCAGCATGGTCACGTGCTGCGGGTGGCTGGCTACGCGGTCCAGCCAGGCGTTGACCGCCGGGTAGCCGCTCAGGTCGAAACCGCCCTCGTGAGCCACGTGGGTATAGGCGTACAGGGCGATATCGGCGATGGAGTAGCGGTCGCCGACCAGATACGGGGTCTGCTCCAGCTGCCGCTCCATGACCCGCAGCGCCTTGTGGCCGCGCACCTGGCACACCTTGTACTCCTCGGCGCGTGCCGCTGGCATGCCTTCGAGCCACTGGATGCGACGGGCCACGGCAATGTAGGGCTCATGGCTGTACTGCTCGAAGAACTGCCATTGCAGCACCTGGGTGCGCAGGCGTGGTTCGGTCTGCAGGAACTCGCTGCCATCGGCGAGGAAATTGAGAATGGCGTTGGACTCCCAGAGGTACGAGCCGTCCTCCAGCTCCAGCACTGGAATCCTGCCATTGGGGTTCTTGGCCAGGAACTCGGGGCTCTGTGTCTCGCCCTTGAAAATATCGATGGGCACCCATTCGAACGGTTTGCCGAGCAGGGTCAGCATCAGCTTGACCTTGTAGCAGTTGCCGGAACGGTAATCGCCATACACCTTGTACATGTTCGAGTCCTCTTGTCCGATAGTCACGCCGCGTTCGCGGCCAGTCCCTGACGCACCACACCCGCCAGCCGGCGCAGCCCTTCCCCCAGGCGTTGCGGTGCCACGTGGCTGAAGTTCAGCCTCAGGTAACCGTGCTGGCGATCCGGGTCGATGAAAAACGGCTCGCCCGGCATGAATGCCACGTTCTGTGCCAGCGCCGCGTCGAGCAGCAGACGGGTGTCCTGGGGCTGCTTGAGGCGCAGCCAGAAGAACAGGCCACCCTGGGGAATCTGCCACTCGGCCAGATCACTGAAATGTTCGACGAGCGCCGCCTGCATCGCATCACGCCGCAAGCGATAGAAATCTCGCAATTCGGCCAGATGCTCGCTGTAGCGCTCGGTACCCAGCCATTGCAGCGCCTGCCACTGGCCCACGCGATTGGTATGCAGGTCCGCCGACTGCTTGAGGCGCAGCAAATGGGGGTACAGGTCCGCCGTGGCGATCAGGTAACCGACGCGCAGCCCGGGCAACAGGGTCTTGGAGACGGTACCGGTGTAGATCCAGCTGGCCTTGCGCAGACGGCTGACGATCGGCGTGGCGCTGCCTGCGTCGAACACCAGCTCGCGGTAGGGTTCGTCCTCGATCAACGTCACCCCGTAACGGTCCAGCAGGGCCGCCACGGCATCGCGCTTGGCCTCGCTGTAGCGTACGGCACTGGGGTTCTGGAACGTCGGGATCAGGTAGGCGAAGGCCGGGCGCTGGCGTTCAAGCTGCTCTTCGAGCGCCTGCAACTGTGGGCCATCGGCCTCCTGCGGCACGCCGATGCAGTCGGCGCCGAACAGCTGGAAGGCCTGCAGCGCAGCCAGGTAGGTCGGCGCCTCGAGCAACACCTTGCTACCTGGGTCGATGAACAGCTTGGCGGCCAGGTCGAGGGTCTGCTGCGAGCCGCTGACGATCAGCACCTGGCTCGCCTCGCACGGCACGCCCAGGGCACGGGCTTCGGCGGCAATGGCTTCACGCAGCGCCGGTTCCCCCTCGCTCATCCCGTACTGGCCCATGCTGGCAGGCATCTGCGACCAGTCGAGTTGGGGCAACATCTCTTCGGCAGGCAGGCCACCGGCGAACGACATCACCTCCGGACGCTGGGCAGCAGCGAGAATCTCACGGATCAGGGAGCTTTTCAGGCGGGTGATGCGTTCGGAGAAGGCCATGGAGGTCACCGGATGATAAGTCGGGAAAATTGAGTCAAACTGGTTGACCGAAAGTACGACGCCCGAGACATATACGTCAACATGATTGACCTTAAAAATTCAGCTACTCAGCAAGCGGCCATGGAAGCCTTCTTCTTCGGTTACCAGGCGTTCACCGCCAAGGCCGACGAAATGCTCGCGCGCCGCGGGCTGTCGCGGGTGCACCAGCGCATCCTGTTCTTCATCGCCCGCCATCCCGGGTTGAGCGTCACCGAACTGCTCGGCTACCTCGGGGTGAGCAAGCAGGCACTGAGCATTCCGCTGCGCCAGCTGCTGGAGATGCACCTGGCGCAGAGCGTCACCGCCGAAGATGACAAGCGCAAACGTCTGCTCGGCCTTAGCGCAGAAGGCGCGAAGCTGGAGCGCGCTCTGCGCCGCGAACAGGTCAAGCTGCTGCAGCGGGCCTTTGACGAAAGCGGCAAGCACGCGGTCGATGGCTGGCTGGCGGTGAACAAGGCGCTGAGCGGTACAGGTCGCACCTCAGACTGATACTGCGCGACTGTATGGCTGCTTATAACCGACTCTGTACCGCGACGGTCGCTTAGCTAGCCCTTATCGTGCGGGCTCAACCACGAGAACTCACCATGACTCCGGAACTGCTGATCGCCTTCATCGCCTTTGCCTTCGTCACCTCGGTAACGCCTGGCCCCAACAATATGATGCTGCTCGCCTCCGGGGTGAACTTCGGCCTGCGTCGCAGCGTGCCGCACATGCTCGGCATCAGCCTCGGCTTCATGGTGCTGGTGATGTGTGTGGGGTTCGGTCTGGGTCAGGTATTCGAGCAGGTACCGGCGCTGTATACCCTGCTGCGCTACCTGGGGGCGGCCTATCTGCTCTACCTGGCCTGGAAGATCGCCGGCTCCGGTGCTCCGGACAGCACGGGGGGCGAACGTGGCAAGCCCTTCACCTTTCTTCAGGCCGCCGCCTTTCAGTGGGTCAATCCCAAGGCCTGGGTGATGGCCATCGGCGCCATCACCACCTACACGCCACAGGAGAACTTCCTGGTCAACGTGCTGCTGATCGCCGGGCTGTTCGCGCTGGTCAACTGCCCCAGCGTGGGGCTGTGGACGGTGGCAGGCTCGCTGCTGCGCAACTGGCTGCGTAACCCCCGTGTACTGCGTGCCTTCAACATAGGCATGGCGGTGCTGCTGGTGGCCTCGTTGTACCCGATCTTCGCTGACATGAAAGGAGTGCTGTGATGCTCGAGAGCAGCCATGCGCGCCTGCGGCCGCTGGCCGACACCTCGGCCTCCGCCGTGGTAGCCGGTTTCATCGGCATGCTCACGGGCTATACCAGCTCTCTGGTGCTGATGTTCCAGGCGGGCCAGGCTGCCGGGCTCAGCGCCGGGCAGATTTCCTCGTGGATCTGGGCGCTGTCGATCGGCATGGCGGTAACCTGCATCGGCCTGTCCCTGCGCTACCGCGCACCGATCATGGTCGCCTGGTCGACGCCCGGCGCGGCATTGCTGATCACCAGCCTGCCCGGCGTGCCCTACAGCGAAGCGATCGGTGCCTATATCCTGTGCTCCGCCCTGATTCTGCTCTGCGGCCTGACTGGCAGCTTCGACCGCATCATGCGGCGCATCCCCGGCTCCATCGCCGCCGCCCTGCTGGCCGGTGTGCTGTTCAAGATCGCACTGGAAATCTGCGTGGCCGCCGAGCAGCAACCGTTGCTGGTGATCGCCATGCTGTTCGCCTACTTGCTGGGCAAGCGCCTGTTGCCCCGCTACGCCGTACTGGCTGCGCTGCTGGTCGGCTGTGTGCTGGCTGGAACCCTGGGGCTGCTGAATTTCTCCCAGTTCGAGCTGCAACTGGCGACGCCGGAATGGACCACACCCAGCTTCTCCATCGCCGCGGCGATCAGCATCGGCATTCCGCTGTTCATCGTCGCCATGGCCTCGCAGAACCTGCCAGGCATGGCCGTACTGCGCGCCAACGGCTATGACGTTCCTGCATCGCCGCTGCTCACTACCACCAGCCTGGTGTCGATCCTGTTGGCACCGTTCGGCTCCCACGGTATTCACATGGCAGCCATCAGCGCGGCGATCTGTGCCGGCCCGGAGGCCCATGAGGATCCACGCAAGCGTTATACGGCGGCGATCTGGTGCGGGGTGTTCTACGGCATCGCCGGGCTGTTCGGCGCCACCCTCGCCGCCCTGTTCGCTGCACTGCCCAAGGCGCTGATCCTGTCCATCGCCGCCCTGGCACTGTTCGCCTCGATCATCGGCGGCCTGACCCAGGCCATGAGCGAGCCCAGGGAGCGGGAAGCGGCGCTTATCACCTTTCTCGTCACCGCATCGGGGATGACCCTGTTCGGAGTAGGTTCGGCGTTCTGGGGCATCGTCGCCGGGCTGCTGACCCTGGCACTGCTCAATGGCGGCAAACGTGCCTGAGCGGCGATGAACATCTCGAGGCCCCTGGCATGCCGGTGAGTTTTCACAAAATGCACGCCAACGGCGATGACTTCGTGGTGGTCGACTCACGAAACTCGCCCAACCCGATAACAGGTGCCCTGGTGCGGCGCCTGGGCGATCGCCACTGTGGCATCGGCTTCAATCAACTGGCGGTGATACTCGCTTGCGCGGATGCAGATGCACGCCTGGCGTTCTGGAACGCCGATGGTTCGACGCTGGATGCCTGTGGCAGCGCGACGCGTGGCGTTGCAGACCTGCTGATGCGCGAATCGAACGGCAGCAGGCTGCTACTGCGCAGCAACCGCGGCCTGCTGACCTGCGAGCGGACCAGCGATGGAGCCATTGCCGTGAGCATGGCGGAGCCGCTATTCGACTGGGCGGATATCCCCCTGGCCGAGGAGCACGACACAGCTGCCTTACTGCTCGCCGGCGCCCCATCGGCCTGCAGCATGGGCAATCCGCACTGCACCTATTTCGTCGATGACCTGACAGCGCTGGATATCGCCACACTCGGGCCGGCGCTGGAGATCGACCCGCTGTTCCCCCGCAAAACCAATGTGCACTTCGTGCAGATCATCGACCGCAGACGCATCAGGCTGCGCATCTGGGAGCGGGGTGGCGGCATTCCCCTCGGCTCGGGATCCTGCTCCTGCGGTGCCGTGGTCAACGGCATCCGCCGCGGCCTGCTGGACGACACCGTCGACGTGGAATGTGATGGCGGAACCGTGACGGTTCATTGGGATAAAAGCGGATCAGTCTTTCTTACCGGGCCGGTAGAGCACAGCTTTTCCGGCGTTATCGCGGATAGCGTATTGGCCAGTACAGCCAGCACCGAACTACCTGAAACCCTTACCCGAAGCACCCCTTTCTAGGCACATCGCCATGGTGTTGTGGGCTGAGCGCCAGAGCGATGGCCAGGCGGCTGTACAGATTGGCGGAGGTGCCACCGGGCGAAGCGGCCGGCAGTATCATGCCCACCGCCAGGGCGGGTGCCAGGCCGGATGCCTGTACCATGAAGAAACAGGCCGCCGGCAACAGCAGCAACTGGCAGAACAGGCCGATCAGTACCGGCTTGGGGTACGTCACCACCCGGGCGAAATCCGCCAGGGTCAGCGACAGGCCCAGGCCGAGCATGATGATGCCCAGCGCCAGGGGAAGAAACACGCTCAGCCAGGGACTTGCAGTCATCGATACAGCTGCGCGGCCAGAATTCCGTGAGCCTGATCCATGCTGCAGCCGGCGACGCTCAGCCTGCGCACGGGGGCATGCCGGCCCCTGCCCCATCAATTGGATGGATCGGTGAACATTCGTCCACGGCGACATGCTTGTCCAATGACCTGTATGGACTTATCACCACTGCATATTTCAACGGAGCCCTGCCATGTCCACTCAGCTCAACCGCCAGTTCCTGCTCGCCAAACGCCCCACCGGGATGGTCAGCCGCGATACCTTCGATTATGTGGAAAAACCGCTGGGCGAACCTGGCGACGGGCAGATTCTGGTCAAGAATCTCTACCTGTCGCTGGATCCGGCCATGCGCGGCTGGATGAACGAGGGCAAGTCCTATATCGCCCCGGTCGGCCTGGGCGACGTGATGCGTGCGCTCGGCGTGGGCGAAGTGATCGCATCCAGACACCCTGACTACGCCGTCGGCGATCACGTCAACGGCGCCCTGGGCGTGCAGGACTACTTCCTCGGCGAGCCCAAGGGGTTCTACAAGGTCGACCCGCAGCGCGCGCCATTGCCGGTGTATCTGTCAGCCCTCGGCATGACGGGCATGACCGCCTACTTCGCCCTGCTCGATGTCGGCGCCCCGAAGAGCGGCGACACCGTGGTGCTGTCCGGTGCAGCCGGCGCAGTGGGCAGCATCGCCGGGCAGATCGCCAAGCTGAAGGGTTGCCGGGTCATCGGCATTGCCGGTGGTGCGGAAAAATGCGCTTACCTGACCAATGAGCTGGGCTTCGACGCCGCCATCGACTACAAGAGCGAGCCCCTGCCCGAGGCGCTCAAGCGCGAGTGTCCGAAAGGTATCGATGTGTACTTCGACAACGTCGGTGGCGACACCCTCGATGCGGTACTCGGCCGCCTGGCTCCCAAGGCGCGCATCGTCATCTGCGGCGCCATCAGCCAGTACAACAACAAGGACGCGGTCAAGGGCCCGGCCAACTACCTGTCGCTGCTGGTCAACCGCGCACGCATGGAAGGTTTCGTGGTGATGGATCACGCTGCCCATTTCGCCAGCGCTGCGGCTGAGATCGGCGGCTGGCTCGCCAGCGGCAAGATCAAATCGAAAGAGCATGTGGTCGAGGGCCTGGAAACCTTCCCGGAGACCCTGCTCAAGCTGTTCAAGGGGGAAAACTTCGGCAAGTTGGTACTCAAGGTCTGAAACGCGCTCGAAAAAAAGATGGCCAGGCGCCATCAAATGACTTGAGCCCGCGTGGGACGTTCAGGTAGTTTCGCCGCCATGCTGTTTGCCCGCCGGGGCAGGTTGATCCTTCACGCCAGGAGCCTTTATGGAACTCACCGTCACTGTCACCGCGATCACCCTGCTTGCTGCTGCCTACCTGCTGTCGCAACCGCTGCGCGGCATCACGGCACGGTGCAATCGGCCCATGGAGGAATGGCTGTCCAGCTACCAGGCGTGCGGCCCGGTCGAACAGCATGAAATGGCCGATGCGCTGGTGCGTCAGTCCATGCGCCTTGCCGCCAACATGGGTGTGCAGGTCAGCCTCGATGACCTGCTGGCCAATGGCAGGGAACCCACCGAGTTGATCGTCACCTGGCGAGATCAACTGCCCAGCGTCATCCCCGCGTCTTCGTTGCCAGGCACGCCGGCAAGCACCATCGGTACCCTGCTGCTGATCCATCAGTTGCAGCCATCGCGCTTCTACCAACTGCTTGGCCAGTCCAGCGTAGGCTGAGGCCCTTCGCTGGCGACCTGCACCGGCGTGATGACGTTGCCAATCGCCACGGCACTCTCTGGACAGCGTCTGTAACCCTCATCATTCGGCGCTCTGCCCCCCGATCGACTGGCGGGTGCCGCGCCGATGGGGGCGCCCCGAGGCGACTCAGCAGACCATTGAGGGGGAACTTCTACACCCCAGGGCCTACAGAAAACTGTATTGGCTTTTTCAGGGGACCCCCGAATGGAACAGTGGAATATCTGGCTCGACCGCGAAGTGTGGCTCGGCGGCGGCATCGTGGTGGTCGCGACGGCAGTGATCTATACCGTGCTGCGTACCGTGGTCGGCATCCTCCACAAGCGCTTGAGCCTCTGGTCGAAAGGCCAGGACGGCAATTGGCAGCATTTCGTCGCGGTGGTGATAGGGCGGACCAGCCGAGTGCTGCTGCTCGCCTTCTCGCTGTTGCTGGCACTGCGCCTGCCGGATCTTCCAGGCAGTTGGCAGGCCGCCCTCAGCCACACCTGGTTCGTCGCCCTGGCCCTGCAGATCGCCCTGTGGGTGGACACCGGCGTACGCCTGTGGTCGCGCAGCCTGGCGGTCAGCAAGCAGGGAGGTGGTTTCAACCCGGTGATGACCACCATCATCAGCATCATGGTGTTGATCGTGGTGTGGTCGGTGATGCTGCTGTCGATCCTCGCCAACCTCGGTGTGGACATCACTGCGCTGGTGGCCAGCCTGGGGGTCGGTGGCATCGCCGTGGCGCTGGCGGTACAACAGGTGCTGGGTGACGTGTTCGCTTCGCTGTCCATCGGCGTCGACAAACCCTTCGAAATCGGTGACTTCGTGGTGTTCGGCGAGGTAGCCGGAAGCATCGAGCACATCGGCCTTAAAACCACGCGCATCCGCAGCCTCAGTGGCGAGCAGGTGGTGTGCGCGAATGCCGACCTGCTGCGGCAGATCGTGCACAACTACAAGCGCATGGACACGCGCCGCATCGTCTTCAAGTTCGGGGTCAGCTACGACACCCCGAGCGACAAGGTTCGCCAGGTATCGGAGAAGGTCGGCGACATCATCCGTGCGACCCCGAAGACCACCTTCGACCGTGCCCATTTCCTCGGCTTCGACGAAAGCCAGTTGACCTTCGAAGTGGTCTACATGTGCTGAGCTCGGACTACAACCAGTACATGGATATCCAGCAGGAGATCAACCTGCAACTGCTCGATGCCCTGCGGGAAATGCAGGTGCGCTTCGCCCTGCCGCGTCGCGACCTGCGCCTGGTCGGCGAGCGCACGCCAACGCTGCAGGTCGCCGGCCTGCCGCAGCAGGCCGAGCCCGAGGTAAACGAGCACGACCAGCGCCTGCCGCGCTTCAGCTGAGCGGATCACCAGGCGCCTAGCTAACGGCAACCTGTCATGCGGTTGCAATTGACCCGGTCGCGCTCGCCCCTGGAACTGGAAATCCGGCTGACCACGTTCCAGCCGATGCGTCGACTGGAACCCACCCACAGCTCGCCGTTGCTGCTGACGCCGGTGAACAGCTGCAGGCGACCGTAGGAGATGCTGGTCTGTGCCCAGCGTTGCCCACTGATGACGTCGAAGCCGCGCATCAGCGTATCGCTGCCCTGCTGGACGATGCCGTAGTGGTTGCCGAGACGATCCGTGCAATTGATCAGGGTCGCGCTGCGCGTGCAACGCATGGCCTCACCGGGCAGCGGCAGCCCCGCCAGCAACGAGGGGCTCAGCAATAGCACGAGTACGAAGGCGATCAGGCGTGGCACGCTGCTGTCCGGGCGAAGGCGATCATGTAGCCTGCGCTTCACTGGCGTAGCCGCGCAAGCCGGATGACGCCCGGCGATCGTTCACAGACGGCCACTGAGCGGGTACTCCAGCGACAGGCGCAGTTGATCCACATCGCCCTCGGCCTGAGCGGCATTGCCGCGGTGCACGCTGTGGCGCAGCAGCAGGGCCAGGTCCTTGGCGGCGCCGGCCTGCACCACGTAGCGCAGGTTGAGGTCGCGCTCCCAGTGCTTGCCGCCCTTGCCGTAGCCGAGCCAGGCATAGCTGCCGTTGGCATCGACGTCGCTGCCGTCGATGCCGCTACCGCGCACGTAGGCGGCGCCGGCGCTCAACCCGGGAACGCCGGCGCCCGCCAGGTCGTAGGTGTAGGCAAGCTGCCAGGAACGCTCGTTGGGCGCATTGAAGTCCGACAGCTGCACCGCGTTGCCCAGCCAGATCGCCCCACGGGTGACGTAGTCGAACGGCGTGTCACCGTCGACCTGCTGATAACCTAGGGCCAGCCTGTGGTAGGCCTGGGTGTAGCTGAGCAGCAGGCTGCCGGTGGTGTTGGCCACTTCCCCAGCCAGGGCGCGGCCGGTGTCGCGACTGCGGTATAGGTTCAGGTCGAGCCCCAGCGCTCGCCGCTCATCCACGGCATGGCTGTAGCTGGCGCCCAGGTAGGCGCTGCGCCAGCTGTCCTGTAGCTCGCCGCCATAGAGGCTGAAGGACAGCCCCGGAACGCCGCTGTAGGTGCCGCCGACGAAGCTGAATGCGTTGCCGAGGCGCATCGCCGGATTGGCGTAGTTGATCACCAGGGGGTTGTTGTTACTGCGCGAATTGCGATCGGCCGAACCGGTGAAGTGGCCGCCGCTCAGCACCAGGTCGTCGATCTCGCGGCTGTCGAGGAACCAGCCGGTATGGGTTTCCGGCAGCAGGCGGCTATCGGACGAGGAAAAGAGCGGTGTCTTCACCCGCTGCTCGCCGTAGCGAAGCCAGGTCGATGACAGGCGTGCCTTGACGGCGGCGCCGCCACGAGCGGCATCGCCCTGGTCGTAGCCGTCGCTGTCCACCGGCATGTGGCGCAACTTGCCGGCACGACCGCCGCCGCCATCGAGTTTCTGCGACAGGTACAGGTGACCATCCAGGCCGAAGCCCAGGGTGCCTTGGGTGAAGCCGGACTTGACCTCGCCCATCAGGCCATAGCCCCACTCCTCGGCATAGCCATTGCGCTGGTCGCGCGGCTTGTAGGCGTTGCGGGCACCGTTGCTGCGCCCGCCGTGGCGGTAGTCGCGGTTCTCATAGACCGTGCGGTTGAGCAGGCTCCAGGTGGAATCCTCGAAGAACCCGTCGCTGGCGGACTGGCTAACCGGCGCCGCCAGCAGCAGCGGGGAAACCCATGCCGTGGCGGCGAGCAGGGTCGGGTAGAGCTTGGTCATTATCGTTCCTTGTTGAGAGACAGGCGTCCCATGTGCCGGGACAGGCCGAATGCGGCGGCGCAACCCAGGCCGCCAAGTGCCCACCAGAGCAGCTGCGGCGGCGCTTGATCGGCGCTCAGCAGACGCCCGATCAGTACGTTGCCGAGCAGGGCGGCCAAGCCACCCACCCCGGCGAAGAATCCGTAGTAGGCAGCCAGTTGCCCGCGCCTGGCGTAATGAGGCACGTGGGCCGAGAGCAGCGGCAGCACCAGCAGGCTGCCGAGGCTCAACAGGGCAGCCATCGACAGCACCGCCCATTGCGGGCCGAGCAGACTGGCCAGGGGGTCGGCCAACAGCGTGTAGCTGGCCGCCATCAGCGCCAGACCGAGGCCCATGCCCTGCCCCTCGCTGAGCCAGCGCTGGCGCAGCGCGCTGATCGGCATCTGCAGCAGCACACCGACCAACGCGGTGATCACGAACACCCGGGTGATCCAGGCCTGGCCGCCGCCGTGGGCGTGGCTGTAGGCCGGGATGGCCAGATAAAGCGGATGGAACAGCAGCGGATAGGCCGCAGCCAACAGGGCGAAACGCAGGAATGGCCACTGCTGCAGCATGTCCAGGCACTGGCGCAACATGGTCACCGGCTCGTCGCCGGAAACCAGCTCCTTGCTCGGCAGGAAGCGCCACTGCACCAGGGTCATGAGCAGAAACAGCCCGGCCGCCACACTGCCGGATACCGCGAAATCGATGCCGATCAGCAGCAAGCCTGCCAGTGGCCCGAGCAGCATGCCGGCGGTGCTGGCCATGTTCTGCAGGGCGAATGCGCGCTTGCGCTGCTGCATGTCCTGGCACTCGTCGGCCAGGTAGGCCTGGGCACAAGGTGTGAACAGCGCACCGGCAAAGCCGCTGACGCAGGCGGCCAGCAGTAGAACCGCCAGGCTTTCCGAGAAGCCAAGCACGGCAAACCCCACGCAGCGCACCAGGCAGCCGATCAGGATGGCGCGTCGATAGCCGATGCGGTCACCCAGCAAGCCCCCGAACAGGAACAGCCCCTGCTGGCTGAACACGCGGATACCGAGCACCAGGCCCACCGCCCAACCCGCCAGCCCCAGGGTCTCGCTGAGGTGTCCGGCCAGATACGGCACCAGCAGGTAGAAGCCGAAGTTGAATGCCAGGCTGTTGAGCACCAGCACCCGCGCCGCCGGTGACAGGCTGGCGAAGGTATCCAGCACGCGGCTCATGGCTGACTCATTTGCTCGCGCGCTGGACGATCTGTTCCAGGCGCTGCCTGGCCCGCGCCGGCAGTTGTGCGGGAATCTGCGCCTGGCTGACCGGCTGATCGCCAACCTGGATGAGCATCACCATGCCCATTGCCAGGTGCGGAATGCACTGGATGCCATAGAGCCCTGCCTCACTGAAGGTCACCTCGACCTCTTCGTTGATCTTGCCCTTGAACGGCTCGGCGCCCTCCGGCAGGAGGCCGGGGATACTGGCCGCGTTGTGGGTCGGGTGAGTGGCGATGAACGTCACCCTGTCACCTGGGGCGATGGCGAGAAAATCCGGTTCATAGACCATCGAACCGGACGCCCCACGGTTGAGCATCTTCACTTCGTGGGTTTCGGCCAATGCCGGAGCTGTGAACAAAAGCGTAGCGAGCAAAGCGAAGAGCGGCGAAAAACGCATGACAAAAGACTCGTCTCAGATGGGTTGAAAGCGCAGCACCCGGGCACCGTCTTCAGGGTCGACCAGGTAGCGGGCGCGTACGCCGAAGGTGCCGCGCAAACGCTCGGTGGTCAGCACCTCGGCCGGTGCCCCCAGCGCCACCAGTCGACCACGCTCCATCACCCCGAGGCGGTCGCACTCAAGGGCCTGGTTGAGGTCATGCAAGGCGATCAGCGTGGTCACCGGCAGCGTGCGCACCAGATTGAGGATCGACAGCTGGTGCTGGATATCCAGATGATTGGTGGGTTCGTCGAGCAACAGGATCTGCGGTTTCTGCGCCAGTGCCCGGGCGATGTGCACGCGCTGGCGTTCACCGCCCGACAGGGTGCTCCAGGCCCGCTCCGGCATTTGCGCCATGTCCACATCGGCCAGTGCCTGAGCGACGATCCGTTCGTCCTCCGCCGACCAGGGCTGCAGGGCCGACAGCCAGGGCGTACGCCCCAGCTCGACGGCATCGCGCACCGTCACTGCATCACCGGTGTCGGCCTGCTGCTCGACGAACGCCAACTGGCGGGCGACATCGCGGCGACTCAGGCCACCCAGCGGCTTGCCCTGCAGGTGCACGCGACCACTGCCCGGCGCGCGGATACCGGACAGCAGCTTGAG
Organism: Phytopseudomonas flavescens; assembly: GCF_900100535.1. GTDB lineage: Bacteria > Pseudomonadota > Gammaproteobacteria > Pseudomonadales > Pseudomonadaceae > Aquipseudomonas > Aquipseudomonas flavescens. The sequence goes on from NZ_FNDG01000016.1 coordinate 28,941, forward strand.
CAAGGTCGATTTGCCCGAACCATTGGGACCGATCAGGCCGAGCGTCTCGCCCTGGCGCAGTCGCAGGTCGACGCCGGCGACGATCGCCCTTCCCCTCACCGACCAACCCAGGTCGCTGCACTGCAGCACCGTACTCACCGCGCCCGCCTCCCACGTACCAGAATCACCGCGAAGGCCGGCGCGCCGATCAAGGCGGTGACCACACCGATGGGCAGTACCTGCCCCTTGATCACCGTACGCGACAGCACGTCGGCGGCGATCAGGAACACCGCGCCAGTCAGGGCCGCGACCGGCACCAGCCGGCCATGCCGCACACCGACCAGCAGCCGTGCAGCGTGAGGAATCACCAGACCGACGAAACCGATGGAGCCGACGATCGACACCATCACCGCCGTGACCAGCGCCGCGCAGGCGATCAGCGTTGCCTGTACCCGGCGTACCGGCACGCCCAGCGACGCAGCCGATTCGGCACCGAAGGTGAAGGCATCCAGGGCGCGCGTATGCCAGGCCACCAGCAGCACCCCGGCCAGCGCCACGGGTATGGCCAGGGCGACATCCTGCCAGTTGACACCACTGAGGTTGCCGAGCAGCCAGAACATGATGCCCCGGGCCTGCTCGGCGCTGGCCGACTTGGTGATCAGGAACGAGGTCAGCGCGTTGAACAGTTGGGAGCCGGCGATACCGGCAAGAATGATCTGCCCGGTGCCATTCAGCACGCCGCCACCGGCGGCCCGCGCCAGCAGCGCGACCAGGCTGAAGGCGGCGATCGCGCCGATGAAGGCACCCATGGACAGCGACAGCATTCCCGCGCCCAGACCCAACAGCGCCACCGACACCGCACCGGTGGAGGCTCCGGCGGAAATCCCCAGCAGATAGGGATCGGCCAGCGGATTGCGCAGCAGCGCCTGCAGCACCACCCCGGAAACCGCCAACCCGGCACCGCAGCAGGCGGCCACCAGGGCGCGGGTCAGACGATAGTTCCAAACGATGCCCTGATCGATCGGGTCGAGCATGAAGCCCGCCCCGAACAGCTTGTTGGCCAGCACCTGAAAGACCACCGACAGCGGAATACGGGTCTCACCCAGCGCCACACCGACGACCACCGCCGCGGCCAGCAACAGCAGGCAGGCGATGGTCAGCAGGAACAGGCGGGAGCCGCGGGCAATCATTTCTGCAGATCGAACCCGTCAACGGCCTTGGCCAGGGTCTCGATGCCGGTGATCATGCGCAGTGAAGCCTGCATGCCGTCGGCATCGAGAATCACGATGCGGCCGTTCTTCACGGCATCCATGTGCTTGGCGACCGGATCATTACGCAGGAACTCGAGTTTCTTCTCCACGTCGTCAGCCGGGAAACGGCGGCGATCCATGCGCGCGAGCACCAGCACGGTCGGGTTGGCCTTGGCCAGGGTTTCCCAGCCGACGGTCGGCCACTCTTCGCTGGACTCGACCACGTTTTGCAGCCCCAGCGATTTCATCATGGTGTCGGCAACGCCTTTCTGACCGGCCATGTAGGGATCGAGATCCAGGTCGGCGCTGGAGAACCAGAACGCGGCGGAGATCTGCTTCGCCTGACGCTGCTCGGCGTTTGCAACCGCCTTTCCGAGCCGCTCCTGCAGGCTGCTGACCAGCTTGTCGCCCTCAGCCTGCACGTCGAAGATTTGCGCCAATTGCTGAATGCTCTTGTACAGGCTGTCGATCTGGAAAGGCTGCAGACGAGTACCGTCGGCACCCACCAGATTGTCCTTGCCCTCGCAGTCGGACGGCATGATGTAGGTCGGAATCTTCAGCGCGTGAAACTGCTCACGGGTGCCGACCACGCCCTGCTTGCCCACCATCCACTCGAACTGCACGGCCACCAGCCCGGGGCGCTTGTTGATCACCGACTCGAAGCTCGGGTCGTTATCGGCCAGCCGCTCGACCTTGGCGTTCTGTGCCTCGAACTCGGGCAGCACGTTGCTGAACCACAGCGAGGTGCCCGCCAGACGGTCGCCAAGCCCGAGGGAATAGAGGATTTCGGTGCCGGCCTGACCGATGGTGACGGCGCTCTTCGGCGCGGCGGCGAAGCTCAGCTCATGGCCGCAGTTCTCGAGGGTCAGGGGGTATTGAGTCGGGGTGGCGGCCAGCGCCATCGAAGACAGGCCAAGGGTGGCGGCCAGAACGGCGAAACGAGACACGGTCATGCGGGTGATCTCCCAATCAACGGATACGCATAAATGGCAGTGCGCAGGCTGGAGAACACATCACGCCAAGCGGCCATGGCCGCGCCTGTCCCTGAGGCAGGTGATTACGGATGCACCTCCCGGACACCCCGCCGGCTGGTTCGATTGCAGTGCCCGACACGGCTGCATCGCAGCGGATCGGACCTTGCGCCGGCAGGTCTCCTGACTGGTACGTCGTGGCAACGCTGCGGCCTTCCCGGGTTCGAACCCAGTGACACGAATGCAGCGGTGCTCGGTACCTACAGTTGCGGGGGCAGTTCCGTTTGGCCACCAGAGATGGCGACGGATTCCCTATTAATTCCTTGCGGAAACCGGCGGGCGGCATCTTAAACGATTAACTCACTCTCCTGCAGCGCTTCGCTGCAGTTTCTGCACCACGGTCGCGCGCAACGGAACCGAGCCCAGTGCCTGCACAGCGAAGGTCGGCGGGCATTATTGTTACAACATAACAATATGGCAAGGCCAATTCCGCCCTTTTTCCATGATTGCCTGAACCGCCTCATCGGGCCGAGCAAAGTATTCCCCCGAGAAATCCACGGATGGACTTGAAATGAGAAGAAAAATCAACAACACTGATAAAAGGTTACTTTATAACGTAATAATCTGGAGCGCCCATGAAACCTGGTATCCACCCTGACTACCGCCCCGTGCTGTTTCACGACGTCTCGGCCGACGCCTACTGGCTGATCGGCTCCACGGTCGACACCGACAAGACCCGCACCCACAGCGACGGCAATACCTATCCCTACGTCACCCTGGATGTCTCCAGCGCCTCGCACCCCATCTATACCGGCCAGCAGCGCCAGGTTGCCAGCGAAGGCCGGGTCGCTGGGTTCAAAAAACGCTTCGCCGGATTCGCAGGAGCCAAGGCATGAAAGTCCTCGCCTCGCTGAAACAGGCCAAACTGCGCCACCGCGATTGCCAGATCGTCAAACGCCGCGGCCGCATCTACGTAATCTGCAAGACCGAGCCGCGCTTCAAATGCGTACAGGGTCGCCCCAAACCGCAGCGCAAGAACAAGGGATGATGCCCTGTCACTACATGAGCTGAACCGGATCAGTTCAGCTCGCGCAAATAACGCCACGGATAGATGCCACGGTCGTGGCCATCATCGAACACCAGTTGCACGCCGTAGCCCTGAGCATGGATGGCAGCGATGCGTATGCCGTCCGGCACGACGTCGATGCACTGCGCAAGGCGGGCCGCCCGGCATTTCGAACATGGGCAGCAAGCTCGCAGACGAGCGTGACTGACGACCTGCAATTGGCCATCACTCCACTCCATGGTCAGGGTCGATCGTGCGCTGCTGTTGCGTAGCGCCACGGGGGCTTGATTCATCACCCGACCGCGCGCAGCTGACCGATAGCGATACGTACTGCCTTGCGCACTTCCGGGTCGGCATCCTGCTCGACAGCCAGCAATGCGGGCAGTGCCTGAGCGTCGCCCAGTTCGCCAAGCGCCAGCGCGGACTCCTTGCGCAGGTTGCTGATGGCGTGCCCAAGCAGTTCCACCAGCGCCTCACGGGCCGCCGCGAATCGCAGGCGGCCGAGCGAGCGCACCGCACGCAGCCGCACCTGCCAGTAGCTGTCGCTCAGCGCCTCGAGCAGCGCAGGGCCGGCGCCCGCCTGGCCAACCTTGCCGAGGGTGGTGGCTGCCTCCTCGCGCACCTGCCATTCGCGATCCTTGAGCGCCGTCTGCAGGGCCGGCAGCACGCTGTCGTCGCTGGCCAGCCCCAGCGCACCGGTGGCGGCACGGCGTACTTCGGTATCGGCATCATCGCTGGCCAGGCGCGCCAGTTGCGGCAGTGCATCGGCCTGTTTCAACCAGCCAAGGATGCCGACCGCTTCGCGGCGCACGAAGGCATCGCTGTCCTGTAGTGCGGCGATGGCAGTGGGTACGCTGTCGATCAGCCGCAACTCACGTAGAGCCCGCAAGGCACTGGCCCGCACGAACGGGTCGGCATGCCTGGCCCAGGGCAGCACCACGCGACCGGCATCGGCGGTTTTCAATTCGCTGAGGCTCTGAGCGGCGGCGCCGCGCACGCGTGCGTCGGCATCGGTCAGCGCAGCGCACAGGGCATTTACCACCTCGAGCTCCTCCCAGGCTTCCAGCAGGCGAGCAGCCTCGGCGCGGACATCGGCGGATGCGTCCCGGGTCAGGGCATGGGTCAGCCAGGGCAAGGCTTCCGGCTCTTCCAGGTCGGCCAGTGCGATCAGGGCGATGCGGCGCACGCCGGCGTCCTCATCGTGCAGACGTGGCAGCAGATCGAGAATGTCGGGGTTATCGGTGCTCACATAGGTGCTCAGGCCGGTCATAGCGCAACTCGCAATGGTGGATGTTCGGTGGGCAGCCCGAGCGGCGTCAGGCGTGGTAGCTCGCGGCCTTCTTCATGGCGCAGCAGCTCCAGGCAGTGGCGCTTGAGCTGCACGAATTCCGGGCTGGTCAACAGGCCCGCATGCCGCGGACGGCGGAAGTCCAGGCGCAGGTCTTCGATGAAGCGTCCCGGCCGCGGACTCATCACCAGAATGCGATCGGCCAGGAACAAGGCTTCGTCGATATCGTGGGTGACGAACACCACGGTGGTGCGCACCCTGCCCCAGATATCCAGCAGCAACTCCTGCATCTTGCTGCGGGTCTGCGCGTCCAGCGCGCCGAAGGGTTCGTCCATCAGCAACAGGCGTGGACGGTTGATCAGTACCCGGGCGATCTCGGCGCGCTGCTGCATGCCGCCGGAGAGCTGATTGGGCCAGCGCGAAGCGAAGTCCTGCAGGCCGACCAGGTTGAGAAAGTCACGCGCCCGCTGCTGCCGTTCAGCCTTGCCGATGCCCTGCATCTTCAGGCCGAAGGCGACGTTGTCGAGCACGCTGCGCCAGGGCAGCAGGGTGTGATGCTGGAACACCATGCCGCGCTGCGGTGACGGGCCATCCACCGCCTGGTCGTCGACTCGCAAGCTACCGGCGCTGGGCGTCAGGTGCCCGGCCAGGGCGCCGAGCAAGGTCGACTTGCCGCAGCCGGAGGGGCCAAGAATGCACACGAATTCGCCAGCGGCGATGGAGAAGTCCAGCGCCTGCACGGCTTCGAACGCCTGCGCGCCCTCGCCGAGGCGGATGGTCAGTTTCTCGATATCGATGCGTCCGGCCGACAGGTCGGTTTCATGAATGCTCATCAGCGACGCCCTCCGCTGCGATACCAGGGCGTCAGCAGGCTGCCGAGGCGTTTGACCAGCAGGCTGCTGCCCATGCCGAGCAGGCCGATCAGCAGCATGCCGACGATGATGTCCGGGTAATTCTGGATGGTGTACGACTCCCAGGTGTAATAGCCGATGCCGAACTGCCCGGAGATCATTTCCGCGGTGACCAGGCAGAACCAGGAGGTACCCATGCCGATCGCCAGGCCGGTGACGATGCTCGGTGCAGACCCCGGGAGGATCACCTCGCGAAGGATCGCCAGGCGCCCTGCACCAAGGCTGCGGGCCGACGCGATCAAGCGGGCATCGACGCCCTCCACCCCGTGCACGGTGTTGAGCAGCACCGGAAACAGCGCACCGGTGAAGGTGATGAAGATCATCGACAGTTCCGACGAGGGAAACATCAGGATCGCCAGGGGAATCCAGGCCACGGCAGGAATCGGCCGCAGCACCTCCAGCGGCGGCAGCAGGCTGTCTTCGGCCCAGCGGGAACGGCCGATGGCGATGCCCAGGGCGACGCCCAGCAGCGCTGCGATCAGGTAGCCGCTGAATACCCGGCCCAGGCTGGCACCCACGTGATCCCAGAGTCTGCTGGATTCGATCAGCGCGATGGCTGCATCGACCACCGACTCGGGCGTGGGCACGTAGATGAAGGTGAGCAGCCCCAGATCCAGGTGCGAGGTGGTCGCCACCTGCCAGAACAGCAGGCAGAACGCCAACGACGCCAGGCGCAACGGCCAACGGTGCAGAGAAGTCATCATCAGGCTCCAGTAAGGTGCTGCGCCACGGGAGGCGTGGCGCAGCGGGCCGATCAGCGTGCGGCTACCTGGCGCTGGTTGGCGCTGCCGAAGTCCAGCGCCTCACCACCGTGAGCCTTGGCATAGGCCTGGGCCTGATCCTTGAGCAGGAAGGCGCTGAGTTCACCCTTGCCGTTACGCACGAACCAGGCCTGGTTGGCCAGCAGCTTGATGCCGCTGTCGCTGGCCTGGGCATAGATGGCACGGATGTCCTTGCCCTCCTCCTCGAGCTGCGCCAGCGCCTTGAAGGCCGCTTCCGGTGAGGCGTAGTGGCGTACCTTGCTTTCACCACGCACCCAGATCTGCGCCACGCGCTTGAAGTCGGTGATTGGCTGGCCGGTAACCGCGTCCTTGGCCGCTAGCGGCAATTGCGCGTAATTGGCCAGTGCTTTCGCGTAATCGCGACCGTCTGCCTCGAAGGCGGCCTTGATGTACTGGTCGTCGACGAACTGCTCGACGTTCAGCCCACGGTCGGTCTTCTTCAGCAGCTTGAGGGTGTCGATGGAGGTGGTGACGGCCTGGCGGTACTCGGGCTTCCAGGTCAGGTCACGGGTCTGCAACCCGAGCGGGCCGTGGAACAGATAATTCACCTCGGCCTCGATACCGGTGACCTTCTCGATCAGCTCGCTGTACTTCTCCGGCTCGGCAGCGAACAGGCGGTCCGCTTCCAGGCCGGCGCGCAGGTAGGCGGTGACCACTTCCGGGTACTTCCTGGCGTAGTCGGCATCCACCAGCGCACCATGGAAGGTGGGCGCGTCCGCCTGGGAGCCGTCGTAGATCTTGCGCGCGAAGCCACGGTTGGGGAACAGTTCGGCGAACGGCACGAAGTCGGCGTGGGCCTCGATGCGGTTGCTGCGCAGCGCCGAGCCGGCAATTTCCGGGGCCTGGGCGATGATGCGCACGTCCTTCTGCGGGTCCCAGCCCTGGGCAGCGACGGCACGCAGCAGCATGCCGTGGGCGGTGGACGCGAACGGCACGGAAATGGTCTTGCCCTTCAGTTCGGCCAGCGATTGCACGCTGGACGCCGCCGGCACCACGATGCCGTTGCCACTGCCCTTGGTACTGCCCGACAACACGGTGATGAACAGGCTCTGCTTGCCGGCATCGCGGTGGGCCACGCCGTTGAACGAACCGGGGAAGTCAGCCATGGCGCCGAAATCGAGCTTGCCGGCGACCATTTCGTTGGTCAGCGGCGCGCCGCTGGTGAAGTTCTTCCACTCCACTTCGTACTTGGCGTCCTTGTACTTGCCATCGCGCGGCAGGTATTTGTCGAGCAGGCCGAGCTCGCGGATCAGCAACCCGCCGGTGGCGCAGTTGATGGTGGTGTCCTGGGTGCCGATGGCGATGCGAATCGGCTCTTGGTTGGATTGCGCCTGAGCATTGATGCTGCCGATGGCCAGCGCAAGGCCGACCAGAGTGGTACGCAAGTGCATGGGTGTCTCCCCTCGAATCAATAGGTGTTGGAATCGTCTCCGCCATCGGGTCGAGGGTGGGAAACGAGGGGTGTGGCATCGGGCGTCCGGTGGTTGGCCGGATGGCGTGTCGCTTTTTATAAGAGGTTGTCGGTGGATAAGCTTCGCGTTGGCTGCGCGCCCCGATCCACCCTACGTGGTGGTTGCGTGTCGGTAGCCTGGGTGGAGCGCAGCGATACCCGGGTTGAGCGGCGGCTCAACGCAGCAGGTAGGGAATCTCGACGCGCACCGCGTCGGTCGGGCAATCCTTCTCGCAGGGCATGCAATACCAGCACTCGTCGAAGGCCATGTAGGCCTTCTGGGTCGCCGGGTTGATCGCCAGCAGGTCCATGGGGCAGACGTCGACGCACACGGTGCAGCCCTTGTGGGCGATGCACTTGTCTTCGTCGATGGTCACGGGCGCATTGCTGCGAAACAGGATTTCCTGGGGCTGGAAGGCCATATCACGGTGTCCTCGGAGCCTGTGGCTCTCGTTATGGTGGTGCACGCTGTCTGATCAGGCCGCTTCGGTCTTTACCCGCAAGCGGTTGTAGGCCTGCTGCTCTTCATCGTCCAGGGGGATCAGGTAGGGCTCGACCGGCTTCTTGAAGCTGACCATCTGGCCGTGTTCGTCCTTTTTCAGGTGGCAGTGCACGAACCATTCGGCGTCATTGCGCTGTGGGTGATCGACCCGGTGGTGGTACAGGCCCCAGCGGCTTTCCTGGCGAAACAGCGAGGCGCGGGCGGCCATCTCGGCGCAGTCGCGAATCACGCTGACTTCCATGGCGCGCATCAACTCGTGGGCGTTGCTGGCCTTCAGCTCGCCCAGATCCGCTTCGATGGCAGCGAAGCGCTGCAGGCCGATCTCCATCTTCCTGGTGACCTTGGGCGGCTGCAGGTAATCGTTTACGAAGCGGCGCAGCTTGTACTCCACCTGCGCCGGCGGCAGGCCGTGCTCGCGGTTCAGCGGCGCATAGACCCGCGCCCGCTCGGCGTCGATCTGCGCCTGATCCAGTGCGCTGTAGTCGCGCTCGGCGACGAAGTCGGCAGCGTTGTTGCCCGCGAACCAGCCGTAGGTGAAGGCGCCGAGCATGTAGTTGTGCGGCACCGCCGCCATGTCTCCGGCCGAATACAGGCCCTTGACCGAGGTTTCCGCCCGCTCGTTGACCCACACGCCGGAAGCGCTGTGGCCACTGCAGAAGCCGATCTCGGAGATGTGCATCTCGACCATGCTGGAGCGGTAGTCGGTACCACGCCCGGCATGGAACTGAGCACGGCTGGGGCGCTCGTTGCTGTGCAGGATGTCCTCGATGTTCTGGATGGTTTCCTCGGCCAGGTGATCGAGTTTGAGGAACACCGGGCCGTTGCCGCCTTCGAGCTCCTGATGGAACTCCCACATCATCTGGCCGCTCCAGTAGTCGCACTCGATGAAGCGCTCGCCCTTGTTGTTGGCGGTATAGCCACCCAGCGGGCCGGTCACGTAGGCGCAGGCCGGGCCGTTGTAATCCTTGATCAGCGGGTTGATCTGGAAGCATTCCAGATTGGCCAGCTCGGCACCGGCGTGATAGGCCATGGCGTAACCGTCGCCGGCATTGGTCGGGTTCTCGTAGGTGCCCATCAGGTAACCCGAAGCCGGTAGCCCGAGCCGCCCGGCCGCACCGCAGCAGAGAATCACCGCCTTGGCCTTGATCACGTGGAAATCGGCGGTGCGGCAGTCGAAACCCATCAGGCCGTTGACTGCGCCGTCGGCATCGGTCAGCAGGCGTGTGGCCACCAGGCGATTGGTAATTTCCACCCGGGCGCGCTTGAGCTGGCGATACAGCACCTTCTTGATGTCGTGCCCTTCGGGCATCGGCAACACGTAGGCGCCCATGTGATGCACCTTCTTCACCGCGTAGTCGCCGGTTTCATCCTTCTCGAACTTCACGCCCCAGCGGTCGAGCTGCTCGATGGTCTGGAAACTGTGGGTGGCATAGGCGTACACGGCGGCCTGATTGACGATGCCGTCATTGGCCACGGTGATTTCCTTGGTGTACTGCTCGGGCGTGGCGTGGCCGGGCACGATGGCGTTGTTGAGGCCATCCATGCCCATGCTGATCGCCCCGCTGCGCTTGACGTTGGCCTTGTCGACCAGCAGCACGCGCAACGCCTTGTTGCGTTCCTTGGCCTTGATCGCGGCCATGGGGCCGGCGGTTCCACCGCCGATGATGACGATGTCGTATTCCTGTTCCAGGGTAACGATGCTCATGGCTGCTCGCCCTTCTGTCGGTCGATGCGCAGGCGATACTGGAAGGCATCGCCACGGTAATAGAGGTGTTCGAAATCCAGCGGTGTGCCGTCGGCGGTGTGGGTCAGGCGCTCGATGCGCATGATCGGCGAGCCCTCCTCCACGGCCAGTGCCTGGGTCAGGTCGCTGTCGGCAAGCACGGCGTCGATGGCCAGATCCGCATGGCCCAGGGCGATGCCACAGTCGTTTTCGAGGATCAGAAAGATGTCCCGCGTGACCAGATCGGCTTTCTCCAGCTTCTCGCCCGCGGCGTGGGGCAGCCAGGTGATTTCCAGGGAAATCGGCTCGCGGTTGATCAGCCGCACCCGGCGGATCTCCGTAACGCTGCTGCCCTCCGCCACCTGCAGGCGCTCGGCAACCAGCGCCGACGCCGGCACGTGGCGCAGGCTGCGCAGCTTGTTGAGCACCTCGTAGCCCATCTGCTTCATCGACTCGCCCAGGCCCTGCAGGGTGCTGACGTTCTGGAACGCCTTGGGCTTGGCCACGAAGGTACCCTTGCCATGGATCTTGAAGATCAGCCCTTCCTTCTGCAGGTCACCCAGCGCCTGGCGTACGGTGATGCGGCTGACGCCGTAGGTCTGGCCCAGTTCGTTCTCCGACGGCATGCGGCTGTGCGGCGCATAGGTGCCATCGAGAATGCGCGAGCGCAGCAACTCCTTGAGCTGGCTGTACAGGGGAACGGGCGAAAGCGGTATGAGCTGAGGCATGTGAATCCTTTTTGATCAACTTGTCATAACAAGTAGTGGCGAGAAAATAGCGGATACTCGCAGTCGCTGGAAATATTGATATCGAATAAGCATATGGCTGGAAACCAGCGGGTTCGCCGACAACGCGGTACGCATAGGTGAGGCACGCCTGCTCCAACGAACAGGACGCTCAAAGCGTGAACCTGCTTCGGGTAGGTATCAGGCTGGATCGCACTCCAGCGGCATGCCGCACGGTGCGAATCCGCAGAAGGCATCGACACTGCCGCCCCGCCCCTGATCCTCGGCACTGACCGGCTCCAGGGTGCGCAGCGCCTGCCGAGGTTGTCCGGCGTATCCATGCAGATCCACGGCCAGCGCCAGGACCACGCAAAGGCTGAGCAGCAGCCAGCCAGCTCGGGCCAGGGATCTATCCTTCACGAGGGCCATTCAATTCTCCAGTCCGAACAGTCGACGGGCGCGCACGCCCGCAAGACTGCCCAGCAGCGCCAGCGCGAACCATATCCAGCCATGCAGGCTGCCGGAGGCGATGCCGCTGAACAGCGCACCGACATTGCAGCCGAACGCCAGCCTGGCACCGTAGCCCATCAGCAAACCACCGATCACTGCGGCCGCCAGGGACTTCAGCGGCACCCGCAGCACCGGCGCGAAACGCTTGCTGAGCCCCGCAGCCAGCAAAGCACCGAGAATCAGCCCGAAGTTGGTCACCGAGGTGGTTTCCGCCAGCACCGGTCCGGCCAATGCCTGGGCCGGCATCGACCAGGTCCAGTACTCCCAGTTGCCGACATCCAGCCCGAGCAGGGTCGCCAACTTCGCCCCCCACAGATTGAACGCGAAGGTCACCGACCAGGGCTGCCCGGAGAGCAACAGATTGCAAACACCGAGCACCGCCAGCGCCAGAGATGCCCAGGCCAACGGCCAGTGTCCGCGCCAGAACCGCTGGTGCCACGGGCTAGCTGCGCTCTCTTGGGCGGACCTGAAGATCGAGGCGACCTGCCGACGCCTGCGTACTTCCCAGGCACGCGCCAGCAGGCCGACAGCAGCCAGGGCCAGCCACTGCAAGGCGACTGCAGGCCACAGGCCAATCAGCTCCGCCGGCTGGATGACGCCGATGCTGTATTGCGACGACCACCAGGGCAGATGAGCCGTGCCGATCAATGCACCGATGATGAAAAACACCAGGGTGACCAGCATCCGCGTGCTGCCGCCACCGACGGTGAACAGCGTTCCCGAGGCGCACCCGCCACCCAGCTGCATGCCGAAACCGAACAGCAGTGCGCCGACGGCCAATGAAACACCGAGAGGCCCCAGGGCTCCGGTCAATGGCTGACCGAAAGCGTCCCCTCTTTCGAGCAACGGCATGATTACCGCGCAAGCCAGGGCGATGGACAGCATCTGTGCGCGGATACTGGCTGTACGCCCCTCGGTGATTGCCGCTCGCCAGCCACCGGCAAAGCTGAAACTGGCCTGGTACAGGACGAAGCCGAGGGCCACGCCCACCAGAGCCAGAAGCCCCTGGCGCAGATCGATGGCCAGGTAGCAGGTGATGGCCAGTAGCGCGATGCCCACGCCGGCAACCGCCACTACCGGTGCATCGATCACGGCAGCCGATCTAGAGGGCGACAGGCCGAACGTTTGGCTGGACGACATGGATCAGCCCTTGCTCGGCCCGTAAGCCGGGTTGACCCAGCCTTCCCACTTGCCCTCGAACGCGTCGACCTTCTCGAAACCGAGCAGCTTGAGGACGGTATAGCTCTGCGCCAGCTGCAAGCCGCCCCGGGCGAAGATCACCACATGTTTGTCCGGGGTCACGCCCTGGGCGGTGAACAGCGCGCGCAGCGCCTCGGCATCCTTCAGGCTGCGCTGCTCGTCGAGGGTGTCGTTCCAGAACACATTGACCGATTCGGGAATGCGGCCCACCTGGTAGTCCGCTGGTGCACGCACGTCCACCACGATGGCACGCTCGTCGGCCTGCAAGGCCTTCACTTCGGTTTCATTGAGAAAGCGCGGCCCCAGTGATTTTGGGCTATCGAGGGCATCGCCAGCGAACGAGAAATTGCCCAGCCCCAGCGCCTGCGGGTTGCCGTCACGACTCCACTCGTCCCAGCTCTTGTCGTAGAACTTGATGTTGTTGTAACCAAGGTCCTTGAGGAACAGATAGGAACTGGATGCCGCCGCGCCGCTGCCACAGTAGGCGACGATTTCGTCGTCAGGGCTGATGCCCTTTGCCTTCAGTTCGGCGACCAGCTCATCGCGCGGCCTGAGAACCGAGGTCTTGCCGTCGACGAAGCTGGTGGAAGACAGCGCCTGCGCCGTGGGGATCACACCGTCGTCAGTGGCGTCGGCCACACGTGCATCGAGGATACGCGTCTTGCCGTCACCGACCCTGCTGGCCACGTAATCCTTCTCGATCCGGTTCTCCTGCTTGCGGGTCAGCTTGAACTCGCTGGGCGCGGGCTTGGCGGCCTGGGTCACCAGCTTGCCTTTCCACTGGCTGAGGCCACCGTCGAGCACGTGCAAGTCGCTGAAGCCTGCGTACTCCAACACCACGAAGGCACGCCCGGCCAGTGACGTGGCGCCGTAGATCAGCAGCGTATCGGCGTAGCTGATACCGGCAGCGCTCAGCGCCCGTTCTATCGCCTCGTCACTGGCGTACTCGTTGCGGATGCCGTCGCGCTCGGAAACGTTCAACGACTGCCAGGGCAGATGGATGGCACCGGCGATATGCCCCTTGTCGTACTCGGCCTTGCTGCGGATATCCAGGACCTTCACGTTCTTTTGCTGGCTGAGGGTCTGGAACTGCTCCTGGGGCAGAACGATGCCTGCGGGCTTCTGAGCCAAAGCCAGGCCGGGAACAGCGATGGCAGCCACGAGGCTGCTGGCGAGAATCGTGCGGATAAAAGGGCGGTTCATGGAGAGTTCTCGAAAGGGTTATCGGCCGGGGCCGGAAAGGTCTGTCGAGATCATAAGTACGCTAATCAATTCATTTAAATAATTTATAGACCACCTTTAATTCCATAAAGGAATATATGGACTTGTCCGTCAGGCACGCGTGAAGTATTGCACCAACACATCTGTCTGGATGTTCTCGACTCTATACCTGGGCGGAATTCGATGCGATGGGGCGGCCTGCGGACAAGTCATCGGCGGTTATCGGGCAAAATCATGTGACCCGCTCCTGAAAAGCCGATTATTCTATCGAGGCATTTTTCCTGCCCTTAATATGTGAGTACCAGAGATGAAGATCGATGACATGGATGCATTCGTCGCCGTCATCCGCTGTCAATCGACCAAGCTGGCCGCCGATGCACTGCAACTGACCCAGCCGGCGATCACCCGGCGCGTGCAGAATTTCGAGGAAGACCTGGGCGCCAATCTGCTCGACCGCAATACCAAGCCGCTCAAGCCGACGCCCATGGGCCTGCGCGTTTACGACCAATGCAAGGCGATCCTGCGCGAGATCGATTCGCTGCGCGAACTGGTCGCCAGCGACGGTTCGCCCAGCGGCTCCCTGCGCCTGGGGGTGCCACAGACCATCAGCGACGTGGTGCTGCTCGACGCCCTGCAGCAGATCCGCGAAACCTTCCCGGAACTGAAGACCCAGGTGATCAACGGCTGGGGCAGCAGCCTGATCGCGCGCATGGAGAACGGCGAGCTGGATGCCGCCGCCGCGCTGTTTCCCGCCGGCAAGATTTTCCCGGAAGGCATCGCCAGCCGCTCCATCGGCCGCATGCCGCTGCAGGTGGTAGCCGCCAAGGGCGCGATGCGCAAGCGCAACTGCAAGCTCAAGGACTGCTACCAGCAGGGCTGGGTGCTCAACCCCGATGGCTGTGGTTTCCGCGCCGGTCTGCAACGGGCGCTGTCCGAGCAGGGCCTGTCGTTGCAGATCAACCTGGAAACCTTCGGCACCGAGCTGCAACTGGGCCTGGTCGCCAGCGGCTTGGGCTTCGGCCTGGTGCCGGCACCGTTGCTCGAACGCAGCGGCCACCGCGAGCAGCTCGATGTGATCAGCGTCGGCGATTTCAAGCCGATGATCGACCTCTGGCTGCTGCAACCGCAATACCTCGGCAATCTGCAGGATGCCGTGAACCTGTTCAGCGACGTCGCCGCCGAGCGCTTGCGCCCGCAATAACGCCGGATTGCATCGACCAGGCACCCGGGCCTTTCGCTCCTGGGTGTCGCTTCTCGACCTGGGCTACGGGTCATGAAGCGACCGCGTATTTCGCCGCATCCCCGTGGCCCAATGAAATGGAAGCCTCCCTCCTGGCGTCGATGCGCCAGACTGAGGTGACGAAGTCTGCAGGGTGGACAATGCTTTTTTGTCCACCATTGCGATCTGCAGCGATGGGTGGTTCTGGCCGCACAGTTGCAGCGTCGTCCATCCAGCGGCCGTCCGCTGTCGCATCGCACCGAGGCGCGCTTGTGCGCCAGCGCCACCGGGCCCTGCCGCGCGACGATACTGACCGATACCCGACAACGGGTCGAACCGACAAGCGCCAGCCGGGCACCCTGAAAAATTCCATAAACGCATAACGATAAAATCTTTAATTCAGGAAAGCTGATAATTAGCTTAGAACCAAAAAGACTTTTACAGCGCAAAGCTATAAGAATACGGTCTCATCCAGGCTACCTCACCACCCTGGGGCGCTCAGAAAACCACAGGCATTTGCCTGCCCTCTGCGCCCGTGATGAGAAAGCCATGACGCTCCCCGCCCACCCCCTCACCGCCGTCGACAGCCGCCACCGCCTGACTGGCGGCGACCCGCGTTTCGCCGAGCTGCTCGCCGGGGTCACCGCGACGCTCGCCGCCAGCGCCGCTGACTACGACCGCAGCGGGGCCTTTCCCGCCGAGAATTTCGCCCTGCTGCACCGCCATGGTCTGCTCGCGCTGACCGTCCCGCGCTCGCTGGGCGGCGCCGGCGGCGACCTGGCCACCACACGCCAGGTGATCAGCGCGGTGGCCAAGGGCGAGCCGTCCACGGCGTTGATTCTGGTCATGCAGTACCTGCAGCACTTCCGCCTGCAGCAGAACCCCGACTGGCCCGAGCATCTGCGCCACCAGGTGGGTATCGATGCGGTGGAAAACGGCGCGCTGATCAACGCCTTTCGTGTCGAACCCGAACTCGGCACGCCGGCGCGCGGTGGTCTGCCAGCGACCACTGCCCGGCGTACCCGCGAAGGCTGGCGCCTGAGCGGCCGCAAGATCTATTCGACCGGCAGTCACGGCCTGACCTGGTACCTGGTGTGGGCACGCAGCGACGATGCCGACCCGCTGGTTGGCGGCTACCTGGTACATCGCGACAGCCCCGGCATTCGTATCGTCGAGGACTGGGACCACTTGGGCATGCGCGCCACCTGCAGCCATGAAGTGCAGTTCGACGACGTGCTGATCCCCCTCGATCACGCCGTCAGCGTCAGCCCGTGGAGTGCCCCGAGGCCGGAACTGGACGGTGAAGGCATGTTGTGGATGTCGGTATTGCTGCCAGCCATCTACGATGGCGTCGCCCAGGCGGCGCGGGACTGGCTGGTGGGTTTTCTCGAACAACGCACGCCGTCCAACCTCGGCGCACCGCTCTCCAGCCTGCCGCGCTTTCAAGAGATCGTCGGGCGCATCGATACCCTGCTGTTCGCCAACCGCACCCTGCTCGATTCGGCTGCCGCAGGCCAGGTCGAGGCAGCGCACGCCGGGCAGATCAAGCAACTGGTGAGCAGCAACGCCATACGTGCCGTGGAGCTCGCCATCGAGGCATCCGGCAACCCGGGGCTGTCACGCAAGAACCCGCTGGAGCGGCATTTCCGTGACGTGCTGTGCAGCCGCATCCATACCCCGCAGGACGACGTGGCGCTCAGCGCCGTCGGCCGCAGCGCCTTCGCCCAGGCCAGGGAGGCAGCACGATGAGCCAGACCATCGTCAGCCAACTGGATGCCGAGGCCAATGCCTATCTGCGCGAGCGCCTGCCGCAGCAGCGCATCGTCGAAATCCCCTTTGGCCCGGAAGGCCTGGCGCAGATTCCCGCTGACGCCAGCACGCTGATCGTACGCCCCATCAACGTCCGCGGCGTCGAACTCAAGGACGCTCCAGTCGGCTGGCCGTGGTCGTTGCAGTGGGTGCAACTGGCCTCCTCCGGCATCGATTTCTACCCGCACTGGCTGTTCGACGTAGAGCAGGTTGCCAGCGCCAAGGGTGCCAACGCCAACCCTGTCGCCGAATTCGCCCTGGCGGCGATCTTCAGTGCAGCCAAGCAGCTTCCGGACATCTGGGTAAAGAACGACGATTGGCACTTCACCTACCTGCAGCCGGTCAAGGACGCGACCCTGGGCATTCTGGGCCTCGGCTCGATTGGCCAGGGCCTGGCGCACAAGGCGCTGGCCCTGGGCATGCGCGTCATCGCCCTGGGTCGCCCTGGCCACGCCATCGCCGAGATCCCCGGCATCGAGGCCGCCCGCGACATTCACCATCTGTTCGCCGAAGCCGACCACCTGGTGGTGGTGGCGCCGCTGACCGCGGATACCCGCCACCTGCTCGACCGCGACGTGCTGGGCAGCGCCAAACCTGGCCTGCACCTGATCAACCTGGCTCGTGGGGGCCTGCTCGATCAGAACGCCCTGCTCGAGGCGCTGGACAACGGCAGCATCGGCCGCGCCACCCTGGATGTCACCGACCCCGAGCCGCTACCGAACGATCACCCGCTGTACCTGCATCCGCGGGTACGTATCTCACCCCACACCAGTGCCCTGTCCACCGATGGAAAGCGCAAGTTCGTCGACGATTTCGTCGCCAACTTCCAGCGTTTCCAGGCGCAAGCGCAACTGGAAAACCTCGTCGATATCAGACGCGGTTACTGAACAGACAGCCCACCAGGGCCTGGAGATTGCCATGAGTTCACTCGCTACCCTGCACAGCATTCCTTCCGTCCAGGAGCGCGTCAGCCCTGAAGAATGGGAAGTGCGCGTCAAGCTGGCTGCCGCCTACCAGTTGGCTGCGCTGTTTCGCTGGACGGATCATATCTACACGCACTTCTCCGCCCGTGTGCCGGGGCCGGACGAACACTTCCTGATCAACGCCTTCGGCCTGCTGTTCGACGAGATCACCGCGTCCAACCTGGTCAAGGTGGATGTCGACGGCACCATCATCGACGACCCGCTGAACCTGGGTATCAACCAGGCCGGTTACGTGATCCACAGCGCCATCCACCGCGCGCGCCCGGATCTGCAGGCCGTGCTGCACACCCATACCCGTGATGGCGCAGCGGTATCCGCCCAGCGCGGCGGGCTGCTGCCGCTCTCGCAGCATGCCCTGGGCTTCTACAGCCGCGTGAAGTACCACGACTACGAAGGCGTGGCGCTGGATCTGGACGAGCAGGAGCGCCTGGTTGCCGACCTCGGCGACAGCAACATCTTCATCCTGCGCAACCATGGCCTGCTCACCGGCGGCATCAGCGTCGAACACGCCTTCCGCGAGCTGCATGGGCTGGAACGCGCCTGCAACATCCAGATCGCCGCACAGGCCGGCGGCAATGCCGATCTGCTGCATGCCCCCGCCGAGGCCATCGAGAAGGTTCGCCAGCAATCGGCGCGTTTTTCCGATGGCAAGGGGCCGGGCATCAAGCTGCACTGGGACGCGCTGATTCGCCAGCTCGAACGGGCTTCAGGCCAGAGCTACAAGCACTGATCAGCGGGAGACCTCCATGACCAACGCCAGCACCATCACCGTGAGCCATACGGTACAGCCCGCTCGCCGCAGCAAATGGACCACGCCGGATTTCGTTCTGCGCCTGATCAGCCCCCTGGCCATTCTGCTGCTCTGGGAAATCGCCTCGCGGGCCGGACTGATTCCAGCCCGCGTGATCGCCGCCCCCAGCGAGATCAGCGGCACCCTCTGGGAATTGACGCGCAGCGGCGAACTGCTGCGCCACCTGCTGGTATCACTGCAGCGGGCCGTGACCGGCCTCGGCATCGGCGTGGCGATCGGCGTTACCGCAGCGCTGATCACCGGCCTGTCGAAACGTGGCGAAATCGCCCTCGACTCCCCCATGCAGATGCTGCGCACCATCCCGTCTCTGGCCCTGGTGCCGCTGTTCATCCTGTGGTTCGGCATTGGTGAATTCACCAAGGTGGCGCTGATCGTCATGGGCACCACCTTTCCGATCTACCTCAACCTGTTCGCCGGCATCCGCAATATCGACCCGAAGTTGATCGAAGCGGCCAATACCCTGGGGCTGAACCGTCGCGAACTCATCTGGCACGTGATTCTGCCTGGCGCCCTGCCCTCGTTCTTCGTCGGCCTGCGTTACTCCCTGGGGATTTCCTGGCTGGCTCTGGTGTTCGTCGAGCAGATCAACACCACCGCCGGTATCGGCTTCCTGGCCAGCGATGCCCGCGACTTCATGCGCACCGACGTGATCGTCATCTGCCTGCTGATCTACAGCCTGCTGGGTCTGCTCATCGACGGCCTGATCCGCACCCTGGAACGCCTGGCGCTGGCCTGGCGCCCCTCGTTCATAAGGACCTGACGCATGAATGCACACAGCAAGATCGACTACTCGCCGGCCGTCAGCCTGCGCGGCGTGGTGCGTCAGTTCGGCGACAACCGGGTGATCGATGAACTGAACCTGGATATCGCCCCCGGCGAGTTCGTCGCCCTGCTCGGGGCCAGCGGCTCCGGCAAGACCACCCTGCTGCGCTCCCTGGCAGGCCTGGACCCCATCGACGGCGGCGAGCTGATCGCCCCGCAAGCCCGCGCTGCGGTATTTCAGGAACCGCGGCTGATGCCCTGGAAACGCGCCTGGAAGAACGTCACCCTCGGCCTGCGCGTGGCCAACCCCAAGGAACGTGCCATCCAGGCGCTGACCGAAGTGGGCCTGGCCCATCGCCTGGAAGCCTTTCCCGCCACCCTGTCCGGCGGTGAATCCCAGCGCGTGGCATTGGCGCGCAGCCTGGTTCGCGAGCCCAAACTGCTGCTGCTCGACGAGCCCTTCGCCGCCCTCGATGCGCTGACCCGCATCCGCATGCACCGGCTGATCATCGACCTGTGGCAAAAGCACACGCCAGCCGTTCTGCTGGTCACCCACGATGTCGACGAAGCCATTCTGCTCGCCGACCGCATCATCGTGCTGCAGGACGGACGCATCGCCGAAGCGCTGCGCGTCGACCTGGGTCGCCCGCGTGACAACGGCCAGACCGGTTTCAACGCCATCCGCACACGCCTGCTGGCACTGCTCGGTGTGGAAAAGGACGACCCGGACAGCCTCGGTCGTGATCACAATCCCTTTCTCGCGTCGGGCTATCCGCTCAGCGCCATCGCAATCTAAGGCAGGAGGTCAGTCATGAAACGCTATCTTTCCCGCCTCGCCAGTCGCCTGCTCGACAACCTGCATGGCGACAGCGTCAGCACACTGATCGGCTGGCCGGGTGTGCCGCCGGCAGACAACGGCGAGCGAATGTGCCGCCAGCGCTGATCGTCTAACCGGATATCCCACCGGACAGACCACGCAAGATCTGGAGCGACCTACCACCGCCTTGTCGCCCCCACCACTGCAAGACAGCCCGCACGTGAAAACGCGCGTCAGGGTTTCGTGCGCCTTGCGTAAGGCAGTGGACACCTTTCCGGGCGCCGCCGCATTGGCTGTCGCCCCAGCCTTTCAGACAGGGACAAGCGCCATGGCAACACCTTTTTCCAGCACACGCCTGCGCCATCTGCGCAGCGCCCCGGCTCGCGCAGGCATGACCTTATCG
This sequence comes from Phytopseudomonas flavescens, assembly GCF_900100535.1. Taxonomy (GTDB): domain Bacteria; phylum Pseudomonadota; class Gammaproteobacteria; order Pseudomonadales; family Pseudomonadaceae; genus Aquipseudomonas; species Aquipseudomonas flavescens. The sequence continues at coordinate 49,323 of NZ_FNDG01000016.1, forward strand.
GTGCTTTCACTGGCCTGCCTGTTGGCGCCCAGCGTGCAGGCGCAGAGCAGCGAAACACGCCTGGAAACCGTCAACGTGATCTCCACCGGCATCCGCGGGCAGCAACGCACGGTTGCCGACAGCCCGACGCCAATCGACATCATCAACAGCGAGCAACTGCTCAAGACCGGGCGCGCCGAGCTCTCCGAAGCGATTTCCAAGCTGCTGCCCTCGTTCAACTTCGGCACCAACATCGCCGGGGTCAACTCATCGATTCGCCCGCTGAGCAACCGTGGCCTCGGCCCGGCCTACACGCTGGTCCTGGTCAACGGCAAACGCCGTCATAACGGCGCTGCACCCGCCAATGGCAGCACCGATAACAGCGGCGCGAATGCCGTGGACATCGATCAGATCCCGGTCAGTGCCGTCTCGCACATCGAAGTGCTCAAGGACAGCGCCGCCGCCCAGTACGGCTCGGACGCCGTCGCCGGGGTGATCAATATCATCCTCAAGGGCAATACCTCCGGTGGCCATGTGGAGACCAGCTACGGGAAGCTCTTCTCCGGCCAGGGCGAAACCATTAAAACCGCCGCCGACCACGGCTTCGCGCTGGGCAGCGACGGGGGCTTTGTGCACCTTTCCGCAGATGCGCGCAAGCGCGGCACGGCGACCTGGGTCGGGAAGTCGCCGAGCACCGTCCAAGCCTACTTCGAGCCTGAACGTCAGGCGGCCTGGGATCGAGTGAGCACCAAGAATGGCGACCCCGATCTGAAGGCCTTCAACCTGGCTTACAACGCCGAACTGCCATTGGCCGAAGATCTTAAACTGTACTCCTATGCGACCTACGGCGAGCGCAAAACCGAGGCGCTGAATCAGTTGCGCACGGCCAGGGGCGCGGCCTCGATCCCCGAACTGTTCCCAGACGGCTACTACCCGCTGAACAACCTCAAGGATACGGATTACCAGTTTCTGTTTGGCGGCAAAGGCAACGTGGCGGACTGGGATTGGGATCTGTCCACCACCTACGGCCGCAACAAGATCGAGCATTCCAGCGACCTGACCATCAACCCCACCTATGGCGCCGCATCACCCACCTCCTGGGATGACCTGGCCAGCCTGCAGTTCGAACAGTGGGTCAACAATTTCGATGTCACCCGCTCCTTCGAGGGGTTGTTTGGCCTGTCTCTGCCGACTCAGGTCTCTGCAGGCCTGGAGCATCGCTGGGAGCGTTTCCAGACGTTCGCTGGCAGTGATCCACGTGCCTGGAGTGTCGGCCCCTATACCTTCCCAGCCGGCAGTCAGCAGAATGCCGCCAACGGCGCGCAGCCATCGGTCGGCGCCCAGGCTGTCGTGGCCATTCGCCCGGAGGATGAAGCCGACATCAAACGCAACAACCTCGCAGGCTATCTGGATTTCGGCTTCGACCTCAGTGAGCGCTGGTACCTGGGCCTTGCAGGCCGACTCGAGCACTATGACGACATCGAGGAAAACACCTTTAGCTTCAAACTCAATTCGCGCTACGAACTGACCGACCAGGTAGCGCTACGCGGGACGGTTGGCTCGGGCTTCAGGGCGCCGTCTCTGACTCAGTTGGGCTATACCGTTTCCGATAACCGCACCGCTGCAGATGCCAACGGCAACGCGGTCCCGGCCCTGCGCTATACCGCCACGCCGGATAGCGCTCTGGGCCAGGCCTTGGGCGCATCCGATCTGAAGCCGGAAAAGTCGCGCAACCTGGGTCTGGGCGTGACCTGGCAGCCAGCCCCACGCACCAGCTTCACCGCCGACGCCTACCTGATCGACATCGACGATCGCATCGTGCTCAGCGACAACATCGCAGCGCCCGGCGGTGGCGCCGGCCCAATCGGCGACATCCTCGAGTCCGCCGGCGTGGCACGCAATACCTGGGTCAGCTACTACACCAACGCGTTCGACACCCGTACCCGAGGTATCGATCTGGTGGCCGATCACCGCAGTCAGTTCGGTGCCTGGGGCGATGTGCGCTGGAGCGCCGCATTCAACTACAACAAAACCACTGTTCGCGGTAAGCGAGACAACCCGTCGTTCTTGCAGAACGCCGGTATCGAGGTGGCCGGGCATGCCTCCGAAGGTCTGGTGGTCGCCGCCACGCCACGCAGCAAATGGGTACTGGGTGCGAACTGGAACCTGGGCAACTTCGCCGCCAACCTGCAGACCACTCGCTACGGCAAGGTCGAAACCTGGCAGCAGAACGCCGCCCAGGACCGCACCTTTGGAGCCAAGTGGATCACCGATCTGGATCTCTCCTACCTGCTGTTCGACAGCCTGACGGTCAGCGTGGGCGGCACCAACATCTTCAACGTCAAGCCTGACAACAACGGCATCACCCAGGCGGCCTACAAGTACAACTACGGCAGCCCGCCGTTCCACCCTGGCGGCGGCTTCTGGTACACCAAACTCGCTTACGACTTCTGACCATAAGGCCAGATTGCCTACGGGCAGCGCGGCCATTTCGCCTGGAATCCCTGCATGCACCTCATTCAAAATAGTGGGAAGAAGAGATGAAGAAAACCCGCCTTGCGACGCACCTGCTGGCCTCCTGCGCCCTTGCCCTCAGCCTGATCGGCTGCTCGCCCTCCGCTGATGAAGCCGCCAGCAAAACCCTGAACATCGCCTTCTTCGGCGACAACACCACGCTGGTCAGCGTCGATCCCTTCCAGGTGTACTGGCTGGAGCACCGCGTACTGCTGCGCAACGTCGCCGAGTCGCTCACCGATCAGGATCCGGACAGCGGCGAGATCATTCCCTGGCTGGCGAAAAGCTGGGAAATCAGCGACGACGCCCTGACCTATACCTTCCACCTGCGCGACGACGTCACCTTCAGCAACGGCGAGCGCTTCGACGCCAAGGCCGTGAAGACCGCCTTCGACAGCAACAAGGCCTTCGCCACCGAGCTGCCGGCGACCTTCGGCGCGACCTACCTGGCCGGCTACGATCATGCCGAAGTGATCGACGACTTCACCATCAGACTGGTGCTGTCGCGACCCAACGCCGGCTTCCTGCAGGCCACTTCCACCACCAACCTGGCGATCCTCGCCCCCGCCTCCTACGCGCTCAGCGCCAAGGAGCGCTCGCTCGGCAAGATCATCGGCACCGGCCCGTTCGTGCTCGATCACTACACGCCCGAAGTCGGCGCCAAGCTGGTCAAGCGCCAGGGGTACGCCTGGGCGTCGGCCAACGTCAAGAACCGCGGCGAAGCCCATCTGGATGCCGTGGAAATCAGCTACATCCCCGAGGAGAGCGTGCGCAACGGCCTGTTCCTGCAGGGCCAGGCGGATATCCTCTGGCCACGCAATCCGTTCTCCGAAGTGGACCTCAAGCTGCTGCAGTCCAAGGGCGCGACCATCCAGAGCCGCTCCCTGCCGGGACCTGCGCTGAACCTCTACCCCAACACCCGCGGTGAGCGCCTGCTGGCCGACAAGCAGGTGCGCCTGGCGCTGCAGAAAGGCATCGACCGCAAGACCTACGCCAGCACCGTGTACAACGCCGACTTCCCGGTGGTGAAGGGCATCTACGATGTCACCACGCCCTACTTCAAGGACCAGGGCGACAAGCTCGCTTATGACCCTCAGGGTGCCGAGCGACTGCTCGACGCGGCGGGATGGCACAAAGGCGCCGACGGCTATCGCAGCAAGGACGGCAAGCGCCTGAGCCTGAGTTACAACATTCAGGGTGCGGAAACCGCCGGTGACGTGCTGATCCAGGATCAGCTGCGCCAGATCGGCATCGAGCTCAAACTGGCGGTGGTCACTCGTGCCGAGTGGGTAACCACCAACTCTCAGGGCAACTATGACCTGACTTCAACCTACATGACCCGCGCCGATCCGATCATCCTGCAGACCATCCTCGATCCGCGTACCGCCAACAGCTCGACCCTGGCCACCAACCTGTACGAGCCACAGACACTGGACAAGGCCAAGACCCTGTTCGATGCCGGCATCACCGCCACGCAGACCGAGCAACGTGCACAGGCCTATGGTGACCTGCAGGATCTGCTGGTCGACGAGGCATCCGCGTTTCCGATCTACGAGCGCGTCTGGCAGGCCGCCACGGCGCAACGGGTGAAGAACTTCCGCTGGACCGCCGAGGGCTTCGCGCTGCTGGGCGACATCGAGGTCGGTGAACCATGAACCGCTACCTGATCGGCCGGGTCGGCCAGGCCCTGCTGGTGCTATGGGGTGCCTACAGCATCACCTACTTCATCCTCTACCTGCTGCCGGGTGACACCCTGTCGATCATGCTCAGCGCCTCGGGCATGGAGGCCGATGCGCTGTCGGCAGAAGACCTGGCCAAGGCGCAGGCCTACTACGGCCTGGACAAGGGTGTTTTCGAGCAGTACTTCAGCCTGCTCTGGGGCGCGATCCAGGGCGACTTCGGGCAATCGCTGTCGCTCAACCGCCCGGTCAGCGAACTGCTCGTCGAGCGCCTGCCGCAGACTCTGTCGCTGGCCGGCCTGGCCATCGTGCTGTCGCTGATCGGCGGTATCGGCCTGGCCTACCTGACGGCCTACGTGCGCTGGCAGCCCCTGAAAGTGGCGATGGCGCGCCTGCCTTCCCTGGGCTTTTCGGTGCCGGTGTTCTGGATGGGCCTGCTGCTGATCCAGGTGTTCGCCTTCAGCCTCGGCTGGTTCCCGGCCACCGGTAGCCGCGGCTTCGACAGCCTGATCCTGCCGGCCGTGACCCTGGCGATCCCCAGTGCGGCGGTGTACGCCCAGGTACTGCAACGCGGCTTTCAGGGCGTGTGGCAGGAACCCTACATCGCCACGGCCTATGCCAAGGGCCTGAGTCGCTGGCAGGTGCAGGCCCGCCACGGCTTCAAGAACGCCGCCCTGCCGATCCTCACCCTGATCGGCCTGCAGGTGGGCAACACGGTATCCGGTGCGGTGCTGGTGGAGACCATCTTCGCCCGCAACGGTGTCGGCCGCCTCGCTCAGGAGGCGGTACTGCGCCAGGACATTCCGGTGGTGCTGGCGATCGTCGCCGTGTCGGCCGCCGCCTTCGTGCTGGTGAACCTGATCGTCGACCTGCTCTACCCCTGCCTCGATCCGCGCATCGCCCACATGCCAGAGGTGTCCTGACCATGAATGCCGATAGCCGCATTTCCTCGTTGCCTCATTCACCGGCCAGCGTGGCGTTGACCTGGCGGCGCCGCAGCCGCCTGCAACGGGCCAGCGCGGCGCTACGCCCGTTGCTGCGCAAGCCGGGCTTCAGCCTGGCGCTGGCGGTGGTGCTGTTCGCCCTGGTAGCGGCGCTGGTGCCGCAACTGCTGACAGGCTTCGACCCCTACGCGACCTCGCCGACGGACAAACTCACCGCGCCCAACGCGCGGCACTGGTTCGGCACCGATGAGCTGGGCCGCGACCTCTACACCCGCGTTGTCTACGGCTCCAGCCTGTCGGTACAGGCCGCGTTGCTCGCGGTGGGCATCGCCCTGTTCGGCGGGCTCGGCCTCGGCGTGCTGTCCGGCTTCGCCGGCGGGCGTATCGATGCGGTCATCATGCGTTTCGTCGATGTCTTGCTGGCCCTGCCCGGGCTGCTGCTGGCGCTGGCCATCGTCACCGCCATCGGCTTCGGCACCATCCCGGTGGCGATTGCCGTGGGCGTGGGCATCATTCCCGGCTTCGCCCGCACCACCCGCGCCGAAGTGCTGCGCGTCAAGACGTTGCCCTATGTCGAGGCCGCCCGCCTGGGTGGCGCCAGCTGGGGCCGCACCCTGCTGCGGCACATTCTGCCCAACGCCTGGGGCCCGGTGGCGGTACTCGCGACCCTGGACTTCGGCGCAGCCATCCTGGCCACCGCCGGGCTGTCGTTCCTCGGCTTCGGCGCTGCGCCACCGGCCGCGGAATGGGGCACGCTGATCGCCAACGGTCGCCACTTCCTGATCACCGCCCCCTGGGTATCGCTGCTGCCCGGGCTGTTCGTGGTGGCCGTGGTGTTCAGCCTCAACCATATCGCCCGTACCCTCGAGGAGACCCAGCGATGAGCAGCAGCCCACTGATCGACATTCGCAACCTGGCCGTCAGCTACCGCAGCGCCGGGCAGATCACCGAAGCGGTGCGCAACCTGTCGTTTTCCGTGGCCCAGGGTGAAACGGTGGCCATCGTCGGGGAGTCCGGTTCGGGCAAATCGACCCTGGCCAACGCCATTCTCGGCCTGCTGCCCGACAGCGCGGCGATCACCGCTGGCGAGCTGCACGTCGAGGGCGTCGACCTGAGCCACGCCAGCGAGCGGCAAAAGCGCGGCCTGCGTGGTCGGACCATCGGCCTGGTGCCACAGGATCCGATGGTCAGCCTCAACCCGACCCTGCGCATCGGCAAGCAGATCGGCGAAGCGCTGATTCTCGCCCAGGGCCGTCGCTACCCCGGTGTCGATGCCGACGTGATCGAACTGCTCGAGCAGGTCGGTCTGGACAAGCCGGTGTTGCGCGCCCACCAGTATCCACACGAGCTCTCCGGCGGCATGCGTCAGCGCGTGCTGATCGCCATCGCCCTGGCCGGCAACCCGCGGCTGATCATCGCCGACGAGCCGACCAGCGCTCTGGACGTCACCGTGCAACGGCGCATCCTCGACCACTTGCAACGCCTGGTCGCCGAGCGTGGCATTTCCCTGCTGATCATCACTCACGACCTGGGCGTGGCCACGGATCGTGCCGACCGCATTCTGGTGATGAAACAGGGCGAACGGGTCGAACAGGGCCCGCCGCAGCAGATCCTCACGGCGCCTCGGCATGACTACACCCGCGCCCTGATCGCCGCTGCACCGGCCTTTTCCAACCGCCGCAAGGTGCGCCCGCAAGAGCAGGCAGTGGCCGCTAGTACGCCGATCCTGAGCCTGCATAGCGTCGGCAAGCGCTTCGCCCTGCCGCGGGTCAAGGGTGAAGACAGCAGCTTCGTGGCACTGGAAAACCTCAGCCTGCAGGTCTACCCCGGCCAGACCCTGGCCATCGTCGGCGAGTCCGGCTCGGGCAAGAGCACCGCGCTGCGTATCGCGTTGGGCCTGGAGAAACCCAGCCAGGGTCGCGTGCTGTTCGAGCAGCAGGACGTCACCGACCTCAGCTGGCGCGAATTCCGCCCACTGCGCCAACGCATGCAGCTGGTGCAGCAGAACCCCTTCGCCGCCCTCGACCCGCGCTTCACCATCTTCGACAGCATCGTCGAACCACTGGTGTCTTTCGGCCTGCTCAAGGGGCCGGCACTGGAACAGGCCGCACGGGAACTGATCAGCCGTGTGCACCTGCCGGTCAGCTATCTGGATCGCTTGCCCCGCGAGCTCTCCGGCGGCCAGCGCCAGCGCGTCGCCATTGCCCGCGCCCTGGCACTCAAACCCGACCTGGTGCTGCTCGACGAACCGGTCTCGGCACTGGACGTCTCGGTGCAGGCACAGATCCTCGACCTGCTCCTCGAACTGCAGCGCGAGCTGGGCATCGCCTACGTGCTGGTGTCCCACGACCTGTCCGTGGTGGCCAACGTCGCCGACCAGGTGCTGGTACTGCGCAACGGCAAGATGATCGAGCAAGGCCCGGTGAGCCAGGTGTTCGAACACCCCGCCAGCGACTACACCCGTGAACTGATCGCGGCCATTCCGGGCCACCGCATCGCCTTGGCTTCCTGAGCGCAGGTATGGCGAACGCATTGATTCCGGAACTGGCGGTAAGCGATTGGCACATCAGCCGCTCGTTCTACTGCGAACTGATCGGTTTCACCCTGAGCTACGCACGAGCAGAGGAAGGCTTTGCCTTTCTACGCCTGGGTGACGCCGAACTGATGATCGATCAGATCGGCCTGGGGCGAACCTTCGCGGTTGCAGGTGCCGCGTTCGACTATCCGCTCGGTCGCGGGATCAACCTGCAGATCCGCGTTAGCGACGTGGAGGTGATTCTCCAGCGTCTGGCTGCAGCAGGCATCACGCCCTACCTGCCACTGGAAGAACACTGGTACCGGCGTGGCGCTGACGAGGTCGGCAACCGACAGTTCGCGGTTGCCGATCCCGATGGCTACCTGCTGCGGCTCTACCAGGACCTGGGCGAGCGGCCGTTTTCGAGGCCGCACCTCGGACCCGCATCGCCGGCCTGCACAGGAGCGGGTGCATGAGCAACCAGCTACTGCCTTGTCCCGCTACAGCCCTGGTCATCGCCAACCAGCTGTTGCGTACCCGCTATGCAGGCGCATCCTTCGCGTATGTCGCAGGCTCGATCATGCGCGGGCAAGGTACCTACCTTTCCGATATCGACCTTGTGGTCATTTACGATTGCTTGGAGGCCGCGCGTCGTGAATCTTTCATGGCCGATGGGGTTCCGGTGGAGGCGTTCGTCCATGATCGGCAGACCCTGGGCTGGTTTATCGATGCGGACGTGGGTCGCTGACGCCCTAGCCTGCTCAATATGTTTGCGTGGTATTCGGTCGACCAGTGAGGTGATGGCCATTGGCGCCATGCTGCACGCGCGACCATGGGCTCCGGCTACGGCACCTACTCGCCATTTGGCTTCACCGGTGGCTACTACTACACCCGCTTGAGCTATGCGTTCTGAACCCGGCTGGCCCAATGTCGCTCGCGAAGAAGCTGGTGTAGCCGACGCGCTTTTCATCCGCCCTTGCACGTGCAAAGCGGTGGACGGATCGGACCGCGCAGGTGAAACGTCATCCCCCAAGGCATCGGCGATTTCTTGCAAGAAATGCGGCTGCTGCCGCCAAGATAGGCAAAATCACGAGCAGGCTTCAGTCCCCTGACCGATACAGCGAGTGCCAAGGAGCCGGCGACACCATGGAACGCGACGACTCCCCCATCGGCCTGCTGCTCTAACCGGGCCTCACGCAGCTCGACCTGACAGGTCCACTGGAGGTGTCTCGGCGCATCCTGATCTGGAAAGAACTGCAGCCGGTCACCACCGACGGCGGCCTGCACCTGCAGCCGCCCCTGGACATGCTGTGGGTGCCGGGCGGTCCGGGCCAGGTCGAACTGACGGCAGACCCTGGCCTTCATCCGCCATGCCGCTACTTCACCTCGGCAACGAGGACGCCCGGGGACTGCAGTTGCACCAGGAGTACGACCCACAGCCCCCTACTCCTCGGGCCCGCCCAGACAGGCCACGGCCGAATTGCTGGCCAGGCCGATAGCCGCCGCTCAGTCGGGCGTGTGAGCAATGGCCTGACGCAATGCCTCGAGGAATACCCTTTCTGCCCGGCTCATGCGCTGCTCCCGGTTCCACAGCAGGTAGACGTCGACGTCGGCGACCCCCTCGGCCGGTGGCAGGCGCCAGATCAGGCCATTGTGCAGGTCGTTGTCCACCAGGTGCTCGGGCAGGCAGCCGATGCCGTAGCCGGCGATGATCAGTCGGCGGATCTCCTCGAAGCTCGACGAGGAGGCGACGATCTTGCCGGTGAAACCCTGCTGGTCGCGAAACACCGTGAGTGGCGACAGGTTGCCGCCGATCTGGTCGCTGGTGAAGCTGACGAAGTTCTCGCTCTTCAGTGCGTCCATGGACAGCCGGCGCTGGCCGAACAGGCGGTGCTTCTTGCCGCAGAAGAAGGCGTAGCGCTGGCGCATCAGGTGCTGCTGCTCAAGTTTCGGTTGCGGGAAACGGCATAGTCCGACTCCTGCAGTGGCTGTCTTCTGGCTCAGCGAACTCTGGATATCCGAACTACGCATCACCTCAATTTCCAGCTCGACATGCGGATGATCCGAATGGAACTGGGAAAGGAAATCATCGTAGATCGCAGACTGTACCTGACTGATCGACAGCAACCGCACCTTACCGACGATTTCATCGTGAGGCTCTTCCACGGTGGATGCCAACCGCGAAACATTGCCGTAAATCTCCTCGGCGATGCGCAGTACCTCCTCGCCTACCGGTGTGAAATGAAAGCGCGGCCCACGCCGCAGTATCAGCGCACAGTCGAGTTGTTCCTCAAGGCGCTTCAAGGACTGGCTGACCGCTGACTGGGTGATGAAAAGCCGCGCAGCCGCACGGCTGATGCTGCCTTCCTGGCTGATCGCCAGATAGGTGCGCAGCAGGTTCCAGTCTAGGCGATCGTTGAGGAAGCGCCTTCCAGACCATTTCTCCTTAGCATCCGCAGGACCTTCAGCAAACATATCTCACCATTAGTAGCACTGCTAATAAACGACTTAAGTATTAGCAATTTGATTAATCATTGATCGTAAGGGATAAAGCATCCAAGCGCCACAGAGCGCACCCGTGACCGCCTTAACCCTGCCACAACACCAATAAGCCAAGGGCCTTGCATGCAATCCACGAACAGCCAGCCGCGCCGTGCTGCAGCCGCCGCTTTCGTCGGCACCACTATCGAGTTCTACGATTTCTATATTTATGCGACAGCCGCCGCCCTTATCCTCGGTCAGGTATTTTTCCCCAGTGACAACCCCGCGCTGAGCACCCTGGCCGCGTTTGGCAGCTTTGCCGTCGGCTTTATTGCTCGCCCCATGGCTGGCCTCATTTTCGGTCATCTGGGGGATCGCCTGGGGCGCAAGAAGATGTTGCTTTTCACCATGCTGCTAATGGGCTTGGCGACCACAGGCATCGGCCTGCTTCCCAGTTACGCGAGCGCAGGAGTCTGGGCGCCCATTGGTCTGGTGGCACTGCGTATTGTTCAAGGCATCTCCGTTGGCGGGGAATGGGGTGGTGCCGTACTGATGGCCAGCGAACACGCCCCTGAAAAACGCAAAACCTTCTATGCGTCGTTTGCCCAACTGGGCAGCCCCGCCGGGCTCCTGCTGGCCCTGATCGCGTTTCGTCTGGTTACCTCACTTGAACCTGAAGAGTTTGCCGAGTGGGGCTGGCGTCTGCCCTTCCTGGCCAGCGGTGTATTGATGCTGATCGGCCTGGCAATCCGCTTTGGCGTCGGTGAGTCCCCCGAATTCAAGGCTGTCGCCGAGAGGGGCGAGACCGCCAGGTACCCGGTGCTGGAAGTGCTGCGTACCTGCTGGCGGCAGATTCTTTTTGCGGCCCTGGCCGTCACCATCGGTTCGGCAGGCTTTTTCTTCACCAATACCTTCATGATCACCTACGTCACTCAATATCAGGGCATATCGCGCGCCACGATCCTCGATTGCCTGTTCATCGTGACCATACTGCAATTGCTTTCCCAACCCTTGAGCGCATTGCTGGCGGAGCGCATCGGCGAAGGTCGCTTCCTGATGCTTGCCGCGCTGCTATCGATGGCCATGCCCTACCCCATGTTCATCCTGGTCGGCACACAGAACCTGTTGCTGATGACCCTGGGTATCGCCATGGCGGTGATCACCCTGTCGGGCCTATACGCGGTCATCGCCGGCTACATGGCTCAAGCCTTTCCGGCGCACCTGCGCTACAGCGGCATATCCATCGCCTACCAACTGATCTGCGCCATAGCAGGCGGATCCACGCCCATCATCGGCACCTTGCTGGCCACGCATTACGCAGGCCAATGGTTGCCTCTGGCGCTGTTCTTCAGCCTGCTCGCCTCTCTATCACTCGTCGGCGTCTGCGGCTTGGCCCGCCTACGTGGCGATGCCCTCACTGCAGCCCAGACCGTACGTTAACAAGGAGCCCTCATGCCCAAACCCGACAACATCGACTCCGTGGAATGGCAGGCACGCTGCGATCTGGCTGCGCTATACAGACTGGTCGCGTATTTCCGGATGACCGACCTGATCGACACCCATATCACCCTGCGCATCCCCGGCCCCGAGCACCACTTTCTGATCAACCGCTATGGCGTGATATTCGATCGTATGAAAGCCAGCGATCTGGTGCGCATCGATGAGCACGGGACGTTGGTGAACGGTCACCAGGACGGCAGTCGTGTCAATGCCGCAGGTTTCGTGATTCATTCGGCCATCCACATGGCGCGCCCCGACCTGAGTTGCGTGATCCATACCCACACCGCCGCGGGCATGGCGGTGGCGGCCCAGGAACAGGGGCTGCTGCCGATCAGCCAGCACGCCCTGAAGTTCTACGGCAAGCTGGCCTACCACACCTACGAAGGCATTGCCCTGTCCCTGGAGGAACGCGCGCGTCTGATCGCAGACCTCGGTACCCACAAAGCGATGATTCTGCGCAACCATGGCCTGCTTGCCGGGGGTAGCGGCGTAGCCCAGGCCTTCCATGAAATCCATTTTCTGGAGCGTGCCTGCCAGGCCCAGGTTCAAGCGCTGTCAGGCAACAGCAAGCTCGTCTATCCCACTGAAGAGGTCTGCCGGCATACCGCCCGGCAGTTCGAGCGTGATGAAGCCGAAGAAATCATCCAGTTGAGCTGGGCGGCGGCACTGACCCTGATCGAAGACCAGCGCGAGTCCTACTGCTCATGACCACCATCGTTCTGCTGAGCCGCGACAGCGGGCTGCTCGCTCAATTGCAGGCAGCATTCGCCCGGCAGGCGCCCGACCTGCAGGTCGTCCTCGCGGACGATCCACATGCCGTGCATGCGCGGGTCGCCGCGTGCTGGTATCCGCCTGCCGATAGCCTGGGGCGCCTGCCAAAACTCCAACTGGTGCATTCGGTCGCCGCCGGCGTCGATCACCTGGCCACCGACCCCAGCGCCGCCGATGTGCCTACGTGTCGGGTGGTGGATCCGGATCATCGCCAGGGGATGACCGAATACGTGCGCTGGGCCGTCATCCACTATCACCGGGATTTCGACCTGGCAATGGAGCAGCAGCGTCGTAACCAGTGGCAACGACACCCGCAACGGACAGCGGCGCAGTTCAAGGTTGGCGTCATGGGACTTGGTTCTCTGGGCGCTGCGATCGCCAGTGACCTGTCCTCGGCAGGCTATCCGGTACGTGGCTGGGCCCGCAGTTCCCGTGATTTGCCAGGGGTTTCCTGCCACCACGGAGAGAACCAGTTCGCCGCATTTCTCGATGGCCTGGACATGCTGGTCAACCTGCTGCCGCTGACGGATGCCACCCGCCATATCCTCTGCGCGCGCACCTTCAACGCCCTCGCCCGTGGTGCCGCCATCATCAATGGCGGACGCGGCCAGCATCTGCGCATCGACGATCTGCAACAGGCACTCGCCAGTGGCCAGATACGTGGCGCAGTGCTGGACGTTTTCGAGCATGAACCCCTGCCGGCAGATGATCCTCTGTGGCAAACCCCGGGGGTAGTAATCACGCCACACATGGCGTCGGCAGCCTCACACGACTGCATTGCCCAGCAGGTGGCCGAGAACACCCGGCGTCTGCTCGCCAATGAACCCCTGAATAATCTGGTGAACCCGTCGCTGGGATATTGAGCGGCGCAGCAATGCCTCCGCCAGCGTTTTTTTAACGGCCGCCTACGGTCAATCCGTTTTGCAAAGAGGTGCCTGATGGCAGTTTTGAAATGTAATGGCTCCCGCCTGTGGTCGAGCCTGATGGACATGGCCAAAGTGGGTGCCACCGATAAAGGCGGCAACTGCCGCCTGGCGCTTTCGGCCGAAGACAAGGCCGGCCGCGAGCTGTTCATGGGCTGGTGCCGCGAAGCAGGAATGACCATCGCGTTCGATGCCATCGGCAACCTGTTCGCGCGCCGCTCGGGTAACAACGACGACCTTGACCCCATCGTCATGGGCAGCCATCTGGACACCCAGCCAAAGGGTGGCCGTTTCGACGGTATCTACGGCGTGCTCAGCGGTCTGGAAGTGGTGCGCTGCCTGAACGACAACGCAATCGAGAGCCAACGCCCGATTGAAATCGCGGTATGGACCAACGAGGAAGGTGCGCGCTTCACCCCTGCCATGTTCGGTTCGGCGGTGTTCACCGGCAACCTGGCCCTGCGCACCGCGCTGGATACCCGTGATGTGGCAGGGATCAGTGTCGCCCAGGAGCTTGAGGCAACCGGCCATATAGGCAAGCTGCCGTTGCAGCGACCATTCGACGCCTACTTCGAGGCACATATCGAACAAGGCCCGATCCTTGAAGACAACGGTTTGCCAGTAGGCGTGGTAACCGGTGGGCAGGCGATCTGCTGGCTCGACGTGCAGGTTCGTGGGCAAAGCGCGCACGCCGGCACCACGCCCATGAACCTGCGCAAGGACGCCCTGTTCGGGGTTGCCGAGATGTCACTCCAACTGGAAGCCCTGGCCACCGAGTTCGCCCCCAAGGGCCTGGTAACCATAGGCCAGCTGGCTATCGCCAAATCCTCCCGTAACACCATCGCAGGCAACGTGGATTTCACCGTGGATCTGCGTCACCACGAGGACGAGCAGATCGCCCTGATGGAACAGCAGGTACGCGAACGCTTCGCCGCTGTGGTGCACGCCAGAGGCCTGACACTCAGCATCGAACGTCACTGGCTGAGCCCGGCGACGCCGTTTGATGCCGATTGCGTAGGCGCGGTACGCCGTGCGGTCGAAGCCCTCGATTATCCGCATCAGGACATCGTAAGCGGTGCCGGACACGACGCGATTCACCTGGCGCGGCACTGCCCCACCACCATGGTTTTCATTCCCTGTGTGGGTGGGCTGAGCCATAACGAAGCAGAGGATGCACTGCCCGAAGACGTACGTATGGGCTGCGACGTACTGCTCAATGCCATCGTCGAGCGCGTGTTGCGCTGACACTCGAACACCCTGTTCACCAGGGCAGGCACCACCGCCAGTAGAACAATAAACACGCGCTAGGACACGAACGTTAACACCTTGAAAAACACTGCCATTCAATAACTCAATCCGCTGAGCTTGCGCTCATTTTGGAGACATAAGGCATGAAATCCTCTGCGTGCACGACCGACCTGGCAACGCCTCGGGAACAACCGGTCAACATGAAAAAAGTCGCTGTGGCGAGCGTGATTGGCACCACCGTGGAATGGTATGACCTGTTCATCTTTGCCACGGCATCGGCGCTGGTATTCAACAAGATATTCTTTCCCGCGTTCGACGCACTGGTGGGCACCCTGCTCGCATTTGGCACCTTTGCCTCGGCATACGGCGCAAGGATCGTCGGCGCCGCCCTGTTCGGTCACTTCGGTGACAAACTGGGTCGCAAATCGATGCTGCTGATTTCCCTGCTGGCCATGGGGGCGGCAACCTTTGCCATTGGCCTCTTGCCGGACTACGCGAGTATCGGCATCTGGGCGCCGGTTCTGCTACTGACCCTGCGTATCATCCAGGGGCTGGCACTGGGCGGTGAATGGGGCGGTGCGGTACTGATGGCCGTCGAACATGCCCCCGCCCATCAACGCGGCCTGTACGGCTCTTGGGTACAGATCGGGGTGCCTGCGGGCACCATGATTGCCAACCTGGCGTTCCTGGTGATTGCCGCGATGATGAGCCCGGAGGATCTGCTCGCCTGGGGCTGGCGCATTCCGTTCCTGGCCAGTGCATTGCTGATTGCCGTGGGCCTGTACATTCGCCTGAACATCAGCGAAACCCCGGCCTTCAACAAGGCTCAGAAAACCGAGAAACATGTCAGCGTGCCGCTCGCGGAAATCTGCCGCAAGTACTGGAAACAGGTGCTGTTGGGCGGCGTGGCCACCATGTCGACCGGTGCCTCGTTCAACATCATCGTCGCCTTCGGCCTCACCTACGGCACCGCCACACTGGGCTTCAGCCGAACGGCCATGCTCAGCGTGGTACTGGCGTCCTGTGCGTTGTGTATCGCACTGCTGCCAGCCTTCGGCGCGCTCTCCGACAAGATCGGCCGCAAACCAGTGATCATCGGCGGCATCATTGCCGAGGCCGTGGTCGCCTTCCCGATGTTCTGGCTGATGGACACCCGCGAACTGCCCTTCGTGTTCCTGGGCTACATGCTGCTGATGACCGCCTTCGCCGCCAACTACGGCCCCATCGCCACCTTCCTGGCCGAACTTTTCGGTACACGCGTACGCTATTCCGGGCTTTCCGTCGCTTACATGCTGTCCGGCCTGCTGGGCAGCGCGGCGACCCCGATGGTCACCACCGCCCTGCTGGCCTGGACGGGCAAGGGTTCGTCGGTAGCCTGGTACATGATCGGCTCGGCGTTGATTTCGCTGATTGCCCTGCTACTGCTGACGGAAACCTTCAAGCGTGACCTGACACGCGCCTCGACGACAGACGACTGAAAGCGAGCCGCCAGTACGCGGCAGATCCGCCGTGCATGTTCGATGACACGGCTCGCCCCGCCTGCCGGGCGAGCCAAGCAAGAGGTAGCCTATGAAACGCATCAACGCCGCCAGTGGCGCAATCGGGCCGGTCGGCCCCTACTCCCAGGCAGTGATCAGCGGCAACCTGGTGTTTACCGCTGGGCAGATTCCGGCCAATGCCGAAGGCCAGCAGCCGGATAGCTTCCCGGATCAGGTGCGGCAGACGCTGCGCAATCTGGAGGCGGTTCTGCTGGAAGCAGGTTCCAGTTTCGATCAGGTGATCAAGGTCAATGCCTACCTGACCGATCCGGCTCAGCTCGAGCCGTTCAATGCGGTCTATCGGGAAGTGCTCGGCCATGCGCCGCCGGCACGCACCACGGTATGCGTGCAACTGTGGGGGGTCTCCCTGGAGATAGACTGCGTGGCAGAACGCCTGGAGCCCCGAGAGGCCAGCCTATGAGCGATCTCGATAGCCTTGTGCAGCGCCTCGCCGAGGTGGGCTTTGCGACCTTCGGGCATTTTCTCGACGATGGCTTCGCCGATCCCGGATTGCGGGCGCAGACGCCTGGCATCCGCCTGATCGGCCGGGCAGCGACCCTGCAACTGGCCGACAGCGATGCCATCGCCATGAACCAGGCACTGGTTCGCCTGCAGGCCGGCGAGGTACTGGTGGTCGCCACCGGCGGCGATCTGCGGCACGCCTGCGTGGGCACCGTCACCGTCAGTGCCGCCCTTGGCGTTGGCGCCAGCGGTATCGTGGTCGACGGGCTGGTCACCGATGTCGTCGAGCTGCGCCAGCTGGGCTTGCCGGTATTCGCCAGGGGCACCAGCCTGCTCACCACCAAGCTGCGCGGCAGTGAGACCAGTCGCTTTGGCCAGCCGGTGACCTGTGGTGGCGTGCTCGTTCAACCTGGCGACCTCGTGCTGGGTGATGACAACGGCGTGATGTTCATCAGCCCGGCCGCCCTGGCCGACGTCATCGACAAGGCCTGTGCATCCGACCAGGCGGAGCCCGGACTGCTTGCCCGGCTTGCCCAGGGCGAAGCGCTGGCCAGCGTACTGAAAACCCGCAACGACCCGCTCTGATCGGCCGTCATCCCGATTAGCTCGGCTGAAGGCCTGTGTGCTGGCTCCCATTTGAAGACTGGGGCCAGCAACGGGGATCACGCGTGACTGTTGTTCAGTAGCGAGCAGAAAGATGAATGCCGGCAATCATGCAGCGTACCGAGCCACCGGCCATCTCGACGGTTGGCACATTCAGTGGCACCAGACGCGCAGAGCGCTCGATAAGCGCGCGCTGCTCATCGCTCAGGCTCTCGAACGCCCGTTGCGACAGGGCAAGAATGCGTCCGTCACGTCCGGACAATTCGATGGCGTTGCCAGCGAACTCCTTGATCTGCTGATTCGCCAGCTCGATCACCTCGCGACCCGACTCCTGCAGACGTTTGCGCACCTCTTGCGCTCGTGGCTGATGGGTAAAGGTACCGAAGCCCACCAGTGCAAAATCCGTGGCCACGCACATCAGCACATTGGTGTGATAGATCGGCTTGCCCACCCCATCCGCAGTATCGAAGACCATCGGCTCGAAATTGAAGTGGGTGCTGAAGCGTTCGAGTGCCAGGGGATCGGCCCGGTTGGAACGCGCCGTATAAGCCACCCGCGCCAGGTGATCGAACACCATCGCCCCGGTGCCCTCGAGAAACAGGCCGTCGGCCTCCAACCCGGAGTAGTCGATCACATCCTGCACCCGATACTCACGCTTCAACATCTCGATGATGTCGGGGCGCCGTTCGCGACGACGGTTCGGGGAGTACATCGAGTAGAGCGCGACATGCCCCCCCGGATGAGTGGAGAACCAGTTGTTGGGAAACACGGAATCCGGCGTGTCGTTTTCACCACGATCTTCGAACAGGTGAACGCGAACGCCCTCGGCCTCGAGACGGGCAACCGCTGCGGTCACTTCGTCATACGCCGCCTGGGCAATTGCCTGGGCCGACTGTTTGGCGGCACTGCTCTGGAAGGCGTTGTCGGCAGCGGTCTGCGGATTGGGAGTAAAAGCATGCGGGCGGATCATCACCACCGCAGCCGGGGCCTGAATGGAATTGGTAGAAAGGGGCATTGTTGCGTACACCTTGGGAAAGTCGGAACGGCTTGCGATCGGTTACGCCACGCGGCGAATACGCTGCTTGCTGGAACCACCACGGGTATGGCGGAACAGATCCTTCGGATCATCATCGACCCAAGGCACCAGATCCACCTTGACGCCCATGCCCCGTTGCTCGGCCTGCTCGTTGACATACCGCAGAACCGAGTAATCCTCGAGCGCAAAGCCCACCGAGTCGAATACCGTCACCTGCTCCGTGCTCTGGCGGCCTTCGGCCGTGCCGGACAGCACCCGCCACAAATCCACCACCGGAAAATCCGCCGGCAATTGCTGAATGTCACCTTCGATACGCGTCTGTGGCTCGTACTCGACGAAAACACGGGCGTTACGCAGAACATCGGCATGCAACTCGGTTTTCCCCGGGCAGTCGCCGCCCACACCGTTGATGTGCATGCCGGGCTCGATCATCTCTGGAGTGAGAATCGTGGCATAAGCCTTGTCGGCGGTTACCGTGGTAACGATATCCGCACCGCGCACCGCCTCGGCGACGGAGCGGGCACGAATGATGCGCAGATCGCCGTACTCCTCCAGGTTGCGAATAAGCTTGGCAGTCGCCGCGGGATCGATGTCATAGGCGACGATTTCCTCGATGCCCAGGTGCTTGTGGAAGGCCAGCGCCTGGAACTCACTCTGCGCGCCGTTACCAATCAAGGCCATTCGCCTAGAGTCCGGCCGAGCCAGAGCCTGGGCCGCCATCAGCGAGGTCGCCGCAGTACGCAACGCGGTGGCCACGGTCAACTCGGAAAGCAGGACGGGGTAACCCGTTTCCACGTCGGCCAATACGCCAAAGGCCATTACCGTATGCAGGTTTCGCGCAGTATTACCCGGGTGGCCGTTGACGTACTTGAAGGCGTAGCGACTGCTGCTAGATACCGGCATCAACTCGATCACGCCGACATCCGAATGATTGGCCACCCGAGCACACTTCTCGAAGTCCGCCCAGCGCTTGAAGTCGCTGCGGATGGTTGCGGCCAACTCACCAATGAATGGTCCGACGCCAATCGCGTTAACCAGATTGGACATGGTTGGGACATCAATAAAACACGTCATGGTTACTTCCACCTTATTATTAACTTTCAATTGACGGGAAAAAAGCGACGGAACAGCATGCGTAACTTCAGCGGCGGTTGCATGACGATAGTTTGCTAGAGGTCGTTGCCAAAATGAAGTGACCATCTTGTCAATTCCAATCCGATAGTTAGCACTTTGCACACCCCCATCAACAATGTGAGTACTCGAGCGCAGCATGGACGACATCGACAGGGGGCTGGTTTCCCTATTAAGAGACAATGCAAGAACGCCGGTGGTGACCTTGGCGAAAAAGTTACGCGTCGCTCGGGCAACGGTGCAGAACCGCATGGCGCGACTCGAGGACGAGGGCGTTATCCTGGGCTACACCATCCGCCTCAGACCCGATACCGAGGAGCACGGCATACGGGCCATCACCAGCATCGGCATCAACGGTCATCATGCTGCCGAGGTGAAGCGGGCACTGCGCGGGCACCCCAACGTGGTCGCCATTCACACCACAAATGGCCGCTGGGATCTGATGGCGGAACTACGTGCCGATACGCTGGAAGCCTTCGACAAGGCGCTCAACTCGATCCGCGCCATCCAGCATATTGCCAACACTGAAACCAGCATTCTGCTCTCCACCTACAAAATGTAATCACAACCGGCCTTGGATGAGTGCCGCCGCCGACACGCGCACGAGCATTTTGCAAACGCGGCAGTGCAAAGTGCTCGAAAAAAACAACACACCATACAACTTGCCTTGTTCCGAATGGCACTTACTGATGGCAAACTTATGACACACCCACAGCGCAAAAAAACAAAATAAAACTCAAATTTTAATTTCATCAATCCTGCCAGGCCACATCATCCACTCCCGCATCCCGATGATTCGTGAAGGGGAAGTAGCCGCCATAATGATTAATAAGAGGAAAAGGCATTGATATTAAAAACTGTTGCGTGCTCGCTGATGGCAGGGGCAGTCCTGTTTGCAGGAGCAACGCAGGCTCGCCCCTACGAAACCATCCGCGCGAGTGGAAAGATACTCGTGGCGACTGGCGGTGAGTTTCCTCCCTTCAACTATTTCGAGGGCCGCAAGCTGTCCGGTTTCGAAATCGAGCTGGCTCAAGCTGTCATAAGACGGATGGGCCTGGAACTGGAGTGGAAGACTCTGGGTTTCGATTCCCTGCTCGCCGGCCTGCAGCAGGATCGTTGGGATATGGTCATTTCTTCCCATGGCATCACCGAGGTACGCGCCAAAGCGGTGACCTTCCTCGCCCCGCACTACTGTTCCGGTGGCTCCATTGTCTCGCGTGACCCGACGATCCGCTCGGCCGCAGACCTGAACGGCAAGCGGGTCGCCATCCAGACCGGCTCGACCTATGCCGATAACGTAAGCAAGCTCACCACCCCCAAAGGCATCAAGAACTACCCACAGGATCGGGATGCCCGCACCGCGCTGGCAACTGGCAGGGCCGACGCCTGGGTGACCGACAAATTCGTTGCTCTGGAAGCGATCCAGGCAGCACCAGCCGCCAAGCTACAACTTGGTGAGCTGCTGTTCGTGGAGAAGATTGCAGGGGCCGTCAGTAAGGGCAACACCGAACTGGCCGATGCCTACAACAAAGCGCTCGCCGAAGTCATGGCCGACGGCACCTACGAAGAGATTTCAACGCGCTACTTCGGTGAAGACGTTCGCTGCCCCTCCTGAGGGCAGCGTGTTCGATGACGGCTAGACAAGAGCGACAACAATAATGAATTTCCTTCTATCGGCATGGCCGGCTTCCTGGTCGCGCCAGCAACGCAGTACCCTGGCCATCGCAGTGGGTGTCGTCCTTCTGATGCTGGTGATGTGGCTGATCGCCATTCCACTGTCCTACGTTCCCGAACCCATCGCCTCGAATGCGGCCATGTTCGCCGACGGCACACGCACCACGGTGAAGATGACCCTGATCGCCGCCGTGTTCGGTATCGTGCTGGGGCTGGTCGCGGCGCTGGGCAAACTGTCCAGCTTCGCACCCGCCCGCTGGCTGGCCTCGTTCTACATCTGGATCATTCGTGGCACGCCGCTGCTGGTGCAGATCCTGTTCGTGTTTCTCGCCTTGCCGGTGCTGCTGCCCTGGTTGCAGATGGATGATTTCACTTCGGCATGCGTGGCGCTGGCCTTCAACGCGGGAGCCTACAACGCCGAGTCGATTCGCGCCGGCCTGCTGGCCGTACCACGCGGGCAGACCGAAGCATCACGATCTTTGGGCCTGTCACGTGGCTACACCTTTTTCGATGTGGTGTTTCCCCAGGCGTTCAAGATCTCGTTGCCGCCATTGGTCAACAACTTCATCGCCCTGCTCAAGGACTCCTCGCTGGCCTACGCGATCGGCGTCGTCGAGCTGACCAACGTCGGCAACCGCCTGCAGGCAGCAACCTTCGAACCCTTGCCGGCGCTGATCACCACAGCGCTCATCTACCTGCTGCTGACAACGCTGCTGACGCAGATTTCCAATGCCGTTGAACATCGTATGGATGTAGAGGGGCGACGCTCGTGACGACAACCGAAAATGCGCTGATCAAGGTGCGCAACGTACACAAGTACTTTGGTGCTCACCACGTGCTGCAAGACGTGTGTACGCAGTTCCATGCGGGCGAGGTGACGGTGATCGTCGGCGCCTCGGGCTCCGGCAAAAGCACCCTGCTGCGCACGCTTAACCGCTTGGAAAAACACGACGAGGGCCATATCACCATCGATGGTATCGAGGTCGATGACAACAACAGGCGCCTGGATCGCCTGCGCCAGGACGTTGGCATGGTGTTCCAGCAATTCAACCTGTTCGGCCATCTTTCGGTGCTCGACAACATCACCCTGGCGCCACGCCGCATGCGCGGCCTGAGCCGGCGCGAAGCCAATGAACGGGCCATGGAGTTGCTGGCGCGGGTAGGCCTACGGGCGCACGCGCACAAACATCCCCACGCGCTTTCCGGCGGCCAGCAACAACGGGTGGCGATAGCTCGGGCCCTAGCCATGCAACCGCGGGTGATGCTGTTCGACGAGCCCACCTCTGCCCTTGATCCGGAAATGGTCACGGAAGTGCTGGATGTGATGCGCGAGCTGGCCTCTTCCGGCATGACGATGATCGTGGTCACCCACGAGATGGGCTTTGCCCGCGAGGTCGCCGATCGCGTGATGTTCTTCGATCAGGGCAAGATAGCCTTCGATGCGGCCCCGGAGCAGTTCTTCACCCGCGACCACGACAATCCGAAGATCAACTCGTTTCTTAGCCGGGTGCTGAACCACTGATAGCGCCCGCAGTATTATGCGCAGTTAGCTCACAGCGACAATACGTAGTCAGGGGGTGTCATCTGGCCGCCAAGTACTGGCTATCCGGTGTGCCATAGTCAGAACGCTTAAAGACCACTCACAGCTGAAGTCTGCAGGCGCCTGGTCTGTCCATCAACAGATGTATTGCTGGGGCCCGCTGGTGGTATAGAGTTCCGCCACTTACCGAGGTGAGTTGACAAGTATACAGCTTGAGATTAAAGCACCATCCCAAGCTGAACCGATGGGGTTGGTCTTAGACCAGCAGCATCCGCGATCTTACCGCCTGCATCGTCAAGGACGTCTATGAATCGCGCTTTTCGAGGCAAGACACTAGTCGAGGCGTCGGTGCCGTCCGAATGATGGCACCTGTTCGGCGATGCGGCGCTGACCGGTCGCCGTGTAGGAGATACCCGCTCAAGCCTGAGCCAGGTGCTCGCGCAGAAATTCGATGAAGCGCTGCGTTTTCGCAGGCAGTAGACGTGTCTCGGTAATGGCGTAAACCGGGGTGGGACTGCCTTGCCATTGCGGCAACAGGCGACGCAAACGGTCGTGGGCAAGGTCATCCGCGGCGATTTCCTCGGGCATCAGCACGATGCCCATGCCCATCGTCGCCAGGCGCCGGATCATGCCGACGTTGTTGACCGCAAACCGGCTGCCCACCGAAATCGTGGTCGTTCGTGTGCCATCGTGCAGGGTCCACATGTTGGTTTTCGTCATGCCAAGGCACTCGTGCTGCGCCAGGTCAGCGGGATCGCCGGGTTCCCCCGAGCGTTCGAGATAGTCCGGGGAGGCGTAGAGGCAGGTCGAGAGCCGGGCCAGCGGACGCGCGATCAACTGCGAATTCTCCGACTCACCCATGCGGATCGCTACATCGAAGGGTTCGCTGACCAGATCGACCCGCCGCGGCGTCAGGTCGAAGTCGAACGTGATACCGGGATAGTGCCGGGCGAACTCGGCGATCAAGGGCGCCAGGTAGGTGACCGCAAAATCCACCGGCAGGGACACCCGCAGCATGCCGCTGGGCTGCACCAGCATTTCCCCCAGTTGTTCGTGCGCGAGCCGGGCTTCATCGACGATGCGCTTGCAGCGCTCGAAGTAGATCTGGCCGGCCTCGGTCAGCTCCACCTTGCGGGTGGTGCGGTGCAGCAGGCGCAAGCCGATGGCCTTCTCAAGCATGCTGATGCGCCGCGACAGCGTGGAGTTCGGCATCCCGATCACCTCGGCGGCGCCGCGGAATCCCTTGGCTTTGACGACCTCGACGAACAAGGCCATGTCATTCAAAAGCTGCTCCATAACATTGCTCCATAAGTGGAGCAATGTTATCCAATTTACCCCATTTATTCCAAATCAAATGAGACTGATGATTACCCCACTGTTAATCCAAGGACATCATCATGAGTCAGCTTTTCACCCCCGTCCGTGTTGGACGCTACACCCTCCCGAACCGCCTGGTCATGGCACCCATGACCCGCTCGCGCGCCGATGACGCGACCGGCGTGCCGACCGATCTGGTCACGACCTATTACGCCCAGCGCGCCGGAGCCGGCCTGATCATCAGCGAGGGTGCCTATCCCTCGGCGACCGGCAAGGGCTACGTGCGTACCCCCGGCATCATCGACGATGCGCAGGTCGCGGCCTGGAAGAACGTCGCCGATGCCGTGCACGCCAAGGGCGGCCGCATCTTCATGCAGTTGATGCACGCCGGGCGCGTATCGCATCCGTCAATGCAGCCCGGCGGCGCGCTTCCCGTAGCGCCGTCGGCGATCAAGCCGGAAGGCCAGTCCTGGACGGCCAGCGGCCCGCAGGACTACGTCGTACCGTACGCATTGAGCGTGGCCGAGATCGCCGGGGTCATCGGGGACTATCGCACCGCCACCCGCCGGGCGCTGGAAGCCGGTTTCGATGGTGTCGAGCTGCATGGTGCTTCGGGCTACCTGCCCGAGCAATTCCTGTCCTCGGGCAGCAACCAGCGCGCGGACGAATACGGCGGTTCCGTCGCCAACCGCGCCCGCTTCGTGCTGGACGTGCTCAAGGCCATGGTCGAGGAAGCCGGCGGTGATCGCGTCGGCCTGAAGATTTCTCCGGAGATGAACTTCAACAGCATCTCCGACGCCACGCCGCAGGAGACCTACACCTATCTGCTCGATCAATTGGACGGCCTCGACCTGGCCTACCTGCACGTGGCCCTGTTCGGCCCGACCAGCGTCGATTACCACGCGCTGCTGCGCCCGCGTTTCAAGGGGGCCTACCTGATCGGCAGCGGTCTGGATCAGGCCAAGGCCGAAGCCATCCTGAGCGAGGACAAGGCCGACGCCACGGTGTTCGGCGGTGCCTTCCTGGCCAACCCGGATCTGCCCGAGCGCTTGCGCCAAGGTGCCGCGCTGAATGCGCCCGACAAGGACACGTTCTACTCGCCGGGCGCCAAGGGCTACATCGACTATCCCGCCTTGAGCGACAGCACCACTGCCTGAGACCGCCGCCATGTCCATCGTCATCGCCCAGCTGCATCGCGTCAAGCACGCCGGCCATTTCCGCGCCTTCGGTCTGCGTGGCGAGGCCCGGCTGCTGTCCCCGTTCCTCGGGGTCGATCACTATTGGATGAACGGGCCGACCTTTCCGCCGCACCGC
The DNA here is from genome assembly GCF_900100535.1 of Phytopseudomonas flavescens. Taxonomy (GTDB): domain Bacteria; phylum Pseudomonadota; class Gammaproteobacteria; order Pseudomonadales; family Pseudomonadaceae; genus Aquipseudomonas; species Aquipseudomonas flavescens. Next base: position 74,492 of record NZ_FNDG01000016.1, read on the forward strand.
CATGCGGGCATGTCGGCCGTGTCCTACCTGCTGCTCGATTCCGAAACGGGCATGGCCAACCGCGACTCCATCGGCACCGACAACCTGATCCGGCCGGGTGGTCTGCACTGGACGACCGCCGGGCAGGGAGTGGTGCACGAGGAAGTCCCTTGCGAACCCGGCAAGACGGTTCACGGGCTGCAGATCTTCGTCGGACTGGCACCGGCGCGCCGCGACATCGCGCCGTTCCCGCTGACGATCGAACCGCAGGACGTGCCGGTCATCCAGCGGCCCGGCGCCAAGATCCGCGTTCCGGTGGGACGCTATGGCGACACGCACTCCCCGCTGACGCCGCCGACCGAGGTGACGCTGCTCGACGTCTCGCTGGAGGCGGGCGCCGAGCTGAGCGTGCCGGTGGCCGCAGGCCACGCCCTGTTCGCCATGCCGATCTTCGGCACGGTGGACGTGGCGGATCAGCGCTTCGACAGCGGACACCTCAGAGTGCCGGTGTTCCCCGCGCAGGACGCGCCGCGCGACATTTCATTCAGAGCCCCACAAGGCAGTGTCAAGGTCGTGCTGTTCAGCGGCCCACCGCTTCCGCTTATCTAAACCCCCAAACGAAGGACTTCCATCATGGCAAGAGACCAATTCACCGTCGAAAACTCCGCGCTGCTGCTGATCGACCACCAGGTCGGCACCATGCAACTGATCAAGAACATCGACTCCGGGTTCGCCGGCAAGCAGGCGATCGCGCTGGCCAAGCTGGCGAAGATCCTGAACCTGCCGACCGTGATCACCTCCAGCCAGGAAGATCGCGCCCAGGGGCCGATCATGCCGGAAATCGCCGAAATCCTGCCGGCAGCGCACGCTGCGCGCATCAAGCGTCCCGGCGTGGTCAATGCCTGGGCCTACCCGGAGTTCCGCGACGCGGTGCTCGCCACCGGGCGCAAGCACCTGATCATGGCCGGCGTGACCACCGATGTCTGCCTGATCTTCCCGGCCATCGACGCCGCCCTTGAAGGCTTCTCCGTGCAGGCGGTGATGGATGCCTCGGGTTCGCCCAGCGACCTGTCCGAGGAGTTCTCGCGCCAGCGCATGCACGACGCCGGCGTGGTACTCACCGCCACCAACACGCTGATCGCCGAGATCGCCCAGGATTGGTCTACGCCCGACGGCCAGCAACTGATCGGCCTGCTGTTCAGCGACGTGTTCCCGGCCCTGGGCGCCAGCATCGCCTGAGCCGGGCATGCAGCTCGCCAGTTGGGCGTAGATGCTTCAACTGGCTAGTCCGCATCGGGTAATGCCGACCGCTCCCAGCGCGATACCGCCGTTCAAATGGCCCACGGCGAAGAACGCACGGGCGTTGCCCTCCCGGCTGTCGAGGTGGAGCCGCCCTCATCCACGATCAGGCACGGCAGCCGCGTTCTCACAGGGCGCGCCGAGCCTGGCGAGACCGTACCGCGTCACCACCCCTTTGCTTTGAGGATCCAGTTCGTGAATGTCGAAGCCCAGGGATAGCGCGTGGGCGTCTGACCAGCGGATCATTTCGTTGGCCACGGTTTCGGCAGAGCCGACGAAGCCCTTTGGCCTGGCGGGCTCCTACAGACTCGGAACTGCACTCCTTACCGGGCTGCCTAGCCTACCGGCAGCTCGCCGGTGATGATCGCCGTGACGATGAAGATGCCGAACAGCGGCAACGACCATTTGAAGAACTCCTTCTGGTACTGGCCGAACGTCATCTCGGTACGGTTCATCAGCAGGAACAGCCATGCCACCGTCGGGCTGGCATAACGCAGTGCCTGCCCCATGAACGAGGCCACGCCGATTTCGGTCGGGGTGATGCCGAACTGGTACGCGATGGGAGCCACCACCGGCAGGATGCCGAAGTAGTAGGCATCCACCGGCAAGGCATAGCAGGCGATGGCACCGAGGAAGGCGAACATCAGCGCGGTATGGCTGCCCATCGACTCGGGGATCAGGCCGGCGATGCTTTCGGCGACCGCCGCCGCCATGCCGCTACCGTTGAAAACGCCGAGAAAGCAGCCTGCCGCCATGATGATCGATGCCACCGCGATGGCATCGCCCCCGTTGGCGGTGATGCGGTCACGCTGTTCGGTGGCGCTGTAGTTCACCGCCAGGGCGATGGCGGTGCCGAGCATGAAGACGATGGCCCCGCTCGCCCAGCCTGCCAGCAGGATGACCAACATGCCGATGGTCAGGGCCAGGTTGAAGAGGAACAGTTTCGGCCGTTTGAACTCACGGTCGTTCTCTTCGATCACCGTGACCATGTCGTCGATCTGCTGCGGGGTGACGATGGCCCTCTCGCCGGGTATGTAGCCCAGCCGGGCGCGCTCCTTGCGACCCATCAGGCAGGCCATGCAGAACACGTAGGTGAACGACACAGCGAGGATCGGCAGAATCGCCACGAACAGGGTGTTCACCTCCACGTTGAGCACCGCCGCCGCGCGCGCCAGCGGCCCGCCCCAGGGCAGGCAGTTGCCCAGCCCGCATGGCAGGATGATGAGCATGGCCAGGTTCGACAGCTTCATGCCCATCTGCTTGTACAGCGGCAGAAAGGCGCTGGTGATGATCAGGATGGTGGTGGTGCCGTCACCGTCGAGCGTCACCACCGAGGAGGTGAACGCCGTGACCAGGATGATCTTCAACGGATCGCCGTTGGCCTTGCGGATCAGGTAGGTGCACAGCGGATCGAACAAGCCGACGTTCATCATCAGGCTGAAGTAGAGAACCGCGAAGAGGATCATCACCGTCGGGTTGACGGTACCCAACGAGACCTTGCCTTCTTCGTTGGTGGTATAGAACAGCCCTTCCCTCACCCAGGTGACCAGGGTGTCGAACGGCACACCGGTGGCCATGCAGGCCAGCGCACCGACGATCAGCGAAACGACGATCAGCCCGGTGAACGGAGAAAGCTTTTGCTTGATGACGAGGATCAGGAACGAAACGATCAACAAATAGCCGAGAGCGGTAAGCATCCGGACATCTCCCAATTTTATTTTTATAGTGCGGAAACGGTGTATCAGGGAGCCTCATGGGCTCCCCAGGGGCATCAGCGCCCGGTCAGCAGTTCGGTCACCCAGGCCGGCGCGAGCTCTGGCAGCGACTCGCCAAGGGCGCGACGGCGGGCGTAATCGTCGATCACCTCGCGCCGCTTGGCCTCGTAGGCATCCTTCTTCTCCGAGGCCTCCAATACGTCCAGCAGGCGGCAACGGGGAACCACCGTGACGCCGTCGTAATCGCCGAAGACCAGGTCGCCCGGGGCGACCTCGATGCCGGCGCAGTGCACCGGCGCATTGATCTTGCCGGGCCCCTGCTTGGCCGGGCTGCGCTGCATGAAGCCCTTGGCGTATACCGGAATGTCCAGCTCGGCCAAGGGCACCTTGTCGCGTACGCAGCCATCGATCACCAGGCCGCTGAGGCCCACCGCCTGGGCAGCACCGGCCATCAGATCACCGATGTAGGCCCGCCCGCGGTAGCCCTTGCCTGCCACCACCAGCACGTAACCCGGCTGGCCCTGGTAGATGGCCACGTGGATGGGGAAATTGTCGCCGTCTTCGGTATCCACCGTATAGGCAGTGCCGAGCATGACCTTGCTCTCATCGAGCGGCATCAGGTCGCTGTCCATGCAGCCGTTGCGTGGGATGCCGAGGCTCTGCATGCCATCGCACAGCTGTGCCGGGCTGAGTTTGCGAAAGCGCTCCAGGATCTCCTGTGGGATGGCTTCGGGCAGGGAAAGATAGTGTTCGGTATTCATGTCGGCGTCCTCAGGGCTGGCGGATGAGATGCGCGATGGCTTCGCGGTAGTTCATGTCACTGCCGCCCGGGCCGAGCAGGCTTGCCCAGTCGCGGGCCGCGAGTTTTTCCAGTTGTTGCCTGGTGGCGATCGACATGCTGGCGTCCACCCCGGCCGCTTCGAGGGTGGCCACCACGTCGTCCAGTTCGGCACCGCGACGCTTCGCGTGGATCAGGGTGCGGGCGGTGAAGGTATTGGCGAGTTGCTCGACCGTCTTGCCGTTCAGCGAGTCCGCCAGGGAATCGACCAGGGTATCCAGCACGCCGAATCGCTCGGCCGCCTGGAAGGACTCCAGAAACAGCTGCGGCAGGCCTTTCATGACCACGCTCTTGAGCATCTTGATGGCCGAGGCCGAACCGGGCGCCGCGTCCAGCACGGTGAGGCACATGCCACGTGGGGTGAAGGCCTGCTCGAAGGCCTGCGCGGCGCTACCGGCCAGCAGCATCGGTACGCGGTGGGCGTTGCCCGGCACGGTGCCCATTACCGCGATGTCGCAGAAGCCCACGTCGGCGGCCCGCGGCAAGCGCTCGATGGCCTGCTTGACGGTGGGTGCCGCCGAGTTCATGTCGATGTAGTGCTGCCCGGTCTGCAGCAGCGGCATGATGCGCTCGGCCAGTGCAAGGGCACTGCTGGCGCTGGTCAGGCAGACGACGAAGCGTGCTTCGCGGCAGGCCTCTTCCAGGGTGTCGTACAGGGTCACCTGCGCCTGCTGGGCGCGCTGCCGAATCAGCGGACCAGCCTTGGGATCATCCCTGTAGGCGTCGTATGCGCCTATCCGCACATCGCCTTGCGCACCCAGGCCGGTGGCCAGGTGGAAGGCCGCCTCGCCGAAACCGATAAAGATCAAGTCCATGAACGCTTTGCCTCTTTTTGGATTTATTGTCCTGGAGGCACAGCAAGGCATGTGCCACGAGCCACAGCACTGCCCCTTCTATTGAAAATCTCCTTTTCAATCAGATGGTTGAGGTCACATCGACAATTCAACCTTTGCCAGAATGAAATGTCGGCGTACCTTGCGAATTGCAGTTAATTTCATTTTCTCAACAACAATGAAAAGCAAGAGAATTAAATGAAACGCGAAACCGACATCCCTGATCAGCAAAACCGCGCGGCTGGAATCGCCGTCATCGCTCCGTCCAGCACCATGACCCGAGTGATGACCAGCATTCTGCGGACACGCCAGCTTTCCCTACCGGTGGTGGAGGCCGCACAGAGCGAAGCGATCGAGATCGCCCGGCAGTTGCTCGCCGAAGGCGCCGAGGTGCTGATCAGCCGAGGCAAGACCGCGCGCATGCTGCGCGAGCACTTTCGCGTGCCGGTCGTTGAGGTCAGGCATACCTTCTTCGACTGCATCAATGCCTACGAGAAGGCGTCACGCCTGTCATCGAGAATCGCCTTCCTGGCCACGTCGGAGGGTTACGCGAGAATCCTCGAGAAATCCCGCCCGTTCGTGGCCGGCGCCTCGATCTGCTTCATCGACCCGCTGAGCAGCGCGCAGACCACCGAAGCCGTGCTCGACGCGCTCCAGGCGCAGGGCATCGAGGTCGCCATCGGCGGGTTGTCCCTCGAAGCGCCGGTGAAGTCGCGAGGCATGCGCTATGTGATGTCCGATACCGACAGCGACGCCGCTGCCGAGGCGATCGACGAAGCCCTGCACCTGCTGCAGGTGGAAGAGGAACGCCGACAGCAGCGCCAGGAACTGCAACGCCGCTACGAGATGATCCAGTCGATTCTCGATTGTGTGTCCGAAGGGATCTTCAGTGTCGATGGCATGGGCGTGGTGACGCGCATGAACAACGTCGCCAAAACCTACCTGAGTGCCGTCAGCTGCGGAGACGCCATCACCGAGCTGCCGGTACGCAGCTACTTCAACCAGGCATTACGCCACGGCAAACCGGTGCGCGGCGCGCTGATCGACGTGGGCCGGCTGTCGCTCACCCTGAGCATCGCACCCATCGTTCTCGAGGGGCAGATCATCGGCGCCGTCGCCACCTTGCAGAAGCAGACGGATATCAAGGCGATCGAACAGAAGATGCGCCGCGCCCTGGCCGGGCAGCATCTGGCCGACAGCCGTTTCGATGACATCGTCGGCAGCAGCGCGGCCTTGCAGAAGGCCAAGAGCCTGGCCGCCACCTACGCCGGCGTGGACAGCACCCTGATGATCGAAGGCGAAACCGGCACCGGCAAGGAGCTGTTCGCGCAGAGCATCCACAATGCCTCGCCACGTCGGAGCGGCCCCTTCGTGGCGATCAACTGCGCCGCCTTCGCGCCCGGCGTGCTGGAGAGCGAGCTGTTCGGTTACGTGAAGGGGGCCTTCACCGGCGCCTCGACCGATGGCCGGGCCGGGGTCTTCGAGCTGGCCCATACCGGCACCCTGTTTCTCGACGAGATCAGCGAAACCTCGTCGGACATCCAGTTGAAACTGCTGCGTACCCTGCAGGAGCGCAAGGTCATCCGCATGGGCGACGACAAGGTCACGCCGGTGGATATCCGCATCATCACCGCGAGCAACAAGCCCCTGCCGGCACTGATCGCCCAGGGCCTGTTCCGCGAGGACTTCTACTACCGCATCTGCGTACTGAGGCTCAGGCTGCCGCCCCTGCGCGAACGCCGAGAGGACATTCCCGCGCTGGTGCGCCATCTTCTCGGCGGCAACGCCGGCGAGCTGCTGGAGCACACGCCAACGCTGGTCGCCAGGCTCTGCGATCACCACTGGCCGGGCAACGTGCGGCAGCTCGGCAACATCGTCGAACGCCTGAGCGTGATGAGCCAATGCAGCGCGCTGATACCAGGCTGGCTGGACGACGCCCTCGACGATCTCTCTCCAGCAAGCCGGAGTGCGGGCGGCGAGCCCGCCATGCAGCCGCTCAGCGAGCGGGACATCCTGTTCGCGGCGCTGGCCAGGGCTGGCGGCAACCGGCAAGGCGCAGCCGAGCACCTGGGCATCAGCACCACCACCCTGTGGCGCAGGATGAAGAAGTTCCTGGATGAGAACCCGGGCTGCTTCGATGCCGCACGCTACGGCTGAGCGAGCGGGCAGCACGTTCACCAACGGCCAGCGCTCGCGCTCGCGTTTCTGTTCCACTCGCTGTCGATAGATCTGCTCGCTGACACGCGCCGGGTTGCGCTGCACGCGCATATCGAACAGGTCGTCCAGCCCATGGGGCGATGATGTGCAAAGCATCATCGGCGTCCAGACTCACGGCAATCGAAGTCGCGAATTAAGGCCAGCTCGCCAGCGCCTCACAGAGCGACTGCAACGGCTCGACGGCATGGCCGAAACAAGACTCGAACCACAGGTGTGCCGCCTGGTTGGCCACCTCCTAGGGGAAGCGCGGAGCGAGGATACTCAGCTTCGCCTGCAACTCGGCATCCCGCGCCGCAGGCAACTCCAGCGCCTCGAAATAAGCCAGATCGACGCAGCCTGGTGCGGCCTGGCTGCGCGGTTCGCCATGAAAAGTGGTTCAGCGCCATGTGCTGCTTGCTCATACGCCCTACGGTGGAAGACCTACGGGTGCCATCCCGTCTTGCCACGGAGTTTTAAAAACCAAAGCAGCGTTATTGCCGTCGGCCAGAACACCGTGTTGAGGATGTCGTGAGTGCTTGCCTGCCAGCGCCAATATCCCAGGCTCCCGATGTCGTCTCGCCGATCGACCCACTCGCCGGCACAGGCAATGACGAAAACCGTCAGCCACGCCCTATACGGTCTACATCGCGGGATGATGGCGATGAGAGTCAAATACACCGCCATCCCTACATAGACGTGCAGCGCATCTTTTGACAGGCCGGTCAATGACACGACCGTGAGCTTGATGCTTTGTACGATTGAGGTGTCCATGTCAACTCATTCCCGTCCACCCGGTATTAGTCGGTTAGCCAGCGACGTAGGTCGGCTATCGTACCTTGGACAGTCGCGGATGGATCAGCGAAGCGTCATCCGTGACTATCCGGCACCTCTCGAAACCTAGGCGCTGGGTCGCCCGGCTTGGCGCTCGCAGACGAGCCTGTTTTCAACGCCATGATGACAGCGCCGGTCGTTTTTCGGGTTTGGCCTACCGGGAATGCCTGGTTTCACCCGCCGGATGTGCTCAGCAATCAGACAGGTAGCTGTCGATTGTGTGGAATCGCCAGCCCCAGGCCGGCTTCGGGCATGGAGGACCAGACCCAACCATCGGGGCGGCCAGAACGAGGAAACCGTCGACATCGACCATGATTGCGTCGATCACCTTCCTCGCTCCTTATCTCGTTCTTTGGCGCGTTGCACGAATTCAAAGTCATCAAGCACCACGCTAACCAGCGGCCAACGCTCGCGGTAGCGTTTTTGCTCCACTCGCTGTCGATAGATCTGCTCGCTGACACGCGCCGGGTTGCACTGCACGCGCATATCGAACAAGTCGTCCAGCCCATGGGGGGCGATGATGTGCAAACCATCTTCGGCGTCCAGACTCACGGCGACCGAAGTCGCGAATTCAGGCCAGCTCGCCACCGCCTCACAGAGCGACTGCAACGGCTCGACGGCATGGCCGAAGCAAGACTCGAACCACAGGTGCACCGCCGCCTGGTTGGTCACCTCCCAGGGAAAGCGCGGAGCGAGGATACTCAGCTTCGCCTGCAACTCGGCATCCCGCGCCGCAGACAACTGCAGCGGCTCGAAATAAGCCAGATCGACATCGGCCAGATACGACGGCTCGGGATGGCCGTGCAGGTGGTCCCAGACCAGATTACGCACGGCGCCGGCGCCAATGCACCAATCGTTCAGCTCCAGCTGGCGAGCCCCTCGCAACGCCTCCATGAACCAGGAGGACTGGCGCACGATAGCCTCGAGCTGCTGCTCCAGCCTGGCCTGCTTCTGCTGCCCGGCAGGCCTGGACGGCCGCGAGGCCCCGCATGCCGAGTGGTTGTGCTGCATGTGCTGCTCGCTCGCTGAGATTAGCGTTCAACAGAGTTGTCGCCGCGCTCGACGCCGGGTTACCAAGACGTCTGCGCCGGTGGCTATGGTCATCAGTGACACATCAGCCCTTCCGCCAACTTCAAACTATCGACAATAAGCGTACTGCTGCGCAATGCCCAGGCTTGTTCCTGGCCACCACGGCGTTTCCAGTCGGCCAGAGCGGCCTGGAGAAACTTCTGGCTCTGAGGGTCTTGGCGAGGGAGATAGATGCTGGCGTCTTCAGCAGCGGCCAATGAGTCGGGCAGCAGGCGATAGAAGCGCCAGTCGTCCTGGCTCTGCAGCACCTTGAGCGCAGACTGCTCATCTGCCAGCAGGCTGCATTCGCCGCTCATGAAGGCTACCGCGGCACGTATGGACGAGGCATATGGCTGCACCCGTGCGCCGCGTTCAACCACGTCGGCTCGCCAGGGACTGCCCACAGCCAGGCAGACGCTCTGCCCGGCCAGGCTACCGGCAGCGGGCAGGGAGCGGTTGCGTAGCACCAGCAAGCCACCCTGGCGATAGCCCGCCGGTGGCTGTGACAGCGCAGCGTGACCGAACACCGGGCCTGTTGCGGCGCCAGGCAATGCCAGGCTACCGGCGATCAGCAGATCCACCCGCGCCTCACGCAGCAAGCGGCCAGGGTCATCCGCCGATGCACCGAGTAACACCACCGGCACCCCCAGGTACTGTCCCAGTGCCTGCGCCAAGGCCTGATCGAATTCGTCAGGCACCGCCTCCAGTGCCGCGTCGGTCGCGCTGGGCCGGGGGTAACTGCGTACCCCCACCCGCAACACCTGACGCTCGGCGACTGCCGCCAGCGTAGGGCCCAATGCGACCTCTCCTGGCAACTGCGGCCGGCTCAGGCCATAGCCGGCCAGGCCAAGCAGCACCAGCACCAGCACCCCAGCGCCTCGTCTAGCCACCCTGTTGCAACCCCCGTCGCCAGCGGGTAAACCGCCGCTCCAACAGCGCCAGCAGGCCATTCAACAGTAAACCGACCACGGCCAACAGCAGAATACCGGCGTACATGCTGGGGATCTGGAACACCTCTTGGGAATTGAGCGTCAGGAACCCCAGCCCGGAATGCGCGCCGATCATCTCCGCGGCCACCAACGCCGTGATGCAGTAGGCCCCTGCCAGGCGCACCCCGGTGAAAATCGACGGGGACGCCGAAGGCAGCACGATGTTGAGAAACAGGAAGCGCCGGTTGGCGCCCATGGACAACGCCGAATTGACCAACAGGTTGTCCACCTGCTTGACTCCGCTGATCGTGCTCAACAGGATCGGCCAGAACGACGCCCAGAAGATGATCGCGATTTTCGACCACTCGCCAATGCCCAGAAACAGGATGAACACCGGGAACAAAGCGAGTGCCGAGGTTTGCCGGAACAGTTGCAACAACGGGTCGAGTACGTTTTCAAGCCGGGCGAACCAGCCCATCAGCAAGCCCAGGCTCACACCGCTGGCGATGGCCAGCAGCAACCCGACCAGCGACCGCAGCAAACTTGCCTGCAAGTGCCTGAGCAGATCGCCGGATCGTACGAGGTCGGCGATCGCGGCCAGCACCGCACTGGGTGGGCTGAGGTACCCTGGGTTTACCCAACCCAGGCGGGGAATGGCTTCCCACACCAGCAAAAACAAAATAATACCAAGGCTGCTATCGAGCACCTTGCGCGAAGTGGTGCGCACACTCATGCCTAGACTCCAATCCGGTGGGCGTGGCGTCGGGCGACGCCTTGCCACGTCTGTGGCACGCTGACGGCTGCCGCCGGGCGCGCCGGGACACCACTGACCTCCTCGCGCAGAACCTCCCAGGCACGCTGGCGCAACTGCACGAAGGCATGGGTATTGCGCAACTCCGCGGCCCGCGGGCGAGGCAGATCGATATCGAATATCTCCTTGACCCGCCCGGGCCGGGCCGTCATCACCGCAACCCGGTCGGACAAGAACACCGCCTCATCCAGGCTATGGGTGATGAACACGATGGTTTGCCGGTGCAGGTCCCAAATGCGCAGCAATTCGTCCTGAAGTATCTCGCGAGTCTGCGCATCCAGCGCGGCGAAGGGTTCGTCCATCAGCAGCACATCCGGCTCGTACACCAGCGAGCGGGCGATGGCCACGCGCTGGCGCATGCCACCAGACAACTCATGGGGGTAACGCGCCGCAAAGCCCTCGAGCCCCACCAGCGCCAGGTAATATCGCGCCTTGTCGCGCCGCTCGGCCTTGCCGACACCGCGGATTTCCAGGCCCATGGCGATGTTGTCCAGCACAGTGCGCCACGGCAACAGCGCATAGCCCTGGAACACCACACCCTGGCTACGGTTGATGCCCTGCAAGGGCTGGCCATCGACGTCCAGTTGCCCGCCGGTTCTGTGCGCCAGGCCGGCAAGAATGTTGAGGAAGGTCGACTTGCCGCAGCCCGAAGGCCCCAACAATGACAGGAACTCGCCCTCGCGCACCTGCAGATCGAAGCCGTCCAATACCGACACCTGTTCGAGCTGGCCGGCTTCGTTGTAGGCCTGGTAGCCCATCTGCACGCCCTTGGCAACGATTTTCGCTACGCCAACCGCACCCATCAGGCAACCGCCTTGGCAAAGTCGTTGAATTGGTTGGTGTAGACATCCTTGACCTGAATGGCGCCGCGATTGAGCTTGCCTTCGCTCTCCAGTATGTCGATGTAGTACTGGATCGGCGGCTCGGTGACGATCAGATCGTCGACATAGGCGAAGCGCTCCACCAGCTCCAGCTTCATGCCGATACGCTCAGAGGTGATCTTGCGCGCATCGTCCGGGTTGGCGTTGACCCAGTTGGCGGCCTTGGCTAGCGCGCTGACCACGTCTCGGGTGGCCTCGGGGTGTTCGCGGCTGAACTTGCCAAAGACGCTGTACGGCGCCATACCGCCCAGGCCCTTGTCCAGGTCATAGTCGCTCCACAACTTACGCAGTTGGCTATTGTGCTCGGCCCCACCGGAGGCGGGCGGGTGGATAATGGCCACATCCACGTTGCCGGTGGCCAGGGTCTGCTCAGCCTGGTTATCGGGTACCACCAACCACTTGATGGTGTCGACATCGACGCCCTGCTCACGCAGGAACTTCTTGGTGACGAACTCGGCGCACGCCCCGAAACTGTTGAAGCCTACCGTCTTGCCTTCGATATCCCTGGGCGTGAAGATCCCCGAGTCGGCGCGCACGAAATACTTCATGTGAGGCGCCTCCTGCAAGGTCTTGCCCCCAGCGGCCACAACCTTGAGATCCAGGCCGCTGGCGATGGCCGAGATGACCAGAGGCACCATGCGCGCACCAAAATCGATTTCTCCGGTGCCGGTGAGCGGAATTATCTGTGGTGCAGCGATACGGCCTATGTATTTGGGCCGCGCCCGCGAGCCCTCGAAATAGCCCAGTGAGTCCGCTACGTAAACCAGGTCGAAGGTCGGGTTGTCGGGGTACTTGAACTCGACCACCTGATCAGCACGCTGTTTGATCACTCCCGGGGCGCCGCCCGCCGACTTGGGCTGCGGGTTGTCCTGCGGGCCACAGCCGGGCAAGGCCAGCCCGACGCTGCCGGCCGCGGTGAGCAGCGCGAAATTTTTGAGAAAGGTTCTGCGATCGTGGTGTTGCATGGTTGCTCCTGCAGTAAGTCGAGACCCGGGGCGATCGCGCCCCGGCACAACAGGCAACGTTGGCAAACCGGGCAGCCAGCGCACTGCAAGCCGGGCTTGGCAAGCGAGACCGAACCCTGTTTCAAGCCTGGGGCAGGAGCGCAATCTCCGGTGGTCCGGTCAAAGGGGGATATAGCTGGGAGTTAGCTTATATGAATAAAATAATGGTTTTAAAATACACTTATGGCATATATTTATACCCGCATGCATCCCATGCCGCCCGCCTGCTTGGCACGCCAGCAGGCCATGGGCCGCAGGGCGTATCAGCCTAGGGGTAATGCGACAGAGCCGTCGGACGCAGCATGCAGCGCTGAGAAAGCACTCTGGCGAACCACCTCAAACCGACAGTTCCCGGCGCTTGGCCCCTCTTCCCTTCGCCAAGCAGCGAAGGACGTGCGCAGTCCCGGCCCCTTCGCCCCGGGCAGCGCTGGCTCGACGTGTTGCTGCAACCTTTCGCCCCAGGTCCACAGTGGTATGGGTAACGCTCTTTCTCGTCGATCGGCGGCCTGCAACCGTCCACGGACGGCGTTCCAGCCACCGTGGCATTTCTAGGGATTGCGGGGAATACGCAGTCCCAGGCTCTCACGCAAGGTGCTGCCTTCGTACTCGCGGCGATAGACCCCGCGCTCCTGCAGGATCGGCACCACCTCTTCGGTGAAGCGCCTGAACTGCTCCGGGTGGCCGATGTAGAGGTTGAAGCCATCCAGCGCCCGGGCCTCGAACCAGCGGATCATTTCGTTGGCCACGGTTTCGGCACAGCCGACGAAGCCGTTGGGCCTGAGTGTCAGGCCATTGGCTACCGCCTGGCGTAGCGTCCAGCCCTTGCTCACGGCCAAGTCGGTGGCGGCCTTGGCGGCGGTGTAGAAGCTGCTGCGGGCGTACTCCAGGGCCTCGACCGGAAACGGTGCATCGAGGTCGTACTGGCGGAAGTCATGCCAGCCGAAGGAGCGACCGAACTCGGCCAGGGCCTGGTCGAAACTATGGTCGACGTCGTGGTAATGCCGCTCGATCTCGCGAGCCTGCTCGTCGCTGTCGCCGATGTAGATCTGCGCGCCCGGCAGGATGATGATCGCGTCCGGGTCGCGACCCTGGCGCTGGGCCCGCGCCTTGATGTCGCGGTAGAAGGCCTGGCCCTTCTCCACGCTCGGCGCATGGGTGAACACTACATCGGCGATGCCTGCGCCCAGATCGCGACCCTGTCGGGAGTCGCCTGCCTGAAAGATCACCGGCTGGCCCTGGGGCGAGCGCTGGATGTTCAGCGGCCCCACCACCGAGAAATGCTCGCCCTTGTGGTGCAGCGCATGCAGCTTGCTGCGGTCGAGGAACTGACCGGTTTCGCGGTCCCGGGGCAGCGCATCGTCCTCGTAGGACTGCCACAGTTTCTGCACCACCTGCACGTGTTCGAGGGCACGGCCGTAGCGGGTGTCGTAATCGTAATGCTCGTCACGGCCATAGTTGCCTGCGGTCCCCGCATCGCCACTGGTGACCACGTTCCAGCCGGCGCGCCCCTTGCTGATCAGATCCAGCGAGGCCAGCCGGCGGGCGACGTTGAACGGCTCGTTGTAGGAGGTGGTCAGGGTGCCGACCAGGCCGATATGGCGGGTCGTCACGGCCAGTGCCGAAAGCAGCGTCAGGGGCTCCAGACGGTTGAGATAATGGGGCGGCGAGTCCGCTGTGATGAACTGGCTGTCGACAATGAAGATCAGATCGAACAGCGCCGCCTCGGCCTGCCGGGCGAGGTCGATGAACCAGTCGATGTTCACGCTGGCATCCGCGGGAATCGCCGGATCGTGCCAGAGGTTATGTCGCCCCGGCCCGCCGACGCCCATGGGCACCGCACCGAGCTTTATCTGTCGTTTGCTACTCATACAGCCCATCCAAAAAGCCTTTTCACAGCCCTTATTAAATACTTATTACTGATATTTAAAAACATATTAGATAAGTAAATTACATAATTAGCTTAGAACCAGAAAGACTTTCACAGCAATTCCTTAGAGGGATAAGGTCAATCCCAGACCGACCCCTGTCCTGGTGGAGGCCGTCTTCCACGACCTGCACCAGGAGTCTGCGCTGCCATGACCACCCGCCCTCCATTACTGCTGTCTGCCGACGTGCTGGTCATCGGCGGCGGTCTCGCGGGAACCTGGGCGGCGGTGGCTGCAGCCCGTGAGGGTGTGCGGGTGGTACTGGCGGAAAAAGGCTTTTGCGGCACCAGCGGGGTGACAGCCACCGCCGGTCCTGGCCACTGGTGGGTTGCGCCGGAGCAGCGCCAGGCAGCCATCGACAAGCGCGTGGCGAGCGCCGCCGGGCTGGGCGATCCACACTGGATGGCGCGAATTCTCGAGACCACCTGGCACACCCTGCCGAGCCTCGACCGGCTCTATCACTTCCCCCGCAACGAGCAGGGAGAGAAGCAGTACCGCGCGCTGCGTGGCCCGGAATACATGGGTGCCATGCGTCAGTTGGCGGTCGAGCACGGTGTCACCCTGCTCGACCACAGCCCGGCCCTGGAACTGCTGAAGAACGACGCCGGCGAGCTGGCCGGCGCCCGTGGCCTGCAACGCCAGCAGCAGCGTGACTGGCAGGTGCAGGCACCTGCCGTGGTGCTGAGCACCGGCGGTTGTGCCTTCCATTCGCGACTGCTGGGCAGCCAGAACAATACCGGTGACGGCTACCTGATGGGCGTTGAAGCGGGTGCCGAGCTGTCAGGCATGGAGTTCTCCAGCTATTACTGCATCGCCCCGGCGAACAGCACCATGACCCGCTCGATGGTCTATACCTTCGGCCGCTATTTCGATGCTGGCGGCCGTGAACTGGCCATCGCCCAGGGCCCGGATTTCAACCTGTCATTGGCGCGCGCCTTGCTCGAAGGGCCGGTGTACTGCCGGCTCGACCGCATTCCCGACGATATCCGCAAGCGCCTGCCCTATGTGCAGCCGAACCTCATGCTGCCGTTCGACCGCAGCGGTATCGACCCGTATCGCGACAGGTTCCCGGTCACCCTGCACGGCGAAGGCACGGTACGTGGCGTCGGCGGCCTGCGCCTGATCGACGAACACTGCCAGACCCGCCTGCCCGGCCTCTTCGCAGCCGGTGATGCGGCGAGCCGCGAGGCAGTCACCGGGGCCATCTCCGGGGGTGGCGCGGTGAACTCGTCCTGGGCGCTGTCCAGCGGGCAATGGGCCGGGCGTGGCGCCGCACGCCACGCCCGTCAGCACCCGGCCGGCACCGTACGGACTCACGGCATCGCCCGGGTCGGCCTGTTGCCGGTAGGCGCGCAGCGGGATGACAGCGCCGCGCTGATCCGCACCGTGCAGGACGAAATGCACCCTTATGACAAGAACCTGTTCCGCAACGGCGAGCAGTTGCAGCGCTCGCTCGATGCACTGGACAACGCCTGGGATCGCCTGCGCGAGCAGAGCCGTACCCGCGATACCCCTGCACGGCTGCGCTGGCGAGAAACCGCGGCGATGCTCGCCACCGCCCGCTGGTGTTACGGCAGCGCCCTGGCCCGCAAGGAAAGCCGCGGCATGCATCAGCGCAGCGACGCGCCCGGGCAATCGGCGGACTTCGACGTGCACCTGCACAGCGGCGGTCTGGATGCGCCCTGGGTGCGCCGCAGTGGGCTCAGCGAACGCAGCGACACCCGCAGCGGAGCGACAGCATGATCGCACTGATCCTCAGTGACCGCTGCGACGGCTGCAGCCGTTGCGTGGCCGCCTGCCCCAGCGACGTGCTGGCGGTCGGCAGTGACGGCAAGCCGGTCATCGCCCGTCAGGCGGACTGCCAGACCTGCTTCATGTGCGAGCTGTATTGCAGCAGCGACGCCCTCTACGTGCACCCCGACAGCGAACAGGCGGTCACCCTCGACGCTGAGCAGGTCCGCACCAGCGGCCTGCTCGGCCAATACCGCCGCGACTCCGGCTGGGACGAATGGGCTGGCGATCCACGCTACGCCAACCAGCACTGGCGCATGGAAGAAATCTTCGGCCTGGCCCGCAGCCTGGCCACAGCCAACGACATTTGAGAGGAGACACCCCATGTTGATCCGCACCCTTATCGCCGCCGTCCTGGGCAGCAGCCTGCTGATGGGTAGCTACGCCAGCGCCGCCGACCTCGAACCGCTACGCGTCGCCAATCAGAAATCCGGCATCAAGTTGCTGCTGCAGGCTGCCGGTGAACTCGACGACGTGCCCTACCGCATCGACTTCTCCGAATTCCCCGCAGCGGCGCCACTGGGCGAAGCGCTGAACGCTGGCGCCGTCGACATCGGTGGTCTGGGCGATGCCCCTTACGTGTTCGCGCTGGGTGCCGGGGCGCCGCTCAAGGTGGTGGAAATCATCAAGCGCGATGGTCGTTACACCACCTCGATTCTGGTGCCCAAGGACTCGCCACTGAAAACCGTGGCCGATCTCAAGGGCCAGCGCATCGTCACCAACCGGGGCTCGATCGGCCACTTCCTGGTCATCCGGGCGTTGCGCGAAGCCGGTCTGAAAACCTCCGACGTGACCTTCGTCAACCTGCTGCCCACCGATGCCCGCAGCGCCCTGGAAAGCGGTGCCGCGGATGCCTGGTCGACCTGGGACCCCTACACCACTATCGCCATCACCCAGAACGGCGCACGCATCCTGCGTGACAGCGACGACCTGCTGACCAACCACTTCTACCTGGCTGCCACCCAGGACGCCGTAGACGGCAAACGCGTGCAGCTCGAGGACTTTGTCAAACGTGTCGAGCGCGCCTTCCTGTGGGCCAACGACCATCACCAGGCCTATGCAGAGGCCCAGGCTCGGGTCACCGGCCTGCCGGTCGCGGTGCACCTGGAGTCGGTCAAGGAAACCACCCACTCCCGCACCGAGATCACCGACAAGGTGATCAGCGACCTGCAGCAGGTCTCGGACATCTACCTCGAAGAAGGCGTGCTGAGCCGCGCCGTGGACGTATCCCAGGGTTTCGATCCGAGTTTCAACGCTGCCCGTGCCGAGCAGCCGGGCAAGGCGGTTGCCCAGGCGCAACCTCAGTAAATCGACAGGAGCATTTTCCATGAGCAAACGACAGATCAAACTTGGCGCGATGATTCACGGCGTCGGCCACGGCTGGGGCGAGTGGCGCCATCCGAACGCACTGGCCGATGCCAGCGTCAATTTCGGCTTCTACAAGCAGCAGGCACAGCTGGCCGAAGGCGCCAAGTTCGACTTCGCCTTCATCGCCGACAGCCTGCACATTCACGCCAAATCCAGCCCCCACTACCTCAACCGCTTCGAGCCGCTGACCGTCCTCTCGGCGCTGGCGGCGGTCACCGAGCACATCGGCCTGGTGGCCACCGTGACGGTGAGCTACACCGAGCCGTTCCAGGTCGCACGCCAGTTCGCCTCCCTGGATCACATCAGCGGTGGGCGTGCCGGCTGGAACGTGGTCACCTCCTGGCTCTCCGGCACCGCCGACAACTTCGGCAAGGCCGAGCACCCGCCACACGCCACGCGCTACCGCATCGCCCGGGAGCACGTGAACGTGGTCAAGGGGTTGTGGGATTCCTGGGAAGACGACGCCTTCACCCGCGACAAGCAGAGCGGCGAATTCTTCGACCCGGAAAAACTCCATGCCCTCAATCACCAGGGCGAGTTCTTCAAGGTCAAGGGCCCACTGAACATCCAGCGTTCGCGCCAGGGCCAACCACTGATCTTCCAGGCAGGCACCTCCGAGGATGGCCGCAACTTCGCCGCGCAGAACGCCGATGCGATCTTCGTCAGCCCGGAATCCTTCAGCGAGGCCCGTGCCTATTACGCGGACCTCAAGCAGCGTGCGGCCAAGGCCGGCCGCAATCCGGACGAGCTGTTCATCCTGCCGGGCATCCGCCCGATCATCGGCCGCGATGCCGAAGAGGTGGAAAGCCGTTACCAGCAGGCCGTCGAACTGGTGAGCATCGAGGATGCCATCGTCGCCCTGGGGCGCCCGTTCAACGATTACGACTTTTCCAAGCACGATCTCGACGCGCCCTTCCCCGACCTTGGTGACCTGGGCAGCAACAGCCAGAAAGGCGGCTCCGACCGCATCAAGCAGCAGGCCCGCGAAGAGAACCTGACCCTGCGCGAAGTCGCCCTGCACTTCTCGCGCCCACGCCGCGATTTCGTCGGCACCCCGGAAGAAGTCGCCAACACCCTGCAGGACTGGTTCGAGGACGGCGCCGCCGACGGTTTCATCGTCAACTCGCTGCTGCCTGACGGCCTGGCCTACTTCACCGAGCACGTGGTGCCGCTGCTGCAAGCCCGCGGCCTGCTGCGCCGTGAATACGAGGGCAATACCCTGCGTGACAACTTCGGCCTGGCCGTACCCACCAACCGCAACACGCTGCAACGCGCACAAGGAGAAGTGGCATGAGCGATTCCCTGAACGATCTGCTGGCAGAACTGCACGCCGAGCGCGAGCGCACCTGGGCCCCCGAGGCGCTGAAGGTCAATATCGAGCAACGCCAGAAGTTGGTGGACGAGGCGCGTCACGACGCCTTCATCAAGGTCGGCGACAACGTCGCCTCCTTCGAACTGGAGAACGTCGACGGCAGCACCCTGAGCCTCGAGAGCCTGGTCGCCGATGGCCCGGCGGTGCTGGTGTTCTTTCGCTTCGCCGGATGCCCGGCCTGCAATATCGCCATCCCCTACTACGAGCGCAACCTGCAGCCGGCGTTGCGCCAGCGCGGGGTACCGCTGGTAGCCGTCAGCCCGCAGGTGCCGGAGCGCCTGGTGGAGATCCGCGACAGGCATCGGTTGACCCTGCAGGTCGCCAGCGACAGGGACAACGCCCTGGCCCGGCGTTTCGGCATTCTCTACGAATTCGACGAGCCGTCGCGCCAGGCCGCACTCAGCAAGGGCCCGGGTATCGGCGCCGTGACCGGTACCGGCACCTGGGAGCTGCCGCAACCGACCGTGGTGGTGATCGGCAGCGACCGTCGCGTGCACTTCGCCGAGGTCAGCCCCGACTGGCTGATCCGCAGCGAGGCGCAACCGATCATCGATGCGGTGGATGAGGTGCTTGGGGTCACCGACAAGGTGGCGAGAAGCGCCTGATGTAGTTCGTAGGGTGGACCGGGGCGCGTAGCCAACGCGAAGCTTGTCCACCGCTCTGCATGGCCCATGGTGGACAAAAAGAGCGTTGTCCACCCTACAAAAACCGAAGCCGCCCTACAACACGGCTCTTTCTCTCTAAAAAAGGATGCGGCCCATGCACGCGCCAGGATTCGTTCGTCCCGAAAAACGCCTGCCTTATGCCCTGTCGCTGCTCTGCCTGGCGTTACCCGGGGCGGCCTGGGCCGCGGAAAAGGACACGGCCCTCGGTACGGTTTCGGTGATATCCACCGGCAACCGCAGCAATACCCTGACCGTGGCCGACAGCCCCTCGCCGATCGACATCATCAGCGGCGAGCAGATCCGCAAGACCGGCAAGGCCAGCCTGCGTGAGGCCCTGGGTCGCATCGTGCCGTCGTTCAGCGCGCCCGCCCAGGCCGGTGGCGGCACTTCGTCGTCGGTACGGCCGGTGTCGATCCGTGGCCTGAGTGGCGATCACCTGCTGGTGCTGGTCAACGGCAAGCGTCGCCACAACACGGCGGTCTACAACAACTTCGCGCGTATCGCCAGCGGCAGCGTGCCGGTGGATCTCGATCTGGTCCCCACCTCGGCCATCGAGCGCATCGAGCTGCTGCGCGACGGCGCCTCGGCGCAGTACGGCTCGGACGCCATCGCCGGGGTACTGAACATCATCCTCAAGAGTCAGGACAATGGCGGCAGCGCCAGCGTGACCAGCGGCCAACAGGAAGACAAACCCGGCGACCTGACCCAGACCGGACTCAATGGCGGCTTCGCGCTTGGCGACAACGGCGGCTTCTTCAACAGTTCGCTGGATATTCGCCTGCAGGGCCCCTCCTATGCGGCCGGCGATGCCCAGGGCGCCTGGTACTACCCGGTGCAAGGCGGTCAGTCGGTGCCGTTCGGCACCCCCGGTGCACAGCCTGACCCACGCGAGGGCTCGGTGGATCGGTTGCTGGAAAAGGGGTATGGCCGGTCCAACCGCGACAAGGTCTACAACCTCTCCTACAACGCAGAACTGCCGCTGCGTGACGATCTGACGCTGTACTCGTTCGCCACCTACAGCGACCGGGAAATCGTCGACACCCGTGGCAGCTTCCGCGCCACCAGCCTGGCGTCGATACCCGAGATCTACCCGGATGGATTTCATGCCCAGCGCCTGATCGACGAGCGCGACTTCCAGGTGGCATTTGGCGGCAAGGGCGACCTGGCCGGCTGGGCCTATGACCTGAGCACCACCTACGGCAAGGACGACGTGCGCCTGGGGGCACAGAACACGCTGAATGCCTCCCTGGGTCCGGCAAGCAAGACCTCGTTCTACCTGGGCGCGCTGGAGTTCGAGCAGTGGACCAGCAACCTCGATATCACCCGGCCTTTCGACATCGGCCTGCCGAAACCGCTGCAACTGTCGGCCGGCATCGAGCATCGCTGGGAAAAGTACCTGCAGACCGAAGGCGAACCCGACTCGTACCGCGACGGCGGCTATGTCTACCCGGTTGGCCACCCGCGTGCCGGGCAACGACCCAGCGCCGGCCTGCAGTCGTTCACCGGCACGTCGGTGGCCGATGCCGGCTCGCTGGACCGTGACAGCTACGCCGTCTACCTCGACGCCGGCAGCAACCTGACCGAGCGCTGGTACACCAGCGCCGCCGTGCGCTTCGAGCACTACGACGACAGTTCCGGCAACACCGCCAGCGGCAAGCTCTCGACCCGTTACGAGCTGGCCCCGGGATTGGCCTTGCGCGGTACCTTCAACACCGGTTTTCGCGCGCCCTCGCTGGCTCAGAAGACCTTTTCCGTCACCCAGAACACCGCCGTGCGGCTGCCGGACGGCAGCTATCAGTTGCTGCTGGCGCGTTACCTGCCGCCTGGCAGCACCGCGGCCCAGGCATTGGGCGGCCAGGATCTGGAACCGGAAAAATCGACCAATTTCAGCGTGGGCATCTCCTGGGAACCGACGCGCAACGCGCGCATCACGCTCGACGCCTACCGCATCGAGATCAAGGACCGCATCGTCAAGAGCGAGATCATCCGCGACAGCGGCTCTTCCACGGTGATCCGCGACACCCTCGCCTCGCTCGGCATCAACGACCTGTACTCGGCGCAATACAACATGAACGGCGTCGACACTCGCACCGACGGCGTCGATCTGGTCAGCGAACTGAACAGCGATTACGGGCGCTTCGGCCAGGTGCGCTGGTCGGCGCTGTACAGCTACAACCACACGACCCTTCGCGACATCAAGCAGAACGGCACGGTCAGCAATCTGCTCGGCAGCGACTACGTGATCTTCGGCCATCAGGCACAGACCGACCTGACCCGCGGAACGCCACGCGACAAACTGGTTTTCGGCAGCAATTGGCGCATTGGCGACTTCATCACCGATGTGCAACTGACCCGCTACGGCACGTACACCGAAGCGGGCATCAGTGCAGCAGCCGACCGCGAGTTCGGCGCCCGCTGGATCACCGACCTCGACCTGACCTACCTGGTCAACGACAACCTCTCCGCCTCCATCGGCGCCAACAACCTGTTCGGCATACGCCCGGACAAGCAGACCGCCAACCCCAGCGTCACCGGGCTGGGTGCAGCGAACCCCAGCGAGATCAACAACCCGGATGAATACGGCAGCTTCAGCCCCTACGGGCTAAACGGCGCGTTCTATTACGCGCGCCTTTCCTACGACTGGTAACGACAAGAGGACAGCCCCATGCCCGCAGAGAACGTCGTCGCGCTCACCGAAACGCTCGTGGTCACGCCACTGGAGCCCACCGTGGGCGCCGAGATAAGCGGCATCGACCTGAGCAAGCCACTCAACGCGCGACAGCGTGACGAAATTCACGGGCTGCTGCTGCGCCACAAGGTGATTTTCTTCCGCGACCAGCACATCAGCAGCGAACAGCAGATCGCCTTCGCCAGCCAGTTCGGCGAGCTGTACGTGCACCCCACCACCCGCCAGGAAGACCGCAACAAACCCCAGGCCCACCTGATTCTCGCCAGCCAGGCCAAGGAGGCTTATGGCGACGCACGCAAGGGTCGCTGGCACACCGATACCAGCTGGATGCTCAAGCCAACCTGGGGCGCGGTGCTGCGTGCGGTAGCGCTGCCGGAGCTGGGTGGCGACACCGTGTGGGCAGATGCCGGCCTGGTCTACCGCGGCCTTTCGGATGAACTGAAAGCGCGTATCGACAACCTCTACGTCACCCACAATTTCAAATCGTCGCTGGACAGGGTCGGCTACAGCTACCCGATCCTCGCCCATCCGCTGGTGCGCACCCATCCGCAAACCGGCGAAGACGCACTGTTCATCAACTTCTCGATGTCGCCACAGGTGATCGGCTGGTCCGTCGAGGACAGCCGCGCGCTGGTCGCCGAACTGCTCAGGGAAGTCGGCAATCCGGAATATCAGCTGCGCTTCAAATGGACGCCAGGCACCGTGGCGTTCTGGGACAACCGCGCGCTGCTGCATTACCCGGTCTACAACTACGGTGACGTCGACCGGGTGATGGAACGGGTGCTGATCACCGACGACGACATCCCCCACCGCGTGCGCGCGCAGGTGGCCGGTTGATGGCCCGGCAACTGCACCTGGCGCTGTTCGTCAGCCATGCCGGCAGCCACCTTGCGGGCTGGCGCCTGCCTGAAGCGGAAGTCGGCAATGCGCTGGACATCCGCTATTACCAGCGCCTGGCCGAACAGGCCGAAGCCGCCAAACTGGACATGCTGTTCGTGGCCGACAAGCTGGCCCTGGACGATATCCATGGCGGCGCCTTCGATGCCGCCGTGACCTGGCGACCGAGCGGTTCGCCCGAACCCCTGGCGCTGCTCTCGGCGCTCAGCGTGCTGACCACGCGCATCGGCCTGGGCGCGACCATCTCCACCAGCTACCACCAGCCTTATCATGTGGCCCGGCAGTTCGCCACCCTGGATCATTTCAGCGCTGGCCGCGCGGCCTGGAATGCGGTGACCTCGGTGAACGACGGCGAGGCCCGCAACTTCGGTCTGGATGAGCATCTCGGCCACGCCGAGCGCTACACCAAGGCCAGCGAGTTTCTCGATGTGGTGCGCACTCTCTGGGACACCTGGGAAAACGATGCCCTGCTGGTCGACAAGGCCAGCGGCCGCTATGCCGATGCCAGCAAGCTGCATTACGCCAACCACCGGGGCGACTGGTTCAAGGTACGTGGCCCGCTCAATCTGCCGCGCCCGCCCCAGGGGCACCCGGTGCTGATCCAGGCCGGCGTGTCGCCGGCCTTTCAGTCGCTGGCGGCGCGCAACGCCGAAGTGGTCTTCCCGGTGCAGTCGACGCTGGAAAAGGCCAGAGCGTTCTACCGCGAATTCAAGGAGCAGGTGGTCGCCGCCGGCCGCCAGCCCGATGACGTCAAGGTGCTGCCCGGCCTCTACCCGATCATCGCCGACAGCGATGAACAGGCCCACGCCCTGGCCGCCGAGCTGGACGAGCGGATCCTGCCCATCGCCGGCCTGGCATTCATGTCGGCGAGCATGAACTACGACCTGGCCAGGCACGACCCCAAGGCGCCGGTGCCGGATATCCGCGCGCACATCCGCGGTAGCAAGGGGCGCTTCGACGTGGTGATCGGCAATGCCATCGAAGCCGGCTGGACGCTCGAACAGCTGGGCCGCTGGTACGCATCGAGCCTGGCGTTCGCCAAGTTCATCGGTTCACCGCAGACGGTCGCCGAGCAGATCCAGCAGTGGTTCGAACTGGAGGCTGCGGACGGTTTCGTGGTGATGCCGCCCTACATGCCAGGCGGCGCCGAGCGCTTTCTCGATCAGGTGGTGCCCGAGCTGCAGCGGCGTGGAATCTTCCGTATCGACTACCAGGGCAGCACCCTGCGCGAGCACCTCGGATTGCGCACCCCGGTTAATAGATTTAGAAAATAACATAAGCATATTTTTATACGTTCTTTGCATGTTCAAAAAGCCTTTCCTAGTATCCGTCCATTGCCTTGACGTGCATCCAGAGGCCGCGCCAATCAACGCGGCACCCACCGAACAGACAGGAGTTCCGCGCAATGAGTCTCGAATTTATCGGCCTGATCGGCCCGCAGGAAGGCAGTGAATCGCAAGCGGCCCGTGGCCCCGCCGTCGACATCGAGTTCATCAAGGCATTCGCCCAGGCTCAGGAGTACGGTGGCTTCGACAAGGCGCTGCTGGCGGTCAACACCAGCGCGGCGGATTCGATGATTCTGGCCAGCTATGTCGCCGCCGTGACCGACAGGCTCGGCCTGCTGGTCGCGCACCGCCCGGGCTTCCAGGCGCCAACCTTCGCCGCCCGGCAGTTCGCCACCCTCGACCACCTCAGCCGTGGCCGTGCCTCGATCAACGTGATCACCGGTGGCGACAGCGGTGACCTGCAGCGCGATGGTGACTTCCTCGACAAGGACGCCCGCTATGCGCGCACCGAGGAGTATCTGGATATCTTGCGCAAGGTCTGGACGAGCACCGAGCCCTTCGATCATCAGGGCGAGCACTACCGTATCGAAGACAATCTGACGCTGGTCAAGCCGGTCCAGAAGCCTCACGTCCCGGTCTACTTTTCCGGCGCATCCGACGCTGCGGTGGAAGTCGCCGCCAAGCACGCCGACGTGTACATGATGTGGGGCGAGCCACTGGAACAGGTCCGCGAGCGCATCGCCAAGGTGCGCAAGGCCGCGGCCAAATACGGCCGCGAAAAGCATATCCGCTTCAGCCTGTCGCTACGGCCGATCCTCGGTGCCACCGAAGATGAAGCCTGGGCCCGCGCCGAGCGCATCCTGGCCGATGCCCGTGAACTGATTCATCTGCGCCAGGGCAAACGTCGCGACAAGAACTTCGGCACCAGCAACTCGGGCTCTTCACGGCTGGTCGAGCTGGCGAGCCAACGCAAGGTGCACGACAAGCGCCTGTGGACCGAGATCGCCGCCCTGAGCGGCGGCGCCGGCAACTCCACCTCGCTGGTGGGCACACCGGATCAGGTCGCCGATGCCGCACTGGACTACTACAACGCGGGCATCACCACCTTTCTGTTCCGTGGCTTCGAGCAACTGCGCGATGCGGCGGAATACGGCCAGGATCTGCTGCCACGCATTCGCGCCCTGGTCGAGCAGCAAGGCAGTGCGAAGAAAGTCCAGAACGCCTGAGCAGGAATCACCACGATGCCGCCAAGCAGACGCGACACCCTGGGGATGCTCACTGGAGGTGCCGCCCTGTTGGCGGCACAGTCGGCACTGGGCTCCGAGCACTCGCCACTCAAAGAAAGCCCACGCCGCATGAAAGAATCATCGACTCCCCGGCAAGCGCCGAAAACCTACAACCTTTTGGAACTGGAAGCGCTCGCATCAGAGGTCATTCCTCGCCCGGCCTTCGATTACATCGCACGGGGCGCCGGTGACGAGCAGACCTTGCGGGAGAACCGCACGGCATTCTCCCGAGCCTTCCTCGACCAGCGCATCCTGACCGGCAAGACGGTCAAGAGCCTGGAGACGAAAATCCTCGGCAGCCCACTGCGTGCACCTGTCGTAGTGTCCGCGATGGCAGCGCACGGTCTGGCGCACCCATCGGCAGAATCCGGCACGGCAAAAGGCGCCGCTGCTTATGGAACACTGCTGGGTGTCAGCACCGTCTCGACCCAGAACCTCGAGCAAGTTGCCTCGGCAAGCAACGGTGACAAGTGGTTCCAGTGCTACCTGACGCGCGACAGCGGCTTCAACCGCGAACTGCTGCAGCGCGCGCACGCTGCGGGTTACAAAGCCATCGTCCTGACTGCAGACGTGACGGTCGGCGGTAATCGCGAGCAGGACCGGCGCAATAACCTGCGCATGCCAACCCCCGGCAACTTTCTAGATACCAGTAATCGACCTCGTAAGATCGAGTTCGCATTCGACAGCAGTATCGGCCTGGACAGCCTGGATTTCGTGCGCCAGCACAGTGGTGGTCTGCCGTTGATCGTCAAGGGCGTGACCACCCCGGCAGATGCCCGCTCGGTTCTGCAACACGGTGTCGATGCCATCCAGGTTTCCAACCACGGTGGCCGCCAGCTGGACGGCTCCCCGGCAGCGTTCGACTCATTGCAGCGAGTGGCCGCCGAGGTAAAGGGTCGCGTACCGCTCATCTTCGACAGCGGCATCCGGCGCGGCCTCGATGTGTTCAAGGCCATCGCCGCCGGCGCTGATCTGGTCGCAGTCGGTCGTCCTGTGCTCTACGGCCTGGCCCTCAATGGCTCGCAAGGGGTGCAGTGGGTGCTCGAACAGCTCGAGCAGGAACTGCGCATCGTCATGCAACTTTCCGGCGCCGCCACGCTTGCCGACATCCGCACCACGCCATTGCTGCACAAGCCGTTTTACGACGCATGAAGCGCAGCGCTGAGCGACTGCGCCAGCGCTATGCACCGTGTTAACCCTCACTCGCGACTGGCATGGCCAGGGGATAACAGCATGACTCAACGACAACTGCATTTCGGCGCCATTCTCACGGGCGTCGGCACCAGCCAGCAGGAATGGCTGAACCCGGAGATTCCCGGCAACGCCAGCATCGACATCGACTGGTACAGGCAGCAGGCACGCGCTGCCGAGGCGGCCAGGTTCGATTTCGTGTTCATCGTCGACAGCCCCTACATCACGCCGGAGTCGGCACCGCATTTTCTCAATCGCCTGGAGCCTCTGACTCTGCTCTCCGCCTTGGCCGGCGCCACCGAGCGGATCGGCCTGGTGGCCACCCTGACCACCTCCTACACCGAACCCTTCAACGTTGCACGCCAGTTCGCCTCGCTGGACCAGATCAGCCATGGCCGCGCCGGCTGGAACGTGGTGACCACCGGCCTGGAGGGTGCGGCAGGCAACTTTGGCCGCGAGCGGCATATCGACCACGGCGAGCGTTACCGCCGTGCCCACGAGCACGTTGCGGTAGTACAGGGTTTGTGGGACTCATACGAGGACGATGCCTTCCCACGCGACAAGGCCAGCAGGCGCTTTCTCGACCCGGCCAAGCAGCACCGCCTGGATCATCAGGGCGAGTTCTTTTCGGTTACCGGCCCCCTGAACATCTCCCGCTCGCCCCAGGGGCAGCCGGTGATCTTCCAGGCGGGCGTGTCCGAATCCGGCCGCGGCCTGGCTGCCGCCATCGCCGAAGGCATCTTCGCTGGCGTGGACAACTTCGAGGATGCCCGCGAGTACTATGCGGACATCAAGCGCCGTACCGCCGAAGCCGGGCGCAACCCCGATCATGTGCTGCTGTTCCCGGGTATCGAGCCGATCATCGCCGACACCGACGAGCAGGCCCAGGCCATCGAGCGTGAGCGCAAGGGCGAGTTGGACCTGCACAAGGCCCTGGTGCAGTTGGGCCGCCCGTTCAACTACCACGATTTCAGCCAATACGAGCTGGACGCGCCCTTCCCCGATCTCGGCGACCTGGGCAGCAACGGCTATCGCGGCCACGCCGAACGCATCAAGCGCGTGGCCCGTGAACAGCACCTGACACTGCGCCAGACCGCGCTGCGCTTCGGCCAGCCCTACTCCAGCTTCGTCGGTTCGCCACTCACGGTGGCCAACGAAATAGAGCGCTGGTTCCGCGAAGGTGCCGTGGACGGTTTCAATATCCACGTTGGCGCTCCCAGCGAATTCGCCCGTTTCACCGGCGAAGTACTGCCTATCCTGCGTGAGCGTGGTCTGTTCCGTGCCGATTACACCGCGCGCACGCTGCGTGGCCACCTGGGGTTGCCGGTACCTGGCAACCGCCATGCCGACAAGCAGACCGGCGCCCCGCGATCCGCCCCCGCGCGTGCGTTGCCGGCTTAGGGTCAGATTCGGGCGCAAAGGCCTGTCATGCCTCTATACTCGCCAGCCCCTTTGCGAGAAGAATCCGCATGTTCTACGCGCTCATCGTCGCACTCGTCGTGGTGCCGGTCATCCTCCTGTGGAGGTCGAGGCACTCGGCGCCAACCGAGACCATCTCGGCTGCACACGCTCGCCTGGTCGAACTCGACGCGCAGCTCATGGATCCCCATGGCGTGTTCAGTATCAGCGAAACGCTGGCCGAGCTCGACGACCTCGAGAACCAGCTTCCTGGCGACGCCGCAGCAGACCGCGGGCACCTGCTCTACCTGCGCAGCTTCGTGTTGCACCGCGCCGGACGCCCCTGGGAGTCGCTGCCCATGGGGCTCGAGGCACTGCGCATCGACGACGCCCGGGCCTTTCTGTCGCCGCAACAGCGCGGGCCATTCGCGCACAGCCTGGCCACCCAGGCCCAGGACCTCGGCGAATGGAGCACGGCCATCGACACCTACGGCGCGGCGCTCGTGCTGCTTGACGCCGACCCCGACATGAGCGAGGCCCAGCGCCTGGGGGTGCGCAAACGGCTGGCCTACTGCCTGCACGAAGCCCAGCGTTACACCGAGGCGCTGGAGATCAACAGCGAGGTACTGGCAGGCGCCGAGCGGCTGGTGGGTAGCCACGACGACAGGCTGCTCCCGGTGATCACCAACCTGGCCCAGAACACCCATGCACTCGGACAGTTGCACAGCGCTCGCACCTTTCTCGAGCGCAGGCTGGAGATCGCGCACCGGCACGATATTGCCGACGAGGTGGACGATAGCCTGTTCCAGCTCGGCGTACTCGCCTTCGAATCGGGCAACGCCGAGGAGGCCGAAGCCTTCATGACGCGTCGACTCGAGCAGGCGTCGGCGAGCGGCGACGAACAGCGCCTCGCCCAGGCACGGGAAGACTTCGACGCTCTTTATCAGAAGTTGGGTCGCCAGGCGGCCGGGCCGTCGCGCTGAGCAATGCGCCCACGGCGCAGAAGCCAACCGACGGTTTCGCGCCCGTGGGCGCAGAAAAGCCTGCCGCCACCACGGCACCCTCGCCTTCCAGGCACAACCAATACATTAATTAAAATTATAAAACTACAAAAAGATAATTAATTAAAAGAATAATATATTTAGATCGAAATAGTATTTATCAAGCCAGTTTAATTTCCGTAGATTTTAATCATTCCGACCCCTCACCCGGTGGAGGCTATCGACACGCATGACGCGAGCGAGGAAGTCGGATACCCGGTTGCACGCTGCACTTCCCGTCATGTCCCCGTGTTCGATAGATGGCGGGACGTTGAACGATCGACGTCTCATCACCCGATCGCGCCGAGACCAGCGAAATGACCAGCAGAGAGCAATTCCCGCCCATCCACAGCATCCGTTCGCTGCCCCACGCCAACAATCGGCTGCTGTCTACCGAGGTGCCCGGACAACTCGATCCACAGGCCGAACGCCTGCACCGCAAGCAGCGCCTGGCAGCCTCGTACCGGCTGTTCGCCGAGCTGGGTTTCGAAGTGGGAGTGGCCGGGCATTTCACGGCCCGCGACCCGATCGAAACCGACCATTACTGGATCAACCCGCTGGGTGTAGCGTTCTCGCAGATTCGTGTTTCCGACCTGCTGCGGGTCGATGGCGCAGGCCAGGTGGTAGAAGGCGACGGCCTGCTCAACACCAGCGCGCTGGATCTGCACCACGAGCTGCAGCGGGCACGCCCCGAGGTGGTCGGCATCGCCCACCTGCATGGCTTTCATGGCCGCGTCTGGTCATCGTTCGGACGCCTGTTCGAGCCGATCACCGCCGAGTCGTCGGCCTTCATCGATGATCAGGTGATCTTCGCACGCAATGCCCTGCGCAGTGCCGATGGAGCGCTGGCGCAGGATCGCCAGATCGTCACCCGGTCATTCGTCGAGCACTTCGCCGCGAATAACCTGCTGGTGTGGCAGAACCATGGCCTGTGGGCCACCGGCGAAACCGTCGAGAGCGCCGCGTGGCGCTTCATCCAGGCGGATGACAGCGCCCGGGCACACCTGCTGGCCTATGCCGCCGGGCAACCGGTGGTGCCAGAAATCGACCCTGCCGACCGCGCCCCCAAGGCACGCCGGGAGTTCTTCGCCTGGGTGAACTTCCTGCCGCTGTGGGATCGCATCATCCGCCAGCAACCAGACCTTCTGGATTGAGCGGGAAGCCAGCACATGCCTACCATCAACCGTCGCTCCCTGCTGCGCAATGGCGCCATTCTGACTGCCGGCGGGCTGCTACCCGGCTGGGCTGCAGCCGATGACAGCCAGCCGCTGCGGGTCTGGCGCTACAAGGGCACCATCGCCTATTTCCTCGACGATGCCGGTCAGGCACAGGCGCCCTATCCTCTGGAATGGGTCGATATCGCCGGTGGCAACCTGGTGCTCGAAGCACTGACCAGCAACAGCCTCGACTATGCCTTCATGAGCGAAGTCCCGCCGATCTTCGCCAGCATCGCCAAGGCTCCGCTGGCCCTGATCGCCAGCTACAGCGGCGACAACAACAAGACCGGCATCGTGGTGAAGAGGAACAGTGGTATTGCCCAGGTCAGCGACCTCCGTGGCAAACGTATCAGCTACGTGCGTGCCACCAACACGCACTATCTGGTACTCAACATGCTGCGCCAGAACGGCCTGGCGCTGTCCGATGTACAGGCCATCCCGCTACCGGCCCAGGACGGCCTGAGTGCCTTCCAGAACGGCCATATCGATGCACTGGTGACCGGTGGCATCAGCGCGATTCATGCCGAGGCCAACCTCGACGGCGTATTGCTGCAAAGCGCCGAGGGCTATTACTCGGGCAACTACCTGATCTCCACGACCCGAACCGCCTTGGCCAAACCCGGTAAACGGGCAGCCATCGGTGATTTTCTGCTGCGTGAAAAAGCCGCCTGGGACTGGATCGAGAGCCACCCCGAACAGTGGGCATTGCGCAGTGAAACGCTCACCGGCATTCCCCGGGAGCTCTATTTGCAGCAATTCGAACAACGCAGCCAGCCGGCGCGAGTAAGGCCCGTGGACGATGCGGCCATAGAGGCCCAGCAGCAAGTTGCCGATGTGTTCTACGAGAGCGGCCTGATACGTCAGAAAGTCGATGTCCGCCCACTGTGGGACAAACAGTTCAGCGAACTATTGAGCGGCTGAACATGAATAACGAACCCCACTCAACAGCATGAAAGAGCACCTGTTCTAACGATACCGAGCCACCCGTCAGACACAACTTCCCATTCATTGAACGGCAACGCGTCAACGTTGCCGCGACGGCGCCCTGCTGCCTGCAAACGGCAACTGACAGCGCGCCAGTACGTGCACGAGAAGTATCAGGCAAGACCCTCAGGGCAAACCCGGGATTGTCTCCATCAGGACGAACACACCGTGCAGCGCAAAGCACGAATACCGGGCTCTCAGACGCCTGAACAATTATCGAGAATGAGGGGCAAACGGATGAAATCCGCATTGAATTACCCTGTGCTGTCATTGGCGCCCGCCCTGCTGGCCGGCTACCTGATCAGCCCGGC
Organism: Phytopseudomonas flavescens; assembly: GCF_900100535.1. GTDB lineage: Bacteria > Pseudomonadota > Gammaproteobacteria > Pseudomonadales > Pseudomonadaceae > Aquipseudomonas > Aquipseudomonas flavescens. Next base: position 106,296 of record NZ_FNDG01000016.1, read on the forward strand.
CGCTGCCGTCGCCGCACAGACCGACGACAAGCTGGATACGGTGATCGTCACCGGCTCGCGCGGCAGCGAAGCACGCACGGTGACCACCAGCCCGGCGCCGATCGACGTGATCGACAGCAGCCAACTGGAAAAGACCGGCTCCAGCAGCCTGCGCACCGCGCTGCAGAAGACCCTGCCTTCGTTTTCCCAGCGTCCCTCGGGGCCGTCCAACGACAGCATTGCCCGCCCCTACAGCCTGCGCGGCCTCAATGGCTCGAACGTGCTGGTGCTGGTCAACGGCAAGCGGCGCCACAACAGCTCGGTGATCAACCTCGATTCCACCGCGGCCTACGGCACCAACCCGGTGGATCTCGACCTGATCCCGATCAGCGCCATCCAGCGCATCGAGGTGCTGCGCGACGGCGCCTCGGCGCAGTATGGCTCGGACGCCATCGCCGGCGTGATCAACATCATCCTCAAGCAGCAGGACAATGGCGGCTCGCTGAGCACCCAGTACGGGCAGTACTACAAAGGCGACGGCGACACGCTCAGCCAGACCCTCAACAAGGGCCTGGCCATCGGCAGCGAGGGCGGTTTCCTCAACCTGTCGCTGGACGCCAAGTCGCAGCAGACGGCGGTGCGCTCCCAGGAGGCCACCGGCAACCTGTACTTCCCCGGCGACGCGCGCAACGACACGACCAGTCGCCATGTGCAGCGCAACGGGCTACCCAAGATCAAGGGCTTCAACCTGGCCTACAACGCCGAACTACCGCTCGGCGACAACCTTTCGCTGTATTCCTTTTCCACCTTCAGCCAGCGTGACGCCCGTGGTGGGCAGAACTTCCGCCGGGCGAACTCGACCAATATCATCCCCGAGATCTACCCGGACGGAACCGCACCCTTCTACACCCTGGAGGAAACCGACTACCAGGTCGCGGCTGGCGCCCGTGGCCTGCTGGCCGACTGGTCGTGGGACCTGAGTTCCACCTTCGGCCGCGCCGAGGGCCAGGCCGGCGCCGACGAAACCCTCAACGCCTCACTCGGCCCGGCCAGCCCGACGCGTTTCGACACCTACAGCAACCTGTTCGACCAGTGGACCAGCAACCTCGACCTGAGCCGCCCGTTCGAGGTCGGTCTGACCGCGCCGCTGCAGGTCTCCTGGGGCCTGGAACATCGCCATGAGCGCTACAAGACCGAATCCGACGACGTGCTGTCATGGATCAACGGCGGCTACGTCTACCCCAGTGGGCCGCTGGCCGGCCAGCCGGCAGCGGTCGGCGCCCAGGGCGCCATCACCCTGACCCCGGAAGACGCGGGGCAGAATTCGCGCAACAGCTACGCCGCTTATGTGGATCTGGGTTTCGAGCCGACCGACAAGCTGTTCCTCGGCGTCGCCGGACGCTTCGAGAAATACGACGACAGCGCCGGCAACACCACCAGCGGCAAGCTCTCGGCCCGCTACGCGTTCACCCCGGCCTTCGCCCTGCGCGGCACCCTGAGCAATGGCTTCCGCGCCCCCTCGCTGTCGCAGTCCACCTATGCCCAGACCGCCAACCAGTACACCAGCGTGAATGGCGTGGCGCAGTTCGTCGAGGCCAAGACGGTGCGGGTCGACTCGCCCCTAGCCCGCGCCCTCGGCGCGGAGGACCTGAAACCGGAAAAATCGCGCAACATCAGCCTCGGCCTCAGCTGGCAACCGCTGCCCCAGGCCAGCGTCACCCTGGACGCCTACCAGATCGAGATCCGCGACCGCATCGCCCTGACCGGTTTTCTCTTCGGCGACGGCGTCGACGATATCCTGCTGGCCAACGGCTACCGGGAAGGCTACCGCCTGAAATACTTCACCAACGCCGCCGACACCACCACCCGCGGCCTGGATCTGGTCGCCGACTACCGCGTCGACCATGGCCGCTACGGGCGCGTCAAATACGGCCTGGGCTTCAACTACAACAAGACCGAACTGGACGGTATCAAGCAGACCCCGGCCGCCCTCAGCGCAGTGGGCAGCGACCTGCAACTGTTCGACCGGGTGGCCCAGGGCTACCTCACCGCGGCCAACCCGAAGACCAAACTGATCCTCAGCGCCGACTGGCAGATCGACCGCTTCACCGTGAACGCCAGCGTGACCCGTTACGACAAGGTCGTCGCCCGGGACGCCAGCCCGCAGTACGACGTGACCTACGGCGCCAAGTGGCTGACCGATGTGGAAGTGACCTACGCGGCAAGCGACGCGCTGGACATCTCGGTCGGCGCCAACAACCTGTTCGACGTGCGCGCCGACGACAACGCCTTCCCCAACGGCGACATCAACGGTTTCCCGCGTTTCGGCAGCATCTCGCCGTTCAACCCCTATGGCGGCTACTGGTACACCCGCCTCGCCTACAACTTCTGACCCCTTGATCGCCTCCGGCTCAGCTGGAGGCCAACCCGTGGAAAATGCCATGAGCACAGCAGACAAGAAGATCATTCTCGGCGCCTTCGTACCCGGCGTGTTGAGCGGTTCGGCCTGGCGCCTGCCGGAAGCGCCGAAAGACACCTTTCTGGACTTCGACCATTACCGCTACATCGCCGAGAAGCTGGAAGCCGGGCGCTTCCATTCACTGTTCTTCAACGACACGGTCAAGGTCGACCTCGACCCGGGCCTGGAGAAAGGCGCCAACAGCGTGCGCTGGGATCCGTTGATCCTGGCCCCGGCCCTGGCCCTGGTGACCCGGCACATCGGCCTGATCGCCACCGGCAGCACCACCTACAACGAGCCCTACAACCTGGCACGCAAATACGCGTCGCTGGATCACATCAGCAAGGGCCGGGCGGGCTGGAACCTGGTGACCTCGCTGGGCGGTGGCGAGAACTTCAATCGCGCCGAGCACAGCCAGTACGGTGATCGTCACGAGCGCGCCGAAGAGTTCTTCGACGTGATCAGCGGTCTGTGGGACAGTTGGGGCGAAGACGCCTTCGTGCAGGACAAGGCATCCGGCACCTGGCTGGACCTCGACAAGCTGCATGTGCTCGACCACCAGGGCAAGCACTTCCAGGTCAAGGGACCACTCAACGTGGCCAGGCCGATCCAGGGTCACCCGGTGATCGCCCAGGCGGGCTCCTCGGAGGCTGGCATCCGCCTCGGCGCCCGGGTTGGCGAACTGATCTTCACCGCCCAGCAGACGGTCGAGGAAAGCCTGGCGTTCTACCGCACCATCAAGGATCTGGCGGCAACCGAGTTCGGTCGCTCGGCCGAGCAGCTCATCGTACTGCCGGGCATTTCGCCGGTGGTCGGCAAGACCCTGGCCGAGGCCGAAGCCAAGTACGAGCGCCTGCAGGAGTTGCTCGACCCGAAATCCTTCCTCAGCCGCATCTCGCGTTTCGCCAGCCTGGATTACGACCTCTCCGAACTGCCCTTCGACGAGGTGGTGCCCCTGCCGCCCGAGCAGTTCAGCACCGACAGCCACCCCAGCCGGCAGAAGCTGGTCTACGACCTGATCCGTCGCGAACGGCCGACGGTTCGCCAACTGTTCAACAAACTCACTGCAGGCGGCCATCGCGTGCTGCTCGGCACCCCGCAGAGCATCGCCGATGACCTGCAGCACTGGTTCGACAGTGGCGCCGCCGACGGTTTCAACGTGATGTTCTCCGGCCTGCACGCCGGCATCGACGATTTCGTCGACGGTGTCGTACCCGAGCTGCAGCGCCGCGGCGTGTTCCAGCGTGAATACACCGGCACCACCCTGCGCGAAAACCTCGGCTTGCCCTATCGGCAGAACCGCCACCGCTGACCTGACGGGAGACCTCCATGACACGCCGCCCTCTCTTCTGGACGACGACCCTGGCACTGGCCGTCGGCCTGGCTGGCTGTGGCGACCCGGCGCCGCCAAGCGACACCCGCTCGGCGGCCAAGGCACCGGCACACGGCGGGATACTCAAGGTCGCCTTCGACGGTGACCCGCTGTGCATCGACCCACACCAGGCCGGCAACAACACGGCGCTCAATGTGGGGCGGCAACTGACCGACTCGCTCACCGATCAGGATCCGCAATCCAGCGAGATCGTGCCCTGGCTGGCCGAGCGCTGGGAAATCAGCGAAGACTCGCGGCGCTTCACCTTCCACCTGCGCGAGGGGGTGACCTTCAGTGACGGCACGCCGCTCGACGCTGCCGCGGTCAAGGCCAACTTCGAGGCGATCATCGGCCTCGGCGCCCTGGCCACCCTCGGCGGTACCTATCTGTCCGGGCTGCAGAGCATCGAGGTACCCGAGCCGTTGACCCTGGTGGTCAGTTTCAAGCAGCCCAACGCCCAGTTCCTGCAGGCCACCTCGACCATGAGTCTGGGCCTGTTCGCCACCAGCACGCTGCAACGCTCCAGCGAGGAACGCTGCCAGGGTGCTCTGGTCGGCTCGGGCCCTTTCGTACTGGACAGCTTTACCCATAACCAGAGCGTGAAGCTGTCACGCCGCGCCGATTACGCCTGGCCATCATCCCTGGCAGGCCATCAGGGCCGTGCCTGGCTCGATGGCATCGAGTTCGTGATCATTCCGGAATCGGGGGTGCGCCTGGGCAGCCTGCTGTCGCGGCAGATCGACGTGAATACCGGCGTGGCGGTGCAGGACGAAGGCATTCTCGAGGCGCAGGGCATCCCGTTCATCGCTCGCCCCAACCCGGGCATCGTCTTCAACCTGGCGCCGAACGAGTCCCGCGAACTGCTCAAGGAAACCGCCGTTCGCCAGGCCCTCAACAAGGCCATCGACCGCAGCGAACTGCAGGGCATCATCTCCCGCTATCAGAAGCCCGCGACCTCGGCCCTGGCCAGCAGCACGCCGCTGTATCACGACCTGTCCGGGGCGCTGCAGCACGACGCGCAAGGCGCCGCAAGGCTGCTCGACGAGGCCGGCTGGCAACTCGGCGCCGATGGTATCCGTGCGCGGGATGGCCAGCGCCTGTCGTTCCGGGTGGATTACTGGCAGGCCTCGACGCCGGTGCTGGAACTGATCCAGCAGCAACTGCGCCAGGCCGGTATCGAACTGCGCCTGAACAAGACCACCATCAGCCAGACCAGCGCACTGCAAAGCGAAGGCGACTACGACCTGTGGTTCTTCAACCTCACCCGTGCCGACCCCGACGTACTGCGCACGGTGTTCTTCGCCTCGGGGCGCAACGTCAACAAGCGTCCGTTTTCGGAGGTCGACGAAGTGCTGCAGGCGTCGGCCTCGGTACTCGATGCGGGGCAGCGCCGCGAGCTGATCCAGCGCGCCAGCCAGTTGCTCGTCGAGCAGGGCCACATCCTGCCGCTGTACGAATCGGCCACGGTGACGGCATTCGGCAAGCAGGTTCACGGCCTGCATTACGAGGCCTCCACCCGCCTGCAATTCTTCGATACCTGGCTGGAACCACGATGATCGCGAGCACTTTCTGGAACCTGTCTGCCGCCACTCGACGGCGCGTCCTCGCTCAGGGCTACGGGCTGCTCGCCCGCCTGGGCCAGGCGCTGTTCGTGCTGTGGGCAGCCTTCACGCTGTCGTTCGTGATTCTCTACGCACTGCCGAGCGACCCGGTGACCATCATGCTCAGTCAGAGCGGCGAGATGAGCGCGGCGGATCAGGCGCAGATCGATGCCCTCAAGGCCCGCTATCACCTCGACGAGCCATTGCCAGTGCAGTACACCATCGCCTTGTGGCAGGCCCTGCAACTGGACCTCGGCACCTCGATCCAGAGCGGCAAGGCCGTCACCCTGACACTCTGGCAGGCGCTGCCCGGCACTGCCGCGCTGAGCGCTGCGGCACTGTTGCTGGCGATTCCCGCCGGGGTTGGCCTGGCGCTACTGGCCAGCCTGGTGCGCAATCCGCGGAGCCAGGAGACCCTGCTGGCACTGCCCTCGGTGGCGGTTTCCCTGCCCACCTTCTGGGTCGGCCTGCTGTTGCTGCAGGGGCTGTCGTTCCGCATCCACCTGTTCCCGGCCATGGGCAACCAGGGCCTCGCATCGCTGGTGCTGCCAGCCTTGACCCTGGCGATACCCACCGCGGCAGTGATCGCCCAGGTGCTGTCACGGTCCATCGCCGGGGTGATTCGCCAGCCCTTCGTCAGCGCCTTGCGCAGCAAGGGTGTCAGCTGCCGCCGCGTGCTGTTCGGCCATGTGCTGCATAACGCCTCGATTCCGCTGCTGACCCTGGCTGGCGGCATCATCGGCAACCTGCTGGCCGGTGCGGTGGTCACCGAGACGGTGTTCTCCCGAGATGGCATCGGTCGCCTCGCCCAGGGCGCCGTGGCCAGCCAGGACATCCCCATGGTGCAGGGCGTGGTGCTGCTGGCGGCGCTGATCTACATCCTCGTCAACCTGCTGGTGGACCTGCTCTACCCCCTGCTCGACCCCCGCATCAACCTGAGGAAGACGCCATGAGCAGCCTTTCACCCGTGGCCCGGACGAGCCTTACCTTGTGGCCGTGGCGCCTGCGCCCCGTGTTGCTGGCCAGCCTGCTGGTCCTGGCGCTGGTGCTCGGCTGGGCATTGTTCCCCAGCCTGTTCACCCGCATCGACCCACTGCTCGCGGTGCCGGCCAAGGCCCTGCAAGCGCCTTCCGGGGAGCACTGGTTCGGCACCGATCACCTGGGCCGCGATCTGTATGCGCGCACCGTGCATGGCGCCGGTCTATCGTTGCGCGCCACCACCCTGGCGGTACTGATCGCGCTGCTGGCAGGCGGCGCCCTGGGCCTGCTTTCGGGCTATTTCTCCGGCCGTGTGGACGCCCTGCTGATGCGCCTGATCGAGGTGCTGATGGCCATACCTTCGCTGCTGCTGGCCATGGCGGTGATCACCGTACTGGGTTTCGGCACCCTCAATATCGCCCTGGCCGTGGGCCTGTCGTCGGTGGCGACCTTCACGCGGATGACCCGCGGTGAAGTGCTGCGCTGGCGCGCCAGCACCTTCGTCGAAGCCGCCATCGCCAGCGGCGTCGGGCACTGGAGCATCATTGGCCGGCATATCCTGCCGCACGCAGCGGGGCCGGTGCTGGCACTGGCGGCCCTGGAGTTCGGTGGCGCGGTACTGGCGGTATCGGCACTGAGCTTTCTCGGTTTCGGCGCACCGCCACCGCAACCGGAATGGGGCCTGTTGATCGCCGAGGGGCGCAACTTCATCGTCGCCGCCTGGTGGTACACCACCCTGCCGGGGCTGGTGGTAGCCGCCGTGGTGCTGGCCGCCAACCAGCTCGCCCGCGCCATGCAGAAAACCTGGGGAGACCAGCGATGAGCCGCCCACTGTTGAAGGTCAGCGGGCTGTCGATCGACTACCTGGACGCGACAGGCGCGCAGCCCGCCACCCGGGACATCGACCTGCAGATCGGCCGCGGCGAATTCGTCGCCATCGTCGGCGAATCCGGCTCGGGCAAATCCACCACCGCATCGGCGCTGATCGGCCTGCTGGCGGACAATGCACGCATCAGCGCCGGCACCATCGAGTTCGATGGCCAGGCCATGGAGCAGCTCGACGACCGTCACTGGCGGCAGTTGCGCGGCACCCGTATCGGCTTCGTGCCTCAGGACCCGGCGCTGTCTCTGGATCCGGTGAAGCGCATCGGCCAGCAGGTCATCGAAGCCCTCACCGTACATGGCGTACCTCGCAACGCGGCGCAAGCACGCAGCCTGGAAGTGCTCGCCCAGGTCGGTTTGCGCGATGTCGAGCGGCTGGCCCGGCGCTACCCTCACGAGTTGTCCGGCGGCATGCGCCAGCGTGTACTGATCGCCATCGCCATGGCCAATCACCCGTCGCTGATCATCGCCGACGAACCGACCAGCGCCCTGGACGTTTCGGTGCAGCGCCAGGTGCTCGATCACCTGCAGCGCCTGGCCCGCGAACAGAAGATCGCCGTGTTGCTGATCACCCACGATCTGGGCGTGGCCATGGACCGTGCCGAACGGGTGATCGTCATGCAGCAGGGGCGGATCGTCGAGAGTGGCAGCACTCAGGATATCTTCCTGCGCCCTCGTCACCCCTACACGCGTCGGCTGCTGGATGCCGCCCCCAGTTTCACCCAGGCGTTACCAGACAGGCGCCAGGTTCCCGCGAGCGAGGCGCCGCTGCTCAGCGTACGGGGGCTGAGCAAGCAATTCGCCAGTTGGCGCGATGATCTGCCGCCGGCTGTCTCGCAGGTGTCATTCGACATCCAGCGAAGCACCACGCTGAGCCTCGTCGGCGAGTCCGGTTCGGGCAAGTCGACCACCGCGCGCATGATCCTGCGCCTTGAGCAGGCGACTGCCGGTACGGTGCTGTTCGACGGCCAGGATGTGCTGACCCGCGACGCAGCCCGGTTGCGTGATTACCGCCGTCGCGTGCAGGTGGTCTATCAGAACCCCTACGCCTCGCTGAACCCGCGTTTCACCCTTGAGCAGATCATCTGTGAGCCACTGCGCGCCTTCGCGATTGGCGACCGTACCGCGCAGCGACAACGGGCAGCGACCTTGCTGCAGCGCGTCGGCCTGCCGGTCGCGCTGCTGGGCAGCCGCCCCGCCCACCTGTCCGGCGGTCAGCGTCAGCGGGTGGCGATAGCCCGGGCACTGGCCCTGGAGCCGCAACTGCTGATTCTCGACGAGCCACTTTCCGCCCTGGATGCCTCGGTGCAGAAGCAGATTCTCGACCTGCTGGCCGAACTCCAGGAGGAACTGGGCCTGAGCTACCTGTTCATCTCCCATGATCTGGCAGTGGTGAGGCAGATTTCCGATCAGGTGGTGGTGATGCAGGCAGGCCGGATCGTCGAACAGGGCCCCGCCGAGCAGCTGTTCCGCGCGCCTGCCAGCGCCTATACCCAGCGCCTGCTCAGCGACGTGCCCGGGCAACGCTACCTGGACAGCCTGCATTTTCAGATCGCTATATAACATCCATAAAGGACATATTATAAATAACGCAATATTCTTTAATTTGATTATTAACTTAGCATCAGCAGGTATTTCACACGCGCATGGCAGGCCCCCTAAGGTACGTCATCCGCGCTTGAACACAGGAGATGGGAAATGCCTGAAAGCACTGCATCAGCACTCTGGCAACAACGTTACGGTGGCAGCATCGATGCTGCCGACTGGCGGGCCAACCCGCTGATCGAGCACCTGCTCGCGCATCGCAGCGTACGTGCCTATCTCGAACAGCCGCTGCCGGCCGGTACCCTGGAAACGCTGCTGGCCGCCGCGCAGTCGGCCTCCACCTCCTCCAACCTGCAGGCCTGGAGCCTGCTGGCGGTGGAAGACCCTGCGCGCAAGGAGCGTCTGGCCGCGCTGGCCAACGATCAGGCGCATATCCGCAAGGCGCCTCTGTTGCTGATCTGGCTGGCCGATTTCTCTCGAGCACAGCGCATCGCCGATCAGCGCGACGTACAACTGCAGGCGCCAGCCTATCTGGACAGCCTGCTGGTCGGCAGCATCGATGCGGCCCTGGCGGCGCAGAACGCCGTGGTCGCCGCCGAGTCGCTGGGCCTGGGCACCGTCTACATCGGCGCGCTGCGCAACGACCTGCAGGCCGTGATCGACGAGCTGCAACTGCCGCCCCTGGTGTTTCCGGTATTCGGCCTGTGCGTCGGCTATGCCGACCCGCAGCAGCCGGCGGCCATCAAGCCCCGCTTGCCCCAGGCCGTGACGCTGCACCGCGAGACCTACGGCGTCGACGACGAGGCGGAACGGGTCGCGGCCTATGAACGAACCGCCGCAGCCTTCAGCCATGCCCAGGGGCAGAACACCCCGGGCTGGAGCGAGCAGGTGATCAATCGCCTCAAGGGCCTGGAGTCGTTGCACGGCCGCGAACGTATCAGCCATACGTTGAACGAACAGGGCCTGGCGCTGCGTTAGTCGATACCGTCCTCCATGGGGCGAGAGCCGCCGTTCGCCGATCCACTGTGGGAGCGCGCCATGCGCGCGAAAAATCGCGGGCATGGCCCGCTCCCACAGTCGTAGGGTGGATCGGGGCGCGTAGCCGACGCTCTTTTCATCCCCCATTGCGATTGTGGGGCGGTGGACGGATGGAGCGTCGTCCACCCTACGTCTGCTATCCCTTTGCCCTGTTCGACACTTGAGCCCTGACAGCCAAACCAAAGAACCCCGAGCCTCCCATGACCGTACTCGTTCTGGAAAAACCCTTCTCCACTGCCCTGGACGCCGCCGCCTTCAAGCAGGCCATGCGCAACACCGCGGCCTCGGTGAACATCATCACCTGCGCTGGCGACGGTGCCGATTACGGGCTCACAGCGACCGCGTTCAGCTCGGTGACCGCCGACCCACCCACCGTGCTGATCGCGGTGAACAGTGGCGCCAGCCTCTATCCGCACCTGATCCGCCAGAAACGCTTTTGCGTCAACGAGCTGAATACCGATGGCGAAGAAGCTGCCACTGATTTCGCCGGCCGCCTACCGCCCGAAAAGCGTTTCGGCAAGCACGCCTGGCGTCGCCTGGACAGCGGCAATCCGGCGCTGCTGGCCAGTACGGCGGGTTTCGACTGCCGGATCACCGACTTCCACCCTGTCGGTACCCATCTGGTAGCGATTGCCGAGGTGCTGGACTGCTGGCACAGCGATCAGCAGCCACTGCTCTATTCGTCGGGCCGCTACGGCCGCTTCTCCTGAGCGGCACGGTTTCCGGGCGCCGGGCATCCCCCGACGTCGAGCTGCCGCACCCGGCGCAGGGCGATGTGCTCGATACTCCGGAGCGTGAGGCGGCATTCGATCGCAAGGTGCCGATGATCATCGGCTGTGCCCTGTTCATGGAACTGCTCGACTCCAGCGCCGTGCTCACGGCGCTGGCAGAGATCGCCGAGGATTTCGGCGAGTCCAGCGTGCACATGAACCTGATCGTGTCCCTGTACCTGCTCGCCGTGGCGATGTTCATCCCGGTCAGCGGCTGGCTGGCAGAGCGCTACGGCCCACGGCGCCTGTTCATTGCCGCCATCGGGCTGTTCATCGTCAGTTCGCTGGCCTGTGCGCTGTCCACTTCGTTGCCGCAACTTTCCCTGGCACGTTTCTGCCAGGGCACTGCGGGCGCGATGATGGTACCGGTCGGGCAGATCATCCTGCTGCGCTGGACCAGCAAGGCCAACCTGATGCGCGCCATGGCCTTCCTCACCATGCCGGCCTTGCTGGGGCCGATGGTCGGGCCGCCGCTGGGCGGCCTGCTGGTGACGACGCTGTCGTGGCACTGGATTTTCCTGATCAACCTGCCCATCGGCCTGCTGGGAATCGTCCTGATCCTGCGGCACATTCCGGACTACCCCGGGCACCGACGCCAGCCCCTCGATCTCGCCGGCTTTCTGCTCAGCAGCCTGGCGCTGGCCAGCCTGGTACTGGCTTTCGAATCCCTCGGCCATGGCCGCTCACTGGCGTGGTTCTGGTCGTGTGCGCTGCTGGGCAATGGCCTGCTGTTCGGCCTGCTCTACATTCGCCATGCCCGGCGTTCGGCGGCACCGCTACTGGATTTCTCGCTACTGCGCATTCCTACCTTCGCGATCGTCCTGTGGGGCGGCACGCTGTTCCGCCTGGGCAGCGCTTCACTGCCGTTTCTGCTGGTGCTGCTGTTTCAGGTCGGCTTCGGCCTCAGCGCGCTGCAGGCAGGCCTGCTGACCTTCGCCGCCGGCGCTGGTGCGTTGCTGATCAAGTTCATCTCGGTACGCATGGTGAGGCGCTTCGGCTTTCGGCGCATTCTGCTGTGGAACGCCTTCATCGGTGGCCTTTCGGTGGCCCTTTGTGCAGGGCTGCGGGCCGACACGCCCGCGCTGCTGGTGATCGTCATGCTGTTCATGGGCGGCCTGTCCCGCTCCCTGCAGATGAGCACCATGGGCGCGCTGACCTACGCTGATGTCAGCAGTTGTCACGCCAGTAAAGCCAGCACCCTGTCCGCAATGTCCGTGCAACTGGGCATGAGCATGGCGGTGTGCATCGCGGCCCTGCTGCTCGGGCTTATCCAGCGTATTCGCAGCCACCCGGTCCCTGGCGTCGACGATATCGGCCTGACCATCCTGCTGGTCAGCCTGTTCTGCCTGGCGTCCACCCGGGTATTCCGCAAACTGCACAGGGAGTCGGGACTGGAAGTATCACGGGGCTGATTCACCGAGCCGTTTCAGCAACGCTGCGGTCGGAACACTGACCAGCAGCAAAGCCAATTGGAGGAAATCACCGATGGATTACCGTTCACTGGGCAAATCCGGCCTCAAGGTATCGCCACTATCACTGGGCACCATGATGTTCGGCGGCGCCACCGACGAAAGCGAATCGCGGCGCATCATCGATCAGGCGCGGGATCTGGGCATCAACTTCATCGACACCGCGGACGTCTACAATGGCGGCATTTCCGAGCAGATCACCGGCCGCGCGATCGCCGCCGACCGAGCCAACTGGGTGCTGGCCAGCAAGGTCGGCAGCCCACGCTCGTGGTCCCATCCGGCCAATCAGGGGCTGAGCCGCAAATCCGTCTTCGATGCGCTCGAGGGCAGCCTGCAGCGCCTGGGCACCGATTACCTCGACCTCTACTACCTGCACCGCGAGGATCACGCCACGCCACTGGAGGAAACCATTTCCGCCATCGGCGACCTGATCCGCCAGGGCAGGATCCGCTACTGGGGCGTCTCCAATTTCCGCGGCTGGCGGCTGGCCGAAGCGGTGAACATCGCCCGCCGCCTTGGGGTCGACGACCCCGTGGCCAGCCAGCCGCTGTACAACATCGTCAACCGTCAGGCGGAAACCGAGCAGTTCACCGCGGCGCGCCATTATGGCCTCGGCGTGGTGCCTTACAGCCCGCTGGCGCGTGGCGTACTGAGCGGCAAGTACCAGCCCGGCAGCGAACCGGATGCAGGGTCGCGGGCGGCACGGCAGGACAAACGCATCCTGGAGACCGAATGGCGCCCGGAATCACTGGCCCTGGCGCAGCAGGTCAGCGCCCACGCACAGCGCCGCGGCAGCGACCCGATCAGCTTCGCCATCGCCTGGGTGCTGGCCAACCCTCAGGTCAGCGCCGCCATCGTCGGGCCGCGCACGCTGCAGCAGTGGCAGAGCTATATCGGCGCGCTGGAGCTGCGCCTCGACGGCGAGGACGAGGCGTTCATCGACAGCCTGGTCGCTCCCGGCCACGCCTCGACCCACGGTTTCAACGACCCCGCCCACTTCGTCAGCGGGCGACACTGAGCGACGGGGTGGCTCGGGGCCTACAGCCCTGTCACTGCAAACGGAGTTCCAGTACTCGATCACGACCGCCTTCGGCCAGCAAGTAGCGGCCCTCGCCGGCCGGCAACAGACTTTGCGGCGCCTTGAGATGGGACAGCACCACATGGAGATCGCCATCAGGGGTGAGCAGCAGCAGGCGCGCACGGTGGGTGGAATCCTCGCTGACCGACAGACCACGCTCATCGCACAGCAGCGAACTGGGCTTGTTGAGCGCCTCCAGGGCCAGCTGGTCAGGCCCTAGCCGGTTGTATTGCCAGACACGGTCGCCGGTCTTTTCAGTGTAGAACAGGCGTCCATCCGGGCAGCCGGTCACCGCTTCGGCACCGGCCAGGTGATCGCGCAGTACGGTAGTCTCCAGGGTCTGCAAATCGAAGCGCAGCAGCCGCCCACTGCCGTCGCGGTCCTCCACCGCATACAGCGCGGCATCGTGATCCGCCCAGATGCCCTGCACGTTGCTGGCCTCGAACAGCGCCTGCACCCGGCCTTCGCTCAGCACCGACACCGGCTGCACGCCGCCCTCCTGGCTGAATGCCAGGGAACGCCCGGCATCCAGGGCGAGCAGCCCGGCGGGCTTGGACAAGCCTTGCAAGAGGATCCTGCGCTGGCCACTGGCATCGATATGCAGGATACGCCCCTGCCCGCTGCTCAGCTCCTCGCTCACCAGCAGGTCCCCCGTGCGATCCAGCGCCAGCCCGGACGCCCTGGGCACATCGTCGTACAGCTTGCGAACGCTCCAGCCGTCAGCGGCGCTGACCGGGTAGAACTGCTGCCAGGCGAAGAACAGCAACGCCATGGCCAGCAGGCTCGCCAGGCCGACCAGGGAGTGGCGAACCGGGCGTGCGGAAAAAAATGACATCGGCATTGGCCTATCCCTCCGCTCAGAGCATCGTGTGCTCATAAAGAATCACCGCACCGACCCCGATCAATACCACACCACCGATGATCTCGGCCTTGCGGCCGATGGCGGTGCCGAGCACCCGGCCGAGCATCACGCCGATGCTGACCATGAGCGTGGTCGCGAGACCGATCGCCAGCGCGGCCACCCAGATATTGACCTCGACGAATGCCAGGCCGATACCCACGGCCAGCGCATCGATGCTGGTGGCGAACGCGGTGACCGCCAGTACCCAGAAAGAATGCGAGGCCGGTTTATCGGGTGCGTCGCCCGCCTCGGGCTGCAGGCCGGCGTAGATCATGTGCAGGCCCAGCAGCAGGAGCAGCACGAAGGCGATCCAGTGGTCCCAGTTCTCGACGAAGCTGGCCGCTGCCTGGCCGATGAACCAGCCGACCACCGGTGTAATGCCTTCGATGGCGCCGAAGATCAGGCCGGTGCGCAAGGCATCGATGAACCTGGGTTTGTGCAGACTGGCGCCCTTGCCGATGGCCGCGGCAAAGGCGTCCGTGGACATGGCGAAGGCCAGGAGGATCAGGGAAATGGGATTCACGGTTACTTCTCGGTCGGGCTATGAGTCAATGACGGATACACGCGCCCGACCTTAGGCACGTATCTGTCATTGGTCTCACCAACCTAACGGTGTTCGTACCACGGCTTCTGCCGAGAATGTTGATACGAACGCTGCCGAGCGAACCCGGAAGCAGGCTACTCCCCAAAGAGGCCCGCACTTTACCCAAAAGCGCCGGTTGAAAAAACCACTTTTTCTGCCGGGGAAAGCTGACGCACTGGCAGGGTCAGCGGCTACCCGTCAGCGCGAAGCAGCCCCGGACACAGGCTCCGCGGCCACGGCGGCTGACCAGGGGCCTGGATATCGGCAAGCGCGAGCAGGAGACAATCAGGGCATGGCCGCAGCGGGAATGAGCGCACCGGGATATTGAATGACACGCGCGGCCAATCGATGAGCCAGCGATGCCGATGTCTCAGCGGGCGAACCCTGCAACCAGGCGGCGAGATAACCGGCACTGAAGGAGTCGCCGGCCGCCGTGGTATCCACTACCTTGGCCACCTCCTGGGCCGCGACTTCCAGTTGTCGGCCACCCTCGACGAGCAGGCAACTTTGCGCCCCGCGCTTGAGTACCACATGGGGTACGCCATAGCCCCGGTAGCGTGCCAAGGTTTCGCTGACGCTGGTTTCCTGGAATAGCAACTGTTCGTCGTCGAGGGTCAGCAAGGCGATATCCACCATCGGCAGCAGGCGCTGGTAAGTGGCCAGTGCGTGCCGATGGTCACGCCATAGCCGCGGCCGATAATTGTTGTCGAATACCACCTGCGTACCACTACGGCGCGCCTCGGCCAGGCACGGCAACAGCTTGCCCAGGCCCTCCTCGCCCAGCACCGCCAGGCTGATGCCGCTCAGGTAAATGACCGAATACTGTGGCAACTGCTCAAGTACAACGGCTGCGCCGGGTTGACTGAAACAGTCGCGCACGGCGGCTTCGTTGCGCCAATACAGAAAGCGCCGCTCACCCTGGGCGTCGGTCTGGATGCAATAAATGCCCGGCAAGCGCCCCGGCAGACGCTGCACCAGCGACAGGTCGATGCCCTCCTCTTGCCAGCTGGCACACATGGCATCGCTGAAGCTGTCGTCACCCAGCGCCGTGACATAGGAGACCTGCCACTGCGGCGGCAGCAGCCGACGCAGGTACACCGCAGTGTTCAGGGTATCGCCACCGAAGCTCTGGCCGAGCGATCCGTCGGCCCGCTGCTGCAGCTCGATCATGCACTCGCCGATCAAGGCGACCCGGGCCATCAGGCGAACACTACTTGCACTTTGGCGGCACGGTTCTTGTCGCCGGCCATTTCCAGTGCTTCGACGATTTGCTCCTGAGCGAATTCCGCCGACAGCAGCGGTAGCGGGTCGACACGGCCACTCTCCAGCCAGCGCACCGCCGTGGCGAACTCGTCGACAAAACGGAAGGAGCCGACCAGCTTCACCTCCTTGACCAACAGCAGGCCCAGCGGCAGTTCCACTGTCGCATGGCCCATGCCCACCTGCACGACACACCCCTTGGGGCGCGTGAAGCCGGCGGTCGAAGCGATCGCCGCTGGCGCCCCGGAAGCCTCGAAGCACACATCGAAGTACCCACCGTCATTGCCCCAGGCCGCGGTACTGGCAGCGTCGCTCGGGTCGACCGCACGGTCGGCACCCATCTGCACGGCCAGTTGCCGACAGCGAGCGCTCATGTCGGTAGCGACCACTTCGGCGGCGCCGGCATTGCGAGCGGCGGCCATGATCAGGCAACCAATCGGCCCCGATCCGGTGACCAGGACTTTCTTGCCCAGTAGCTCCCCCGCCTGATGCAGCGCATGAAGCGCCACGGCAAGCGGCTCGGCGAATACCATGACGTTGTCCGCGGCCTGCTCGCCATAAGGCACGCACTGCTGCTCGCTCACCGCCACGTACTCACGGAAGCCACCGTTGACGTGGGGGTCGAATTGCGCGCTGCCCATGAACTTCATGCGGCGACAGAGGTTCTGCTTGCCTTCCAGACAGAGTACGCACTGATTGCACGGCTGCGATGGGTTCACCGCCACACGCTGGCCGATCGTCAAGGCGCTAGCGGCGGGCACCGCCTCCACCCGACCAATGAATTCATGGCCGAGCACCAACGGATTCTTGAGGATCGACATGCCGGCGCGAGCATGCTGGTAATAGTGAATGTCGGAACCGCAGATGCCACCTCGCGATACCCGTACCAGCACCTGCTGTTCAGCAGCATAAGTCAAGGGCTGGGACAGGTGACGCACATCCTTGATGCCGAAGGCGACGCAGGCGTGATTGTCGATAGTGTGCAGGGTCATTGTCATTTTCCTCGTGCTTCGGTGTGTTCGCCAGGGCGGCGCGCTGCTGCCGGCGCGGTATCGGGGTGACGGCGGGGTAACGGGATGACCTCGATGCGCCCCACCAGCAGGACATAGGCCAGCAAGCCACAGAGCGCCACCGCTGCCATGTAGAGCATGGCGTATTGAAAACTCTGGGTACGCTCGAGAATCACTCCGATCACCAACGGGCTGATGATGCCGGACAGGTTGCCGAAGATATTCAGGAAACCACCCAAGGTACCGATCAGGTGCCGCGGGATCACGTCGCTGCACACCACCCAGCCCAGATTGGAAAAGGCATTGGCGAAAAACGCCACCGACAGGATGGCGATGGCGATCACCGGCTGGTCTTCGAAAAAATTGACCAGGCAGATGCTGGTGGTCACCCCCAGCCCGAGCATCACTGGCAACTTGCGCGCAAAGGTTCGCGAGTGGCCGCGCTTGAGCAGCATGTCACTGAGAATGCCACCGCAGAGCACACCACACATGGCCATCAGGTAAGGGAACATGGCGCCGATCCCAGCCTTGGTGATGGACAGGCCCAAGCCCTTTTCCAGATACACCAGAAACCAGGTGAGGAAAAAATACAGGGTGGAGGACGCCGCGAACTGAGCGATGAACAAGCCCCAGACGGTGGGCTGGCGCAAGACATGGCGGACGTCCGGCCAGTTGACCTTGGTGCGGTTGCCAGCTTGGTTGTCCGAGCCATAGCCACCGCCCTGACGGATGATGTCGAGCTCGGCGGCGTTGACCTTGGTACTGTCCGGCGGATCGCGATAGGCCTTCAACCAGTAGAGGCCGAAAGCGATACCGACCGCGCCGCTGAGGTAGAACGAGGCCTCCCAGCCCCAGGTCGAGACGATCCAGGCCAGCACCGGTGTCAGCACCGCCAGGCCGATGTACTGGGCACTGGAATAGACGGCAGTGGCCCTGGCCCGCTCGTGATCCGGGAACCAGCTGGCGATGATCTTGGTATTGGAGGGAAACGACGGAGCCTCGGCCACCCCGATCAGCGCGCGGCAGATCAGCAGCATCACGAAAGAGCCAGTGGCCGTGGCGAACACCGGGTGGGACGCAAGGCCCATGAAGAAAGTGAACAGGCTCCACAGGATGATGGCACAGCCATACAGCTTGCGCGGGCCCACCCGATCGAGCAGATAGCCCACTGGCACCTGGCTCATGGCGTAGAACCAGGTGAAAACGGAAAACAGCAGCCCCAACTGGATCGGCGACAGACCGAGCTGGCCCTGAATGGCACTGCCGGCCACGGACAGGTTGGCCCTGTCCATATAGTTGATCGCCGTGACCAAAAACAGCATGGCCAGCACCGACAGCCGTGCGCGGGTTGGTTTCATGATTCTTCCTTATTGTTCTTGTTCAGGTAAGAAGCGTGATTCATCGGCGGTTTAGAGGGTGGCGAGCCAACCTCCATCGACATAGATGATCTGGCCGCTGACGTAGTTGGATGCCGCCGATGCCAGGTACACCGCGGTGCCGATCAGTTCGTCCGGATGGCCCCAGCGTCGGCTGGGGTTGCTGGCCTTTACCCAGCGGTCGAAGTCGGCGTTGGCGACCAGGGCGGCGTTCATTTCCGTATGGATATACCCCGGGCCTATGGCGTTGCACTGGATAGCGTGTTCGGCCCATTCGGCAGCCATCGCCTTGGTCAGCATCTTCACCCCGCCCTTGGCCGCGGTGTAGGGGGCCACCGTAGCCCGCGCCGCTTCGCTGGTCAGCGAAGCGATATTGATGATCTTGCCGCCGCCTCCTCGGGCGACCATGCGCCGGGCGGCGGCACGGCCAATGATGAAGGCACTGGTGAGGTTGACGTCCAGCACCCGCTGCCAGTCGGCCAGGGCCAGTTCGAGCATGGGCTGGCGGTGCTGGATGCCGGCATTGTTGATCAGGATGTCGACCGCTACCTGCTGGCGGTCCAGTGTCTGGAATACCGCCTCGACGGCGGCCTCGTCCGCCACATCGAAGGCGTATCCCGAAGCACGGTGGCCGGCGCGGGTGAGCTCGGCGACGGCCTCTTGCAGACGCTGGGGATGGGTGCCGTTAAGGATCACCGCGGCGCCCGCTTCTGCCAGGCCCTTGGCGTAAGAAAGGCCCAGCCCTCGGGTCGACCCGGTGATCAATGCGGTACGACCGGTCAAATCGAACAGTGATGACATGACATGCCTCTGCTTGCGTGTTCTTGTTGTTGGATATGGGTCACCGGGGCGCCCAGCCATGTCAACTTATCATATAGGACAGATCACATGGCATAGGATTTCGGTAGCCGATGACGGTATCCTGAACCGCTCAAAAGCCAGTAATCAAGGGTTTTTTTGCTTGTTTACATTCGATCTGGAAATTTTCGACAAACCTCTTGCATCACCTGCCAAGTAAGGAGCAACTTATATGACAAGTTATAGCAACACTACGAGCAGCCTGCCGTGAAGCCGCAAAACACCGTCAACAACGTCTACCAACAGATGAAACGCAACATTCAGGACGGTCGCTGGGCGCCAGGCAGCAAACTGCCTTCCGAGTCCGAACTGATCGCCAGCTTCCAGGTCAGCCGGGTCAGCGTTCGCAGTGCCGTACAGCGCTTGCGCGGCTTGGGCATAGTGATGACCCAACAGGGCAAGGGCACCTTTGTGATCGAGGATCTCGATCAGCGGGGTTTCAACGACAACCAGCCGATCATGCACCTGTCCCAGGCCGAGTTCGAAGACATGCGCGTGTTCCGCCAGACCGTGGAGTTCCGCTGCATGGACCTGGCGGTCGAGAACGCCACCGTCGAGGACATCGCACTGATCGAAGCCGCGCTCAACCGCATGCTGGTCAATCGCGACGACTACAAGCGCTACTCCCAGGCGGACTTCGACTTCCACTACGCCATCGTCAAGGCCTCGCACAACAAGATCTTCATCCACGCGATGGATTCGATCCGGCACATCTATCTGTATTACCTGGAAGAATTGAACCGTGTGCTGGGCATTACCCTGGAAAGCGTCAACGCCCATATCAATGTGTACATGGCCATCAAGAACCATGACGCCGTCGCCGCTGCAGAAACCCTGAACCAGGCGATGGCCAGCAACGTCGCGGCCATGAGCGGGGCGAATCCCACCGATTGAAGTAAACCTTGTCCCAGCGAGCAGGAGACTGAAAAATGGAATCCATAACAATTACAAATGTAAAAACGATTCTCACCGCCCCTGGTGGCATCGACCTGGTGGTGGTGAAGGTTGAAACCAATCAGCCAGGCCTTTATGGGCTCGGCTGCGCCACCTTCACCCAACGCATCTTCGCGGTGGAAGCGGCGATCGAGCAGTACATGAAACCC
Organism: Phytopseudomonas flavescens; assembly: GCF_900100535.1. Classification (GTDB taxonomy): domain Bacteria; phylum Pseudomonadota; class Gammaproteobacteria; order Pseudomonadales; family Pseudomonadaceae; genus Aquipseudomonas; species Aquipseudomonas flavescens. Next base: position 126,557 of record NZ_FNDG01000016.1, read on the forward strand.
TTCCTGATCGGCAAGGATGCCCTGCGCACCGAGGACATCTGGCAATCGGCGGCGGTCAGTGGCTACTGGCGCAGCGGACCGATCATGAACAATGCCCTGTCCGGCATCGACATGGCCCTGTGGGATATCAAGGGCAAGGTCGCCGGACTGCCGCTCTACCAACTGCTGGGAGGGCGTTGCCGAGACGGCGTACCGCTGTATCGGCACTGCGACGGCGAGGACGAAATCGCCGTCGAAGACAGCATTCGCGCCGCCATGGAAGAAGGCTACCAGCATGTACGCTGCCAGATGGGCATGTACGGCGGCTCGGGCACCGAAGACCTGCGCCTGATCGCCGGCAAGCTGGCGCGCGCCAAGAACATTCAGCCCAAGGTCTCGCCACGCAGCAAGACCCAGGGCATCTACTTCGACCCGGACGCCTACCTGCGCGCCGTGCCGAAACTCTTCGACCACCTGCGCAGCACCCTGGGCTTCGGTGTCGAGTTCATCCACGATGTGCACGAGCGGGTAGCGCCGATCGCCGCCGTGCAACTGGCCAAAAACCTCGAGCAACACCAGTTGTTCTTCCTCGAAGACCCGGTCGCCCCGGAGAACCTGGAGTGGCTCAAGACCCTGCGGGCGCAGAGCAGCACGCCAATCTCCATGGGCGAGCTGTTCACCAACGTCAATGAATTCAAGCCACTGATCCAGAACAACCTGATCGATTTCATTCGCTGCCACGTCAGCACCGTGGGCGGCATCACCCCGGCCAAGAAAATCGCCACCTTCGCTGAATTCCACGGTGTACGCACCGCCTGGCACGGCCCGGGCGATATCTCGCCGGTTGGCGTGGCGGCCAACCTGCACCTGGACCTGAGCACCCCCAATTTCGGTATCCAGGAATGGACCCCGCTCAATGACAACCTGCTGGAGGTGTTCCCCGGCTGCCCGGAAATCGACCGCGGCTATGCCTATCTGAGCGATCGCCCCGGCATCGGTGTCGACATCGATGAAGAAAAGGCCAAGCGCTTCCGGGCCCAAGGCGGCTTGCCCGATTGGACCAATGCGCGACTGCCGGACGGAACCGCTGCCAGACCCTGAAGCGAGTACCTAGTCGAAAAGTCCCGGTGCGCTGCGCCGGGATGCGTTGCCCTTATACAAAAACAAATGAAGGGAACCACCATGAGCACTGATCAAGCAGCCGCTGCACAACCGTTCGCCAGCAAACGCTGGTTCTACCTGATTCCTCTGATTTTCATCACCTACAGCCTGGCGTACCTGGATCGGGCCAACTACGGCTTCGCCAGCGCTGCGGGGATCGAGCAGGACCTGAACATCAGCAAGGGCACCTCCTCACTGATCGGCGCGCTGTTCTTCCTCGGCTACTTCTTTTTCCAGGTGCCCGGCGCCCTGTACGCCCAGCGTTACAGCGTGCGTAAACTGGTGTTCGCCAGCCTGATCCTGTGGGGCTTGTGCGCCATGGCCACGGGCCTGGTAACCAACATCCCGATGCTGATGGTCATTCGCTTCACCCTCGGGGTGGTCGAGGCCGCGGTGATGCCTGCGATGCTGATCTTCATCAGTAACTGGTTCACCCGCAAGGAACGCTCGCGGGCCAATACCTTCCTGATCCTCGGCAACCCGATCACCGTGCTGTGGATGTCGGTGGTATCCGGTTACCTCATTCAGGCCTGGGGCTGGCGCGGCATGTTTATCATCGAAGGGGCGCCGGCCATTCTCTGGGCCTTTGTGTGGTGGCGCCTGGCGCGGGACAAACCCGAGCAGGCCAGCTGGCTGACCCGTACTGAAAAAGACCAACTGGCGGCCACCCTACTCGAGGAACAGAAAGGCCTGAAGGCGATAAGCAACTATCGCCAGGCCTTCACCTCGCCCCTGGTAATCAAGCTGTGCTTGGTTCATGCCCTGTGGAGCATCGGCGTCTACGGTTTCATCATGTGGCTGCCCTCGATCATCCGCCAGGCCTCGGCGGCGAACATCGTCACCACCGGCTGGTTGAGTTCGGTACCCTACCTGGCGGCGGTGATCGCCATGATCGGAGTGTCCTGGGCCTCGGACAAGACCGGCCAGCGCAAGCTGTTCGTGTGGCCGCTACTGGCGTTGGGCGCCCTCGCCTTCTTCGCTTCGTACCTGCTGGGCTCCACGCACTTTTGGCTGTCGTTCAGCCTGCTGAGCATCGCCGCGGCAGCCATGTACGCGCCTTACGGACCTTTTTTCGCGCTGATACCGGAACTGCTGCCCGCCAATGTGTTCGGCGGCGCCATCGGCCTGATCAATGCGTGCGGCGCCTTGGGCGCTTTCCTCGGCTCATGGCTAGTGGGCTATCTGATCGGCCTCACGGGCGATCCGGGCGCCGCCTATATCTTCATGACTGCGGGCATGCTCACCGCGGCGCTGATCATGGGACTGGTGGTTGCCGGCAAACGCCAGCTACCGCCACCAAGCGAACCGGCCATACCCCAGGCCGACCGGCCTGCTGAACGCATGGGCTGAGCCAGGAGGTGGTTGCAGCACAGAAGAACTCTACGGCCTGCCAGCCGCCCGGTTCCACCGTCGGCAACTGGATCCGGATGGGCCGCAGCATTCCCTTAGCCGACTAGCCCCAACTGGTTAGCGGAGCACCGCGCAGGCTCCGCACGTAGAGCACGCCCCAGGTGAGCCCAACCAGGGCCGACGCCAGCGAGCCCAGCAGCACACCGAGCTTGGCGGCGCCCAGTAGATTGGCATCGCTGAACGCCAGGTTGGCGATGAAGATCGACATGGTGAAGCCGATCCCGGCCAGCAGCCCGATCAACGCCACGCCGCGCCAGGACACATCGGCCGGCAAGCGGCAAATGCCGAGCCTGACCATCAGCCAGCTGACGCTGATCACGCCAATGGGCTTGCCCGCCAGCAGCGCGACGGCTACGCCCATCATCACCCAGTGCGAAGTGCTCTCGGTCAGGTCGACGCCGCCCAGGCTCACACCGGCATTGGCCAGGGCGAACAGCGGCATCAGGCCAAAGGTGACCCAGGGGTGCAGCGCCAGTTGCACGCGCACCACCGGCGGCAGCAGCTCTCGCTGCGCCAGGCGCAAGTCACGCGACGACTGGGCTGCCTCGTGGGAGGCCACGTCGGTACCGCTGTCGTCCTCCAGCTCACGGGCGATACGGCCCAGCGCATCGCGCGGCCGCTCCCGGGTCGGCAGGCAGATGACCGGCGTCATCAGGCCGAGAATCACCCCCGCCAGGGTCGGGTGCGCGCCTGTCATCAACAGGCCGCCCCACATCAGCGCGCCGGGCAGCACATAGGCGTAGGCCGAACCGATGCCGATGCGCTGCAGCCCCAGCACCGCCAGAGCGCCAACACCGGCCAGGGCGAAGCCGCTGTAGTCGAGCCCGTCCGAATAGAACAGCGCAATCAGGATCACCGCGATGACATCGTCGATCACCGCCAGGGTCAGCAGGAAGATGCGCACGCCGGAAGGAATGCCCTTGCCCAGCAAGGCCAGCAGCCCCACGGCGAACGCGATGTCGGTCGCCGCCGGAATCGCCCAGCCATGCAGCCCCGCGCCCTGATGATTGAGGCTGGCATAGATCAGCGCCGGCATTATCACGCCACCGCAGGCTGCAGCGATCGGCAACGACGCCTGACGCAGGTCAGCGAGCGCGCCGTCATGCATCTCACGGCGAATCTCCATGCCGACGACCAGAAAGAACAGGGTCATCAAGCCGTCGTTGATCCAGAAATGCAGGGACTGGGAAAAGCCGAAGCTGCCGAAGCCAAACGACACCGGCGCGTGCCAGAGCGCATGATAACTGCCGGCATAGGGCGAATTGGCCCAGATCAGCGCGGCAGCGGTGGCGAGCAACAACACCACGCCACTGAAGGCTTCACGATGGAGAAGACGGCGAATGAAGGCGAAGACGCACTCAGCCACGTGCTGGGCACGAGGAAGATCCTGACGAGACGGGCGCGATGTCATGGGCGAACGGGCTCCGCGCGGCGGCCCGACCAACGCAACTGAACCTGTCTCACCGCACCATGCGGCTAACACCCGAACGCCATCCTACACAGGGAGCACAGGCGTGTGCCAGTCCAAAGGGCGGACATTCGCGCTGTCCATCCAGCATCACTGCCTCGCAGTTCCAGGTTGGCGGCTCCCTATAGGATTAAGCGACCGCCTTACAGCCGCTGGAGTGGCGCCGGCCGCCAACTATTCTTCACGTAATCGTGAACCGTATCACGCTCCCGGCTTCCTTCGACTCCCGTCTCGGGTACATCCTTCACCAAATGGCGTAATGCCATCTGAGCGTCTGGAAAGCGGCCCTGGCAGGCGCTGACTCCAGACCTGCCCCCATATGGACATGGACGAAACTGCAAAGGAGTTGCTGCGCGATGCGCGTGCTTTTCATACACCAGAATTTCCCTGGACAATTCCGGCCTATCGCCTTGCATCTGGCGCGCCGTGCCGACACCGAGGTTCTGGCCATCGGTCGCGAACAGGCACCTGGGCTAGCGGGTGTAAAGCTGCTGCGCTACGCGCCCCATCGCAAGGCGAGTCCGCAGACGCACCCTTACGTACGCAGCTTCGAAGACGGTGTGCTGCACGGCCAGCAGGTGCTGCGCCTGCTGCTGGACCTGAAGGGCAAGGGCTATCGACCGGACGTGGTGATCGCGCACCCGGGCTGGGGTGAAAGCCTGTTCGTCAAGGAGGCCTTCCCTTCGGCGCGATTGATCCACTTCTGCGAGTACTACTATCAGGCCCGTGGCGCGGATGCCGGGTTCGACCCCGAGTTTCCCTTCGACGCCAATGGCGCCGCGGGCATCCGCAGCCGCAACGCCCTGCACCTGCTCAACCTGGAAAACTGCGACCAGGCCATCACCCCGACACACTGGCAGCGCAGCCTGCACCCGGCGGCCTATCGTGATGGAATTCAGGTGATCCACGAGGGCATCGACCTAGCCGGCCTTGGCAGCGCTCCCGAAGCCACGCTGGAGCTGCCCACGGGGCAAGTGCTGAAAGCCGGGCACCCCATTCTGACCTATGTGGCACGCAACCTTGAACCCTACAGGGGCTTCCACAGTTTCATGCGTGCTTTGCCGCGTATCCTTGCGGCCCATCCGACCTGCCAGGTGCTGGTGGTCGGCGGTGACGAAGTCAGTTACGGCAGCCGGCCGAAGGACTCGGCCAACTGGCGCAGCAAGCTACTGGCAGAAAACCCTTTCGACAGGTCGCGGGTACACTTTCTCGGCAAGCTGCCCTACTCCACCTACAAGCGGGTACTGCAGGTATCCGCCGCCCATGTCTACCTCACCTACCCCTTCGTGCTGTCCTGGTCGCTGCTGGAAGCGATGGCCAGCGGCTGCCTGATCATCGGGTCGAATACCGCGCCAGTGCGTGAGGTGATCGAAGACGGACATAACGGTGTGCTGGTGGATTTCTTCGACAGCGGACGGATCGCCGAAAAAGCCCTGCTGGCCCTGACGCAGCCTGAGCGCTTCGAGCCCATCAGGCGGCAGGCGACGATCAGCGCCCGAGAGTACTCGACCGACAAGGGTGTCGCTGGATACCTGAAGGTGCTGGGCATCGACCTGGCAGCGATACGCGCCTGAACGCATTGAAGGCGGTGAGCCTGCCTTTTTCAAACCACGCCCGTGCACCTGGCTGACATACCGGCCAGGGTCGCGAGCGTGTTCGCTTGTGGTGATCCATCAAAGGAGTGGGTATGGATATTCAAGGCACGAACGGTAACGACACACTGGTCGGCAGCGATGTTGCCGACCAGATTCTGGGCCTCGGAGGTGATGACCTTCTGATCGGTGGTGCAGGTTTCGACACGCTATCCGGTGGCCTGGGCAACGATACGTTGCGCGGCGGCCAGGGGGCGGATACCTATCGCTTCGGTCGTGGCAGCGGCCGCGACGTGATCGACGACGCGGGTGGTGACGGCTTCATAAATCGCCTCGAATTCGACGTAGGCATCATGCCGGCGGATGTCAATTGCCGGCGTATCGATAATGACCTGGTACTGAGCCTCGTCAACTCGAATGATCAGGTCATTGTGCGCAATTACTTCTCCAGCACGGGCCTGCCGGAAATCACGGAAATCGTCTTTGCCAACGGCCTCCATTGGCCACCCTACGAAGTAAGGATGAGAGTGGAGAACGCCTCTCAGGGAATGCTTTTGGTGGGCACTTCTGGAGCGGATGTGCTGCTCGGTGGTACCGCAGCAGACACTCTGGAAGGTGGTGCAGGCGATGATCTACTGAACGGCGGGAGCGGCGATGACCTGCTGCTAGGCGGCGACGGCAACGACACATTAGTAAGCGTTCTTGGCTTCGACACCTTGGTGGGCGGCCAGGGCAATGACACTTATCGTCTCGTAGCTGACTGGGGTCAGGTACTCATCGACGAGCAGGCCAGTGGTGGCTTCGATGTAATCGAGCTATTCGATGTGCCGTCGATCAGCATGCAGCTGCAGCGAGTTGGCAATGACCTGATTTTGCTCCGACGTGACACCAGCGACAGAGTCACTATCAGCAACTACTTCGCTACAGGTGCTGACGGCCAAGTTGCCATCAAAGAGATTCGTTTCTCCGACCAGAGCTGGAACCGTACCCACGTTCTCAATCTGCTGAGCGTTGGTACGCCTTATAACGACAACCTGACAGGCACCGATGCACCAGACAATCTGTTCGGAGGCATGGGCGACGACCAGCTCTCTGGCCTGGCCGGCAACGATCGCCTGGAAGGCGGCGCGGGTAATGACACGCTGTACGGTGGTGCGGGCGACGATACCCTAGACGGCGGCGAAGGTAACGACTGGCTCGAGGGGGGCGAAGGCCATGACCAACTAATCGGTGGCATGGGCAACGACACCCTCTATGGTGGTGCAGGCAGCGACACCCTCTACGGCGGCGACGGTGACGACTGGCTCGAGGGGGGCGAAGGCTATGACCAATTAATCGGTGGCATGGGCAACGACACTTATGTAATTGGCCAGAGCTACACCTCCATTGTCGAAAACAATAATGGGGGGATCGATACGGTACGCAGCGGCATGACCCATATGCTTGGCTACGCTGTTGAGAATCTCGTGCTGACCGGCAATGCCCATATCGACGGCAACGGCAACGAGCTGGACAACGAAATCACCGGCAATGCGGGCAACAATCGCCTCAAGGGCGAAACCGGTAACGACCGCCTCCATGGCCTGGACGGTAATGACACACTGGAGGGCGGTGCGGGCAACGACAGCCTTTACGGTGGTTCAGGCGACGACGAACTGATCGGCGGTGATGGTGACGATTGGCTCGATGGCGGAGACGGTCTCAATCGACTGGTTGGCGGGCTGGGTAATGACACCTACATCATTGACCAAGACAGATATTCAATTCATGAATCATCCGACGGCGGAGTGGATACGGTGCGCAGCCGCATCTCCTTCGGCCTGGGTTATGCCCTTGAGAACCTGGCTCTTACCGGTGCCGAGAATATCGACGGTTTCGGGAACGAGCTGAACAATGAAATAGTCGGCAATGCAGGCAACAACAAGCTTGAAGGTCGCGCTGGCAATGACTACCTCGACGGCGGCGCCGGCAACGACCAGCTCAGCGGTGGCGTCGGTAATGACACGTACTTCTTCAGCCGGGGCTGGGGGCAGGACACCATCGCCGATAACGGCAATGGCCTGGATGTCATTCGCTTCGCTACCGGCATCCTGCCGAGCGATATCCAGGCGCTGCATCAGAGCGGAGACCTGATTCTCAACCTTAAAGGTTCGACGGACTCCATCCGCGTGGTCGGCTACTTCCTCAACAACGGTACAGGCAGCAATGCCATCGAGGAAATCCGCTTCGCCAATGGCCAGCTCTGGAGCTTTGGTCAAGTGCGTGCCTTGGCGCTGCGAGGGGAGAACGGAGATGATCTGCTCAACGGCTTCAACAGCGCCGATACGCTGGATGGCGGAGCAGGAAACGACACCCTCAACGGTGCGGAAGGCAACGACCTGCTGATCGGTGGTGCCGGCGATGACGTACTGAATGGCGGTACGGGCAACGACACCTTGCGCGGCGGCCTTGGTAACGACACCTATGTGATCGACTCGCTTGGCGACGTGGTCCAGGAAAACCCCAACGAGGGTATCGATACCATCGAGTCCAGTCTCAGCATTACCAGTGCGCTCAACGCCAACATCGAGAATCTGCGCCTGATTGGCAATGGCAACCTGACCGGCATCGGCAACTCCGCGAACAATCTGATCACCGGCAATCAGGGCGCCAACTACCTGATCGGCAATGCCGGCAACGACACGCTGAGCGGCGAAGGTGGCAATGACACACTCGAAGGTGGCATCGGCAATGATGTTTACCGCTTCGCCCGAGGCTGGGGCGCCGATACGGTGCAGAACTACGAATCCTTCTCGAACGGCCTGGATGCCATCGAGTTCGCTGCGGACATCCAGCCAAGCGACATCCGCACCTCACGAAGTGGGGGCAACCTGGTGCTGAGCCTCAATGGCAGCGCAGACCGCATCACGGTTACCAACTACTTCCAGAACGATGGAGCCACCTCCTTTGCGGTGGACGAGATCCGCTTCGCCAACGGTACCCGCTGGAGTATTTCGACCATCAAAGCCATGGTCCTGCAGGGCACCAGCGGTAACGACATGCTAACCGGCTACGCCAGTGCCGATAGCATCAGCGGCGGTGCCGGTAACGATGTGATCGCTGCTGGCATTGGCGATGATCGCCTGGTGGGCGGCGCGGGCAACGACCAGTTGCAAGGTAGCTCCGGTAATGACCTCTACACGTTCGCCCGAGGCTGGGGCCAGGACGTGATAGAGGACACCGGGGGCGTACTGGATGTCATCGAGTTCGCAGCTGGAATCACGCCCGGCGATATCATCGTCAGCCATGACGGCGACGACCTGCTGCTGAAACTGCTGGGCAGCACCGACAGCATCCGGGTGGTGGATTACTTCGCGGCCGAAGGCACTGGCACCGTGGAGCAGATCCGCTTCGTCGATGGCACCCAGTGGCTGCCAGAGCAGCTCCGATCGCAGGTGCTTCTGGGCGATACAGGTAACGACAACCTGGTTGGGTTCGCCAGTGCAGACCTGCTCAACGGCCAGGCCGGGAACGATAGCCTGTTCGGCTTGGCAGGCAACGACACGCTGTACGGCGGTGCTGGGAACGACCTGCTGGACGGTGGAGATGGCGATGACCTGCTGAGTGGCGATACCGGCGCCGATACGCTGATCGGTGGCGCCGGCAACGACACTCTGAGCGGCGGAGTAGGCAACGACACCTACGTATTCGAGCGAGGCTGGGGTCAGGACACCTTAACCAACTTCGACTCCAGCGCCGGTAAACACGATGCCATCGAATTTGGCATGGGGATATCACCCAGCGATGTCGTCGTCCGAAAGTCCGGATCCGACCTGCAACTGACGATCAAGGACAGCGCTGACCAGATCACCATCACCAATGCACTCACCGGCGGCTGGAGCGCTACGAACATCGTGGATGAGGTCCGCTTCGCCGACGGTACCGTTTGGAGCTCAGAGCAGTTACGTACCCAGTCGATACAAGGCGGTGATGGAAACGACTTCCTGAGCGGATATAACGCTGATGACCTGATTGTCGGCGGCCTGGGAAACGACTCGCTGAGTGCTCTGGGTGGCAACGACACCCTCGATGGCGGGCCTGGCAACGACAACCTGCAGGGCGGTTACGGTAATGACGTGTACTTCTTTGCCCGCGGCTGGGGCCAGGACACAATCGCCGACGTGGATGTGGCCTCCGGCAGTGCCGATGCCATCGTCTTCGGCGAGGGAATTACCCCCGAGGACATCGTATTCAGCCATGCGGATGGCAATCTCAACCTTCAGCTTAAAGGTTCCACCGACAGCATCAGCGTGTATGGCTACTTCCGCTATGACACCCATGTGATCGAGGAAATACGCTTTGCCGACGGGAGTGTCGTGACCTATCAGCAGCTCAGTCAGTCATTCCTGACCGGGGGTGATGGCAACGATATCCGGACTGGCTTCCCTCTGAACGATCTGCTCTCCGGCGGTCTTGGCAATGACACGCTGCGTGGTGTCCACGGCAACGACACCTTGCTGGGCGGCGCGGGAGACGACTGGCTGCATGGAGGATTCGGTGATGATCTGCTTCAGGGCGGTGCCGGGAACGATACCCTCACGGGTGGTGCCGATTCCGACACCTACCTGTTTGGCCGCAGTGACGGTCAGGACACGATCATCAACTCCGAAGCCAGCGCCGACAGCCTGGACACCCTGTTGTTCGGCGAAGACATATCCGTAGAGCAACTCTGGTTCCGCCAGAGTGGCGACAATCTGGATGTCAGTCTGGTCGGTGGCACGGAGCGGGTAACCCTCTCGAACTGGTACAGCGGGAGCGCCTACCAACTCGACCAGTTCAAGTCTGCTGATGGCAAAACGCTGCTGGACAGCCAGGTACAAGGGCTGGTGGATGCGATGGCCGCTTTCGGCGTACCAGCGGGGGCTGAGAGCAATCTCACCACGGCCCAACGAGATGAGCTGAATCTGGTGATCGCTGCCAACTGGCAGTGATCGAATGAATGACTTGGCGAACGATTCGCCAAGTTACCACAAGACGCCGTCTAAGTTATTTGAACAACTAGGCAGCTAAATTCCCAAGCGAAATAGAAAAAGGGCCGTAGCCCCTGCCAAAGCAGGAGCTACGGCCCTTTTCGGTTTTACTGCCAGTTAGCAGCTATAGCGACATTGAGTTGATCTCTCTGAGCTTGCGTCAGATTGATCTCGCCTCCAGCAGGTGCGCCGAAAGCAGCCATGGCGTTGACGAGGTTATCGACCTGGTTGGCATAAAGGGAGGAACTGCCAGCCTGGATGATATCCAACTGCTGATTCGAGTTCGCGTACCAATTCTGGACGGTAACACTATCTTCAGCTCCCATAACATCGATCACCAAGTTAGAGCCTTGGCGGGAGAACCACAGACTATCGTGGTTGATATCTTCGAATCGTAATATGTCGGTTTCTGCCTCTGCAGCCACAGATAGGTTGTTGATCACGTCACCTCCATCACCATTGCCGACTATGTACGTGTCATTACCAAGACCGCCATTAAGCAGATCGTCCCCTGCCATACCTCGGAGAATGTTGTCGCCACTATTACCGAGCAACTCATTATCCCAGTCATTACCCGTACCATCAATTGCAGAGCTGCCAACCAGGCTCAGATTTTCTAGGTTGTCACCTAGCGTCCAACTGACGGTACTAATGATCTGATCAATACCTTCGTCAGGATACTCAGTTACTACATCACCTGCCTGATCAACTACATAAACATCGTTACCTTGGCCGCCGTAGAGAGTGTCTGCACCCAACCCGCCGTCAAGCACATCATGTCCTTCGCCCGCCTCAATCAAGTCATCACCCTCTCCACCAGAAACATTGTCATCGCCATTTCCTGCAAAGATGTAATCACCCCACTTTGTCCCTGCTAGAAGATCAGGTTCATCAGTACCCTCTACATAGTTCAACTGCGAACTTAAGAGCAACTCATACTGAACTACAGACCCACCCGGATAAGTGGCATTAATAATAACGTGCTCAAGTTGATCCAGCGCTTCAAAGGCACCAGAAACACGGCCAGTAGATGGATCAAAATGCAACCACTGAGGCAATTGCTCATCATTATCTAAAACAGCAGTTAACTCAGGCAAAAAACCATTATCATCAAGTGAAATCGGTACAAAATATTCCCAAGGCATTCCGACGCTGGCGACAATTTCAGCTAGCAAATTTTCAGAATTAAAAGCAGGCAAGTTGATTCCAAGCTTTTCTGGAACATAGTCCTCTATAACAATACGCCCCTGGAGAGTTTGAATTTCGAGATCAGCCGACTCGCTATTTAAGTGTAAACTAAATACGCCATCCCTAGACAACCAATAATTTTCCTGCCAAGCGACAAGGTTAGACTTATCGAGCTTTACATCGTCAATGAAAATTGCGCCCACTCCATCGACATCACGTATTCGGGTTACATTACGTGAATCATAATCCCCATTATTACTGTAGATGTAATAGGTATCCGCCCCCAGCCCCCCTTCTAGGATATCGTAGCCCTGGCTGCCATATAAAAGATCGTCACCACCTCCGCCAATTAGGTAGTCATCCCCCTCACCGGAGTACAAAGTGTCATTGCCGAACATGCCCTGCAACGGAAAATATCCATCACCTTGCCCTACCGCATCACTGACACGAAGTTCCTGCCCTTGAGTTGATATATCAGGAACATCCCCCATACCAAAATAATCCAGTAGTTGCTTCTGCGTTAAAATTGAGCCATCACCAAGCTGGTAAAGCTCTACACCAGAGCCTTGCGGACTATCAGAGGATGGCATCACAACCCGAATTACCTGACCGTCACCTAGATTGATATCAAGAGTGACTAGAACTCGCAGCGACCGATGAGTAGGCTCACCAAAGCTGTTGTAAAATACTTCATTACTCCCATCCGCCTGAAACCATTCAGGCTTACCGGCGTTCACCTGAGCCAGCACCTGCCCCCACGCGAGGGTAACACTTTCTAATGTTGCTGTTTGCGGCAGCACTATCTTATCTAGCTTCGCGGCCTCTGATGTCTCTAGGTATGTATATCCACCCTCACCATTAAAATCGGTATTAGATGGCAAAGGAAAATCATTAACGATGTCAACGCCGTCACCGGAGTAAAAGACATAAGTGTCCGCCCCTCCTCCGCCCATTAATAGGTCGTTTCCTGTGCCGCCTATTAAATAATCAGCTTCGTATGAGCCCAAAAGAGTATCTTCACCTGCACCGCCCGAGAAATAGACACCCATATTTTTCGTCTCGAGACTACCGGGGTATCCAATCATGAGATCACTCCCCGAGCCGGCTCGAATAATTTGCCCCCGCCCAACTCTATAGGTACGCCCCTGATCATCTCCATTGATCACTTTGTATACCGTATCGTCCCATGACCAATATTTAGAATATGCGATAACAGTTGATGGCAATCCCGAGACCTGCCCCTCACCTTGCCCCTGACTCGGCTCAATGATGACGCCTACAAGCTTATTCGGCTCCTCAGACGAATAAACAGGTGTGTATGAACCTTGCGTGCCATATCCAACTCCCTGATTGGCGGAGAGCTTCTGCATATCACTGGCAGAAACATAGATAGCCCCTCCCCCAAGAGAAAACAAGCCTCCTGAAGAAACGCTATGAATAGATTTAGTTGTCGCAACATATTCATCACGCTGAGCAGAGGTTTGAATTATGGTGGAAAAATAAGCCCCCTCATATTCAAACATTGGCTCATCGGATACGGAAAACTCTTTAAATACCGCGCCGTAGGCGCCATCCGACTCCCAACTTTTCTCTCTGCGGTAATAATGGAAGTAGCCATCGTTCTCAAGCTCCCCCCCATTTTCTTCATGTTGAGTAGCAAACGCTGCCTGGACTTGTTGCTTGAACTTGTTCTCCCAAAAAGTGATATCCATTGAACTGTTTTCGGAAAGTTCGAAGAGAAACGCGTCCATAGATTGACTGCGGCCATCATCGTCAGCCACTTCCCAGACAACAGAGGCTGAGTAATAACTTTCGATACGTAGGCTGTGGCTACCATCTTTGTATTCAATCAGTAAATCATTGCCCTCCCTCCTGCTCTGAAGATCCGCTAGGGCGATGTCGCGAGATAATTTCAAGACTGAATACTCGCCATCATCATCTCGAATGAGGTCGTGACCTGATCCGGCAGAAAATAGATAAGTATCTACACCCGCCCCGCCCTCTAATGTATCGTCTCCCGCCCCACCAGATAACGTGTCATTGCCCTCCGAACCAACCAGCCAATCTTGGCCGCCTCCGCCAGACAGGCCGTCATCGCCACCGCCGCCAAGCAAAGTATCATTGCCAGTACCGCCAACAAGCGTGTCATTACCTGCATCTCCCTGCAGGTGATCATCGCCGGAGCCACCGGCAATACTGTCGTCACCAGCACCCCCGAATAAGGTATCGTTACCTCCATTACCATACAGGTGATCATTTCCGCCTGCAGCATCTATCAGGTCATGCCCTAGAGATCCAGAAAGAATATCTCCTGCGTCACTCCCCTGTAACTGCCCGCCAGACTCCGGTGCAAAAAGAGTAAGCCCACCTACTTCAGCTAGCATTGTGCTCAACGGTAGTGTTGATCCGTCATGAAAATAAAAATCAGAAATGGCGCCAGCCATGCCATTCTCAATATATATGGTGCCGCCCTCATAGCTGACGGTGAGATAACTAACACCCTCAGAATTATATGCCTTCCCGATATTCAAGGACTCACTTACAACTCCTTCGCCAAAGGTGACCGAATTGATCCCTCCCTTATCTGTTAGGAAGTCCACGCCGTCACCTTTAGAGAAAAAGTAACGGTCATTCCCGCCCCCTCCCTCAAGCGTGTCATCGCCGCTACCACCCTCGAAAAAGTTCTCTCCGTCCTCGTCCTTCAGGTAATCAGCATCGGCGCCGCCCTTTAACGTATCGTTTCCTACACCGCCCCAGAGGTTATCCAGTCCTTCTCCACCATCGAGGTAGTCATCACCATTGCCTCCAAGCAGGTTATCGTTTCCTGCCCCGCCATCTAGCCAGTCATTGCCCGTGAGTGAAGACACCTGATCCAAACTCAGGTGATCCTCACCCGCCAGCCAATCATTACCCTCACCGCCATATAGGGTGTCGTCACCGCCCATGCCAAGCAGCACGTCACTATCCGCCCCGCCATCGAGGAAATCATTGCCGTGATAGTGAGCTGGCGTGGTGCGATCATCACCAATTAACGTATCGTTACCTTGGTTGCCGTACAGTCGATCACTTCCACCATTACCATATATTTGATCGTTGCCCTGACCACCAATCAGTAAATCATCTCCATGCAGATCGCCTGGCAAGCGTGCGCTTGGGAACGCCTCAGACATGCCATCAAATCCATCCCCATGCAGGGTGTCATTACCCTCTCCACCATTTAGCGTGTCATTGCCTTCACCACCCAGCAGAAAATCGTGTCCTCCATTGCCTTCCAGGTAGTCATTACCAGCATAGCCATCGACGATATCGTTACCCTCGCCAGCGAAAACAACATCGTTTCCGGCCTGGTTTCGTGGGGCAGGACTCACGAAGCTTGAAACAGTGACGACGGGTTGTTGATCCTGTCCAATCGCGACGTTGCGGACTTGGAAGTAAGGGGTATTCTGCAGTCCCCAAGTGGTAGTATCAGCCAGGATGATATCGTCACCATCTCCACCCAAAATGGTATCCGAGCCAGCCCCGCCGAAAAGCCCATCATTACCGCCAGAGCCAACCAATAGGTCATCACCGTCACGCCCATCGAGCCAGTCGCCTGTTATGCCTCCGTTAGGGCCGACGGCACTGGGCGGGCCGTATTCATCGATTTCATACGCATATATGCGGTCATTGCCTGAGCCTCCAAACAAGCGGTCGCTGCCGGCCCCACCCACGATGGTGTCGTTGCC
Source organism: Phytopseudomonas flavescens (assembly GCF_900100535.1). GTDB lineage: Bacteria > Pseudomonadota > Gammaproteobacteria > Pseudomonadales > Pseudomonadaceae > Aquipseudomonas > Aquipseudomonas flavescens. Next base: position 142,089 of record NZ_FNDG01000016.1, read on the forward strand.
CCCTTGGTTGTCGTCATAATTTACCCAGTCATTACCGCTCAGGCCGAGGATCAGCTCATCACCAGCTGTACCGGCCAAGTAATCGATTTCAAGAGTGCCACTGACGAGGCCTGCATGACTTGGGACTTCTGTGACTTCGGTCTCCTCAAGACGTAGCCCTAGCGCTCCCACCACGTAGTTGCGGATCAGGATGCTGTCACCCTGCCCGTACAGCACTAACAGATCGGAGCCGGAGCGCAGGAATTTGATTTTGCCGTCATCGCTATGCCAGCTATCGGCGTCAGGAGCCCAGCGCTGCGCTAAGGTGTAATGCACCCCATCTATCCACAACCCGCCCAGCCCATCAGCATCGATCAGCGTGTCGTGACCATCGCCGGTTGAGAACTCATAGCGATCATTGTCAGTTCCGCCAATCAACGTATCGTTACCGGCACCGCCGATCAGGATGTCATTGCCGCTGTCACCTTCGAGGTAGTCGTTGCCAGCTTCGCCTTTGAGGGTGTCGTTGCCGCCGCCGCCGTAGAATCGGTGCCCCGCCAGGGAACCCTGTGGCGACTCGATGAGGTCGGCATCGTTCTTACCGAAAATGATCTGCGAAACATCCCCCACCTCGTGGATGTGCATAATCTGCCCCGTGGCCCGATCCTCCAGCAACAGCCCCCGGTCGCCATCGGCTAGGGGAATCTGCGGATCGGTAACACCGTCGATCAATGCCAGTTCCGACTTCCAATGCAGCAGTTCCGCCCGATCACGTAGCCATTCGGGGGTCAGCTCGCCCTGGCCCGTTGCCGGATCGTACAGATCCAGAGCACCCTCTATGTTGTGTGCGTCGTAGTCCAGGCCGAGCAATGAGAAGGAGTTGAGCGCCTGCAGCGCATAGCGATAGGCCAGCCCTCTGGGCGTATCCTCGAGGGCGCTATCGGCAAACGAACTCGTCTCGACGATGCGCAACCCCTCATAGGCGGGTTTCAATTCGGGTTCGAGCGCAGTTGGATCGACGAGTAACTCCTCGTATATGGCCGACAGACGCGCATAAAATGCCTCCCGATCATTAATGCCGACGGAAGTGCCCGCACCGAGAAGATCGCCCACCGCGTTGAGCACGCCTTCAAGGCTATGGCTGGCCACGTTCGCGGCCGCTTCAAGCAGATGCGTGACATAGGGAACCGCTATGGCACCATCGATGACGTTCAGCAAACGATAGATCGCCAGGCTGTCCGTCATCTGCGCGGAGCCATGTCCCAGCGTATGACCATGCCACGGATCCTGCTCGATGAAGATCGCATCATGTCCGCCCTGCTGCACCAATCCGAAAACCTGGTTCTGGGTCACGAACTCCGGCATCTTGTCGCCATAAAGATTGAGGATTCGCTGCGGATCGAACTCATCCAAGCCGCCGAGCAGGCCGAACAGATTACGCACATTGAGCTCGGCGTCTGCGCCCACCCCGGAAATCACCCCGGTCATGAACCCCGCGCCATTGATAGTCAGCGCCTCGATGCCGGGAACCAGCCGGGTCAAGGCGGCCGATAGATGTCCGCCCAGGGAATGACCGGTCACGCCACTGAGCAGATCGGCCGTCAACGGCGTATCGAGTACACCGGAAAAATCTGGATCATCCGTCCCCAATGATACGACTTCGATAGTACGCACACGCTCGCCGAAAGGGCCATTGTCGATAATGATGTCGGTACGGGAATACAACCATGCCAGATAGGTGTTTGCGGTCATGTTCAGGGTCGGGATGAACTGTCCCGTCTTCGCCATGGCCAGATAGGCGGTTTCCTGCTCAAGGGTTACCAACTGAGCACCGGTAAATGCCTGCCCCTTCGGCGTGGTCAATTGCCCCCAGTAGTTCCATAGGTCAACGATCTGGTCGATAGCCAGGCCGTCCACCACGATATCCGAGCCGTCGGTGACCACCAGATCCTGAAAACCGGCCGTTCCGCGAATGGCCAGGACATAGGGTTGTTCGGCATTCGGATTCTTGCTCTTGAACAGCGTCGCGGAAAAGCCGGACTCCGTATCGGGTTGGTGGTGGATGATGTTCCAGCGTTGCAGGAAGGCGTCGGTTTGAGACTCAGCAAAGCCAGAATCAATCAGTGACTCTCGTACTGTTTTTTCCGAGTCAAATAATGCATACGCAGCTTCAGCCAACTCAGCCATGTTGGCTGTAAATTCAACGTCCATTGTCATTTCCCACACCTCGACCAAGTTTGATTAATTCTTTCCCATTTCGCGCATCGAGCACAAAGTAATTCTGGCCAGACTCATCCACGCAATCATTACCACCAATCACCAACCAGATCTTGAAATCTCTAACAGTGGCATGACCAAGCGAAAAAGCACTTTCGTTAATTTTCTCAAATTGCACAGCGCGAGAAAGTTCATCACCACTACGTGCATCCACCAACAGCCTCTCAGTACGCCTTAGTAACCCTCCGCTATATCTCGCTTGCTTTATAGTTTCCCCATAAACCAATTCTGAATACCATATACGCTGACGCTGATCAGAAAATCGCTCTATCGGCCTTATGTAGTCATCACCCCACAACTGCCCGACTGCGCCTGGATTTTCCTTAATCCACTGCTCGGGACTTTTATATACCCAGGCTCCCGCTTCAGTTGCGCAATAGTACTTATACATCACATAGACAGGTATCCAGTCCCAAAACACCAGGTTATACATGATCAAAGCGGCAAACCAGCCACCAACCCAACCTTTCCCATAACGTCTCCTACTAACCCGGTAGGACTTACTGACCACTAAAACTGAAATAAGCCCATAGGCCAAAAAAAATGCCAGGTAAGCCAGGGCAATCATGCCACTCGCTCCAAAATCTGGGTTTCAACTACTCGTCCGCCGGGAAAGTGATACAGGACATGCGCTAAACTTTTGATCTGTCTTACGGCCAGGACATAGGGCTGTTCGGCATTCGGATCCTTGCTCTTGAACAGCGTCGCGGAGAAGGCGGACTCCATATCGGGTTGGTGGTTGATGATGTCCCAGCGTTGCAGGAAGGCGTCGGCCTGAAAAGAGGAGAAGCCTGTGTTGGGATCTTTGGGCTCATCCTCCTTATGGCCGATACGCTCAAGCGCAGTTTTCAGATCATCAAAATCAAACGAGCCATCAGGCCTGCGTGCTTCTTCAAAATCGGCATAGCTTGCATCTGCAAGCTCCGCGTGTACCGCTGCACTCAGCATGCTCATTGTTCACTCTCCTTGAACATAGAAACAAACTCATTAAATATGACTCTCTCCACCTTTCTGGATGGCTCACATGACGGCTTGTACATCCAGAACTTCAACTCTTAACTCCCCCATCCTACAGGTGAAAAACTAGTTCTAAAATCCACATACATTGCAAGTAGAGTATTTTTCTACATTGACAATAGATTCCTGAACCCCTACAATCTTGAACGCATGACGTATGCAGCGAGAGTCTCTGCCAAATCGCTCATTTATAATTTTTCGTTCTGAATCGCCCCGGCTTTCCTAGACACTTTCCAAGCTCTGGAAATAGCGCTTTTCAAAATCCACTGGCGATAGCTGCATAGCGCTGCTGTGCCGGCGTTTAGGGTTATAAAACATCTCGATGTAATCGAACACATCAGCGCGTGCTTCTTCACGAGTGCCGTAGGTTTTCCGCCTGATGCGTTCGCGCTTCAGCAGTTGGAAAAAGCTCTCTGCCACGGCGTTGTCGTGACAGTTACCGCGCCGGCTCATGCTACTGATTAGGTTGTTGGCCTTGAGGAAACTTTGCCAGTCCAGGCTGCTGAACTGGCTGCCCTGGTCTGAGTGGATCATCACTTCCTGCTTGGGTTTGCGCCGCCACACA